>CAWAAB010000001.1:0-1957500 GCA_963779945.1 uncultured Acidobacteriota bacterium
GTTTGTCTTTGTCCGTTCGGTTAAGTGGTGGCGGGCAGAACGGGTGTTGCCGGTTGGTGGAGGAACCGCACCAGTCGCTTAATGTTCTGCGCAGCCGCTGCCAGGAAGAACTGCTCGCGCACGAACTTGAGTCTGCGCAGGCGCAGGCGGCGCAGCCCGATCTGATTCTTCAGTTCGGCGAACAAGGCTTCCACCTTCTTTCTTTGTCGCTGTGCCTTCGCGAACTGTTCCGTGTTGGCCAACTCCCGGGCACGTTGCCGGGCGGCTTCGTGCTGGTGGATGTTAAGAGACCGGAAAAGCGGCACTGGTGCATTGGGACCTTGAGCGCACGGGTACCGCAACGTTTGCGGGTTCCAATGTAGTTAAAGGCCCGATTCCGATAAACTCGACCCCCGTAGTTGAGGGGCTGGCCAGCAGGACAGATGTAGCGATTGTGTTCCGGTTCTTAAGCGAAACGCTGGGGGCCCTAGAATGGACTCCTCTTTCGGTGGATACTGTCGCGGGCCTCACGTAAGGGGTGATGCTCCGGTCCGCCAGCCATTGCAAGAACTCCCCTTTGCCGTAGGTGGTGTCGGCCGCCAGCGATTCCGGCTCCGCCTTGCCATGCGGTGAAGCGGGTGAGCATGTCTTGCGCGGCCACGGTCTCCTGACTCAAGCGGGCGGCCGTCGCTTGCACCCCCACAATCACACAGCTTTCCTTGTCGATCAGATAATTATCGAAGTAACCCAGTTCGGCAGCGCGATTTCCCTTGGTCAGATACGTCGAATCCGGGTCGGTGGTCGACACCTTGTCTTGCTGATGGATGGGCTCCGCCATCGCGTTCTCCTGCTCCAGTTCTTCCAGGTACTGCGCGCCCCGTAGTTCACTTGCGCTGCCTCTGTGAACTGTTCGCGGGGGATACGACTGTGATGGCTCGCGTTCGCCATGAAAGCTGCCATCGACCGACAGGTGCTCCCCCTCCACCAGACCCACCGCCATACACTGCGCTACGATGCGCTCAAACAACTCCTCGAAACAGGTTCGATTCCTGAAACCGCCCGTGCCGGTTCTTGGAGAACGTGGAGTGATGCGGAATCTCCTGATCGAACCCCAGCCCGGTGAACCACCGCCAAGCCAGATGCATGCCCAGTTCCTCCACCAGTTTGCGTTCGCTGGTGATGCCATACAGATAGCCGATCAGCAGAATGCGCAGCAGCAGTTCGGGATCGATCGAGGCCCGGCCCGTCTCGCTGTAGCTGTCTTTCAATCGCTCGCGCACAAAGTCAAAACTGATGTGCTTGTCGATCAGCCGCAGCAGGTGGTTCTCGGGAATTTGATCTTCCAGGCGGAAGTAATAGAACAACGCCTCAGTGCGGTCGTGGTGCCCCATCATGATCAGCAGGCCTCCGACGATGAGAATCCAACAGAGCATGGGCAGGATCACTTCCTTCTAACATGCTTCTGCAGAATCTCATCCTGCTAATCGACGTGACTTTTTCAACACCCACTCCCCATAACACTCATTGAGGGTCAATGAGTTCTATAAAAAGGGATGTCAAGAAAAAAGTTCTCCCTCGACCGGAGGGCGAGGTTTTGGTCTCGATCTCCAGCCCACGGTAGTTTCGCTTGCCTGAGAGGCTTGGTCTGTTGTCCATGCTCGTAAGTTTCCTCCGCGCCGAGGGTGGCGATGCCATCGAGTTCGAAAGAGCGGCAAGCCGGACTGGCGCTCAAAAGGCAACCATGGTTCTATCCGAGGCTCGTGGCCTATGGCTATTTCTGGTTATCCGAGGGGGCATAGCGTGTACTGGGTGACTCGGTGCCGAAGCACACGGGGCCCGATCTCATTGACTGATACTCCCCTCGAACCGAGCTCTCTGGAAACCCGAGCGACCCCACCCGGGAAAATCTACGAGATGGGAAGCCCCTCTCCAGAGAGGCTCAAGCTGCTTGCTGACCTAATTGTTTGGCGTCGAAGTCCACCCCTTTCTTCCAGATCGTTAACGTGATCGTGGCCATCTTTCGTGCCAGGGGCGAGACGGGCCATGGTGGGCCGCATCCCTTTGGCAATCAGAGCTGCATAGAAGTCGCGCAGCGGACCGGGACGGGTGCTGGCCGAGATGGCAGCACCTTTGAAAAGATTCTTCAGATCCTTGTTGTAGTTGGCACTGAGCCCGCACACCGTGATGCGCTCGCGGTTGCGTTGCAGTTTGCCTCGTACGTAGCGGTACTCGCCGCTGTCGTGAGTCTCGACGGCGAAACCACTGTAGGCCCACAGCTGTCGCTTGGTTCGGAACCGGTGTGGGGTCTGCAGCAAGGCCACGAGCAGAGCGGCGCGAATCGGACCAATCGAAGGAATCTGGCGCAACCGCTTCACGGCAGCATGTTTGCGACTCTCCACCATGAGTTCGTGTCGTGCTTCCAGACGCACCGGTTGCAACCCGTCCAGTTGCTGATAGAGCCGTTCCGCGCGAACTCGAACTCCTGGTTCAGTGATCTTAGCCAACCACTCGGCGCGATGACGGGGAGCGTAGACGGTTGTGCCGGCGAACGGGAATCGCCCAGCTGCGGTACAGCGCTTTGATGCGATTCATGACGCGGGTGACATCTTGGGTGATGGTGAGATAGCTGCGCCCTCAGTCTCTTTCAACGTTCGCACCCCGTGCTCTCCGTGGTAGTCCGGCTCCAGTTGGTTGGTGCGCAAACCTCTCGGCGAGTTTTCGCGCATCCACACGATCACTCTTGTTGCCATCCTTTAATAGAGCGTTCTTGCGTGGATCGCAGACCACCAGCCTGCTGACGTGCGGCTTCAGAAGATCGTGTAACCAGGCTGCCGAGGTTCCTTCTTCGAAGGTTAGCGACAGAGTTCCCTGCAATCCTCGGATGAATTCGACCATCGTGGCCGCCTTGGTCTCCAGCAAGCATTCCATGACCAGTTTGCCCTGAGCATCCATCACGGCAACCGAGATTGTGGCTTGGTGCACGTCCATGCCGATATACTTTTCCTGACTCATAAAAGGCGCTCCTTTTCGCTAGGTTGACGATGCGCGAAACAATCACAACCTACCGCAAAAGTGGGCGCCTTTTTATAGATTTGCCCGACCGGGGTCAATGAGTGAAATGATTCCATAACAATGTCGGCTCCTAGGCCCGAGTAAACTTTGGAGGCGCAAACCAACCAAAGGGCTCGGAGGAAAGGAGCCGAACATGCTGATTATAGGTTGTGACTATCATCCGGGCTTTCAGCAAATTGCATTTGTGGATACAGAAACAGGTGAGTTGGGCGAACGGCGGCTCACTCACCGCGAGGAAGCCGAGCGATTTTACGGCTCGCTCAAAGGACGGACGGTGCGTGTGGGGATGGAAGCCAGCGGGCACTCGCGCTGGTTTGAACGATTGCTCAGTGAGTTGCAGTTTGAGTTGTGGATCGGGGATGCAGCGGAGATTCGGACGAAACGAGTGCGCAAGCAGAAGACCGATCGCCAGGATGCGCAGTTGGTACTGAAGCTCCTGATAGAAGATCGCTTTCCGCGGATCTGGGTAGCGGACGCAGAGAATCGGGATCTGCGGCAACTGCTGTGGCATCGCCACCGATTGGTGCAGATGCGCACCCGGGTGATGAATCAACTGCACGTGGTGGCGCTCAACGAAGGTCTGCGGCGCAAGAAGGCGCTGTGGCGGCCGGCAGGTCGCAGCGAACTGGAGTCCTTAGTGCTTGCTCCGTGGGCAAGCCGACGACGCCAGGATTTGCTCGACGTACTCGACCAACTCACTCCGAAGATCCAGGAACTGACCCGTGCCTTGGAAGAAGAGGTGGAGAAGCGACCGGTAACGCGGCGACTGATGACGCATCCCGGCGTGGGTCCGCTGACGGCCTTAGCCTTCGAGCTAGTGATTGGAACTCCCGAACGCTTTCACTGCGGCAAACAGATTGCCAGCTATGTGGGTCTGGTGCCATCGGAAGAATCCAGCGGCGATCGGCGACGACTTGGACACATCAGCAAACAGGGCAACTCGCTGCTGCGCTTCTTGCTGGTAGAAGCGGCCCAGGTCACGGTGCGAAGCCAACCGCAGTGGCGGAGCAAGTTCTTCCACCTAGCCCTGCGCCGAGGACGGAAGATCGCGAAGGTCGCGATGGCTCGGAAGCTGGCGGTGCATCTGTACTGGATGTGGCGCCGGGGCTGGGATTACGGCCAGTTCGAAAAGCTCGGTTCGCACGCGGGAGCGCCCGGAAATCGCCGTGGTGTGCAGTAAGTCACCGACGTAATGATTGGGCATCCCGCTCCCCTTCGCAGGGGAGTTCGAAGAAGTAATCATGATCGCGGTTGGGATCGAAGAGATGGTTGGGTCGGACTGAGTTCCTGACCCCAACGATTAGAAGCGAGCCCAGGTTGGGAAGCGCAAACCACCCACGAGAGCGAAATGGCGCTCTTCTCCGAGTGCATGCAGAAGTGTGCTCGAAAAGTGCTTGACACCGCCGACATTGTTAGAGATGGCGATTTTGCAACAGTTCGGTCTGGGCTTGGAGTGGCAGGAACCGCCAGGCTCCTGCCAGCACACAGTTTAATGACCCAGGTACCGGGCTAGCTTAAAGCCGGTGTCGAACTGACCGTGAAGCTCTGTGGTTGTGTAATTTCCAACTACCACGATCTTGTCGTCTGACTGAATTGCGAGACCATTAGTAAAGACCTGGCTAGTGTTAGGTAAAGAGGTTGTGACGATGCCGTCGGTGCCGAATGTGGGATCAAGGCGACCGGCCGGCGTGTAGCGCGCGAGCGCAAACACGGTGGAGACAGAGCTTGTCGACGCGGTGCCTGAGGTTACAATGTCGCCGCTCGACTGGGGCCCAAGGCCCGAAGTTGCAATAGTGGGGAAATTGGGGACAGGAGTGACAACCCCGCCGTTCGTGCCGAACCTTGCATCGACAGTGCCGACGCCCTTATAGCCGGACACCGCGAATCCGCTGACCGGTCCGTTAACGCTGCTGGTAAGGTTCCCGGCGATGACGAATTCTCCAGCGAACCTGCCGGCGTTTAGAAGAACCATCGCATTGGCGGGCCCGGGGACGGACAACTGGCCATTAATTCCGAAACTTGCGTCCAGGCTGCCATCCGAGTTATAGCGGGTAACGAAGCCAGGGTTTTCAAAGCCGCTGCTGATCAGGGCAGAGGCTACCAGGATCTTTCCGTTGGAAAGGAGAGCCACTGCGGTAGGGTTGAAGCCAGCAACCCTCGACGACCCGCCGCTGCCGAAGGTGAGGTCAAGCTGGCCGCTGGGCAAGAAACGGATCAGCAGCTGACCATTGCCGACTAGAATGTTGCCGTCCGGCTGCACAACGATGCCGCTATTCAGTACACCTAGGGCAAAGAACGACGCTATCCCGTTGGTCCCGAACGTAGAATCAAGCTGGCCGTCAGAGTTGAAGCGGATGACGTCTATGTCCTCGGTGGCAGCGCCTGTGGCTACAATCTTACCGTCGACCTGTAGAGCGATCGCGGTAAGGATCTCGAACTGCCCCGGAATTGTGGTAACGCCACCAATTCCAAACCCTTTGTCCGGACTGCCGTCGGGGTTGTAACGAGCGACGGTTGCATTGGGAAAACCATTGGTGCCAGGGGCGCCGCCGCAAACCACAATCTTCCCGTCCGGCTGAATTGTCAGAGCGTTCGCGGTGGCAACGTCGCTATTGATTTGGTTCCCGAAGTCTGTGGTTACAATACCTCCCTGGCCGAAGCTGGGATCGAGTTGGCCGGCCTGTGCGGCGGCGTAGGTGGAGGCGATGAGCAGGATAGAGAAAATCAACAACCAAACGCGTTGCGATGCTGTGCTGGAGTGCATAACGATTTCTCCTTAGGGAATCGTGTTGTCCCTCGAAGCATGGTCGGCTTTGAGGGAAAGCTAGCACGCTTTTTGCGGAGGTTTGTCAAAAGATTGTCACGGCGTCGTCAAAAGATGGTAGGACAACCCCAAATTGAGGGGCGCATCCCGGACAACTGGAGTTGATTGATGTTAACAGATGGGATGAGAAGGCCGGTCTCCGACGGGATGCGGTACGCTCCCAAGTTGTCGACGCGCTCGAAGCGCAAGAGATAAAGGAGACCGGCAATGAAGAAGATTAGCACCGCAGCGGCGAAGCAGATCAGGAATTTTTCCCAACAGAAACTAACGATCGGGTTGGATCTGGGCGATCGATCGAGCTGGTATTGCCTGCTAGACGAAGTGGGTGAAGTGCTGCAGGAGCAGAAACTGGGCACGACTCCAAAGGCGATGCGGGAGGTGTTCGGAGGCATGCCGCGCAGTCGGATGGCGGTGGAAATCGGGACGCATTCGCCCTGGGTGAGCCGGCTGCTGAGCGAACTGGGACACGAAGTGATCGTGGCGAATGCGCGCAAGGTGCGGCTGATCGGGGAGAGCCGCAAGAAAGACGATCGGCGGGATGCGCAGACGCTGGCGCGGCTGGCCCGGATCGATCCGGAGTTGCTGTATCCGGTGAAGCATCGCAGCGTGCGGGCGCAAGCCGATCTGACTCTGATTCGGGCGCGAGCTGGATTGGTGCGGGCGCGAACCGGGCTGGTCAACACGGCGCGCGGGCTGGCCAAGAGTTACGGGGAGCGATTGCGCGGCTGCAACGTGCGCAACATGAATCCGGAGAAAGCCGAAGGATTGAGTCCGGAACTGCAAGTGGCTTTGGAACCGTTGTTGAACGCAATCGAAGCGCTGAGCGAGCGCATCGCGGAATACAACGAGCGCATGGGGAACCTGGCGCAAGAGAGTTATCCGCAGGTGGCGCTGCTGAAGCAGATCAAGGGCGTAGGCACGCTGATCGCGCTGACGTTCCTGCTGACGCTGGAAGATCCGCATCGCTTCGGCAAGAGCCGCGACGTGGGCTGCTATCTGGGGCTGCAGCCGGGACGCAGAAACTCGGGGCAGAGCGAGCCGCAGCTGCATATCAGCAAAGAAGGCGATCCGTATCTGCGGACGTTGTTGGTGCAAGGAGCGCAACACATTCTGGGTCCGTTCGGTCCTGACTGTGATCTCAGGCGCTGGGGCCTGAAACTAGCAGAACGTGGTGGGAGAAACGGCAAGAAGCGAGCCATCGTGGCGACCGCGAGAAAGCTGGCGGTGTTGCTGCATCACCTGTGGGTGAGCGGAGAAGTGTACGAACCGTTGCACAACAGCAGCCCAACGACCGTGGCCGCAGCCGCGTAAAAACAAAACCGTTCCAGGAAGAGAAACGACAAAAGCCCAAAGCCGAGTTCCGGTGACTGCGTTAATCGCCTGGCCCAGGTTCAACTCTCCGAGAGCAGAACCACAGGGCGCCAAACAGATGGCAGCACCGGCTGAACCGAGAACGCCCAACATGCACCGAGCGAAACCAATCGCTCATCGAGAGTGCGGATGGAAGCATGGCGACAGTGGCCACTCGGCGGGAGAAGAAAACCTTGCTCAATGAAGCTAGCGAAGAATCGACTTGACTCCGACCGGCCTTCTCATGGAAGGCGGTTACACTCATTGGGAATCAGCCCGCAGGGTCAATGAGTGCTATCGCGATTTTTCGCCAATTGAGGAGCTTTGCCTGCCAGTTGGCGGCTCGGGTTACTTCCGGTTCGCCGACCATCCGGGAGTAGAGTGACGAGAAGCGCGTTTATCGGTACCGATACTGGAGATTTGTAAGATTTAGCACATCCGCTAGCCCTAACAGTAAGAACCGTTTAAGATATCAGTTCCTACTTGTCCTTCGTAAACTGGCATCGCATCTATTGGTTACGAGGTTCACGACGATGACGAACGCAACCCCAACGCAAAATGTGAGCAACCAGGTGCCCTCCGCAAACGGGCTGGCAATTGTTCGAGTGACGCTCGGCGCAATGTTGGTGTGGGTCTTCTTCGAAAATTTGGGAAAGGGCCTCTACACTCCAGGAGGCTACGCAAGCCTGATCAACTATTACATAGCGAAGAGTCACTCGCCGGCTGCGTGGAAGGCAGTGATGGGTCTGGCGGCGAGTCACGCGGCGATGGCGGCCCCTCTGCAGGCAGTGACCGAGATCGGTCTCGGGATACTGCTCGTCATCGGCCTGCTCACGCGCCCGGCGGCCTTTATAGCGTTTCTGTACCTGGGCAGCCTTTGGGTGTCTGAATGGGGCACATCGTGGATTTGGGAGCTCCTGGTCTCCGTGCTCGCGTCGCTCGGGGTCGCGGTGGGGCGGGCGGGGCGAGCGTGGGGCGTTGACTCCTGGCTGGCGCGACGCTGGCCTTCTTCTCCATGGTGGTAACTTGGGCCAATTGCGAGTGTCGGTCGTCATTCCTACCCACAACGAAGCGCAGTCCATCGCTCGCGTCCTGGCTGATCTTCCGGCCGATATTGTCACCGAGATTCTGGTTGTAGACAGCAATTCAACCGATGGGACTCCTGAGATTGCCTCGAAGATGGGAGCTCGCGTCCTCCACGAACCCCGCCGCGGATACGGTCGCGCCTGTTTGACTGGGCTAGCTGGCGCAAATCGCCCTGACATTGTAGTGTTTCTCGACGGCGACTACAGCGATCGACCAGCTGAGCTGCCACTTCTCTTGGTTCCCATCATTGACGGCCGCGCCGATATTACGCTGGGGTCGCGTCTGGGGAAGCAGAGCGCTCATGGGGCGATGCCGTGGCATCAAGTGTTTGGTAATCGCCTGGCCACTGGACTGATCAGGTTTCTCTATGGACTAGAAATTAGCGATCTCGGACCGTTCCGCGCCGCGCGGGCCGATGTCCTTCGCCGGCTTGAGCTGCAGGAGAACACGTATGGCTGGGCGGTTGAAATAATTCTAAAAGGCGCGCTCGGAGGATTTCGCATTATTGAAGTGCCGGTGAGCTATTATCCGCGTATTGGGAAATCGAAGATCGGCGGCACGCTGAAGGGCTCGGTCGGAGCCGCGTGGTTCATCCTCTCTCTGATTGTGCGCTATTATTTTCGCTGTCGCAGGGCTGGAATGCCACGGCCAGCATGAGTCTGGCGCAGCAATCTCCTATGCAATCCTCTAAGGCAAATGCGGCACATTCGCCAGATAGGGGCCGCACGCTGGTTGTCATGGCGAAGGCACCGAGGCCAGGTGCGGTCAAGACCCGTCTGGCTTCCAGCCTATCTCCTGCAGCTGTCGCTGATTTCTACCGCTGTCTTCTGGGCGACACCTTGACGCTGGCGCGGTCATTGAGCGCTGTCGAAGTCGCCATCATGTGCCCTGCTTCGGACGTTGAAGAACTAACGAGGTTAGCGGGAGGTGCGGCGGAAGTCGTGGCACAAAAAGGCGAAGGTCTTGCAGCTGGTCTGACCTCTGTATTTGCGCACTTCGCTGCACACAGGCAACGCGTCGTGGCTTTCAACAGCGACAGCCCGCATCTGCCGGCTTCGGTTCTTGCCAGGGCGTTCGATGCGCTCAGTGGTCACGACCTGGTGGTTGGACCGACACATGACGGTGGTTATTATCTCGTCGGAGCCAAGGCCGCGCATCCAGCCCTTTTCGATGGCGACGGCATGGGCACAAAAAGCGCGCTTGACGCGCTGCTGGCGCGCGCGCGCGGACTGGAGCTTTCCGTTGGCTTCACGGATCCCTTCTACGACATCGACGTGGAATGCGACTTAACCAGGCTCGCTGAGGAACTTCGGCTGACTCCCGCCAAGGCGCCACGAACGGCGGTCTGGCTGAAACAGTGGGGGCAGGTGGTAGCAAGGTTACGGACGGGCACGGGAGAGCTGTGACGCTCACCCCATCCCTCAGGCTGTATCCTCTCGGTGTCGTCATGCTCGCGTCGCTGACGATCTGCTCACGCAACTTCGACGATAGAGGCGGCCCATACTTCATGATTCCGCTGGCAATTGCCGGCATCGCTTACCTTCTCGCCATTCGTGAGTTCTCTTCCACGCCGAACTTTCCCCGCCACGTCATCATGCTGGGCCTGCTGTTGGCTGCTCTGTGGCATCTTCCATTTCTGCTGACGCCGCCGGGGCCAGATGATGATATTCATCGCTACCTGTGGGATGGCCGCGTGCAGCGTCTTGGCTATAACCCCTACATTGTTGTTCCCGGCGATCCTGCGCTCGCTGCGTTGCATACGCCCGAAACGCTCACTCTGAACCACCCGGATTTAGTGAGCCCATATCCTGCGGGCGCTGAGCTTTTCTTTCGCGCTGTGACAGCGATTCATGAGTCCATCTTTACGCTGAAGGTAGCATTCACAGTTTGCGATGTGGCGATCGTTCTGGTTTTGCTCAATATCTTGGGTCGCAGTGGACAAGCATCGCACTGGGTGCTGGCCTATGCCTGGAACCCGCTGCTGGCGATGGAAGTTGCAGGCAGCGGTCACATCGATATTGTCGGCGCGCTACTGCTATTGGTTTCGTTCGCAGCGCTAGGACGGCGCTGGCGTACGGTTGCAGCCCTGGCATTTGGGCTCGCGGTTGCCGTGAAGTTGCTCCCAATTGTGCTGCTGCCACTTTACTGGAAGCGCGTACGTATTCGCGACGCTGCGCTGGCCGCACTCGAGGTGGGCCTACTATACGTGCCATTTCTTAACCACGGGCGGATTCCGATCGGCTCGCTCGGCACTTACGTACGGAGTTTCCGTTTCAATGACCCAGTATTTGCAATACTCGAGCGCGTGGCGACTCCGCAGTTGGTAGTGGGGCTGGCTGTGCTCATGGGATTTCTTACCGCAATCTGGCTGAGAAAAAAGTCTGAGACGTTATCTGGGGACGCATTCGCGTGGCCGATGGCAGCATCGCTTCTGTGTGCACCAGTCGTATATCCGTGGTACCTGCTTTGGTTCTTGCCGTTCGTGCGGTCGGTGCCGACACTGCCGCTCATTATCTGGACTGCGAGCATCATCCCGACATACGTGATTTGGCATCTACGCGGACGCGGCCACCTCTGGATACTCCCCGGGTGGGTCATGCCGCTCGAATATGGGGCGGTCGCCGTGACCGCTGCGGTCATCCTGGTGCAGTGCCTGAGAGGACACGCTGCCGGACGGAATTAAATAATCGATAGGCAGCGCATTTCACGCCGACGGATGTTCTCCAATCGGAGGTGGGAACCCTACTTGAACAAATAAAAAGGGGACATTGGCGACGGGGGCCCTCGCCCGTGCGAACCCTGAAGCCCTCCAGCCGCGAATTCGTGTATCCTTTCTCAATCCGTCTCAGGCACGTCCGTTCAATTCACCGAGGAGCGAACTCTATGAAAACTTCTTTCCGTTTCACCATAATGGGCCTGTTGCTTTGCGGAGTGCTGGTCCTTGCTGCGCCAACCTGGGCGCAGACGCGCGCGCCAATTCTCGATCAAATCGCCAAGACATACGGCTTGGATGGGTTCGGGCAAGTGGAAGCAATCCGCTACACCTGGAACGGAGAAATCGTCGGACTCTTCAAAGCCTCCCGCGCGTGGGAGTGGGAACCCAAGACTGGCAAAGTCTCCTTCGAAGGCAAGGATAAGGACGGTAAGCCTGTCAAGGTCACCTACATGCGTTCCGAAATCAACGACGATACGAAGAAGCAAACCGACGCCGGATTCACCAACGACAATTATTGGCTTCTGTTCCCGTTACATGCTTACTGGGACACGAGCGCCACGGTGACCGACGAGGGCATGAAGAAACTGCCGGCGGGGGCCGGTTCCGCGACACTGGTCTCGGTGAAGTATGGATCAGAACTCGGCGGCTACACGCCCGGCGACACCTGGAACCTTTACGTCGGCAAGGACAACCGGGTCGAGTACCTTGTGTTCCAGCACGGCGGGGACAAAAAGCCAAGCCTCGTCAAAGCAACCTGGACAGGCTACAAGAAGGCGGGACCGCTGCTTATCTCGACCGAGCACCGCGGCAGCGCCGACGGCAAGCCGCTGCACATCTTCATTTCTGACGTCGCGGTTAAGCTGACGGGGTCGGATAAGTGGATGGACGCAAAATGAACAACGGAAAGGCTAGTCGAATCGATTGATTGTCTTGACGCGGCACGGCCTCGCCTATGCTGATCCACGCGGGGCCGACCCCTACTCCTTGCGCCGTGCAGCAGGTCCGAAGGTCTCGATGAGTTGCTCAGCTACCAGTGCCTCTCTTCCGAGATTTAGCCGCGCGAGGAACTTCGAGGTCATCGTCAGGATACAAGTCGTGACACTGGCCGTAATCTCGACGATCTCCTCGTCACTATATCTCGGTATGAGCGCGTGCCCAGTGAACCTCCGACCGAGTTGCAACATTCCAGTGTGCGCATAGCTGCACAGATGCGGCCAAGCGCGTTTCCGTAAGTCCTCGAAGAAACCCTCGGCACGATACTTCTCGTCGATGGCATCGGCCATCTCGACCATGTTTACTGGCAGCCTGTCTTCTTGTTCGAATCGGCCTACCTGCTCATCTGTAGCGCAGAAGTTAATCCACAGGCCGCGATACATTCCTTCGACGATTGAGCGTGATAGCGCGAACGATGAACCAACCTTGTCTGACCGAATGAGAAGCAGAACCGCTGCGTGGTGTTCGACAAGCTGATCTATTGTCCCGATGAGTATAACGTTGCGCAGGTCGTCCACAATCGCGCATTGGTTGAGCACTTGCTTAAGGTTCTCAATCGCGGTCTCGACCTGCTTCAAGTGCTCGACGGTCTCTGCTCTCAACTTATCCTCCAGCGAGCCTAGTTCGTAGCTCTTCGGCTGACATCAGTGCTTCTGTTTAGCATTCGCCGTGAAAGCTTGCATGCGAATGCTTCCGTTCCGAATAACAAAGTATCGCTGCGCGGCATCAGTCGCATCGGGGGAGGGGCAAGAACACCGTCCCAGCATCGTAGAATCCGGGCTTCCGTCCGCGACTGCCGCGCTTGAGGAATCGCACCTGCGTGCTCGCCTTTTCCATTTCTGCGCGGATTGTCAGGTCGACCACCGGAAGGCCGGGCGAGACGCGAACTACTTTTATGTCGTCCAGCCCGACGACCGCGATGACCCACACTTCAAGGAATGGCGACTGCACACCCTTCATATCTTCGATCAGGCGGTCGAAGTTGATCTCCTTGCCATAGTTCCGAGCATGGACCAAAAGCAGGTAATCGTTCGGATACCTGCGCATGCACTTCTTCCGAATGACGGTCATTATGTCGTCCACATTCTCTTCCCAATCAACGTTCTCGACGTTACGCGTGTTGATTACGTTTCCCTTCGCGGTCTCATCGATCTGGCGCAATTTGGTGTCGGGAGTGGCGTCGACGGTCTCGACCTCGACCCACCAGACATCGTCTTTCAGGTGTGAAACTGCAAGTGCGAACACGCCTGTAGCCCAGGCTTCACGCTCTCTCTTGAATCTCCCGCTCGTGCGCGCGCGGTCGATGCCGCACCTCTCACTCAATGTATTCATGCGCGTGATCGCGGTGTAAGGACTCATTGCTACCTGCGAGTAGTCGGAAGGTGGGAGCATCCCGACGCGACATTTCATGCAGCGGGGGCTGCGGTCCCCCACGATTTCTTCCTCACGCTCGCACCGCGGACAGCAGAAAAGCATGTCGCTATTTTAGCGTCCCCGATTGGATAAGTTCAGGTGGTGATTCAGGAGCCTCGGCGGTCGAGTCAGTCAGAATTTGTTAAGAAGCAGCTTCTCTCGCAATCACTACGGTGGTACACGAACTGCTCACCTTCGGCAGATCGCGATTTGCGGCCATGCGGATCCTCAGCTTCGGGCGCTCCCCGCGCACGATTGGACAGTAAGAGTCAGGCTGGAGCAATGCGCCTTGCAGTCGTCGACGTCCGGCGCATCCGCCATGGCAGGTCTCGCGAAATTCGCAAGGATTGCAAGCTGTAGGGATTGTGCGAGCCTGCTCGAAGGGCGCGGAGTCCAGAATGTCGAGCCCCATCGAGGCCAAATCCGACAGCGGCTCCCCCGGTCCTGGCCAATAAACGCAAGGCTGTGCCGTGGCTCTTGGTGTCACTCGTACGGTGCTTACGCCGCATCCTCCGCGGAGCGGTGGGAGCCCCGCCATCGCTCGAACCAGCGGTTCCCCGATGGCGATCACGTCCGTTTCCGCAAACAGATGCCGGAAGCCCTCCCAGTACTCTTCATAGGACAACGCGTAAATGTCAGATCGCACCGCCTGGTAAACGTTCACACGTAACGGAGCTTCAAACTGTTTAGCTACGCGCGCGACCTCCGCCAGACGCAAATAGTTCGCCTTCATCATGACCGCGACGATGGTTACGGGCACGCCGAGCTCTACGCAACGTTCTGCTTGCCGGTGGATCAGTTCCCAATTGCCTTTTCCGCGCTGTGAATCCTGTTCCTCTTCGGTCGGGTAATCGAGCGAAAATTCGATGTCGTGAAAGGCGCACAATTCGTCATCTTCCAAAACAGCAACGCTGTGGCCGTTGGAAGTGACGGTGAGCTTGACCGGTTGCGTTCTCAGGTAGGCCAGTATTGCTTTGAACTCTGGATGCATGCCGTTCTCACCGGTGCCCAGATTGACCGAGCGGATCGGCAGTCGTTCCATGACCAATTTCACTTGGTCGAGAGAAAGACGATCCGTGCGGGCTGGGTCCCGGTAGCAGAAAGCACAGGAGAGATTGCACTCATTGGTGAGCCCGAGTCCTAGCGAAATCGTGGCGTCACTGGCCGTCGCGCCGGACAAAATGGATGAAGAATTACCAGCGACGTTATTCATAAACCACATCTCCACCAGTCATCAGGACAAACGCGCCAGGCATTGTGTGTAGCGTGCTACTGGAGCATACTCCGACCGGCTGCCCAGTTTTCGCTCCAGTTCAAAAATCCGTTCGTAGTCTGCGCTGCGAGAAATCCGTGACGGCAAGTAATCCGCAAGTACCCGTACACCTCGCTCAGCAATCGCCGCCAACGATGCCTCGGTCAGCATGGCTCGCACGCTATCTGACGTAAATAGTCGCACCTTGCCGGCGTACAGGGATTCTCGTCCCCATTCAGCGGTGAGGTTATTCTCTGCCGCAGCCAAATCGCCTGCCTGGATAGCGGCCTTTAATACTTCGCCCGCCCGGTTACGCGCCAGTACTGACAATAGCGCCGACGAATCCCGCAAAGCCCGAGCCGTACCGCGCAACACAGCAATTGGGTCGTCGAGATATTCCAGGATGTTGTGGCAAAGAATTACATCGAACGATCGCGGATGGAACAGGTCCGCCAATTGGACAGCGTCACCGTGTTGCACTACGACTCTGTCTATAACTCCAGCTTCCTGTGCGGTGCGTTTCGCCATATCCAGCATCGCGGGAGAGGAATCCACCAGAGTGACGTGAATGCCGAGTCGAGCCAGTCGAATCGCAGTCGCCCCCGTGCCACACCCGAGATCAAGTGCCAACAACGAAGTTTTGACTTGCGGGGGCAGAAAATCCTGCAGGTTGGCGAAGGCCAAGTCGGAACGCAACCGGCCCTCTGGAGTCTCGAGGTAGGCGGCATACTGGTTCGCACCGCTCTGGAAGCGTTTGCTGTCGGCATTGGCAGTCATCTCCCTGCGACCCATCGCCCGTGCTGCCCGCACCGAGTGGGGCTTGCATTTCGTAGGGAGTTTGGTGTCAGGTCAGGACATGGGCACCCGTCATTATATTCGAGCCGCCGCAACTTAATGTCCAGATTGGGTCATGCGGTAGTGGGCTACTTTCAAAGTAGCCCACTACCGGGTCATGCAGATCGGTCCCGACAAGTCGGCTTGTAGGAAGTTACGGTCACTCCCCAGTGACGAGCAAACCGGAAGTTAACTGTTGTTAACAGCCTGGTTACATCAACTATCGTCTCGGCCCAGACTGAATGTTGCGTTGGTGAACATGTGAGAAGGGTTCCTGAGGCGTCTGTGCTGAGCACGACTGGAAGTTAAGGACTACTCGATTGAAAATGCGCTCTGACGCGCTCGATCTCGCTGACCGGCAATACCCATTGTAGATAGCCGTATACCTCACGATTCCTCGCAACTCCGGCAAATACGATCATTCTCCGATCAACACGAATGGGAGGATCGGGAGGTGGATTGCACCCGTTGAAGACCACCGTGACTTGCCTGTCGGGCCAGGAGCCAAACACGAGTTGGTCCAGTTTGAAACTGACGGGGAACGGGAGAGCCTGTTTACAAACGGGGGGTACCGCTTGCGATTTCGGTTTTGGCCACAGGTCTGTAACTGAGCCGACGAATACGAGCTTATCCCAATTTGTGTGATGGCTTTTGAACCCGACGATCTGATGGTCCAGATACGATCTGGCGATGGCGCGTGCAATTCGCTGGTTCTCGGCAGTCGCGGGCTGCAGGAAAGCTGCACGGCTTGTCCCATCGCTATAGCCTTGAACGGCGAATACCAAGAAGTTCTCCCCGGTAGCTAGCCGCGGGGCCACACTTCCGCAGTTGCTGTATAACACTCGCACACGATCTCCGGGAGGAAAGCCAAACAATACCTCCGCGACCGAAAAAGTTATCCAACGTTCGCTACCGATGCGGCAGGGGCGCGGCCCCAGATCGCCCTCGATGACCTTTCCTAAGAAAATTAGCGGGGACGCGTCACTTGTACTGAAGAATCTGATTACGCTGTCGCGAAGGCGAAACTCCGCCCCGCGATTCGCCTCCTCGCTTGAGCTTGCTGACGCGACGAACAAAAGCGAGATCGCAAGGAGGACAAACAGGCGTTTCCCCATATGCTCAGTAGACACCGCTCTCGCAGCGTAGGTTCCTGCTAGCGGATACGTTACCGCGCGGCATAGCCCAAAGGAGCAAGATAGCCGCCCGCAACGGGATAACCGTCTAGAAAGCCGCTGGTACGTCGTTGTGTTATACACCGATGAACGCTGGGGCAAACCCAAGTGGGACTGCGGGATGCAGGATTAGTTGTTGCAAAATCGCCATCTCTAACAATGTCGGCGGTGTCAAGCACTTTTCGAGCACACTTCTGCATGCACTCGGAGAAGAGCGCCATTTCGCTCTCGTGGGTGGTTTGCGCTTCCCAACCTGGGCTCGCTTCTAATCGTTGGGGTCAGGAACTCAGTCCGACCCAACCATCTCTTCGATCCCAACCGCGATCATGATTACTTCTTCGAACTCCCCTGCGAAGGGGAGCGGGATGCCCAATCATTACGTCGGTGACTTACTGCACACCACGGCGATTTCCGGGCGCTCCCGCGTGCGAACCGAGCTTTTCGAACTGGCCGTAATCCCAGCCCCGGCGCCACATCCAGTACAGATGCACCGCCAGCTTCCGAGCCATCGCGACCTTCGCGATCTTCCGTCCTCGGCGCAGGGCTAGGTGGAAGAACTTGCTCCGCCACTGCGGTTGGCTTCGCACCGTGACCTGGGCCGCTTCTACCAGCAAGAAGCGCAGCAGCGAGTTGCCCTGTTTGCTGATGTGTCCAAGTCGTCGCCGATCGCCGCTGGATTCTTCCGATGGCACCAGACCCACATAGCTGGCAATCTGTTTGCCGCAGTGAAAGCGTTCGGGAGTTCCAATCACTAGCTCGAAGGCTAAGGCCGTCAGCGGACCCACGCCGGGATGCGTCATCAGTCGCCGCGTTACCGGTCGCTTCTCCACCTCTTCTTCCAAGGCACGGGTCAGTTCCTGGATCTTCGGAGTGAGTTGGTCGAGTACGTCGAGCAAATCCTGGTGTCGTCGGCTTGCCCACGGAGCAAGCACTAAGGACTCCAGTTCGCTGCGACCTGCCGGCCGCCACAGCGCCTTCTTGCGCCGCAGACCTTCGTTGAGCGCCACCACGTGCAGTTGATTCATCACCCGGGTGCGCATCTGCACCAATCGGTGGCGATGCCACAGCAGTTGCCGCAGATCCCGATTCTCTGCGTCCGCTACCCAGATCCGCGGAAAGCGATCTTCTATCAGGAGCTTCAGTACCAACTGCGCATCCTGGCGATCGGTCTTCTGCTTGCGCACTCGTTTCGTCCGAATCTCCGCTGCATCCCCGATCCACAACTCAAACTGCAACTCACTGAGCAATCGTTCAAACCAGCGCGAGTGCCCGCTGGCTTCCATCCCCACACGCACCGTCCGTCCTTTGAGCGAGCCGTAAAATCGCTCGGCTTCCTCGCGGTGAGTGAGCCGCCGTTCGCCCAACTCACCTGTTTCTGTATCCACAAATGCAATTTGCTGAAAGCCCGGATGATAGTCACAACCTATAATCAGCATGTTCGGCTCCTTTCCTCCGAGCCCTTTGGTTGGTTTGCGCCTCCAAAGTTTACTCGGGCCTAGGAGCCGACATTGTTATGGAATCATTACACGCAATATAAAAAGGCGCCCACTTTTGCGGTAGGTTGTGATTGTTCGCATCGTCAACCTAGCGAAAAGGAGCGCCTTTTATGAGTCAGGAAAAGTATATCGGCATGGACGTGCACCAAGCCACAATCTCGGTTGCCGTGATGGATGCTCAGGGCAAACTGGTCATGGAATGCTTGCTGGAGACCAAGGCGGCCACGATGGTCGAATTCATCCGAGGATTGCAGGGAACTCTGTCGCTAACCTTCGAAGAAGGAACCTCGGCAGCCTGGTTACACGATCTTCTGAAGCCGCACGTCAGCAGGCTGGTGGTCTGCGATCCACGCAAGAACGCTCTATTAAAGGATGGCAACAAGAGTGATCGTGTGGATGCGCGAAAACTGGCCGAGTTGTTGCGCACCAACCAACTGAAGCCGGTCTACCACGGAGAGCACGGGGTGCGAACGTTGAAAGAACTGGGGCGCAGCTATCTCACCATCACCCAAGATGTCACCCGCGTCATGAATCGCATCAAAGCGCTGTACCGCAGCTGGGCGATTCCGTGCGCCGGCACAACCGTCTACGCTCCCCGTCATCGCGCCGAGTGGTTGGCTAAGATCACTGAACCAGGAGTTCGAGTTCGCGCGGAACGGCTCTATCAGCAACTGGACGGGTTGCAACCGGTGCGTCTGGAAGCACGACACGAACTCATGGTGGAGAGTCGCAAACATGCTGCCGTGAAGCGGTTGCGCCAGATTCCTTCGATTGGTCCGATTCGCGCCGCTCTGCTCGTGGCCTTGCTGCAGACCCCACACCGGTTCCGAACCAAGCGACAGCTGTGGGCCTACAGTGGTTTCGCCGTCGAGACTCACGACAGCGGCGAGTACCGCTACGTACGAGGCAAACTGCAACGCAACCGCGAGCGCATCACGGTGTGCGGGCTGAGTGCCAACTACAACAAGGATCTGAAGAATCTTTTCAAAGGTGCTGCCATCTCGGCCAGCACCCGTCCCGGTCCGCTGCGCGACTTCTATGCAGCTCTGATTGCCAAAGGGATGCGGCCCACCATGGCCCGTCTCACCCTGGCACGAAAGATGGCCACGATCACGTTAACGATCTGGAAGAAAGGGGTGGACTTCGACGCCAAACAATTAGGTCAGCAAGCAGCTTGAGCCTCTCTGGAGAGGGGCTTCCCATCTCGTAGATTTTCCCGGGTGGGGTCGCTCGGGTTTCCAGAGAGCTCGGTTCGAGGGGAGTATCAGTCAATGAGATCGGGCCCCGTGTGCTTCGGCACCGAGTCACCCATTACACGCTATGCCCCCTCGGATAACCAGAAATAGCCATAGGCCACGAGCCTCGGATAGAACCATGGTTGCCTTTTGAGCGCCAGTCCGGCTTGCCGCTCTTTCGAACTCGATGGCATCGCCACCCTCGGCGCGGAGGAAACTTACGAGCATGGACAACAGACCAAGCCTCTCAGGCAAGCGAAACTACCGTGGGCTGGAGATCGAGACCAAAACCTCGCCCTCCGGTCGAGGGAGAACTTTTTTCTTGACATCCCTTTTTATAGAACTCATTGACCCTCAATGAGTGCTATGGCGAGTGGGTGTTGAAAAAGTCACGTCGATTGGCGGGATGAGATTGGGCAAAAGCATGTTAGAAGGGAGTGATCCTGCCCATGCTCTGTTGGATTTTCATCGTCGGAGGCCTGCTGATCATGATGGGGCAACACGACCGCTCTGAAGCACTGTTCTATTACTTCCGCCTGGAAGATCAGGTTCCCGAGAACCATCTGCTGCGGCTGATCGAGAAGCACATCAGCTTTGAGTTTGTGCGTGAGCGATTGAAAGACAGCTACAGCGACACGGGTCGGCCGTCGATCGATCCAGAGTTGCTGCTGCGCATTCTGCTGATTGGCTATCTGTACGGCATCACCAGCGAGCGAAAACTGGTGGAGGAACTGCGCATGCACTTGGCGTGGCGGTGGTTCACCGGTCTCGGCTTCGATCAGGAGATTCCCCATCACTCTACATTCTCCAAGAACCGGCACGGGCGGTTTCAAGAATCGAAACTGTTCGAGCAGTTGTTTGAACAGATCGTGCGGCAGTGTGTGGAGGTGGGACTGGTGCAGGGCAAGCACCTGTCGGTCGATGGCAGTTTCGTGGAAGCCAATGCGGCCAAGGAGAGCCGCATCCCGCGGGAGCAGTTAGCGGAAGCAGCCCACGTCCATCACACCGTGCGTCAGTTCCTGACGGAACTGGAACAGCAGAACCCGGTGGAGGAACCGGTGCATACGCAGGACCAGGTGTCGACCACCGATCCCGATTCCACTTATGCCACCAAGGGCGGCACGCCGGCTCGCCTGGGGTACTACGACAACTACCTGGTCGACAATCACAGCTGTGTGATCGTGGGAGTGCAGGCGACCGCTGCCAGGATGAGTCAGGAGACCGTTGCCGCACAAGACATGCTCACACGCTTCACCGCATGGCAAGGACGAGAGCCGGAATCGGTGGCGGCCGACACGACCTACGGGAACGGGGAGTTTTTGCAATGGCTGGCGGACCGGAGCATCACCCCCTACATGCGGACCCGCGACAGTATCCACCGAAAGAGGAGTCCATTCTTCGGCCCCGAGCGTTTCACTTACGAACCGGAACACAATCGCTACATCTGTCCTGCTGGCCAGCCCCTCAACTACGGGGGTCGAGTTTATCGGAATCGGGCCTTTAACTACATTGGAACCCGCAAACGTTGCGGTGCATGTGCGCTAAGATCCCAATGCACCAGTGCCGCTTTCCGGTCTCTTAACATCCACCAGCACGAAGCCGCCCGGCAACGTGCCCGGGAGTTGGCCAACACGGAACAGTTCGCGAAGGCACAGCGACAAAGAAAGAAGGTGGAAGCCTTGTTCGCCGAACTGAAGAATCAGATCGGGCTGCGCCGCCTGCGCCTGCGCAGACTCAAGTTCGTGCGCGAGCAGTTCTTCCTGGCAGCGGCTGCGCAGAACATTAAGCGACTGGTGCGGTTCCTCCACCAACCGGCAACACCCGTTCTGCCCGCCACCACTTAACCGAACGGACAGAAGACAAACCGGCCAGGGCATGCTCGCAGATGAAAGACCTTCGGTTGAGGGACTTTTTCAACATCCACGCGATTTATCAACAACTGACCTGTTGAGTGTAGCGAACTCGTTAGCTCTCATTGACTTGCCCTAGCGTTCCGCCTAACATGGCGTCGCGCCATGATCGGCCAGACTATCTCACACTACCGCATCGTCGATAAGCTCGGCGGCGGTGGCATGGGTGTGGTGTACAAAGCTGAGGACACCCGGCTTCATCGTCTCGTTGCCCTCAAGTTCCTACCCGATGATGTCGCGGGGGATCCACAGGCGCTCGCCCGTTTCCAGCGGGAAGCCCAGGCAGCTTCCGCGCTCAACCACCCAAATATCTGCACCATTTACGACATCGGTGAGCAGGACGGGCGTGCCTTCATCGCCATGGAGTTTCTCGATGGGCTGACGCTGAAGCACAAGATCGGCAATCGTCCGCTCGAGACGGAGACGATCTTGTCTCTCGCGATCGAGATTGCCGATGCGCTTGATGCGGCGCACACCGAAGGCATTATTCACCGGGACATCAAGCCGGGAAATATTTTTGTCACCAAGCGCGGGCGCGCCAAGATTCTGGACTTTGGGCTGGCGAAGATTGGCGTGGCCAGCAGTTCTTCGAGCAGAATTGCATCGCTTGAGACGCAGACTGCGGTTGAGGCGGACCACCTGACTAGTCCGGGATCGACGCTTGGGACCGTGGCCTACATGTCGCCGGAGCAGGCCAAGGGCAAGGAACTGGATGCGCGGACCGATCTGTTTTCGTTTGGCACGGTCCTGTACGAAATGGCGACCGGAGCGTTGCCATTCCATGGCGAAAACACGGCGCTGATCTTCAACGCCATATTGAACGCCGACCCGCCGCCTGCGATTCGCTTTAATCGCGACCTTCCGCCCAAACTGGAAGACATCATCAATAAGGTGCTGGAAAAAGACCGCAATCTGCGCTACCAGAGCGCAGCAGAAATGCGAACGGATTTGCAGCGGCTGAAGCGGGACACCGAGACGGGACGGGCGAAAGCCGCGAGTTCGGGGACGGTGGCTGTGTCAGCGGCTCGGGTTGGGAAGCTCTGGAAGATTGCCGTTCCCGTTCTGCTGGTCGGATCGCTCGTAGCGGGCGGACTCTACTATCGGTCGCGGCATCCAACCAGTCGCCTAACCGAGAAGGACACCATCGTTCTCGCCGATTTTGCCAACAGCACGGGCGATGCAGTATTCGACGGCACCCTGCGCCAGGGCCTCTCCGCACAACTCGAACAGTCCCCGTTTCTGAACCTGCTCTCCGATGAACGCGCAGCGCAAACGCTCGCCTTAATGGCGCGGCCCAAAGACGCGCCGCTCACGCGCGAGTTGGCACGGGAGGTCTGCCAGCGCACCGCAAGCGCTGCGAGCATCGAAGGTTCAATTTCCAATCTGGGCAGCCAGTATGTCGTGGGGCTAAGGGCTGTCAACTGCCGCACCGGCGATGTACTGGCGAATGAGCAAGTCACAGCCAGCGGCAAAGAGGAGGTGCTGAAGTCGCTGGGGGAGGCGACGACGAAGATGCGCGTGAAGCTGGGCGAATCGTTGGCTTCCGTGCAAAAGTATGACGCGCCGCCGGAGAACGTGACCACGTCGTCGCTTGAGGCGCTGCAAGCCTATAGCCTGGGCTACCAGGCGCAGATAGTGAAGAACGATTCCGCTGCCGCCATTCCCCTGTTCCAGCGGGCCGTTGGCCTAGACCTCAATTTTGCAATGGCCTACGCGCGGCTGGGGACGAACTACGGGAACCTGGGCGAGACCGTCCGTGCCACCGAGAATATCCGCAAAGCCTACGAACTGCGCGAACGGGTCAGCGAGCGCGAGAAGTTTTACATCGTCTCGCACTATGAACATTTCGTTACCGGAAACCTGGAAGCTGCACGCAAGACTTATGAGTTGTGGGCGCAGACCTACCCGCGCGACCGCATGCAGACCGCCAATCTGGAAAACATCTATGGCGGTTTGGGCGATTACGACAAGGTTCTGGCCGTCAGCAAGGAGGTCCTAAAGCTCAATCCCGACAGCGGAGCCAGCTACGCGAGCCTCGTCGGCGGCTATCTGGACGTTAACCGTCTGGATGAAGCCAGGGCGACAGCGCACGAAGCGCAAGTCAAAAATCTGGATAATCCTACAAATCATTCTGTCCTTTACTTTATTGATTTCCTGCAACACGATATGGCAGGAATGGAGCGCGAAGCCGCTGGGCTGATGGGAAAGCCGGGATTCGAAGACAGCATGCTCTATACGGAATCCGACACCGCCGCCTATGCCGGACAATTTTCCAAAGCGAGGGAGCTGACACGGCGCGCGTCCGAATCGGCCCAGCGCGCAGATGAAAAAGAAGCGGCGGCGAGTTACGAGGCTGAAGCTGCAGTGCGCGAGGCACTGGTAGGCAACATGAGCCTGGCAAGGCAGCAGGCTCAGGCCGCAGCGGCCCTCTCAACCGGCAGAGATGCTGAAGCCATATCGGCCGTCGCGTTGGGTCTAGCAGGGGACGCCGCGCAAGCCACGCGGCTGGCTGCCGACCTGGCTAGACGCTTCCCGGAAGACACGATTGTACAGTTTAATTATCTTCCCTCCATCCACGCCGCCATTGCTCTGCAAGAGGGCAGCGCCAGTAGGGCAATCGAAGCTCTTGTCCCGGCTACTCCGTACGAACTTGGTTCTTGCGGCTGGCCCTTTACTTTCGTACTCTATCCCATCTACCTGCGCGGCGAAGCTTATGTGGCAGCGCAACAAGGCAGTGCAGCCGCGGCGGAGTTTCAAAAGATTCTCGACCACCCCAGCGTCGTCGTGAATGAGCCAATCGGCTCACTGGCGCACTTAGGCATGGCCCGCGCATCCGCGCTCTCGGGCGAGAGCGCCAAAAGCCGCACCGCCTACCAGGATTTCTTCGGCCTTTGGAAAGACGCCGACCCGGACGTTCCCATCCTGAAGCAAGCCAAGGCCGAGTACGCGAAGCTGCAGTAGCCGGGGAAAGTTCTCACTCGACGCTTGCTGTTTTCCGATGGTTTACGTAACCAGCATTTACACGCAATATAAAAAGGCGCCCACTTTTGCGGTAGGTTGTGATTGTTCGCATCGTCAACCTAGCGAAAAGGAGCGCCTTTTATGAGTCAGGAAAAGTATATCGGCATGGACGTGCACCAAGCCACAATCTCGGTTGCCGTGATGGATGCTCAGGGCAAACTGGTCATGGAATGCTTGCTGGAGACCAAGGCGGCCACGATGGTCGAATTCATCCGAGGATTGCAGGGAACTCTGTCGCTAACCTTCGAAGAAGGAACCTCGGCAGCCTGGTTACACGATCTTCTGAAGCCGCACGTCAGCAGGCTGGTGGTCTGCGATCCACGCAAGAACGCTCTATTAAAGGATGGCAACAAGAGTGATCGTGTGGATGCGCGAAAACTGGCCGAGTTGTTGCGCACCAACCAACTGAAGCCGGTCTACCACGGAGAGCACGGGGTGCGAACGTTGAAAGAACTGGGGCGCAGCTATCTCACCATCACCCAAGATGTCACCCGCGTCATGAATCGCATCAAAGCGCTGTACCGCAGCTGGGCGATTCCGTGCGCCGGCACAACCGTCTACGCTCCCCGTCATCGCGCCGAGTGGTTGGCTAAGATCACTGAACCAGGAGTTCGAGTTCGCGCGGAACGGCTCTATCAGCAACTGGACGGGTTGCAACCGGTGCGTCTGGAAGCACGACACGAACTCATGGTGGAGAGTCGCAAACATGCTGCCGTGAAGCGGTTGCGCCAGATTCCTTCGATTGGTCCGATTCGCGCCGCTCTGCTCGTGGCCTTGCTGCAGACCCCACACCGGTTCCGAACCAAGCGACAGCTGTGGGCCTACAGTGGTTTCGCCGTCGAGACTCACGACAGCGGCGAGTACCGCTACGTACGAGGCAAACTGCAACGCAACCGCGAGCGCATCACGGTGTGCGGGCTGAGTGCCAACTACAACAAGGATCTGAAGAATCTTTTCAAAGGTGCTGCCATCTCGGCCAGCACCCGTCCCGGTCCGCTGCGCGACTTCTATGCAGCTCTGATTGCCAAAGGGATGCGGCCCACCATGGCCCGTCTCACCCTGGCACGAAAGATGGCCACGATCACGTTAACGATCTGGAAGAAAGGGGTGGACTTCGACGCCAAACAATTAGGTCAGCAAGCAGCTTGAGCCTCTCTGGAGAGGGGCTTCCCATCTCGTAGATTTTCCCGGGTGGGGTCGCTCGGGTTTCCAGAGAGCTCGGTTCGAGGGGAGTATCAGTCAATGAGATCGGGCCCCGTGTGCTTCGGCACCGAGTCACCCATTACACGCTATGCCCCCTCGGATAACCAGAAATAGCCATAGGCCACGAGCCTCGGATAGAACCATGGTTGCCTTTTGAGCGCCAGTCCGGCTTGCCGCTCTTTCGAACTCGATGGCATCGCCACCCTCGGCGCGGAGGAAACTTACGAGCATGGACAACAGACCAAGCCTCTCAGGCAAGCGAAACTACCGTGGGCTGGAGATCGAGACCAAAACCTCGCCCTCCGGTCGAGGGAGAACTTTTTTCTTGACATCCCTTTTTATAGAACTCATTGACCCTCAATGAGTGCTATGGCGATTTTTCACCAATCGACTTCCACTCAGAGATCAACCCCTTCGCTTTCATTGACTTCCCTAGGATTCCACGCATACCATGACTGTCGCGCCATGATCGGCCAAACCATCTCGCACTATCGCATCGTAGAGAAGCTCGGCGGCGGCGGAATGGGTGTGGTTTACAAAGCCGAAGACCTCAATCTCGAACGCTTCGTCGCCCTGAAGTTCCTACCCGACGATGTCGCCAAAGACGCCCAGGCCCTAGCCAGGTTTCGCCGTGAGGCCAAGGCCGCCTCGGCTCTGAATCATCCCAACATCTGCACCATTCACGAAATCGCAGAGCAAGATGGGCAAACGTTCATCGTGATGGAGTTCCTCGATGGAGCGACCTTAAAGCATCACATCGCTGGTCGCCCGATGGACACTGCGACTCTTCTGTCGCTCGCGATCGAAGTGGCCGACGCCCTGGATGCCGCGCACACAGGAGGCGTCGTTCACCGCGACATTAAGCCGGCCAACATTTTTGTCACCAAGCGCGGCCACGCGAAAATTCTCGATTTCGGCTTGGCCAAGGTCGCGCCACAGACAAAAGACCTTGCCGCCGGACCAACCGCAGCCACCGCATTGGAGTATCTGACCAGCCCTGGCACCGCAATTGGAACCGTCGCCTACATGTCTCCTGAGCAGGCGAAGGGCAAGGAGCTCGATTCCCGTACGGATCTTTTTTCCTTCGGCACCGTGCTCTACGAAATGGCGACCGGTGTTCTGCCTTTTCCGGGCGACACATCCGCCATCATCTTCGACGGCATCCTGAATCGAACCCCGGTCACGCCCCTGCGCCTCAACACCTCACTCCCTTCGAAGCTCGACGACATCGTCAGCAAGTTGATGGAAAAGGATCGCGACCTGCGCTATCAATCTGCAGCGGAGCTGCGAAGCGATCTGAAGCGCCTCAAACGTGATACAGAATCCGGTCGCGAACGAGCGCAAGAGTCTGGCCCAACACCCGCTCCGAGCCCAAGCGTACCGGTGGCATCGCCCGAGCACGCCTCAAGCGGCTCGGTTCTGGCGACCGCGGCCCGCCAGCATAAGACCGGCGTCGGAGTCATCGTCACCGTGGTCGTGCTCCTGCTAGCCGCCGCGGCTTTCGGGGTGTACAGCCTCTTTTTTTCCACGCGGCATCAGCCCTTCGAGAGCATAAAGATCACCAAAGTCAGCGGCACGCACAACGCGCGGATCGGCGCCATGTCACCCGACGGCCAGTATCTCGCCTACGTGCTCATCACCGAAGGCAATGAATCGTTGTGGCTGCGGCATCTCGCCAGCGAAAGCAATGTGCAGATCAATCCGCCCCAGCACGTGCAATATCTCGCACTGAGATTCGAGCCGGACGGCAGCCACATCTACTACTCTCATACTCTGCCCATCAGCGGTCCTGCTTCTCAGGAGTTCGATCTCTATCGCATTCCGGTCCTCGGCGGAACGCCACAATTGCTGGTCAAAGACATTGACACTAATCCCGGTTTTTCTCCCGATGGGCAGCGTCTCGTTTTTGCGCGTGCCAACGACCCCGAACCGGGCAAATTCCACGTCCTGATCGCCAACGCGGATGGCGGCAACGAAAAAAGCATCGCCAGTGGGCCTATGAGTGCCCCGATCATGTCTACATCGTGGGCGCCAGATGGAAAATCCATCGCCGGAATTGCCGTTCAGTTGAGCAACGGCGGCAGAACAGTGGCAATTGTCTCCATCGATCCGAATACCGGAGAGCAGAAGAGCATTTCGACTCCTCCTTCCACAGCGATCGACAACGTGGCGTGGATGCCCGACGGAAAGTCGCTGGCAGTGACGTACGCGACCATGGAAACACGTTTCAGCCGCGATCAGATTGGGCTGATCAACTCGTCTGACGGTACGTTGCACCCTGTCACCGCTGACGCCAACGACTACGGCGCGGTGAGTGTCTCATCTGATGGCAAGACCATCGCCAGTGTCATGCGCCAGTCGATTCGCGACCTGTATGTGAGCGCAGGCGAAAAGCCCGACTACTCCGACCTGAAACAGATTAGTTCGGGCGATCCAATCACCTTTGTTTCCTGGACGAACGACGGCAAGCTCCTGACCGAGCAATCGGGCGCTGTACGCGTCATCGATACCAACGGCGGAGTCAAATCCGAACTGGCTCCCGGAGCCGATGCGGGCGCTCTTCAGCCACGTGGTTGCGGTGACGGAAGCGTGGTGTTTACGCGCGGGGTACCCAAGACGATGACCCTCAACATCTGGCGCAGCAACTCCGACGGCACCGGTCTGATCCAGGTCAGCGATGGCAAGAACGACGAGTTTCCAGCCTGCTCTCCCGATGGAAAAACAGTTTTCTATATCGACTTTGGCAATCGCGCCTTCATGAAGGTTCCTCCCGGCGGCAAACCTGAGGCAGTTTTAAGAAATGTCAAGGAGCCGCTCGAAGTCCAGGCTGGTTTTGCAATCGCGCGCGATGGGAATACTGCCGTCCTCGGAACCTACGACTTCAAAGCACAGAAGCCGAACATTTCACTCATTTCGCTCACGTCGGATCAGATCACCCGCACATTCGAATATGATCCGCGGCATAATGGCAACATGCAGTTCAGCCCTGACGGCAAAGGAATCATCTATCCCATCCGCGACAAGGGCGTGGACAATCTCTGGCTGCAACCGCTGGATGGCGGAGCCGGACACCGGATCACGGATTACACGTCGCTGCGGATTTACTCCTACCAGTGGTCGCCCGATGGAAAGCGTCTGGCGCTCGTGCGCGGCGATACGCCATCAGACCTGGTTCTGATCCAGGACGTCAACAAGAAGTAGCGTTACCTCACGCACCCCAAGTCAGGCATGCAAACTGCCTTGAGTTCCACAGCTAGACACTGTACTTCAAAACGGCAGATCTTGATAGCAGGCGATTACACGCAATATAAAAAGGCGCCCACTTTTGCGGTAGGTTGTGATTGTTCGCATCGTCAACCTAGCGAAAAGGAGCGCCTTTTATGAGTCAGGAAAAGTATATCGGCATGGACGTGCACCAAGCCACAATCTCGGTTGCCGTGATGGATGCTCAGGGCAAACTGGTCATGGAATGCTTGCTGGAGACCAAGGCGGCCACGATGGTCGAATTCATCCGAGGATTGCAGGGAACTCTGTCGCTAACCTTCGAAGAAGGAACCTCGGCAGCCTGGTTACACGATCTTCTGAAGCCGCACGTCAGCAGGCTGGTGGTCTGCGATCCACGCAAGAACGCTCTATTAAAGGATGGCAACAAGAGTGATCGTGTGGATGCGCGAAAACTGGCCGAGTTGTTGCGCACCAACCAACTGAAGCCGGTCTACCATGGAGAGCACGGGGTGCGAACGTTGAAAGAACTGGGGCGCAGCTATCTCACCATCACCCAAGATGTCACCCGCGTCATGAATCGCATCAAAGCGCTGTACCGCAGCTGGGCGATTCCGTGCGCCGGCACAACCGTCTACGCTCCCCGTCATCGCGCCGAGTGGTTGGCTAAGATCACTGAACCAGGAGTTCGAGTTCGCGCGGAACGGCTCTATCAGCAACTGGACGGGTTGCAACCGGTGCGTCTGGAAGCACGACACGAACTCATGGTGGAGAGTCGCAAACATGCTGCCGTGAAGCGGTTGCGCCAGATTCCTTCGATTGGTCCGATTCGCGCCGCTCTGCTCGTGGCCTTGCTGCAGACCCCACACCGGTTCCGAACCAAGCGACAGCTGTGGGCCTACAGTGGTTTCGCCGTCGAGACTCACGACAGCGGCGAGTACCGCTACGTACGAGGCAAACTGCAACGCAACCGCGAGCGCATCACGGTGCGCGGGCTGAGTGCCAACTACAACAAGGATCTGAAGAATCTTTTCAAAGGTGCTGCCATCTCGGCCAGCACCCGTCCCGGTCCGCTGCGCGACTTCTATGCAGCTCTGATTGCCAAAGGGATGCGGCCCACCATGGCCCGTCTCACCCTGGCACGAAAGATGGCCACGATCACGTTAACGATCTGGAAGAAAGGGGTGGACTTCGACGCCAAACAATTAGGTCAGCAAGCAGCTTGAGCCTCTCTGGAGAGGGGCTTCCCATCTCGTAGATTTTCCCGGGTGGGGTCGCTCGGGTTTCCAGAGAGCTCGGTTCGAGGGGAGTATCAGTCAATGAGATCGGGCCCCGTGTGCTTCGGCACCGAGTCACCCATTACACGCTATGCCCCCTCGGATAACCAGAAATAGCCATAGGCCACGAGCCTCGGATAGAACCATGGTTGCCTTTTGAGCGCCAGTCCGGCTTGCCGCTCTTTCGAACTCGATGGCATCGCCACCCTCGGCGCGGAGGAAACTTACGAGCATGGACAACAGACCAAGCCTCTCAGGCAAGCGAAACTACCGTGGGCTGGAGATCGAGACCAAAACCTCGCCCTCCGGTCGAGGGAGAACTTTTTTCTTGACATCCCTTTTTATAGAACTCATTGAGAATCAGCCCGCAGGGTCAATGAGTGCTATAGAGATGTTACGTCAGTTGACTCTCGACACCGCGCGAACTCCCCGGCATTCATTGACTTACCCACTTCAGCGCCGTAAGATTCGCGCCAGTGATCGGCCAGACCATATCGCATTACCGCATCGTCCAGAAACTCGGTGGCGGCGGGATGGGTGTGGTTTACAAAGCCGAAGACGTAACCCTGCACCGTTTCGTTGCGCTGAAGTTTCTGCCAGATGACATCGCTAACGACCCTCAAGCCTTAGCCCGTTTCCAGCGCGAGGCTCAAGCCGCCTCGGCCCTCAACCATCCCAACATCTGCACCATCCATGAAATTGGACAAGCCGCCGGGCAGCCCTTCATCGTCATGGAGTTTCTGGACGGGGTGACGCTGAAATATCAGATTGCGGGACGACCGATCGAAATGGACGTATTGCTTGGTCTGGCCATTGAGATTGCCGACGGGCTCGATGCTGCGCATGTCGAGGGCATTGTCCACCGTGACATCAAGCCGACCAACATTTTTGTGACCAAGCGCGGACACGCCAAGATTCTCGACTTTGGTTTGGCAAAGATGGCACCAGCGCTTGGAACCGCCGGTTCAGACGGGGTGACGGCGACCATTGATGAACAGCACTTGACCACTCCCGGCGTTACGCTGGGCACCATCGCGTATATGTCGCCGGAACAGGCGCGTGCGAAGGAACTGGACGCCCGCAGCGACCTGTTCTCGTTCGGAGCCGTCCTTTATGAGATGACGACTGGCGCACTGCCCTTCCGTGGCGAGAGTATTGCGGTCATCTTCCGCGAGATTCTGGATCACAACCCGGTTCCGGTGGTTCGGCTAAATCCGGACGTATCCACCGAACTGGAACGGATCATCAACAAAGCGCTGGAGAAGGACCGCAACCTGCGTTACCAGCACGCCTCAGAAATACGCACCGACCTGCAACGGCTGAAGCGGGACACTGAGTCGGCGCGGACACCCGCAGCGTCAAGGGCTGAAGCCAGCACTCACCTACGAATGCACTGGAAGGTCACGCTCTCAGTTGCATTAGCTGTGGCGGCACTCGCAGTCGGCGGTTACTTCTACCTTCACCGCCCGCCCAAACTCACCGATAAGGACACCATCGTGCTCGCCGATTTTGCCAACAGCACAGGCGATGCGGTATTCGACGACACGCTGAAGACCGCGCTCAACGTTTCTTTGAACCAGTCGCCTTTTCTGAATGTGCTCCCCGACAACAAAGTCGCGGCGACGCTGAAGCTAATGACGCGCCCATCCGAGACCAAGCTCACACCCAATGTTGCCCGCGAGCTTTGTCAGCGAGCAGGCAGCAAAGCTTACGTTGCCGGATCAATTGCCAGTCTGGGCAGCCAGTACGTGCTCGGGCTGAAGGCGGTGAATTGCCAGAGCGGCGACGTGCTCGCGCAAGAGCAGGCCGCGGCGGCGGCCAAAGAAAAAGTGCTCGACGCGCTGGGCGAGGCCACATCGAAGCTCCGCGGGGAACTGGGCGAATCACTGGCGACCGTGCAGAAGCTTGCCGTCCCGCTCGAGCAGGCAAGTACTTCATCGCTCGAAGCCCTGAAAGCGTTCAGCCTCGGGGAAAAGGCTCTTGGCGATAAAGGCACCGCCTCAGCCCTTCCTTACCACCAGCGCGCCATTGAGCTCGACGCGAACTTTGCTTTGGCCTACCAGGAAATCGGCACCGACTACCTCAATCTTGGCGAACCGGGGCGCGCGATCGATTATTACACCAAGGCTTTTCAATTGCGGGAACGTGCAAGCGAGCGGGAAAAATTGACGATCACCGCGAGCTACTTTTCCAATGCAACCGGGGAGCTGGAGAAAGCGGCAAGCACATATCAGGAGCTGATGGTTAGCTACCCCCTCGACGCCAGAGCACATATCGGTCTTGGAAGCGTATACCTCTTTGAGGGGCAATATGAAAGGTCAGCGGAGGCATATCGCGAAGCCCTCCGCTTGACAGCGGACAATGTCAGCCCATATGACGATCTCTGCAACGCGCTGCTCGCATTGCAACGATTTGAGGAAGCGCGGCAGATTATCCAGCAGGCGCAGGCGCGAAAATTGGATGATCTACAGCTTCACTTGACCCTTTATGCTATCGCTTTTCTCCAGGACGACCCTTCGAGTATGGCGGAACAGCAACAATGGTTCGCACGCCGGGCCCCAGTCGACAACCTTGGCGTACAACTCGCTGCCGATACCGAGGCGTACGCGGGTCATCTTACCAAGGCACGGGAACTCACCGAGCAGTCAATAGAATCCGCAGTCCGAGCTGACAACAAAGAAACCGCTGCCATATTGCATGCGATCGCGGCGCAGCGCGAGGCCGCCTTCGGCAATGCCAAGCAAGCAGAGCTGGAAGCAGGAGCGTCTTTGAAGTTGGTCACCAACAGCCGTGGCGTCGAAGCCGAGGCCGCGCTGGCACTTGCCATGGCAGGAGATTTGGCGCGTGCCGAGCCCCTGGCACAAACACTCAATAAACGTTTCCCTCTCGATACACAGATGCAATCTCTTTGGTTGCCGGCGATTCAGGGGCAACTGGCTTTGAATCGCAAGATCCCCGCACAAGCTATCAGTGATTTACAGGCTGCCGCCCCCATCGAGTTTGGCGAGATTCCATTTGTCAACAACATCTCCTGCCTGTATCCCACCTACATTCGCGGCGAGGCATATCTGGCCGCGGGCCAGGGCAAAGAAGCCGCCGCCGAGTTTCAGAAAATCATCGACCACAGCGGCATCGTCTGGAACTGCTGGACGGGAGCCTTGGCGCGCCTGGGTGTGGCGCGTGCGGACGCGCTCGAAGCCGGACATGCTCCTGTGGGGACGGCCGCCTCGGCCGTCCAGGGCGAGCAAAGCTCGCCCGCCGATCGCGATGCGGCCCGCGTCCGCGCACTCGCCGCCTACAAAGACTTCCTCACCCTTTGGAAAGGCGCCGACCCCGACATCCCCATCCTGAAACAAGCCGAGGCAGAATACGCGAAGCTGCAATAGTTCGCCAAAGTCCTGCCTCGTTGCTTGGCTAACTTGGCTTAACTGTTGCAACCAGGCGATTACACGTTTTGAGGTCATTGAGTGTAACCCGCGATTTTTCGCCAGTTATCCAACCTCCTGTTATAGATAATCGTTTTGGGGAGCGGCAAGATACCAAATTGAACGACAACCCAAGGAGCTAGAAGGCTAAAGCGGCTGGAGTGCTCTAGATTTCGCCGCTAGCTTGGGAGTGCCAGGAGGATGTCTTCAGTAAGAGCAGCCCCACCAGCCATGCGGTGCCGATGAGGACGTCCGTCACTCTATCGCTTAACGTGACGGTGAATGCTACCATGGCGAGAAATATATCCCACTTGAGAGCCTCTCGCCGAGATGCTTCCCGCCATCTGGATTTCGTCTCGACTAGCCGCACTCCTGCAGACGAAAGTTCATCTTTACTGCGCTCCAAGCGAAGAATACGAATAGCCTCGCCCACCACGAGGATCACGAAACCTGCAAGCGGTAGGAGGGATGCCAATCCGATTGCGTACAAGAAATCGCCCAAATACCGCCAGTTGCGGGCAGAATGAGATGACCCCGAATGCTGGTCGCCAATAGGGGCATCCGGATAGACACGCGCTCGAGTGCAGATAATCGCAGCCCCACCGACGAGGAGGGTTCCCGTATCACCTGCAGCCGTCTGCGTAGAAGCTACTATTGCAACTTCGCGTTCTCCGCCTTGGCGTCCTCAGGATATGGATGTCGGGATCGTCAGAGCGGGAAGGCCGACACGCCGCAACAGGTCTTGGAAGCGCGGGTTGTCCCGCAAGCCATCCATGCTCGGATCTATATGAAGGTATATAAGCCAATGGGAATGTTCTTCGTAGGATTTCTCCAAATATTCAATCGCGCGGTCGTTTTCTCCCAAGCCGATGTGAATTCCGGCGAAGAAGTAGGGTGCAACATACTTCTGCTTTGCTAGTTTTGTCAGATCATCGAGTATCTGGATTGCTTCTTTTGTCCGACCGGCCGCGCCGAAAGTACACGCCAGTGCTGCGCGCATCAGCGGACTCCCGCCTGACAGCTTCACACCTTTCTCACCCTCGGCAATGGCCAGTTCGTAGCGGCCCGTTTTCCTGAGGAGAAGGCCTAGAATCCAGTACGTGACGGGGTAGTTCGGTTCCAGTTCGATGGTGCGCCGGAGTTGTTCGATGGCTTCGTCATAGCGGCGGGCATTGTAGAAGGCCCATCCGACTGCGACATTAATAATCAGCGACAACGGATCAAGATCCTGGCTCTTCTTCATTCTGGCCATCGCTTCTCCGTGTCGCCCCATTGTCATCACATACTCGGCATACCAGTGGTTGGCAGTCGCGTAGGTGGGGCACAGTTCGAGGCTGCGCTTGAATTCTGTCTGAGCCTGTTCCCACTGCCAATCATGGAGCCACAACAGGGCCGCCAAGGGGTTGTGGGCTTCGGCGAGATCCGGGTCGAGCTGCAGGGCCGTAATTGCCGCCGCTTTGCCTTTCGGAAACGCTTCTTTCGGCGGCAGATAGCTGTTCCATCCCAGGAGCACATAGGAATCGGCCACGCCAGTGTAGGCGAGGGCGTAGCTGGGGTCTTTCTCGACTGCCTGCTGAAAGTACTCGATTGCCTTGTAGAACCCTTCTTCGGTCCACTTGTTCCAGTGATGACGGCCTTTCAGGTAAAGCTGGTACGCTTCTGCGTTCTCCGTATGGTGTCTGCTGAGTCGCTTCTTTTCTTTACGGGTCAGCTGTAACCGCAATTTTTCTGAAATCTCGTTGGAAATTTCGTCCTGGACCACAAAGATGTCGCCCGGTTTGCGATCGTACTGTGCGCCCCATAGTTGAGAGCCTGTGGCTACATCGACCAGTTCGGCCCCAATGCGCAAAGAACCCCCGCTCTGCATCACTCTTCCTGTGAGTACGGCACGCACGTTAAGCTCGCGACCGATGACTTGAGGATCAATGGCCCGGGCCTTGTACCTGAATACCGTGCTCTGCGCCATCACTCGCAGTTTCGGTATCGTTGCCAGGATGTTGATGAGGCTCCCTGTGATCCCGTCACCGAGGTATTCGTGCTCGGGGTCGCCACTGGCATTTTCGAAGGGCAAAACGGCAAGCGAGTCAATGATCTTGGCGACTCGTGGTGGGCGGAGGGCGGCTGTTCCCACGGTGGAAGTCCGGCCCGACTCGGTGTCTCGCTTTAGCCGTTGCAGTTCAACCCGGATGTCGGAGGCGCGCTGATAACGCAGGTCTCTGTCCTTCTCCAAGGCTCTAAGGATCACCTCCTGGAGCAACGGTGGGATGTTGGGGTTGACTTGTATGGGAGCCACTGGATCGCGGTTGAGGATGGCTTCCGTGATGAGGCTCGAAACTGGCGCCTTGAAAGGGCAACCTTCCCGTCGAGATCTGGTAGAGAACGATACCGAAAGAGAACAGATCTGCGCGACCGTCCGATTCCTTGCCCTGTGCTTGCTCGGGAGCCATGTAAGCCACAGTTCCCACAGTTATCCCTGGGCTGGTGAGGTGTTCGTCGGACTCGATGGCCGCAGCCCTCAAGCCAATGCCTTCAAGCTTCGATGTAACTTTGGCAATCCCGAAGTCGAGAATTTTTGCCTGACCGCGATTGCTCACGAAGATGTTCGCTGGCTTGATGTCTCGGTGGACGATACCCTTGGAATGGGCTGCGTCGAGTGCATCGGCGATCTGGATACCCAGATCGAGCACAGTTTCGATCTCCAGCGGCTTGCCAGCGATCCGGTATTTGAGCGTCTGGCCCTCCAGAAGTTCCATGGCAATGAAGCTTCGTCCACCGGCCTCGTCAATCTCGTAGATGGTGCAGATGTTCGGGTGGTTAAGAGCAGATGCGGCTTTAGCCTCCCGTTCGAAACGGCTGAGGGCCTGCGGATGGTGGGCGAACTCGTCGGGAAGGAACTTTAGAGCGACGAAGCGACTGAGCTTCACATCCTCAGCCTTATAGACGACGCCCATGCCGCCGCCTCCCAGCTTCTCGACGATGCGGTAGTGCGAGATGGTCTGGCCGATCACTGGCGCGAATCTTACGTCTACGAAATAGGCAAGTCAATGAAAGCCGGGGAGTTGGCCAGCTCAGGAAGTTGTTGGCGAAAAATCGCCATAGTTCTCATTGACCAGAGGGCGTGAGCGCAGCAAACCAAAACCCTTCGCAGGCCGGTCTGGCTGGTGGGGCTGATTGGCTAGGTCTTAATGCTTCTCAGCAGCCTCTTCGACAATCCGCACGGCGGCTTGGTTGAAGTCCTCGCGCGGTTTTTTCCCCTGATTCTGTGGAGGACGGTGGGACGACTTCTTGTCGAGTAGATCAGCTTCTCGCTGTGCTTTGTCGGCTTTTGTTCGTTTCTCTGACATACCCACAGTTTCCCACATCCCGGAGTTCGAACGCTAGGACCTGTGGATTTCAAACTGCACCACTACCCCATCTCGCACCGTGTTGGAGCCATTCCTGTTCACCTTCGGACGGCAGTTGCGCAGAAGCCTGAAAAGGCCAAGCGAATCGGTGTCTCTTCTTTATCCGTGAGACTTGGAGCGCCACTCAATCAAAAATAGTGCTGCTGGTAAGGCTGCGGTTTGTCATGCGGTAACAATGACGCCGGTGCATGGTCCTTTGCTGGCACGGTGGTAGCTGTGACGCACTCCCGAATCGAAGTACACGGCGTCCCCTATTTCGAGGTGGAACGTCTCGGAACCGATCGTGAGCTCCAGTTTTCCGGAGATTAGATAAAGCAATTCCACGCCCGGGTGCTGGTGAGGCTTGACCTTCTCCGGGGAGATGGGTTCGAATTCCGCATAGAAAGCATTTAGCTTGCGTTCTGTTGCGTTGAAGTCCAGGCTCTCGAAGTTGTACGCGATGCTCCCTGCGCCCGGCCTATCCGGAAACCGCAAGCGTTCTTTTTTGCGCGCAATCGCCACTACGTGACGCTTGCGCTCGTCAGTGAAGAAATACTCCAGCCCGACACCGAACACCAGAGCAATCCGCAGCAGCGTGGGGAGCGTGGGAAACAGTTTGCCACGTTCCAGTTTTGAGAGCATCGCCGCCGAAAGGCCGGCATGCTTTCCCAATTCAACCAGCCCCATGCTCTTTCGCAGCCGCAGGGTCCGGAGTTTCTCGCCCAAGGCATAGGGCCGGAGCCCTTCGACAATTGTTTTATTCGCCACGCGTTTCCCTTGTTTTCCTGCCAGTACAACATCATCTCGGACTTTTGACTGCCGCTCACACGAATTGCGGAAATTCTGTTGATTGTCGTATTGGGACAATAATTGTTCTCTATAGTTAATACAGGAAACGGCCTAGAGTGCAACCAAAAAAACAAAGCACAAGAAAATAAGGAGAAATGAAATTGAAAGCAGCCAGTTTTGCATTGATTCTCAGCGTCCTCGTAAGCGCCATGCCGGCAGCAGCCGGTTCCGCCCAAAGGGACATCGTTGAAACCGCGGTTGCCGCAGGCAGCTTCAAGACGCTGGCCACCGCACTGCAAGCAGCCGGTCTCGCTGACACCCTCAAAGGCAAGGGACCCTTCACCGTGTTTGCTCCGACAGACGAAGCCTTTAGCAAGCTGCCGGCGGGCACAGTCGAGTCGCTTCTCAGACCCGAGAACAAGGACAAGTTAAAGGCCATCCTGCTCTACCACGTGGTGTCGGGTGACGTGACTGCGGCGCAGGTGGTGAAACTCTCATCGGCGAAAACCATCAATGGCCAGGACCTGAAACTGACGGTCAATGACGGCACTGTCATGGTCAATGACGCCCGGGTGGTAAAGGCGGATGTTTTGGCTTCGAACGGCGTGATCCACGTGATCGACACCGTGCTTCTACCCAAAGACTAAGGAAATGGAGGAAACGATGAAAACTCTAGATGTGATTGCAGCTGTGCTTCTGGTGGTTGGCGGACTGAACTGGGGTATGGTAAGCGTTGCGCACTTCGACCTGGTGGCCGCTATTTTCGGAATGAAGTTCGGGGAAACTTCCGCACTCAGTTCCGCCGTCTACGCTCTGGTTGGCCTGGCGGCGCTGTACCAAGCCGTCTCTTTCAAGGCCATTCAGCATCGCTGGGGACACGAGTCGTCCCCGGCACGCGCTCATTAGAGGAAGATACCCGAAGACGGGGGAGAACGCGCCTCTGCGTTCTCTCCCACTTTACTTGCGATGGGAATCAAAACACTTACTCTCGACCCCCGCATCACCGTGCGGAAACCAGGAGCGCCGAACCCGGAAGGAGAGTGCGTAGTCTACTGGATGCAGCGCGCCCAGCGGGCATTGGACAACCCGGCTCTGGATGTGGCGGTTGAGCTTGGCAACGAACTGGGCAAGCCAGTCGCGGCTTTCCTTGCTCCGGTGCCTTTTTATCCGCACGCTAATCTGCGTCACTACTGCGCTCTCGCCTCCGGAATTCTGGACATCGAAGAGGGGCTCTCCAAGCGCAATGTCGGCTTTGTGCTGCGGACTTACCCGGATCACAGTCTGATTAGGTTTTGTGAGCAGGTCCGCCCCGCGATCGTGATTGGCGACGAAAATCCTCTGCGCGAAGCTGAGCACTGGCGCATTCGCGCCGCTCAGTCTTTGAAGGTACCTTTCTGGACGGTTGATGCCGACGTCGTGGTGCCCTCGCGGCTGCTGGGCAAAGAGCACTATGGCGCCCGCACCATCCGGCCCCGACTCCAGGAATTGTTGCCCCAGTTCCTCGTTCCAACGAAATTCGTCAAAGCCCGAATACCATGGAACGCGCCACGAGATCTGCAGTCACTTTCGGCGCATGAGGATTTCACCGCCGGCTGGTCCCTCGACCGCTCGGTTTCGCCGGTCGAGAACTGGCAGGGCGGAACCAAGTGTGCGCTGAACCTTCTGGCTGACTTCGTCAAACATGGGTTGCGGAACTATCCCAAAGACCGCAATCATCCGGAACTTTCTGGAACCAGCCACCTCTCGCCATACCTTCACTTTGGCCACATCGGCCCGCTCACTGTCGCGCACGCCGTCCAGGCGGCTTCGGCGCCGGCAGCCGCGAAACAGGCATTTCTGGAGCAATTGATCGTCCGACGTGAGCTCTCCGTGAATTTCGTCCGCTACAACTCGTACTACGATTCCTTCGAATGCCTCGAACCCTGGGCGGATCGCTCTTTTGCCCAACACTCGGGCGACCGTCATCCAATCGTTCACAGCGAGGCGCAACTGGAGCAGGCTCAAACTCATGATCCTCTATGGAACGCTGCTCAGAAACAGATGGTCTTGACGGGCTGGATGCACAACTATGTGCGTATGTACTGGGCCAAGAAAACCCTGGAGTGGAGTCCGTCGGTTGGCGCCGCTTACCAGCGGGCCGTGTGGCTCAATGACCGCTATGAACTCGACGGCCGCGACCCCAACGGCTACGCGGGGATTGCCTGGGCCATCGTCGGCAAGCACGACCGACCCTGGTTCGAGAGACCTGTTTTCGGACAGATTCGCTATATGTCATACGCCAACACCTCAAAGAAGTTCGATTCCCATCAGTACATCCAGAATGTGAGACAGTTGGAGGCTAACCATGTCTGACAATCGCTGGCTCATGTTTCTCTTCTTTCTGTGCTTGTGCTACGGCGCCGCCGTGCTGGGTTCCGTCTTGACCTCGTCCTCGGTTGGCACCTGGTATGCAGACCTTAGAAAACCTTCATTCAACCCACCCAGATGGATCTTTGCCCCCGTATGGTCAGTCCTGTATTTCCTGATGGCGCTAAGCGCCTGGCTGGTTTGGCGAAGAGCAGATTGGGGCGGCGCAAAACTCGCTTTGACACTGTTCTTTGCCCAACTTGCGCTAAACGTCGCCTGGTCGGGCCTGTTCTTCGGGCTTCGCCGACCCGGAATGGCGCTAGTAGAGGTTGTTTTCCTGCTCGGTACGATTGTCGCAACTGCCTGGGCATTCCGGCCTGTTTCCAGACTCGCGTTTTGGCTTATGGTCCCCTACGCTCTGTGGGTTGCATTTGCCGCGCTATTGAACTTCAAAATCTGGCAACTGAACTGCGAGCCGGTATGAGGATTCTAGTCAGCGGAGCGACCGGATATGTGGGCAGCAGGCTGATCCCGCGTCTGGTGGCTGCCGGACACGAAGTCTCGTGTATGGTGCGGGACGCCTGGCGCGTAGACCCGCGAGTAGCTGAGAGCACTCGCGTTGTCGTTGCCGACGCACTGCAACCGGAGAGCGTTGCCGCAGCCATGCAAGGAATCGAAGTTGCCTACTATCTGATTCACTCCATGTCAGCTTCTGGTGGAGATTTCCAGGAGCGGGACCAGCTTGCCGCCCACAACTTTGCCGTGGCGGCCCGGCAAGCCGGAGTAAACCGGATCATCTACCTTGGCGGGCTCGCGTCGGAGACGTCACAGATTTCCTTGCACTTAAAGAGTCGCCATGAAACCGGAGCCGCTCTGCGCAGGTTCGGACCGCCGGTCACTGAGTTCCGCGCCGGCATTATCGTGGGCAATGGCAGTGTCTCGTTCGAGTTGATTCGATACCTGACCGAGCGGCTACCGCTCATGATCTGTCCCCGCTGGGTGATTACGCGCACTCAGCCGATTGCCATCGATGACGTTCTCGACTATCTAGTGGCAGTGCTGCAGTCGCCAGAGTCAACTGGTCAGGTGGTCGAAATCGGGGGCGCAACGATTGAAACCTACCGCAGCATGATGCTCACTTATGCCCGTGCCCGACGGCTCAGACGCTGGTTGCTTCGCGTGCCCGTTCTGACGCCACGGCTATCTTCCTACTGGTTGCGCCTGGTGACCCCGATCCCCACCTCGATCGCACGCCCACTGATTGAGGGCCTGCGCACCGAGGTCGTCTGCAAGAGCACCCGCGCTGCTGAGATGTTCCCTGCAATACGGCCCATGGGTTACGCGGCTGCCATTGAGAAGACGATGACCCGTGCGCTGCCGGACGAATCGCTGAGTGCGGCCCTTCCTTCCAATCCAGCGCACCTCTTTGTACGGCGAGACGGCATCCTGTGTGATGTCCGCCAGGCGCTCACCGACGCGTCCCCGACCGACTTGTTCTCCGTCATCGCACGCCTCGGCGGTTCGAACGGCTATCTCTACGCGAATAGTTTGTGGCGCATCCGCGGTTGGCTGGACCGATGCCTGGGAGGAGTTGGTATGAAACCCAGCCCCGGCAGAGCCCACTTGAACAAGAGTGATCACATCGACTTTTGGTACGTGCAGGATCTGGAGGCGGACCATCGTCTGCTCCTGCGGGCGGAAATGAAGCTCCCGGGTCGTGCCTGGTTGGAGTTCTTGGTTTCTCCTCAGCCCAGTGGCCGCACGCTGGTTCGCTGCTGCGCCTGGTTTGAGCCGCGCGGATTGTTGGGAGAACTTTACTGGTGGGTTCTTTACCCCGTTCACATTTTAATTTTCCGGGGCATGGTCCAGGCAGTGTGCAGAAAGGCGACCCGCGGCGTCACGATACAGCCTGCTTACACGGGGCCAAACGCTTGACTGGCGAGCGGTTCCGCAAACTGTTGGCAATTGATGGCAGCCTGACCTGTAAGCCGAGTGATTCCGCGAGCGGGTCGGAGGGCGTGGGGTGGGGCCAAAAACCGCATTTACACTCACAACGGTCAATGTGGCGACCGGGCTATGATCCTACGACAACGGGCCATTTCTCCTCTTTTCCCGCAAGCTACTTACCTGCGGCAAAAACGCGCGAATGAAACGTCAACGTTTCACCGAGGTGTGTCAGAAAATACATGGCGCCGTGGTTGCCGGGATAGAGGTGAAATTCGTGCCGGATGGCTTCCGCCTGGAGTTGGCGATGGAGTTCCGCAGCGCCTTTTTCAAACCCAAAGTCATCTTCATTGCCGCAGTTGAAATAGATCGACAACCCCGTTGTCCGAATCTGTGCTCGGTTTTGCTTTGCGAGCACGAAAGGACTGTTCTGGTTCCAGTGGCGGAGGTCAAGGGGATTGCCGAATACTTCTCCAAACGGCCCACTCGGCGCTGTCGCTCTCTGCCCAGGCGGTTCCACAATGAGCGCGGCACTCTCACTGCCTGAAGCGCCAGTCTAATCCTCCGGTCTTCACCTCGGAACTCTGCGGAATGCATTCACTGCCAACACTTCGCTGGTGTGACCTGGATGTTCTCGTTTAAGCCGTTCTTGGAGAGTCGTTATGTCACGGTCGCGACTTGAGGTCTGGAGACCAAACATTTCATAGCTACATTCGCAACCACCAACCGGACATTGCACGCACTCTGATCTAAGAGCATTCCGTGACTCGCCAAGTTCGGCCTGAAACTTCGGATGGGAGACTACGTCGGTTCTGTAGGCTTTCGGCATCCGTCTAGATTGACACAATAATCTGGGATCGGAAACAAGCTTCTTTCGCGCTGACGAAGGCTACTTCGGCTGGTTGTTGATAAATCGCTGATTGCCCTGATCGACCCATCGAGCGGAGTGACGAATTGATGATGGCTCACAAACCCAAAGCCTTTACTTGCTCCTCGGTTTCGTAGCCGAGCCAGTGTGCCACCTCATGCCAGACCACCCGTTTCACTTCGGCCCGCAAATCTCCTTTTGAACACCGCAGAATGGGGCCACGAAAAACAAAGATCAGCTCGGGAGCATACTTGACCTGGGTGTGTGACCGTTTCGTCCTGAATGTGCCGCTGTACAGCCCCAATAACTCAGTTCCACGGCGCCATTTCCTGCTGTCCGATATGTCTTTCAATACGTCCGCAGGAGGCTCGTCAAGCACTTGAATGCCGGGGAAATCTGGAAGGTCCCTGATCTCCTGCGGCAGACTGCGGTACGCCCACTCAACCATCTTCTCAAAGCTGTCGGGATTTGCCGGGTCGGCCATGACGCCAACTTTACCACCCGAAAAGCTGCGGTCTGCCGTTACCTGCGGCAAAAACGCGCGAATGAAACGTCACAGCCGCCCGCACCAAGGCCAGCGCATCCTCTGCGTAGTGGTACGACAAGAAGAAACGGTTGTCTGTAGTTCAGTCTGAAATGAACTGCACCCGAGGTTGCTCGAGTGTCAACGGCGAAGGTCGGACATCGTTTCCAACGCTGGTTGCATGACTCTGAGCCGCTTCACAATAGACTCTAGAAGCTTCTCCCTCTCAAGCAGCGCATGCTTGAATTCGCGATGGTCCGTATGTGAGATCTCTCTCAGCAGTGCAGTATGCCTTTCACCAAGAATCTCCGACAAAAGCTCCCACTCCTCTACGGTTAACGTGAGTTCCATAACTCCTCCCAATCGTGTTAGCGCGGCGGTGGCAGATCGCTGCAACAATTGCCCGCAGCAATCAGCCATTTCGTTCCTACGCTGCTCCACAGTCTCTGTCGTGTCGTCGCTGCACTCACTTGCTTCTTGTGACTATTAACGATGAATCGTCATCTGCATGACGTCCGCTTCGTAACCTTCGTCTCTTATCGTCTTTTGGGCTGCCGATCGAATGGCCGGCTCCATGGCGTCCTTCGGTAAGTCACAGCTTCGACGAATGATGTCCTCGCCGGCTTGAATTCGGACTACCCAGGTCTTCCGTTCAGCGTCCCATGTCACTTCCACACGATCTGCGCGCATATATCACCTCCAGCACGTGCCGATGGCCGAAAGAGTCCCAGAGAGCGCACTCCTTCCTATTCTTCGAAACAGGGGCTACCACGGTGCCCAAACCTCTGGTGTTCTTTTATGGCATGGCTCAACTCGGCATAGGATTTCTCAAGCGCTTCTCTTTCTTGCTCTGTCAGTCGTGGATTTTCAAGCGCAGTGAGAATGTCATCGATTTGCGCCTCCATTTGCTCGAGTTCTGCACAGAGCATGTTGACCTCCGTTCTCGACGATCCGTCGAACAGTCGAGGCCACTCCAGGTGGATTTTTTCACCTCATGTGGCTCTTTGTGTCTTCTTACCTCACCAACTCCATCTCGCACTTGGCGATAAGTTCCTTCTTCCCTAGTCCCAGGATGCCGTGCTTCTGGCCAACCTTTTTGAAGGCCTCGAACGCAGTGTCCAAATGGCGCTGCTCGTGAGCCGCCGACAGTTGCGTGCGGATGCGGGCCTGCCCCTTTGCCACCACCGGGAAGAAGAAACCGACCGCGTAAACGCCCTCGTCGAAGAGATCTCGGGCAAAGTCCTGTGCGAGTTTGGCGTCATACAGCATGACCGGCACGATGGGAGTATCGGCTTCCTTGATGTCGAAACCGGCATCTCTCAGCAGGCCACGCCAGTAGCGGGTGTTCCATTCCAATTTGTCGCGGCGGGCGGTGCTGGCGGTGATCAGGTCAAGAACTTTCAGTGCACCCGCGACAATCACCGGTGCTACAGAGTTGGAGAAAAGGAACGGACGCGCCCGCTGGCGGCACATCTCCACCAACTCACGACGCCCGCTGACGCACCCGCCGGAAGCGCCGCCCAGCGCCTTTCCCAGCGTTGTGGTGATCACGTCAATCCTTCCCACGACACCGCAATGTTCGTGGGTTCCGCGCCCGGTGCGTCCGATAAAGCCGGTGGCGTGAGAGTCGTCCAGGAATACCATGGCATTGTATTTCTCGGCCAGTCTTACGATCTGGTCAAGTTTGGCCATGTCACCGTCCATTGAAAACACGCCGTCGGTGATTACCATCCGATAACGCTTGTCTTGGTGCTCTTGCAGCTTCTCTTCCAGATGCCGCATGTCGGAGTGCTTGTACGTGTCCTGCATCGCCTTGCACAAGCGCATCCCGTCCACGATTGAGGCGTGCACCAGCCGATCGGCGATCATCACGTCCCGGTCATTCAGGCAGGCCTCGAAGAAGCCGGCGTTGGCGTCCATGCAAGAAGGAAACAGGAGAGTATCCTCGGTTCCGAGGAATTCGGTTAGTCGGTTCTCGAGTTCGCGGTGAATGTCCTGCGTCCCGCAGATAAAGCGCACCGATGACATGCCGTACCCACGGGTGTCCAACCCGGCATGCGCCGCTGCGATCACCTCAGGATGGCTGGAGAGCCCCAGGTAGTTGTTGGCACAAATGTTGATACATTTCTTGAGTTCCGAGCCGACGGGAAACTCCACCTCGATTTCCGATCCTTGCGGCGAATGGATATACCGCTCGCCTTTAAACAAGCCGGCGGCTTTTATTCCCTCGATCTCAGTCTGATAGTCGGTACGAACCGTGTCGGCGAAAGCCATGGCGTTCCTCCTGTGGTGTGATTCGCGAGCCACACCGGGCACGTCACCCACGAGTGCCGGGCGCGTTCTAAACTTCCACTTTCTGGAACCGCCGCACCAGCGCCGCAATGTTTTCCACGGTATCGAAGGCGTCTGGAGTGGCGGCCTCGTCAGGAATGTGGATCGAGTACCTTTTTTCGAGAAACCGCAGGAGAGACACCATGGAGAAGGAATCCACGATTCCGCTCGAAATCAGCGGCGTGGTCGCGGTGATCTCCCGTCCGTCCCCGTCCTCCAAGTATTCCCGGGTCACGTAATCGAGAACTACTTTGTTGATGTCGTCCATCGTCGCTCTCCCCTTTCTGGTTAGTCTTCAGTCGTCCATGATGGTGGAAAGATCGCCTACCGGCTCGTGGAACTCCTTGCATCGCAGGATGCGGCGAACGATCTTGCCGCTGCGAGTCTTGGGCAGCGAGTCTACGAACTCAATCTCCTGCGGCATGGCAAGCGGTGACAACCGTTTGCGGATGTGGTTCATGATTTCGAGCTCGAGATCATCCGACGCTGTGAAACCTTTCTTCAGAGTTACGTATGCCTTGACCACTTCCATGTTCACCGGATCGGGCTTGGCAACAGCCGCAGACTCGGCGACCGACGGGCATCCCAGTAGGGCCGATTCAATTTCAAACGGGCCGACCAGGTGCCCGCCCGTGTTGATGACGTCGTCGTCCCGTCCCATGAACCAGAAGTAGCCATCAGCGTCGACCGAGGCACGGTCACCGCACAAGTACCAGCCATTCTTGAACTTGGCTTTGAATCCCGCCTCGTTATTCCGGTAGCCACGAATCTGCGATGGCCATCCCGGTCGCAGCGCAATCAGCCCAGCGACCCCCGGCTGGTTCACCGGCCCATACGTCTTAGGATTCAACACGGTCGCGGTAATCCCAGGAAACGGTTTTCCCATGGAACCCGGTTTGACCGGCATGCCGGGAAAATTGGTGAGCACGATGCAACCAGTTTCGGTCTGCCAGAACGTGTCGTGGAACGGCTTGCCGAACACTCTTTGCGACCACGTGACCGCCTCGGCATTGAGCGGTTCACCCACGCTGGCCAGGTACCGCAGGCTCGACAAGTCATGCCGCTGCACGATCTCGGCCCCCTCCTTCATGAGCAGCCGGATAGCTGTGGGCGCCGAATACCAGACCGTCACGTGGTGCTTTTCCATGAAGTCATACCAGCGCTCCGCGTTGAAGCCGGAATCGAGCACCACCTGCGTAATGCCGTTCGACCAGGGGCCGATTATGCCGTACGAAGTGCCTGTCACCCAACCCGGATCGGCGTTGCACCAGTAAGTGTCATCAGGCCGCAGGTCCAGCACCCATTTGGCGGTAAGGTACTGCGAAATGATCGAATAGTGGACGTGTTGCGCCCCTTTCGGCTGTCCGGTGGTGCCGGAGGTGTAATGCAGAATCGACGGCGATTCGGCAGTAGTCGGGCAGACGGCAAAATCCTCAATGCGGTGAGCTTGCTCCATCTGGAAAGACACTTCACGCTTCTGCAGCAGAGACTCCCCTGCGTCCACCACGATGATGCACCGCAAATTCGGCAGTCGCTCGCAGATCTTGCGAACCTTGTAGAGGTGTTTCTTCTGGGTGATGATCGCCGACGTGCTGGCGTCCTCCAGCCGTACGAAAAGCGATTCGTCGCCAAAGGCAGAAAACAGTGGCTGGGCGACAGCTCCCGTCTTCAGCACACCGAGAAACCCGATATACAACTCGGGCATCCGGTCCATGAACAGGCACACCCGCTCGCCACGCTGGATGCCGAGCTCGCCCAGGAAGTGGGCTACAGTGTTCGACAGAATGCGCAAGTCATCAAAGGTGAAACGCTTTTGGTTGCCCTGATAATCTTCCCAATGCAGGGCGAGCTTGCCACCCAGGCCAAGACGGCAGATGCGGTCGCTGCACATCCAGCCTATGTTGATTGGATCGTCGTGCCGGTACCCCAACTCACGCTCGGCGCCACACCAGTCGATGTTCGCGGAAAGTTCCTCATAAGAAGGCGGATTGCCCATCGGTATGTCCGATCTTGGCGCCCGCTGGGGCTACAGCAACCAGGGCGGCGGCTCCCGCGGCTGCGATTCCCGCGAGGATGGTTCTGACGTAGATCACATTCGCCTCACAGTCTGCCGCGAGCGGAATGGGGGATCATTAATTGACAGTTCTCAACTCATACCGGGCGTCTCCGCGCTGACGCCTGCGTGGACTGCAGAGGTGGAGCGCTGACTTTCGGAAGACGCCCCGGTCTGATTCCTATTTACCACGACGCGGCCTGAATTAGCAGTGATGTAGCTCACATCATTGTTGGCGCGCATGACCACTGTCCCGTTCACATCTTGTTGCCGCTGAAAACCCGTGCGCGCTCTCGAAAAAAGTATGCTCGCCATGTCCGCAACACGTCGGTGCCCGCCGCGACCGGAGCTCATTCGAGGGCCACAATTGCGAGGTACAGCGCCCGAAAAACCAGCAGTGCTTGCCCAAACAGCTCCACTCTAGAATCAGACCTCCTCAAGCGGCATGAGCTCGCGACGATTCCTCAGGGTTTGCCATCTCGATATCAGCTAACTGTTGCTTCCGGTGCAAGAAGAAATAGGCCGCCAGCAGGGTCACCATCAGCAAGCCGACGAGAACCATCAGGATGGCAAAATACCCCAATGTGCGAACTGAAGCCAAAGCCTCTCGCTCATCCTGGCTCACCATGACAACCCAGGCCAGATTGGGATAGATCTGCTTCAGGCCGGTGTCGGCGAAACCCATGATCCGGCCTCCACCCCTCATGGGGGCGATAACATAGCCCGCTTGACGGCCCTGCAAGGAGCCGAGGGCATCGCGCACCGCTGCATACTCTTCCGATTTCAACTTCATGGAAGGTGCGACGTTGAGAGCACTGACTATGGTGCCATCTTCCGCTACCACAATGGTTCGTGCGGAGCGCCCGACCTGTGCCTCGGTCAAGCGCGAGAAGAGACTAGAAACATCGATCAGTGCACTGGCAGCACCGATGAATCTCCGCGAGCCTTTGTCGTATATCGGGAAACCGATTCGGAAGTAATCATTGCTGCTCTCCTCGTCGTAAAGGACTCCGGAGACATAGATGCCACCTCGCCCCTGCGCAGAAACCGCCTGCCAAAACCGGTTGTCCGTTGGGGCATAGTGCAGCGGCTTATCCGTGGCTGCAATGGGAACACCATTTTCATTGGCCACAATGATCTTCAGGATGCGCGGATCAATCTCGCGGCGGCGTTGCAGCAGGCGCGAAACCGGCGATGCCAACATCGCCTTCACTACGGCATCCCCTGCAGGCGCATCCCATTTCTGGTCGATCTCCGCAATCTTTGCCGTGGTTGCCTCCACGCTGCTTCGTGCGTAAGCCTGATTGGAGGCCATCACCGCGTCGATCACGGCCGGCTCCGTGGCCATCGCACCCACGTCGATCACACGATCGTTGACAAATTGGACCGCGGTCGTGGCGTCAGCTTGGGCAATGTTCCGAAAGTGCGTTCCGATGACCTGTTGTAACGATGTATGGCTCTCGGAAGTCAGATACAGGCCGAGAAAGTTCAGGGGTACGATGATAATCACCAACGCGACCAGCAGTTTCTGTAACGACACCTTGATTTCCAATGAATCAGAAGGCATACCTTGCCTCCTTTCTTCGCACCACACACGTTCGCTGGTCCCGAGTTAACTGACGGTAGCCTCGGCGGCCAGAAACATGCCCACGCTGATGACAGGCTACCGCCAATAGGTGCGCAAGGACTCTACCCACAACGGTCTGCCGTCCGCTTGGCGAAATGCGAAAGTCTGGTCTCCACGGGTAATTTTGCGGGCGATCATGGCCTCATGACCCTCGTACATTACCGTCGACCCGACGACTGCAACTTGATCTCCTTTGTTGAAGCTCACACCATTGCCATCGAGAAATCGGCGAGGCGCTACGTGCACCTGCAGAATTCCAGCGTCGGTTCTAAGCATGAGATGCGTTCCCTCGTCGCCATTAATCGGACACCAGAACTGTTGCACCTCCTGGACCACGCCCTCGACTTTCACCTCGGTCGATACGTTGTATTTTGGCGCTCTCTGTTTGGCGCCGTTGCCAAGGAGTAGAACGATGACAAGAACAACAGCAGCAACGGTAAGAATCTTAAGCATCCTCATGGCACTCCTCCTTACTTTCTATCGCCAATCTAGTCACTCATTCTTCCTGCAGTCGCCGCCTTCCCGCGCTGACGGTCAGCACCGGGCACTTGGCATGACGAATGACTTCGTAGGTCACTGCCCCGAGAACGTGGGCGGACACTTTCGCCGACAGGGGACGATTTGCTCCCATTACCATCAGGTCGACGTTTCGATCTGCGGCTACTTTCAAAATGCCTTCCGCCGTGAAATCAAAGCCAACCACATACTCGGGTTCGGAGCACAAGCGGACATAAGGCGGCAGCAGTTTCTCCAGATTCTCCTTCGTCTGCGCTTTCACCTTGGCCTGCCACTCATTGATTGCCGGTTCGTTGTAAAAAGTTAGTCCGGGCGCAGGCAAGCCTGCCGGAGGCAACACGTGCAGAAGAATGAGCTTCGCTTGAAACCGGTTCGCCAGATGCAGAGCGTAGTCAAGAGCCTTCTCGGAAGCTGGATGGAAATCCGTTGCAAAGAGAATTCTGTGGATTTCTCCGGTTGTGAGTAAGGGAACATCAATGTGGGGTCCAACCGTGATCACAGGACAACCCACCCGGCGCACGACTTCTTCTGCCACCGACCCGAGTACGAGCTTCTTGATGCCTCCACGCCCGTGAGTTCCGAGCACCACAAGATCAATGTTCCGCTGACGGATCACATCCGAAAGCGCACTCCACACCGAGCCTCTTCGGAGCAGGGTTTCATGTGCGATCTGTTTAAGCTCGCTTCGACTGCCCAGAGTCTCCATCGCGCGCTTTGCCACGTTAAACATTGGGTCTTCAGGGAACTCTGGAATGGGTAATGAAGTCTCCGGAGGTGCCACGTGGACTGCATAGATCTTCGAGCCGTGCAGGCGGGCAATCGCAACGGCATAGTGAAATGCTTTCTCCGAAGCATCAGAAAAGTCAGTTGCCAACAGAATATTCTTAAACAAAACCGGCGCCTCTTGCGGCACGACTTGCTGTTGTGGAACTTCAGCCAGAGTTGTCATAGGCACCTCCCCATCGGACGCTAGCTAACTGTCGCGGAGATGTCTCGAGACCACTGACATCTCCGGTTGGATAATTCCCTCCTCAAGTCTCTTGATCGTTGCAGTCAGCCAATTCCGCAGAACCTCTTCCATCTCCTCTTGCGTGCCGGTTCGATAGAGGCTGTCTACCGTCTCGCGTGCGGCATTCAGTTGGATGTGGTGGCACGGAATCGGTTCGGAGCGACACTCAGAGGGCACAAACTGCATTAGGACACAGCTCGGACAAGCGGCGGCGCAGCACTGCGGGCAGGTTGGCGAATCTGCAAATATCAGAGGTGGTCTACCAGGAGCTAGAGCACGGTACAGGCCCAGCTCGAGGAATTTCAGTTCGAGTCGTAGTGTATCGAGTGCGTTGTATCCGGGCATATGTGCCTCCAACGGCTGGCCTTCAACCCTAGATCGCCCGGTCTCTTCCTCATTTCTAACCTAGAGCCCAAACAACTTTCAGTGATCCAGCGCACATCCTCAAGTGACCAGATAACGTACCGTTTGTGGCAAATAACTCGCCCCAGTTTCTGCAGGTGATCGCCATCGATTCCAGCGGCGAGGGATGCCGCAGCTCCCTCCCCGACCACATCTTTGAGAGACCCTTCGCCGTCCTACTTCACGGCTGGCAGATCACTCAAAAGCTAGCCTGCACCAGTTACTAGTTCGTTCAATTCACCAAGGCGAAGAACCAAATAAAAATCCCCGACCAAGGCAGAGCTTGAGCGAGGCACCCCGGCACTTGTGGGGCATCCATCGGGATGAAATCAAAATCAGGTCAGCCTTTACGACGAGAACATCTGCGTCAGATGAGTGATGCGCAGCAATTCCACCACCCCAGGTGTCATGTTGGCGAGTTCAAGGATGCATAGCCCCTGCTTAATTGCGGACGTCTTGAGACCAACCAACGCTCCGAGGCCCGCGCTATCCAGATGTTTTACATCACCAAGGTCGATAATGATGCGACCACCAAGAGGAATGAGGGGCCTTACCAGTTCTTTTATCCCATCCGCGGTGTCACTGACCAGCTCGCCATGACACTTGATTGTCGTCACTTGATTCCCGTTTCCATCTTTATCTTTTGACTTCTCAAGCTCACAGTGCAACGAACCATCTCGTGCCATAGCTCCGCGGTCTCCTTCAGAGAGAGTTCTGAGCGCCTGACCAATCTGACAATTCGAGACCTGCCGCCTACCGCGCTGTGTCACTTGCACGGCGCTTTTCGAGCCGCTCGATCAAGCTGTCGAGATCGGGATAGCCGGCACCAAAGCTCCGTGTGAACCAGTTCCCACCGCGCTCTGCAATCCTCTCGCCATCAGCGAAAACCTCGAACTGGCCGGTTTTCCCAGGCTTAATGACGGCTTCTATGTCGAGGCGCTTCTTGATGAGGGTCACGAGACTCATGACCTTGGCTTTGTTGTTCTGTCATGTCGGGCAATGTACGATCTCGATCTTCAACTGTCCTCCGATCTGCTTCGTATCGCCACCTAGTAGCTCATGGTCCGTCGAGCTATGGGAGTGCAAAATAAAACCCGCAATCCACTGATTCTATACGATGGTTAACGAACCCAGGGCATCACTCAGAACCGAGGTCAATGAGTGATATCGCGATTTTTCATCAACCATCGTGCCGAGAAACCGCCAACTTTTTCACCTTCATTGACTTGCCCGAGCCCTGGTCCTAAGATTTCAGCGCAATGATCGGCCAAACTATCTCGCACTACCGGATCGTCGAGAAATTGGGCGGCGGCGGGATGGGGGTGGTTTATAAGGCCGAAGACACCGACCTTGGTCGTTTTGTTGCACTCAAGTTCCTGCCCGACGATGTAGCACACGACCCGCAGGCTCTAGAACGTTTCCGCCGGGAAGCCCGCGCTGCTTCAGCTCTTAACCATCCCAATATCTGCACCATCCACGAAGTTGGCAAGTACGAGGGCCAGTCGTTCATCGCCATGGAGTTTCTGGATGGCCTGAATCTGAAACATCGCATTGCTGGCAGACCGATGGAAACGGAACTGATTCTGTCCCTCGCCATCGAGATCGCGGACGCACTCGACGCAGCTCACGCTGCTGGGATCGTCCACCGCGATATCAAGCCTGCGAACATCTTCGTCACTAAGCGCGGTCACGCCAAGATTCTGGACTTCGGTCTGGCGAAGATCACACCCGTCCTCGATAACGGCGGAGTGGCAGGAGCGACAGAGCAATCGACCCTAACCTTGGATGAGCCCCTGACTAGCCCAGGGGCAGCAATGGGCACAATCGCGTACATGTCGCCGGAACAAGTCCGGGCCAAGGAACTGGATGCACGAACCGACCTGTTCTCCTTCGGGGCCGTGCTCTACGAGATGGCCACCGGATCGCTGCCTTTCCGTGGCGAAAGCACAGGAGTGATATTCGATTGCATTCTGAACCGAGCACCGGTTCCGCCTGTGCGGCTGAATCACGACGTGCCGCCCAAGCTCGAAGACATCGTCAACAAGGCTCTGGAGAAGGACCGCAATTTGCGCTACCAGCACGCCTCAGAGATACGCACGGATTTGCAGCGGCTGAAGCGGGACACAGAAACGGGGCGAGTTGCGGCCGCGGTTCGGGGACGGCGGCGGTGGAAGCGGCTTGGGGTGCAAAGCGCTGGAGGATTGCGGTTCCCGTCCTAGTGGTCACTTTTCTCGCGGTGGGCGGACTTTACTATCGTTGGCATCGCAGCAAGCCACTGACCGACAAAGACACCGTCGTGCTCGCCGACTTTACTAACACCACTGGCGATGCTGTATTCGACGATACGCTGAAGACCGCGCTCACGCTTTCCCTGCGGGAATCGCCTTTCCTGAATGTGCTTTCCGACAACGACGTCTCGGCGATGTTGCAACGAATGGCCCGTCCGGCCAGCACCAAACTCACGCCGGAGGTAGTCCGCGAGCTTTGCCAGCGGGCTGGCAGCAAGGCCTACATTGCCGGATCCATTGCCAGCTTGGGCAGCGAATATGTGCTGGGGTTGAAGGCGGTGAATTGCCAAAGCGGAGACACGCTGGCGCAGGAGCAGGTGACTGCCCCATCCAAGGAGAGGGTGCTGGACGCGCTAGGTGAGGCGGCATCGAAGCTGCGCGGCCAACTGGGCGAATCGCTCGCGACAGTGCAAAAGTATGATGTTCCGCTCGAAGGCGCTACCACGCGCTCGCTTGAAGCTCTCAAAGCGTATACCCTCGGTACGGACGGGCATGGCGGAGAAGGCCCCGCCGAAGCCTTGCCTTATTATCAACGTGCTGTCGAGCTTGATCCGAACTTTGCCGCGGCCTACTGGGCGATAGGTTTGCGCTACTCCGATCTCGGCGAAACCGCGCGGGCCACTGAATACCTGACCAAAGCCTTTCAGTTGCGGGAGCATGCCAGCGAGCACGAAAGGCTGGCAATCACGGCCGATTACTACTTGACGGCAACAGGGGAACTTGACAAAGCGGCGCAGGCGATTCAGGCAGAAATTGACGGCCACTCGGAACCCGACTACCACCATTTGGGCTTAGTCCTCGCCGCACAGGGACAGTACGAGAGGGCTGCGGAGGCCCATCGCCAGCAACTGCGCTCGGATCCCCATCCAGGGGAAGTTCTGAATCTCCTCAACGATATCCTCGCCTTGCAACGCTTCGACGAAGCGCGGCAATTGATCCAGGAATTCCAGGCGCGAAAAGTGGATGGCGGGATCCTCCGCAACGCCCTCTACGCTCTTGCCTTTCTCAGCGCGGACTCTGCGGGGATGGCGGAACAGCAACAGTGGTTTGCAGGGCAAACCGCCTATGCGAGCGGGGGTCTGGCACTCGCATCCGACACCGAAGCGTATGGTGGTCGTCGAGGCAAGGCACAAGAACTGACCGATCGGGCTATTGGCTCCGCCGTACGAGCCGACAGCAAAGAAATCGGGGCAGTATGGCAGGCGATCGCAGCTCAGTGGGAAGCGGCTTATGGCGGTACAGCGGATGCCCGGCGGGCAGCGACGAAGGCTTTGGGGCTGGCTCCTACCAATCAAGATGTGGAGAGTGAAGCCGCGCTCGCGCTCGCTATGGCGGGTGACACCGATAGAGCCGAATCCCTGGCACAGGACCTCCAGAAGCGTTTCCCTCTGAACACTCAGACGCAGTCGCTATGGCTGCCTGCGATTCGAGGACAATTGGCTCTGGAGAAAAAGAATCCGACTCTTGCCTTAAACGTTCTGCAAGCTGCTGCTCCCCCTCTCGAGTTGGGGCAAATTGCATTCGTCAACAATATCTCCTGCCTCTATTCAGTGTATGTACGCGGAGAGGTGTACCTGGCGGCTGGGCAAGGCAGCGCCGCCGCCGCCGATTTTCAGAGGATTCTTGACCACGGCGGCATCGTCTGGAACTGCTGGACGGGGGCGTTAGCGCATCTGGGCGTGGCTCGTGCGAATGCATTGCAAGCGAAAACCTCGCAGGGCACGGATGCCGACGCCGCCCGCGTCCGCGCCCTCGCCGCCTACAAAGATTTCCTCACCCTCTGGAAAGACGCCGACTCCGACATCCCCATCCTGAAGGAAGCCAAAGCCGAGTACGCGAGGCTGCAGTAGCAAGGGGAAGTCCTGCCTGCTGGCTCACTGTCTAGCGATAGTTGCTGCAACCAGATGGGATGAGAAGGCCGGTCTCCGACGGGATGCTGTACGCTCCCAAGCTATCGACGCGCTCGAAGCGCAAGAGATAAAGGAGACCGGCAATGAAGAAGATTAGCACCGCAGCGGCGAAGCAGATCAGGAATTTTTCCCAACAGAAACTAACGATCGGGTTGGATCTGGGCGATCGATCGAGCTGGTATTGCCTGCTAGACGAAGTGGGTGAAGTGCTGCAGGAGCAGAAACTGGGCACGACTCCAAAGGCGATGCGGGAGGTGTTCGGAGGCATGCCGCGCAGTCGGATGGCGGTGGAAATCGGGACGCATTCGCCCTGGGTGAGCCGGCTGCTGAGCGAACTGGGACACGAAGTGATCGTGGCGAATGCGCGCAAGGTGCGGCTGATCGGGGAGAGCCGCAAGAAAGACGATCGGCGGGATGCGCAGACGCTGGCGCGGCTGGCCCGGATCGATCCGGAGTTGCTGTATCCGGTGAAGCATCGCAGCGTGCAGGCGCAAGCCGATCTGACTCTGATTCGGGCGCGAGCTGGATTGGTGCGGGCGCGAACCGGGCTGGTCAACACGGCGCGCGGGCTGGCCAAGAGTTACGGGGAGCGATTGCGCGGCTGCAACGTGCGCAACATGAATCCGGAGAAAGCCGAAGGATTGAGTCCGGAACTGCAAGTGGCTTTGGAACCGTTGTTGAACGCAATCGAAGCGCTGAGCGAGCGCATCGCGGAATACAACGAGCGCATGGGGAACCTGGCGCAAGAGAGTTATCCGCAGGTGGCGCTGCTGAAGCAGATCAAGGGCGTAGGCACGCTGATCGCGCTGACGTTCCTGCTGACGCTGGAAGATCCGCATCGCTTCGGCAAGAGCCGCGACGTGGGCTGCTATCTGGGGCTGCAGCCGGGACGCAGAAACTCGGGGCAGAGCGAGCCGCAGCTGCATATCAGCAAAGAAGGCGATCCGTATCTGCGGACGTTGTTGGTGCAAGGAGCGCAACACATTCTGGGTCCGTTCGGTCCTGACTGTGATCTCAGGCGCTGGGGCCTGAAACTAGCAGAACGTGGTGGGAGAAACGGCAAGAAGCGAGCCATCGTGGCGACCGCGAGAAAGCTGGCGGTGTTGCTGCATCACCTGTGGGTGAGCGGAGAAGTGTACGAACCGTTGCACAACAGCAGCCCAACGACCGTGGCCGCAGCCGCGTAAAAACAAAACCGTTCCAGGAAGAGAAACGACAAAAGCCCAAAGCCGAGTTCCGGTGACTGCGTTAATCGCCTGGCCCAGGTTCAACTCTCCGAGAGCAGAACCACAGGGCGCCAAACAGATGGCAGCACCGGCTGAACCGAGAACGCCCAACATGCACCGAGCGAAACCAATCGCTCATCGAGAGTGCGGATGGAAGCATGGCGACAGTGGCCACTCGGCGGGAGAAGAAAACCTTGCTCAATGAAGCTAGCGAAGAATCGACTTGACTCCGACCGGCCTTCTCATGGAAGGCGTTTACACTCAAAACCCCTGCGGCAGGGTCAATGAGTGCTATCGCGATAATGATATGGTCCGCCGCCTAGGGAGCCAACCAGAGTAATGATAGTGGTTGGCAAAAAGCCAGAGGGAGGATCACACCATGCAGATTAAGTCGATCGGGATCGACCTAGGCAAGACCACCTTCCACCTCATCGCACTGGGAATCCGCTCCCAGGTGGTAATACGCAAGAAGTTCTCCCGTTCACAACTCTTGGTCTACACCGCAAACTTGCCCGCATCCTTGATTGGGATGGAGGCCGGAGTGGGATCGCACTTTCTGGGGCGAGCCCTGCGCGAACAAGGACACGAGGTACGCCTGATTCCGGCGCAGTTTGTGCGGCCGTTCGTGAAGTCCAACAAGAATGACTACTGCGATGCGGAAGCAATTGCCGAAGCAGTGGAACGCGAAAACATGCGTTTCGTGCCCATCAAGACGGAGGATCAACTCGATTTGCAAGCTCTGCATCGCGTGCGCGACCGGCTGGTGGCACGACGGACCAGCGTGATCAATCAAATTCGTGCCTTCCTGCTGGAGCGGGGCATAAGTTTCCGTAAAGGGCCGGCCAGCTTGCGTCGACAGATGCCCGAGATCCTGGAAAATGCCGACGAAAAACTGAGCACCCCCATGCGTCGGCTGTTGGATTTCTTGTGGCAGGAGTGGAAAGGCCTGCAGTCGCAGATCGAGAGCCTGAACACCGACCTCGAACAGATTGCGAGTAGCGATCCGAGTTGTGTTCGCTTACAGCAGATCCCTGGAGTAGGTCCACTGGTGTCGACCGCGGTCGTATCTGCCATCGGAAACGGCGCTGCTTTCAAAAGGGGACGGGAGTTTGCGGCCTGGCTGGGACTGGTACCACGGCAATGGTCAACCGGAGGGAAGGCCAAGTTGCTCGGCATCAGTAAGCGGGGAAATCCATATCTCCGCAAAATGTTCATTCATGGAGCGCGAGCTGCGGTGTTACGGGTGAAACGTGAAGGCTCCAGTCTAGGAACGTGGATGAGCGGATTGGAAACCAGAGCCGCTCGCAACGTGGTGATCGTGGCGACTGCCAACAAGCTGGCCAGGATCAGTTGGGCAGTTTTGGCGAGCGGGAACGACTATCACCCAAGGCACAGAGCAGTTGCCATTTCCAACTAGACGAAGTGGGTTTTGAGATTCGCATCGCAGAAGTCTGCAGAAGAATAGGAGACGAAAACACAGTCAAACGACGTGCCTGAAAACCTGTGGCGTAACGAGGTCTTTCACGACCGTGGCGATTAGCAAGGACAGGCACGCGCGGATCATCATCATGCGCCCGGAGATCAATCTCCACTAGAGGCCGGATACATTTTCGCAGACTGTTCTCGTCCAACCCGATTCTTCTTGCAGTTCGGCGGCGGACCATACATTACGCCAATCATCATTTGCGGACACTGCCAACTCCGCGGCTTTCATTGGGCTTGCTACTGCCCCACCGGCTTGTTCATCGGAATATCGGTGCTCACGCCCCACCCTTGTGTGATGGTCTTTCCCGTGCTGCTCTCGATCACATACCACGTCGCGTTCGATGGACGCCACACAGCGACATCCACTTTGCCGTCGCCATCGTAATCCCGGGCTACAGGAATATCTCCCTCTTGTCCGAGTTGATGCGTGACCTGTGTGCCGGTGCTACTCTGAAGGATGTACCAGGTGCCGTTGGATGGACGCCACACGGCATAGTCAGTTTTGCCATCTCCGTCGTAATCGCCGGGCACCGGGATGTCTCCCTTGACGCCCCACCCGCGGGTGGCTTGCTTGCCATCGCTACTTAGGAGGGCGTACCAGGTGCCGTTGGACGGGCGCCACACGGCATAGTCAGTTTTGCCATCTCCGTCGTAATCGCCGGGCACGGGGATATCGGTACTCACGCCCCAGCCCCGAGTGGCTTGCTTGCCGTTGCTACTTTGAAGGACGTACCAGGTGGCGTTGGACGGGCGCCATACGGCGAAGTCAGTCTTGCCGTCTCCATCGTAATCGCCGGGCACGGGGATGTCTCCCTTCGCGCCCCAGCCCCGAGTGGCTTGCTTGCCGTTGCTACTTTGAAGGACGTAAAAGGTTCCGGTCGAAGGCCGCCACACGGTGTAGTCAGTCTTGCCGTCTCCGTCGTAGTCGCCGATGAGAGGAACATCAGTGCTCGCGCCCCACCCTTTCGTTAATTGGTTGCCGGAGCTATCGAGGCTGAAGAAGGTGCCGTCCGACGGCCGCCACACAGTGTAGTCAGCCTTTCCCTCTCCGAAATAATCCACCTGCTCGCCGAGCGCAGTCTTTTCGGAGATCTTCGCAAGCTCGAAGACCGTGCCACCGGTGCTATAGCCCCCACTTCCGCCGTGCGGAGTTGTCCCGTAGAAGTTTCCTCCAGTAGCTTGCACCAACGCACCGTAGGGGTCGGAACCATCAGTATTGTCAAAACTAACCAGTGTCGTCAAAACTCCCTGCGGAGTAATTTCAAAGACTGTGCCACAGCCTAGGCCGCAGGAGGTGCTAGTCCCGCCTGCAGAGGTTGTTCCGTAGAGATTCTTGTCAGTGGCTTGCACCAGCGCCGAAATAGGGCTGGCTCCGTGAGTCGAGTCGAAGTTGTATATCGTGGTCAGAGTGCCGTCCAGACTGATCTTGTACACCGTGCCGCAACCAGGGGACCCGCAGCTACTGTTGGCCCCGCCCGAGAACGTTGTACCGTACAGGTTACCGTCAACTGCCTCAATCAGCCCGGAAGGAGAGCTACCATCGCTAAAGTCAAAATTGTGTATGGTGGTAAACGCACCTCCAAGTGTGACTTTGAAAACGGTGCCGCTGCTGCCACCGCCGCCAATTTGCATCGTCCCATACAGGTCGCCATTTGTAGCTTGAATGAGCGTACCAAGAGGTGACGACCCATCACCAGCCTTGAAGCCATACAGCGTGGTTAGCACGCCATCCGGAGTCATTTTAAAAACAGTCCCAGCATTAGATGGTCCGCCCTCGCTAGTCGTCGTTCCGTAGAAGTTCCCGTCGGAGGCTTGAATCGGCGGGGCGAATGGTGCGGCGCCATCGGTCGAGTCAAAGCTGTGCACCACTGCGAATACACCCCCTGAAGTGATCTTGAAAATTGCACCGTCTCCATTGGCTCCGCCTTCCGAAGTTGAACCATAGAAACTTCCATCCTTGGCTAACGTCAGTCCAGCTTGGGGCAAGCTGCCGTCAGTGCAGGTTGCCTGGGAGCAGAAGCTGTAGAGCGTGGTTAACGTGCCTCCGGGGGTCATTTTGAAGACTGTGCCCATGGCGTTCGCCCCTCCTCCGAGCGTTGTCCCGTAGAGGTTTCCGTCAAGGCCTTGGACGAGACCCGGATAAACCGGGGTCGCACCGTTGGGTCCGTTAAAATTCACCAGAGTTTCGAAGGTCTGTGCAGGCGACGCAATCGCCGTCGCGGCGAAGATCACAAATACAACACAGTTCATCTTCCACCCATTTAGCTTCGTCATTGGAGATCTCCGTGGTGCGGAATGCAACTATTCACGGCCCATTCACGCGAGAGGCGGGACACTGATCGCCGCAAGGGGGAGTGCGGCACGCCGACCAGCACAAGTATCCTCCCGCCCAGGAGGGCGGTCAAGGCCGTGTTTCACAACTTCTGTTAACACGTTAGCGCTCAAAATCCCCCTCAGCGCGGTAAGCCGTTTGTTTTCTGCATCCCGCCTCCCCTTTTCACGCCGGGTCATTCCACTCGCATATACAGAGCGTTTTTGCTGCCCTGCTCCGCCTACATCCCTTTGAAGGTCGGCCTCACCCGCTACTCCGAGGGGTTCGGGAATCATCCTGACGGGCGCACAGATTGAGCTCGGCCCATGCGGGCCAAAACAAGTGATCTTGCTCACAGAAAGTGGAAGGCGCTTGGCAGAAGATTAGTGGTGCAGCCTCGGGCGCTCAGAAAGTGCCAGGGGTTGGGTGTGCGCTGCGCCGATCCGCTGCGCGGAGAGGCAAGGAGTACGAGGTGCGTCTTAAGCCGACAAGGCTACGCTGGCTTTCGCAGATTATCTTCTTCTCACTGTTCCTGTTTCTTCTGCTGCGCACGGAGTTCCGCGGATCGCTGCACGCTGGCGGGAATGAAATACGACTTCCCTATCCGGTGCAGCTGTTTTTCCAGTTTGATCCGCTAGTGGCGCTGTCGAACGCGCTCTCCAGCCGCGCCTTATACCACGGCCTGTTGTGGAGCCTGGTAGTTCTGATTCCGACGATGTTGCTCGGACGCTTCTTCTGTGGATGGATTTGTCCTCTGGGCTCAATCCACCACTTCTTCAGCAGCCTGAGATCCGAGCGCAAACGGGGAAAACAACTGATTGAATCGAACCGGTACAAGCGCTGGCAGACGACGAAGTACTACCTCTTAGTCGCGGCCTTAATCGCCGCCATACTGGGCACAGGAGTCATCGGATGGCTGGATCCTTTCTCATTGCTGGTGCGCTCACTGGGCCTGTCTATTTTGCCCGCAACAAACTATGCGGTGACCGCCGGGCTGCGCACAATGGAACACAGCAGCTTCGCACTTGTTCACGCGGCGGGTGGTGGGTTGCATTTCATTTTCGGAGTGCTGCTGCTGAGTTTTAGACAGCCGTACTTCCGGCAGGGGGTTTGGCTCGGTCTCATCTTCATCTTTTTTTTGGCGCTGAATTTTCGCGTGACCCGGTTCTGGTGCCGTGCACTTTGCCCACTGGGTGCTCTGCTCGGCATCGTATCGCGCTGGTCAATTCTTGGGTTGGTCAAGACCCCGGAACGCTGCGATGACTGCAACCGCTGCCTGATGCGCTGCCAGGGCGGCGATGATCCGATTGGCGGAGTCCCGTGGCGTCAACCTGAGTGCCATCTCTGTCTGAACTGCATCGATGAGTGCCCGGAGCACGGGCTGCAGTTCAAGTTCTTTCCCGCTCAAAAGTCCATCGGTGTGAATCTGCAGAGACGCAAGGTGCTCACCGGATTAGCGGCAGGGGCAGCCGTGGTTCCCTTGCTAAGAAGCACGCCGGGATTCGCAGCGGAACGCCATGAGCGGTTGCTGCGTCCGCCAGGCGCACTGGACGAAGAGTACTTCCTGTCGCGCTGCATACGGTGCGGTGAGTGCATGAAGGTCTGCCCCAACAACGCGCTGCAGCCTGCGTTGACGGAAGCCGGTCTGGAGGGTCTCTGGACGCCGGTCATGGTGCCGCGGATTGGCTACTGCGAGTCCAGTTGCGTGCTGTGCTCGCAGGTTTGTCCTACCGGCGCAATCTGGGAGATCACATCCAAAGAAAAGGGTTGGGAGGCAGGCGCGGGGAACGCGAAGCCGATCAGTCTGGGCACGGCTTTTTATGATCGCGGGCGATGCCTGCCGTGGGCGATGGCGACGCCGTGCATCGTCTGCGAAGAGTGGTGTCCAACGTCACCCAAAGCCATCTATTTGCAGCCCGCCGAAGTTGCGGATGCGGAAGGTCACCTGCAGCAGGTAAAACAACCGTTCGTTGATCCTCATCGCTGCGTGGGTTGTGGAGCGTGCGAATACGCCTGCCCGGTTCAGGATCGCCCGGCAGTTTACGTGACCAGCATCGGCGAGAGCCGATCGCGAACGAACCAGATTCTGCTGAATCGGAGCAAGGAGGGCAGAACGTGATGAGAACGGATGTGGCGATGCGCAGTGCACTGAGGATCGCATTGTGCGTCGCACTCTTTGGAGATACCGCTTGCAATCGAGAACCGCGGACTCAGGCCGCGCTATTCCCCACGACCAATCAGGTTGCGGGCTGGGTGAAAACCGGAGATATACGGACTTTCGAGGCCGCAGATCTGTGGAAGTACATTGACGGCGAGGCGGAGCGCTACTTGAAGGCTGGGGTGCAGAGAGTATCTACGGCGGACTACAAGTTCCAGAATAAGGTCGACGCGGTAGTAGACATCTACACCATGGGAAACGCGGAGGGTGCCGAGAAGATCTTCAAATCGGAGGCGGCTGTCGACGCGAAGCCGATTCAGATGGGAGACGGCGCACGCTTGTATAGCCAGAGTTTGGTCTTCCACAAGCGAGCTTGCCTGGTGCGAATCGTTGCCTTTGAGGAATCGGCGGAAACACAGCAGGCATTGCTGCAACTAGGGCGCGGAATTGAGCTGCGACTTGCCGGGCGATGATCGCCAGAAGTGCTGCTCGTCACTGAAAAATCGCACGGATTGCGGTATAGGTGGATTATGAGCGTAGGGCTCAGCGGCAGTCGGCGGGACTTTCTGAAGCAGTGTTTCGCTGGTGCTGCGGTTCTGGGCGCAAGCGGAAGGATAGGACTGCTCGCAGCAGGAGAACAGGAAGCGGCGCTCGCGAAATCCAGAGTTGTGATTGCGCGCGATGCCATGTTGCGCGGCGTGGGCACCACGGTGGATTCGCGCCGGATGCTGAGCCTTCTGGATCATGCCACGCAAGCGCTTTTCGACCGCGATAATCCGACTGAGACGTGGAAGAAGCTGGTCCGCCCGGGTGAGACGGTGGGACTGAAAGTGAATGCCCTGGGAGGACGCGGATTCTCCAGCAACCTTCAGCTTATCGAGGCCATTTGCGAGCGGTTGCAGGAGGCCGGAATCAAGGCGAACGATATCGTGGTCTGGGACCGCGATAGCGACGAACTGGAACACGCGGGATTCCATGTGTTGACGGGCGGAAACCGTGTGCAATGCTACGGCACTGATCGAGTTGATTACGAACAAGAACTGGTCACGCACGGCAGTGTGGGCAGCCGATTGTCGAAGATTCTGACGCAACGCTGCGATGTCCTGATCAATGTTCCGGTGCTAAAAGACCATGACGGCGCCGGCGTGAGCATCGCCCTGAAAAACATGTATGGCGTCATTCATAACCCGAACAAGTACCACCCCAACGGCTGCAATCCGTATATCGCGGACTTGAACATGCTGCCGGAAATCAGAACCAAGATGCGATTGACCATCTGCGATGCGACCACGGCATCCTACGAAGGCGGGCCGGGATACAAGCCACAATACGCCTGGAAGGAGAACGCATTGATGGTTTCGCAGGATCCGGTCGCGCTCGACTACACCGGCTGGCAAATTATCGAGCGCAAACGAGCCGAGAGAGGATTGAAGACGCTGGAAGGCGATGGCAGAGCGCCACACTACATTGCGACTGCGGCTGATTCACAGCACCGGCTGGGCACCAATGATCCCAGAAGAATCGCGGTTGTCGAGGTGTAAGCGCGAGGTTGAGGGTTCAACATGTCGTCTGAGCTCGATCGCCGTTCGTTTCTAAGGTGTGCCCTGGCGTCGGGAGCCGCTCTGGGCGTCTGCGAATTTGCCTGGCCCCGCGTTGCGATAGCCCCGTGGGCTGGTCCGCAGAAGCACGATGACTCGCAATTCACCGTCGAGGCCAAGTTCTACCAGAAACTTCAAAACAAGAAGATCAAGTGCAAGCTTTGCCCGCGCGAATGCACGGTGGGAGATCGGGAACGCGGTTATTGTGGCGTGCGGGAAAATCGCGGAGGAACCTACTACTCGCTAGTACACTCGCGGGTATGCGCAGCGCACATTGATCCCATCGAGAAAAAACCTCTGTTCCACTACCTGCCGGGGACGCTGGCTTTCTCGTTGGCCACGGCGGGCTGCAACGTCAACTGCAAATTTTGCCAGAACTGGGACATCTCCCAGGTACGTCCGGAGCAAGTCCCGGCCGACTACGCGCCTCCGAAGCTGGTTGCCGATCTGGCCAAGCGGTACAACTGTCCCACCATCGCCTACACATATAGCGAACCGGTGATCTTCAGCGAGTACCTGATGGATACGGCCGATGCCGGGCACGAAGCCGGCATCCGTAGCGTTGTCGTATCGAATGGCTACATGCAAGAGGAGGCGCTGAAGACAGCGTACGCAAAAATAGACGCGGTCAAGATCGATCTGAAGGCGTTCTCGGAGTCTTACTACAAAGATGTAGTGGTTGGTGAGTTGAAGCCGGTGCTGGACTCGCTGGTCTCGCTGCGAAAAATGGGTAAGTGGACAGAGATCGTTTACTTGGTGGTGCCGACTCTCAATGACGGTGATGCCGAATTTCTTGGCTTGGCACGCTGGATCAAGACAAACCTGGGCGTGGACGTGCCAGTCCATTTCACGCAGTTTCATCCGGAATACCTGTTGAAGAACCTGCCCATAACACCCGTTCCTACCCTGGAGCGTGCCAAGGCGATTGCCGACGCCGAGGGGCTGCATTACGTTTACATCGGCAATGTGCCGGGACATCCTGCGCAAAATACCTACTGCCCGAAGTGCCGGCACATGCTGGTGGAACGCGTAGGATTGACGGCGACGCAGATGCTGATTCGCAAGGGCAGTTGTCCATTCTGCCGGCAACCAATCCCGGGTGTTTGGCACGTCTGAGAGCGCGAGAGGAGGATTCGCATATGAATATCAAGATGCGCTCCAAACTGTACTGGCTGGCGGCTCTAGTGGTGTCAATGCTTGCGATTGCTGCACCGCAGGACGCCCCTGCTGCCAATCCACAGAACGTAAGACAAGCCGGCGTAGCCGGCAGCTTCTATCCGGCCGACCCTAAGATGCTTTCGGCGATGATTGATGACATGCTGGCACACGCGTCTCCGCCGCTGATCACCGACCCGATCCTTGCCGTGGTCGCGCCTCACGCCGGTTATGAGTTTTCAGGCCCCGTCGCTGCCTACACTTACGCGGCGCTAAAAGGGCGCAAGTTTTCGCGAGTGGTGGTGATTGCACCGTCGCATTACGAGGCTTTTGATTTCACTTCCGTCTATGAGGGCGACGCTTATGCGACACCGTTGGGCGTAGTTCCGGTAGACAAGGTGTTTGCCAAGCAACTCGTGGCGATGAACCCAGACATCAAATTCTCCAGCCGGGGACACACTCCCACCCGGGAAGGCGCTGAGCATGCGCTCGAAGTGGAGTTGCCATGGCTGCAAAGGGTGTTAGGTGACTTCGAACTCGTACCGATCGTCATGGGAGATCAGAGTTACGAAAGCAGCCGTGCGCTGGGTGTAGCTCTGGCGAAGCTGATCCAGGGAAGTAACACTCTGATTGTGGCCAGTTCTGATTTGTCGCACTATCACCCCTATGACGAGGCTGTAAGAATCGACCATAAAACGCTGAATGCACTACAGGCATGGGACTACTTGAGCATGTCGCGAAACTTTGAGACCCGGGTCTGGGAAGCCTGTGGCGGCGCGCCCATAGTAGCCGCAATGATCGCTGCCGAACGCATGGGAGCAAACCAGGCGCTGGTGCTCAAGTACGCCAATTCGGGGGACATCACGGGTGACCATTCGCGCGTCGTCGGATACAGCGCGGACGTGTTTGTGAAGACGCAAATCGGAAAGACAGTGGCACCGCAATTCTCCCTGAATGGCTATGAGAAAAAAGATCTGCTCGCTCTGGCGCGTAAGTCGGTGGAGTACGCGGTGCAGGAAAGAAAGGCGTATGAACCCGGCCCCAGCGCAAGCGAAGCGTTGAACCAGGAGCGTGGCGCGTTCGTCACCCTGAAGAAATCCGGGGAATTGCGGGGGTGCATCGGCTATACCTCCGCTGTCAAGCCGCTATATCTGACCGTCCGTGACACGGCCACGCTGGCGGCCCTGCGCGATCGCCGTTTCGTGCCGGTCTCAGCTTCAGAGTTGCCGCAACTTGAGTATGAAATCTCTGTGCTGTCGCCGCTTCGGCGCGTGCTGGACCTTCGACAGATCAAGGTTGGTCAGCACGGTCTGTTGATGAAAAACGGCACATACGAGGGCCTTTTGCTTCCGCAGGTGCCGACAGAAGAAGGATGGAATCGACAGAGGTTTCTGGAAGAAACCTGCGCCAAAGCGGGGATGCGCTCCGGTTGCTGGAAGGATGAGAACACGGATATCTTCACCTTTACCGCGGTGGTCTTCGGTGAGAACAAGCCACAAGCGCCTATGCCCGAGACAGCTTTGCCGCCAGGCTTACCCGGGCGGCCAGCAGAGCCGGCGCCAGGTTTACCGCCGCGCTAAGCCATGCGGTCTTCCAGAAACCAAACACTGGGATGAGGTAACTGCTGAGCAACAGCGCGCCCGCGCATCCGCCCAGCAGGTCGATGGCATAGAGTGTGCCTAGCCGTGATCGACCGTTGTTGTCGTGAAGGTAGATCTCCGACGCGAGAGGAAATTGATAGCCCCCCAGCATTCCGCAGAGAGCAGCGAGAGCTGGGAAGATAAACTGCGCAGCCAGCCATGTTGCCGCCGTCCCAGAAATCTTCGACAGCAGGCTAACCACTAATATCAGCGCAGGACCAGAAAGAGCGAGCAGGAACTGTGTGGTTGCAATATTGCGGCAGGGTGGACCGTCGCGGGAACGAAGGCGACGGATGCCCAGCCAACTTCCGAAGGCAATGCCAGCCATACACATGGCAATGAGAATCGAGAGCTGGCGGTAAACGTAGCCGTAGATGGACTGGAATGCGAGTAGAAGGAAGATCTGCAAAGCCATCAGTGTAAATCCGGTCGCAGCCATACAGCAGGCCGCGGCAGAACGGGCGCGTCTCTCGCGAGCCGTCACACGCACCAGAAGAACCGCCAAAAACAATAAGATGATCAGGACCCCATAAATCACACCGGGGAAGCCGATGCCCGCTGCAGTCTGCAACCAGCGGGAATACCCCAGCTTGAACTGCGTGCTCCATAGCACAGCATCGAAGTAGTAGGCGATCGGCGCGAAATCACGATTGACTGGCGTCGAGGTAAGCGGTCGCAGTTGGTCGCGAACCTGCACCATGCGATCGGGCATCATGCGGAATGGGATGAAGTATTCCCGAACATACTGTGTCTTCAGATTCCGTTCCTGCAATCTCGAAATGAGCGTTTGGGGATTGTCTGTCAGAACATCGGGCTGGGTAGCGGCAAAGAAGTGGATCGTTTCTCCTGGGATGGTGACAACGTAGGGGAAGGCGTTCCGCAGAGTGTAGTGTATGCAGCGCAGGAATTCCGCGAGGTCAGGGCTGATGTAATCCTCCGACGACCGCAGTTGCAGGGCGAGCAGTCCGCCAGACGCGAGGTGATCACGAGCGGAACGAAAGAACTCGGCGGTGTAGAACCGGTTCAACTGCGCGGTCTGCGGGTCAGGCACATCGAGAATGATCACATCGAAGGTGTCGCCAGCCGTCTTGAGATAGTACCGGCCATCCGCGTAATGCAAGTGCACCCGAGGATCTGAGAAAACAGGAGCAGACTGCACGGGGAAGAACTGGCGCGCCATGTCGATGAGCGCGGGATCCAACTCAACGTAGTCGATCCGCTCGACTGTGGGATGTTTCAGCGCCTGAATGATGCTGCCATTCACGCCACCGCCGATCAGCAGAAGCTGCCTCGGCGCCGGGTGCTCCAGCAGCGCGTAGTGGACCGCCTCTTCGGCGGCGTTCTCGTCCGGCGCGCTGGCCAGGATCACGCCGTTGTCATAAATGCTGCGAATGTTGCCGGTTTGGATGACTGCCAGGTTGCCGTAAATGGAGTCGCGCGATCCCACCAGGTGGAATCCGTGCCACAGGCGCGCCTGCGCGGACCTGTCCAACCACGGTGCCACATACAAAAGAAGGGGAATCGCGAAGAGCGCCGTCGCTGCAATGACGGCCCCAAACTGCTTGCGGTTCCTCTGGAGCAGTAAGACTGCTGCCATGCACAAATTTAGCAGGGTGACGACGGCCGCGATCTGGAAGGACCCAAGAAAGCGGAGCAGGACAATGCTGGCCAGAATCCCTCCCAGGCCAGAACCGGCGGCCTCCAGCAGATAGGCGGAGCTGGCAGCGACGCGAGCCGCGACGGCGCACTCCTGTTCGTACATGCGGGTTGCAACCACAAACAGCGCCCCGGAGACAACACAAAACAAACTGAGACATCCGAGAGATGTGAACAGCATGGGCACGGGACCAACCAGTTCGCCCGGCACGGTCTGAAAGAAAGTTTTCGAGGCGCGCAATGCCCAGATCGTTGGCAGCAGGCTGACGCCGAGCAGGCATTCGAGCGCAGCGACCGCCCGGCGAGCGCCGTTTCCACCCAACGCAAACCCGCTGCTCAGGATGCTGCCGATGGCGGTCCAGAAGAGCCAGGTGGCTAACATAATTCCCGGCGAAATCTCGTTGCCGTTGAAGACGACGATGAGCTCCCGCATGAGAACGATCTGGCCGATGACGGCACTAAATCCAATCAACGCCAGGGCCGCCTTTACGGCAGACGCTGGTCGTTTCGCACACGGTATTGTGACGGACTGCACAGGTGTGCCACCTGAACGAGATTAGAATTTAGTTGTCGCGCAAAAGCAAAGAGGTCAATATGCCGTCGACCGATGGCACCATGCTCGACCGTCGTGAAGCCCTGATCAAACTGCTGCGCCTAGGAGGAATCGCTGCCGGAACGGCAGGCCTCGGATTCTGGCTGAGCGAGCACAGCCAGCACCCCTGGACCGAGCGGGCTATTAATTTGAAGCGTAGCCACACGGTTGCGATTGATCCGGGGTTGCCCGAGATGGCAGTAATCCAAGGAGATGATCCGGCAGCGCTAGTGCGGGTTGCCCTCGACGAACTGGGCGGCATCCATCGTTTCGTCTCCCGCGCCGACATCGTGTTGGTGAAGCCAAACATCGGCTGGGACCGGACGCCAGAACAGGCCGCCAACACCAATCCGACGATTGTCAGAGAGATCGTCCGGCAGTGCTGGAACGCAGGGGCGAAGCGGGTCATCGTGACGGATGTGAGCTGTAACGATCCGCGCCGGTGTTTCGAAAGGTCGGGTATTGCCGAAGCCGCGCGCGGCGAAGGAGCCGAAGTGATTCTGCCCGATCCCACCAGATTCAAAGATGTCGACCTGCAAGGAGAGGTTTTGCGGGACTGGCCGGTTTTCGATCCCTTCTTGAACGCCGACAAGATCATCAACGTTCCCATCGCCAAACACCACAGCCTTACCGGCACGACTCTGGGGATGAAGAACTGGTATGGCATTCTGGGTGGACAGCGCCATCAGTTACATCAGAAGATCCACGAAAGCCTGGTGGATCTCGCCGATTTCATTCGTCCGACTCTTACTATCATCGATTGCTATCGCGTGCTCATCCGGAACGGGCCCACTGGAGGCAACCTTAACGACGTTCTGCTCAAGAAGACGCTGGTGGCCGGCACCGATCCGGTGGCGCTCGACGCTTGTGTAGCCAAGGCCTACTGGAATTTGGACGTTGCATCCCTTCCCTATTTGAAATTGGCGTCCCAGCGCGGCCTTGGAACCTATGAGTTCGAAAGGATCCGCACACGGGTAAGAAGCAGTGCGTAAGATAAGGAGGTGGAGCGTTATGAACTCCCGACTTCTAAATGAAGCGCATCTACGAGTCAATTGGATGATCCTGGCAGTTATCGCTTGGCTGCTGCTCTCCACGGGATCCCAAGCGGCACAGTCCACTCTTTCAGCCGGCCCCCTTCTGCTGCACCAGGTGACAACGATTTATGTGGCTCCGTCCTCAGACGATTTTGCGCTTCTGGTCAAGGCTCGTCTCGAAAACTGGATGACAGTCGGAATCGCTTCCAAGCCGGAAGAGGCGGACGCGATTCTCACGTGTCAAACGCAGAGCACAGTCGTGCTGGCCAGAATGGTTGTACGGCGCACGATGGTAGAAGTAACCCTTGTAGACCGTCGCTCTCAGAAGCTGATTTGGAGGACGACCAAATCCGGCTTCGATAAAACCGTGCTGGCAGATGACATCATGGAACAGCTCAAGCAAGACTGGAGAAAATCGGCCAGTGTGTATTGAGAAAGGCTGACTGCACTGCGGTGATCCCGCGCACGTGTTGGCGTGCCCGATAACCTCCACGGGATGGGATTGGGAAGGGTTTTCCGCGGCCCCGATTGGCATCGGGGCCTTTTTGATATACGGGGCAACTCCCTGTTACTGCGCGTGCGGAAACGGAATGGTTTCCGCACAGGATCAGGTCAATGAGTGAAATGATTCCATAACAATGTCGGCTCCTAGGCCCGAGTAAACTTTGGAGGCGCAAACCAACCAAAGGGCTCGGAGGAAAGGAGCCGAACATGCTGATTATAGGTTGTGACTATCATCCGGGCTTTCAGCAAATTGCATTTGTGGATACAGAAACAGGTGAGTTGGGCGAACGGCGGCTCACTCACCGCGAGGAAGCCGAGCGATTTTACGGCTCGCTCAAAGGACGGACGGTGCGTGTGGGGATGGAAGCCAGCGGGCACTCGCGCTGGTTTGAACGATTGCTCAGTGAGTTGCAGTTTGAGTTGTGGATCGGGGATGCAGCGGAGATTCGGACGAAACGAGTGCGCAAGCAGAAGACCGATCGCCAGGATGCGCAGTTGGTACTGAAGCTCCTGATAGAAGATCGCTTTCCGCGGATCTGGGTAGCGGACGCAGAGAATCGGGATCTGCGGCAACTGCTGTGGCATCGCCACCGATTGGTGCAGATGCGCACCCGGGTGATGAATCAACTGCACGTGGTGGCGCTCAACGAAGGTCTGCGGCGCAAGAAGGCGCTGTGGCGGCCGGCAGGTCGCAGCGAACTGGAGTCCTTAGTGCTTGCTCCGTGGGCAAGCCGACGACGCCAGGATTTGCTCGACGTACTCGACCAACTCACTCCGAAGATCCAGGAACTGACCCGTGCCTTGGAAGAAGAGGTGGAGAAGCGACCGGTAACGCGGCGACTGATGACGCATCCCGGCGTGGGTCCGCTGACGGCCTTAGCCTTCGAGCTAGTGATTGGAACTCCCGAACGCTTTCACTGCGGCAAACAGATTGCCAGCTATGTGGGTCTGGTGCCATCGGAAGAATCCAGCGGCGATCGGCGACGACTTGGACACATCAGCAAACAGGGCAACTCGCTGCTGCGCTTCTTGCTGGTAGAAGCGGCCCAGGTCACGGTGCGAAGCCAACCGCAGTGGCGGAGCAAGTTCTTCCACCTAGCCCTGCGCCGAGGACGGAAGATCGCGAAGGTCGCGATGGCTCGGAAGCTGGCGGTGCATCTGTACTGGATGTGGCGCCGGGGCTGGGATTACGGCCAGTTCGAAAAGCTCGGTTCGCACGCGGGAGCGCCCGGAAATCGCCGTGGTGTGCAGTAAGTCACCGACGTAATGATTGGGCATCCCGCTCCCCTTCGCAGGGGAGTTCGAAGAAGTAATCATGATCGCGGTTGGGATCGAAGAGATGGTTGGGTCGGACTGAGTTCCTGACCCCAACGATTAGAAGCGAGCCCAGGTTGGGAAGCGCAAACCACCCACGAGAGCGAAATGGCGCTCTTCTCCGAGTGCATGCAGAAGTGTGCTCGAAAAGTGCTTGACACCGCCGACATTGTTAGAGAGGGAGATTTTGCAACAGTTAGCCCCAATGATGAGGTCGCCACCGGAGCATTCGGCAGATCCAGCGGCGACGGCGGCCGCCTGGACTGGCCCACACGGCCCCTTCTTTACTACCTTGGGTTCACTCCCGGCCCCAGTCCTGCGCCATAGTATTCGGAAACTGCCGTTTTCTCATTCTCCGTGAGCTGCCTAGCGATACTACGCATTCGCACGTTAATGTCATTCGTGCGAGACCCATTCGCAAAATGCTCGAGCTGGTCCAGCAGATAACTGCCGTTCTGAATAGCGATTGGAGGAGCCCCCATCACATACGCGACGGGACCATGGCACGACTGACAGGGTGGAATGCCGCGCTGGCCATCTCCGAAAACGATGAGGCGGATGGCAATCCGCGCGCGCGAAGGGTCCTGCATGGCTTGGGGAAACGTTCGGCTGTCTTGGGGATCTCCCGCAGTAGGCAGCATGGAATAATACGCTGCTAAGTCGGCCGAATCGCGCGCAGAAAGTCTCTCAGCGACCCCTTGCATCATTGGTGATATCCGCTTCCCGGATCGAAAATCCTGCATCTGTTTCCAGAACGACAACTGGTCTTCACCGGCTAGATTGGGAACCATGGGAACGGAGCTGAATCCCTCTACGCCATGACAATGGTTGCAGCGTCGGGCAATGAGCAGCCCGCGGAAGGCGTTTCCGCCGGAAGCAATCGCAATGGTTTCGTGCGTCCACGCCACGTTCGAGGGCACGCGAACCGGGGGTGCAGAATTTCCTGGCTGCGCAGAAGAGTCCCTTCCCGACAAAAGAAGTGACAAGGCCATGAATAGAAGCGCGAGCGTGGCGAAACGTGGGATGGTTATTCGCCGGAGCGCAGTCTGACTAGCGTGGCTCACAAGTCCGCCTTTCGTCAGGCAACAAGGAGGCAAACTGGTCTCGCGGGACTACCTCCAGTCGGCCTCTCATCGCATAATGGCCAGCTCCGCAAAACTCATGGCAGGGGATCTTGAAATCACCTGATTTATCAAAGGTGAAAGTAGCTTCGGTAACCGCGCCAGGCACAGCTCTGAGGCCATAACCAGTGCCGAGGAAGCTCAGCAAATGCACGGCATCGGCACTGGTAATTCGAAAATGGACGGGAACACCCGCCGGGACGACAATGCATTGCGGCACAAAAACGTATTGCTGCGCAATCATGCGCATGGTGACTGATCCTGCCGGACCCTGCGCCGCTCCTAGATTGCTTTCCACAAACTCCCCCCGCAGATGCAGCGTAGCGGGATCAAGGCCCTGGCCACCGCCAAGAAAATGCCATACCGGCAAGTCCACCATGTAGTAGCGAGTGGACAGAATTGCCAGTGCGAACAGCGTCATTGCTGCTGCAAACCCAAGCTTCTTCTTCATCGCATTTCAGATCACCCGGAAAACGTGGCCACGTCGACATCAATCAGCACTGTGTAGTCCTCACGTTTGACCACCGGCTTGTTGATTTTAGCCGATAGGTGAGCAACCAGGCGTTGTTACTCATTGAGAGTTGCCGACACCGTCAATGAGTGAAATCGGGATTTATCGTCACCTGACTTTCTTGGCTCAGCCAACCCTTTCCCTGTCATTGACTTCGCAATCGCTCAACCCTAAGATTGCACCTTGGGTTCCTACCCTCATTCATGATCGGCCAAACCATCTCGCACTACCGCATCGTCGCGAAGCTTGGCGGCGGTGGCATGGGCGTCGTGTACAAGGCTGAGGACACGCGGCTGCATCGTTTCGTCGCCCTCAAATTTCTGCCCGACGACGTAGCTCACGACCCGCAGGCACTTGCCCGCTTCCGGCGCGAGGCCCAAGCGGCATCGAGCCTGAATCACGCCCACATCTGCACCATCTATGACATCGGCGAGCAAGATGCGCAAGCTTTTATAGCGATGGAGTTTCTGGATGGCCAGACGCTCAAGCATAAGGTCGAGAACCGGCCGCTGAAGATTGACGAGTTGCTCGAGCTTAGCATTCAGATTGCCGACGCACTCGATGTCGCCCACAACCGCGGGATTGTGCATCGTGATATCAAGCCCGCCAACATTTTCATCACCGCCAATGGACAAGCCAAGGTCCTTGACTTCGGGCTTGCCAAGGTCAATCAGAGCCGCACTGTGGCCACTTCAGGAGTTGGCTCAACGGTTGCCGAGGTGAGTCAAGAACAGCTCACGAGTCCCGGCAGTACGGTGGGCACGGTGGCTTACATGTCTCCCGAACAGGCGCGCGGCGAGGACCTTGATTCTCGCACAGACCTGTTCTCGTTCGGTGCGGTCATCTATGAAATGGCCACTGGCAAACAGGCATTTGGTGGGAGCACCTCCGCAATTGTCTTCGAGGCCATCCTGAATCGAGTGCCGACACCGGTGCCAACGCTTACCCCCAGCCTGCCAGCTGAACTGAATCGCATTATCGGACGGGCATTGGAAAAAGACCGTGAATTACGTTATCAAACCGCTTCGGAAGTTCGCTCCGAGTTAAAGCGCCTGAAACGCGACTTGGAGTCGAGTCGCTCCGCCACTGCGCACGGCGAAATGCCCGCGACACAAACCTCCGGATCCGCACAACCGGCCGTGGGTGAACCCAGCAAGGTAAGACCGAAACGATGGACGGTAGCCGTCGCCGGCCTGGTACTAATTTTTGGACTCGGGACGGGCTGGCTACTTCACGGAGAATGGATATCAAATCCGCAACCCATCTACCGTCAGATCACATTCCGCCGCGGGTCAGTGAATTCGGCGCGCTTTACTCCCAATGGTCAATCTGTCGTCTACGGCGCTGCCTGGGAAGGGACGCCCCTTGAATTATTTATCACCAGTCCTGAAAGTCCCCAATCGCGAACCCTGAACCTGTCCGGAGCCGCGGTCCTCGGAATCTCGGCCGCGGGGGAGATGGCGGTATTGGTCGATAGCCGCGCCTACGGAACCTACACTCAGATCGGCACGCTAGCCAGGGTACCGCTGAATGGCGGCGCCCCACGGGCCATCGTGGAAGGCGTGCAGTGGGCCGACTGGTCTCCGGATAGCACCAATCTGGCCATCGTGCGCGACGTCGGCGGGCGCAATCAGCTCGAGTATCCCATCGGGAAAGTGCTCTACGCGACATCGGGGTGGATCAGCCATCCGCGAATGTCAAGAAAGGGCGACCGGGTGGCCTTCCTCGATCATCCCTTGCCGGGTGATGACGGTGGTGCGGTCGACGTGGTGGACGTGAACGGAAAAGTCCAGACCCTGTCCTCGGGCTTCGAAACGGTGCAAGGACTGGCTTGGTCTGCCGATGGCCAAGAGATATGGTTCACTGCCTGCCGGCTTGGCTCCGAGCGTGCGGTGTATGCGGTGACATTAAATGGCCGGGAACGGCTGATCATGCCGGTACCAGGAACCCTATCCTTACATGACATCTGGCAGGACGGGCGGCTTCTGCTCGCCCGCGACACTTGGCGCCGGGAACTCATAGGTGTCACCGTCGGGGAAGCCAAGGAACGGGATCTCTCCTGGTTCGACTACTCTTATCCCGCGGAGCTCTCACCCGATGGCAAGACGTTGCTCTTCGATGAGGAGGGTGAAGGCGGAGGACCGAAGTACTCGGTCTACTTGCGAAAGGTCAATGACACCGAGGCGGTTCGTTTGGGTGACGGGCAAGCGATCAGCGTGTCTCCGGACGGTAAATGGGCGATTGCCAGTCCTCCAACTGCTCCCGCCCAGCTGATTCTTCTGCCGACAGGTGCGGGTGAAGCCCGGGCTCTTACCCACGACTCCACCAGTCATAGCTGGGCCAAGTGGCTTCCGGACGGCAGGCGCTTCCTCTTCAGTGGCAAGGAACCCGGACACGCCGCCCGCATCTACCGCCAGGATTCCGTCGAAGCCAAGCCTATATCTATCTCGCCGGAAGGCGTCGACCCGCTGGTTCTGGTGCTATCGCCCGACGGGCAGCAAGTGGTCGGCATCGGACCGGATGAGAAGGCCTACATTTATCCGGTGGCGGGAGGAGAGCCTCGTGCGGTTCCAGGTTTTGAGGTTGGACAGCAACCTATTCAATGGAGCGAGGACGGCAAGGTAATTTATATCTACAAACCAGGAGAGTTGCCCGCGAGAGTCTATCGCCTGGATGTGGCGACGGGCCACAAGACACTGTGGAAAGAACTGATGCCCTCCGACCCTGCCGGGGTGAGCCGTATCGGGCCAATCCTGCTCACCATGGATGGCAAGTCATGCGTGTATGGCTACCATCGCATTCTCTCGGATCTCTACCTCGTCGAAGGAATGAAGTAAGCCCAACCCGGTGTGGACTGTGGGTGGTGGGTTGAAATAGATATCCGACGCTAATGCGACACAGCTAAGAGGCAGATCGTCTACAAGAATTTCCCAGTTGTCTTGAAAGGCGCCGATCCGGACTCATTGACCGGAAACTACCCCTCAATGAGTTCTATAAAAAGGGATGTCAAGAAAAAAGTTCTCCCTCGACCGGAGGGCGAGGTTTTGGTCTCGATCTCCAGCCCACGGTAGTTTCGCTTGCCTGAGAGGCTTGGTCTGTTGTCCATGCTCGTAAGTTTCCTCCGCGCCGAGGGTGGCGATGCCATCGAGTTCGAAAGAGCGGCAAGCCGGACTGGCGCTCAAAAGGCAACCATGGTTCTATCCGAGGCTCGTGGCCTATGGCTATTTCTGGTTATCCGAGGGGGCATAGCGTGTAATGGGTGACTCGGTGCCGAAGCACACGGGGCCCGATCTCATTGACTGATACTCCCCTCGAACCGAGCTCTCTGGAAACCCGAGCGACCCCACCCGGGAAAATCTACGAGATGGGAAGCCCCTCTCCAGAGAGGCTCAAGCTGCTTGCTGACCTAATTGTTTGGCGTCGAAGTCCACCCCTTTCTTCCAGATCGTTAACGTGATCGTGGCCATCTTTCGTGCCAGGGTGAGACGGGCCATGGTGGGCCGCATCCCTTTGGCAATCAGAGCTGCATAGAAGTCGCGCAGCGGACCGGGACGGGTGCTGGCCGAGATGGCAGCACCTTTGAAAAGATTCTTCAGATCCTTGTTGTAGTTGGCACTCAGCCCGCGCACCGTGATGCGCTCGCGGTTGCGTTGCAGTTTGCCTCGTACGTAGCGGTACTCGCCGCTGTCGTGAGTCTCGACGGCGAAACCACTGTAGGCCCACAGCTGTCGCTTGGTTCGGAACCGGTGTGGGGTCTGCAGCAAGGCCACGAGCAGAGCGGCGCGAATCGGACCAATCGAAGGAATCTGGCGCAACCGCTTCACGGCAGCATGTTTGCGACTCTCCACCATGAGTTCGTGTCGTGCTTCCAGACGCACCGGTTGCAACCCGTCCAGTTGCTGATAGAGCCGTTCCGCGCGAACTCGAACTCCTGGTTCAGTGATCTTAGCCAACCACTCGGCGCGATGACGGGGAGCGTAGACGGTTGTGCCGGCGCACGGAATCGCCCAGCTGCGGTACAGCGCTTTGATGCGATTCATGACGCGGGTGACATCTTGGGTGATGGTGAGATAGCTGCGCCCCAGTTCTTTCAACGTTCGCACCCCGTGCTCTCCGTGGTAGACCGGCTTCAGTTGGTTGGTGCGCAACAACTCGGCCAGTTTTCGCGCATCCACACGATCACTCTTGTTGCCATCCTTTAATAGAGCGTTCTTGCGTGGATCGCAGACCACCAGCCTGCTGACGTGCGGCTTCAGAAGATCGTGTAACCAGGCTGCCGAGGTTCCTTCTTCGAAGGTTAGCGACAGAGTTCCCTGCAATCCTCGGATGAATTCGACCATCGTGGCCGCCTTGGTCTCCAGCAAGCATTCCATGACCAGTTTGCCCTGAGCATCCATCACGGCAACCGAGATTGTGGCTTGGTGCACGTCCATGCCGATATACTTTTCCTGACTCATAAAAGGCGCTCCTTTTCGCTAGGTTGACGATGCGAACAATCACAACCTACCGCAAAAGTGGGCGCCTTTTTATATTGCGTGCAATGGCGATTTTTCAACAACGATCGTTTCGAGCTGCTGCCAACTCCACGGCTTTCATTGACTTGCCCGTATGGCAGACGTAAGATGCGTAGCGAATCGGCCAATTTCCTGCGAGGTGCAGCCATGAGATCCGTCCGCCTCGTCTGCATATCCGCGATCCTCGGAAGCACAATGTTAGTGATGCAATCCGACTCCGTGACTCACATCAGTCAGCCGCTTTTTTCTAAGGACAGGGCGACTGGCCGGTCGCAGCTTGATCTGGCAAGTCGAGGGAAAGTGGCTGGGAATTACGGCAAGTTGCCTTTGAGTTTCGAGGCAAACCAAGGCCAGGCCGATGCCCGGGTGAAATTTCTGCTGCACTCCAGCGGATATACGCTTTTTCTGACCAGCGATGAAGCGGTCTTCTCCTCGCGCAGTGACAAAGCAAAAGACGTCACATCCCGTGCTGGCCGTTTGTTGCGACCAGGCCCGGCTGGGCCTGTCACCAAGTCTGCATTGCGGATGAAGCTCGTGAACGCCAACCCCGCAGCGAAGGTGACTGGCGCAGATCCACTCCCCGGCAGGAGCAACTACTTCATCGGCAACGATCCCAAGAAGTGGCACAGCAACGTACCGACCTACGCGAAGGTAAAATACGAGAGAATTTATTCCGGCGTTGACTTAGTCTACTACGGCAACCAGGGGCAGCTAGAGTATGACTTTGTCGTCTCGCCGGGTGCCGACCCACGCCGGATACAGTTCGATGTTCGTGGGGCGAAGCACATCAGTCGCGACAGACATGGAAACCTGGTCCTCCAGACCGCAGCGGGTGAAGTGCGTTGGCGCAAGCCAACTGTTTATCAGGAAACGAGTGGAGCGAGGCGAGTGATTGCCGCGCATTACGACATCAAGCATAAGAACCGGGTAGGATTCGAGATCGCTGATTACGATTTACAAAGCCCTCTGTTCATTGACCCGCTGGTGTATTCCACCTATCTCGGCGGCAGCGATCTTGACGTCGGCGGTGGCATCGCCGTGGACAGGTCGGGTAACGCTTACGTCACGGGGTACACATTCTCAACTGACTTTCCGACTGTAAACCCTGTGCAGCCAGAGAATGGTGGTGGTGGCTACAGTGACGCCTTCGTGGCCAAGCTCAACCCCTCAGGATCGGCTTTGGTTTATTCCACCTACCTTGGCGGCAACAACTATGACCAGGGCGTCGGTATCGCGGTGGACGCCTCCGGCAACGCTTATGTCACCGGCTATACCATTTCAACCGACTTTCCCACCATGAATCCCGTGCAGCCAACGTATGCTGGCGGACAAAGTGACGCCTTCGTGGCCAAGCTCAACGCGTCTGGCTCGGCTTTGGTGTATTCCACCTATCTTGGCGGCAGTGGGGATGACGATGGCCTTGGCATCGCCGTGGACAGCTCGGGCAACGCTTATATAACGGGGCAGACGAGTTCGGACGACTTCCCAACGAAGAATCCCTTGCAGCCAACGTCCGCTGGAGGCATGGGTGGCGACGCCTTCGTGACCAAGCTCAACACGTCTGGCTCGGCTTTGGTCTATTCCACCTACCTTGGTGGCAGCGATGATGACGGTGGCTTTGGCATCGCCGTGGACGGTTTGGGCAACGCTTATGTGACTGGCGGAACCGCCTCAACCGACTTTCCCACGAAGAATCCCTTGCAGCCTGCGAACGCCGGTGACAACGGCCTTCCAATTCCGGCATGGGATGCCTTCGTGGCCAAGCTCAACGCGTCTGGCTCGGCTTTGGTGTATTCCACCTATCTTGGTGGCAGCGGGGATGACCAAGGATTTGGCATCGCCGTGGACGGATTGGGCAATGCCTACCTAACTGGACATACCAAATCAACCAACTTTCCCACCATGAATCCCTTGCAGGCGTCCAATGGTGGCAACTACGATGCCTTCGTGGCAAAGCTCAACCCCTCAGGATCGGCTTTGGTTTATTCCACGTACCTTGGCGGCAGTGGACTTGACCAAGGCTTTGGCATCGCCGTGGACGGATTGGGCGACGCTTACGTCACGGGGCAGACGACCTCAGCTGACTTTCCCACCATGAATCCGGTGCAGGCAGCTAATGCTGGCGGCGACTACGACGCCTTCGTGACCAAGCTCAACGCGTCTGGCTCGGCTTTGGTGTACTCCACCTATCTTGGCGGCAGCAGCGATGACCAAGGCTTTGGCATCACCACGGACAGCTCTGGCAACGCGTACGTAGCAGGGAAGACGAACTCAACCAACTTTCCCACCATGAATCCCTTGCAGGCGTCCGCTGGTGGCAGCTACGATGCGTTCGTCAGCGAGATTTTCTTGCCAGGATTCACGATCCAGGCCACGGGACTGTCACCAACATCGCTTTCGCCCGGAGCGTCGGCTGTTTCTACCATCACTGTTGCGCCTGTCAGCGGTTTCAATGCGAACACTGTGTCGCTCGGGTGCAACATTTCACCCGTGGTAACGCTGGCGCCTACATGTTCGTTCACAGCGCTTGCGCCAGGTGCCGCCGGCTCCGACAACTCAACTCTGACGGTAAGCACTTCGGGTCCGACGGGTCTTCTGATGTCGCCATTCAACCACCAGGGACTCCTTTTCTGCGCGCTGCTACTGCCAGCTGTCGGCTTAGTACTCACAGGTGCAGGACTTGGTCGTGCCCACTTCGGTCGGAGAGCGCGGGTCTACTTCTTAGTTGTGGGAGTTCTTGCCCTGTCGCATTGCGGCGGTGGGAACGGAGGCAGTGGAAATGGTAGTGGCGGAAGTCTCGGCACGCCAGCCGGGAACTACATCATCACGCTAACGGGTACAGCCCCCGGCGCATCGCAGGAGGGTGCTCCGCCGCAGATTGCGCTAACTGTGCAGTAGCAAGACGATTTCGTTTTTGGCATTCACGAAACTGCGCGCTCCACCTCTACTGGTTGCCGAGCAAAGATCTCATCATTTAAGCAAGCCTAGGCAGAGTACGCGAAGCTCCAGCAACGAAAGGCGGTTTACGCTCAGCCTAGTCATTCCCTTTTTAACGATGGTTTACGTAACCAAGGCGTTAGCACAAGCTTGCGCCGTCTGTTCGCCTGTTTTGAGGGTCAATGAGTGATATAGAGATTTATCAACAGTTATCGTGCTAAATGATCCTACGATAACGCGCCCAATTTCCTTGCCCGCAAGCTACTTACCTGTGGCAAAAACACGCGAATGAAACGTCAATGTTTCACCGAGGTGTGTCAGAAAATACGCGGCGCCGTGGTTACCGGGATAGAGGTGAAATTCGTGTCGGATCCCTTCTGCGTGGAGTTGTCGGTCGAGTTCTGCAGCTCCTTTATCAAATCCGAAGTCATCCTCACGACCGCAGTTGAAATAGATGGACAATCCTGTACTGCGTATCAGTGCTCGGTTTTGCTTTGCGAGGACAAAAGGACTGTTCTGATTCCAGTGATGCAGGTCAACGGGATTGCCGAAAACAGCTCCCAGCGGTGTCGCCGAACGCATACTCTCAGTTTGTCCCGGCGCTTCCACCATGAGAGCGGCACTCTGCGCGCTAACCGACGAGAATAGCTGCGGATAGGCAAAGGCAAAGCGAAGGGCGCCGTATCCTCCCATGGAGACTCCGCTGATGGCGCGTGCGGAGCGCTCTCCGCGAACCGAGTAATGCGACTCGATGTAGGGGATGAACTCGCGAATGAAAAAATCGCTGTAGCGGACCCGGCCGTCAGCGGAGTTGACGTAGAAGCTACTCTTCCCTTCGGGTGTGACGATCAGAAAGTCGGAGATCTGCTTTTGCCGGCGGAGGTCCTCGATCACGCCCCATCCGCCGCTTTTAAACAAAGTCTGCTCATTATCGCCGAGCCCATGCAGAAAATAGAGTACGGGATAACGCTGCGGAGAACGGCCTGTAGTCGCTTTGTCGTAGTCCGGTGGCAACATAACGCAGTAGTGGACGGTTTGACCGAGGATACGGCTTTGAAGGGCGTTGCAATCGACGCGACTTTGAGCGTGGGCCTGACCGAACAGAAGCAGAACAAGAAATAGCGCAGAGCATCGCAAACCGCGTCGCATGTTACCAGTTTACTCGTAGCGCAGTGCCTGCACGGGATCGAGACGCGCAGCCCGGGCCGCTGGGTAGAGACCCGACAGCAGACTGACAACGAAGGAAAACGCGATCGCGCCGAGAACCAGCCACAGCGGCACTGACCAGACCTGTGCCGGAGGAAAGTGCTGGCGCTCGAGATAGATGTTGGTTCCGAAATTGATAAGGCGTCCGATCACCCAACCCAGCATGACTCCGCTTGCACCGCCGACCAGACCCATGGCGCCGGCCTCGGCGAAGAAGAGGCCGCGCACGTCCGCATCACTGGCGCCGAGGGCTTTCATGATTCCGATTTCGCGGCGGCGTTCGAGGATGGCCATCACCAAAGTATTCACGATTCCGATGGAAGCCACGGCCAGGGCCAGACTTCCAAAGATGGCAAGGAAGCCGTCGAGCACGGCAAAGAACTGGCGCATGCTGCGGGTGGCATCGACGATGGAAAAAGCATTGAATCCCATCTTTTTGATGGCATCTTCCACCGCCGGCACCTGATTGGGGTTTCTCACCCGCACACTGAGTGAGGTATAGGTTGAAGCGTTGCTCGGGGAGGTATCGCGCAGGCCCGACTGCATGACGTGCAGGTCTTGCGCGAGCTTGAGCGGCAGGAAGACGCGCGCCCGGGCAGCACCGCGCAGGCTATCCGGATCGAGATCCGTCACTCCCACAATTTTCAGTACCTGCTGCCGTGAAACAACTGAGTACGCCGAGTCGTCAGCCGTGGCCGTTGCTGAGGGAGGCGCGGTACGCTCGGCATAATGCATCGTCAATTCCTTTCTCAGGAGGGGCTTGGCCAACTCGGCAATATTTGTGTCATCCGTGCCCGGCTTGGGTTTTATGCCCAGCAATTCTTCCGCAAACGACTTCTGCAGGATGACTTCCGGACTGGCCTCCGCCGAGAAGAAACTGCCTTGCATTGCGTCGAAGGCATCATTGTTGTTCCTGGCGGAGAGCGGAACACCGGCCACCATGGTCAAGTGAGGTTTGTCGTCGAAACGGAACTCCGTAATGAACCGAATGTCGGGGTAGGCCTCGACAACGCCAGGGAGTTGCTCGATCTTCCGTAGCGCCGGCTCATCCAGCGCGGGACTTTCGGCTGGTATGGGGCCATCCTCACGCTGTTCGCGGAAGTTGCGGAGATCACGCCGGGAAGTCGCCACGACCGTGTCGAATAGGCCGGACCTTTGCAGTCGCTGTGAAGCCAACTGCTGGAGACCAATGCCGAGCGAGAGCATGGCGACGAGCGAGGCCACGCCGACGGAGATTCCGACCGTGGTCAGCGAATTGCGAAAGATGGACTCACGCAGATTGCGGACAGCAAGATCTGTGACGTCGTAGAATTTCATTGTGTATCTCCCCGCGGCAGGGGCGCTTGTACTGACGAAGTGTTGGGTACGTCATCGACGATCCTTCCGTCCGCCAAATGCAGCATCCGCCCGGCATACTTCTGAGCGAGGACTTGCTCGTGCGTAACCATTAACACGGTCATGCCCAGGGAATGATTGAAGCTACGAATAAGATCCATAATCTCGGTTCCGGTACGACTGTCCAGATTGCCCGTAGGTTCGTCCGCCAGCAGAAGCTTGGGCCGGTTGATGAGTGCCCGCGCCAACGAAGCGCGCTGCTGTTCACCACCCGAGAGTTCCATCGGCCGATGCGCAAGCCGTCCACTCAAACCCACACGTTCCAGCGACTGTCGCGCAAGAGTCGAACGCTCGCGGCGATCGACTTCGGCAAAACGCAGGGGGAGCTCCACATTTTCGAGTAATGACATGCTGGGTATGAGATTAAAGGACTGGAAGACCATTCCGACGGTATGAAGGCGGTACTTGGCCAGTTCTTCGCGGGAAAGCGCGGCCAAGTTGCTTCCATGGACGGTCACCTCGCCAGAGCTCGGACGGTCAAGCCCGGCGATAAGGTTAAGCAGTGACGACTTACCGGATCCTGACGCGCCCAGCAGAGCCACAAATTCCCCGGCACGAATGTCGATGGAAATTCCGTCCACCGCGCGTACCAGCGCCTTTCCCATCTGGTAATGACGGCAGACGTTTTCGCTGTGGATCGCTAAGGATGGGGAAATTTCCATGCTAACGGATGTCTCCCCACACGAAGCAGAGCGCCTCGGGTAAGCCAAAAACGTGGAAGGTTGCTGTAAGGCGGGATCCGCCACCCCTGATAAGGATTCGTTTGCCGTCAGTTTTCATCGTGGATCGTTCCATACCAAGCTGCGGAAGTGAGATTTCCAGTCACTTTTCCGGAAACAACTGGTTGAGGAAGGCTTTGTCTTCTCCCAACTGCTTGGCTTGGGGAAAATAGGGCATCTCTGCATCCCACTGCTGCTTGAATTTTGGGTTGTCCTTCGCGGCGAGTGCAAACTCCCTCAGCGCCGCCGTCTTGTCTTCCGCTGCGTAGTCAATGAAAGCCAACTCCATATGACTGTCGCGATTCTCTGGCGCGTAGTGAACAGCTTTCTCGCCTGCCACGCGCGCCTCAGCCAGACTGCCTTTCATTAGTAGATTGTCGGCCTGATCCTGGTAGTTGTAGGTGAGATTCAAGTCCAGCAAGCGCCGCAGTTCCGCAAACGGATCGGGATTGTCATCCACGTTGATATACAAATAACGGTCGTTGTTCATGTTCCGCCCGCAGCCCTTGCACACGATTAACATCGACGCGGATTGGCGGCCGCGCTTGTCCCCGCCCGCGGCATCGCCCGCCTTCAAAGCCGCGTAGAGCTTCTCGGCGAGCTCGCCCGCGGTCGCCTCGAATGCCTTGCCCATCGCCTCCGGAACCTGCGGTCCCGCCAGGATGTTTCCCTGCGCGGCCCAGGTCGCGCCTTTCTGCCCACCCGCCCAGTGAGGCGCATCGGGCCCGGTGTGAGTTACTACATTGCCCTTGCGATCTACAATCGCAAACTGGCGGCCGTCTTTGTCTGGGAATGTGTCCTCTGCGAGCAACCGATCTGCCACCTGCTGCGCGCTCAATCCCTGGCGTAAGAGCTCCAGTGCCTTAGGGCCATATCCCACGTTGACGTTGGCTTGCGTAGCCACCGCTCCCACATCTGCCTCCGCCCAAGGCACAACCGATCCCACGGAGAAATATCGCGAGGCAACCGCGATCCCCATCTGCCCGGTTGCGGGATCGCGGGCCACGATGGAAAACGTCGAAACCGTTTGCGGATGCAATGCGGGATGTTCGCCCGCCCATGCCACAGGAGAGAAGATCACCAAGCTGAGAAGGGCGAATTGGAGTCTCCGAGTGGCCATGTCGCAAGATTAGCGTACATTCGGGAATTTGGCCAAGTAGCGATGCGGCCATCGGTTCCGCTTGGAGTAGCTCTTCGGTCGTGCGCAAAGCGCTCACATTCTTGCCCGCTTCCGCCCGACATCGAGCGGCATTTCTGTGCTGCTCGACTCATTGGGTTCACTTCTCCGCCACCAACGTAGGCTGCGCGGCAACCATTTGTGCTTTGACCTGTCGTAAGGTCTCGCGAGTCTCGCGCACCTCAGCCTTCAGACTCTGCATCGCGGCGGCTTGCGCCCGAAGCAGACTCTGCTGCTGTTTGATCTGACGTAAAGCCTTGGCCAGATGGGCCTGTTCCTGCCGGAATTGCCGTTGTTGTTCTTTCGTGGCCTCAATCAACAGTGCCGTCAGCCGGCTATAGTCCACCCCGCGAGCATCCTTTCCATTCTCTTCATAACTGACCACTTCCGGCACTACCTTCCCCACTTCCTCAGCAATCACACCAACCTCGTGCTTGCCGCCGTCTTTCAGGTCGTAGGAGACACCACGGAGCTGTTCGACCTTGGCCAGCGCGCCCTGCAGGGTTTGGATGTTCGTCTTCCAGCGCCGCGAGCTGTAGGTGGTCCAGCCATCACTCAGCGGATGGCCTGCGCCTTGGGCGATGGTGAGAATGTTGGACGGGGTCTCCGTGCCGATGCCAACCTTCACCGCATACGCACCGGTACCTCCCAGTACCAAGGCGTCGCTCACTCCAACCGTGGCATGGGCGCCGATGGCGGTAGCGTTGTGGAGATTCGGGTCTGTCGCGGTGCAATTGTAGCCGACGCAGGTGAGATCGTTGCCCGTGGTGTTGGATTCGAGTGCGTTCGTGCCAAGGGCGGTGTTCTGGGTGCCCGTGGTGTTGTTGCGGAGCGCGTTCGTGCCGATGCCGGTGTTGTCGCTGCCGTTGTTGGTTAAGAGCGCGTAGATACCGCTGGCGACGTTGTTTACGCCGGTGGTGTTGGAGGATAGCGCGCCTACGCCGGTGGCGACGTTGTTTTCGCCTGAGGTGTTGGCGGCGAGCGCACTTGCGCCGCTGGCGACGTTATCGCTGCCCGTGGTGTTGGCTTGCAGTGCGCCTTCGCCAATGGCAGTGTTCAGGCCGCCCGTGGTATTGGCGTTGAGCGCGCTCCAGCCGTTGGCCGTGTTGTCACTGCCCGTCGTGTTAAACGCGAGCGTATTGGCACCGGTGGCGGTGTTCTGGGTACCGGTGGTGCCGTTGGAGAAGAGCGCCTGGTAGCCGATGGCGGTGTTGCCGTCGCTCACGGTGTTGTCGTACATGGTCTGAAAGCCGATGGCGGTGTTGAAGGCGCCCGTGGAATTGTTGGAGAGCGCACCGGCACCCATGGCGACGTTGTCACTGCCCGTGGTATTGAGAAAGAGTGCCTCGAACCCGCTGGCGGTGTTGCTGCTGCCCGTGGTGTTGAGAATGAGCGCGCCGCCGCCGACGGCAGTGTTGCTGACGCCCGTGTTGTTGCTGTTACTGTTCCCGGCGAAGCCGAGGAAGGCGTTCCCATTCCCAATGGAGCCAAAGGCAAACAGATTACTCCCAATCTGGAAGCTGCTGCCCGCTACCACGCCGGTCGCGCTCAGGTTGCCGTTTACCGCCTGATTGCCCGTGAAGGTGTTGGCCGTGTTCAACTGCGGCACCTGGGTGGTGTCCAGATTCAACGTCGTAGTGCCGCCTAATGTCACCAAGCCTCCGCCCGTCAGGTCTGTGCCTGCCGTCACCGTCAGCGACGAATTCGCTAGCATGGCATTCGTTACACCCGCGGGGGCGATGCTCAAGGTGCCGCTGGTGGTGATGGGACCTCCCGTCAGTCCCGCCCCGCTGCCCACGCTGGTCACCGTGCCGTTGCCGGTCCCTGGAAACGTCTGCCCGGTGACGAAGGTGATTTTTCCGTTGCTGGCAATGTTCAATCCTGTCTCAGATGGTTGGTTCGAACCTTGCGCGAACAGCAGGTTCAGCGACCCTGAGGCGTTGCTCTGGTCATTGTTCACCGGCTCCGCCTGCCACTGAAAGTTCTGCGGGACCGCGGTTCCGGTTGTGCTGCTAAATACCGAGGAAGTCATCTCCATCGGCTGTGAGTTGAAGCCCTGCTGGGCGGTGGCCGTGCCGGTGCTGGGCAATTGCAGCGAGCCGCGCGCGATCACACTCCCGTTCACGTCCAGCGTGGCCGCCGGAGTGGTCGTGTTGATCCCGATCGAGGCGGTGCCGCCCGACGACTGAAACAGTATGGAGTTGCCCAGATTAGTGCTCGTAATCCACAGCGGGATGAAGTCACTGGTTCCCGAACCGCTCACCACCGCAGTCTTGTTCACGATGGGGGTTCCATCGTTCGGGCTGTCACCAGACCCGGAGGACCCCGGTGCAGCCAGCATGAAGGCCGAGGGTGGCAATCCGCCTACGGTTGCCGCATCTCCCGCTTTCAAGGCATACGGCACCGCCAGCAACATGACGCGCGGCTGCTCTTCCTGCCCTTGCACCTCGACCCCCAGCCAGCGGGCTTCGCCCGATGCGAACAAGTTTGACGGCAGTCCTTGGCTGGCCGTCGAACCCAATACCACTCTGTAGTGCCCGGCCTTGTCCGGTTGCACGTTCTGCGTCTCCAACCACAGCGGAGATCCCCCTTGCTGCTCCTGATACAAGGAGAAGGTGATGCCCACCACGCCCGTCAGCGGCCGGCCGTTCACGTCGGTGGCCACGTTAGAAAACTGGATTAACGAGGGCACTTGGGCCATCGCGGGGCTGCTGCTTGAGGTTTGAGCGGCCAGGGAAACCACTAACGACAACAATCCCACTACGACGCAAGCGACGCGGAGATTCATGGGAGACTTCTCCTTTGGAGATTCGGCAAATCTAAGTTCCAGAGGGAACGAATGCCTTAAAATGCCTTAAGTAGAAAGCCGGCACGGAAATTAGGTTCCGGGCAGCGGAGAAAGAGTGGGTATGCCCAAAACTGGCGAGCGATTATCTTCAGCGGGGGTTGCCCTGTCAAGCTGTAAACATTTGCAGTCGTACAGCAGAATTAAATGCGTTTTGATACAGAAAAATACATTGCTCTGGTTGCCCTTAGATCGTCAAGGCAAGATGCGGACTCGTCCGCAATTGGTTTGTGTGGATTCCCTGGCTAGTTCTCGGCTAGTTCTCGGCGAGCTGGCGGCGTTGTTTTCCTGCGAGCAAGATTCCGGCAAACAGCACCAGTCCGGATGCGGCAAGGTAGGAGAGTTGCGTGCCACCTTCCGGAGCCATTGTGTTGTACTGGAAATATCCCTCTGTCTTGCCCTTCGTGATGCTTCCGTACGCATCGTAGGTACCGGTGAGCGGATTGAACACGATGGTATACACGATGGTGTCGCCGTCAACCTTCTTATCGAACTGGAAAGTGTCTCCCTTTTGCGGCTTGGTGATTGTCACTGAGACGCCATTGAAGACACCACCCTCGAATGTGAGCGTCTCTTTGGTAAACGTGTCTGTCTTGTCATTGTAGGTGAACGTTGCATCCAAGGTGGTCTTCGGCACACCAGTCACGGGCGTAGAGTAATCAAAAGTCTGGATGGACCCCGCGAATGCGCTGATCGAAAGCGCGATCACCCAAGACACCACGCCGAATTTGAAATAGGACTTCATCGCCACGCGAACCAACAATATACCGTCAGCGAGTTTACAGGCCCAGTTCGTCCTGTCAAGGCTGTTAAATTCTGCACACGTTGCAAGATCTTGCAATGTGCAACTAAGTCTTTATTTGTCTTACAGTTGGCTGTGTATTGTCTTGCGTATGCAAGTCAGCTGCGGACATCTACTCGCTCTGATCAGGAGGGGACTGTGGAAAACCCTGTGGAAAAACTGAGGGGGGGGCTGGGAGGGCCCCAGCAACAAGAAGCCGGAGCCCCCTTCAAACTTGAGCGATCGGTCGTTAAACGGCCGCTGCTCGCCCTTCCATCTGCCGGCGGGAGCGCAGCCAAATGGCTCCCGCGCACACGAGCGTGGCCAGCAGTATGTACATCAGTGTTGATCCGCCTTCCGGCGCCGAGAGGAATCCAAAGAATTCCTGCGGGGGCGTGTTGGCGCACGACTGTCCGTTGCAGGTGATTGGATAATTCGTGTTGGGCGTATAGAGGAAGAAATTGGAAAACTCACCGGGCGTGAAATGCTGTCCCGCTGCGGAACTCAGCCACCCCTCTACCGCGAGCCAAGCAGCAGACTTCGCGCCTAGCCAACTCTCAACCTGGCTGGGTTCAAATGTCGCCCAGAGTGCGTAGGCCAAATAGCCCACTTGGGTTGGATTACCGGAATAGGTCGAGGAAAGCATTTGCGTAGCCAGCCACGCAGCTTCGTCATAAAGCTGAGTGGCGTTGGCCATGCCACCCCACTTGGTGCCGTTCAGATTCGAGAGCGTGGTGACGTTGGCCGTCCAGGACTCGCCCACATAGCTTTCATCGGTGAAGTCATCGCAGATGATCTGCGTAGGAGTTCCGTTGACCGTGGCGTTGTACGGCCCGACGTAGATGCCGTCCATCACGTTGTTTCCTGCCCCGGTCAAGTTGATATTGACTTGGCCCTGGCCGAAAGCACACGGCGCGATGGACAATGCCACGGCTGCCACGGCCAGCCACAAATTGCGATAGGTTCGCATGATTTCCTGCCCCTCTTTGAATTACCAGTCGCGTGGATTCGTGAGCTGCATTTCGGGGAAAATGCTGGGAGGAGGAAACTCGTTTAATCCACAACACTACTACTACGTCTCTACTCTAGCGCAGCTGCAGCTATTGTCAAGAATGATAATTCTTGCGACCCCGTTGCAAGCCCTTGCAACCGCACAACGCTTTTTCCAGGCAGTCAGGCAGGCTCAGTTTCACGAGAAGACACCACTTACAAGACATATACAGATAAGGCTTTATCCATGACATAAAAGCAGGCAATGAGGGTCTTGCCCGAAAGTCTCCGCTCCCGTATGGTCGTTTATCTCTAGTTACTAGCAGCGTTACTGGCCAGGGTGATGCTTTGCTTTTTTTCAGCGGCTTTCAGCCCGCGGCAGGACTTGCCCCGGTGCTCCTTATTACTTGATTACTTGTCGGTTGCAGGGCACAGCCCTCGCCCGACACTGCTCGTACCATCCCGTCCCTGGTACTTTAGGGCCAGTTGGTCAAACCACAGTTCCGCGTACACTGGGAAAGACATGACCAGGAATGTTTCCGCGCGTCTGATTCTGTGTTGTGCACTGGCATCGTCCACTTTTTCTGGATGTTCGCGTGACCCCAATGTGCGCAAGCTCAAATACTTTCGGAGCGGCCAGCAATACTTTCAACAGGGCAAGTACTCCGAAGCCGCGGTGCAGTTCCTAAATGCCACGCGCGTCGATCCCGCGTACTCCGAGGCCCACCATCAACTGGGACAGAGTTACCTGAAGATGCAGCAATGGTCGCCAGCCTACCAGGAGTTCGCGCGCACCGCGGACCTGGATCCGGACAATCGGCAAGCGCGTCTCGACCTGACAAATTTGCTGATCGCCAGTCACAACCTGGAGCAGGCGCAGGAACAAGTTGATCTGCTGCTCAAGAAGTGGCCGAACCAATGGCAAGTGCATCTCATGGCTGCCAACCTGCTGGCCGCCCGCGAGAACCTCCCCGCCGCCATCGCAGAAATGGAAAAGGTGATCACGCTCGAACCCGGACGCTCGGATTCTTACCTGACGCTGGGGTTGCTGCAACAGCAGAACCTTCAGCCTGACGCTGCCGAGGCCAGCTTCAAGAAGGCGGTGGAACTCGATTCCAAGTCGACCCAGGCACAGCTCATTCTGGGCAGCTATTACCAGTCGCACGGCCGCTGGAGCGATGCCGAAACATGCTTCCGGAACGCAATCGCATCCGATCCCGCCAATCCCGGGGCTCGCGGCGCCATGGCCCGTCTCTACCTGGAAGAAGGCAAGAAGGAAGCGGCGATCGACTTTTTGCGCCACGCCAAGCATGACTTTCCCGATAACTCCGTGGGCTACCGCTTGCTGGGTGATTTTTACTTCGCCGTGGGGGACATGGATCAGGCCACGGCCGAATACAGCACTCTCTTCCAAGAGCATCCCAAAGACCTTCAGGTGAAGAAGAATTACGTTCAACTCCTCATCCTGAAAAATCGTTTGGCGGAAGCGGGAAAACTGAATGATGAGATCCTGAGCGCATATCCCAAGGACACTGACGCTCTGGTCAACCGCGGCCAGATGCAGATCCAGAACGCCAGTCTGAATGATGCCAGTTCTACCTTACAGGCCGCCCTGCAAAACGATCCCGAGAATGCCCTCGCTCACTACTACTATGGAGTTGCACTGGAGAAATCCGGCAACTCCGGTCGCGCCGAGACGGAGTGGAGAGAAGCTCTGCGCCGCCGCCCCAATCTGGTGGACGCACAAAAAGACCTGGCCGGAGTCGCCCTGCGCAAGGGCGACATGACGGCGCTCGAAATGGCCGCCACTGAAATCATCAATTTGCAACCTGCAGCGCCGGACGGCTACGCCTTGCGCGCGATTTCCATGATCAACCGCAACCACCTTAAGGACGCCGAGGAGGACGTCCACAAGGCGATTGGAGTCGCGCCCCAGAGCCCTGTGGGCTATGTGCAATTGGGAAGCTTACGGTTCGTGCAGAAGCAATACGATCAGGCGGGCAAAGCCTATCAGGATGCTTTGGAGCGCGACGCCAACTCCAGCGATGCTCTGCGCGGACTGATCAACATTTTCCTGGTGCAGAACCAGATCGACAAAGCCATTGCCGCGGCAAAGGCTCAAATCGCCAAGTCACCCGGCAATAGCGGCTTCTACGATTTGCTCGGAACTGTGCTCTTCAGAAATGAAAGGGACCTGAACGGTGCCGAGACTGCACTAAAGAAGTCTGTGGAGCTCGACCGCAACTCCGATGCCTTGATCAAGCTGGGTGAAGTGCAGGCCGCCAAAGGAGAAGTTGACCAGGCCATCGCCACTTATCAGCAAGCGATCAAGGACCACCCGCGTAACGCCAACTTCCACATCCTGCTGGGTGAGCTTTACGAATCGAAGCGCGATTGGACGCAGGCGCAGACCGCTTATCAAGAGGCTTTGGACCTAGCCCCCAATGACCCTCTTGCCTCCAACAATCTAGCCAATGTGATGCTGCAACTGGGAGGCAATCTGGACGTTGCCATGGCGCTGGCCCAGACTGCCCGCCGCGGGCTGCCGGATTCTCCTGACGCGGCGGACACGCTGGGCTGGCTTTACTACCAGAAGGGGGCCTATCAGGCGGCGATCGATCTGTTCCAGGAGGCGCTGAAGCTGAGCGCCAAGAACAAGGCTCCAGAAGACCCGGGCATCCACTATCATTTGGGGCTTGCCTACCAGAAGACCAACCAACCCGCGCTGGCCCGCCAGCACCTGGAAACGGTGCTGAAGATCAACCCCAACTACAGCGACGCGGCCGATGTGAAGAAGCAGCTTGCGCTGCTGCGATCCTAGCCAAGCTGTGGGCCGAAAGACCTCGTTCATTTGGGTTAGGCTCCAAATGCCGTACGCTGCCTTGACAATGTGAGGTATGATGTTCCGCCTCATTCTAATCGAGGTTCGCTCTGGACAATCTTGAGCTGCATCTGCAAACGCCTGGAGCGACGCCCCATCCGCCCTACCCCCAAAGGGCGACAAGTATTAAGGATGTCGCTGCATTTTGCACGGGAGGTGCATATGGGTAAATTCTGGAGTGGGCTGTGGTCGAACGAGGAAGGTCAAGACATCGCCGAATATGCGGTGATGCTGGCGGTAATTCTAGTGATCGTGGTGGGCACCATCCGGTTGATCGGTGCCAACGCCAACAACGTGTTCTCCAGTGTCGCGAGTTCGATCAGCCAGTAGCCGGATGGAGTAGAATGTGGGCGCAGCGCTGCACTCGTCGAATGGAGGCAAGTATGGCAAATGCTCTTCGCCGGCTTTGGTCCAAGGATGAAGGCCAGGATATCGCTGAATATGCGGTGTTGCTGGCCGTCATTCTGGTTCTAGTCGTGGGAACCGTGCGGCTAATCGGCTCGAACGCCAACAACGTGTTCTCCGCGACTGCCAGCTCCATCAGCCAGTAGGTACGCGTCAGGCGGCAGAGTACGGGCCGGGACTGACAACACTGGTGTTTGGCGCCCTTCAAACACGCGCCTTAGCGTAAGGAACAACCACGTCTCGCCCTTCGCCCTGATTGCTGGAGACTGTGGTATCTCGCCGCCATTCTCATGAATTTGGCCCCTCCAATGGCAAACGAAAATTGGTAAGACATTGAAACGTAGTGTCTTATTGGCTTCGTGTCGCCAATTTTCTACTCCGGCCAGGGCGAGTCGTTCATCTCCACACGCTCCACGATGAGAATCGGAAGAGGGCAGGTAGCCACAGCCCAGTGGGGGTGAGTCGCCAAAGTCTGAGTTAACCTCACGAAGGAGAATTGTTTTACCCATCTTCGTTTCCTGCCTTCGTCCTTGAAAGAAAGCGCTGAAGGTACTTGGAACCTCCTTTCTGGTACGCAGCGACACCTCCTCGAAGTAGCACCTCACACACCTGAGATATGCTACGTTCCTCTCTCTGCGCAATTCGCTCCAGTTGTGTCCTCAGTTCAGGAGTCATACGTATCCCGAGAAATGCACTCTTCGCCACGGTGCAAATATACCTCAAACAATCGTTATCGGATGTCAAACAATAGTTGACAAGCTTGATTCCTAGTGTTAACGTTTGTTTAACATTGCTTAACCAAAGGCAAATTCCAAATGGAAATGCGAACCAAACAAACTGAAAACCCTCGATCGACACAACTGCGCTCCAAGAAACAGCGTAATGAACTAGCTCGGAGGAATCTGACGTCAGCAAGACAGATTTGGGGCGACCTAAACCCTCGGTTTCTTCAAAGCCTCGAGGCCTACTCCACAGAATTCCGATTCTCTATCATTGCTGGTGATTTGCTCTACTTGGATAACGGTTGGTACGTGACCTACACTGGATTGATTCGGTTGGCTGCTCGGCGACGCTGTCGGGGGATTCAGGTTCAACCGACTCCAGAATTCTCCGATGCACAAAGTGGCCGGTATGCATTCCAGGCGACCGTCTATAAATCCCGTACTTGCCGGGGATTTGCGGGCTACGGCGATGCCGATCCATCGAACGTGTCACCTCTCGTGCATGGTGCCGAATTGCGTGTGGCCGAAACTCGGGCGGTAAACCGGGCCTTGCGTAAGGCCTATGGCATCGGTATCTGCTCGGTCGAGGAAATCGGATCTTTCGCTGGCCAACCCGCTTCGCGTCCAGAATCCAAGAAATTGCCGCAGCCTGCCAATGGCAACGGGAACGGGAGTGGGAACCACGGCCCTAAAGTCCGCGACCGCCTCTGCCAGTTGATCCGTCAGCATCAACTGGACGCCAATCTCGTCAAGTCCTATGCGATCGATTTCTGTGGAGTCAAGACGCTGCGCGACGCCACGCGGGATCAGGTCGAGGCTTTCGTCGCCCACTTGTCCGACTGGGCCGAGAAAGACCGCAATGCTCTGCTCTGCCAACTCAACAGCTATCTGGGCCAGAAAGACGGTGCCGCATGAGACGCCGCATCCAAGGCTTACACGAGGCAGATCCGTCTGCGACGGGACAAGTTCGCGATGGGCTCCTGCTAGTCCGGATCGAAAAAGTCCACTATCGATGGGACGCGCGGAAGCCCTTCTATTTCCTCCGCTTCTCCATCCTGGGACCGAAAGAACTCGCCGGACAATCAGTGACTGGCCGTCTCTACTGCACGCCGCGAGCGTTGTGGAAGCTCACCTGGTTCTTGCGCGACTTCGGCTATGACACCGAACTGCTCGGGCGAGACGAGATCGACGACAAGAGCCTGGTTGGCCTGCGGGGAGTGATTAAGATTAGCCACGTTGTCGTAAGCGGCACTTCCCTGCTCAACCTCGACGGCTTCTCACCTGCCAGCCAATGGGAAGCATGTGCTCTGCCCGCAAGTGCTGCTTCTCCTGAGGTGGCGCGATGACGTACAGCTATACCCAAATCAGCCAGTACCTGACCTGTCCAAGGCGCTATCGCCATCGTTACCTCGATGGCTGGCAGGAGAAAGACACCCGGGCCGCCATGCTGTTCGGGCGAGCCTTCGAGCGCGCTCTAGCTGCCTATTTCCTCCGCGAGGATGCGGCCGCTGTCCTGTTTCGCGAATGGACCTCCTGCCAGAACCAGGAACTGAAGTATGGGGAGCGCGATACCTGGGACCGGATGCTGCAGCAAGGTATTCAACTTCTGGACCGGTTCTGCCAGGACGACCGCATCCGCATCCGCCAGCCCCGTCGTAACCTGCAGATCAAGTTCACCCGCCGGGTCTCGGAAAAGAATGACTTTGTCGCCTATGTTGATGCCATCGGGAAGCTCGACTGTACGCGTTGTCTGATCGAGTGGAAGACCACTTCGGCCCGCTATCCGGAAGAGCCGGATGGGTTGCTTTCACTCGATCCGCAACTCGTCTGCTATTCCTGGATGACCGGCATCTCCGAAGTCGCCCAGGTCGTCTTCGTGCGCAAGCGACTGGTCGAGGTGCAGTATCTCCGCACCACCATTAGCGACGGTCAGCGCAACGAATTCGGCCATCTGGTCGCCGATACGATTGGCCGGATCGAGTCGGCTCAGTTCTTGCCCCACAGCGGGATTCGCTTCCCGCAGAACCCCTGCAGTACCTGCCCGTATCTGGGGCTTTGCCTGGGGAAACAGGAGATGGTCGACACCCGTCTGGTGCGGCGACCCGGAGCAGAAAACCATGGTTGGCTTGACGAGCTTGCTTTCTGACCATCCGCCCATGCTGCCCAAGCTCAATCGCCGGCGAGCCGCGTTCGTGCTTACGAAGATTGACGAGATCCTGGCCTGGGAAAAGCAGAAGGAAGCGGAGCGGGATACCCGCTTCGTCGAACTGGGCAGGTATCTGTGCGAGGTTCGGGCGGGACAGTACTGGCGGGTGGAGAACGTGAAGTCGTTTGATGAGTTTCTGGAAAGACGGTTTCCGGAGTCGCGAAGGAAGGCGTACTACCTGATGTCCATCCATGAACACCTCCCTCCACAGGCTAGGCGGGAACTGAAAGAAGTGGGCTGGACGAAGGGGCTGGAGTTGGCCAAGGTGGCGCGGCGGGACCGGCAGCACTTCGATTGTGCAACCTGGTTGCACAAAGCACGAGAGATGCCCAAGGAGCAGTTCAAGCAGGCGGTCGAGAAGGAGCTGACCGGGAAGGAGAGCGAGCCGTCGGAGATTATCTATTTCAAGCTCTACAAGAGCCAGGTTCCGGTCATCGAGCAAGCCATTGAAACCGCGGCTCTGATGCTGGGGACGGACAAATCCCGCGGCTACTGCTTAGAAATGATTTGTGCAGATTTCCTGGCGGGAGCCAACCTCGAAAACGGCAATTCGCAGGTCTTGCTGCAATCGATCCTGCGTTTCTTCAAGTTCTTGCCGGGTGAAGAAAGAAAGACGTTCCTGGACCACTTTGCCGAGAAGGCGTCGTGAGTTGCGTCCGGAAGCGGCCCCGCCTGCGGCTTGATCATCAGCCATACAACGAGCTCCGCCATCAGGTGCTGAGGCGGGATGGCTGGAGATGTCAAGCGTGCGGCGCGATGTCTAACCTGGAAGTGCACCACAAAGAATTCCGCAGCCATTCCGGCGACGATTCCGAGCAGAATTTGATCACGCTATGTACCAGGTGCCATTCCGTCATCCATCTGACAAATAACCAGTAATCGTCTTGTGGTATCAGGGCAACTATCGTATGGTAAGCAGAATCGATCACGAAACCCCAAGACACTCAGGACCCGCGGCATGCCCCTCATTAAGTGGCCAGAGCAGAAACAGTTTGCGTTCACAATCTTCGACGACACAGATCACGAGACAGTAGACAACGCCCGCCCCATCTATCAACTGCTCCGAGACTTGGGATTTCGTACCACCAAGAGTGTCTGGCCCGTGGCGCAAAAACGTAGAAGTACGATTGGGGGAGAGACTTGCAGTAACCCCGAGTACCTCAATTTTTGCCTTCAGCTGCAGCGTGAGGGCTTCGAAATCGGACTCCACAATGTCACATCACATACGTCCTTGCGAGAAGAGACCCGCGTAGGGATCGAGGCTTTCCGGACGATGTTCGGGGAATATCCCACTACCATGGCGAATCACAACGACTGCGGCGAGAGCATTTACGGAGGCGACGCGCGGGTTAGTGGGCTTCCACGGCAACTCTATCGAGCGTTAAACGTCTATCGTTACGATGGCCTGTTTCGAGGGCATGTCGAGGGGAGCGAAGTTTTTTGGGGAGACATCTGTCTCGAGAAGATCAAATACGTTCGCAACTTCGTTTTTCGTGATATCAATACACTGAGACTCTGCCCGGAAATGCCTTATCACGATCCTGCGCGACCCTTTGTGCGCCATTGGTACGCATGTTCGGACGCTTGTATTCCGCGTTTATTCATCCGGTTGCTTGGTGAAACTAATCAGGACCAACTGGAAAGAGAAGGTGGCGCATGTATTCTCTACACACATCTTTTCAACTTCCAGGAAAACGGAAGAGTCCTGCCAGAAGTTGAGCGCTTGCTCAGCAGGCTAGCCAAGAAGAACGGCTGGTTCGTGCCCGTTCGCACATTGCTCGACTACCTTCTCGCACAACAGTCCGGCGCAGTCTTGCAAGCCAGCCAGCGAAACCGTTTGGAATGGTTGTGGCTGCGAGATGTCTGCCAGACTCAGATCGGCCACAAAATGAACAGAATCAAGTCATGGCGGGCCAAGTAACTGCGGCTGTTTCAATCCGGCTGCTGGCTAGGCGTCTGAGCGTGCCCGGCCAAGCGCTGGGCCGCCAACTCGGGTGCGGAATGCCACCACAAACCGGATTCCAACTTTTTGAAGCCATGCCGCTCCAGAAAGTCCGCCGCAATGCCGTTCTTACCTGTTGGATGAAACTCCGCAGTCATGCGGTGTCCCCCATGGGCCAATACTTCCGAGGCCAAATCAGCCAGGAAGGAGGTTTCCACCCCCCGTCCCAGAACGCGACAACTCAGCAGAAAAACTGCTAGGTGCCAGTCACCACCCCGGCGTTCGAGTATGCCCACACAGGTAAGACCATATTCCCCAAACTTGTCTTTGACGACGGCCGCCCGAACAATATGGCCATTCGACCGAACCATCGCGTCAACCTGGTCGCGTGTCAGCCGGACGCTGGTCAATCGGAACTGGTTCGTTTTGTTTATGAGTTGCGTGACCCGGGCGAGGTTATCGGGGCTGGCAGGCATCGTATCGACACACAAGTCCAGACTCCGGATGAACTCTTCCGGCGGGAGAGATTGCCGCAGTTCATCCCGCTTCACTTCGGTAACGTGGCGTTCGACTCTAAAACGATCGTCGTTGGTGATCTCAAGCTTGTCGAAGGGCATGGCGCGACGCGCTACTGAAACGATCGATTCCGGGGCCGCGGGCACTTGTATGCAGCGGATCGCGGGATGGCGGGTCAGCACCTCAGCAATCTCGTATGGGCTATCGTCGAACAGCACGAGTGCGTCTGTCCCGATATTGAGTTCTTTCGCAATCTCACTTAACTGTTCGCTCTTCGGCCGCCAATCGACCGACCACGCTGAGATGTCGCTTTCCCGCAAAACCATGGCTCGGTGATCACGAAACACCTGCCGAACATCCTCGGGATTGTTCTTACTGCAGACCGCCAAAAACACACCCTGCCGTCGCCAGTGGAGCAGCAGCCTTTGGAAATCGCGATATGCCGATCCGGGAAATTCGTCGCCGATCCGAATGCCATCTAACCCGTCTTCTCCAATGATTCCGCCCCAAATGGTGTTGTCGCAATCAATGACAGCGCACTTTGCGGAAGCCCGGCGTGTCGCAGATATGAGGCGGCCGGCATAGTTGCCGAGTTCAAACAGGAACTGTTCGGAAAAAGGCTGGCGATACAAATACCATAGGCGCGCATCGAGTGTGTGACGCATCCCGAAATCATTTGCCAGCTGGCACACATCCAGCACCTCAACCCCTTCGACGTCAGCTATAGCCTCCTGCCAGAGCGCGCTGGCTCGTTCGAAGAACATAAGACCTAAGCGATCGAGGTGCAGTAGATCGAACTCCGCTGTGGTCGGTGGAGGAAACGTTCCCACAATGAGGGTACCGGCCAGGTTCTTCCGGGCCGCTGCAACCGCATTTGCCAGCTGCAGGAGTTTGTCCCGGGCTTGCAGCCAAGCGGACGAGTCACCGCCGCTGAATCGGGCAAGTTCGTCTGCCACCAGTTCATCGAGGCGCGGCAACACAAGGAGTATGGCGGGAGCGTCGCCGAAGGCTGCTTGCGGCACAGAGAGTGCCTGGAACATCTGGTTGAACGGGGCAATCCGAATCCGAGGTGACCAGCCCGCGGAAAGCAGCGCATGCCCGAGATAGGGTGCCAGGGCATCGATGGTGAAGGAGCTGGCGATGCCCACATCGAGGTCCGGCACGGCCCCACTGCGAATCCACTTTCGCCATGCGGTGCGCGCATCACGAAGCGGAGAGTTGGTGGGTGCCTTGTCCATCATTACTGAATAACCACTCCCTTTTGCAGCAACATAGCTTTGGTCGCACCGATGGAACTCATCCCTGCCAGTTCATCGGCACTAAACTCAAGATTTAACGCCTCTTCGATGGTTATGACAATTTCCATGGACTTCGCACTGTCCCACCCCTGCACATTGTCGGGCGAGCTCTGCTCGGAAAGCTTACTCGGATCGACTTCCAAGACCTCTGCAAATATTCGCATCAGCTCACGTTGGTCCAACCGCAACATGTATGGTTATCCTCCTACCTGCTATCTGTTTTGTTCTAGACTTTCCGCCAGTCCATACCGAAAAGCTGAATATTGAAAATCAATGGAGATAATGGACCCCGTCTCCGTCACCGCGCGACATGTGGGTCTGCGGCATAATCGCGGGAAAGTCACCGATGCGGTGTGCAAGTGATTTTGACACCAGCAATGGATACTGGCTGCGCCAAGTGAGGAAGCCAGCACCCTTGTATCCAGCAATCCAGCGGTTGTGGGATGTGTTTGTGATGACAACATCAACCCCCCGGTCCGCCAAATACAGAGTTGTGGCACGCACGATCGCAGGCGCGTATGCGGTATCTCCGAACGCATCGACAATAAGACCGGGGACGACTTCGCCTAAATAGTTTCGCAGCCGGGAGAGACCTTCCGTCATGACTACTGACCATCCCACGACTGAGCCTTGATGGCGCACGACCAGACGATGAAGGTCCGCGCGGTCAACCGGGAATGAGGGGTCAACATGAGCACCGTCCCGGACGACGCAAAAGGCGTACTGGGAATTGGCGCGCCCCCAGACCTCATCCGCAGCTCCCGCCAAGCTGGTAACTTCCTCGACGGTCACATTCGAGGCAGGTCGCAGCGATGGACTGCCACGGTTCCAGACCGCGGAACCCCCATGCAACAGACCGCTCGCGATCCCTGCCAACCCCGTCGTTCCACCAACGGTTGCAAGGAGGCGGCGTCCCCCACTGCGCTGCATCTGGGGCAACCTCCGGAGAAACTTCCCACCCTGTATCACACGGAACAAGAAGGGCACGTCCTCAATCTGCCACCCGGCATGCTGAGCAACTCGAAATGCGCTTCCATTGCGCCCGCTGGCCCCAAGCATGTGAAGATACTCACAGCGCTTCAGGGCATCCCGCAGGATTGATACCCCCATCATTGCGTACTGCTTGTTGATGATACCTTCGGAAACTGGGTGGCCATAACAGGCGCCCAGGAACCGCTCACCTCGCAGCCACAAGAACTGCCAGCGCAGAATGTAGGCACCATGCACTTGACCGCCATCGTCAATCCCGATGTAACGTTCGGCCTCCATGGCAGTGGGCGGGCCTTCGCCGCGATCACGGTTTGGGCGGGAGCTAAAGTATTCGTCGACGATTCCTCCCTGCCGGAGTCGCTCATTGAATCCTTCACAAGCTTGGACAAGAGGCTGGGTCAGCGGCACGAATTGGAGATTACGCTCCTTCGGCAATTGCGACTGCCCTTTTCTTTCGGTTTGGTTGGTCAATATTTTGAGGCCCGTCACAGGAAACAACCTGTGCTCCTCTTTGAGCACGTAGCATGGGCTTTCGCCACTCTCGATCTTCGACAATTATTCACCGGGGCAGGCACCTTTGTCACCACGCAGCCCATCGCTAAGGCATGAACACCTCTACCTGCTTCCTGGCAACCCCCTGAAGCCGCTGCACAATCTTCGCCGCCGCCACTTCAGGGGGCATACCTTCCCCCTGCCCGAAAAGGGCACTGGACGGGCCATTGGTAAGATCGGTCAGCAATTTGGATGGCCGAACCAGCAAGAAATTGAGATTGGGGTATTGCAATGCCGCCACCCGGACGAGACCTTCAGCTGCACACTTCACCGCAACATAGTGAGGCCATTCCTTGGGCGTCGTTTCGACGGCGACAGACGAAATAACCACACACGATCCAGACCCTTCCGTGAGCAAACCGCAAAATGCGGACATAGGCACGCTCACAAGGGCCAGCGCATTACCGACGTAGGAATTAATCCGCCCGACCATTCTAGGCTCAAGCCGCAACGGCAGCAGGGAGGGGCAAGCGTTGCAAATCAGGAAATCAAGACGCCCAAACTCGCGCGAAACCCGCACTGCGAGTTGCTCGCACCATGCAACGTCCCCCGCATCGCCTTTTGCCAAAACGACTCTGCCGGAAGCATCTGCCAGGGATTCTCGCAGCTGTTGTGCCTCGGGTTCGCTGCGGTCAAAGTTCGCCAGCACGGTGCAGCCTTGCAGCACCAAAGCCGCGGTAAGCATAGCTCCCAGCCCTCGACTCGCTCCACAAACCAGTGCGACTTTCCCTCCTAGCTGGTTCGACTGAGGGAGCAGAGCCTCAACTGCACTCCGTAACCCAACTCGATTCTTGGGCATGAAAAAGGCCCGACTCTCTCCCCTTGCAACCAATTGGCCCCCCGCAAACAACCGCAGTTCTGACCGTAGCGAACCCAATGAGTTAAGAGAAATGGCTTTTGCTTCGAAGGAAAGGCCGCGTGAGAGACCCCGCTCCAGATTCTCGAATGCGAGCGTGAGTTTGTGGAATAGCGAATGAAGTCCAGGCTGCACCATGCCAACTAGATAGCTGCTCCAGAGGAGAGCCGATAACTGGAGTCGGCCAAAGGCCCGTTCATCAATGGCAAAGCGATCCAGCAGGGCAGCCATTGCGGCTTGATCGGGCAGGTATTCGCCCTTGGTGATCACGCCTCCTGTAAACTCTTTCTCGTCCCGATCCGAGGGGACCTGGAGAATGGACTGTGGCGGCTTTCCCCATGCCATCTCAACGGGACCGCTCTCACCAAAAGCAAACTCGGCCTTCATCAATATTTTGCTCCCGTCGCACACCTTCACAGAAAACGATTGAGGGGACTGTTTCACAAGTATCGCGCTGTAGTCGATGTCCAGAAACATCGGGTGTCGAAAGTCCACACTGACCTTCGAGAGTGTGCAGTGCGGAGGCGGCTCGACCCTGGCGAGGCCTGCAAGAGCACCCAATATCCCATAGACCAATAGCTGCCCGTAGGGGGTCCTGCGCGCATACTCGGGTGAAATGTGACAAGGATTCCGATCGTGCGAAGCGGCGCTGAACAACATAAGATCATCCCGCGAAAAGCGGACTGTAAAGGAACGGCCGTCATTCACGGCGGGGACTCCAGAATCGCCATCTCGGAACGGACTATTCATTCAAACAGATTCTCCACTCTTTGAGAATGCGATCCGGGTCTGCCGGTCGCCGTAAGGCAATAGCTCCGTTTGGAGACCCAGGGGAAAGGGCATATTGTAACAATATAACCGCTTTCGTTCTCCAGGAACCCACACCTGCGTTGGTACTGATGCCCCCCGCCAGATGGGATTGACACTGGACACAACCCAGATCGGAACCCTCTGCATTATTACTGGGTTGCCTTGACAACCTGATGGAAATCGGCGATGGTGTAGCAGATTTCGCAACTAGAACACGCTTCCCCATTATTATGCGGCCAGTGACCCGAAGCCGGTAAGAAAGAGGCGACCTTGGTTCATGCTTCCAGCGTAAAGGTGGTTGACAGGGACATTTGTGGACATCGTCCGCTGCTGAAATACGTCGCCTTGATTCTGTTACTGATACCGGTCGCCGCATGCGGCCCATCGGTGTCTGCGTCTGGACAGCAATCGATGGATGCCGCCTTCTCCGCCTGTAACCAACCGGTTACACCGCAATGCAACATAACGATTCCAGTGGGGACGTTCGCCTTTTCGGTACAAGTTGCCCCCTCGGCTACGTTCAGCATTCAGGGTGCAGGAGCTTCCTACGACAATCCCGGTATTAGCAGTTCAACTTACATTGAACCCCACTGTTTGACCACATTGGTCTGGCAGGGGGGTGACCATATACCATTCGTCATTTCTTCGTATCACCTCCATGGCTCAAAGCTTGCAGGGTTCTGCCTTGATGCAGTGGGAACCTCGCCAGAGGTCTTTATCGACGTGGACAAGGCTGCGGGCAACGTGACACTGGATGACGTCGTCATCGATACCCCGAATACCCAAGCTCGTGTTGCCGCAATTCGATACGGGAACACTGGAACGGTGATTGACCCCATTTGCAACAATGTTTTCGTTCGAGCCTCGGCTCCGATTGGCTTTGATATTCTAGATGTGGAAGCGCACTTCGTTGGAACTCATTGCCGAGCAGTCTGGAACGGTGTGAATGAATGGGTCATAGGCGGCGGAGGTCATCTTGTGGAATCATTTCACTGCGTTTTCTGCAGCGCTGAGGCGCGGCCTACAAATATTCCAGTTCAGATTAACAATACCATTGGATTTTGGTGGAGTGAAGGCTATCTCGAATGCGGGCCGGTTTGTTTCGATATTCCGGCAACTGCGGTAACCGCAAATACTGTGGTCATCACGAACAGTTTCGTTGGCGGAGATAACACACCGCCGCTGGTGAGGACAGGGCTTGCGAGTGCAACTGTCAGCGAAAGCGGAAACTATGTTAGAAATCCTTAGGTATAACCGCACCTGTTAGCTTGCCACCGCTTGATCTCTTCGATCGCAAAGGTACGCGTTCACTCTACGGGCCGCGCAACATCTTTCAGGAAGGCGACCATCTTTTGGGCAGCTTCTTCGCTCACGCGATCGTGGACGGGCAGGTTGATGACCTGGCTGGCCGCCTCCTCCGCGTTGGGACACATTCCTTCCCCGTAGCCGAATGCACGGGCGTCAGATTCTTTGGGATGGAGGGGGTGATCGAACCAGTCCCCGAGTTCAATCCTGCTGCAGCGAGCCGCGTCGAGAACCTCTCGCTTGTTTCTTACCCGTACCGGATATCGCAGTAGAACCGGGTCCACTGGTTGCGGCACTTCTAAAGCACAGAGTCCGGCACTGGCCAAAGCGCGATCGTAAACCGTCCTTAGGCGTCGGCGGTGGGGAATGCCGCCAGCAAAACTCGCCAGCTTGCGACTGAGCAGCCGAAGCTGAAAGGACGACATACGCTTGGCATATTCCGGCGGCATTTCCCCGCGGAGTTCCGCCTCGGCAGAGGAACCGATGGCGAGACCGGCGCGACCCAGAAAGCGATACGTGGTTTGCGCCAGCCAGAATGAACTCGGCGAGGAAACCAAGGAACGTCCGGCAACTTGAGCGGCCAGCACCATGCTCTCCGCCCATGACGGCGAAATGCATTCATTGGCGTGAATCAATCGTACCTTGTCTGCCAGGGCCGGGGACCCAGTGACTGCCCAGCCTCCGAGCCCTGTGGTCACGGGCTTAGACCACTGCGAACTAAAGAAAGCAGCGTCCCCTAGACTACCTACATCCTGCCAATCCCCCGCTTCACCAAGGTAGCGGCTGCCCAGCGAGTGGCAGCAATCCTCCACCACAGCGATCCCCCTTTGCCGGGCCCACTTAACGATAGGTGCGGTGTCTGTCGGCAAACCATAGGTGTGCTGCACGATCACAGCTTTGATCCGCGGACCGTCGGGGCGCAGGGCTGCCTCGATCTGGTTGAGTGAGATATTGTAGGTGCTGGGGTCAATATCTGCGTACAGCGGCTTGGCCCCAAGGAAGCAGATCGCACCGGGAACCACGACGCAGGTGTAGCCGGGAACCAGAACATAGTCTCCCGGACCAATTCCCAGGGCCTTCAGGATCGCGTAGAGTGCGACTCTTCCCTTCCAGAAGAAAAAGCGGTAGTCCCCGGTCGAGGGTTCCTTCGGCTGTTCCCCAGCCACGGTCCAGCCGGGTTCCGTTTCCTGCAACGTGTTAAGTGCTTTGCCTGCCATCCAGGATGCTTTCGGAAGTCTTTCTTCAGGGAGCGCTTTGCTGCTTGGGTTTCGGTCCGCCCCATGCGCCATCTGCGGGAACGGCATGACTGAATATACGGCGATAGGCTCGCCCTCGCAAATCCCGCTTCCCCAAGGTGCGAACCAGCGCGGTCAGAGAGCCGAGGCCGTAAGCAACGTGCAACGAAGCGAAGGCCAAGGGCATGAGCACGAAGTAGCGGAAGTCGCGTTTACGGATTGCAATCGTGGCAGAAGCGATGAGACTAGCGACTAGGTAGCTGCCAGAGATGCCCAGAAATACCCACCAGAAATGGGGCAGAATGAAACTCAGCGCAGCGGAGCCGGCCAGGGCCGTAACGAACACCAGCGGAATCAGGTGCCTCCACGAAAATGGAATGCCGTCGCAATAAAGCGATGAGAAGACCACCCAGGAGCCGTTGCGGAGGTTATGTTTCCAATACGACTTGAGATCTGAGCGTGCCTGATAGTCGCTGACGATCTCGGGATCGAGCAGGATTTTCCCTCCCGCCCGGCCCAACCGCAGATTGAACTCAATATCCTGATTGAAAACCAACTGCTCATTGAATAGCCCGACCTTCTCGAAAACTTCACGACGATAGCAGCCTCCAAAAACCGTATCGGTCGAGCGCCGTCCGCCGCTCTCGAAGCGAAAGTGTGCATTTCCCACACCGAACGGGTGTCCCAGGGCAAATGCGAGCGCATTACCCAGGAGGCCCGGCTTGCGAGGGATTACGCGAATGACGCCACCGACGTTATCCGCGCCCGATGCATTCGAGGTGCGCACGCAGCGGGAGATGTAATCCGCGGCATAGGAGTTGTGTGCGCCCATGATAAGAATCAGATCTCCCGAGGCTTGTTGGATGCCGACGTTAAAAGCACACGACGCGATCCGTCCGGGATTATCCACCAGCTGAATGAACGGGAAGCGCTTGGAATAGCTCGCAACGATTGCCCGGGTACCGTCTTCGCTCCTGCCGTCGGCCACCAGAACTTCCAGCAAATCCCGGGGATAGTCGTTGGCCAGAATGGACTCGAGGCATCCTCCAATGAAGGCTGCTTCGTTCCAGCAGGCGATGACAATCGAAACTTTGGTGGTAAAAGCCATTTTCAAGGGTACAAATTCGTTGACGGCATCGCCGCATATCTATATTACAGCGTGCCCGCGGTTTTGCGCCTCATTGCACGATCAGGGTGAGCTTGGTGGCGTGGCTCATCGTAACCGAGCCGGAAGTGTAAGCGCCCGTGACCGTGAGGTTGTAAGAACCGACTGCTGTACCCCCACCGCTGCTGTTCGCGCCACCTCCGCACGCAGGCCACGCTAGGGAAGCCAAGAATATAGCGAGCAGGGCCAATGGGCGTAACAAGTGACGATGGCGGCGCATGGAACCAAGCCCGCCCAGCACCACCAGTCCCGCCACCGGCGACAGCGCCAACCCCAGCGCCCATCGCATGCCGGTCGGTAACTGCGGAGGATGCTTCAGGGCCGTCGACACTCCAGCGGTCACGACTGCAACGTTCACGGCTACGGTGCTGGATCCGTTCAAAATGACCGAACTGGGGGTGACGGCACACGTCGACTGCGCCGGGGCACCGCTGCAACTGAGCGACACAGTTTCAGCAAAGCCATTGATGGGAGCGACGGTCACAACAAAATTCGCGGCTTGCCCCGGTGTCACCGTCTGGGACGTTGGGGAGTTCGCAGTTACCGAGAAATCGGGAACGATGCCGGTCAAGGGCACGTCTTGCGGACTGCCCGGGGCGTTGTCTGCAATGCTCACTGCCGCGTTACGATTGCCTCCCGCAGTCGGAGTGAACGTCACACTGATGTTGCAACTACCGTTTGGCGCAATCGAACTGGGGCAGTTGTTGGTCTGGGCAAAGTCGTCAACGTTGGTTCCGCTAATGTTGATGGATGTAAGAATGAGTGGCACAGCCCCGGTATTTGTGAGCATCACAACTTGTGGGGCGCTGGTGATGCCAGCGGTCTGAGCGCCGAAGTTCAGGCTGGCGGGGGAGAGTGTCACCGTGGCTCCTTCCACCACCTGATCCAGCACGGGCGAGGTGCTGATCCCGAAATTTGCATCTCCGTTGTAAGTCGCCGTAATGCTATGTGTGCCCTCCGCCAGCGTGGAGGTCGTCAAGGTCGCCACGGCGCTACCGTTGAGGTTGGAGTCTCCTATCTTCGTGGTTCCGTCAAGGAAACTCACCGTGCCCGTCGGCGTGCCCCCACCCGGGGCCGTCACCGCGGCCGTCAACGTCACGGCCTGCCCGAAGTCGGAGGGATTCTGCGAACTTGCGAGCGAGGTTGCGGTTCCGGGTTTCCCGTTATTTATGAGCACGCCGATCGTGCCGATAGACTTTCCCTGACAATCGCCGGGCGTGTTGCCGCAGTTCGCCACCAGCAGGTCGAGCTTGCCATCCCCGTTCACGTCTGCCACGGCCACCGAATGCGCGAACACGCCGCCGGATCCGAAGCTAACCGCTTTTTGGAAGGCTCCGTCCCCGTTTCCCAACAGCACGCCTGTTATGCCGCTTGTGCCACACGGGACCCCACATTCGTTCGCCACCACCAGGTCGGGCTTGCCATCTCCGTTGACATCCGCCACGGCGATCGAATAGGAGACAAGACCGCCCGGAGGATATTCCACCACGCCCTGAAACGTCCCATCACCATTGCCTAACAGGACGTTCGCCGAGTTGTCCACGATGTCAGCCAAAAGCAAGTCGGGCTTGCCGTCTCCGTTTACGTCCGCGACCGTCACAAAATAGCCCGAGCTGAAGGCGGTCGCAAGGTGGAAGGTTCCGTCGCCGTTGCCCAACAGCACGCTGATTGGGCCGGGCCCCAAACAGCTGCTGCCGTCGCACTGCATCACCACAACCAGGTCGAGCTTGCCATCCCCGTTCAGATCCGCTACCGCGATTGACGTGGCAGTTCGCCGTCGGCGTAGTAGTTCACCGCGGTCTGGAAGGTTCCGTCGCCGTTGCCCAGTAGCACGGCAGCGTTTTCGCCTGACGCTGCCACCACATCGGGCTTGCCGTCCCCATTCACGTCAGCAACTGCCAGCGAGAGTGCGTAGCCGCCGCCGGCTTCAAAGGTCATTGCTGTTCGGAAAGTTCCATCACCGTTCCCCAGCAGCACGCCGATGGTGCCGTAGTCACGGCAGGCGCTGTCCGAGCACTCGTTCGCCACCAGCAGGTCGGGCTTGCCGTCTCCGTTGACGTCAGCTACCACCACCGCACTGGTCTGATAGCCGCCCGACGCGTAGGCCACCGCTGGCTGGAAAGTTCCGTCGCCGTTGCCCAACAGCACGCTCACCGAGCCGGCCACTCCCGAGGCACAACTGGTGGCGCACTCGTTCGCCACCAGCAGGTCGAGCTTGCCATCCCCGTTCACGTCTGCCGAGGCCACGGCCACGGCGCCGTACCCACCCGAGCCGTAGGCCACAGCTGGGGCGAAGGCGGGCGGGGCGGTTGCATTGGTAACGCTGAGATACTGGACGTTGGACGTGCCACCTCCCGGCGCGGGATTCACCACCGTGACCGAGGCCGTGCTTCCCACAGCTGTGTCGCCGGAAGGAACCGTCGCCGTCAACTGTGAACCGCTGACAAAGGTCGTAACCAGCCCAGCCCCGTTCCAGTTGACAGTTGCACCAGACACAAAGCCCGTGCCGTTGACGGTCAGAGTGAAGCTTCCTCCGCCCGGCGCGACCGCATCAGGCACCAGTGGTTGATTGACGAACGGGATAGGGTTCTGCGCCAACACGAGCGTGCTGGCGAGTATCAGGTAAATGCAAACGAAATGAGCCGACTTCATCGAGACCTCACTGCACGACGATCAGGGTCAGCTTCTGCGACTGGCTCGCGCTTCCTGTGCTTGCCGTAACGGTCAGAGTATATGTTCCCGCCGGAGTTCCTCCCGAACCGGAGCCACCGCCGCCGTTGCCACCGCCGCCTCCACCGCACGATGCGATGAAGACGATCAACAGCAAGGGCAGCATCGCCCACACCTTCCCTCCGAAACGCCAAAGCCGACCGTCGGCAGGCAGAAACACAACTCCGATCAGAGCCATCGCCCAAGCCCAGACAAATGACGGACTCTTCTGGCGCAATGCAGCGCCCGCGGGAGCGCTCGTCTCGACAGCTACCTTGAAGTAGGTGTAGGTCGTGGCGCTTACACTTTCGCTGCTGGGAACTATGCAACTCGCTCCCGTCGGTGCGCCGGTGCAAGTGAACGTCGCGGTCCCACTTAAGCCGCCCCCACCGATTTGCATGTCGTAGCTAGTGTCATTGCCCGCCTTAACCGTGACTGAACTTGAGCTGCCCGAACCTGGGGCTATCCCTAGGCCCAAGGTGAGCGTACCCGTGCCCGTCAGAGGCACGGTTTGAATGCCAAGATTGTCCGTAATGGTGAGCGTTCCCGTGCGCGTGCCGAGCGCAGTCGGTGTGAAATAGACGTAGATGCTGCAGTTATACTCCGGCGGAAGACTAACTCCACAAGGGTTATTTTCCGTGAAGTCACCGCTAGTCGAAATCTGGCCAATAGTTAAGTTAACGCAGCATGAGATTGACAGATTGACAACCTGATATTTGCTGGTGGTGTTCAACGCCCGTGGGTCAAAGGTCAGCGATGTGGGGTAGAGAACCACCATGGGAGCTTGGGCCGTACCAGACAACTGAATGGTGTGGGGATTGCCCGGTGAGTCATCGGAGATCACCACTGAGCCGGGGCGCGTGCCTGCGGAAGTGGGAGTGAAGGTCACAGTGACAGCACAGTCGGTTGCAGGCACCAGCGTGGCGGGGCAGTTGTTGGTTTGGGAATAATCTCCAGTCGTCGCAATGCCGCTGATGTCGATGTTGGTGGTGCCGGTGTTGTAAACCGTAATAGCTGGGGAAATCGGATTCGGGGTACCAACGGTTGTCAGTCCGAAGGGCGCTAGCGACGTCGGCATGCTAAATGAAGCGCGACTTCCCAAGGCCACGTTCCCTACGAACGGCTGAGGAACTGGTTGACAATTGCTACAACCAGCAAACGGATCGTACGTGCCTTCGAGCGGGAGCGGAACGAGTAGAGGGACCTCGATTTGAAACGCGGTAAGGCCGCCGGCATAAAGGTTCCCGCCAGAGTCCATGCCGAGCGACAACGCGGTCGGCTGGTCCATCAACGCAGCCGAACCATAGAAACTTGAATAGACTAGGTTCCCGTTCGGATCCAGCGCGGCCAGGTAATATGAAGTCGGAGTCCCCTGGGTAGGGTTCAGTAGCGGGATGCTGCCGGCCCCCGGCATCACTGTTCCGCCGAAATAAACATTACCCTGGGAGTCCACTTGCAGTGAGTTGCCGGTCGGTTGGGCTACACCGTCGACGAGGCCAAAGTAGGTAGAGAACACCACCGCCGAGCCGGAAGAGTTTAACTTGGATACGAAGGCGGGCGGCTGTTGGCCAGCGAGCGGATTCACCAGCGGAAAACCGGGACCGGTCGCAATCCCGGCGACAAACATGTCCCCGGCAGGATCCACGGTTACATCGTAGATATCCGCGTCGCTGGTCTGGCCAAAATACGTCGAATACAACAATTGCCCTGTGCTGCTGATCCTGGTAATGAAGCCGTCATTGGCGGCGCCGAGTGTGGGTTGCAGTGGGTTGCGCGTGGGGAAGTTAGTCGATGTGGTGGTTCCGGCCACCGTGACGTTGCTGCTTCCGTCAATTGCAATTCCGACTGCGCCCTCGTTGCCGGCTCCGCCCAAGTAGGTCTCAAACAAAAGCTGCGTGCCATCGCCCTTCAGCTCAGAGATAAATGCGTCGTTCTGGCCGCCCTGAAACGTTGACTGGATCGGATTGACGACAGGAAGGTCGTTCGACGCCGTGGTCCCAGCGACCCACACGTTTCCGCTGGCATCGAGCGCGATTCCCCCGGCAGAATCTGGCCCGCTGCCGCCGAGGTAGGTGGCAAATACCACGTTCCCCTGGGAATCAAACTCAGCCACAAACATGCTCTTGGGGACGCTCTGGTAGGCACCGGGCGTAGGCACAATCCCACTACTTCCAGCGAGATAGCAGTTGCCCGAACCGTCGATCGCAACTGCTTCGACAGTAGGGCCGAACCCCTGGAAAGTCGGCATTTGGTCGTAATATTTGAAATACCCCAGGGATCCGTCCGCATTGATCTCCGTCAACCCGCTCTCTGCGGATGCCACGCACACCAAGCCAGCGGCATTCGCGGCCAGCACGAGGGCGTCGCCCCCGACATAGGTGGAATACTCGAGATAGCGGTTCTGGGGAGCTTGAGCGAAGGCTGGCAAGGCATCCAGAAGCATCCCCAGGAGACAAAAACAGAAACTGACACTTCTCAGAGATGACAAGTGGCCAGTGCGGTCACGTTTCATCGATACCTCCTCAGTTCACGGTCAGTTTCAAAGTCTGCGTTTGATTCGTACTGCCCATCGTTGCCGTGACCGTCAGGTTGTATGTGCCCGCCGGCGTTCCGCCCGAGCCTGATCCCCCGCCCCCACCGTTCCCTCCTCCGCACGAAGCAATGAACATGAGCAGTAGCAAAGGCAACATCGCCCGCGTCCTCTTCCCGACTCGCCGCGACCGGTCGCCGACGGGAATGAGAAACACGCCAATCAGAGCTGTCGCCCACATCCAGCCCAGCGACGAACTCTTATTCCTAAATGCCGCGCTGGTTGGCGCCGTTGTCGTAACGCTGGCGGTGAAAGTCGACGCCGTCGTTGCGCTCACGTTCTCGCTGCCGGGAACCGTGCACGTCGCGCCCGTCGGCACGCCTGTGCAAGTTAAGGTCGCGGTTCCGCTGATTCCGTCGCCGCCAATCGACAGCGTGTACTTCGCGGTCCCCCCGGCCGAAACCGTGGCTGAGTTTGAACCGCCGGATGGAATTCCCAGACCTAGACTCGTCGAACCCCTGCCCGTCAAAGTTACCGTTTGAACGCCCGCCACGTCTGTGATGCTCAGCGTGCCGTTTCGTGTTCCCAACGCCGTGGGAGTGAAAGTCACAAAGACGCCGCAGCTTTTACCTGCATCGAGGCCGAGCCCGCAGTTATTGGTTTCCGCGAAATCGCTCGCATTGGTTCCGCTGATGGCAATTTGACTGATGCTCAGGCCAGACGTGCCAGTGTCAGTCACTGTGGCGGTCTGCTCAGGACTGGTGGTGTTCAGACCTTGAGAGGGAAAAGTCAGCGAGGTCGGACTCACCGAGACGTTCGGCGCAAGCCCCGTACCCGTCAATTGAACGATATGCGGGTTGCCCGGCGAGTTGTCATTGATTACGAGCGTCCCGTTACGCACGCCGCCAGCGGTCGGCGTGAAGGCGACAAAGACCGTACAATAGGCGGCCGAATTAAACATGGTCGGGCATTGATTCTGAAATACTGCGAAATCCCCGGTGGCCGTAATACTATTAATGGCGATAATAGTGGTTCCTGTGTTAAATAGAGGCACGCCCAGCGATCCTTTTTCAACGCCGACATCCTCGCCCCCGAACTGCACTACCGAGGGCATGCTGAAAGAGGCTCCGCTTCCGACAGCAATTTTGGCTATGTAGCCCTCGAAACCATAAAAAGCCTGGCCTTCCGTGCCGTAGGCGGCACGCAGCAAAGGCGGCGCGTCATAATAAAGACTTCCCTGCGTACCGAGGTAGACGCTTCCACTCGAGTCCACGGCCAGCGCCATTTGCCCCCCGTCGGAAATACTCGAACCGAAGGGGCTTGAAAAGACAAGATTGCCGTTGGGGTCCAGACTCGCGAGGAAGAAGCCGTACTCCTGGATAGGATCCACCAGCTCTATGTCACCGCCCGTGCCGGAGATAGTCGTATTTCCTTGGGGGTCAACTTGAATCGCGAAGGGAATCACGCCGCTTACATTTTCACCTCCACAATTCCCACCTCCGCCCGCCCCGTAGTATGTCGAATAGACGAGTGCGGAGCCGTCAGCGCTTAGCTTGGCGACGAAGGCACCGATATCCTGGTTGGGTATGGGATTTACCAGTGGCAAACCACAGTCCGCTTGCCCCGTGATGGAGGCATCTCCCGCGGGATCGACGGCAACACTCACCGCCCGTGCCCCGCTCGTTAAGCCGAAAAGAGTCGAGTACAGCAGTTCCCCGGCATTGCTCAACTTAGTCACATAGGCTGAACCGACGGTTTCCAACGGATTACGAAGCGGGAAATTGCTCGATGTAGTTGTGCCAGCCACCACCACGTCACCGGCGCCGTCGATCGCGAGAGCGACTCCGGCTGTACCGGAAACCATCGGGTTCCCATCCGTGCCGTTCCCTCCGAGATAGGTGCCGTAGAGCAAGCTCGTCCCAGTGGCGTTGAGTTCAGTAATGAACGCATCATTGCTGCCTCCCTGAAACGAAGACTGAATCGCATTACCAGTGACCGGAAGATCGTTCGAAGTCGTCGAACCCGCGACCCAGATGTTTCCACTGGGGTCGAGCGCTACGCCACCCGGAATGTCATTGCCGCTGCCCCCGAGATACGTGGCCCACACCACTTTCGCTTGCGGATCAAGTTTAACGAGATACATTCCCGACGACTTCCTGCTTTGATAGGCCCCTGAAGTGGGCACGATTGTGCCCGCCCCAGTCACATAGCAGTTGTTGGCGCTGTCAATCGCCATCCCCAGAAATATTGCGGAATGCCCGGTCTGGAAGGTCGGAATGCTGTTTACAGCTTTGAAATAAGTTAGGGTTCCGTCGGGATTGATCTCCAGCAAGGCTCGCCCGTTGAAAGCACACACCTGACCTGCGCCATTCGCGGCGATTGGTACAGCTTGGTAACCCTGGGTCGGGTCTGGTTCAGAGAAGGTGGCGTACGCCAGATAGTGTGGTTGGGGAGCCTGGGCCACGGCCTCAGAGCCAGCGAGGAAAGTACCTGCTACAAGAAGACAAGCGGCGATGGCGAAGAGGCGGAAGAACCGGCCAGAGAGCGATGCAAGCTGCATACACAATCTCCTTGAAACCCCAGCGGATCCCGTTGACTGCTCTAACCCAGGTCGGAGTACGAAGTTGCCAAGTGGGCCAAAAGAACCGGCGATACCCGCAAGGTCGTGAATCGTGCGACTACTTATTGATTCTATCCAGTAGCGTCGCGGACTCGGTGACGTGCATCACCGGGCAGTGTACCTACTCTCAAGACTGTTCTGCGGGGCCAAGGCCATCTCAGTTGGTCTGGACTACTTTCCGGGCGTGTCGGTGGATCGACATCAAGGCTAGTCCGAAGAGGGAAAGATAGGTCACCAGCACGGAAACGCCGTAGGCTGCTACTGCCCAACGCCCTGACAGCCCGAAGTGGTGCGCATAGAACATCCCGAAGACCATAATCAGGACACCAACGGTATCGACAACCAACTGCCAGTCCTGCCGCTCCAACACGGTGAGCGTGGGAAAGACCGGGCCTACGGTAAGCATGATTAAGAAAGGCATCGCCAGCAACTGAGCGTATCGCCCCGCTTCGGTCCATCTTGCACCAAACACGAATCCGAACAAGACAGGCCCCACCAGCATCAAAAGGCCGAAGGGAATGACTCCCATCAGGAAAGCCGCGCGGCTGGTTCGCAAGAACAAGGAGCGCAGTTGGACTGGAGAAGAGTGCGCGAGTTGGGCGGCATTGCTGAGATAGACCTGGGCGACCCCCAGACCAACCAATCCCACTCCCACCCCCAGAATCTGATTCACCAGGCCGTACCAACCCGCCTCCTGCAGACCAAAGAACCTGGTCAAGAGCAATGCGGGAAGCACGGAAAAGCTCACATGCACCAACACCGAGGCAGTGCCGAACACGGGAAACTTCTTGTAACGAATGGCCGCTTGAACAATCTTGTTTGCAGAAAAACGCAGCTTCCGCTCCTCCGCAAATTTCTTGGCATCCAAGGCCAGCGCCAGCGATCCGCTGGCACGGCCTACGGAATCCCCGAGTAACAAGCCGAAGGGGCCGCGGACGAGGAGGGGAATTCCCAACTGGGTTATCACCTGGGCGGCCGACTGAATGATCCTTCTCTTAGCCAGAGCCCGAAACGCTTGCAACCGAACCGACCACGAATTGAGGACAAAGAACGTTCCCGCCCCCAGCAGACTTATAGGCAAGAGCCACAGGTAGGATTGTAATTGGGGAGTGCGGAGCCATTGCGCAACCGATCCGCCGAAGAAAATCACCACTCCGCTGCAAATCAACACATTCAGGAACAACAGGACGAACGAAACTCCCATGAGATTCAGGCCGGTTTCGTCGTCCTTGGGCAGGGGTATGGCGGCTTCATAGTTGAAACAGCCCACAGTCGCGAGTGCGGTGACGAGTGAAAAGAAAACCGAGAGTACCCCAAAATCGGCGGGCTGATAAATCCGGGACAGCAGCGGAGATGCGAGGACAGTTAACGCACGGCCGATGACCGTTCCGCCGGTTAGAATGATGACGTGCCGGCCAAACTTGCTTTCACGGATTCTCCCGTAAAGAACTCTGGAAAGGCTGGGGATATCGTCAGGCACCCGACCGGGTCTCCGCCGAAACAGATTCAACTCCCTCGGCCCCTGCCTTTAGGCGTGAAAGCAAGAAGCGGCTATAGCGCGTGAAGGCAAGGGCCAGCACGGCCTGCGCCCAGCGCAGAGATTTCAGCCGGAAAATCCTGAAGCGGTAACGTGCGGTGAAGAAGCTGCCATCGGAGTCCAGCATCAGCCGAAGAGTCTGGTCCGCCAGATTGTGCAGCAGAGCTTCGGATTCTCGCCGCAAGTGGGGATCGACGGCATGACACTGGCACACGTCTATCAAGGTGACAATCCCCTGGCCACAAGCGTAGGGGTCAATGGGGTAGATTTTCTTCAGCGCGTAGAAGGGTCTCCCATCCGCAGTAAATAGATTCTTAAGATAAAAAGTCAGACCTTTGTCCAAGACAGACTTGCACTCTTTCTGCAACCCCATGTCCTGCAATTCTGGAACGATCTGAGTCAGTGCGCTCAAAACCATTCCCGTATGAAACCCGTCGATGAACGGCAACCGGGGCACGCCAGGTACGGGCTCGTCGTAGTACCAGCTGCCATCTGGATTCTGGGTTTCGATTACAAACCGGACCATTTTCCTGGCAGCATCACAATATTCCTGGCGCGCAATCGCGTTGCCCAAACGAATCAAGATGCTTGCAGAATCGGCGTTGACATTGATGCATTGCGATCGATCCAGCACGGTATAACTGATCGCCAGGCTGCCGGAAGGGCGTTCGCTCGAGTTGAGGCCATAGAGGAGAAAATCGCAGGCCCGAATGGCGTGTTCCAGAGACCAGTGGTTTCGCGTTGCCTGGTGGTGAGAGAAAAAAGCGTTGGCCACCCAGACGGTACCGTGTGCGTTCCCTACGGTTGTGGGAGTAGCTCCTCCATAGGAATACCAGGGGAACGAAGCACCCCAACACTCACCGACGCTAGATTCAGCCCTATTCCGTGTCAGCCATTCCAGCAAACTCCTGGCTCGCAGCGCCCAGAGTTCCTCGGAGGTCAATTGGGAGAGTTCGATGTAAGCGGACGCAAGCATCGCAGAAGCGTGCGGATAGCGACTGACTTTAACCCCGAGTAATTTCCGGAACCGAACTGGGGCCACGTAAAGTCCGCCGAAAATGGCCAACCGCATGAGGCGCGCAAGGAGTGTACCCTTAGCATAGGTCCAAAGGACAATCTTTGTGCCCTTTACGTCACTGATATCGTAGGTATCAAAGCCATGGCCTTCAGCGAAAGCGAGCGCGGCATGCACCACCTGGAGCATGCGTGCGAGCCGGGCCAAATCCTCATTTGCGTTCCCGTCGAGCGCCGCTACTTGCGAATCTGGCGTTGGCAAGGACTCCTCAACCGAATGTACAAGCTGGCTCACGACTGCTCCTGCACGGTTGCCTGGATACTAAACTCCTGTAAGATTTCTGATGGCATCAGAATTACGCGACGGCGCTTTGGCTGGACGCAACGTCGCAGTCGACCATCCTCGCCGGAACAGTCCGCGATTGGGAATAACCACTCTTTATAGATTATCACGGCATCTGACCGCAAGAAGCAGGCGCAGGAGGCAGTGCGGGACCGTGGCGTCACCGGATTGACCGCCATGCGGAACTACGGCGTCGCCCTAGGGAAGGAAGAGGAAATGAGGAACTTCGCCCAATAAAAATGGGGGCGAACCAACGCGCCCCCTCAAGCAATCGAAAGTCTTCCGCGTTCGTGTCAGAGATCGGCCGCCAGATACACCAGTACATGGTACAGGCGCATTGCGGATGAGTGGGGATCCAGTTCGCTCGGCGTATGCGGACGCCCTTTTTCGGTGGGTCCGAGATATAGCTCAACGCACTGGCTCGGCCACGGAAACGTAACGAACAATTTGTGGTATAGCTCTTTGCTTTCCTCCGTCTCCACGAATCGCCAGGTGCCCAACAACAATGTGCCGGAGGCTTCGTACGGACCGTAACCGTTATCAGCGCCTAGGCTGCCGTACCCCCAGCGGAAAAGGCCGTTTCTCCCGTCTATATAATTTGTCAGACGGTAGCACGGAGAGTCAGGTGACGGCGGAACCAGAACTTTCGTAAAGAACTGTGTGGCCAACCCCCGCCGAAGCTTCTCATAATAATCATGCTGCGGGCCTCCCGAGTAAGCCTGCACCATGCTCGTAATCCAGAGTGGACCACGCAAGAAGTGCGAAGTGTCCCAAGAAATGTCAGTCACCGGAGCCGGTTGGAGACCATGCCCCTTGTGCAGATTGCCGGAGTACTGGAAATCCGGGTGATCCCTCCACATCCCAGGCTGCAAGATCCATCCGCCCGAAGGCGTCCACTGCACTTCGTCTCTATAGACGCGCTCGGCAACCGCGAGTACGTCATCCAGCACTGGCTTCCAGGCCTTTTGCTGTTCAGGCGTTCCGCCATAGGTGCGCAGATCAGCTGCGATTGCGAAAGTAAAAAGGTCCCAATCCAAGATTCCACGATAATAGCTCTTGGCTGGATTCCGCAGACTCAGCTTATAGTTGATGCTCTCCTTCATGCCGTGAAGCGGGGCATGTGCGTACACCCATGCCGGCTTGTCCAGCCAAATCGCACGGACCTCTGAAAATACGTAATCTGGCAATCCGGGTGGAATCAGATTCGCATGGCCACTATCGTGGGCGACAACCAGAAACTGACTAGCGAAATAGAGGTATTGCGTCCGCGAAAGATCATTAAAACCGGAGACCACAGACGTGGATTGCATCAGACGTTGAAAGTGGGCGGCGAAATGCTTTTGCCAGTCATCGTCGGGATGGTGAAACGCGGTATGTAGCGGGATAATAGCCATCTCTCCCACGTTGTAGGCGCGTGAGTCGGTCGGTACCGGCTCATCCAGCAGAGGGTCGACAACGCTCCGGACCTCTTTGTACATCTCAGCCTCGGTCGGTACGGCAGTTGGGCTCACGATTGGCGCGCTCGGTTTTTGCGCCGCCGACACCCGCGCGAAAGCCGCCAGACACAGTAGCGATGAAAGCACGCGATTGAACGCATTCATGCGGAAGGGAGTCATCATGGTCAATTCACTTTCTGGGCGGTCATAATAAACGCCTTGGTGGAACGAAACTCATAAAAATCTTCGAAGGCATTCCGGAACGACCACTCGTTAAATGCCTTGGGTTCTCCGAAATCCTCTGGATGCTGTTCATTCCGAAAGACGGACCAGTCATCAAAAATGATAATGGTTCCGGTCTGAACGATGCCCTCAATGAAGGCAAGGACGTCCTTTGTCGAAGAGTAGAGGTCGCAATCGATGTGGACAACCGCTGCCCTGTCCAATTTGTACTTCCGCTTAATGTCGTTGGTGAGCGACTCATCGTAAAAGCCTTTCACCTTCACCACCTTGTCAATGGGAACGCCGGCCTTGGTGATCATGCGCGTGAAATTCTGCTCCGAACAGGCGAACTCACCATGAGCAAACACTTTACCCTCAGCTTCGGGAAGTCCGTCAAAGGAGTCAAAGGCAAAATATCGCATCGTGTTCAAGCCACATTTTGCCGCCGACCTTGCGGCCAGGGTGAAAGAACTTCCTCTGTATACTCCAAACTCGAGGTAGTCTCCGCGCAGCTGCAGGTCTCGAACCCTCTGAAAAGCCATCTCAAAATAGGGCTGCCTGTCATCCGGGAATACGCTGCTTCTGGCGAGCGCGTACAGCCATTTCGAGAAAGGCAGGGGCATGCTTACAAAAAATTCCCGGAATCTTTCTTTACTGCTCATTGGTACGATCATACTCTTGTTAACCTACAAGATTGTGCGGCGCACAGCGCACCCCCATGAGTCAAAATCGCCCCTGATGTCAGCAGTTTATTTGTCCGGAACGTTCGAATCTTAGCACGAAATTAAAGCTGGCCTGGCTGTGAGTGGCACTTTCCAAGTTATTGTGCCGACGACACCTGACAGGCGCTGGATTTTGCAACCTCCGAACGTGCCCAAGCACGCAGGAAATAGCCGATCGGGTAACCCTGGGGGGTCGTACCGTTCAACTGCATCCACTGCCAGTTTGTAATCCAATTCGTGGGAGAAGAGGTCTCCGGCTCGAGATATCCGGAGCCCGCAAAGGGATCCGGCGAGCGAACCGCCGGGTCACCCAGGGTTGACTGCTCAGTGGGATACAGAGAACGTACCTGGCTGCCGGGCGCAAATCCCGGGAGTAAAAGGTACTGGGAGTAGGTGTTAGTTTGGGCGGTTACCAGCGACGCCGAGATTCCCAAGGCGGAATAAAGCCCATAGGTGTCAGCCAAGTGAAGCGTTTCAACGAAGAACCCTCCGTCGGTGGCATATTCCGGGACCAGCGGATCGGAGAATGAGTCCCAAATGCTCCCGATGGGCCCGTCGCTCTTGCTCGACCATGACTGGAAGTCTGGATCATCGCTAAGCACCAGCCATCCCTGCGAACTGATGGGCGCATTTTTAGTCAATTGATGTTGCAGCAGGCCTTTCGCCAATGCCAACTGTTGGGGGTCATTGGTTAATTCGTAGAGCAGAATGCGAAAGCTGCTTTCCGCCCACACGTAGTCGGACTCCACTGCGAACCCGGCCCAGAGGCTGGGCGTCCAGAAAGGGTCCCGGAGGACGTACCCCCCTTTTCCATCAGGCGTGAATTCATCCACGTATTCAGAAGCAATCCCCAGTACCTGCGCCCGCCAGGCCGAGACCAGTGCGGGATCCACCAGGTGGGGAATGCCATTTGCGATCAGAAGAAAACGCACGAAAGGAAGAAGGATGCCACCCGTCTGCGATGAATGCCAAATGGTGGTCAGCGGCTTATTCAGGGCATAAGTTCCTGGAACCGGGAGGCCCAAGCCCGTGGCTTTGATGCGACCAAAGGATTGAGGACCCGCGTTATAAATGACGGGTTGAGAGGCGATAGTATACAAATCGGCAATTGACCCTGCGGTGTAGGACTGAAGGATTTGGCCGGTGTATGCCACCCAAGAGATTTGCAACGTCCCACCGGGTTGCTGAGTGATGGCCAGGTTATATACGCCCGGAGCATATGCGGGATACAAGCTCTGTGCATAAAGCGCGACTTGGCCAGTTGCGGTTGGAATAGAAACTGATGCCCCCAGGGTTGCTCCGTACGTGGGCCAACCGGTCCGCGAAATGTAGGGCCCCGTGGCGGTCTGGCCTGGTGCGCTGGGATCCGGCACATCGAGAAAGCTCTGGGTTTGCACCAGGCCCATTACTACGGCTCCAGTGTGTTCGAACGCCTGCAAATACTTCACGTTCTTGGTCGCTTCGTACGCGGTGAGGAGGGATTCCAAGTAGTAGCGAGTATTCCACACAACCTCGCTTCCGCCGTTGCTGGCGGGGTTGCTCGTAATTTGGTCAAGAAAACTTGACGAATACTGATCGTAGGTCGTCAGACTGGTAGGAGAAGCAGATGAACAATTCACAGCTGGTGGATCGATTGACGTACCGGAGCAACCGACGCCCACCCATAAAACGGAGAAGACAAACAGAAGGGAACCATACCTCATTAGGCTCGAATCCACCAAACGAACACTCAAACGCTGCTCCATAGCGACCACGGAATTCGGATACTCACGCGCCTCATGACTGCCTGGATTCTGCCTTTGGATTACTGAGCTATGCCAACCTCCCGGCCGCCGTCCAGCTTTCCCAGGAACTCACCCAGCTTGCTTGATGATTGCCCTCCCAAACTATGCCGGGACACCGTCGAGACTTGCGCGGAAGAAACCGAAGAAACTTCTTGAGTTGATGCGTCACCGAGCAGACCTTGATAGCTCAATGTGCGCTGGTATATCTCACCATCACCGGCAACGTATCTCTCTCGGACTTGTCGCAGTCAAAACGACTTTCGGGGACCAACTGTTTGAGAATTCGGAGTATAGGGTCCGCACCATCAACGTAGAGCGAAAACTTCAGCGCGTCCAGCTGCCGCCGAAGGTCCGGCCAGCTAATCGCCGGAGTTGCGGTTCTCTTGATCTTTTCGCAGCTGGTATTCTGGACGCTCTCTGAAGAATAAAACAGCTCCTCGACCAACTTTTCGCCGTGGCGCAAACCCGTAAATCGGATCTCGACATCATCACTGGATCGTCCAGAGAGCCGCACTAAAGTGTGGGCCAAGTCCAGGATCTTGATCGGTTCCCCCATATCGAGAACCACGATGTCACCGTGCTCACCAAGAGCGAAAGCCTGCAAGACCAGCGCTACAGCCTCCGGAATGGTCATGAAAAAGCGCTGAATCTCAGGATGGGTAATAGTAAGCGGCTGATTCTCCTTGAGTTGTTCTCTGAAGACACGAATCACACTTCCGCTCGATCCCAGCACGTTCCCGAAACGCACGGAAATGCATCGCATGCCCCTTCCCGGCCACGCCGAAAGGATCAATTCGCCAATTCTCTTGGTACAACCCATAACGCTCGTGGGATTCACCGCTTTGTCGGATGAGATCATCAGGAAGGTTTCGCAGCCCACCTCCTCGGCCACCGACAGTAGGCTGAGTAGTGAAAACACGTTGTTATTGACGGCTTCCTGAATATTGTCTTCCATTACGGGGACGTGCTTGTACGCCGCTGCGTGGAAGATCACCTTCACATCGTGAACGGAGCACAATTTTCGCATTCGCTGGGAATCACCAACGTGCGCTACCGAGCAGACGATCTGCGAGCCTGCCCGAAGCGACAACTCCCGCTCAAGATAAAAAGTACCTGTCTCGTTCTGATCGACACACACCAGTTTGGAAGGACCATAGTCGAGGATCTGCCGGGAAAGCTCCGAGCCAATGGAGCCAGCGGCACCGGTAACCATCACAACCTTGCCGGAAATGTACTTACGGACGGCTTCCAGATCTAGGTTCACGGGTTCCCGCCCAAGGAGATCCTCGACGTCCACTTCGCGAACCTGGCTAATCTGAGCCCGGCCACTGATTAGGTCGCGTAAGGAGGGAAGGGTTTTGAATGGCACTCCGGCCTGCTCACAGGTCTTAACAAACCTACGCATCTGCGCGCCGCTAGCCGAGGGCACAGCAATCAGGATTTCGTCGATACCCAATCGAGGACCCAGCTCCGGCAACTGACCGACTGTTCCCGCCACCCGCACCCCGTTAAGCCGAATGCCGACCTTCGAAAGATCATCGTCGAAACAGGCAACCACAACATGATCGCTGCCGGGACGCTTCAGCTCCCGAATTATCATTTGGGCGGCAAACCCTGCTCCTATGATGCCGACCTGCTTGCAGCCAATTGCGTCCACATAAACCGCTTCCGCGACGATCCGCGAAAACACTCGCACGGACGCCAGCAGGCCCGCCGTAATGATGGCTTCCGCCAGAAAGACCGACAGTGGAACCTGATTCAAAAGCAAGATGTAGCGAACTGCGACGAAGAAACCCAGCGACCCGACCAAAACGGACTTGGCAATATCGATAGCCTCGTTCAATCCCGCGTAGTGCCACCATCCGTGAAGCAGATTAAAGCGGGACATGGATGCGAGACGCATTACGACCAACACCGGAAGAGTAAGCACCAGAATCGGGCGCGGCGGCAGGTGAAATTCAAGCCGCAAAGCCCATGCCATGAGGAAGGAACAGACGATCAGCGAAACATTAACGCCCAATATAAAAGGGATCCGGTGTTCCAGGAAAAATATCCCTTTGGGAAGCCGCGAAATTTTTCTCTCTACCATCGTGAGCTTATCTTGGTTTTGAATAGCCTCAAACGCTTACCACCTGCTCGGCCCATCCACATCGGCCAAAGGGTTTCCCCCGGTTCAAGCGCAACAAACCCGGGACCAGCCACAAAGTTGTTCTAAGAACTAAAATTGTAGCATCCGGACCGGTATTCGCAACATCACGGTGACTCTGGTGCTGAAAAGCTAAACACTACCGGGTTCTCTTGGTCCGCCACAGGCGAAGCTCATGGTTGCAAATCAACCACGACCAGGTTGAAACGAATCGTCATCAGCATGCAAGTCGGATAGTCGCAACTACTGTACAGCAAATCAAACGAACGTCGCCAGCAAACGACATGTTAGAGAGATACATCAGGTTCATCGCCAATTTTCGCGGCATCAAATGTTTCACGTAGAACTGCTCTGGATCAAGCTGCTGCCCGAGCAGCTTTTCCTCGTGACGATGCAAAATTGACGCTGGATCCGTAATGCCTGGGCGAATCGACAGGACGGCGCGTTCTTCAGGGGCGTACATCGCAACATACTTGGGTACCTCTGGGCGCGGGCCAACCAAGCTCATGTCTCCCCTCAACACATTCCAAAACTGGGGGAGCTCGTCCAGCTTGGTTCGTCTCAACACGGCCCCCAAGCGGGTTACACGTTTGTCCCCCGCACCAGTGATTTGCGAACCTTTGGCCTCTGCGTTCGCACGCATGGAACGGAATTTTAGAATCTCGAATCCCACTCCGCCTTTACCAACACGTTCTTGACGGAACAGCACGGGGCCTGGGGAGGAGAGCTTGACTGCCACGGCGATTAGAACGAGGAAGGGGAGGACCAAGATTAAGGCCAGGGCAGAAAAAATGACGTCCAGAATGCGCTTGCCTCGGCGGGCGTAAAAGCTGATGTTTGCCGAACCGGCCGGGCTTTCAATCTGTCGTGGCTTCTGCGAGCACACCAGATCGGGTGGATGAACGGACAATCTCCTGCACCTTTCCAATTACATATTGGATTTCCGAGTCGCTCATGGTCGGGAAAATCGGTAACGACAGATAGCGGCTGTATTCCAATGCCGCGCGCGGCAGATCCCCTGGCCGGTACCCAAACTTCCTTGCGTAGTAGGGATGCAGGTGCAAAGGAATAAAATGGACGCTCGTCCCAACCCCTGCCTCCTTCAGAGCGGTGATGAACTCATCGCGGGTAATTCTCAATAGTTCCGGCCGGATTCGTAGCGGATACAAATGCCATGAGGACTCCCGATCACTCATCATCGTGGGAATCTCGAGCTGCTCAACTGGAGCGAAGGCCTGGTTGTACTTGAGCGCGATACTACGCCGGGCTGCCGACATCCGGTCTGCCCTTCCCAATTGCACTAGTCCCATCGCAGCCTGGACGTCGGTCATATTGTATTTGTATCCGGCTTCCAATACCTCGTAATACCACGAACCCTCAGCGGTGTAACGTTTCCATGCGTCGCGACCAATGCCGTGCAGACGCATAAGACGCATCCGGTTCGCATGCGCCTCATTGTTCGTTACCACCATCCCACCCTCGCCCGTGGTAAGGGTTTTAGTCGCGTAGAAGCTGAATGCAGTGGTTTCACTGATGGCGCCGACTCGCGTACCACGATAGCTCGCCGGAAGGGCGTGCGCCGCATCCTCGATGACGTGCAAGTGGTGGCGCTGCGCGATCGCATGGACTTCCTCCATGTCGCACGGTTGGCCGCCGTAGTGCACTGGAACTATGGCTTTGGTGCGGGACGTTATCCGGCGTCGGGCGTCTTCAGGGTCCAGATTGAGAGTTGCCGGATTGATGTCCGTCAAAATCGGTACCGCGCCAAGATAGGTGACGACTTCCGCCGTGGCAGTGAAGGTCGTGGTTGGAACGATCACCTCATCGCCCGGCTGGATCCCCACGGCTTCCAAAGCGAGATGCAGCCCGGCCGTACAAGAAGAAACCGCAACCGCGTGGCGGGCGCCGACATAGTTAGCAAACTTCTGCTCGAACTCGATGGTCTTGGGACCCATGGTGAGCCATCCGGAGCGGACGGCATCAGCCACAGCTTGGGCCTCTTCTTCCCCCACATCGATCTTGTGAAAAGGCACTACCAATCCAGCGTTCATTTCTTGCGCTGCTCCAAAAAGGATCCTTCCACGATTGCTAGGCATGCTCCCTGAAACTGGACCTTGCTCCCAAACGACGCCCGCCGCACTGATGTCTCCGCTCAGGTTCTAACCAACTGGGCCATCGCACCCGCCGGATTTGCCACCTGCGACAAAGGTATCGCATCCTTTGCGCTGAACACCTTCCGTGCCCAAATCTCGGCGATGAGCATCCGGCAGATGTCCAAAAAGAAAGCCGAGTTCCCCCTGAGGAACCCCTCGTAGTAGTTTAGAAACTTGCGTTCGTCAAGGATCCCCAGTTGCTGCAGTTGGCTGTTCTTAAACATTCGTCGAACCACCGGTTGTAAGTCCTCGCGAATCCACTTTGCTTCTGCCGTCGTAAAGCCCTGCTTATCCTTGCGCCATGCAATGGGCGGCGGCAGGTCTGGGAAACTCTTCCGCAAAATGTATTTTGTCCAGCCCTTCCGTATTTTGTAGTCCACCGGCAAAGCGAGGGCGTAGTTGACCAGCCGGTGGTCTAGAAACGGATGTCTCACTTCCAGGGAGTGCGACATCGAATTGCGGTCTTCGTAGTGGGTGAGGGCCGGCACCGAATACCGGTCGAGATCTTCGCTCTGACGCTCTCGAAGATCCCCGCTATGCCAAATTGGGGCCTGAACATACCCGGAGTCCCGCGACAATGCCCCTCCGTAGGGTTCAGAGTTCAACCATGGCAGGTAGCGCCTGGCTTCCGAGAGTCGAAACTGGTGCAGGACGGTGCCGCGAAATAGGCTGGCCAACAGTTCATTCGCTGCCTTGACCATCTTGCCTTGCCGCATCAAGCCCCGGACGTAGAGGAAGAAGAACTTCAAGTAACCCATAAGAATTTCGTCCCCACCCTGGCCGCTGAGCAACACCGTAACATCGCTTTGTTGCCGCACGAGTTGGAAGAGACCGTATTGGGCCACCACGCTAAAGCCTGCCACCGGTTCATCACTGTGACCGAGTACCCGATCCAGTGTCGAAAGCACATCGGGAGACTGGAACAAGAGCTTGTGGCTCATGACCCCCGTCTTCGCCGAGATAAGGTCGATGAACCGCTCCTCGCTATAGCGCTCATCCTCCGAGATCACGGAGAATGTTTCCACATTATCTGCACCTAGTCCGTGGCAGACCAATGCCACCGTAGAAGAGTCAAGACCGCCGCTCAAAAGACAGCCGACCTTCACGTCGCTGCGCAGCCGTATGCGTACACTGTCTTCGAGCAGGTCTCTGAACCTTTCGGCAGCCTGGTCAAAGTCATCAATAGGTTCGGATTGATAATCCCAGTACTGGTGCCGTGTGACTTCACCACTTGCCAGCGAAATCACTAGAGAGGTCTTGGGCGGAACCTTGCTGACACCACGAAAGAAGGTGTCGTTGGTGTGGTCAAGCAAAAGCTGCGATAGAAAAGCCAACATGGCATCGCGGTTCAGCTGCTTCGCTGGCAACAAGGGCAACAGTTGCTTGATCTCGCTGCTGAAGTAGACCTGCGTTCCTTGCCGCGTATAGTACAACGGCTTGATAGAAAAGCGGTCCCGGCTGAGAACTACCTGGCATTTGGGTACGTCCACCAGAGCAAAAGCCCACATACCGTTGAGCTTGGCAAACCCATCCAAGCCGTAGCGGGCGTAAATGCGAAGAATTACTTCACTATCGGTGTGGGTTCGAAAGGTATCGCCGAGTTGCTCCAGCTCGCTCCGCAGCTCGACAAAATTGAAAATCTCGCCGTTGAAGATTAGCCATCGTCCCTCGCCGTCGGTCATCGGCTGGCGGCCGGCGTCTGACAGATCAATGATCGCAAGGCGACGATGCCCGAGGAAAACATCCCACTTCTCGGCACTCACCCCGGAGGATGATTTCACTCGCAGACTCTTGTAACCTGACGCGTCCGGCCCACGGTAAGACACCAGATCCGTGAGTCCTACGAATCTGTCGTAATCCCTGGGAGAGAAAAATCCTCCCACATCGACGGCACCAAAAATTCCACACATTTTATGATTTCACGTTCAGAGCCCGGATTCGGAGGTGGGTCTGCGAATACGCGGCAATTTCCTTCTCCAGACTTTCGACTTCCGGATCCAAAATAAAACACTGCGAATCCATGACGCGCTGGATGGCGGCATCGACCTCCGGCTTGATGCTCCGGTATTGAGCTTTCAGATCGAGGAAAGAGAAGGGTTTGACAGAATGGCTTTTTGGCATGGCGACAGTAGTAGTAGTGTGCATAATGGGTCAATCCAACAGCGTAGTGAGCTGATTGTTTGGCGTTTAGGACAATCTGGTAACACTCGTGAGAGACACCCGCGGTTCCTTCCGAAGAATCCTCGAATACAGCTCCAATAGGCTTTTCGCCTGGATACTCCAATTGTAGGTGGAGCGAACGGCTTCCTGCCCTCGTTTCCCCATGGCCTCTGCCTCGTCGGGGTTATCGAAAAGCCATGTGATTGCATTGGCAATCTCGCGTACATTCAGGGGGTCCACCACCAGGCCACATCCTACCCTCTCAACAACGTCTTTCCAGGTGGGGAAGTTCGAGGCAATCACGGGGATGCCTACGGACATGTATTCGAAAAGTTTAGTGGGATAGGAAGGCAGGTAGCTGGGCACCGGATGTAACACCACTAATCCAACCCGCGCCCGGCCCAAAAGCGTGGCAACACTAGCACGCTCCTGGAAGCCCAGATAATCGACCCGTTCCCAGCCTTGCGAATTCCTCAATCGGTAATCCAGCGAAGGATTTTGAATACCGCCCACAAGCAGCAGGCGGGGTGCGAGCCTTGCCGGCAGGTCATGCATTGCCGCCACCATTTGCTGCACACCCCTGACCTCAGTAATCGAACCTACATATGCGACCAGAGGCTCTCGTTGTGTGTATGGAGCTTCGTCGCCAAGCGAGAGCTCGTCAACGACGGGGAAATTCTGGACTATCACGGTCTTCTTCGGATGAAAGTTCTTAGCAATCGCGGGTGTCGCAGAGACCACACAATCGAATGCATACGTCGCCAGTTGCTCAACGGCCCCACTTGACGCCGAGACCAGCCCGCGAATACGGCGGGGAATCCAATTTTTTATTAAGATATCCTCAGAGAGGTCTTCGTGCGCGTCGTAAATGACCCGTCGACCGGCAAGCTTGAGCAAGACTCCCACTGGCAATAGTTCAGGGTCATGAAGGTGACATATCTCGGCTCCGCTTGCCAGGGCCTTGCGGTAAACCTTCCAGGCCGTACTGGTCATGCGTGATCGGCGACTTGTACCCTTGGATACGGGTTCAATCCGAACACCATCAACAAACTCCGCCTTATCATGCGGCGCCACTAACGTAACGTCGTATCCGGCATCAGCCAGGGTTCGACACTCTTTGTGAAAAATCCGAACATCAAACGCCGAATGCACTGACGTTAGGTGCACAACCTTTGCCAGAGGTCTGGCAACGCCCACTCTCTTCGCAACTTTTATCGGCACTGATGTGAGTGTGCTCAATTAATCAACCTTTCGGAATGCTCTCTTTCCGGCAAACGACGCTGGAAATCGTGCTTCACGCAGCCGACCCGTTTGTTATGGCCACCCCGCTCAGCGGCTCTCTGTCAAAGTACCACCCCAGCACAAGAGTCAGAATGACACCGTTCGAAGCCAGGACCACAGGCAGCGAGGTGGATTGCAAGAACCAGAACGCGATGATCAAGAATGAAAAACAAGCCAGCGTGACGACGGTTTTCCTTCGGCGGAGAATGAGTATCTGAACCGCCTGCATGACAACGCCCGCCAACACCCCCCCCAACACGACCCCCCACATCCCAAAATCCGCATTGAGATCGCCAATGAAGGCCGCGTTTTCGGTAATGCTTTCGACGCCCGCGTTAAAGGCATAGAGTCCGATCGCATTGGCAGTATCAAATGGCGGCTTCCCCATGATTCTGGCGAGTTTATCTATTGAGCGCCCGTGCAAGTAATTCACTTGGTCGGGAAAATACTCGAAATAATAGTACACGGCTTCAGAGGGAATGGAAAAAAGCCGACTCCCTATTGCGGCCATCGCCGCCAGGGGAGTCACGATTTCTCCAGACCCGCTGCTGAAGGCAAAGGTGACAATAAAGAGGGGGAACGCAAACACCAAAACCAGAACGATCGCAACAGTCTTCCGGCTCAACGAACCGCGTCGATAGAGATAGAGAAATACGCCGATCAGCAGAAAAATCAGGGCTACGGGAGCCTTGGCAAGCGTCAGTGAGGCAAAGAATAACCCAGAAATCGAGGCTACGATCAGCATCACGAGCCACAGTCTCTGGCGAAAGCGGAGGTAGTAACCCAACGCAATTAGGATGAGGACCGGGAACAAGACGGCTCTTATCAACTGGTAGAAGTAAAGCAACGGGGAATCGAGCAGCTTGAATGACTCCTCGCGGAGGATTGCCGCCTGGAAGGCCTCTCCGGGGTTACGAATTAGATAAAACAGCGGGACCGCTTTCACCTCAGCCAGATAGGCCCCGGTGAGCGCGAGACATATGACCAAGCAAACCCGCCAACGCCGTAATAGCAACCGACCGGTGACGATCTCTTCCAAAGATGCTTCAAAGAACTGGTCGATTTCCCGCCGGCGAAACCCAGACCAAAGGTTCGCCAGCCACCAACCCAAGGGGACCGTGATGAGAACACTCTCGACCGCAAAGAGGTATCTGGCGCGATACGGGCCTTCCTGGTCAGAGTAGACCCCGAAGGCGGGGAAAAATATCATCGCAAGATAGGTGATGTACCAGAAGGCTGTGATGGTACCTCGCCTAATATTGAAAATGTAGCAAGAGCGCTTGACCAGCAGAGCCGAGACACTCAGAACCAGGCAGGACACAATCGCGACAGGAGTGCTGGCCATGAAGTAAGCTAACCAGAAAGTCCCGACAAAGCCACACAGCAGAGCCAACTGGCTAAGCCGATGAGTTTGCCCCTCCTCCTCAAGGTGTGCCGAGCATGACGCCATCCGCTCGCTCATTCCGCGCGTTCACCGTTCGACCCTGTCCGCCGTGCCAATCTCTGGAGCACAGGCCGGAAGCGCTCGAAACCGGGCCGCAGCGCAACCGACGCAAGCGCACTCAATTCGAGAATCGTCGCCTTTCGTGGGTCGTCCAAATCCAGACGTTCCCATCGATCTTCAAACCAAATCCACCCTACCACTGCACAAAAGGCAAGCAGTGTCCCGATTAGAATGATTCGCACTCTCGGCGGACCAGAGCTCTGTTCTGGCAGTTGAGGATCGTCTAGCAGTTTAATAACCGGCAGTTCCTTGGCTTCTTCTACCTTGGCAAGCTCATATTGCTTGGTCAACACCTCAAATACCGTTTCTTGTATCTTGGCCCGGCGATACAGGTCGTAGTATGTAACTCCGAGAACGGGCAACTGGGACAGAGAGATTCCGGTATCGTTGTTCTGATTGCCAGGTGTACTCGGCAAAGCTACGCCATTTCCCCGCAGTTCGGAGAGTTTCTTCCTCAGCAAATCAACCCGCGCCTGCAAAGATCGTACCCGGACATTGTTGGGTGTGTAGATCTGCTCCAGCCCGCTCAGTTGGGACTCGGTGGCAATGAGTTCGCCCTCCAAGGTAGCAGCGCCCGTCACCATCGCCTTGCCCTGCTCTTTAACATCCAAGGTGAGATTCTTGCTGGAATACTCGCTCAGATCTTTATCAGCAGCTGCGAGGTCCTGTCTTACAGCCACGAGTCGTTCCTCGAGGAATAACCTCTCGCGGTGCGCCTCGGAGGTGTTCAGTTGAGCAGAGAGCTGATTGAGCGTGGTTACATAAGCTGCGGCGAGTTGTTGCGCGCGCTGGGGGGAATGGTCAGTGACGGTAATGCTGATGATCCCACTCTTTCGATCCTCGGAGATGTCTGTGTTCTCTGCCAGCCTCTTGTCTGCATCTTTGCGATAACGCTTCCGATAGACTTTACGAAGGTCGAATTGGTCAACCAGCGTATCTTGAACAGTGGTGCTTTTCAGGACCCCGACATAGAGTGCGCCCGAACCCTTAAGCCCAAGTGAATCAGCCAAGAAGCTACCCATCGCAGGGTTGGCTGCTCCACCCTCTCCACCCGAGGTCGCGAGCATGGCGGCAATCCCTTCTCCCTTCGGCTTCTCTGGGGGCATAAGCCGTGCAGTGGATTCGTAGTCGCCGGGAATCAGGACGGCGGTAATCGCAATAAGAGCGAAAGCCACTGTAACCACCCGGCCAATCATTCGCTTCTGTTCAATCATCCGCGAGACTAGACGCACGACTCCGCGGGTGGTTTCGCGATCCGCACTGGCTTCAAATTGAGTTTGTGTAAGGGCCATTCAGGTGGATTGCGTTCCTGGCAGCACCGCCGAATGTGACTGATGGATCACTTTTCCTTCCACTCCCAATGCGGCCAAAACGTCAATTCCAAAGACGCAGTCACGTTGTTTTGGCCGATCGGAGACAAAAGCTGGAAGTTCCAAGTTTCATATTGAATATACGCCGAAAGTCCCAAGCTTCGTCCCAAGATCATATCCCCGCGAACACTGACATCCTGGAGATGGCCACCCTTCAGGAAAGCGGGATCCACATTATTGTGCCGGTATCCGAACTGAACTTGATTGCGTGGTGAGAATGAGTACGTCACCCACGCCTGTTCGCCGCGGCCCGCACGTCCAATCCAGTCTCCTATCAAGTTTCCGTTGTTGGTATAGCCGGAGCGATAGCTAGAATCAAAGTAGACGGTCCCAGGAGGAAAGCTCGAAGGAATATTCAGGTCGGTGGTCATCCCTTCCAGGCGCACTTGCAGCTTAGGAATTTTTGGCACTTGTGGGATATAGATCCCCGGGTTGATCGAGGGGTAAGTGGAACCCAGAGGGGAATACTCGTCAACGACCATAGAATCAGTGTAGAACGTCAACCAGTTGCGCAATCCCGGAATGCGGTAGCTAAAATCAAAGGCAGAAAGGCGTTTAGCGGGACTAGTAAGCGCCTTGTGTTGGTAAAACGTCGTAATAAAGTTATGCCAGGTAAATGGATTTCCGGTTCCCCCAAACTGGGCAGTGAAATCCATGCCAAACTCAAAGTTCGCAGTCGGATTGAAACTTACCTTGGTGCCGTGGAGCCAGGGCTGAGATGGCAGGCCGGGGCCGATCAGCCTGGCAAAACTTTCCCAATCCTGTCCAGAAAGTCTTCCCAAGAAAAATTCTGTTCGCACCGGACCAAGCACACGGGAGAGCAGAGGTATATTGTAAGGCGAAACGCTTGCGATGCGGACCATCGGAATAGGCTCTGCATTGTCGCTGAATAGCATGGGGCCTGCAGCAGTCGGCCCGAGCCAGAGACTCTGCTGCCCGAAACAGAATTCGGTATTGCCAATCTGGAATGTCGCGGTAGCATCCAACAAACGAACTCGGTTGATCTGTGGGACGGGATTAGGGGCCAGAACTGGGACCTCATCGACCACGGCTGCCGCCTGAAGTGCCTGCGCAGGTTCTGACGGTACAGAGGGCGCATGCTGGTATTCCGCTCGGACAAAGAAGGCGAAGGGGCCCGCGACAGCTCTCGCCGTCACTCCAGATACGTTGTTAAAGCCTTCCCCATACGGGCGTCCGTAGTCATTGATGATTGTCTGTCCAAAATGGTATCCGTCAGTTAACGGAGTACCAGAAATTCCGGTGGTTCTTGTGTACAGAGACTCCACAGTGGCCCCCAGATTCGGGGCACCATCAAGGCGTTCGATTTCTTCGTGGAACTCGCTGGCCAGCGCAGAATAGGTGGCTGGCCCTGCGTCATTATTGGGAACGTCTTCGCCTGACACCTTTGCTTGCGCCTCTTCCAGCAGACGGGCACATTCCATGCGAGTCCAGGGGCGCAAGTTGGTGTGTGCGCTGGTGATGTAGCCCAAACCAATGAGGTGGTCGAACAACGGATACACCCAACTGTCGATCGGAACGTAGGGCGATGCCATGTTTTCCGGGTTGCGCGGGTGCTCACCCGCATTTTGATCAATTATATTTCCCCAACCTGAACCCCCGACTTCAGGATCATGGTGAGCGCGATACACTTGGCGGCCGAAATACCATCCGAGGGCGCTGCCTACGATTACGTCCGAGGGGAAATGTTGCTGGGCGGTGACGCGCGTGATGGTTACAGTAGATGCCAAGCCATACGCCGCCATTTGACTGAACCAGCCCGGGTACTCGTGGGCCCAGACACTGGCGATGGACCAGGCAATCGCCGCGTGTTCCGAGGGAAACGACGCACCGCCCTGGAAGAAATCCCCATGTCCGTTTCCATCGAGAGGACGTTGTCGCTCAGTAATCCCCTTGAACAAGTACGCGACCGCCGTACTGTCAATGGCAGCCTCGCCACTGAGTAGGCCCGTTTCCGCCAAGTGATCCTTATGAGTCACGTGGCCGAATAGGAATGATGCTCCACCCAGACCGATCATGGAGTACACGCTGTAGTCTGAGATGTGAAGGCTGGTTTGCATGTGGCTGGGATTTACCTGTTTCGCCCACCAACTATCGCTAGCGATGAAAGCGGCCGTTACTCCGGCGGCAGGCACTATCCACTTGAGGTCTTTCACCTTAAGACGTGTGGGCGCGGTCCAGAACTCTTTCTGGTCCCCAGCGAGATGCTTAAGAAACGGCGAGACCAAGCGATTTTCCGGGTCCTCCCCGGGTTGCAGCGCATAACGATCTGGTGAGTCATTGGTCGGCGCTGCGGACTGACTTCCCGCCACGGGCCTGTCCTGACTTGCGGAAGAAGGTAGGGACGAGGTAGCGGGGGCTTGCGCTTGCGCCATAACCGCTATTGCAACCGCTAATAACCCCGGGAAACACACTGACCTCCAAGCAAGAAAACTCAACTCGCGATCCAGTCTTTAGAAGGTCCTCGCAGCTCCAACCGCGATTGCAACGGATGTCAAGACTTGCGCCGCCTGCACCGTGTTTTGCCATCTACGACTGATAGCATAGATTCTCTCTGGCACCACCACCATGTCTCCCGGTCGCAGTTCGGCACTCTCCACACCACCACTGAACATCCCACCCTTGCCCCCAACGACGGAGCCATCCGCACGAATCACAAACACAGCCTTCTTGTTGGCCTCCTCGGTGGGGCCACCCGCTTGGCTCAAATACCAGCCGGCGTTCTTGCCCGGTTTGTAGGTAATCCCCGTTGGGTTATATACCGCGCCATTCACGATGACGATGCCTGGCCTCTTCGGGATATAGATCGAGTCGCCGGCACGCACTGTAATGTCAGCTGATGTATTTGCCCAGTTCTTAATGTTGCTGGAAATGTGGATCACTAACCGTCCGGCCGGAGGCACATTCTGGAGTTTTTCGAGGGTGGCCTGGTACTGCGAAACAGCAGCCTGTTTAGCTACCGTATCTTCATTCTCTTGAGTCGGCAACACTCGAACGGCCGACTCTTCGCTCTTGATACGTTGGATCAGGTCCGCCCGGTTTTTTTCCTCCAGTTCCCTGATTTGGGCTCGCTGAAACACGACGCCGTACGGGTACGCATCAGGGCTAAAGCCACCGGCTCTTTTGATGATGGAACTGAGCCGCTCTCCCGCCTGGATGCCATAGGCTCCAGGATGCAGGACTTCGCCGTTCACCGTAATGGTTGCACCCAGGTCATTCCATCCTGACAACTGCCGGATGGTTAGAACGTCTCCATCGTGCAACCGGACGTCCGTGTCCGGCTCCCCGGCGAGAGCTCTCGCAATCTGCACGGTGCGGTGGTCGCTTACGATCTTGCTCCCGTTCTCGACCATATAGCTGGTGAGATCGGCCTCTTCCGTGTACGCGCCGCGCTTGAAACCTCCGGCAAACCGAACCAGGCCGGCCGCGGTCAAATCATCTCCCAGCGGATACTTGCCGGTACGAGCTACCTCACCTTCAATCGTAACCGTCGGTGGATCGACCTTGGTGAGATTTCTGTGAACAATCACCCGATCTTTGGGCTCCAGCAGAATGTCGTCTTTTGCATCTCCCGCGAGCGCATTCGTCAGGTTGACGCTAATGACCTTCAATTCCCCCTGTTCTGTCTTGCGGAAAACCTGGACGTTATCAAGCTGGGCGTCCGCCGTAGTATTGCCCGCCATGTAAATGGCATCTCGGAGGTGGATGACACCGTTGGTGACGTGGTCGCCGGGATCCCTAACCTCACCCGTAACCGTCACGATGGGAGTGTCTTCAAAATCAAACCGTCCGAACACACGCACGGTGTCAAAGGGTTTGAGCACCAGATCCTGATCTTTGCCGGCGAGAGCATCCTCGAGGTTGAAAGCGATGACCTGCGGCGTGTTTTCCGCACCCGACAGGCGGATGATCTCCGCATGCTGCTTATAAGGTTCGGGAAGAACGTCCTTGTACGACTTGATGAGATCGGTCACCTTCATGCCGTCGCGGTAAGCAAATTTGCCGGGCCGAAAGACATAGCCGTCGAGATAAACGGTTTTTTCGGCGTAAGGAAGGATCGGCGAAATCTGGATTTTGTCGCCATCCTGGACTTTGAAGTCGTCGAGGGCCTTCGTCGCTTCCTGCTGGTTGTTGTTTTCTGGGATATCGAGCCGGAGCATGGAGCGGCTTTCATGAGCCTCCACGCGCTCGACGTCGACATGACGCAATGTTCCCGAGGGCAACACTCCTCCAGCGACTTCCAGCACTTCCGACAAACTCTGCTCCCCGTTCAGCTCGTAAATGGCAGGGCGGCGCACCATACCCTGGACCGTAACTTCCGGACCGAGCGGTGGGACTTGGATGGTATCGCCGGCCTCGAGTCTCTGCATGTTGGAGTTCACTCCGCTCAGCAGCAGATCGTAAACGTCAACTTTCTCCAGCAGCTGTTTGCCGCGATAGTGATTGAGGATGCGCAGGCTTCCGCGAGAGGTGGGTCCCCCAGCTTCAAAAACTGCATTCAATGGAGTGGATAGGGAACTCACTTCGTAGGCGCCTGGACTTTGCACATCGCCTACAACGTAAACGCGGATGGCACGCAGACGGGAAAGTGAAACGTCGGCCTGGACGTCGCGATATTCCGTGCGTAAGGCCGCTTGAACCATCTGCTGTACATCGCCTAAAGTTCTCCCGGCGACTTGGACCCCACCCACTTCGGGCAGGACCACCTTGCCTTCGCGATCGACGACCTTCCGAAGACGCTGGGAAACTGATCCGAACAGATTAATATTCAGACCATCCCCCGGCCCCAGCACATAGTCGGGACCAACCGGCATATCCATGGGCAACTGGTCGAGATTGCCGGTGCCACGCTCAAAAATCTCCATGCCAAACCGATCCAGTTTCGGGGAGCGGCGTGAATATTGGGCGTAAAGATCATAGAGCGATGGGACGTCGGCATAAGGATTCGGTCGGTGACGCAGGGCCGGTTGTTTGTCACGCAGGTCCCAGCGGCGACGCGAATAAGGCGGATAAAGCGCATTTTGACGAGTGTCCAAACGAGCCTGCTGCGAAAGCTGGCCATTACTACCCGGGTAAGCGTCCTGGCCGAAATCTCCACCGGTGAGCGATCCGAGCGACAGCGCATCGAAACCGGACATTCCGATCCCGCCGCCCATGACACCACCCATATCGAAGCCGCGGCCCATTGGCGAAAGTGCATCGCCGGAGGAATCTCCGCCGCCAAAGCCCGAACCAGCGCCGGCACGAGTGTCCATAAGTCGCGACAGCTGATCAGCACCGATTCTGGACATCCCCGTCGAGTCATCCGAGCCCGAGTCAAAGCTGTCAGGAGATTGCCCTTGTGCAAGCAAGAGAGCCCGACGCGGATCGGTGGAGGGATACTGTTCTGGTCCGAGCGGTTGCGGAACCTCCGTCTGCGGCGGATACCCAGGCGCCTGGCCATATCCTGGAGTAATTCCGTAATTGGGCGCAGCCGTGCTTCCTTGGGCCGGCACGCCGCTGGGCGATAGGGAAGGCTCCAAGTCGCGCTCGTGTCGCAGCCAATACGCCTGCTCCTGGTTCTTCGCTTCTTTCAAGTCATTCGCCGTGGCTTGGGCAGTCGTTGCGTCGGGCAACTGAATCTTTCCCTCTTTCCGCAGGCGATCCAACTCTTCCCTGGTGGGCTTAACGCGGACGTAGTAACGATCTTCGATTTCTCGAGTGAATAGTACCCGCACGTGCTCGTCTTCTTGAACCTGACGGAACACAGCGTCGTCAGTGAGATCCCCAGGATCGATTACACGTCCCTGCTGGTAGGCCGTTCTCACCAGCACCCTCTTGCATTCCAGGAACAATCCGGGTTCTTCGCCCAGCAAAGAGATGATCTGGTCTGCGGACAGTGAAACCAATGTATCCGCTTCCTGTTGGGCGCGAGACTTGTCTTGGGGGACAGCTTTCGTCCGATCGTAATACGGCGGCAGTTCCCCAGACTGATTCTGGGCCAACAGTGGGCGTCCAAATGTCGCAATCGTCAGCAACACCAGCATTATGGGCAAGAGGGCGTCGGAAATATGGACGCGGTTGAGATAGTTCTTCATAAAACCTCGATAGACGCCTGGTGGGGCTGCGACGATTTCTTCCGAACCAGCCCGGCTCCGGAAATGGATAACCGATGCCACACTCGCTTGCGATTGGCAACCGCAGTTCAGTTTGACCAGACCGGCCATTCTCTACAGCTCCGCCCTCTCACTTTGAGGGCGTATGTGAGTTAACCCGTTAACTTCCATTAACTTCTAAACAACACTTGCACCCGCACCCATCGTGGGCAGCTTGATCGTCGTTCTATCCAAACCCAACCGGACTGTCGAAGTCGCGCACGACCGTCGCGAAACGCCTCCTCAGCCGAGCACAGGCACGAGCAACTCCATCACGTGCTGACCAGTTCCGCCCTGTTTCGTAGCACGCTCAGGATGCCTTGTTCCGATGACTCCACTCGCATGGAACGAATATCGACAAACGCCCAATAAAAAATGCCGCTGTTACGTTCTGGCGCAACCGCGAGAATCTTCATCTGGGGATACCGTCCCAAGAGAAAGCCGCGCAGGCCGGGACGCGCCTCCGGTTCCTCCAGCGCGATGATCAGATAGTCGGGCCGCGTGCGTTCCACCAATTCGGTGATTTCGGCATCGTCTTCGGTCTCGCCCACGATCTCGATATCGGGTTGGTCCCCAACCGTAGCCAGGACCAGGTCCTTCATCAAGCGTGGCCGGTTCGCAACCAGCACTTTGACTTTTTGCACGATATTCTCCGTGCTGCGCAGTCTCTCCCAGAACCCTAGAAAACGTAAGGCTCAAATCCGGTCTAGAGAACCTAACTGTGTAGTACCAAGAAGTTTACGTTGACTAATGGCTATCTGTCTGTTCTGAGGGCACACCGGTACCCAAAAAGTACCGGCCCGGCTGGTTCGGAACTTGGTTCAAGCGACCGCACCGGGCACGCGGCATCGCTCTACTGCTCCAAGGCGATCGCTGGCGCCGAGCTTGCGCAGCATGCGGTGGACGTGGTTTTTCACCGTTTGCTCGGAAAGATTCAACTGCGCCGCGATCTCCTTGTTGGTGAGTCCGCGGCTGATCATTTGCACTAACTGTTGTTCGCGGCGGGTGAGGCCAAGACCATGCTTGAAGACGAAGGTGGTGGGCTGAGGTGCCGGGTTGGCCAGTTGCTCGAATAGAGCCATGCACAAACTGGGGGGGCAAACCGCCTCACCATTGGCTACCGAGCGGACACAGGCGGCCACTTCCATGGCGGAAGCTTCTTTCAATACATAACCCACGATTCCGTCGCGTACAGCTTTCAAAAAAGTTCCCTGCTCGGCTTCCATGCCCACCATGACTACCTTAAGGTCGGGCATGGCAGCCCGAACCTCCGGAACCAGGCGCAGGTCGGAAAGGGCCACCGTCGTGGAATCAGAAAGCAGGACATGGGCCGCGGTACCGGCAATTTGCTGCACGATGTCGGGGGTGAAGGCGGATGCGCCCACTACGCGTATGTCAGTTTTCTTGTTCAGAATACGGGCGAGAGCTTCCCGTAAGAGCCGGTTTTCGGCCAGAATGAAAACTCGCACTACGTCAACTTCGCCGGACATAACAAGCCTTTACACCACGCATGCGCGCCCCCTACACGCCTGCCTGGAGGTGTGGTCAGAATCAAAGAAGCATGGGAACTCGTTGTGGAATAAGCATATCCGCTTTCACCGAAAAATGCGAGAGGAAGCCAGCAAAATCATGGCGCGGGTTGGGGCTAGAAATGAGGGACAGCAGCATGGGCCGACAGCCCCAAGAAGCCGGACGAGCCAGGGCCAAGGCGCCGGATTAGGTGACGAGCAGCGGATTCCGCAACCAACCGGCAGTTCTTGTTATCTAATCGGCTTTACTCCGACGGCCGAGCGGGCCAAAATCATCTCCATCGCAAAACGAGACGGGGCATGGCAAAACCAATTCTGTTAAGTGTGGACGACGATTCCGACGTGTTGCGGGCGATCGAGCGCGACTTGCGATCGCACTATGGAGCCGACTATCGCGTCATCGGCAGTGATTCTCCCGAAGGCGCGCTGGAGTTGCTGCGGCAACTGAAGCTGCGCAACGACAGCGTAGCGTTGCTGCTGGCGGACCAGCGTATGCCGCTCATGGACGGAATCGGATTTCTGCAGGAGGCGACCAAGATCTACCCCGACGCCAAGCGCGCCCTGCTCACCGCCTACGCTGACACTAACGCTGCGATTGGCGCCATCAATCAGGCCAGCATCAACTATTTTTTCATGAAGCCGTGGGACCCTCCCTCCGACCATTTGTACCCGCAGCTGGATGACCTGCTCGATGACTGGCAGGCTTCCTATCGTCCAACGTTTGAGGGCATACGGGTGCTGGGCACGCGCTGGTCGCCGCGATCCTACGAGCTGCGGGATTTTCTGGCACGTAATCATGTTCCCTACCAGTGGATCGACGTGGAGTTGACCGTGAACGACCCCGAGACCAAGCGTCTGTTGGAAGCATTGGGCCCGGACGCGCCGAGTCTTCCGGTCGTGCTCTTCCCTGACGGGACGAAGCTGTTGAAGAGCGTTCCAGCGGAGGTTGCGCAAAAAGTCGGACTGCGCACGCGCGCGCAAACTGACTTCTATGATCTTGCCATCGTAGGTGGAGGCCCGGCGGGTCTGGCGGCTGCGGTGTATGGGGCGTCCGAGGGTCTGCACACGGTGATGATCGAGCGGGAAGCTCCCGGCGGCCAGGCGGGGATGAGTTCCCGGATTGAGAACTATCTGGGATTCCCGACGGGACTGAGCGGCGGTGATCTGGCACGGCGCGCGGTGGTGCAAGCGACGCGTTTCGGAGTGGAGATATTGTCGCCTCAGGAAGCAATCGCAGCGCGAACCGAGGGACCGTATCGCATCATCAAGCTGACGGACGGCAGTGAGATTTCCTGCCACGCGCTGATGATTGCGACTGGCGTGCAATGGCGGAAGCTGGACGCGCCTGGGATTGACCGGTTGCAGGGCGCTGGCGTTTATTACGGCGGCGGAGCCACGGAAGCGCTGGCTTGCAAGAACGAGATCGTCTATGTGGTGGGCGGCGCGAACTCCGCGGGTCAGGCAGCAATGAACTTCGCCCGCTACGCCGAGCGCGTGGTCATCCTCGTGCGCGGGGAGTCGCTCTCCAGCACCATGTCGCAATATCTGATTGACCAGATCAAGGCGACTCCCAACATTCAGCTTTGGACGCATGCCAGCGTGGCGGAAGCCCACGGCGAAAGCCACTTGGAAGAGATGTCCGTGCTGTGCTCTGACACGAATAAAGTAGAGCGCGTGCCCGCCAGCTCGATGTTCATCTTTATTGGAGCGTTGCCACGTACCGACTGGTTGGGAGACCTGGTGAAGCGAGACGAACGCGGTTTTCTAATGACTGGGCCTGATCTGATGCAGGACAGGCAGAGGCCGAGCGGGTGGACGCTGGACCGAGACCCCTTTCTGCTGGAGACCAACGTTCCCGGGATTTTTGCGGTGGGCGATGTGCGGCACGGTTCGGTCAAGCGGGTGGCTTCGGGAGTGGGCGAAGGATCGGTTGCGGTACAGTTCATTCATCAATATTTGAGCAAGGTATAAATGGCGGAAAAATCAGAATTGCTGCGCGTGCCGGTGTTCGCAGACTTGCCGGACGATCAGATCGCGTGGTTCCTCAGCCAAGCGCAAGAACTCCATCTGAAGGCGGGAGAGACGTACTTGCGCCAGGGAGATCCTGCCGACGCGATGTTTGTGCTGCTAGAGGGACAACTCCAGGGGCGGGGCGAAATGGGGGGCGAAACCTTCATCTTTAACCTGGAGCCGGGAGCAGTCACCGGAGTGCTGCCGTTCTCAAGGATGAAGCAATTTACCGTGGGCGGGCGAGCGGAGACCGACAGCCGGGCGCTGCGATTTCCTGCCTCGCGGTTTCCCGATCTAGTGCAGAAAATGCCGGAACTGACCAAGCGCCTGGTGGGCCTGATGTCCGACCGCATCCGGGAGACCACGCGCATGGAACAGCAGCGGGACCGGTTGGCTGGCTTGGGAAAACTTTCCGCCGGGCTGGCGCATGAACTGAATAATCCGGCGTCGGCGGCTACTCGCGCTGCCAGCCAGTTGCGTGGGATTCTGCTAAAGATCCGCGACGCCAGCCAGGAGTTGGGCCGGCGCAACTTAACCTCTGAACAAAAAGACGAGATTGCCAAAATTGAAAATTCGGTGGCGGCATCCAACGATCCCCCGCCCGACGCGCTGACCATTAGCGATTTGGAAGAGCGGCTGGATTCTCTGCTGCGCAGCCATGGCCAAGAAGACTTATGGCAGTTGGCGGCCGATTTGGCGCACAAGAACGTAAAGCCGGAAATTCTAGAGCATGTGTTCGCAACCCTCGACGCTCCCACCGCGCGCGCTGCCTTGGTACGGATTGCGGCTTGGATCGAGATTCTCAACTTGTTGCATGAGCTGGAAAGCGCCACCACGCGAATTTCGGATCTGGTGCGAGCCATCAAGGAATACACCTACATGGACCAGGCGCCTATCCAGAACGTCGACGTGGTGAAGGGACTGGAGACCACGCTTACGATTTTGAATCACAAACTGAAACGCGGAGTCGTAGTGAAGCGTGATTATCAGCGCGTTCCATTTCTGGTGAATTCGTTCGGGAGTGAACTCAATCAGGTGTGGACCAATCTCATCGACAATGCCATCGACGCCATGGGCGGTCAGGGAGAGTTGCGGGTGCGAATCTACCGCGATGACAACTGTGTGGTGGTCGAGATCGGCGACAATGGTCCGGGGATTCCAGCGGAGATAGTCCCTCACATCTTCGAACCTTTTTTCACCACCAAGGGAGTCGGCCAGGGGACGGGGCTTGGCCTCGATACCGTGCAACGCATTGTAAAGAAGCACGGAGGCAACATTCAGGTCAATTCGAAACCCAGCGACACCCGCTTTCAGGTCTGGCTTCCGTTGTCGGAGGCGGCCGCAAGAGGTTAGGGTGTCACACTCGACAGTACTGTAGAATTCGGCTGTTGCCAGGTCCCAGCCCGGGTGGCGAAATTGGCAGACGCACGGGACTTAAAATCCCGAGTTCCGAAAGGAACGTGCCGGTTCAATTCCGGCCCCGGGCACCAGCCTTTCAATCCGCTGCAGTTGAGAAACCCGCTTTGACGGTTTTCTTTCGGGTTTTCGCCCCGAAATCCAGGCGGTTACAGGCGTTTTTCCGTCTGCTGTCCGCGGCCCGCATAGTCGTCGATCCATCCGCCAGACGATGCCGTCACTTCGCCGGACCAGCGGAATCTACTTTTAGTCTCCAGCCCGATGGAGACTATGGTCTCCAAGTGGCCTATTTCCTTTGACTTTTGCCAATTCGGATGTTAAAAAACGGTTTGCTCGACCTCTGTTTCCCAGAGTTAGTCACTCCCCTGGCCGAATCAAACAACGGTGACTACACACAACCGAAAGCAGCCATCCTTCGGAATCCGCAGGCAGTGGGCGTGTGTCCGGGGGACGAACGGTTTGCCCTGATTCCGGTGTACTGAACAGCTATGGACAGAATGATCGAGACAATTTCATTGCCAGGGTTTCCCATCGGGAGGAAGCAGTAGCCATGCGTAAGAGTCTATTCACAATTTCAGCAGTTGGGGTTTTCCTAATCGCGTTCCTCTCGGTGGCTCAAGCTCAAAACATCGCCACGCTCGCCGGCGGTGGGCCGAATGACCTGCCGGTGACCGCTTCGAGCCTCGGCGCCCCTTGGGCTTTGGTACAGGACGGCAGGGGCAATACGTACATCTCTGACAATCTTTCCAACCGCATATTCAAGGTAAACGCGGCTGGAACCCTGACTGTGCTTGCGGGAAACATTTTCAGCAACTACCGGGGTGACGGCCAACTGGCCACGCTGGCGTCGCTGAATAGCCCGGAAGGCATTGCGGTAGATAGTACAGGCAACGTGTACTTTGCCGACACCCCAAACAACGCCATCCGTGTAATCAACACGCAATCATCGGAAATTTCCTTTTATGGCGGAGCGCTGACAGTCCAACCTGGCGACATCCAGACGGTGGTAGGCGGCACGCTCGGCTACTCAACCGGGTCAGGCCCTGCGTCGGTGCTCACCGCTGGATTGAATGCTCCGGGCGGCGTATGGCTCGACCCCAGTGGAAACATCTACATTGCCGACACCGGCAATTCAGTAATCGAAGTGGTGAACACGCAAAGCACTGCGCAAACCTTGGGAGGGGTTGCAAATATTCCCTCCTACGACATCGCGAAAATCGCGGGAACCAACGTTTCCATGTTCGGCGGTGATAACGGCCCGGCAAACAGCGCATCCGTTAATCGGCCGGACGGCGTATTTTTGGACAGCAACGGATATATTTACATAGCGGACACAGTCGACTCACGCATTCGAGTGATTAACCCTGCGACCTCCGGGCCGCCGATCGTCGTTGCCGGAGTGAGCATTCCAGCGGGCTACATCAACACCGTGGCTGGAAGCGCCACCGCATGTGCAACCTCGACCAGCCCCTGCGGCGATAACGGTCCTGCTACCAGTGCCAACCTGAATAATCCCGTCGCGGTAGTCACTGACAGCTCTGGAGACATTTACATCGCCGATACCGGCGACGAGAGGATTCGCCTGGTTTCAAATGCGACCTTCAAGATTTCCACCATTGCCGGCAGCGGAACTCAATGCTTCTACAACCTCACTCCGTGTGGCGATGGCGGGCCGGCCATCAGCGCTGACCTCTGGGAACCTACCGGGCTTGTGCTGCAAGGGGCAGATGTTCTGATCGCCGACCAGAGCGACGACGCCATACGCACGGTGGCTAGCGGAGACATCAACACCACGATGGGCATTTTGCTGGATACGTCTTTCTCCGGTGACGCCAGCTCCGGCCCGCCCGTGATTCAAGGAATAGCAACCGACGCGGAACTTCGGAGTCCGGCAGGCGTGGTTTCCGACTCATCCGGCAACGTCTACATCACAGATACGGGAAATAGTGCAATCCGGAAAGTCACAACGAATGGCATCATCACCACCGCTGTAGGCTGTTTGGTGCTTCCTTGCGGCGACCGGGTTCTGGCCAATTCGGCTCGGCTCTATGGCCCCTCCCAGACGGCGTTCGACTCACACGGAAACATGTACATTGTCGAGGCCGGCAATAACGGCAACGATATTCGAGTGGTGAACAATCAGACGACACCGATCACCTTTTTCACCGGCCAACTATTTCAAATAACCGTCCAGCCCGGAGATATTCTGACGATCGTTGGAACCGTCGCCTGCACGATCCTTCCGTGCGGTGACGGCGGCCCAGCTCCCAACGCACAGCTCAATCAACCGGAAGGGTTATTCCTGGATGCGTCTGGCAACATCTATATCGCGGATACCAGTGACAACGCGATTCGAGTGGTGAACACTCAATCGACGGCGATTAGTTTCTACTCAGCCCCGAATAAGATCACGATCCAACCCGGAGACATTGCCACTATCGCCGGAACTCTGGATATTAGCCCGACGGGCGACTGCACCACGCCAACTAACGCCTGTGGAGACGGCGGGGCCGCTACCAGTGCGCAGCTTAGCCTTCCGACTGGCGTGGCTCTGGACAGTGCGGGGGATATCTACATCGCTGACGCCGGCGACAATCGGGTTCGAGCCGTGAATGGATCCACCGGCATCATCAGTGCGTTCGCTGGAACTGGTCAGGCTTGCCAGAGCAACTGCGGCGACGGCGGTCCAGCCATCGGCGCCTTCCTGGATGGACCCCAAGGCGTTTTTGTTGACTACGCCAACAATGTGTTCATCGCCGATACCTACGACTATTCCATCCGGGAAGTAACCGGCGGTGTCATTAACGCGGTTGTGGACTCGGGGCAGAACCCGGGATTCTATGGCGACGGCGGCTCTGCCCTGCTCGCGGAATTGACCAACCCCACGGCAGTGGCGGGTGACCCGTTCGGCAACCTCCTGATCGCCGACACTCGGAATTGGCGCGTGCGCAAGGTCAACGGTCTGGCTACCACCGCTCCTTTGGCGACTCTTTCGACCAACCAGTTGCTGTTCTCCGACCAGCCTATCCATACGACCAGCGAGGGGCGGAGTGTCACCGTGACCAATAACGGCTTCGGAACCGCTCTGACGATCTCCAACGACGGAGCCCTATCCGGCACGAACGCCGGCGATTTCGCCATCTCCTCGAACACCTGCACCGGTTCACTGGCGGCGGGAGCATCCTGCACCATTAAGGTCACTTTCTCGCCGAGCGCAAGAGGCGCACGGGTGGCCACCCTGAAGATCACCGACAATGCAGGCGGAGTGCCTGGCAGTCAGCAGGCGGTTGCGCTTACGGGTACGGGGTTGGAGGCGACCGCTCTCGGAGAACAAGCCGATTACTTCGGGAATGGACAAGCGGATTACACGGTGTGGCGGCCGTCAACCTCAATCTTCGACAGCCTCGACAGGTCAGGCAGTGAATTGACGAGAGCCTGGGGTGTGAGTACCGATGTTCCTCTCATCGGCGACTACGACGGAGATGGCAAAACTGACTACACAGTGTGGCGGCCTTCGACGGGGTTCTGGTACGTCCTGCAAAGCAGCAATGGCAAGCAACTTTCTCAGGGATGGGGCGCGAAGGGGGACGTTCCCGTGCCCGGCGATTACGACGGAGATGGCAAGACTGACTTCGCAGTGTGGCGCCCCTCCAATGGCACCTGGTACATCCTACAGAGCAGCAATGGCAAGCAAGCCACCCGCGGATGGGGCGTTAGTACCGATATCCCCGTGCCCGGCGATTACGACGGAGATGGCAAAACTGATTATGCCGTATGGCGCCCGTCGAACGGCACCTGGTACGTCCTGCAAAGCAGCAACGGCAAGCAACTCTCTCGGGGGTGGGGCGTGAGTACGGATATCCCCGTGCCCGGCGATTACGACGGGGATGGCAAGACTGACTTCGCAGTGTTTCGCCCCTCCACCGGCACTTGGTACATCCTTCAAAGTAGCACCGGCACACAGGTCACGTATCACCTCGGACAGCAGGGAGATATTCCTGTAGCCCGAGATTACGATGGCGACGGCAAAGTGGACGTCGCTGTGTGGCGTCCATCGAACGCGACCTGGTATGTGATCCAGAGCAGCACGGGAAAGACCATCACAAAAGGGTGGGGAGTGAGCACCGATATTCCGATGAACAAGCCCGTAGGACAGTAGGCTAGCTACGCCAAGAGGACGGTTGCATCCTAAAGCGTACCCCGGATCATGCGTTATGATCCGGGGTTTTCTCTTGCTCCACAGGGGAGAACTGGCTGAGTTCAACACATGACGGCGGGAGTGTTCTTGTGGGCTTGCGCCTGCCTCAGGTCACTTTCGCAGTGCCCGAGACTCAAGCAACGTGCCAGTTCAATTCAGGCCCCGGGAACCACTCAAACCTTGCCACAACTTTCGCTTGGGCGATGCATCCAGTTTCGCTAGAACTGCTCGCAAGCGTATTTGCAGGCGAATGATGTCGCAGATTATGGCTGTGTTCGCCTGCTTCCGCTGGTTTTTCGCGCGCTCACCTTTTCCCATCCGGTCACCCCTCCCTCAGCCGCTTTTCCTTCTCGCCATTCCGGATCGCACTCATCGGTTTGCCGTTATGGCCGCCTGGTTAAGTGGCTGCGCCAGTTGCTGATCAACGATCTTGCGAAGAGCATCGTAGTCAAGCGCGCCGCTGAGGAAGTGACCGTTCACAAAAAAGCTGGGAGTACCGCTCAGCCCGAGGCGCAGGCCTTGCTCACGATCCTGTTGCACGACGGCAGCGGTCTCGCCCGTATCCAGGCATTGGTCGAAGGCCGCTGAGTCCAGTTTCAAAGCCCGCGCCTGAGCCTTGAGTTGGTCGATGTCCAATTCCTTGCTGCTGAATAGTTCGTCATGGAAAGCCCAGAACTGGCCCTGTTTCCCTGCGCAGCGCACGGCTTCCGCAGCTTTTTCAGCGTGCGCGTGCATGGGCAAAGGAAAGTCCTTGTACGCCACGGCGAGTTTGCCACCAAGTTCCTCCCGCAGTTTCTTGATCGCAGGCGCGACCTTCTGACAATAGGGACACTCGTAGTCGGCGAATTCAACCAACAGCACGGGCGCGTCCTTCGACCCGAGCACATTCGCGTTTTCCAGGTCCACCACCGTACTCGGCGGGGCCAGAGTCACGTACACGTTGGACTCCGCACGAAGTGTCTTGATGTAAGCCAGGCGTGCTTTGCTGGTTCGCGTCGCACGGATTTTGTCTAATATCCTTCCTCGCATGGCTTCGTACGGCTGGTCGGTTTCGAGGCCCTCGTAAAAGATCTTGAGTTGATCTTCGGTCGGATCTTTGACCTGGGACTTCACCTCGCGGTCGAGAAGCTGGTCGACGGTGAGGTTTTGGCTCCTGGCTTTTTGCTGGATCAAGGTCTTGTCGATCAGATCGTCGAGCGCCTTACTCTCAGCTTGATAAAAATCATAGCGAGCCTGCAGCAACTTGGCGGATTCCTGCTGCTCAAGATCGCTCATCGTCAGCTTGACCGCCCCGATCTGAGCGACCACGTCGGTGCTGGTCTGGGCAATCGCGCTTGCAGAGCCCAGCAGAGCCAGCGTCACACCTAACCCGAAGCCTAGAAATACCTGCGAGAATCGCATAAATTCCTCCCCTTAATCGAACGACTGAAAGATTTAATAGAGCAGTTCAGGGTGAAAACATCGCCAGACAAGAAACTGGGGGATTTCCAGTCTGGCGAATCGAGGTGGAAGGCCCGGCTACAAGGTAGGCCGACCATCGTGTTGGTCCGGGCGCTTCAAGCCTAGTTGTTGCAAATTGCCGCTAAAGCGGCGCTATTGGCGCAAATCCCATGTCCGCTGCCGGCTCCCTTGATATCGGAACATTGCCCCGCCAGAGCTTTGCCTTCGGCCTGGCTTAGAGGCGCGGCCTGAGAAGCATTCTCCGTGATCGTGAAGGCGCTGTTCTGAATGTGGGTAGCCCATGCACGCAGGTCCGCGGCGGGAACGGGTGCAGTAGGCAGTGGGCACAGTCCGCCACTGGTGGCGGCCGACACGATCTTAAGCACTCCACTGCTTAGGACCACGCCGGTGAGGGGATTGCTGGTGAGATCGCCATCTACGGACAGCGTCAGAATGCCATCGGGTGTGATGGTACAGCTGCAGCACTCAGACATCTCTTCGTTCGTATCGAATACGTAGATGTCCGCGCACAGGTTTCCAGCTGCCACGCCCGGGTGAATGATGCGCAGTGTGGCGTCCGGAGCGCCGGAAGTATTGGCGTTCGCGAAGTAGTCAACACTGAACACATCAGGCATGGTTGCGGCCGGTGGGTTTGCCGCCGAGGCGGTTCCGGCGAACAAGGCCAACGATGCCACCAAAGTACACAGAACGAGCAATTTGGTTCGAGACATTTTTCCTCCTTCAGATTGCGCTGCCGGCTGGGGGAGGAGGCTCGGCTGTTGGCGCAGGAAGACTCTACGCGCTAGTCCCTGGGTTCCCAATCGCCCTGATGTACTAATCCATCTACGCTACATCTCTGACTAGCCTGCCGGACTACGCTGAATGTTTCGTGCTGCGGAGATTATGGTTTCGATCCCGCAATTTTCCCGAGGATGCCGGATCGAGTCGAGACGCCCATCTTGACCATCACCAACCGCAGAAAGGATTTGACGGTGTTGGGGCTGATTTTCATGCGGTCGGCCATTTCTTTGCTGGTCAGGCCCTCAAAGAGCAGCCTTACGGTGTCCTGCTCGCGCGGCGTGAGACCGAAATGGGTACAAATCTCGGCCAGTTTCACCCCTCCTTTGGTGCTCCTTTCCAGCATGAGCACGCAGGCCGGAGGATGTGGCGCCCGGCGGCTGTGGCTTAGGTTCAAGAGAAAGGACCGGCAATGGTAGTTCCTTCTTGCCGATTTGAACTGCTCGACAAAGCGGACCGGAGCCGACGACCCGCGCTCCACCAACCACCCGCGGATTCGCTTTGCCAGCCACTCCTCCGGGTTGGGAATCTCCTCCGGGGGAGATGGAAATGTGAGTATCTGGATGGCCTCGACATTCGAGGCGACGAGATTCAGCGAGCGATCTACCACCAGCAGGCCGGGACGGCGAAGAATGGAGAGACCAGTTTTTGCGAGGTCCGCATCGTCTCGTGCAAGCTTGGACGCCATCGTACCGGCCTCCCCGGGAGACGAAGGTGGAGCTCCCCTCGACGCGCGTGCAGTGTTCAAGAAGCACGAGCCTCGCCAATCACACGGGCGCTGTCTTTTGTGCTAGATAGCTTTCTGAGGCGCGAAGGCGGACGGAACTTTTGGGAGGCGGTTAGGAGAATCTGCTCTATAAGAAATTCTCGAGGTGCGAGTCCGCCCCTTCGGCCATTCCGTCGCTCACCAACTGTTTCGCCCGAAGGTTGGTTGCGCGGAGGGTGGCTTCGAGCCTGCAATTTTCCCGACGATGCCGGATCGGGTGGAAACACCCATCTTGACCATGACCAGCCGCAGAAACGCTTTCACCGTGTTGGGGCTGATTTTCATCCGGTCCGCGATTTCTTTGCTGGTCAGACCCTCAAAGAGCAACTTCACCGTCTCCAGCTCGCGCGGCGTCAGACCGAAACGGGTGCAGATCTCGGCCAGCTTCACTGCTCCGTTCGTGGTCCTTTCCAGCAAGAGCACGATCGCAGGATGATTCGGCACATCGGCGTTGCCGTTAAGGCTCATGGGAAAGGACCGGCAATAGTATGTTCTTTTTGCGGACTTGAACTGCTCGACGAAGCTGAGCGAAACCGACGACCGGCGATCCACCAGACCGCTGCGGATTCGCTTTGCGAGCCAGCCCTCGAGGTTGGGAATCTTCTCCGGGGAAGATGGAAATGTGAGTATCTGGATGGCTTCGGAATTCGAGGCAACCAGATTCAGTGAACGATCCACCACCACCAAGCCCGGCCGGGCGAGAATGGAGAGATCAGCTCTTGCGAAGTCCGCATCGTCTCGTGCAAGGTTGGGCGCCGTCATACCTGGCCTCTCTTCGCGATTTGGTTCTGCCGCAATCACTTGCCCCGGGGGAATACAACTTCCACGCAAGCTGTGGAGTAGAAACAATAATGAAACACGGCTAAACTAAGATTTCCGCTAAAAGGGAGACACACTCGAAGTCTCTTACTCGGGGGAGTAAAGCGGTACCGTCACCTGGAATCAGCACCGGATTCTCACCGATCTTGCAACTCCTTGTCAAGGGCTTTCCCGTGCTCACCCAGCGTTTTCGAGCCTTAGCCCATTTGTATTAGGCGCTAAGGCTAAGCCAGATCGCGTCACTGCCCGGCAGTCGGACGTTTTGAGCAAGAGGCGCCAAACTCAACCGACACTTCGCCGGCTTTGTTGCCATCAAGGATGTTGCCTGCCTGAACCGTGCTCCCGCAAACCAATCTGGTCGGCACTGTGGACGGAGCGGACGCCACTGCCTGCCCAATTCCTTGGGCAAGACCGCTTCTTTGGAATGGGTTTCCGATGTTGGGGATGCGCTCCGAATGGACTAGTCACTTAGTTTATAAGTTCCCTGACTGCCCGGTCGGTTCTTGCTTTACTCTCTTTCGAACGAGGCGGCGCCTCGGATGTCGAGATGAGCGTAGTTGACGAGGGGAAAAGTACAGGTATGGAAACATCAGGGCGTCGTATGAGAATGCGCATTTGCTTTTTGGTTGGCTTGGGTGTGCTGGCGTTTTCGGGCGGCTTCTCGCAAACCGCTGGAGAAAATAATTACGTGAGTCGCGCACAGATTTCCCACGCGGGGGAAACGGTCCACCTTTCTGCCAACGACCCGCGTCCATTGGCGCAGGCCTTGGACGCGCTCCAGAGAGAATATGGCTGGCTGGTCAATTACGAGGATCCACGATACGTTTCGAAACTGGATCTCGTGGAGGTAACGAATCCTCCACAACATCGGAGCGCCGACTCCGGTTCCCAGGTTCACTATCCCGGCGGTGGCGCTTTCAATCTGGACTTCCCCAACGGGATGCCGCCAAACTCGCCGCCGGATGAACAAGCGACTCTGCAACTGTTGGTTGACGCATACAACCGTAGTAACAATCCCGGCAGATTCGACCTACGAAAAACTGCGGAGCAGAGGTTCGATGTTGTGGGCACCTCAGCCCACGACGCAATGGGCCATATTTCACGGCAGGAAGTTTTCTTCGATTTTCCCGTCACTCTTGTCGATCGGCAGAGAAGCGCGTTCCAGACGATTGAGCTGATTTGCGCACAAATAACCGAGCGTACCCATACCAAGGTTACACTCGGCGTGTTTCCCATGAGCTTGCAGACCACGATGGTGAAGGTGGGCGGAGCCAAGGTGCCAGCCCGGACCCTGCTCTCCCGTGCATTGGCGGCGACGGGCCGCAAGTTCGTTTGGCGCCTGTTGTTCGACCCGGACTCGAAAAACTATTTCTTAAGATGTCTGTTGGCCTGAGCATCATAAGCGCCGGGCCTTCAGCGGCTGGCGCAATTTCCAGGTCGCTTCGCGGCACTCCCATCGAGGCCAACGCTCCCAGCTCGCCTGCGCTCGGATTTCGTGAGACAAAAGTCCCCAGCCACAAGCAGGCCGTGTCTTCCGCTCAATCAGCAAGAGAATTTTACAAATCCTTGACATAAGGATGGCTGGGAAGCAGGAGAATGCCTTCGGTTCGGGGTGAGTTTGGTTTGAACCCGGTTCTGCAGTTTCCTGGGCATAGGCCCCTACCTTTCACTCTTGTTCAACAAAGGAGAAGCACCATGGTGGTTCAAAATAGGATGGGCCGGATCGTGGCATTCAGCGCGTTGCTGGTAGTCGCGTTGGGTATGATTTCGAGCTCTGCTTTCGCGCAGTATACTGTTACCAACCTCGTCTCCAGCCAGTCGGGAAAGGCCCAGCATCAGGACACGTCGCTGGTGAATGCCTGGGGGATTTCTTACGCCTCGGGCGGCCCGTTCTGGGTGAGTGACAATGCAACCGGATTGTCCACTCTATACAACGCGCAGGGCATAAAGCAGCCGACAGTGGTGACCATTCCTTCGTCCTCCGGTAGCGGCACGGGGTCGCCCACGGGGCAGGTTTACAACGGCACTGGGCAGTTTGAGGTCACGCAAAACGGACAGTCTGGATCGCCTCTGTTCATCTTCGCAACTTTTGACGGCACCATCAGCGGCTGGAGTCCCACCGTCAATGCAACTACGGCCGTGATTGCGGTCAATAACACGGGCGCGTGGTACACGGGTCTGGCATTGGGGGTCAGCAACAGCGCCAACTTCCTGTTTGCAGCCGACAACCTTAATAACAAGGTGGACATCTACGACAGCAGCTATCACCTGGTGGGCTCCTTTACGGACACCAGCCTTCCCACCGGTTCCGCCCCTTACAACGTCGTGAACATCGGTGGCCAGCTCTGCGTAACCTTTACCAACGGCACGGGTGGCGGCGTGGTCGACATTTTTAGCACTGCCGGCACCAAGATCAAGACCCTCATTTCCGGCGGGAACCTGCATAGCCCGTGGGGAGTGGCGCTGGCACCGGCAAACTTCGGCTCGGCCAGCAAAGCGCTCCTGGTTGGGAACCTGGGTGATGGCTTCATCAACGCCTTCAATCCCACCACCGGGAAGCTCCTCGGGAAATCGGCGGTGTCTTTCGAAGGCTTGTGGTCGCTGATCTTTGGCGGAGGTTCGCCAAACAACGGGAAAACCAACCAACTCTTTCTGACCTCGGGACCGGGAGGGTACTCCGAGGGTTTGTTCAGTGTCGTCAACGTGAAGTAGAACGTGCAGGGAATATCAGGACTTGGGCTCCAGACCACCGGAGCCCGATTCTTTCCTGGGGATAGCAGGACTCGACCGCGGCACGTCGCCAGTGAGTAGGTCTCTCCCGAAAATATTTCCAGAAAAGACTGTTAACCTGCAGCAGAGCAGGTAGACTGCCTGTCCACACCGGCGCGGCGTTGATTGCGCAATTCTTCGCGGAAGGTTTCAGTGGTAAATTCCGTGCTGCGTCGGAACAGGTTCAGCAATGGGTCTTCGATCAGCGGGGGCGTCCCCACCGCAGTGCCGAATACGTCTTCATCGTCCATGCCTTCAGGCAGGACGGTGAATTCCAGCGGTCCGGTCCCCGCCTTCATTGCCTGAACGAACCTTTCGGTTTGTTCCGGCTGTTCGGTGCTTTGCCTAAACTCGAGTCCCATGCCAATTTCGGGGTGCATCACGCGAACGACCCCGTCCACCGACGAGCGCGACTCACCCCTCTGCATGGTCAGCACCACCCGGGTGCGCGCGGGAAACGGTGAGCTCATTTCCACGTAGCAGGCTGCGGCACTTACATCCGTGAGTTTGCAACTGAGGGGAGGATCGTCGGGTTCGATTTCCGGAGAATGGCGGGCCAGCCAGGCCTTGAGCTGTTGGCGGTGCGCATGGGACAGATCGAGAAAGCGCACACCGGTTTGAGATCCCGGATTCTTCCATGCCACCTCGGCCGCACAGTCGACAAGGTAATCGACACCGGGCAGGGTGAACTTGATGCGCACTCCACGACTCTTGGGGATATAGCGGGGGATCCGGACCGCCATTCCCCCCTCGCTGAGATCCAGAGTTGCAATCTGTTGCTGGTCGGCGCCGGCGGAGAGTGTAACGGGAAGCTCGATGGGCACGCGCACATTGCGGCGGCGTTCGCACTTCATGAGCGCGCGGGCGGCGCGGAAACTAGATCGGGCACGCTCGAAGTTAACCGGCTTATAGAGGACAAAATGCGCACCCAGGGCAAAGGCGCTGCGTACCGCCTTTTGGCCGTCAATCATGGCGACGGCAATCGCGCGTTTGTTGCAGGGGGCGGAGCGAACGCTGCTGAGAACCTTCGCCGCCATGTCCTCGTCAACGCAGTCCACGACCACGGCTTCGAATCGGGCGCGGATCAGCCGGCGGACGGCAGAGTCAGCGTCGGTGCAGGTCGCGATCCCAACTTCGAGATCGCTCAGCACGCGGCGTAGAACCCGCATGATCTTGTCGTCGGTGCAAAGAACCAGCGCATTCAAGTTCATACGGTGACCATCCAGGCGGGATCAATCCGTTCCTGCGTTTTCCCTCTCCCCGTCTTCTTCTTCGTTCAGCAGGTGAGCAACGCCGCGAATCTGCTCGGCGGCGGCTTGCAGAGCTTCGATCTGTTTGCCCAGTTGCGACTGCTGGGCCTGCTTCTGGCGCAGCACTTCGTGGATGTCCTTCACGTGGAACCCCCTATAGGCAATGTAGGTTTCGCGAGGAGTGCGGTCAATGAAGCCCCGAGGCCAGCGGTTACGGGCGTAATCCGGCCAGACTGTACAGGTGGCGCTCAAACCTGAGGGGAACCTGGCCAGACAAGTCGAAGCAGAGTGGGATCGGGTTTTGTTCTCAGGTATTTACGGGGAAATGGTTGGGCACGAGGTGAAGATTCTTGTTGACTTTCGCCACAAAGACCCATAGAATCATTGACTTCCGGCCAGCTTTAGGGTTGCGGTATCGCCCAGAAGTTCTTGGGTGTGGGAATTGGTCCGAAACCTGGGAGAGACCGGATGAATCTAATATTCATAGTTCGCACATAAACAAAGGACATCATTCTCTATGGCTAAGCGACGCGGGAATCCCAACTGGGGCAAGCCAGAGCCGATCGGCCCTATTGTCCCCACTATCACTGAGTTTGAACAGGTCGTACGCGAGTACAAGCTCTCGCCGGACCAATATCTGCGATCCACGCGCCTGCGCGAGTGGGCGCGACGCAACAAGAATTCCAAGTACATCCCGGAACCGCTGCTCGAGGCGTGGGGATTTGAGATTGAGTCCACGCTGTAAAAAGCAGGCAGAAACAAATTATAAGGGTCGCCTCGCGGCGACCCTTTTGCTTTTTAAGCTGCTAGCTTCTGGCTTCTAGCTAATCATCCCAACAGCTTGGAGCTAGAGGCTAGGAGCTAGAAGCTCTTTTGCTACAATTTCAGCATATGGCCCCCCCATCTGCATTTACGGATGTCCCTACCGCCGTTGAAGAAATTCGTGCCGGACGAATGGTCGTGGTGGTGGACGATGAAGACCGCGAGAACGAAGGCGATCTGACCCTGGCGGCGGAAAAAGTCACGCCCGATGCGATCAATTTCATGGCCAAGTACGGCCGCGGGCTGGTCTGTCTGGCCATGACTGAAGAGCGGCTTGACCACTTGCGCCTCGGCCCCATGACGGCTGAGAATACCTCGAACTACGGCACCGCGTTCTGCGAAGCCATTGACGCCCGTGATGGTGTCACCACCGGCATTTCTGCTTATGATCGCGCCCGAACGATTCAGGTGGCGATTGATCCCGGTACACGGCCTTCCGACCTGGCGCGGCCGGGGCACATCTTTCCTTTGCGCGCCCGCAAGGGGGGGGTTCTGGTGCGAGCCGGCCAGACCGAAGCCTCGGTGGACCTGGCGCGAATGGCGGGACTGGTTCCCGCAGGCGTGATCTGCGAAATCATGCGCGATGACGGAACCATGGCACGCATTCCCGACCTGGTGGGTTTCTGCGCCGAGCATGGGCTGAAAATGTTGACGGTGGCTGAACTGATCCGCTACCGCATGCAGCATGAGCGCTATGTGCATCGCGTGGGCGAGGCGCTGATCGGCACGCAATTCGGAGAGTTCCGGCTGATCGCTTATGAGAGCGAGGTTGATGGCGGAGAGTCGCATGTGGCATTGGTGCGCGGCGACCTTGAGAGCGGAAGCGAGCCGGTACTGGTGCGCATGCACTCCCATTGCGTCATGGGAGATGTGTTTGGCTCGACGGCCTGCGACTGCCACGCTGTCATCGAAGGTTCCATGCACGCGATTGCGCGCGAAGGCCGCGGCGCGCTGATTTACTTGCACCAGAGTTCGAAAGGATTCTCGGTCGAACGTACTGGCGATCGCAACTTTCTGATGTTTCACCGCGACAAGCGCTTGCCCTCGCTCCCCGAGAGTGAGCGCAAGACGCAGCGCGAAATCGGCATTGGAGCGCAAATTCTCGCTGACTTGAATCTGCGGCGCATCCGGCTGCTCACCAATCATCCACGAAAAGTCGCGGCGCTTGAAGGCTTTGACATTGAGATTGTGGAGCAGGTGCCGGTGGTGCTGGAGAAGGCCTCGCGGTGAGGCTGGCAGCCTGGCCCGGCTACCGCCAGTGGCTCCGTCATCCCACTGAGCGCGCCTGACAGTCGCAGGGGCGAGGACGCCCGCGCCTACATTGAAATCAGAACGGTTTGCGAATCACCACTTCACTCTCGCGGATGAAAAACTGCGCGGAGCATTCCTGCGAGCCGCAGATCACGGGCAGTAATCCCGCGAGTTGTTTGCGCGTGATGAGGCCCAGTGTGCCACATTCCGGACAGGAGAGCACCGCCCAGTAAGGATCGTCCTTCTCGCCCACGCGGCCGGCATTTTCCAGCACGAAAACCGTGCCAGGGAGCATCTGTTCCGGGATCCATTCGCTCAGGACGTCCAGTTCTCCAACCATGTGGCCTCCTTCTGAGTCCGAATCATTGGAACCAAACTTCCCTGCTATGAAGCCGTTCCTGCTTTGCGTGATGAGCGATTGGTGATACTGCCATTATTTTTTTTGGCGCGAATCTCCGCGTGCACCTGCCGTACCGCGTCCGTCAGACAAATCGACAGCATGGGCTGGCGCGAGTTTTTCAAGATATCGACAATCTGACGCGCTGAAGTTTCGAGATAGAGCGTTTTTCCGTCCGTAAGCAAGTGGTACTCAGAGGTTCCGCTCACCGTTTCAGCCAGGCGCTTGCTGAATTCCCGCTGTAGAAAACGCATCACCTTGCGTACTCGTTGCAAGGAGAACCCACGGCGCCGCAACTCGCAGATCACGGCAACCTCAGCCAGGTCTTCCATGGAATACAGGCGGCGATGCCCTTGCCTTGCCGGAACCACAATTCCCCGCTCATCCCACCATTGCAGCTGGCGGGGAGTGATCCCGGTGTACTGAATTACCTCACGAGTTGTGAAAGGCCCTTGCATTTCCGTCTCAAAATGTTTCAAACAATCGAATAGCTAAATGTTTTAAACATTTTAGGCATGACTGGGATGGTGTCAAGGAAACATTCTGTGGATAAGGGGGTGACTAGAGGAGTTCCTGGGGAGGGCCGGGTTGGAGTTTTAGCCCCCGCCGACGAAGTGGACGATCTCCAGACGGTCGCCGTCGCCCAGGCTGGTTTGGGCCCACTGCTCGCGGGGAACGATTTCCCGGTTAAGTTCTACGGCAACGCGGTCGCTCTTCATGCCGAGTTGTTCGATTAAGGCGGCGAGGGTCAGCCCAGCAGCGTATTCGCGAGGGTCGCCATTGAGGTGGAGTTTCACGTAGACAAGATTCTCGCAGGAAGCGCGCTAATCGACAAACCCCGTGATCCTCTGTGTTCCCTGTGGTGGAGACCTTTCTAACCACAGAGGACACAGAAAAGCGCACAGAGCAAATCTTGAAACGCAGAGAACGCAAAGAAATCGCTGAGAGCGCGGAGAAAAAATCGACCTAGGCTTCAACTTTCCGCAGTTGGAACTTGCGCGTGGCCGTGCGGCCGGAATAGCTGGCCTGCACCAGAATCGCGGAATCGGGCAGGGAAGGTTCGTCCACATCAATCTTCATTTCAGCGTCGCCATCCGAACCCGTGGCAACTTGCGCATAGAAAGGTGCGGCATCGGGACGGGCAAAGCGTACGGTCAACCGAGCCCCTTCGACGCTGACTCCGCTATCGGTGACTCGCAAGCGCAGCAGCAACTGCCGGTCGGAATGCACGGACTCCGCGTTCAGCCATTGCACGTCCAGCTCCTTAATGGCGGCCAGCGATTCCGCGGTGTCTTTCCTGTCGAAAACCGATTCCAGGCGGCCGTCGCGGATGGCATCGAGCACCATGCGGTGCTGGTCGCGGAGGATGCCTTCTCGCTGCTGATCGGTAAAACCAGATCCGGAAGCTTTATCCGCGTAGGAAATCGCGCGCTTGCCGATGCAGCGCCCGCGCACAAAAACCTGGGTCTGCAACAGCAGTTCGTTCTCGCGGGCCTCGCTCTGGACGTGGTAGACCGTGTCCTGGTGCTTGATGTCGGTATTGAAGCCAAAAATCATGGTCTTCGGTTTATTCTGTAAACGGGCTGCGGCGATTGTTAAAAGTCTGTTACCACGCCGCCCGGTTGCTTGACACTCCCTACTGCGAAATCTAATCTAGAATGTTTAGGCAATCCTTGGCTGCGAATTATATATAGCTCCCCTATGCCCGACAATTACTTCGCCCGTTACCTGCCCTTGCTGATTCATTTCATCGTAGCAGGTGCTTTGGCGTCGGTGATTGTGGGGCTCTCCTGGCTCATCGGCTACCGCAAGCCCACCCGCGCCAAAATGTCCCCGTACGAATGTGGGATGACCCCCGTCGGCGACGCCCGCGAGCGTTTTTCGGTGAAGTTCTATCTGGTGGCCATGCTCTTCATTTTGTTCGATGTGGAGGCCATTTTTCTGTACCCCTGGGCGGTCATCCTGCGCCAGCTTAAGATGTTTGGTTTCTGGGAGATGCTGGTATATATCGGGATCGTTCTGGTGGGCTTTTTCTACGTCTGGAAGAAGGGCGTTCTGGACTGGGGCGCGGTCCGTTCCCGTCCTGGCGAAGTAGGTGAGGTCTAGATGTGGACCCCGGCCATCACCGATCTGGAGCAGTTGAAGGATCATCCTGCGGTGGCGCGATTGCGCTCCTGGAATCCGGCAGCGGTCGAGGGAGCGAAGTTCGATCGCGATGAGCTCAGCATCTACGTGGAGCGTTCTTCGCTGCGCGAGGCCTGCGCGTTGTTGCGGGACGATCCGAATTGCCCGTTCAATTTTCTCTCGGATGTGACCTGCGTGGACTGGCATCCCCGGGAACCACGCTTCGAAATCATCTATCAATTGCTTTCGATTCCCAAAAAGGAACGAGTGCGGCTGAAGGTCCGGCTGGGCAGCGACAGCCCCGCCGTGGAGTCGGTCACATCGGTCTGGCCGGCGGCCAACTTCTTCGAGCGCGAAGTCTTCGACTTGTTTGGAATCCGCTTCAGCGGGCATCCTTATCTGCGGCGCATTCAAATGCCGGAGAACTGGGAAGGCCATCCCCTGCGCAAAGATTATCCCGTGGAGGGCTATCGCTAGATCATATGGCCCATCTCTCCTCCACCATCGCGCTCGAACCCACGCAGGATCGCACCATGATCCTGAATATGGGGCCGCAGCATCCCTCGACGCACGGGGTGCTGCGCGTGATCCTGGAGATCGACGGCGAGACCGTTGTGCGGATCATGCCTGACATCGGCTATCTGCACACTGGCATCGAGAAGACCTGCGAGGCTAAGTTCTACCAGCAGGTGGTGCCGCTCACCGACCGCATCGACTACCTCTGCCCCATGGCCAACAATCTCTGTTACGCGTTGGCGGTGGAGAAGTTGCTGGGTCTGGAGATTCCGCCAAAGGCGCAATGGCTAAGAGTTTTATTGAACGAGCTGACGCGCATCAACTCGCATCTGGTGTGGCTGGGCACCCACGCCATGGATATTGGCGCGTTAACGGTCTTCCTCTACTGCTTCCGCGAACGCGAAGACGTTCTGCGTTTGTTTGAAGCGGTGAGCGGGCAACGCATGATGACTTCGTATTTTCGCATCGGCGGAGTCGCGCTGGAACCGCCTCTGGACTTCTTTGGCCGGGTGCGGGAATTCGCCAACCGCTTCCCTGCCAAAGTGGACGAATACGAGAACCTGCTGACTGGGAATCCAATCTGGGGAATGAGGACCAAAGGCGTGGCGCGGATCACCGCGGAAGACGCCATCGCTTTGGGCGCAAGTGGGCCTACGCTGCGCGGCAGCGGCGTGGACTTCGATCTGCGCCGCGACATGCCCTATTCAGGCTACGAAAATTTCAAGTTCAAGGTGCCGATTTCGCAGGACGGCGACGTTTTTGCCCGGTACGTGTGCCGAGTGCAGGAGTTGCGCGAATCCATCGGAATTGTTCAGCAGGCGCTGGATGGCATGCCCCAAGGCCCCATCAAGGCCGATGCCCCCAAAGTGGTTCTTCCCGACCGCGAGAAGATGAAGACGCAGATGGAAGCGCTCATCTACCACTTCAAGATCATTACCGAGGGCTTTGCCGTGCCGGCGGGCGAGGTGTATCAGGCGGTGGAGTCACCGCGCGGCGAAATGGGCTATTACATCGTGAGCGACGGCACTGCCAAGCCCTATCGCGTGCACATGCGCTCGGCGTGCCTGGCAAATTTACAGCTGCTTCCGAAAATGTGCGAAGGAAAGTTGATCGCCGATGTGGTGGCAGCGATTGGATCGATCGATATCGTGCTCGGTGAAATAGATCGATGAATCGGGTCATTGAGTGATTCTGTCATCGGGTGATTGAAAGTCAGAAAAGCACATGAGGTTTTCAGAAGAATTCGAAACTCGCTTCGCGGAGATGCTGACGCATTATCCGACGAAGCGTTCTGTGCTGGTCCCCACCCTGCTTTACGCTCAGGACGAAGTCGGCTGGCTGACCGATGAAGTCATCTCGGAACTTGCCAGCCGCGTAGGCCTGACCGAACTCGAAGTCCGCAATGTGATCAGCTACTACTCCATGCTGACCACCAAGCCTCGCGGTAAGTACAACGTGCAGGTCTGCACCAATATTGCCTGCCTGCTGCGCGGCGGCGAGGAACTTCTGGATCATTGCAAAGGCCGGCTAGGGATTGGGAACAAGGGCACAACCTCTGACGGAATGTTTTCGCTGGAGGAGGTCGAATGCATCGGCGCCTGCAGTTGGGCGCCGGCTGTCCAGGTGAACTACGCCTTCCACGAGAACTTGACCGCAGAAAAAATGGACAGGGTCTTGGACGAGTACAGAAAGAAGGCGACGACGTGAACAGATTTAGCAATTGAGTAATTTGGTAATTGAAAAGCTCACGGGTGTGACATTCGGGTGGTTTTCAATTACTCAATTACCCAATTACAGAATTATTCAATGGCGACGTTGGTCTCCCATCCCGACGAAGTGAAGATCGTCTCCCGGCGATTTGGCCAGGGCGCGGCTGACATCGACCGCTATTTGCAGCTCGACGGCTATAAAGCCGTGCAGAAGGCGCTCGCCATGCAGCCCGATGCCATCGTCAACCTGGTGAAAGACTCGGGGCTGCGCGGGCGGGGCGGGGCCGGCTTCAACACGGGAATGAAGTGGTCATTCGTTCCCAAGCAGTCGGCGAGGCCCAAATACATTCTCTGCAATGGCGATGAAAGCGAACCGGGCACCTGCAAAGACCGTTTGATTTTCGAGCATGATCCGCACGCCGTAATCGAAGGCGTCGTGATCGCAGGAATTGCCACCGGGGCGCACGCCGGATACATCTACGTTCGCGGCGAGTACCGATATTTGCTGGAGATCATGCAGAAGGCGATCAAGGACGCCTACGCCAAAGGCTTTCTGGGCAAAAATATTTTCGGCAGCGGCTACGACTTCGAGGTGTATTGGCACGGAGGCGCGGGAGCTTACGAAGTGGGAGAAGAATCGGCCTTGATGGAATCGCTTGAAGGCAAGCGCGGTATCCCGCGAATCCGGCCGCCTTTCCCGGCTGTGGTTGGGCTGTGGGGCGGACCGACGGTCATTAATAATGCCGAGACGTTGGCCAGCGTGCCGCATATCCTGCTCGGCGGCGCGGAATGGTTCGCCAAACTGGGGCCTCCTAAGAATGGCGGGACCCGATTGTTTTGTTTGAGCGGACACCTGAACCGCCCCGGCGTGTACGAGCTGCCCATGGGATACAACCTCAAGAAAATGATCTACGACGTGGGCGGCGGCATTCCCAATGGACGCACGCTGAAGGCTGTGGTTCCAGGAGGGTCGAGCTGTCCGATTTTGACCGCCGGAGAAATCGACGTCTCCATGGATTTTGATTCGATGATGAAAGCTGGTTCGATGCTGGGGTCTGGTGGCCTGGTGGTAGTCGACGACTCCACCTGTATGGTGAAATTCGCGCTGCGCATCATGAAGTTTTACCAGCACGAGAGCTGCGGATGGTGCATCCCCTGCCGCGAAGGTACGGACTGGCTGAAGAAGACTTTAGTCCGTTTCCACTCCGGCGGAGGGGTAAAAAAAGATATCGACAACATTCAGTATCTTGCGGAAAACATGCTGGGACGCACGTTCTGTCCGCTAGGCGACGCGGCGGCCATGCCAACCATTTCTATTGTGAAGAAGTTTCGCAAAGAATTTGAAGATCACTTGGATGGCCGGCCGTGCCCGTTTGAGAAGGCGGCGCAAGCAGTAACGGTGTAGGTTGTTCCCTGTGGATCTCTGTGTCCTCTGTGGTTGAGAGTTTCAAGAACGTTCACCACAGAGGACACAGAGGGGCACAGAGTTCAGACGAAATGGCTGACGCACCGAAAACAGTGAGTCTTACCGTCGATGGTAAAAAGGTCACCGCTCCCGCGGGGACGCTGCTCATCGAGGCCTGCAAAAGCGCAGGCATCGAAGTGCCGTCGTTTTGCTATTACCCCAACCTGTCACTACAAGGCGCATGCCGCATGTGCCTGGTGAAGGTTGAGAAGATGCCCAAACTGCAAACCGCCTGCACCACGGTCATCAGCGAAGGCATGGCGGTGAGCACGGATACTCCCGAGATTCATCAAGCGCGGAAGTCGATGGTGGAGATGTTGCTGGGCAATCATCCGCTGGACTGCCCGGTGTGCGATGCCGGCGGCGAATGCGAATTGCAGGACATGACGTTTTCTTACGGGGCCGCGGAATCGAAATTTATCGACATCAAGAACCACCGCGAAGAGCAGCAGTGGTCCCCGGTGGTTTATTTTGACCGGCCGCGTTGCATTTTGTGCTATCGCTGCGTGCGAGTGTGTGGCGAGGGCATGGACGTGTGGGCGCTCGGGGTACAGAACCGCGGCGTGAGTTCGGTGATTGCACCCAATAAAGAAGATCATCTCGAATGCGAAGAATGCGGCATGTGCATCGATATCTGCCCGGTGGGGGCGCTGACTTCCGGCGCATATCGCTACAAGACGCGCCCCTGGGAGATGAAGCACGTGGGCACGGCCTGCACCCACTGTGCTGACGGTTGCAAAACGACTTTGGGCGTGCGCCGAGCCGACACCGGCATGGAAATCGTTCGCGGCGACAACCGCGACAAGAGCGGCATCAACGGTGATTTTCTCTGCATGAAGGGCCGCTACGCCTTTGACTTCGCCAATCATGAAGATCGCCTCACGCAGCCGCTGATTCGCAAGGACGGACGGCTGACGCCGTCCACTTGGGAAGAAGCGTTTGAACGGATCGGGCAGCGCTTCAGGGAGGTTCGGGATAGCGCGGGAGGACAGGCCATTGGCGTAGTCGGCTCAACCCGCACCACTAACGAAGAGAATTACCTGCTGCAAAAGTTCGCGCGAGTGACGCTGGGGACCAATAACATCGACCACCATCGTACCGCCGACTTCCCTGCCCTGGCATCTGCTCTTTGCGGCAAACCCGAAGCTACGGCGAGCATGCGCGACGTCTTCAGTGCCCCGGCGATGCTCCTCATCGGAAACAATCCTACCGAGCAGCATCCTCTGCTTGCCTGGCAGATTCGCAATAATGTCCGCTTGCACAAGGCGCGGCTTTACGTGATCAATTCAGAGCCCATCAAGTTGCGCCGGCAGGCCGCAAGTTTCATGCAGATTCCTTCGGGAAGCGAAGGGAGTGTGGCCAAGTTTCTTGCTGGAGACGACTCCGCGGTCGAGTCCATCTCGAATCCGGCTACCGCTCGCGAGGCATGGCTCGCGTTCCGCGACAAGCTGCGTGGCGAACAGAATCTTGTCATTATTTTTGGATCAGAAATTCGCGGTCAGGAAATTGCCTCGCTGGTCCAGTTTGGATCTGCCGTACCGGGCGCGAAATTGGTTTGCCTCAGCGACTACGCCAACTCGCGGGGCGCCGCCGACATGGGACTCTATCCCGATCTGCTGCCCGGCTACCACGCTATGTCCGACGCCGGAAAATGGCGCGAAGAATGGGGTGGCGTCCCGCAAACCCCGGGGCTCACCCTGCCCAAAATGGTCGAGAGCGCAAAACTCGGCAATCTGAAGGCGCTTTACGTGGTGGGAGCGAATCCCGTGGGGCGGCTGGGCATTGATCCCTTCAGCTTTTCGCAGGGTTTCGTCGTCGTGCAAGACATGTTTCTCACGGAAACGGCGTTGATCGCCGACGTGGTTCTGCCCGCCGCCAACGCTTACGAAAAGTCGGGCACATTCACCAACACCTGCGGCGATTTGCAGTTCTTGCAGAAGGCCGGCGAGATGACCGGCGTCAAATCCGACTTTGAAATGATCGTTCGCATCGCCGACGCAATGGGTTTCGAGGTACACAAGCTGGTTCCGTTCAGCCGCGGAACTCAGGCCGACATGGGTCAGTCGCGAGGCGCACAATCCGGCGAAGCGGATCGTCACAGCGTGTGGCTCGAGGCCCAGGGTTTGGAACCCAAGATGAGTCCTTTCGATCCGACGGCGATTCTTGATGAGATTCAACGGTTGGTGCCCGGGTACGGTGTTTCCCGCGCCAATCTTCAGGCCGGAAGCGATCAGCACACTACGCTGTCGGGCAGTGGGGCCGGGGCTTCGCACGATCCGGAACTGATCGCACCCGCCAACGACACTTTGTTTACGTCGGGAACCTTGGGGCGTTATTCGCGTGCCCTGAATTCAGTAATGGAGAACCGCCAGCGACAACCAACGGAAGAGGTCGCTGCGGATTGAGCTGCGGCGTCATTGTTGTAAGCACCGAGTCAAGCTTTCGAGGAAGACCTGCAGTGTTGAGCGTTGAAACTTTCGTCGCCGTGTCGCTGATCAAGACCGTGATCGCAATGGTTGTGCTGCTCACGGCGGTGGCTTACACCGTCTGGCTGGAGCGCAAAGTCGTGGGTCACATGCAGAATCGTTGGGGACCCACACGCGTCGGCCCCTTCGGCCTGTTGCAGCCCTTGGCAGACGGGGTCAAGTTCCTGTTCAAAGAGGATCTGACTCCGCCCCATGTGTATAAGCCGCTCTACATCGCGGCCCCCATGCTGGCGCTCGTGTTCGCCCTCACTTCGATTGCCGTCATCCCGGTGGGCAACTCGATTTCCATCGGCGGAATTCAGACCTCGCTGCAGATCGCCGATGTCAACATCGGCCTGCTGATTGTTCTGGGCGTTACTTCGCTTGGGGTTTACGGCGTGGCGCTGGCGGGGTGGTCCTCGAACAACAAGTATTCGCTGCTGGGCGGTCTGCGCGCCAGCGCGCAAATGGTGAGTTATGAGATCGCGCTGGGGCTGTCGCTCGTGGGGGTGCTGATCTTGTCGGGCAGCTTCAGCCTTCGCGAGATTGTCGATGCGCAGTCGGGAACCTACTGGGGATTCATTCCCCGCTGGAACATTTTTCCCCAGTTCATCGCATTTTTTATCTACTTGATGGCGGCGTATGCAGAAACCAATCGCATCCCGTTCGATTTGCCCGAAGCGGAAACCGAACTGGTGGCCGGCTACCACACCGAATACAGCGCCATGAAATTTGCCATGTTTTTCATGGCCGAGTACGCCAACATGATTACTGTGGCCTGCCTGGCATCGCTGCTGTTTCTGGGCGGATGGCACGGGCCGTTGTTTGGCCCGCCGCTGTTGCAGGCACTGCTGCCGGTGTTCTGGTTCGCGCTGCGAATTTTTGGCTTTCTCTTTGTTTATATATGGGTCCGCGGCACGCTGCCGCGTTTCCGTTATGACCAGCTCATGGCGTTTGGCTGGAAGTTCTTGCTGCCACTGGCAATTGCAAACTTGGTGGTAACGGCCCTGGTAGTGGCGATTCGATCGTAGCCAACTGAAAAATGCTTCATCTGATTCTATTTTTGGCGTTTGGTGCGGTTTGCGTGGCGGGTGCGGTCAACCTGCTGGTGCAGCGGCACCCCATCAACAGCGCGTTGTCGCTGGTGGTGGTGATGGGCTCGCTGGCCGCGGAATACCTGCTGCTGGGAGCGGAGTTCGTCGCCGCCGTCCAAGTAATTGTTTACGCCGGCGCCGTCATGGTCCTGTTTGTCTTCGTCATCATGCTGCTGAACGCCGGAGAAGAAGAACGCACCAAAGGCAGCCGGGTGGCGATGATCTTTGGCATTCCCGGAATGCTGGTGGGAAGTTTGCTGATCGCATGGGTTTTGCTCGTTCATTCGGGAAATCAGTCAGTGGCGGTCGGAGCGCTGCCCGGGCCGCCGAAAACCCTCGGCTGGCTGCTTTTCCACGACTACCTGCTGCCGTTTGAAGTCACCTCGGTGCTGGTGCTGATTGCGATTATGGGGGCGGTAGTACTGGCTGCACCTCCCGAATCAGCCAGGAGGAAAGACTGATGGTGCCCGTTTCCTACTACCTCATCCTCGGCGGGATCCTGTTTGCCTGCGGCGTGGCCGGGTTTCTGATCAAGCGCAATATCATCACCATTTTCATGTCAATCGAATTAATGCTGAATGGCGTGAATCTCTCGTTCGTCGCCTTTGCCGCGGAATGGAAAGCGCTCAGCGGACAGGTATTCGTGTTCTTTGTGATGGTAGTGGCAGCGGCGGAAGCGGCGGTGGGGCTGGCGATCATCATCGCGGTCTACCGCACGCGTGAAACTCTAAATGTGGACCGGGTGAATCTGCTCAAACTATGACGCCGAACCTGCATCTCTGGCTGATTCCGGTGCTGCCGTTGATCGGCGCGGCCATCAATGGGCTGTTTGGGAAGCGTTTCTCCCGGCAGACGGTGGTCACCGTCGCCCTTCTATTTAGCGGCGCGGCGTTTGCGATGGCGCTGTGGATTGCATCTCAGTTCTCTTCTCTTAGCACTCCGCATATCGAGACGCTGGCCACTTGGATTCGTGCTGGAGACTTTCACGCGGATTTCGCTTTCTATCTCGACCAGCTTTCGCTGGTGATGCTGCTGGTGGTGACCGGGGTTGGGTTTCTCATCCACATTTATTCGGTCGGTTATATGTGGGAAGAAGGCGGATTCTACCGCTTCTTCAGCTATCTGAATCTGTTCATGTTTTTCATGCTGACTCTGGTGCTGGCCAGCAATTATCTGCTGATGTTCATCGGCTGGGAGGGTGTCGGCCTCGCGTCGTACCTGCTGATTGGTTTCTGGTTTACGAAAGACTCCGCGGCATCGGCGGGCAAGAAAGCGTTCATCGTCAACCGCATCGGCGATTTCGGATTCCTGATTGCGTTGTTTCTGATGATTCAGCATTTTGGATCGCTCAATTTCATGGACGTGGCGCAGCGTGTGACACCGATGGGCGCGGAGATCGGCGGCGCAGGTCTGCTGACGGCGATTGGTTTGTTGCTGATGGTCGGTGCAGCCGGCAAGTCGGCGCAGCTTCCGCTTTACGTATGGCTGCCCGACGCCATGGAGGGTCCGACACCGGTTTCCGCATTGATCCATGCGGCCACTATGGTGACCGCCGGCGTGTATATGGTCTCGCGCTCGCATGTGATTTTCGAACGTGCGCCCATGGCACTGATGGTGGTGGCCATCATCGGCACGCTCACGGCTCTGTTCGCGGCCACCATCGGCGTCTGCCAGACGGACATTAAGAAGGTGCTGGCCTACTCCACGGTCTCGCAGTTGGGGTACATGTTTATCGCGTGCGGGGTGGGAGCGTTTTCAGCGGGAATTTTCCATTTAATGACGCATGCGTTTTTCAAGGGCTTGCTGTTCCTTGCGGCTGGGTCCGTAATTCACGCGATCGGCGGCGAGCAGGACATGCGACGCATGGGTGGACTGCGAACCAAGATTCCGTGGACGTTCTGGACCATGACTGCGGGAACTTTCGCCATTGCCGGCTTTCCGCCGCTTGCCGGATTCTTCAGCAAGGACGCGATTCTGTGGCAGGCCTATTCCAGCCCTTATGGAAGCTGGGTGTACTGGGCGATCGGCGTATTCACCGCGTTTCTCACTTCCTTTTATATGTTCCGGCAGTGGTTCTTGACGTTCTTTGGGGAGTATCGCGGGGAAGAGGAACATCACGATCAACAGCCGCGGGCGGGGGCGCCCGCGCCACACGGGCATGTGCACGAGAGTTCGGCGGTCATGCTGGCCCCGCTGGTGATTTTGGCCGTACTCTCGGTGTGCGGCGGATGGATTGGCAGCGCACGGTTCGACAAATTTCTGTCACCGGTCTTTCATTCGCAGACGGCCAGTTCCACAGCCGACGCCCCGTCGACGCCGGCTGAACCCCAGAAGGAAAGCTCGTCAGAAACCTTGCTCACCGGCATTTCCGTCGGGGCAGCGCTACTCGGCTTTCTTCTCGCCTGGCAGCTCTACCACCGCCGTCCCAAACTGCCGCAGCAGATCGCTGCGTCACTCGGCGGCTTCTACCAAGCCGTCGTGCATAAATACTGGGTGGATGAGATCTACGCGACTGTGTTCGTGAAACCTTTGATCGAGGGCTCTACCAAACTGCTATGGCACGGCGTTGATCAGGATGTCATTGACGCGACTGTTGACAACAGCGCCGAGGGTGCACGTGAAGTTTCGGACGCGGTCCGTCGCATGCAGTCGGGCAACATTCGTTCCTACGCAGGCTGGGTCGCTGCGGGAGCCGCATTGGTCATCTTTTATATGGTGTGGATGGGGACCCGATGAACACAGCCCTCGATACCTCGATCCTCAGCCTGGTCACGTTCGTTCCTTTGGCCGGAGGCATTCTGCTTTTGTTATTTCCTCGGCGCGACCGCGACATTCGGGTGTTTGCGCTGGTGGTCACGCTGCTTGACTTCGTTCTGTCACTGCATCTGCCGGTGCACCTGGCTCGCACGCAGGCGGGATTTCAATTTGAAATCAACCGGCAATGGATTTCGAATCCCAACATTCATTACCACATGGGTGTGGATGGCATCTCTGCGTGGCTGGTGGTGCTCACCACTTTTCTCACCCCGCTGTGCGTGCTGATCTCGTGGAAGTCGATCAACGACCGTGTAAAGGAATTTTTCATTCTGCTGCTGGTGTTGGAAACCGCGCTGATCGGTGTGTTCACCGCGCTCGACCTGTTCCTCTTCTATTTCTTCTGGGAAGCCACGCTGATTCCCATGGCGCTACTGATCGGCATGTACGGCCACGGGCGCAAAGTGTACGCAGCGGTGAAATTCTTTCTGTACACCATGATTGCTTCGATGTTCATGCTGGCAGGAATTTTGTGGCTTTACGCGAAGACTGGAACATTCGACTTCGTCAGCGTGCAAGCTGCCATCCGCGGTGGGCAAGTGGAAGGCTTTGCTGCCGCCGCGCCTTGGCTCTTTCTCGGATTCTTCATCGCTTTTGCAGTCAAGGTGCCGCTGTTCCCGTTCCACACCTGGCTGCCCGACGCGCACGTCGAGGCGCCCACCGCCGGCTCGGTCCTGCTGGCCGGAGTCCTGCTGAAGATGGGTACGTACGGGATGCTGCGCTTCAACCTCGGGCTGTTTCCTGATCAATCGCGCAGCAATGCGTGGTGGGTGATGATTCTGGCGCTGATCGGCATCATTTACGGCGCCCTGGTCGCCATGGTGCAGCCCAACCTGAAAAAGCTGATTGCCTACTCTTCCATCAGTCACCTGGGCTTCGTGGTTCTAGGAATCTTCAGCTTCACGCAAGCCGGCCTTGATGGCGCGACTTTTGTCATGCTCGCCCACGGTGTCTCCACCGGCGCTCTTTTCATGCTGGCAGGGATTCTCTACGAGCGGCGGCATACCTATGAGATCGCGGAATTCGGTGGCCTGGCCACTCCGATGCCGATATACGCGACGTTTTTCCTGTTCGTCACGTTGGCGTCGGTTGGATTGCCTCTGCTGAACGGGTTCATCGGCGAATTTCTGGTGTTGAGTGGCGCGTTTCGCGACCGGGCTGTGTACGGCGTTGTGGGCGCCACGGGCGTGATCTGGAGCGCGTGCTATTTGTTGTGGATGTACCAGCGAGTCTTTTTCGGCAAAGTGACACACAAGGTCAACCTGACGTTACCCGATCTTGACGGCCGCGAGCGGGCGGCGCTTTGGCCAACCGCCATCGTTGCCCTGGTCATGGGCGTGGCTCCGCTCATTTGGCTGAACGCCATCGACCCCGCGGTGCAGTCCGTGCTGGCGGCTCCCTTCACGGTGTTGGCGAGCAAGGTGGTGGGACGGTGAACAGCGCCGCCATGCTGCCTCAGACTGCCGACTACATGCGTTTGCTGCCGGAGATCGTGCTCACGGTATTTGGCATGCTCGTAATGGTGGTGGACGCTGCCGCCGAACAACGGGACAAAGACCGGCGAATTGAGAAGACTTTGGGCGCGATCGCGCTGATGGGCGCTCTTGCGACAGTGGCTGCCACTTTTGTTCAAGCGCAATATCCCGGCTTGGGCTTCTGGAACATGGTGCAGGTGGATTCGTTCAGCGTCTTTTTTCATTTTCTGGTGGCGGCAGTGACGGCCGTTGTCATCCTCACCTCGTTCGAGTACATGGAAGTGCAGCAGATCAGGGCCGGCGAATACTATGCCCTCATCCTGTTTGGTGCGGTCGGGATGAGCCTGATGTCCTCGGCTGTCGAGTTGGTGCTGATCTTTATCGCGCTGGAAATCTCCTCGATTTCAACCTACGTTCTTGCCGGCTTTCGTCGACGATCAGCCACCAGCAGCGAATCGTCGGTGAAGTATTTTCTTTTGGGATCGTTTGCCACCGCCTTCTTTCTCTATGGCGTGGCGCTGATGTTCGGAGCCACCGGTTCGACCAGCATTGCGGCCATCGGCGACGTTCTGCGCTCAGGCCAGATTCCGCTGCTTGCCTATGCCGGGGTTGCGCTCATGTTCGTAGGCTTGGCATTCAAAGTAGCCGCAGCACCGTTTCATGTGTGGACGCCGGACGTGTACGAGGGCGCACCGTCGCCAATAGTTGGATTCATGTCCACCGCGCCGAAAGCCGCTGTGTTTGCGGTGTTGCTCCGGATTATGTTCGAAGCCAATGCGCCCGGCCGAGTCGGGCTGATCTGGGTGGTAGCGGCGCTTTCCATGACCATCGGCAACCTCGGCGCGTTGGTGCAGGACAACATCAAACGATTGCTGGCCTACTCGTCCATCGCCCACGCTGGATACTTGCTGGTCGCGTTCGCGGCCTTGCCCAACAACGGCATTCCCGCCGCCATGTTCTACACGGCGTCGTATGCCGCCATGAATGTGGGGGCGTTCGCCGTAGTCAGCCATTTCGGCAGCGCCGGAGAACGTTACGTAAGGCTCGAGGACTACTCCGGCCTGGGACGGCGATCTCCGCTGCTGGCGGCGACTTTGACCATTTTCCTCTTGTCGCTCATCGGCATCCCCATTACCGGCGGATTCTTTGCCAAGTTCTACGTGTTCAGTGCCGCTTTGCAAGCCAATCTGGTTGGCCTGGTAATCATCGGCGTGTTGAATAGCGCCGTGGGCGCGTACTACTACCTGCGAATTATCGTGGTGATGTACATGCGCGAGCCGCAGCAGGAAGTTCCAGTGGCGCGAATACCCGTCGGCCTGGGGTGCGCGCTGGCCATCAGTCTGGTGGCAACGATCTATTTAGGCGTGCTCCCGGGCAGGGTTCTTGAGTACGCCTCGCGAACGGCGACGGCGTGGGCACGTTGATAGAGTGCCTCGTCGTTACCGCGTAACCGTGAAATCACTCGACGGAAACCGCAATATCCGCGTAGGAGAAAATTCGGGCTGAAAGCAGCCAAAACGCCAGCGTCTCGGCTACCGCCCACACCACAGGAAACCACGACAGCCCGCCCGGAGACCCAAACGAAGACTTCAGCACTGTCGCCGCCAGCGCGTACACCGGGATTACATAGGACCACTGCAGCGATCCAGTCACATAGCTGACCATGGCGGGCAAGCCCATGACCGCAGCCGTGGCCCCGGCGGCAAAGAATGGGTTGAGAAAAGTAGAGAACATCAGAGCGACAGTTCCGGCCAGCGCGCACGCCACGAGCAGGCAAAGCATCAGAAACCAGACGCGCCAGATGGGGAAGCCGGCTTCGCCCAGCGTCCAACTGCCGGTGATTCCCAGGGCAAAACAATAGATTCCGCATGCGATGGCGATACCCAGCACCAAGCCTGAAAGATATTGCCGGCGGCTGACCGATTTCGCCAGCACGCTCAAAATCCGGCGGGACCTGCGGTCGTTATAAATTGCTGAGCTTCCGAAAAAGACGCTGAATGCCAGAACATACACCGCGACCTGTTTGAAAACAAAAAGCAAGTCTTGGCTGTGGCGGGCCGCGTCGGTGGCCAATCCTAGAAAGGCCAGAAGGAGGACCCAGAGCAACAGAACCAGAATGGGCCATCTCTGCTCGCGCACGAAGTTGACCGCGATCAGGAGCACAGGCTTCATGCCGCACCTGCTGCTGCCGACTTGTCGGCGGTTACTTGCAAGAAAATTTCTTCCAGCGAACGCCGCTCCGGGTTCACGCTGATCACCTCGCCCCCGAGTTGCCACACCCGTTCCAAAGCTGCGCGCTGCTGGTTAGCGGGGACAGAGAAGCTGACGTCACCATTGCGCGCAACCGCCCCGACAAAGCCATCCGCGGCAATCCTCCGGGCCACGATCTGGGTTCGCTGGCCCACTTGCAGCAGGTCGGCCGTCGTCCCCAAGCGCACCAGCCGGCCGCGATGCAGCACGGCCACACGATCGCACACCAATTCAACTTCCGAAAGCAAATGAGAACTCAGAAAGATGGTTTTCCCCGCCGCTCGTGCATTCAACAGCAACTCACGAACCGCAACTCGCGCGAGGGGATCGAGTGCAGAGGTCGGTTCATCCAAAATCAGCAACTCCGGATCATTGACCAGCGCCTGGGCCAGGCCAACGCGTTGCTGCATCCCGCGGGAAAACTTGCTCACGTTTCGCTTGGCGTCGTCCTGTAGACGGACGATTTCGAGCACCTGGGCAGTACGACGTCCGAGTTGCGCCGCTTTCATGCCGTTGAGGGCCCCGTAAAAGCGGATCAACTGCTCTGCGCGCCGCGGATACAGGGCGACGTTCTCCGGCAGAAAGCCCACTCGACTGCGGGTGGCCGGGTGCCCGAAGGGCTCTCCCAGCAACCGTCCGCGGCCGCTGGTGGGGCGCATAAAACCCATGGCCAGGTGAATGGCCGTGGTTTTTCCGGCCCCGTTCGGTCCCAGGAAACCGAGAATTTCCCCCGTCTCGACCCGCAAATTGAAACCATCCAGCGCAGGAAACCGCCGCCGGCCGAACAGACTGCGGTATTCCTTGCCTACATTCTCGAATTCCAGCGCGGCGCCCATGGCGTATTCATTCTAAATGCCCAGGCCAGACAAGGCTTCCACAGCCTCGCAGGCTATAAAGTTCGATTTGACAACTGCGCTCCGGCCCGGCATCATGGGTGGCACACAAGGTTCCATGTGGAGGGGTGTATGAGTAAGTTAGTTCGAAAGCTCTGGTCCGACGATCAGGGTCAGGACATCGCGGAATATGCCGTGATGTTGGCGGTAATTCTGGTCTTAGTGGTCGGAACCATACGCTTGATTGGCGCTAATGCCAATAACGCTTTTTCCGCAACGGCTAGTTCTATCTCGCAATAACAGGGCTGAAGCGCGATCCTAGTCTCCATCGCCACTTCTACGACTCGGCCGAATCACGCTCCATTGTTCTGGAGCGCGTTGGCTGTCGTTCAAAAGCGAGGCCATGGGGCCGCTTTACGCCCCTGGCGAGAGCCTGGGCGGCTCATCCACTTCCAGCGGCCAGCGATTCTTCGCTGGCGTTTCTGAAGACAGCAGTTCCGCCGGATGCCTGAATTGCTCGTCTCGCTCAAACAGCAACGGCGCCACGAACCGAAGCGCCTCGACTTCCTGGCGCACCCGCGCCAGATCCATTTCCTTCTGCCGCAACACTTCGTGTAAGTTTCTCATGACGAATGCAGCGCTCCTGCAACACCCCTCAGACCAAATCGGACATTTTTGGGCTGGAGACCCCACTTCGCAGGCTGGATTGCGCGAATTGTAATACACGGCCTGCATGGATTGCTATGACTAAAAAACCGGGTTTGCGCCCAGGTACTGTCCGTGATATGTAAACTCTGCGTAGGTCGCTCTGGAAATAGGGTAATCATGGCGTACCTAAATGGAGATCCACAGACATGGCGGTTGGTTCGGACCTGAAAGAGTTGGACGGAATCCTGGGCGACAACGAGATCCACGTCTGGCATATCGACTTGACGACCGAGGCAGCGGCCATCGACCGGCTCTCCCCACTTCTGGATAAAGACGAACAAAGCCGGGCAGCGCGATTCATTGTTTCCGAGCCGCGCATTCAGTTCATTCTGTCACGTGCGTCTCTCCGCATCGCTTTGGGCCAATACCTCCATATCGAACCTCGTCAGGTGCGTTTTCGCGCCGCTGAGCAGGGGAAACCGGAACTGGCGCAACCGAGTGGCTTGCGCTTCAATTTGTCTCATACCGACGGCGCGACCGTGATCGCGGTGACCCGGGCCGGGCGGGTCGGTGTCGATGTGGAAAGAATCCGGGAGAATCTCGACCCCTTGCCACTCGGCACCCGTTTCTTTTCGACAAAGGAGTCGGAGTGGTTGCGGTCGCAGCCTGCTGACCAGCGCTTTGCCGCCTTCTTCGCCTGCTGGACCGCGAAGGAGGCCTACGTCAAAGCTTGCGGATCAGGTCTATCCGCACCGCTGGCTGACTTCGGCGTGATCCCTCATCCGGGGGATGCGGAACTGCACCTGGAAATCTACGGCAAGCCCGAGGAATCACGACGCTGGTCGATGTGGCAGCTCGGCCTGGGTCCAGACTTGCGAAACGCCGTCGCCGTCGAAGCGGTGAACTGTCAGGTTCGTCTCGGGCATTGGTCGCCGGCAGGCGCCAAGATTTTGTAGTGGATCACGATCCCAGGTTCACAGAGGAAAACATGCAGACTGGAAAAAGAACATTGCAGCGACGTTCTCACTTGCCCCATGTCGCGTTGGCCTGTCTGCTGGCGGGCAGCGGACTGGCATCCGCACAAAGCAAAACCGGAACCACCGCCCGACCCGAGGACGTGTCCTCGCCCTCGGCCATCGTCGGGGCGTCGTATATCGCGATATCAGGCCCTCCCGGACAGACCCTCAATCTGGATCGATTCCGTTCTCTTTTCCTGCCCCAAGCGCAATTGGTGAGCGTGAACGTAAAGGATGGCCAAGGGATGGCACGGGTCATGACCTTGCAAGAATTCACAGACATGGTCAGTGCCAGGATCGGCAAGGATGGACACATGGAGCACGAGATCGCACACCGGATTGAAGTGTACGGAAACGTTGCCAACGTCTGGAGCACTTACGAATCGCGCAAAACCGCGAATGATCCGCAGGTGACGCGCGGCATCAACAGCATTCAACTGATGAACGACGGCCAACGCTGGTGGATCAGCGGCGCGCAATGGCAACACGAAACTGATGAGACCCCGATTCCCTCGAGGTATCTGGCGGGGAATCATTAGCACATGAGTTTGAACCCAAACCTGGCTAGGAGTACTGCGGTTGCTGCCCTGGGTGGGTTGCTGTTCGGGTTCGATACCGCTGTCATCTCCGGCGCCACCAGCACCCTCACCCAGACTTACCAGCTTTCACCGGGCGGGCTGGGCGTTACCGTGGCCAGCGCCCTCGGGGGCACAATCCTGGGCGCGATGTTGGCCGGATTTCCCGGGGATCGCTATGGCCGCCGCGATAGCTTGCGGATTATGGCCATCCTCTATCTGGTTTCGGCCGTAGGCTGCGCCGGGGCTTGGAGTTGGCCTGCACTCATCGTTTTTCGCTTTATTGGAGGACTGGGAATCGGAGGATCGTCGGTTCTTGGCCCCATGTACATTGCTGAAATTTCTCCCGCGAAGCTGCGGGGGCGGCTGGTGGGATTTTTCCAGTTCAATATCGTGTTCGGAATTCTGCTGGCCTATTTCTCGAATTACCTGATCGGACTGCAACGATTCGGGTTGTCGGAATGGCGGTGGCAACTGGGTGTAACCGGCATCCCTGCGGCCCTGTTCTTTGTTCTTTTGTTCGCGATTCCTCGCAGTCCACGCTGGCTGGTCAAGGAGGGACGGATTCCTGAAGCCAGAAACGTTTTGCAAAACACTGGAGCATGTGACTTCGAGCAGGAACTACAGGCGATCGTTGCCTCCATCGATTCCGAGCACAGGCAGGTTGCCGAGAGCTTGTTTTCGCGCAAGTATCTTTTTCCCATTTTCCTGGCGGTCACGATTGGAATGTTCAACCAGCTCTCCGGGATCAACGCGATCCTTTATTACCTGAATGACATTTTTGCTCACGCCGGTTTCAGCAAAGTATCGGGGAGCTTGCAGGCCGTGGCTGTCGGGGGCACGAACTTGCTTTTCACCGTGATTGCCATGTCGGTCATCGACCAGATCGGACGCAAAATTCTGCTGCTGGTTGGCGCCGTCGGCATGGCTGCCTGCCTGGCGGGGGTCGCGGCGATCTTCTTTACTGGCCAGCACCAGAGCCTGCTGCTTGCCCTGCTGATCGGATACATCGCTTGTTTTGCCTTCTCGCAAGGCGCGGTGATCTGGGTTTACCTCGCAGAAGTCTTTCCTAATGCAGTTCGAGCAAAGGGCCAAAGCCTGGGCAGCTTTTCGCACTGGTTCATGAACGCGCTGATCTCTGGGACATTCCCGCTGCTAGCGGCTTCGTCCGGTGGCTATCCGTTTGTATTCTTCGCGGCCATGATGGTGCTGCAATTCTTTGTGGTGCTGTTGGTGTATCCGGAGACCAAGGCGCTGTCGCTGGAGGAAATGCAGAAGAAGTTGGGAATCGCGTAGCTCCACTTAGTGCTGCTCGAACAGTTCCGTCCGGTCGATACGTTCGCCCTTGAACACCACCGAGGAAATCCGTTCGGTTGCAGTGATGTCCTCCACCGGATTGCCATCGATGATCAGGAGATCGGCGTCGTGGCCGGGCCGGATGGCGCCAATGTGTGCGTCGGCTCCCAGCAGCCGTCCGGCGTTGGCTGTGGCGGCTTGCAGTGCCACTGCCGGCGGGATTCCAGCTTGCACCCACAGTTCCAGTTCCCGCTGCACTGTGGGGCCGTGGACGACGAGAAAATTACCTGCATCGCTCCCGGTGACCAGCGCAACTTTGTGTTCGTATGCGCGTTTCAAGTTCGCGGACGCAATCTGCATGTCAATAGGATATTGGGCGAGCGAAGCACGAATCTCATCCGCGTCTTTGGACGCGAGCGCGTCTTCCGTTCCTCGCAACAACTCCGGCGGCCCGACCTGCTGCACCAGGGAACGCTTGAGCAAGTCAATTTTCCCTGCGACGAAGTCCTTAAACGCTTCCCCCACACTTAGGGTGGGATCATAAAAAGTTCCTTGTCGGGCCATCTGATCGAACAGGGCATCCGGAATTTCCTCGCGGAAGGATCCGTGTTCGATGGAACTGGCCTGGGCTTGTACGGCATCTTCGACGTCGCGCACGTCGCCTGTATGGACTGCGAGCGGTAACTGGTCGGCATGAGCTTGTTGAGCAATCGCCGCGAAAATGTTGGGATCCAGCCGGTTAAACACCCGGCCCCCGGCCCCGGATTCCAGCACCGCTTTGATGCAATCCACTCCTGCCTTGTTAAGGTCATCCACCTGCTGCCGGGCCTGTTCAGGCGAGCCGGGAATGCGGGTGAACTGCTCCTCCGCCTTCTCTCGGATTCCGGGCGGAAGCTGCTTGAAATACTCTGTTCCATGGCCGCCCTTCGCGGTAAACAGTGGACCGCAGGTGAATAGTTCTGCACCCAGCACTTCTCCGCTGTTGACCTTGGAACGAGTTTTCAAAATGCCGTCGAGCCCATCGCCCACGCTGCGAACCGTGGTGACGCCGCTATACAGATAGGCGGCCAGATTGCGCAGCATCATTTTGTCCGGGTCGTAAGACTTCATGTCAGGATAAAAACCCGCCGGCGCGCCGAGATGGACATGCACATCGATCAGGCCGGGAAGAATGGTTTTTCCGGCGGCTTCGACAACCTCGGCATTCACCGACTTCGGCTCCGGCCCGCCGCCCTCGTAGACTTCCGCAATCTTGCCCCCGCGGACCAGCACAGCTCCATTCTCAATAACAGTGCCGTCTCCAACAAAGATGCGGGCCCCACGAATCAAGAAGGTCTCGCTGCGGTTGAGCTGGCGCTGCAGTATTTTGGTCTTTTCGACGTTGCTGCGAGTGTGCATCTGCCAGAGGCCGAGACATAAAAACGGCGCCAAAACTGCGGCCAGCCACAGCTTTGCCGAATTGCGGATCTTTTCTTCTTTCTCCCAACGGAAGAGTTTGTAGGCGATAAACAGTCCCACCACCATGGTCAGCAGCAGCGCCGCGACCGGCTGAATGTTCGCCGTGATGCCCTCGTCCCGCATCAGCATCGCCTGTACCCCGGTGACCAGGTACGTTGCGGGCAAGAACTGCGTCACCACCAGCAGCCAGGGAGGGAACATTGCCAAAGGAAAAGTCGCGCCACTCAGGAACAGCATGGGCAGGTAAACCAGCTGGATCAGAATCTGGCTCTCCTGCATGGAGTTGGCAACCGCAGCCAGAATCAAACCGATGGCACGAAACCCGGCGATTCCAACCGAGACAAAAATCACAATCGACCCCATGCTCTTCGGCCACGGCATGCCGTAGATGAAATGTGCCAGGCCAAACATCACGAACACGTAGGGCATGAAAATCATCCAGCCGGTCACGGTGGATGCAATCAGCAAGGGCGCGGGGGAAATCGGCGTGACTTTATAACGGCGCAGGATGTTGGCTTCCCGCTCCTGCACCGCGCGCATTCCCGCGCCAAATAGGCCGTTGCCCAGAATGCCGATAATCATGACCATGGCAATCACAATGGTCATGGCGGCGCCGCGCTCCGCATGAAAAGCCTGCGCGAACACAAAGAAGAAGACCAGGGGGAACAAATAATTGAAGAACAGCACCGACTTCTGGCGGAGGGCCAGTTTCAGATCCAGGGCGATCAGCGCTTTATAGGCGTTCATTCGCGCAGGCTCTTTCCCGTAAGCTCGATGAACACGTCTTCAAGCGTGGGCTGCTTGAGATGAACGTCGGTGAGTTCCAGCCCCTGTTGATCAATCCACTTCACCAAATCGACCAGCGTTGCCGCCGGGCGGCGGGAATGCACGGTCAGCGTTCGACCGGCGGAATCGAGCGCGCTCTGTGTTGCCTCGGTCCAAGCGGGACGATTCGCGGGAATTGGCTTGGCGCAAGTGATCACGATGCTCGACGCGTGACGGCTTTGCTGTTGTAGACGGCTGGGCGTGTCCAGAGCGATGATCTTGCCTTCGTCCACAATGGCCACCCGGTCGCACAAGCGCTCGGCTTCCTCGATGTAATGGGTGGTCATCAAAATCGTGCGGTGCTCTTTTTTGAGCTCCTCCAGCAAAGAATGGATTTCCACGCGAACCTGCGGGTCGAGGCCAGTGGTAGGCTCATCCAGAAAAATGAGCTGGGGATCGTTGACCAGCGCCAGGGCCAGCGCCAAGCGCTGCTTCTGGCCACCTGAGAGTGTTCCATAAAACGCTTCCCGCTTTTCTTCGAGCTGAAGGCGGCGAAGCAGTTGATTCAAGTCCGCATGACGCGTGTAGAACGACGAAAATACCTGCAACGCCTCACGCACCCGAATCTTCTCTGGCAGGTTCGTAGCCTGTAGACAAACGCCGATGCGGTCTTTAAGGCTTTGCCGTTGTTTGTCAGGATCGAATCCAAGCACGGCAACCTGTCCCGCGGAGCGCGGGCGCAGGCCTTCCAGAATCTCTACTGTGGTGGTCTTCCCCGCGCCGTTGGGCCCGAGCAGGCCGAACACTTCTCCGGTTTGGATTTCGAAATCAATTCCTTTCACCGCGTGCACATCGCCATAGGACTTCTTCAGGCCTTGTACCGAGATGGCTGGAGTGTTGGATGACATTTGGGAACGACTAGGCTACCGAAGAAGGCGGGGCTGAGTCAAAGACAAGACCCCGATGTTCTTAGCGAACTTCGCGAGGCCCTGTGCGCTCTTCGCGGTCAAAAGCTCTTAGCCGCAAAGTACGCAAAGGCATTGGCAAGAGCGCGAATAGTCCCGGTAAAATTGCTACCCTCCGCTTGGCAACTACGTCCAATAGGAGTACAGTGTCTTTTTCCCGCAGGAATCTCTTTCTTTTTTTCAGATTGGAGCATGCATGAGTAGCAGATTGCTTCTTTTGCCCGCAGCACTGTGTTTAAGCCTCTTCTCCTTCGCACAAACCGCGGACGAATTGGTTGCCAAGAACATCGAAGCCAAAGGCGGAATCGACAAAATTAATGCCATCAAGACGATGCGCATGACCGGCAAAACAGTACTTCCGGGCGGGTTTGTCGGCGCCGTGAGCCAGGAAAATACACGTCCGAACCTGGTGCGGGAGACGTTTTCACTGCAAGGGATGACTGCGGTGCAGGCTTTCGATGGCACCGCAGGCTGGCAGATTCAACCCTTCGGAGGACGCAAAGACCCGCAACTCTTGGGCGAAGACGATTTGCGTGATCTGCTGATTGATTCTGACTTCGACGGCCCCATGGTCAATTACAAGGAAAAGGGCAACACTGTCGAATATTTGGGCCACGATGTGGTGGATGGCGATGACGCCCTTCGTCTCAAGGTCACGCTCAAGAATGGCGACATCCTTTATTACTATCTGGATCCCGATACGTACCTCGAAATCCGCCGGGAAACGCAGGAGTTCATTCGCGGCTCGGTAAAGGAGAGTGCCAGCGAACTGGGTTCTTATAAGCCGGTCGCCGGAGTGATGTTCCCGTTTTCTCTCGCCTCGGGACCCAAGAACGATCCCACTTCCTGGCAGACCACCACGGTCGAGAAGATTGAAGTCAATCTGCCACTGGGGAATTCCGAGTTCGCGGTTCCGGCCTCGCTGAGAAAATGAAAGCGCCGGAAACATGCTCATGATCTCGTGCCCTATCGAAGAGGACTCTCAATGACTGCTACTATTGCCCGTTATGCACGCTGTTTGAAAGGGCTGTTGCTCTTATCCGTCGGCGTACTGTTGCTATGCCATGCCGCGGCCCAGCAGGCCGTTAAGTTTGACTCTGCCACCATTTCTGGTTTGCCGATCCGCAACATCGGTTCGGCCACCATGAGTGGACGCATCGCGGCCGTGGATGCGATTGAGAAAAATGGGCGCGTAACCGTATTCGTTGGCGCAGCCAGCGGCGGAGTGTGGAAATCGATCAACGGAGGCACCACGTTTAGGCCGGTGTTTGACCGTCAGCCGGTGCAGTCAATCGGGGCTGTCGCCATCGATCAATCCAATCCTGACACGGTCTGGGTGGGCACGGGCGAAGCCTGGACCAGAAATAGCGTCTCCATTGGCAATGGCATCTACAAATCGACCGACGGCGGCGAGAACTGGATCAACGTGGGTTTGCCGGATTCTGAGCACATCGCAAAGATCTTGGTTGATCCGAAAGATAGCAACGTTGTTCTCGCCTGCGCCACCGGGCATCTCTGGAACGACAACGACGAGCGTGGCGTTTACAAGACCACTGACGGCGGCAAGAATTGGAAAAAGGTCTTAGCCGGAGCCAACGGCTCAACCGGTTGCGGCATGCTCGCCCGCAGCATTCAAGAACCTAACACTATTTTTGCTGATATGTGGGACTTCCGGCGCCAGGGCTGGACCTTCCGATCTGGTGGCCCGGGCAGCGGGCTGTTCAAATCGAGCGACGGCGGTAACACCTGGACCGAGCTTACCGGCAGCAATACCAAAGGCCTTCCCGAAAAACCTTACGGACGAATCGCGATCGCGGTTGCACCCTCCAAACCGCAAGTGGTTTACGCCATGATCGAGTGCAAGAAAAGCGCGCTTTATCGCTCCGATGATGGCGGACAGAGCTGGAACAAGCTCGATGCCAGCCAGTACATGACTTGGCGGCCGTTTTATTTCGCCAATCTGATTGTCGATCCCAAGAATGAAAACAAAATCTTCAAAGTTGACCTCGGCCTTTTGCTGAGCGTCAACGGTGGCCAGAGTTTCAGCTTCGTAGCCAATGCCCACGGCGACTTCCACGACGTCTGGATCAACCCACTGAACCCCAACCTGGTTTTTGCCGGTGACGATGGCGGCCTGTGGCGCAGCGAAGATGGAGGCACGCGCTGGAAGCACCAGCTCAACCTGCCGGTTTCGCAGTTTTACCACGTGAGCGTGGACAACGCGAACCCCTACCACGTCTATGGCGGCTTGCAGGACAACAGCACCTGGGTGGGTGACTCGTCGTATCCTGGCGGCGTCAGCAATTCGCGCTGGGAGAATGTGTACGGCGGCGACGGCTTCTGGGCGTTCGAGGACCCCGGCGATCCCAACTATATCTATGCCGAATATCAAGGAGGCGAGATCGGCCGGGTAAATCGCCACACCCTGGAGACTCGTAGCATCAAGCCTTTCCCCAATTACAACGAGCAGAAGCTGCGGTTCAATTGGAACACGCCCATTCACATGAGCCCCAACGAAAAGGGGACCATCTACATCGGCGCGCAGTTCCTGTTCCGCTCGCGCGATCATGGACAATCCTGGGAGCGCATTTCGCCGGACCTCACCACGAATGATCCGGAGAAGCAGAAACAAGAGGAGTCCGGCGGTATTACCGTGGATAACTCGTCGGCGGAAATGCACACTTCCATCTACTCCATTTCGGAATCGCCGAAGAACGGGCAGATCATCTGGGTGGGAACCGACGACGGCAACCTGCAAATCACTCGCGATGGCGCCAAGACCTGGACGAACGTAGTGACCAACGTTCCCGGCTTGCCCAAGAATTCCTGGGTTTCGACTGTCGAAGCCAGCCGCTATGACGAAGCGACCGCGTACGCGACCTTCGATCGCCACACTTTCGGCGATATGAAACCCTATGCTTACAAAACCACCGACTATGGCAAGACCTGGACGTCATTGAACGTTCAGGAAAATGGCGCCGTCGGCTACGCCCATGTGATCAAAGAAGACAGCGTCGATGCCAGTCTGCTCTTCCTGGGCACGGAGATGGGGCTTTGGATCTCCTATGACGGCGGCGCCCATTGGGCGCAGTACAAGGCGACGAATTTTCCCTCAGCGGCGGTGCGGGACATCGCAGTGCAGGCACGGGATTCCGACCTCGTGCTCGCCACCCACGGGCGCGGCATCTGGATCATCGATGATATCTCCCCCCTGCGCGCGCTCACGCCTGACTTGATGACCAAAGACGCCGTCCTGCTCCAGGGCCGCCCCGCGATTCAGTACTTCCAGGCGAACGGTGGCTGGGCGGAAGGCGACGAGACCTTCAATGGTCCCAGCCGGCCGGCAGATGCGTTCATCACCTACTACCAGAAGAGCCGGCACATCTTCGGTGATCTCAAGATTGAAATCCTTGACCAGGATGGCAAGTTGGTGGATACGGTTCCAGGAAGCAAACATCGCGGCATTAACCGTGCCACGTGGTCAATGCGGCTGAAACCTCCTATTGTCCCGCCAGCAGCCAGCGCTCTGTTTGCGGCAGCTCAGGGCCCGCGGGTCCTTCCCGGTACTTACACTATCAAGATGACCAAAGGCGACAATGTCTACACCGCGCCACTGCACGTGGTGCTTGATCCCCGCGCCACCTACACCGTGGAAGACCGCAAGGCACAGTTCGACCTCGCCATGCAGTTGAGCAGGACCATGGGCCAGATGAGCTACGGTGTAGCCGCTATCGAGGGAGTGCGCGACACGGCAACCGCCGCTAGCTCCAAACTCCCGGCGAAAGACGCTCTCCGCACGCGCCTCGATCATCTGGCGGAGGAGTCAGGAAAACTGCGTTCGAAGATCGTCGCCACAAAAGAGGGTGGCGCAATCACCGGAGAAGAACGCATTCGTGAGCGCCTCGGCGAAGTGTACGGCGACGTGAACGGCTATGAAGGCCGCCCTACCGCTGAACAGACAGCGCGCTCCGCATCACTCGCAAAGGAACTGGAAGACGTCATCACCGACTTCCACAAACTCACCGACGCTGAGCTACCCGCCATCAATGCCTCTCTGAAAAAGAAGAAGATGGAAATCATCTCGGTGCTCAGTGAGTCCGGTTGGCAAAAGCAGCAGGATAGCGGGGCTGGGGCGAGGCCGCCAGCCAACCTGTTCAGGGAAGTTGATTGAGCTGTAGCAGCCTGTCCTCGCCTGCCCAGGCTATGCCTGTGAGAGGCTGTTGGTCAGAAGGGTCACAGCGAACATTCTTGGTCTGGCAAGGTACAATTCTTACACGGTTGAAAGCGGAGCCCCATCCACAGGGTAGACCCGAGGAAAAACCATGTTCAGGCATCAGACCGGGCCCCGGTGGTTGTTCATTCTTCTCTGTTCCTCCCTCGTAGTTGTTTCTTCACCATCGCCCGCTCAATCTCCTCAGGAACTGGAGCAGGCACCCACCCTTTCAATTCGTGTCAGCAGCCGCTTGGTGCTGGTTGACGTAGTCGTGACCGACAAGCATGGTCAACCTGTGCTTGGGTTGAAGCCCACCGACTTCACCGTCACGGAGAAGGGCAAGCCGCAAAGGATCACGGTCTTCACGGAGCCCGGTCAGTCCGCCACTCCGGCCGCACCTTCCCTTCCCGCCGGAGTCTACTCCAATCGCGCCGCATACCGTTCGCCGGGCGGACCGCCTACTATCATCTTGCTGGATGCGGTCAACACGCCTCTGGAGAATCAGACCGAGGCACGAACCCAGATGATGAAATTTGCGGTGGAAAACTTCAAGCCGGGCAACGAGGTCGCCGTGCTCGCTCTCACCAATGAACTCCGCACACTTCAGGATTTCACCACCGATCCCTCCATCCTCCAGCAGGCGTTTCAACGCTATGGCGCCCAAAAACCTGGGCATACCGACGAACCGGCGGAGGCCATGAGGATCGAAGTCACCGGACCAGGAGTCGGAGTAGCCGCTGCCCGCGTAACCTCCAGTCTGGAAGCGTTTCAGAAGGAAGAGCTGACCAACGTAGTCGACCACCGTGTGGAGATCACCCTGGCGGCGCTTGGCGCCCTCAGCCGCATTCTGGGCGGAATTCCGGGCCGTAAGAACGTGATCTGGCTGTCTGCTGGATTCCCCTTCAGTCTTCTTCCCAGCCAGCAGGTCCAGGCTCCCGTCGAGTCCGAATTCGAAGCCAGCCAGGCGCGCATGTCGAAGTGTGAGAACTACGGGTGCCCGGACCCGGTCAGCGGCGCCGAAAATTCCATGAACCCTGGTCAACAAAGGGTCTACACCAACCAGATCCGCAACGTTTCCGCTCAGCTGACCAGCGCTCAGATCGCCATCTATCCCGTCGACGTTCGCGGGCTCGAAACCGCGACGGATTCCAGTTCCACCTCCAGCCAGCAAACCATGAAGCAAATCGCGGCCGAAACCGGCGGCGCCGCTTTTATCAATCGCAACGACATCCATACCGGCGTAGAGCGCGCCATGGCCGACCACGCCGCTTCCTACACCATCGGTTACTATCCTGGAAACAAGAATTGGGATGGAAACTACCGCATCATCTCGGTGAAAGTGAATCGCGAAGGCGCCGAGCTGCGCTACCGCCGTGGCTACTTTGCTCTCGATCCCGCAAAAGAGAACGAGAAATTGTTTGAGCAGAACCTTTCCGACGCGATTCAGGACAGAATTCCCGCCACCCAAATTGTTTTTGACGCGCGAGTGTCCGCCGTCGAAAAAGGGAAGACTCGGGTCGAGTTCCTGGTTGATGGCGACTCTTTTTCTGTGGACGACGCCGGCCAGGGCAAGCATCTGAACCTGAATTTCGAAGTGGCCGTTTTCGCCCCAGACGGCAAACAAATCAGCACCCACTTGATGAAAGTGGACAAGGTCTTGCCCCTTGAGACCTATCAACAGATCGTCAAGCAGGGCTTGGCCGTGCACCTGGACGTGGACACGCCTCCCGGAAAGAACCTCGCCTGGCTGGCCGTGCGCGACAACCGCAACGGCTACGTCGGCACCCTGCAAGCCCCAGTCGGCCAGTAGAGAAGCCGTGGGGATGCCCTCATGACACCCGGCAGGCTGACGCCGCTACATAACATCAGGGCTTTGTGTTGTTCCGAGTGAGCGCGGCGAAGCCGGTTACAATTCTGAGGCCGCGCCGTCTAAGAGACCATTCAACAAAGGAGATTTACCGCTATGCGTCGTCTCAATTTTCTGAGTGTTCCGCTGTTGGTCGGTTGTGTCCTGTTCGCTCGCGCGGCCTCACCCCCCGACGCGCTGCCGGCCCTGGAACACTTCGACCCAGACGAAGTCGATAAGACGCTCGATCCTTGCTCGGATTTCTTCCAGTATGCCTGCAGCAAGTGGATCAAGGCGAATCCCATTCCGGCTGACCAAGCCGGCTCGGGCACGTTCACCAAGCTCTTTATCTGGAACGTGGCTGCGGTGCGTAGCACTTTGGAGGATGCCTCTAAGGCGACCAGCCGCACCCCCGTCGAACAGCAAGTTGGCGACTATTATGCTTCATGCATGGACGAAACGACCGTCAACCAGCGCGGGATCGAACCCCTACAGCCTGAGCTCGACCGCATCTCCGGACTGCAAGACAAATCTCAGTTGCCGGAAGTCATCGCTTCGATCCATCAAGTGATCCGGCCCGCGAACTTGAACTTTATTGACGCGGAATATCAGGGAGTTCTCTTCGGCCTGTACTCTCAACCCGATTTCGACAATGCCCGCATCACCCTGGCCGCCCTCGACCAGTCCGGCATGGGTTTGCCAGGACGTGAGTTCTACTTGAACGACGACGACAAATCGAAAGAGATTCGCGAGCAGTACTTGAAACACATCACCAAGATGCTTGTGCTGAGCGGCGAACCACAGGCCCAGGCAGCGGCTGAAGCACAGGCAATCCTCAGCATGGAAACCAGCCTGGCCAAAGCGGCGATGGACATCGTCCTCCGCCGCGACCCCAAGAACCAGAACAACAAAATGTCACTGGCGCAAGTGCAGGCGCTTACGCCTTCCTTCAATTGGAACCATTACTTCGCTGCTATGCATACGCCCGCTTCGCCACAGTATCTGGTGCTGGCTCCGGGTTTTTTCCGCGGCATGGAAACGCTGATTGCCTCCGAATCGCTCGACCACTGGCGTGCGTATCTGCGATTTTCGACGTTGACCTTTTCCGCGTCTTTTCTGAGCCAACCCTTCGTGGACGAGAACTTCGACTTTTTCGGACGCAGCCTCTCCGGTTCCAAGGAACTGCAGCCGCGCTGGCGCCGCTGTTCCCAGAATGCCGACTCCGACCTGGGAGAAGCAGTGGGCCAGGCGTACGTCGCGCGATATTTTCCTCCCGAGAACAAGCAGCGCATGGTACAGATGGTGAAAGGCATTGAAACCGCCCTGCATCAGGACATCGATTCGGCCACCTGGATGTCCCCTCACACCAAGCAACTGGCACACGTCAAGCTGGCGGCGCAAATCGACAAGATCGGCTATCCCGACCACTGGCGCGACTATTCCTCGGTGGTCATCAAACGGGACGACTTCCTGGGCAACATGCAGCGCTCGGCGAGTTTTGAGATCAATCGCCGCATGGCCAAGTTCGGGCAACCTGCCGACCGCTACGAGTGGGGAATGACTCCTCCCACGGTGAATGCCTATGAAGATGCGCAGAGCAACACCATCAACTTCCCTGCTGGAATTCTCCAGCCTCCGTTCTTTGACGGCAAAGCGATCGACGCGGTGAACTATGGCGCCATTGGGATGGTCATAGGCCACGAAATCACTCACGGCTTCGACGACCAAGGCCGCAAGTTCGATGACAATGGCAACCTCACCGACTGGTGGACCCCGGCCGACGCCGCTAATTACGACAATCGCGATAAATGCATTCAGGATGAGTACACGCAAGAGGTGCCTGAAGCAGGCGTGAAACAGAATGGCAAGCTTTCGGCGGGAGAAGACACTGCCGACAATGGCGGTATTCACCTGACTCTGGCCGCATTGCAGAACACACTGAAGGCCCAAGGCAAGGATTTGGACGCCAATGCCGGCAACGGGCTAACCGATCTGCAAAGCTTCTTCCTGGCCTATGCCAATGTATGGTGTGGTGAGAACCGTCCGGAAGCCGCACGCACCGCAGTGCTGACGCAGGGCCACTCGCTGAACCGCTATCGGGTAAATAACGTAGTGGCCAACATGCCTGAGTTCGCTCACGCCTTCGGCTGCCATTCCGGTCAGCCCATGGTGCATGCCAACGCCTGCCGTGTGTGGTGAAGACTTTGTGCTCCATACCTACGGCTCCTTCACCAGGAAGCGCGGCCGTGATCGGGCCGGAAACCTATTCGCCGGAGACTTCGACGCGGTCCGCAGACTATGCAAAACTATGCAAAGCCTACGGTGGCCAATAGTTTGTGAAAACTTCAGCTGAGAGCCAGGATGCTGCTTGACATCCTGCCCGGGCCAAGACAAAATGCACTGTGTAGCACTTGGGAAAACCGCCTCCTCGCGTTTCACTCCTCCGAGGTTGGCATCAGACTCATGTGCCTTCCGCCTCACGTCCCTTAGTCCAAGCGTCGTAGTTTGTTCGCGACCGAGGCTGGGGCGACAGGAAAACAATGAAGACCTGTATAGTCGTCGGAATATGCCTGATTGCCGTAGCTCTTGCGGCACCTCGATTGCCCAGCGAGACGCAAAGAACAACGGGTAAGGGCACGCAGGAGCCTGCAACCAGCGGCGCGACGCCACAGAATGGGCATGCCGGCCCAACGGTTATGCCTGCGACGTTCGCAGTAGGAAAACGGCCGTATGGCATGGCTTTTGATGGCAGCTACATCTGGGTGGCGAACTACGCCAGCGACACCGTCAGCAAGCTCCGGCCGAAAGATGGCGCTGCCTTGGGGACATTCAAGGTAGGAAGAGGACCGATCGGTTTGGTTTCCGACGGCGCGAACATTTGGGTCACCAACAACGCCGGAGGCAGCGTTAGTGAGCTGCGGGCCAGCGACGGTAAAGTTTTGGGCACATTCAACGTCGGGCCCGGTCCTTTTTGGCCCGCGTTCGATGGCGAGAACGTCTGGGTGCCCAACGGCCGGAACACCATAACCAAACTGCGGGCCAGTGACGGCAAGAACCTGGGCAACTTCACGGTGGGTTACAAGCCGGTGGCAGCGGTCTTTGGCGCTGACTTCATCTGGGTAACCAACCAGGGTGACGGCACCGTCAGTAAGCTCCGGCCGAGCGATGGAACCGCGGCAGGAACATTCAAGGTGGGTTTTCAGCCTTTGGGAATAGCGTTTGACGGCGCAGACCTGTGGATAGCCAACCGTGGCGATAGCACGGTGAGCAAACTGCGGGCAAGCGACGGCCTCCTGTTGGGCACCTTCAAGGCGCCAGGCAACCCTTACGGAGTAGCATTCGACGGTGTCCATATCTGGGTTACAGGGGCTCCTTACGTCAGCGAACTCCAGGCGAGCGACGGATCCCAGGTGGGACTTTTTGATTTTCCCGCGAATAGTACCGGAGTTGCCTTCGATGGAACTAACATCTGGGTTACGCAATTTAACCTCAACGCAGTTGGCAAGGTACCGGGAAAACTCGGTTAGAGTTCCGTTTGCGAGGGCGAAACGAATCATGTGGAGAGAAACCATGGTGGACTACAGTAAGCTTGTGCGGGGCTGCGTCTTTGCCGCCTTGTTGCTTTTGTTCGTTGCTCTGGCCAGTGCTGGAGTAAAGGCCCAAACCGCTCCGTGCAGCCCGGGTACGGGCGTCTGCGTCCTGACGTGGCAGCAGGACACAGGACTGGATACGGCCTGCAGCGAATGCGTCTACCGCACCGGGGAAAACCTGGACGAGGGCGCGCTAACCGCTAGCGCGATAAAGCAAGACTTCGGCTTGCTCTGCTCAACCTCGTTGGATGGGCAGGTCTTCGGCCAGCCGCTGGTGGTGACTAATGTGACCATCAACAATGTCACTTATGGCCGTGTAGTTTACGTGGTCACGCAAAAGGACACACTTTATGCCATCGACGGAAATCCCACGGATAACCCGCCTTGTCAAATACTCAACGGCAATGGCAACGGCGTTAGCTTGCTGGCCAGCGGCCAGTACGAGGTAGACTGCAATCACGTGGGGGGCGGCAAGGTTTCATGTACGAATACCATAGGACCCTATATCGGAATTCTGAGTACGCCCGTCATCAACCTAAGCGGCAACGGCGGGACGATCTACCTGGTAACGGAAACTCAAAATTGCGACCCTCAAACCGGGTGCAAACCCACGACCTGGGGTCACTACCTGCACGCCGTGGACATCCAGACGTTTGCCGACCAGAACGTCCAGATTTATCCTCCGGGCGACCAGAGCGGCGCCAGCAGTTTCTCGCATGCCCACATTCAGCGCCCCGGACTGCTCTATCTTACAGCGAGCCAAAGCGGCCTGACCCAGGATACGGTCTATGTTGCTTTCTCGATGATGGATGGCGCGGGTCTTCCCTATCCTAACGGAGCCATCTTCGGTTACAACCCTGGCAATCTGGTTCAGTCGGCAACTCCTTTCTACTTCCAACCCAGCGAGGGTCTTAACCAGAACGATGGTGGCGGCATCTGGCAAGGCTCGGGAGGCCCGGCCTTCGGATCTACTAGCGCGGGGAAGCTCATCTACTTTAATACGGGGAACGGCAGTGTGGGCAACTCCCCGGGCACGACCTTGGACAACAGCTTCCTCAGCCTGAACCCGAATCTGACCATGCCCACGGGCACGCCCTACTTTACTCCCGTTGATCAGTTCTTCCGCTCTGATGCCAGCTGTAGCGAGCCTGGCGGAAATGACGTCGACTTCGGATCTGGATCGGTCATGCTGATTCCTGACAGCGACCTGGCAAACTGGCCCTACCTGGCGGTCAGTGGCGACAAGGAGGGCGGCCTGTGGTTTATGGACCGTTCGAACCCCGGCGGCCATAACAGTCAGTGCGACTTGCCGACTCCGACCTGCTCTTGTACTCCGGGCGGAAGCAATCCTAGCGGAAACATTCAAACCGTCTGGACGGGTACCGCATACATGGGCCATGAGATCCACAATGGCATGGCCTTCTGGGAGAGGTCGTTCCCGGCACTACCCAAAGTTCCCTACTTGTACGTGGTTCCACAGGGCAATTTGCTTCGCTATCAGTTGTGCAACTACAGTTTTGCAACCGATCCCGTCTGCTACCCGGAGCCACAGAGGGCCACCGGCAGCTTCCTCGAGGGAGCCACGCCAACCATCTCGGCGGCGAGTTCGAGGGCCGCTTCGGCTGTTGTCTGGGCAACTTCTGAGCCCGGTGGTCAAGCACAACCTACTGGCTGCAGCAGTAGCCCAAAGCCCGGCTGCGGAGGAACCCTGGAAGCCTTCGACGCGGTGACGCTGAAGCTTCTGTACTCGAACCATACCTGCCTCAACCGCGACTTGCTAGCGCCGACCGTCAAGTACTCAGTTCCGACGGTGGCCAACGGCAACGTTTACCTGGGCACCCATCAGGTGGACAGCACCGGCGCGCCACTCCCCGGAGGGATGTTCTACATTTTCGGGTTGAATGCCGCCCAGTGCACTCTGTCTTCAGATAACCGGCGAGAAGAATGAAGATTATGGAATGGACAACGCCGAAATTTGGAGAGATGCAGCCTGAACTGCAGATCAATTCCTGCACCAAAGCGGAGATGTAGCCAAACAAACATCCCCGCCCTGTCTTTCGAAACGCGAAGGACAAGGGCGGGGCTACCGCACGCCTACAGCGCGCTGCAAACTGCCTTTACTTCCGTATACTGCTCCAGCACTTCGTGGCCCATCTCGCGGCCCCAGCCGGACTGCTTGTATCCGCCGAAGGGCAGCGCCGCGTCGAAGATGTTGTAGCAGTTGATCCACACTGTGCCCGCGCGCAGATCGGCCGCCAGGCGATTGGCCTTCTGGATGTCGCGCGTCCAGATGCCCGCCGCCAGGCCGTAGTCCGAGTTATTGGCTTGCGAAACCAACTCGGAAGGATCGTCGAACGGAATGGCAGTCACCACTGGCCCGAAGATTTCCTCCTGCACCACCTTCATGTTCGGGTTGGTGTTCACCAGGACCGTCGGCTTCACAAAGTATCCCTTGTCGCCGAGTTTGCTTCCACCAACAACTGCTTTTGCTCCCTCGGAGAATCCGGACTCGAGATAGCCGCACACCCGGTCCAGTTGCTCCTTGGAAACCAGCGGACCCATGTCGGTGGAGGGATCAAATCCAGCGCCGACCTTGATCTGTGCCGCCTTCTCCGCTACGCCATCCACCACCTTGTCGAAAACTTTCTTCTCCACAAACAATCGCGAACCCGCGCAGCAGCACTGCCCGTGATTGAAGAAAATGGCACTGGCCGCACCGGCGATGGCGGTATCCATATCCACGTCGGCGAAAACCACGTTGGGAGACTTGCCGCCCAGTTCGAGCGAAACTTTCTTCAAGTTCCCCGCGGCAGCCTGCACGATCAGTTTGCCGACTTCCGTCGATCCGGTGAACGCGATCTTGTCCACGCCCGGATGCGCCGCCAGCGGCGCGCCTGTAGTCTCGCCATAGCCGGTGACGATATTGACCACGCCGTCCGGGAAACCGGCTTCTTGAATCAATTCCCCGAGGCGAAGCGCTGTAAGCGGCGTCTGCTCTGCGGGTTTCAGGATCACAGTGTTCCCCGTAGCCAGCGCCGGCCCCAGTTTCCACGCCGCCATCAGCAACGGGAAATTCCAGGGGATGATCTGGCCGACCACTCCAACCGGTTCCCGCAGCGTATATGCCAGGTAACGGGCTCCGGGCGTGTAGGGCACGGAAATCGGAATGGTGTTGCCTTCAATCTTGGTCGCCCAACCCGCCATGTAGCGGAACAGGTCGGCGGCTAACGGAACGTCCGCTACTCGCGCCACGGTCAGAGGCTTGCCGTTATCCAGACTCTCCAGTTCGGCAAACTCCTCCAGATTTTCTTCCAGCAGATCTCCCAACTTCCAAATCAGGCGGCCGCGTTCGGACGCCGTCAGCTTGCGCCACGGCCCTCTCTCGAAAGTATTGCGCGCCGCCGTCACGGCGCGGTTGATGTCTTCGCTGTCGCCCTCGGCAATCTGCGCCATGACTTCTCCCGTGGCGGGGTTGTAAGTAGGAAAGGTCTTGCCCGAGGCCGAATCCACCCACTTGCCGTTGATCAGCATCTTGTGTTTTCGGGAAACAAAGCTGGTGACTCTTGCTTCCGGTGGGACGATCTTCAAAGCTGTTGCCATATAGTCTCCTCCTGTATCAACAACTCGGGAAATCCATCACGTTGCAAACCTGCCGGACTACCCGCTGAAGCAGTACCAAATTCAAGCCGAAGGGCCACTTGGGATGGCGGAAGAATTGTAGCTCAGGTCAGGGGGCGTGTGCGGGTCAATAATTTCGGCTGCCGTGACCTCATGATATCGTCATTATTCGAGAATCCCCCGATGCCGTCCGCCAAAAATGGAGCAGCCAGGCGCAACTGGGTGAGCCTGGTCCCCTACGGGCTCAACCAGCAGCACCCCAACGCCTACAAGGACATGCTCGCCTCGCTATGGGAGAACCGCGACAACCTGGGCTACGCGTGGCGGATTCTGAACGACGGCTGCTGCGATGGATGCGCCTTGGGCACTACGGGAATGCACGACTGGACCATGAAGGGCACCCATCTCTGCGCCGTGCGCCTGCAACTCTTGCGGCTGAACACCATGCCAGGCATGGATTGGCGGCTGCTGGAAGATGTAGCTCCTCTACAAAACAAGACCGAGAAGCAGCTGCGCAAGCTGGGGCGTCTCGCAGTTCCGATGATCCGGCACAAAGGAGAAAATGGCTTTCGCCGCGTGTCCTGGGACGAAGCCATCGCCACCGTGGCGCGCGGTTTGCAGAACACCGACCCTCACCGGCTCGGCTGGTATGTCACTTCGCGCGGCTTGACCAACGAAGCCTACTACGCGCACCAGAAAGTCGCCCGCTTTATCGGTACCAATCACGTGGATACCAGCGCCCGCATCTGTCACGCTCCCAGCACCTCGGCGCTGAGCGCGACCGTGGGCTGCGCGGCGACCACTTGTTCCTACAGCGACTGGATCGGGGCTGACCTGATCGTTTTCGTCGGCTCCAACATCGCCAACAACCAGCCGGTGGCGACCAAGTATTTGTACTACGCCAAGCAAGCCGGCACTAAGGTATTCGTCGTAAATCCTTATCTGGAGCCGGGTTTGGAGCGCTACTGGGTGCCATCGGTAGTGAGGAGTGCGCTGTTCGGCACGCGCATCGCCGATGGTTTCTTTCAGATCCATGCTGGCGGCGACATTCCTTTTTTCTACGGAGTGATTAAGCACCTGATCGCGAACGGATGGGTGGACCGAGATTTTATCAGCCGGCGCACGGCCGGTTGGAACGAACTGGAAAACAAGATCAACAGCCTGTCTTGGGAGGCTCTGGAGCGTGGTTCCGGTCTGTCGCGCGTGGACATGGCCCGTTTCGCTGAGACTTTCGGAAAGGCGCGCCACGCGATTGTCGTATGGAGCATGGGCATCACCCAGCATCGCTATGGCAGTGACAACGTGCGCACGCTGGTGAATTTGCAGCTTTGCAAGGGCAACGTGGGACGCAAGCATACCGGATTGATGCCCATCCGCGGCCACAGCGGAGTGCAGGGAGGCGCGGAAATGGGCGCCATGCCTGGCGCTTATGTCATGGGCTTCCCCGCTACGCCGGAAAATGCGAGAAAATTCGCTGCTCCCTCGATGTGGGATTTCGAACCCCCATCCTGGAAGGGATTGAGCGCGACTCACATGATTCTGGCGGCCGAGCGGGGTGAGATCGATGCCTTGTGGCAAAGCGGCGGCAACTTCAAACATACTCTTCCCGAACCGGAAATGGTTGCGCGGGCTCTGGGCAAGATCAAGCTCCGGATCCATCAGGACATCGCGGTCAATCCCACCATGCTGGTCGATCCCGCTGAGACCGTGGTTGTGCTCCCGTCGCGCACCCGGTACGAGCAGCGCGGCGGCGGCACTGAGACCAGCACGGAACGGCGGATCATCTACAGCCCGGAGATTCCCGGCCCGCGCATTCCCGAGACCCTGGACGAATGGGAGATTCCGGTGCTGGTGGCGCGAGCCATGAACCCCGGCCGGGCAAACACATCGTTCGCCTGGCAGGACACCCAGGACATTCGCAATGAGATCGATCGCGTCTGCCCCACCTATAAGGGAATCGCAAAACTCCGAAAAAAAGGCGACAGCGTGCAGTATGGCGGGCGCCACCTGCTGGTGGATCGCTGCTCGACTCCCGACGGCAAGGGGCACTTCACCGTGGTTGAACTGCCGGAAGAGAAAGTACAGAACGGCCGATTCCTGCTGTCCACCCGCCGAGGCAAGCAGTTCAACAGTATCATCAACGCCGACGTGGATCCCCTCACCGGCGCACACCGCGACGATGTCCTCATGGCGACAGAAGACGCCGCCCGGCTGGGACTTCAGACCGGCGACGCGATCACGCTACGCAACGAACTCGGCCAGTTCCGCGGGCGCGTGCGCGTCGACCGCATTAAGCCCGGGTGCTTGCAGGCGCACTGGCCCGAGGCTAACGTGCTCATTCCCGCGGGACGCCTGGATGCGAGTGGCATCCCCGACTACAACGCAACGGTGGACCTAGTTGGTGGGAATTCCCCGGGAGGATAGAAGCGAACGCACTCTTGATCAAACCCCAGCCGCAGCGGTGGTCAAGGCGGCGGTCTTCGCGATTTTCGCTTCGGCGAGTGGCAACTCGACCGTCACCCGTGCCCCCTGAGGTTGGATATTCTCGATCCTGATCTCGCCGTCGTGTTCTTTGATGATGCCGTAGCAAATGCTCAGGCCAAGCCCCGTGCCCTTGCCCACCGGCTTGGTGGTATAGAACGGATCCAGAGCGCGATTCAAATCGGCGAATCCCGTGCCTGTGTCTTCGACTTCAAGAATCGCCCGGTTACCCCGCGCAAAGGCTCGGACGGTAATCTTTTTGGGCCCGGCGTCCGCTTCCACTGCATCGATGGCGTTGTTCACCAGGTTCAAAAGAATCTGCTTGAACTGGTCTTCATCCACCGCAACCTGTGGCAGGCCGGATTGAACGTCGACCACAATTTCCAGTCCGCGCGTCCGCGCATAGTATTCGCGCAGCGACAAAACATCCTGCACCACGGAACTCAGATCAACCGCTTGCCGGTCCACGGCCCGCTGCCGGGAAAAGCGCAGCAGATTCTCCACAATTTTCTTCATGCGGCGGCCCTCATTCACCAGTTTGTCGAGCCGGTCGCGCATCGTACCGGGAGGTGCGTCTTCGCTGAGCAGTTCGCCGTATCCCATCACTGCGGTGAGGGGATTGTTGAGTTCGTGGGCCACGCCGGCTACCAGCTGTCCCAGAGCAGCCAGCTTCTCGGAGCGAATCAACTGGTTGTGCAACGATTTCAACTCCAGCGCGACTGACAAGTCCGCAGCCAGTAACTCGATCCGTGACAATTCAGCGGCGTTGACCGCTTCCACTTCCCGGGGCTCGTCAAGCGCGATGCAGCCCAGGTACCCACCTCGTGCCGAGCACAGCGGAATGAGCAGTTCATCCCCGGTATTCCAATGCGGATTGGGGGCATATTCTCTCTGACTCTTGACCGGCTGGTACTTTGCGGCTTCCTGGTGCGACAGCAGAAATGAGTTCTGTCCAATCTGCCGGCCGCGAGAGCAAAAGTCCTTGATGTCGTTGACGGTCCACCGGCGCACCTTGCTCTGCAGCTCGGCCACCGCTTCCCTCGATAGCCCGCTGGCTCCGGCCAGCCGCAGACCATGCCCCCCATTGTCCAGTTGAATGGCGGCGGCCCGAAAATTACTGGCTTCTGCGATAGCGCAAGCAATCTCGTCGCATAACAATTCCACCGTCGCCCCGCTCAGCAATCGCGAGGTAATGGCGGAGAAGCTCTCCAACTGATGATTCAGACCCCGCTCCTTACGCTGCATGACTTCGATGGATTCGGACTTGTCCTCGACAATGGCCAAAATCATTCCGAAGGCGACAAACATTTTCGGTGTATTCCAAAGTTCCGCAGGGACGTTTAATGAAGGCGCAAAATGCTCCAGCAGCATGGCGACAGGAAATACCGCGCCCCAGCAAAAGAACCCTCCTGCAACCGTCAGGATGCCGGGTGAGGGCCGCCAGTAGTTCCGGCAGATCAAAACCCCAGGCAGCGCGAACCCCAAGCCCAGCAAGGCTGTCAGGCCTTCATCGAAGGAGCCCAGGCAAGCGGCACGGATAGCCCATGCACCCACTCCGACGCCCAGCGCCGCCAGCGAAAGCACGTACCACAACGGTCTCTTCCTTACCCACGCCAGAAAGACGATGGCTCCGCCAATGGCCATCGTTAAGCTCACCACGAACGGCCAGCGCGCATGCACATCGTTGGCAACAAGAATTACGTAGGCCACCGATGGCACCCCGGTAACCGTCAGCATTAAGCTACGTTTCATCCGGTCATCGACCACCGATGCCACAGAGGCGACAAAAGCCACAGCGGAAGCCTGCAACGAGCCCAGATCCAAGGCCAAGAGCCAGGGATTGGACGCTCCGGTGGCGGGTTCGAACATCTGTGACACAAAATGGGTGAAAACCAGAAACCAAGCCACTAACCAAAGTTGCAAGCGTGCAGAATGGCTGTGACGCTTCAGTCCGGCAAAAATACCTACCAGCACGGCTACGGTTACCAGGGTAGGAATTTTTTCCAGAATGGTCATAGAAAGAGGCTGAAATTAACCGTATTTCAAGCCGTCCCATAAGCCAAGATATCGCAGGTAACCAAAGTAATTGTGGGCGGATTCTCGCCCCTCCCCCGCAACTTTTGTCAACCCCGGAGGTTTATGAAACCAGGGGATGACAGTCTTGCTGCGTTCGCGGGTTGGAACATTCTTTGTCATTCTCGGTTGACCACATTCGTGATTAAATAATAGTTTGGTACTTCATGCAGGCTACTGAAATAGAAGCAGTTACAGATTTTTGTGACAGAATGCCAGGGTTCCGAATCCAACCCAGTGCGCCTGTGGAACATCCAACTCTGTACTCACACTCAGGGAGAAGAAAGTGAAAAAACTAACTGTTGTCATCCTTGCATTTGCATCTTGTCTGCTGGTCTCAAGCGCCTACGCGCAGCAGTTCGACGCGGCCTTTGGCGTAAGCACGATTTCCTCCTCCTCGGGAACCGTAACCAACGGGCTTTTCTTCCCGTCCGACCGCGGCGGCGCCTACCCCGGCTTTAGCGCCGATCTACTCCTGCGCCATCGTCTCGGGTTCGAGGGTGACCTCTCGTGGAGAGCAAGCCAGAATTTGTACGGTGGGTCCCAGCCCTATCGCCCCGTGTTCTACTCCTTTAACGCCATCTGGGCTCCGAAACTGGGCAAGAATTTTACCGCTGAACTGCTGGCTGGCGTTGGGGGCGAAGACCTCAGATTCTACGGGTACACCAATTGCAACAACTTCTTCGGCTGTACCACCTATTCCAGCAGCAATCACTTTATGGGCGATTTCGGAGGAGGCATTCGCGCCTATATTTGGCACAATGTCTTTATCCGTCCGGAAGTGAGGCTCTACCTCATCAATAACAATGTCGAGTTCAGCTCGAACACGGTGGTGCGCTACGGAGGGTCCCTGGGTTACAGTTTCGGCGGCCGGTAAACCATCCCCGGCCTGAGGATCCAGGCGACAACCCTCGCGTGGATCACTCTGGGAAAAACCCCACGGCTTGGGGTCTTGTGCGTGCACATAAATACGCGCAGAGCCCCAACTGGGAGTACAATCGGCAGAACCTAGGAGGTCTCTCCATGAGACGCCGCCTTGTATTTCTTTGCCTTGTGGGCACGCTGGTCGTGAGCCCTACGTTCTACGCACAACAGTTTGAACCCCCTGGAAAGCGGGAAATCGCCAAGTACCCGCTCCAACTCGATCCGCCACCACCGCCGTCCAAGAGAACTGTTGATCCGGTGAAACTTCGTGCCGAGGCCAATGAGCTAGCTGACCTCGCGCATTCGGTTCCAGCAGACGTGGATCAGGTTTCGCAGGGCAAGCTGCCTAAGGATTTCGCAGACAAACTCAAGCGCATCGAGAAGCTGTCTAAACAGCTGCGCGGCGAATTGGCCCCTTAAGCGGGGCCACAATTTGTCGGGAAAATGGGCGCGGATCTCTCAGGGTCGAGGCGCGTCTTGCGAGTGATTCGCTTCCCTCTGTTCGCGGCGCGCATCCTCCTCTTGCCCTAGTTCGGTGTAAACATTGCCCAGGAACTTGTGCGCATCGGGCGACTTCGGTTGCAGTTTCACCGCCCTCTGCAGATATGGCAAAGCCTCGTTAGGACGGTTCTGCATGCCCAGGAGGCGCCCCAGCAATAGATTTGCCCGGTAGTGGTCGGGATTGATATGGAGCGCCTGCTGCAGGCTTTCGGCCGCTTCCGCCGTACGGCCGAGTTTGTCGTACGCCATGCCGAGGTAGAACCGCATGTCATCGGAATCGGGAGCATGGGCCACGGCGATCTCGAGCTGGGTGGCTGCACCTGCCCAGTCTTCGGTCTCCGCCATTGCCACCCCCAGCTCGTAGTGGGCGCGGCCCGATTCAGGCATGAGCTCGACCGCTTTCCGTAGCCAGGGCAGCGCTTCCGGGTAACTTCCCAGACCGTTCCACGCCCGGCCCAACTCCAGATTCGCCAGCCCTACGTTCGGCTGATCTTTGAGGACTCCCTGTAACTGCGGGATAGCGTCCTTGTAACGCTCATCGTCCATGTCGAGAAGGCCCTGGTGCAGCAGATTCGCGATCCGCACTTTCCCCTTGGGGTCTGGACCGGTCGGCATCTGGCTGGCCCCGGACTTGCGAAACTCAGAGGTGATGTAGCCCAGCGCCTGCAGTTGCTCCGCCTGATCGGGTGTAATCCCAGCCTGTGCGGGCGTCGCGGTGCTGGTCTTGCGGTGAAACTCTTCGAGTTGCGATGCCATGGTGTCCGCAACGGCAGTCGAATTGCCGGCCAGATTGCGAATCGCCCCGGGATCCAACATCTGGTCGTAAAGTTCGCGCTGCGGTGCGCTCACATAAAGATACTTCCCTGCCCGCCACGCGCGTAACGGACTCCACCCGAAAGCTCGATAGGGATAGTCGGTTTCGGCGTATGCCGGACGGTCCGCGCCCCCGCTTTTGGGGTTTGGCTTCACCAACTCCATTAGGGACTCGCCCTGCATCGTTGTGGGCGGCGTGATCCCGACCGCTTGCAAAATCGTCGGCGCCAGATCCACCAATCCTACCCGCGTTTCGACACGACGCGCCGCCGGACTTCCGCCGGCAAACTTCACCAGCAGCGGCACATGGATCGTCTCATCGTAAAGAAAAAGCCCGTGCGTCTGCTCACCGTGTTCTCCGAAAGCCTCCCCATGATCGGCGGCAACCGCAATCACGGTGGACTCGTATAGGCCGCGGGCGCGTAGCGCGGCCAACAGTTTTCCCACGGCGAAATCGGCGTATGCAATTTCTCCGTCATAGGGCGCGGTACGGTATCTGGCTTTGAACGGCTCCGGAGGATCGTAGGGGTCGTGCGGATCGTACAGATGTACCCATAGAAAGAAGGGAGCTCGTTGGGCCCGACTAAGCCAGGCCACCGCGTGAGCCACCACAACTGTCGCACGACGTTCGACACTCTGATAGCGGTCTTCCCCGGGTGCGCGGCTGTGGAACCCGGCATCGTACACCTCGAAACCGCGGTCGAACCCGGGCGCGGCGACACTCTTGGGATCAAGTATTTGTGAGCCGACGAATGCAGCCGTGTGATATCCGTGCTGCCGCAGAATGTCGGGAAGATATGGCAAGTCCTTGGCCAGGGGGCTGCCCATGTCCTGCAGCAGATTGAATTGTGGATAAGTCCCGGTAAGCATGGTGGCATGGGAGGGTGTCGTCAATGGAACTTGCGAATAAGCGCGAGAAAACACCACGCTCTGCCGGGCTAGGGCGTCGAGGTTGGGCGTAATTCCGAGCTTCGAGCCCAGGAAACCCATGCGATCGGCACGCGTGGTGTCGAGAGTGATGAGGACGACGTTGCGGGGTGCAGCCAGACTCGCCAACGAACATGCCATCAAGAACAGCACGCGGAGGAGAACATACAAGAATGACCGGCGCAAGGACATGACGTACCGTCAGTTTAGCATTCGATAGGCTGACGTCTGAACTTGAGCCTGTGTACCGGACGTTGACCTTTATCTCCGCGCCCAGACAGGGTGTACAATGCGCACCATCTTTGTCAGGAGGCCGCTATGAAAGTCCCTCCCGCTTCTTTGGTGCTCATCCTGCTTGCGGCGAAGATACCGGCGCTGGGACAGTCGGTGCCACCAAATGCGCCGGTTCCCCCCGGATATACTCCGCCTCCGCCTACCATCTACGTTCCCCCCTACCCTGGCCGCGTGCCAGCTCCGCCGGTCGATCCAGCAGCACTGCAGCGCGAGGCCAGAGAACTGCTGGACCTCTCCCAATCAGTGCAGCCAGACATCGAATCGCTCAGGCGCGGCCTCTTTTCCAAGAACCTCGTGGACAAACTCAAGCGCATTGAGAAGCTCTCTAAGCGTCTGCGAGCCGAGATAGCTCCTCTGGGAAACTAAAAAAGCCGCTGACCCGAAGGTCAGCGGCTTGGTGTTTATCGAACTACTCGACTAGAAGTTCAGCCTGATACCCCACTCGACTTGCCGCGGAGCGCCCAGCGCGAAAATGCCCGAGCCGGTCCCTACGCGCACCGAGTTGCGGGAATCAACTGCTCCCGTGGTTCCGTTAATGCTTCCAGCAGGCCCAGTCGACCCAGCGGTGAATGGAGTTGGCTGGTTCACCAAGGCGCCACTCATGGTCGTGAAGTTTGCCAGGTTGAACACGTTAAACGCGCTGAAGGACGGTTCAATGTTAAAGCGCTCGGTGATTTTGATTGGCCAAGCCAGTACCGTACTCACCTCGCGGAAAACACCGTTGCCCACTTGACCCGGCGGTGGAGGAGCAACGAACGGCTTTACGCCTCCCAACGCCTGGAGCTGAGCAGTGGTAAATAACCCCGCCGCCACCAGCGACTGGCCGGCTGGAGTCAGCGTGCCTGCGCACGAACTGTTCCAGCTGTTGATCTGGTTGGCCAGTCCAGTCGCAGAGAGCGAGCGGCCGAACGACCCAGGTTTACCAGCCCCGCAACCAGTGGCTGGGAACACGTCCTGCACCGAACCGTCTCCGGTAAGGTCAGTCTGGAAGATTGCTCCCGGATCGAACACTCCACCGCTGGTAAGCAGAACCGGCGTACTTGGCTGTGCCGTCGCGAAGTTGCTAATCACGCTGATGCGTGGACCGTGATGAGCAACTTCCATGGTCAGGCCGAACTTGAACTGGTCAGTCCGGTCGAGCGATGTAGGACCCGTGAAGAAACTGGGGTTGTTGTTGTCAAAGGCAGTAGCGCTGAAGAACTGATCGTTGCCGCCGTCGCCTACGTAACGCGACAAGGTGTACGCAACTGTTAAGTCCATCGACGCGAAGCCCGGCGCCGGATTAGCCAGCCGCTGCTTGTACGACATTTGCAGGGCGTTGTATGTGGAGCGGCCTTCCGGCATTTCGAAGTCGCCCGGGCCCATGTTGCGGTTAATGCCGCCAAAGGCAAAACCGTTAGCGTTAGCCGGAGCAGGCAGGCCAATGTCTCCGACGTCTACTTGGCTCGAGTCCACTCCGTTAATCGCAAAGTTGCCCATAACGGCTCCAGCGTTGATGGCGCAGTTGATCGCTGCCGCGGTGGCGCCACCGGCGCAACCGAAACCAGCTGTAGTGTTAGAGATCGCGGTCTGGGCTGCAGGAACGTTCAGGAAGCGCGCATCACCGGTGTGGTTTTGGTCAATCGTCAGCATGAAGCGGGTGCTGACGTTGCGGATGTAGTCCGCGGTAAGTACGCCGCCTTTCCAGAGCTCGTGTTGCATTCCCACATTGAACTGGTAAGAGCGGGCGTTGCGGAAGTTGGGATCGAACGCCGCCAGATCGGTGTCGGGCAGGTTGAGCATCAGGTTATTGGCAACATAGTTCACGTTCGCTGCCGGCCCCGCTGCCTTGGTGGCCGCCTGATACGCTTGCTGCAGGTCGTAGACCAACGGGCCTGCCACTGAAAGTGGCTGATTGCAGACTCCGGTGGCGATATCAACACCGCCTGCCGTAGTCACAGGCTTGGCCACTCCCGGGAAGGTAACCCCGACACTCCCAGCAGCTGCCCCAGGGGCCGGGCACCCCACAAAGGCGCTCGAGAAGAACAGCCCTGTAGCTAGCTTGGGCGGACGATCGAACAAAGTGTTGTTGAAGATGGAGTTTTCGTAGTAGATGCCGGCGCCAGCACGGATGACGGTCTTGCCCTTTTTGGTTGGATCCCAGGCAAAGCCGACTTGCGGTCCAAACTGCGTGTTGGGCTGTCTGACTGGCGTCCCGAAGGGGGTTCCCTGGGGGTCTGAACCATATTGATTCAGCAGCGGGGTGCTGCCGGTGCAGGGAGCGATGGTCGCCAAAGGACCAGCGGCGACCGCCGAGCACGGAATTGCAGCCAAATCGCTGTCCGAACGGCCGGTGTCGCGGTTGTAGCGCAAGCCGTAGGTCAGCGTGAAGTTAGGTTTGACCTTCCAGGAATCGCCCACATAAAACTGAAAGCGGTTGTCGTGTTGTCCTCCAGCCGGGAAGCCGAAGTTCGGCTTTTCGGTAAAGAAGCCCTCGCCATTACCCATGATGAAGCTCAGCAAGGGGTAGGACGTCGGGTCGGGGTTTGTACCCCCGTTCACTTCCGTTCGCAGCTCCGGGGCAATTCCGAAAAAGCTCGCGAACCCGCCGCCGTTGATATCGTTGTAGCCGATACCAAAGCGGAACACGTGCGAACCCCACACTTTGCTGCCGTCGTACTTGATCTGCTTGTCGCTCTGGAAGGTCTGCTGCGGAGCCAGAAGGTTCGGACCCGACAGTTGGATGCCGAGATCCAGGAAGGCAATCTCGTCGTTGGGCAACGGGTTGACAGGGCTGTTTGCCGTAGCGCCCCCGATCAGGTTGTGGAATTTCAGGTAACCGAAACGGAAGCTGTGCGACCATGATCCCTTGTTCCAGTCAACACCCACTGCGTCTGAAGGAGTGTTGTCCCGGTTCGAGTAGGCTTGGTAGTTATAGCCAAAGTTAGCTTCCGACTTGTTCCAGTTGTAGGTGAAGCGGTAGAAAACGTGAACATCCTTGGTTGCTTGCCAGTCCAACTTGCCCGTGATTGCGGTGTCGCGGAAGGGCGAGAGGAAGCCGCCGCTTAAAGCGCTGAACGGAGCCGGTATCACCAACGGCAGCAATCCATCCTGCTTCATGCGTTCGCCGTCAGCAAAGAAGAACAGCTTGTCTTTGATGATTGGTCCGCCTACGCGGCCGCCGAAATTGTTGCGCTGGTAGTAGCCAACCTGGCCGCCCGGGAATGCAGCTACACCGGCATCGCGGCCGCGGAAGTTATAGAAGGCTTGGCCGTGAATATCGTTGGACCCGGACCGCGTGGTCACGTTGACCGCGCCGGCTGAGGTCAACTCGGTCGACAGATCAAGGTTCGACCGGCTGATGTTGAACTCCTGAATGGAACTCATACCAATATTCTGCGTAGTCGTGCCGACGGTCTCATCGCTGATGTCCACGCCGTCAAGTTCGATACGCGGAGTTCGTCCGAAAACGCCATTGATGGAAACCGAAGAGTAGCCAGCCTTGGTCGGGTCGAATGTCTGGCCGTCTTGCATCTGCACGCCCGGTTCGAGCTGGGCGAGATCCAGGAAGTTGCGGCCATCGACCGGCAGCTTGTCAATCTGGTCGCCGGTGATGACGCCCTGCACCGTGGATTGCTCGGTGTTGACCTGAATCGTATTGGCCTGCACTTCAACCACTTGGCTGGCCTCGCCGACTTCCAGCTTGATGTTGCCGGAAGAGGTCACACCTACTTGAACCACAAAGCCCTGTTCTGCCGTGCGGAAGCCCTTGGCTTCCACCCGCAAAGTGTAGTCTCCGGGGATTAACCCACCGGAGTTGTACGTACCAGAATTCGTTGAGGTCGTGCTGATGACCTGGGCGGTCGCCTTGTGAGTGATGGTGATCTTTGCGCCACCGACCACGGCACCCGACGGGTCAGTAATGGTTCCCTGAATACTTCCTTGGGAAACGGTCGTCTGGGCCAGGAGCACAGTGCTCGCTGCCAGTACGCATGTAACCAGGAGAGTGAATAGCGCTAAACGTCTAAAGGTCATTTCTTCCTCCGCGAACCCGAGTCGCTTTCAAGAAATTGTTGTCGATTGCGGACCAAAATGCTCTGCCGAAAATCGCACCATCACACCATGACAGAGAAATAGTCACCATAGCCATTGCACACGCATTGCCAAGTGATGTTTTGTTATAAACAATTGATTTTATAGACTATTAGCTATTGCTGACACAGAACAATAGCTATGAATTTCGGAATATTTCGACTGGACAATCCATAAACCCATAACAGCACACATGCGTCTACAAGGAACTCATCTCGATTTGCGACCGACGGTCACATTGCTTGAGGATCCTCGAAGAGGTTGAGAAAAAGCTTGACCTCACGAAGCAGTTCACTGCGATTTCTCTTGTGCCAGCAGCGCCCTGGCACGACTCTCGGCCGCCCGGGCCTCTTCTTTCTTGCCCAATCCCGTGTAAGCCAGCGCCAACAAGGTGTAAGCCGCGGCGTTGTCCGGTTGCCTGTGCGAGATGGCCAGAAGTTGCGGCAGAGCTTCGCTGTACCTGCGCTGCGCAATCAGAATTTCGGCCAGACGGAGTTGAGCGCCCACACTCGTTGGTTGCAAAAGCAGTGCTGCCTCCACTTGGTCTTCCGCCGCAGTCATATCTTTCAAACCCAGGTACACTGTTCCCAGCAGCAGCCGCGCGGCGAAGTGGTTGGGATCCAGCTTCAGGCTGGTCTGCAGTGCATCACGCGCCCCGGCCAGATTGCCCGTCAATTGCAGAGCCTGACCGTAATTGAACGCCGCAGTCGCATCCCCCGAACGCACCGCTAGCGCCCGTCCCAAATAGTCAGCCGCGGCAGAGTAATTCTTCGCCACCAACTCGAGTTGGCCCAACTGCACAAGAGCGGTCGGCGATCTCGGATCCATCTCCAGAACCTGCTTAAACGCCTGGCGCGCCGCATCGGTCCGCTCATCGTCTACGGCCAGCATGGCCTTGTGCAACAGGTTTTGTTGTTCAATCTTGTCCTTGGGATCGGGCAGCAAAGACGGCTCCGCCAGGTTGGAGGAACTCAGAGCCTCCGCCGGGCCGATGTAGCCCAAGGCACGCAACTCAGTGCTCGTCCCCTGGACCACTGTGCCCCTGGATGCCTGCGCCGGCGTCTTCTTTCTAAGCTCGGCCAGCAGGGCGCGTAGTCTCTGGACCTGCGCCTCCCCGGGCTCATAGGCATTGTGCAGTTCTTTCGGATCGGAATGCAGATCGTAGAGTTCAGGCCGCGGCGCTTCGATGAACTTGACGCCACCGTCGCGCACCGAGCGCAACGGCGCCCAACCAAAACGCAAGGGATAGTCCGTCTCGCCGAAGGCGGTGCGGCCCACGGTGTCTCCGCCGCCGAAATACGGCGTCAGCGATTCCCCGTCCAGCCGTTCAGGAAATTTCACGCCCAAGAGATCCAGAACCGTCGGCAAGATGTCGGTGGTACGCACTTGTGCCCCGACTTCCCTCCCCTTGGCGTCCTCTCCCGGCAATTTCACCATCAGGGGAACGTGCGTGGTCGAGTCATAGAGAAAGATTCCGTGGGTGTCTTCGTTGTGCTCACCTAACCCTTCGCCGTGGTCGCCCACCACGATGATCACCGCGCCGTCGTACCATCCCTGCTTCTTCAAATAAGCCACAAAATGACTCAGCGCGGAATCGGCATAGGCAATCTCGCCATCGTAGAGCCGCTCTTTATATAAGGACGCGAACGGCTCCGGCGGTTCATAGGGATCGTGCGGGTCATACAAATGCACCCACACAAAGCGCGGTGCGGAGCGATGGTTGCTCATCCAACTCTCCGCATGCTGCACCACTTCCATGCCCCGGCGCTCCACCCGTCCCCAGCGCGATTTGCTGGTCGCATGCTCGGGAAAGTTGTCGTAGAAATCAAATCCGCGGTCGAACCCGGGGGCAAGAGTCTTGCTGTCCAGAATCACAGCGCCGATGAACGCGGCCGTGTGGTAACCCTGCGGCTTGAGCAATTCCGCCCAGGTGGGATGATCGGGCGTCAGCGGCACGCCGAAGTCGGTGACGCCGTGTGTGCTCGGCAGCAACCCCGTCAGAATCGAGGCGTGCGAGGTATTGGTAATCGGGCTGGGAGTAAACGCCTGCTCGAAGCGGATGCCGTCCTTGGCCAAACTGTCGAGTGCCGGCGTCTGAATCTCTCCATCGCCATAACAATGGATGTGATCGGCACGCAGCGTATCGATCGTCACCAGAAAGACATCGGGCGGTCCCGTCTTCCCGGCAGCCAACCCCACCCAAGCCGCCGTCGCCAAATACCATAAGAAAACCCGAAGAGCCTTCATTGGCGTCAGCGTAGCACAGAGCAGCGGAGTTTCCCGATCTGCAACCCCACCCACCGTGGGCCACCTCGCCTCGGGCCAGCACCTCCGGGAAGGCTGACTCTTCTTCCACCTGTGCTGCAATGAGTCATGTCCCCCGCCTGAGCGACCGAAAGAGAAGTTTGGAACCGATTCGTCAACTGCTTTCGCCCGATTTCATGCCGCACGGATACTGTTATCTCTGGGATCCGCGAATCGTCTGGCTGCACGTGGTCTCCGATGCGCTCATCACGCTGTCCTACTACACCATCCCCATGGCGCTGATTTACCTCGTCCGCAAAAGGCGCGACCTGCCCTTCCACTGGCCTTTCTGGATGTTCGGCGCGTTCATCCTCAGTTGCGGCACCGCCCACCTGATGGAGGTCTGGAATGTCTGGCACGCCTCCTACCTGGCCTCGGGCGTCATCAAAGCGATCACGGCGGCGGTCTCAGTGACCACCGCGATTGCACTTGTGCCGCTCATCCCCAAAGCCATAGCGCTGCCCTCGCCGGAAGAATTTCGCAAGGTCAATTTGCAACTGAAAAACCAGATTGCGGAGCGCGACCGCGCCCACACCGAGCTTTCGATCCAGAAGTCCATGGTGCTGGCCCGCTCCATTGCCGACACCGCTCTGGCCGATGAACTGCGCGATGCGTGTATGGCGGTCGCACTCAAGCTCGGAGGCTGGGACAAAGACACTCGATTGGTAGCGTGACAGGTTCAGCCAGTTACGGTTATCTCATCGATAGTGGTGCTCAGACCGCGGAATGATAGAGGCGCTCCTCCTGCTTCGATAGCGGCTCGGGACGCTGTCGGCAACCTGTCCTTACCGATGAGACGCAGTCTGGTAAATTACCCAGGCGATAAAAGCAATTGTACACAGGAGAACAATCGCGAAAACCATCGCCAGAGGCCAGAAAGCCCAAGACCATGATTGTTTTTCTCTGATGTGTTGTATGGCATTGCGCAAGGAGAAAGCCGTGGCCATTCCGCCAAACGGAACGAGCATGAAGGCGGGCATAAAAGCATCCAACTCACCCGGCCCCTTGCACCCATGCCGGAAACAGTAAACAGAAGGCAGCAGAATCGACAAGATGTAAACGACGGCAATGAAATACGCAATTGCGAGGCCTAGCTTGCGTGACATAGACCTATCCTCAAATCCTATTCTCGTTGGCGTACCGATAGCCACGTTAGCACAGGGGCCTCCACGGGGTAGAATGCCGACATGAAATCGATTCCTCTTTGAGCTCAGCTGGGTCTGGTGGCGGCATTCTGTGCCATGACTCAGCGGGGAGCTTCCCATCTGCCTACCCATGGAGAGTCACTTTATGGAGAAGATCGATCACAGCAGCGGCAAACTCAACCCCAAGGCGCCCGCCGCGCTCTCCCGTTTTGCTTTCCTCATTGGCAAATGGCGGTTCCATGCGAAATTTCAGTCGGGCAGTGGAGGATGGCAAGAGTTCGAGGGGACTTGGGAGGGCCGCTCCATCCTCGACGGTTATGCCATTGCAGACGAATACCGCATGACGAACTCGTCCGGAGACGTGATCGTTCTCGGCATGAATTTCCGTGTCTATGACTCTGCCAGGCAACTCTGGAATATCAAATGGCTAAATGCTTTGGATGGGACGTGGATTGATCTTGCGTCGCCAGAGTTCGGAGGCGCGCACTTCGATGACCACTCGGTCAGCTATATCTTCAAAGATCCCGCAGCGGCTTGGATATACACGCGGGCGACGTATACAAGCATCTCTGGCATGCACTTTACATGGCTTGGGGAAAAATCCGACGACAGAAACACCTGGACTGAGTTCATGGTCATTGACTGTCATAGGACCGGGAGCTAAGAGGTCCCCGGCTCTCGATTCCGCATTGCGATCCGGCTAACCGATGGAGCGCACGCTTACGTTTTTCTATACCTGCGCTCGTATTGATGCCAAGTGAATGCGGCGATCGCCAGGACAAAGAGGAGGGAGATTCCCGCGGCGTTGTCGCCAAGAACGAAGATGTGGATGAGCAGCGCGGCCGCCATGGTTGCGGTCAACAGCAGCCCGCCCACGAAGGCCAGTCTCGGGATCAGCACGAAAACACCGCCGGCGAGCTCGACCACTCCCGCGGTGTAACGAAACCAGTCGCCCCATCCGATCTGGTGGAACATCTTCACCCAAAACCCTGAAGGGTCGTTGAGGAACTTATCCCACGCGACCATGATGAAGATCAGGCCTACCCCGATTCTCTCGGCCCAATCGGTGAAGTCGATTCGCGGTTCCTCGATTTCGGGGAGAAGCTTAAGGTCGCTCATAGGCAAACTTGTAGTGTCACCCGGATCGCGGTTTGGTTGCGCGCGAAAATCCCATCCTAGCCGCTTCGGGACTGCTATCAAACTCAATTTTGTGATAAGCCGAGGAGGGGCGGCCCTCCATCAGAGCGAAGGCTGCCCATCCGTAAAGAGCGCCAGAGAGTGGGGTACCGTTTTTCATCATGGTGCTTGCCGTAAGGACAGGCTGTTGCGTCATTACGTCCGTTACCTTTGGGTGCAAGCGGTACTTGCGCGCTCGGAAGGCTGCAATAAACTTTCTACATGAAGCGTTCGAGACGATATCGATTCGCGTTTCCCGTGTTGTTCGCCCTCACCTACGTATTGATGACCCAGAGCGTATGGCTTCCATTGAAGGAGACGGCTCCCCATCCAGGCCACTTGAACTTGGATGACCAAGCGTTCTTTTTCGGAATATGGAGGATTCTCAGCGTATTGGTCTTGTTCGTACTTTCTATGCCATTCATCCCAGCGATCCGCCAATGGGAGGCGCCCGTGGTGGGCGGGCTGACGGGAGTTGTCGTATCTGTGTATGACTGGCAGCTGTGGTGGGGCATTTCGGGGTTCGGCGGCAGCATGGCCCTCTTCTCGTGGTTTGTAGTTCCACTGTTTGCGTGCGCTTCGATTGTCGTATTCCTTCGCTACGCCGAGGGTCTTTGGCGTAGACGTCTAGTGGCCCAATAAGCATCAGTGTTTATCGGCATCGGTCTGATTCGCAAAAGCCGGTAAGCGTCCGTTAGTTCCCCTAAAGCTTGTTAGGCCGGTCTCTTCGAAATCAGCCGTCGAACGACGTGGCCTTTCCACATCCAAAGCCCCGAAAGGAGCAGTACAGGAAGAAAGACATACCTGACGCTGGGGGCGTAGTTGTGGGTATCGGAAGGCGAATCGTAAATATAGCCGAGTATCGGAATGCCACAGACGATGTGAATCCAGCGAACAATCGAACGTTTGGTGGCATCTTTCATGTTCAATCTGTCCTCCCGCTACCTCTTAGACCCTTAGCCAGCCACGGAATGCTCTGGCGGCATAGTAAGATTTCGCGCCGTGGTGGTACACGAAAACAGTGTCGAAGCGGGGATCACACAAGAGGGCGCGCCGAGTTCTTTGATGGCTGGCCCACTAATCATCCAACCCCTTGCCCTTGAGAATTTGCAGCATAGATTTTTCAACCCTCGCCTCCCGCGTTTTGGATTGTTTGGCGGCAGAAAAATAAAAAAGGTATCCTCTTTGCCGTCCCGGGGTTAGTGCAGCAAAGGCTTTTTTCAACGACGGGTTTTCATCCAATTTATTCTTAAACTCTTCCGGAACCTTGAAGTCAGAAGTCTTCTTGAGCTTCACCTTCAAACCGGACTTCTCCACCGCAATGGCTTCCTGGATATAGGCCTTCAAGATGGGTTTCATCTCAGCGATTTCTCGAACATTGGCGAAGCGAATCTGGCGCGCTGACTGCACGTTCTCTGTTTGTTGGATGAGAATGCCGTTGGGATCTTTCAGCAAGGCGCCTTTGAAAAACAGAAGCGCACAGTATTCTTTGAATCCGTGGATCAAAACGATGTTTCTTCCATCCGAGGTGTAACAAGCCTGGCCCCACTTCACCTCTTCAGTCAGCGGAGAGCCGAGAACGATCCCCCGCAATGTCTCAAACTCTTCCTGCCATTTTTTGGCTTTCTTTAAAAGGCTATCCACTTTGGGATTCATTCTATTCATGGATTGTTACTCCGAAGAAAATGATCTTATTTCAGGTTAGCGCTGCGCGGTGTCGGGGAAACCGGCACACTGTCCGGCCGGTCTCCTCGAGAAAAGCCGGCGAACGACATGACCTTTCCACATCCACAATCCCGAGAGGACCATGGCAGAAACGAAGACAAACCGAGTCTTGAAGGCATAGTCTGGAAGTTTTTCAAACGGACTATAGATATAGCCGAGTATGGGAACGGCAAAGACTATGTGAATCCAGCGAAAAATTGAACGTTTGGTGGCTTCTTTCAGCATTGGTGTGATCCTCCCCGATTTAAGATTTTTGCGCCGCCGGGGGCGTCCAGTTCGGCGCTTCAACGCCGAACTGATTGGCGTACTCGCCGACCAATCGCTGCCAGCCCGCGAACTTCATGGCGTCGACGCCGGCGATGGCTCCAATCGGCTTACCCGCGAGGAACCGATCCAGGACGTCGAAGGAGATGTGCCAGCCCGCGGCGCCCCACGAGACAAAGCGGCGATCGATCTTGTGCCAAAGCGTGAGGCGCGTGCCGCTGCCAGAGGCCTCGAGTTCCCAACGCATATCCCCGCACTCAAGCTCCTTGGGAGCGACGGCTCGCGTCACTTTGGTTTCGATCGGCGTGGGTCTTCCCACCCAGGTAAGCTTCACCGTTCCAACCGCACCCAGGCTTCCGTCTGTCACAAAGGGAGCCCACTCGCGCAGCTGCGACGGGTCGGTTAGCGCCTGCCAGACTTTTTCCGGCGCGTGACGCAGTTCTCGGACGAGAATGAGCGTCCACTTCTCTCCTTCTTTTTGTACCCGCGCCAATTTGGCGGGACCCGGTGCGTACAGTTCAGGTTCGGTCATCTTCTTTTCCTTGGTCTTCCTCGGGCTGAACGGCGACCTTACCAGCCCTTCAACTGGGTAAGCTGAATCAGGTTGCCGCAACTGTCTTTTAGCATCGCAATGGTCGATCCGGTGACGTCGGTGGGCGGCATGGTGAACTCGGCGCCGCGGGCCTTGATCCGCTCGTAGTCGCCCTTGACGTCGTCGGCGAAGAACATGGCCGCGGGCTGGCCCTGTTGAAACATCGCCTGCTGATACGTTTTGGCCGCGGGGTTGTTGTTCAACGCCAGCTGCAGCTCAGTGCCGTCCGGCTCCTCGGGCGAGGCCACGGTCAGCCAGCGATATGGGCCCTGACTGAAATCGGCCTTCTTGGCAAAGCCCAGCACCTCCGTATAGTAGCGCAGGGCCTTGTCCTGGTTGTCCACGTATAAGCTGGTCACTTTGATTCTCATTTCGTTCCTCCTTTATCAGTTCGCGGTTTGCGCCGCGTAGTCTTCTTCGTTTTGGTTGACGTTGGTTCCTTAGGGGGAAAACGGTCCATGCGGTCGAGGTGGCGTTCGAGAGCGTCGACGTGAGCCGACCAGAACCGGCGAAACTGAGCCAGCCAGGCATCCATCTCTTGAAGTGGTCCTGGCTTCAGCCGGTAGAGACGGCGCTGTGCGTCCACCGTGGATTCCACGAAACCGGCGTCGCGCAGCACGCGCAGGTGCTTGGACACGGACGGCTGCGGCATATGAAGCTGACGCTCGATCTCTCCCACCGACTGCTCGGACGAAACCAGCAGGCTCAATATGGCGCGGCGGTTCGGCTCCGCAATGATTTCGAATACAGATTCCACGCTCGTAATATACCTAACAGAGCATATACTTGTCAAGGCATATAATGCGGAGCCCAGGCAGCGGGTTCAGTCAGGATGCGGGGATGTACCGTCTGATCCGTTTTTGGTGAGTGCGATTACGCTGGCTGCGTCGCTCCGGCCATTCCAGTGGGAATGCTCTACGAGCGTTTCCTAGAAGCCGGCTCCTGTCCCGGAATAACTTCCGGGTGGCCCGTAATCCGCCCAGGATCGACGCCAAGTGCGAGATCAGTTCCTGCGAGCCGACTTGCCGGTACCTGATCCTTGGTATTATTCTGGCCCCCTGTTCAGGTTGAAACTCCGAACGAAAGGAAAAAATCATGTTCAAAGTCATTGTGCTTGCTTTCGCAGCTCTGACAATTGCCTTTCTATGCTGTACACCTGTGGCGCAAGCCCAGGTTGCCGTCGGCGTAACCATCGGACCGGCTCCCGTGTGTCCTTACGGGTACTTCGACTATGCCTCATATGACTGTGCTCCGTACGGCTACTATGGGCCCGATTGGTTTGTTGGCGGCGTGTTTCTTGGAGCTGGCCCCTGGTTTCACGGCCCTCACGGCTTTTTCGGCCATGTCGACAACCGTTTTGATCCTCATCACGGTTACGCTGGACCGTTGCCGGGGCGCGGGGCGGAGCGCTTCAACCACTTCCAGGGGAACGAGGCGCGTGATGGGCGAGGCAACGTAGGCGATGCTGGCCATGAAGCGAAGGCTGAACACGCTCTCCCGGGATATCGGGGTAGTACGCATGGCGGGGGGCACCAACACTAGAGCGCAATCCGGTTTAAACGCAAGGCGAGATAACGCGCACGTGGCGTGTTATCTCGCTTGGGTGAATCGGGGGAAGGTTGATCCGAAGACTGTGCAGGAAATGCTGCGGCACGCGAAGACTACGCTTGACCGCTACACCCAAGGCGATAACGACAACAAAATCAGTGCGCAGGACAGGTTCTGTGGATTGATTGTGGATCAGCCAACCGGCGCGGTAAGTGCGTAAACCATTCAAAAGAATGGCGGGGACGACGGGACTCGAACCCGCGGCCTCTGCCGTGACAGGGCAGCGTTCTAACCAACTGAACTACGTCCCCGGTTTGCAACCGGAATCGCCAATCTGGTGGGCAGTGCAGGACTCGAACCTGCGACCTCCTGCTTGTAAGGCAGGCGCTCTAACCAGCTGAGCTAACCGCCCCTCGCTCCCGGCCATCCAGCGTTGTGGGAGCCTTGCGCAAGATAAAGATGAGGGGCGCTTCTCTGGAACTCTCTTGCAGTATACGTGAGCGCCGAAACGGGGGCAAACCGGAAGCTAGCACTCAGCATTCAGCACTCAGCATCCGGCCCATCGGCGTTTTGCCGTTGCCCGCGAAAATCTCTCCCACTGAATGCTGATTGCTGATTGCTGACGGCTTCCTCTATCCTGTCGCGTGCGGCGTTTGATCGTCAATGCGGATGATTTCGGCCTCACCGCCGGCGTGAATCGCGGGATTGTCGAAGCGCATACTGCCGGCATCGTGACCTCCACAACGTTGATGGCCAACTCCCTGGCGTTCGACGATGCCGTTCAACTCGCGCGAGCAAACCCAACGTTTTCTGTCGGCTGTCATGTCGTTCTAGTGGACGGTTCACCACTGCTCGGCGCCGACAACGTCCTGAGCATGATGGATCCCACCAACCCCGGCCGCTTCCGGCAAAACATCGGCGGCTTTGCCTTGCGCGTGTTGAGGGGACGTCTCGACGAAGATGAAATTGAAGCTGAAGCCACTGCCCAGATTCGCAAGCTGCAATCTGCCGGGATCCAGGTCTCTCACGTCGACACCCACAAACATACCCACATGCTTCCCCAAGTATTGCGTCCGCTGTTGAGGGCAGCCAAAGCTTGTGGCGTCCCCGCCATTCGTAATCCATTTGGATGGATGGCATTTTCGTGGATTGCAAGTCGTCCCAAACTGTGGCAGCGATATAGTCAGGTGAGGCTACTGAACCTGTGGCAGGGGAAATTTCGCCGTGCCGTAGCCGCTGCTGGAATGATCGCGACCGATGGAAGCGTGGGCGTTGTCGCCACCGGCGCGCTCGACGACCGCCTGATTCATTTCATCCTGGGAACCCTTCCCGAAGGCACCTGGGAATTTGTGACCCATCCTGGATACAACGACGCAGATCTGCAAGACATACCCACCCGGCTGCGCGAGTCGCGCGAACTGGAACTGGGCGTTCTGACCGCGGGAGCCACCCGCCGCCTGCTGGACCAAAGGGGCATTCAGCTCATCTCGTACCGTGATTTGCAGTGAATCCACCCGCACCCGCCCCACCCGTACACGTCCTTAGGGTATCCGAAGCCACTTACGTTGGTAACCAGCCGAGGTCACCGCGCCCGGTTATGATAAGCAAGTCTTTCAGATTACCTATCAGGTAGCGGAGTTCATGGATAAAAGACCGGAGACTCGGATTGACGCCCAAATCCTTGTGCGCGTCTGGGGCATGGATGCGGACGGCCGTCCCTTCTTTCAGAACGCCAACGCCGGCAAGATCTCGAGCGAAGGCGCGCAAATCTCGGGAATCGCTCATCCTCTGAAGGCCGGCGACATCATTGGCATTCAGCACGGCGACAAGAAAGCCCGATTCAAAGTCATTTGGGTCATCGATGCCGGGGTAGCCCGGAAGATCGAAGCCGGCGTGCAGATGCTTCCCAACCAGCGTAGCCCCTGGCAGGACCTGGCTGCGTGGGAAAAACAGGAAGTTGTCGCTGGCGAGAACAAGCGCCGTTTCACACGACACAAGGTACTGTTCCCCATTGAGATCAGTTTCGACGATGGCCGCCGGACGCAGATGAACACCCATGCAACCGACATTGGTGGCCGGGGCTGTTATGTTGAGAGTCTGCTCCCGCTTCAGCTGGGCACGAAAGTCAATATCAAGTTTTGGATGGATGAAGAAAAAGTCCAAACCAGCGGCGTTGTGCGGGCCAGCGATCCCGGAGTAGGCATGGGCATCGAGTTCACTGCCCTGGACAACACTGTCCAGGAGCGGTTGCAGCTTCATCTCGACAAGCTTGACGACGGGCTCGCCAACCGTGATGCCGCCAAGGGTGCCACCACCTCAGAAAGCTAGCCCCTGCTTCTACGCTTGAAACCCTGCAAAATCTGAATCCCAGTGGATCGGTCGCCATCGAATCAGAGAGCCACGCCGGCCGGCGTGGAAAGGACCGGCATGAAGATCGGGATTACCTGTTATCCCACCTACGGCGGCAGCGGGGTGGTCGCCACTGAGCTCGGTCTGGAACTGGCGAATCGTGGGCACGAAATCCATTTCATTACATACGCCCAGCCCATTCGGCTGACCGATTTGCATCCCAACATCCACTATCACGAAGTAGACGTGTCCCGTTATCCTCTTTTTGAGTATCCACCGTATGACCTGGCGTTGGCCACGCGCATGGCGGAGGTCTCTGAGCTCTATGCCCTCGACATTTTGCATGTGCATTATGCGATTCCGCACTCGGTAAGCGCGTTGCTGGCACGCCAGATGCTCGCCGCCAAGCCGCGCGGACAACGCCTGCCGTTTGTCACCACCCTGCACGGCACCGACATCACTCTGGTGGGACTCGACCGCTCCTATCTGCCCATAACCCGTTTCTCCATCGAAGAGAGCAACGGAGTCACTGCGATTTCGAAGTATCTGCGGGAGCGGACGATGCGCGAGTTCGACGTAAAGAATCACATCGAAGTAATTTACAACTTCGTGAATTGTGATCTCTACTGCCGCGACAAGGATGCCCCGCAGCGGCGCCTGGAATATGCGCCCCATGGCGAGCGCATCCTAGTGCATCTCTCGAATTTTCGTCCCGTCAAGCGTGTGACCGATACCATTGAAATTTTCGACCGTGTCCGCAAGAAAGTGCCGTCCAAGCTCCTGCTGATCGGCGACGGCCCTGACCGCTCTCGTGCGGAATGGCTGGCGGTGCAGAAAGGAATTCATAATGACGTTTTGTTCCTGGGCAAGCAGGACCAGATCAGCGAAAAGCTGGCGGTCGCCGACGTCATGCTCATGCCGAGCGAGTTGGAATCGTTCGGGTTGGCTGCGCTCGAAGCCATGGCCTGCGAGGTGGTGCCGATTGCCACCCGGGTGGGCGGAGTGCCCGAAGTCATTGAGCACGGAATCAGCGGTTATCTGGCCGACGTAGGCGACGTCGACACTATGGCTGGCTATGCGATCGAGTTGCTGAACGATGAGAGCCGCCTGCAGGAAATGGGCAAAGCCAGCCGGGCGATGGCAAAATCCAAATTTTGCGCTTCCAAAATCGTCCCGCTGTATGAGGCGTTTTACCGCCGCACGCTGGAACGTTCCTCCTGAAGCGCCGCCGGGAGTGACCCTTCGCTTTGCAGCACCGGCAGACGTAGTCGAATCAGTGTTCCCTTCCCTTCGCGGCTGTCGATGGTCATGCGGGCGGTGTCGCCATAGAGCACTTTTAGCCGTTCCGCAACATTGGCCATGCCAATGCCAGTCCCGCCCAGGCCCGTGGGCTTTTCCAGCAGATGAGCGGCGCCCATGCCTATGCCGTCATCTTCAACTTCAATAATTAACTTCGAATCGCTGAGGCGGCTGCGCAGGAAGATGCTGCCGCCTTCGATCTTGGGCGAAAGTCCGTGCTTGATGGAATTCTCCACCAGCGGCTGTAGCAGCATACTGGGCACCATCGCGTCCAGCGAGGCAGGTTCCAGCTCCTTCACTACTTGCAGCTTGTCGCGGCCGAAGCGGACCACTTCAATGTCGAGATAGTTGTCAATGAACTCCAACTCTTCGCGTAAGGGCACGAAAGCGTCGCCGCTGCCCAGCAGTCGCCGCAGAATCGTGGCCAGCTTAATGATGAGCTCCCGCGCGGTGTCGGGGTCGAAGCGCACCAGCGACGAAACTGAGTTCAGCGTGTTGAACAGGAAGTGCGGGTTGATCTGGTTTTGCAGCGCCTCCATGCGGGAGCGCAGCAGCAATCGCTCCTGCTCTTCCAGCTTGATCTGGATGCGCACGCTGTTCCAGATCTTGAGTTCAATCCCAATCACCATGATCGACGCGGCGTAAATCAGGCCTTCTACCCACCATTCGGGGCTCTCCAGACTGAAGGTCGCCCCGCGGGAAAAATGGGAAATCTCCGTTTGGACAAACCTTAACCCCACGATGGTCATGAAGAACATGACTTGCCAATCGAACCTGCGCGGAGCAGGCAGGTTGCGGCGGATCATCCGGTACACACTGAGGTCAATGAAGGGTGAAAAAGACCAGATATCTTCGCGGTCGGGAGCCGCGTCCCGCAGTTGCCCGGACACCAGCCCGCAAACAATGGCAAACGGCAGCGTGGCCCATTCGCCATAGAGCAAGGCAGGCAGCGCAACCAAGGTCCCGCCGAGTACGCCGGTGAGGCGGCCGCCAATGACTCCCAGCACAATCGCGGTTTCGAACGACAGGTCACCGGCCAGAAAACTGTGCGCAATGAGCCGGAACCACACGCCGATGGCCAGCGGCCCCGCCACCCACAATACCAGGTAGATTTTTTGCTTGAGAGATCGGTCTTCCTGAAAGAGCAGCCTCTTGAATTCGACGGAGCGAACCAGAATGCTGGCCACGGCCGCGGCAACGCCGAGCTTGATCAGCAAATTAATGAGGATGAGACGCTGTTCCATACTGTCTGAAGGAAATGTAGCACGGGGCAGGCGGTTTCCGGCGACTCACCGCTGTTCTCTGCGACCTCTGTGGGTTTCTCTGCGTCCTCAGCGTTTATAGGTTTTGCTCTTTGTCCAACCGCACCGCGATTTGCTTGAGTTCCGCCTCAATTCCAGCCGACTGTGCAGGCCCACCCTGTGCCATGTCCCTGCTGCCCCCTCCGCGCCCGCCCAGCCTGGCGAGGGCTTCTTTCATGAGATCTCCCATGTCGAATGGTTGTCCCGAGGATTGTGCAAACACTATCGCGGTAGGATCGGCGCTCACGCCCAACAACGCGACAACGTTCGAACTCTGGCGAGTGAGTCTTTGCGCCAGGAGCTTCATGAATGTCAGATCGCGATCCGGAAACACACGGGTGACGACCTTGCGCCCGCCGCTCTCGGGCGTTTCCTCCAACATGCGGTGGGCATAGAGATCGGCGAGCTCAGCCAGCGTGTGCTCGGCCGATCTCTTCAATGCCCGCGCCTCTTCTTGCGATTTTCGAACCTGTTGAGGCACATCCCAGATATGAGTGGAGAGCAGCCCCGCGGATTCGGCCAGAGTCGTGTAGTCGCGGCGCGCTGTGCCCACCGCGCGTTTGCCGCAGACGAACTCCACTCGCCAACCCTGCCTCACTTTTTCGATTTTCCTTAGTAAGACGCACCCAATCTGCCCCGTGGCCGTCACATGAGTGCCACCACAAGCCGTCAAATCGAAATCATGGATGTCAATGAGGCGGAGTTGGTCTCGTTCCGCCGGCGGCAGCTTGCGCAGTCCCAGCTCTTTCGCTTCGGTGCTGCTGACGAAGCGAATGCTGACATTGCGGTTCTCAGTCACGATCTCGTTGGCCAGCGACTCGGCCGTCTCAGCTTGCTTTGCCGTTAGGCCCTTAGTGTCCAGATCGATGGAGCAGGATTCCACCCCCATGTGAAATGAAACTGTCGGCATATTGAGCGACCGCACGAACGCCGCTGAAAGCACGTGCTGACCGGTGTGCTGCTGCATGTGATCGCGCCGCCGGTCCGCGTCGATGACGCCATGGATTCGGCTGCCGGGTTGGATTGGCACAGCATCCTCCAGAAAATGAAGAATGGTTCCGTCTTCTTGCTCGGCTACTTCGGCGACCCGCAGCTTTTCCGCCTGTCCAGCCAGAACCATCCATCCCCTGTCAAACACTTGTCCGCCGCTGGTGGGATAAAACGCGGTACGATCCAGAATCATGGCAGGGCGCGAATCCACGGTGGTTACGCCGATCACTTCCGCATCGAACTCGTACAAAAACGAATCGTGATAGTAAAGGTGCTCGGTCATGGCTGAATGCTGAGTGCCGACGGCTGCATGCCTCAGTACGGTCCGATAATCCCGCCGATTTGCCGGGCCGCGGGTTGCGGCTGCTGCCGCTTTTTCTGTCCTTCAATTACGTCCAGATACTTTAGGCCAGAGCCGGTATTGAACAGCACCACGGTGTCCTCTGCGCCAAAAAACTCGCTGGCCCGCAGCTTGCGATAAGCTGCCAGTGCAGCCGCACCTTCCGGACACGCAAAAATCCCCTCCACGCGCGCCCAGTGCCGCAGGGCGTCCATGATTTCGTCGTCAGTCACCGCCAGCGCCAGCCCTTCGCTCTTCTTCAATATGTCGAGAATCAGGTAATCGCCATAGGCTTTCGGGACTCGCAGGCCCGCAGCCAGCGTCGATGCGTTCGGCCAGAACTCCGCGGTGGGCTTGCCGTCATCCCAGGCCTTCGGGATCGGAGCGCATCCCGACGCCTGCACTGCAATCATTTGCGGCCGCTCCTTGCCAATCCATCCCAACTGCTCCATCTCGTCAAACGCCTTCCACATTCCGATCAGCCCGACTCCTCCGCTGGTGGGGTAGATGATTCCTTGCGGCATTCGCCAGCCCAACTGCTCCGCGACCTCGTAGCCCATGGTTTTCTTGCCCTCTACGCGGAACGGCTCCTTCAGCGTAGAAACATCAAACCAGCCTTCTTTTTCTTTCTTCTCCGCCAGCATGCGGGCGCAGTCGCTGATCAAGCCATCGACGTAGGTGACGTGCGCCCCGTAGCTCTCGCACTCAACCCGATTGGCCAGCGGCACGTCTTTGGGCATGAAGAGATGAGCCTCGATTCCTGCCGCCGCTGCATAAGCCGCCAGCGCGCTGGCCGCGTTACCGGCCGAAGGCGCAGCCAGTTTCTTCAGACCGTAAGCCTTCGCCATGGTCACCGCAGCTGACATCCCGCGGGCCTTGAACGATCCCGTGGGATTCAGCCCTTCGTCTTTTATATAAATCGCGGGAAACTCACGGCTGGGCAGCATCGGCGTGAACCCTTCACCCAGCGAAACCGGCTCAGCTTCGGGCAATACTTCCGCGTAGCGCCACATGTTGGGAGTACGCCCCGCCAGGGAAGCCGCGGGAAAGGTCTTCTTCAACGCTGCCAGCTCATAGCGGACGTACAGAACTCCGCCGTCCTTGGGACACACCGTCTGCGGCTGATCGGCGCTGAGGTGCTCACCACACTTCGTGCACTCAAGATAGGCGATGCGGGCCACGAAGCGAGTTTATCATCCGCGGCCGAGGGGCCGGCGTGGGATGGCGTCCTGCTCGCATGAGCTTGACAACGACTTGCTTCTCAGCTGCGTTCGCTCTCGTGCGTGTGCTGCAAACGATTGTTCTGCGGAAGTTAAAAGCGTTTAAAATTGAAACCGGATGCTCGCCCCGCGCCCTACCAGGCTCCGTTCGCAACGCGACATTAACCTGTGGCGGATCCCGCTGCAGCTTTCGCTCGCCGCAGTCGCGTTGTTCGGGATCACCCTGATTCCGGATGTCCTCGACAAGTATGGCGTCATTCACATCCCGTCGTGGTTGACGATGGGCAGCATCGACGACGCGCGCGCAATCCTCTCGGCGATGATGGGCGCGGTCGCAACCGTGCTCGCGCTGATTTTCTCAGTCGCGCTGCTCGTGCTGTCGATGGTTTCGACGCTGTTTGGCCCGCGCCTGCTCTACCGGTTCCTGCAGGACTGGGTCACCCAAGTCACGATCGGCCTGTTCATGGCCACGTTCGTATACATCTGCCTCGTCTTCCTCGTCACCCATCAGGATCCGCAGTCGGCGTTCATCCCGCAGATCTCGCTGATCACGAGTTGGGTGCTCGTCGTGCTCAGCTTCGCGTTCCTCGTCTACTACAGCCATCGGGTTGCGAAATCGATCCAGAACCCCGACATGATCGGCGCGATCGTCGACGATTTGTATGTCGCGGCCGGCGGAGCGCATCTGTCCGGTCCTGGCGAGGGCACTGGAGCGGCGCCCGACGACGCCACGATTTTGCGGCAAGCCGAGACCGGCGCGATCGTGTCGTGCCCGAAGAGCGGATACTTGCAGCACGTCGATCACGGCGCGCTGGTCGCGGCCGCGCGCGCGGCAGACGCGCTGATCGTGCTCAGGTTCCGCCCGGGCCAGTTCGTGCTGCGCGGGGAGCCGCTCGCGGCAATCATCCCAGCGGACAACATCGGAACGATCGAGACCGCGATTGATCGTGGAGTTCATATCGGCCGTCACCGCACGCTCACCCAAGATAGCGAGTTCGGCATCGCGCAGGTCGTTGAGATCGCAATCCGCGCGCTCTCGCCCGCAGTTAACGATACGTTTACCGGCGTTGCATGCGTCGACTGGCTCGCCGACGCGCTGCTCACGCTGGCCGAACGGCCCCCGCTCGAAGGCAACTGGTACGACACTGGCAGCCGGCTCCGGGTATGGATGCCACCGGTGCGGCTCGAGCGCCTCACCAAGTTCGCGTTCGATCAGATCCGTCAGGCCTCTGTGACGACGCCCGCTGTGCTCATCCGCCAGCTCGATGCGATCCGCCGGCTGGCGCCGCGACTTCCGGACGCCTGCCGTCAAGCGTTGTCTGATCAAGCGGACGCGATCCAGGAAACCGCCAGTGCGCTGGTCGCGCTCGATCGCCGTGACCTCGATGCGGCGTGGCACCGGGCCCGCACCACTCTCGAAGCGCTGCCAGGTCATAGCGGGCGTACAGAACTCCGCCGTCCTTGGGACACACCGTCTGCGGCTGATCGGCGCTGAAGTGCTCACCGCACTTGGTGCACTCAAGATAGGCAATGCGGGCCACATGCGAGTTTAACGTTCAGAGCCGAAGGAGCGTGGGGCGGAACCTGCCCTGAGCGAAATCGAAGGACGCCCTCGTTCGACCGGCGGAAGCTCTGGGCAGATTGTGGCAATCTCGCAGGTCGCCGTACTCTTCACTCCCGTTGTTCGCTATGGCTTGTTAGTATTCCAGCAGAGCATCAGCAGCGGTTGGCCCCAAACGCTCTACCTTAGGAGCCGGTATTGGCCATGAAGAAAAACGTCTGGAGATCAGCGATCGAGATCGGTTTTATTATCTTCCTGTTTTATTCCAATCTCTTGATGGGAGAATATGAGCGCTCAGGCATGGGGCAGAAGAATGGCGTAGCTTGGGCCATCCGAGATGTTTTTACCGTTGCCAATTTTGAAATCGCCACCATAGCTGCGCTCATCGGTTATATCCTTCTTGAGTTTCTTCGAAACAGATTCTAAGCAAACGTGGCCCGGATTTCTTCGCCGCAAAAGTAGGCTGTCCTAACGGGAGTCTTTCTTCGCGGGGTCAAGGAACAGCGCGTGATAGATCAGGTGAGTTGCGGAGTCGATCCAGTCATTGAGTTCCACTTTCGGCATGCGCACAGCCTGTGCGAGTAAGCTCCAGAAGAAGCCATCCATCACTCGGGCAAGCGCAGGAACATCGACTCCGGGCCGTGCGCCAGGGAAGTTCTGCAGAAACACAAAAAGTGCGCTGACGCGCTGGGTCGTCCACGCGCGAATCTTCTGTTGCTTGCGTGCTAGATCCGGATCAGACAGCACGGCTTCCTCCCAGGCGCGGCAAGCGCCCAGATAATGCAGATCGCGGGCGAAAGCGCGAGCCAGCAAATCTCGCAGGACGGCCTGTGCATCAGCGGCAATATCAGGGCGAAGATCGATCCCGCTCAAACCCTTCAGAAGATCATCCATCAGCGCCAGCAACAGTTGCCGCTTGGAACGATAGTGCAGGTAGAAGCCCCCCACCGCGAGATTCGCACGCTGGGCAATGTCTTCGATCGAAGTGCGTTCGAAGCCTTTTTCGCCAAACAGCGCCAACGCGGCGGTCTTCAGCTGCACCCGCTTTCCGAGACTCCGCTTTTGCTGCGGTTCACGAGGAAGATCCTCACCCGCCAGCAAATTGGGACGTTTGATCACAGCCGCCTTCCGGGACGGAAGTTCGCTCCCAGCACAGCCCCCGCGCAGCACCACAGCATCCACCCTCCAAAAATGCCAGCCACCTCCGGAGCCATGTTGGGGAACACGATGGGGAAAAACGCGCTGGAGAAAGGATCGAGAAGCAGGGTTGGCAGAGCAATAGAGATGGCCCCAGCCGGCCACTCTTCCGGCGGCAGCCGAAAGCGGCTGCATAGACGGCATACGATCCAGGCCATCAGAGGAAGGCTGATAACGAAGAGAATGATGGTTCCCAGCGGGTCCCGCGGGCGCAGCAAGTGTTGTCCCGCCAGCCGCAACGCGATGGTGGCGGCGGCCCAGATTCCCAGTCCATAGACAAAGAGGGGTTTGTGGTAGTAGAACAAGAATTCATATTCATATTTTGGAGATAGAATGTCAAGCTCACATTTTTGGGTGGATCTCTAGGTTCCGAACAATAACCGCTCCAGCACCGGGCCGAGAGCCAGTGCCGGAAGATAGCTCAGCGCGGTCACCGTGATCAGGCAGACGGTGAGCAGAATCCCGAACGAAAGCGAATCCGTGGGAAGAGTCCCTAATGATGAAGGCGTGTTTTTCTGCCGGGCGAACAACCCGGCGAAAGCCAGGGCAGGAATCGCCAAGCCAACCCTCCCCGCCATCATGGCAAATGCAGTGGTCAGATTATAGAAAACGGTATTCGCGCTGAGACCCGCAAAGCTTTGCCCGTTGTTGGCGAAGCAGGACGCATACGCAAACGCAATCTCAGTGAAGCCGTGAGGCCCAGAGTTTGTGGTCAGGCCCGAGAGTCCGGCCTTGCTGCTGACCGCGATTGCCGCGAGTGGAAGAACAAACAGCGGAGCGGTCAAGGCATATAGGACGATCATCTTGTTTTCGCAGGGTCCGATTTTCTTGCCAAGATATTCCGGTGTGCGGCCGACCATCTGGCCCGCTAAGAACACTGCGATCGCGGCCGCCATCACCATGCTGTAGATGCCGGTACCAAGTCCTCCGAAAGCAACCTCTCCCAACAAAAGGTTCACCAGAAGAACTAATCCGCCAAGCGAGGTATAGCTATCGTGCGCTGAGTTGTTCGATCCCGTAGCCGTGTTCGACGTCGTCACCGCAGTGAGCACCGAGCCACCAACCCCGAAGCGAACCTCTTTCCCTTCCATATTGCCGCCCGATTGGGACAAGGCGTTTTGGGAATCAACACCGTCGAACCGCGGATTCCCGCGTTGCTCGAAGTGATGGACAAAGATTAATCCCATGCCGAACAGGAAGATCATCACCAAGTAAAGCACCCAGCCTTGGCGAGGCTTGCCGACCATCCTTCCGAAGGTGTTGGTCAATGCCGCCGGCAGGAGCACAATCGCCAACATTTCCACGAAATTGGTGAGAGGCGTAGGGTTTTCGTAAGGATGAGCGCCGTTGGCGTTGAAGAAACCGCCTCCATTGGTCCCAAGGTTCTTGATGATCTCAAGTGCCGCTACTGGCCCCTGGGCTATTGCCTGCCGGGAACCTTCGACCGTAGTGGCAATCGCATAGTGGTGGAAGTTCATGGGAACCCCCTGCCAAATGAGAACCACAGCTCCGATCAACGCGCCTGGCAAGAGCACCCAAAGCAAAGCCCGAGTCAGATCGACCCAGAAGTTCCCTAGGGTGTCTGAGAGTTGCCGGGCCAGCCCTCGGATAAAAGCCATTCCAATCGCCAGACCAGCCGCTCCTGCCAGGAAGTTCTGCGCGCACAAGCCCACCATTTGACTGAAGTAGCTCATGCTGGTCTCGCCGCCGTAGGCTTGCCAGGTGGTGGTGGTTGAGAAACTGATCGCCGTATTGAAAGCCAAGTCGGGAGATAAGGCCGTTGTCTGGTACTCGGAAAAAAACCAGGGAAGAAAGCTTTGCAATCTCAGGATGGCATACAGCAGGAGGGTGCCAGCCAAACCAAAGGACACGAAACAGATCGTGTACTGGGCGCTGCTCATCTCTACGTCTGGATCGACTGTCGTGATCCGATAGATGAGCCGTTCGAGTGGCAAACATAATCGATCAAGTGCAGTTGGCTCTCTCGCAAAGACCCGCTCCAGGTATCCGCCCAGCGGCTCTACAAGCAAGGTTACGATGGTCAGAAACAGGACGTATTGCAGCGCACTATAGATATCCATCGGGCCTTGTCGGGAGCAGAGAAAACACTAAATGCGTCTGCTTTGCCCTGGCCAGAGTCTTGTCTACTCGGCCTTTGCTTGTTTCTTCAGAGGAAATCGCTGATCGAGCTCCAGGTTGAGTTCCAACACATTCACGCGCGCCTCGCCCAGAAAGCCGAGCTGCCTGCCCTCGGTGTGCTTGAGCACGAGCGGCCGCAGGTCGTCTGCGCTCATTCCGCGTTCCTTCGCGACTCTGTCGACCTGAAACTCCGCTGCTGCGGGCGAAATATGAGGATCGAGCCCGGAGCCGGACTGCGTGATCAGATCAACTGGCACAGCCTGCTGTGGATGGTCCAGCTGATTGGTGGCGACATCGGATTTCACCCGGTCGATCAAATGCTGGTTGGTCGGTCCCAGATTCGACGGCGAGGAATTCGCAGCATCGTATCCGTTTCCCGCTGCCGAAGGCCGCGAATGAAAATAGGCTGAGCCGGTAAACGACTGGCCGATGATTCGCGAGCCCACAACCTTCCCGTTCTGCACAATCAGTTGGCCGTTGGCCTTGTCCTTGAACAACACCTGCGCCAGTCCAGTGACCACCAGCGGATAAATGATCCCCAGCAGGATCGTGGTCACAATCGTCATCAACACCGAAATCAACAGATTTTTTTTCATCGCAATCCTCTTACGCCATTCCCACGCGGGTAATCAGCATGTCGATCAGTTTGATCCCGATAAAAGGCACCAGAATGCCGCCGGCGCCATAAATCCACAGATTGCGGCGCAGCAACGCCGCCGCGCCCATCGGACGATACTTCACCCCGCGCAGCGCCAGCGGGATCAAGGCAATAATGATGAGCGCATTGAAAATCACTGCCGAGAGCACCGCCGACTGCGGCGTTTTGAGCTCCATGATGTTCAGGGCATTCAGCACCGGGAACGTCCCGGCAAACATGGCCGGAATAATCGCGAAATATTTGGCCACATCATTGGCGATCGAAAATGTGGTCAACGCCCCGCGGGTCATCAGCAACTGCTTGCCGATTTCCACCACCTCAATCAGTTTCGTGGGATTGGAATCGAGATCGACCATGTTTCCCGCTTCTTTGGCCGCCTGGGTGCCGGTATTCATGGCGACGCCCACATCGGCCTGCGCCAGGGCGGGCGCGTCGTTGGTGCCGTCTCCGGTCATGGCCACCAGCTTGCCCTGCTTCTGCTCGGCGCGAATCAAATCCATCTTGTCTTTGGGCGTGGCCTCGGCAAGGAAGTCATCCACGCCGGCTTCGCGCGCTATGGCCGCCGCGGTCAGCGGATTGTCGCCGGTGATCATCACCGTCTTGATTCCCATGGCGCGGAGTTGATCAAACCGCTCCTTCATTCCACCCTTGACCACATCCTTCAGGTGAATCACGCCCAGAGCGCGGCGATTCTCCGCCACCACCAGTGGCGTTCCTCCCGAGCGGGCAATCTTCTCGACCGCAGCGTTGACCTCCTTGGGCAAACTGGTGCCATGCTGGGCAAGATATTTCGTGATGGCATCGACCGCGCCTTTGCGAATCTCGCGGCCATCGAGATTCACCCCCGACATTCGCGTCTGCGCCGTAAAAGGAATGAAATCGGCTTCCTGCGACGCCAGTTCCCTGCCCCGCAGCCCATAGCGTTCCTTGGCCAAAACCACGATCGAGCGCCCCTCGGGAGTTTCATCCGCCAAAGAGGAAAGCTGCGCCGCGTCGGCCATCTGTGCCTCAGTGATCCCCGGGGCCGGAACGAATTCCGATGCCTGCCGGTTGCCGAGCGTGATGGTTCCAGTCTTGTCCAGGAGCAGCGTGTTGACGTCGCCAGCGGCCTCGACCGCCCGTCCCGACATGGCCAGCACGTTGTGCTGCACCAGTCGATCCATGCCGGCGATGCCGATCGCCGACAACAATCCGCCGATGGTCGTCGGAATCAGGCACACCAGCAGCGATACCAGCACAAAAACCGTTTGCGGCGAGCCCGAGTAGATCGCGAAGGGTTGGAGGGTAACCACCGCCAGCAGGAAAATGATCGTCAATCCGGCCAGCAGAATGTTCAGCGCGATTTCATTAGGCGTCTTCTGCCGCTCCGCCCCTTCCACCAACGCAATCATGCGGTCGAGAAAAGTCTCGCCCGGATTGCAGGTGATCTTGATCTTCAGCCAGTCTGACAGCACACGCGTGCCGCCGGTCACTGCCGACCGGTCTCCGCCGCCTTCACGAATTACCGGCGCCGACTCGCCAGTGATGGCGGATTCATCCACTGAAGCCACGCCTTCCAGAATTTCTCCATCGCTCGGAATGAACTCGCTCGCCGACACCATCACCAAATCGCCGGCGCGCAACTGCGAACTGGGGACTTGTTCCGTCTTTCCATCCGCCAACAGGCGATTGGCAACGGTTTCCGCGCGGGTCTTGCGCAGCGCATCGGCCTGCGCTTTGCCCCGGCCTTCGGCCATGGCTTCGGCAAAGTTGGCAAACAGAACCGTGAACCACAGCCAGAGCGTGATCTGGAGGTTGAACCAGAAGGCGCTGGAATGTGATCCCTCGCGCAACAACAACAAGGTCGTAGCTACGCTGCCCACTTCCACCACGAACATGACCGGGTTCTTCATCATGTTGCGCGGGTTCAGTTTAACGATTGAATCGAGCGTCGCCCGACGCACGATTTTCAGGTCCCAGATCGATTTCGTTTTGGAATGCTTGTCAGCCATTTATGTTCTCAAAAAGTCTTGCCCGCGGTCATCATCAGGTGCTCGAGGATCGGCCCCAGGCTCAGTGCCGGGAAAAAGGTCAGTGCGCCGACGATCAAGATCACGCCCACCAGCAACACACTGAACAACGGCGTAGTCACGGGGAATGTTCCCAGCGACGGCGGGACGTATTTCTTCTTAGCCAGGTTGCCAGCAATCGCGAGCATCGGCAGGATCATGAAAAATCGCCCCAGCAGCATGGTGATGCCGCCCGAGGTGTTGTACCAAAGCGTATTTCCGTTGAGCCCACCAAAAGCCGAACCGTTGTTGCCGGCCTGCGAAACAAACGCGTAGAGAATCTGCGTGAATCCATGCGGCCCCGGGTTGGTGATGCTCGAGGTGCCGAAACCTGCCACTGACGAGATCGCAGTAAACGTCAGGATCACTAGCGGAAACACCAGCGTCACCAGCATCGCCATCTTCACGTCGTAGGCTTCGATTTTCTTGCCCAGGTACTCGGGCGTGCGGCCCACCATCAACCCGGCGATAAACACCGCGAGCACCACGTAAATAAGAACTCCGTACAGGCCCGCGCCCACGCCCCCGAACACCACTTCGCTGAGCATGATGTTAACCAGCGGAACCATGCCGCCCAGCGGCGTAAAGGAATCGTGGAATCCGTTCACAGCTCCGCAGCTCGCGTCCGTAGTCACGGTCGCAAATAGCGCAGAGTCAGCAATCCCGAAGCGGACTTCCTTGCCTTCCATGTTTCCGCCCGGTTGAGTGGCCGAGGCGCGTTGATCAACTCCTGCCAGCAGCGGATTGCCCTTGGACTCAGCCCAATAAGCCGTGGTCACTCCGCAGAGAAAGAGAACCGCCATGGCGGCCCATACAGCCCAGCCGTGGCGCGCCGATCCGGTCATGCGACCCAGCGTGTATGTCAGCCCCGCCGGAATCACAAAAATCGAAAGCATCTGCAGAAAATTGCTGAACGGTGTGGGGTTCTCAAAAGGATGAGCGCTGTTCGCATTGAAGAAACCACCGCCATTGGTGCCCAGCATCTTGATGGCTTCCTGCGAGGCGACCGGGCCTTGCGCAATGGTCTGATCCGTCACCGTGTCCATCACCGGCTTGCCGTCCTGGCCTACCATCGGCTTTCCATCCGCTCCGGTTTTCTGGACTTGCTGTGACTCAACCAGCTTCACCGTGTCATACGGCTTCAGGTTCTGCACGGCTCCCTGGGAAACCAATGCCAGAGCGTAGACGATGCACATCGGCAGCAGCAACCAGAGCGTTGCCCGCGTCATGTCCACCCAGAAATTGCCGATGGTTTCCTTCTCCCGCCGCGCGATGCCGCGAACGAAGGCAATGGCCAGAGCAATTCCCACCGCCGCCGAGGCGAAGTTGTGATACGCCAATCCCGCCATCTGGGTCAGATAACTCATGGTGGACTCACCCGAGTAGTTCTGCCAGTTGGTGTTGGTGGTAAACGAAGCGGCAGTATTAAACGCCAGGTCGGGGACCACAGCCGAAAATCTCTGCGGATTCCACGGCAGCAGTTGTTGCAAACGCTGCATCCCGTAGAGCAGCAGCATGGAAACGGCGCTGAACAGCAGCATGCAGAAGGCATACTCCGTCCAGGCCATGTCGTGGCTTTCATCAACCCCGGTTACGCGATAGAGCAGGCGCTCCAGCGGCCGCGCCAGCGGATCCAGGAACGTCCGCTCACGATTGAACACCCGCGCCATAAACACTCCCAGCGGCTTGGTGACCGCGAGAATGAACGCGAGAAACAAAACAATCTGGAACCAGCCGTTGGCTGTCATCAAAACTTCTCCGGCCGCAACAGCGCATACAGCAGGTAGACCATTAGTCCAGCGCTGACCAGCAGCATAATGACCGACTCAGCATTCACAGCATTTCTCCTCAACGAATGCGGTCACAAAACCGCACATAGCCGATGGCGATTACAAAAAACGCCAGCGTTACCAAAACAAAAATCAAATCTTTCATAAGCCGTCGTCCTTTAGAACTTAACCAGTATGGCCAGATCAAGCCGGTTCTCGTCCTTCACCAGGTCCGGAGCCCAGCCTGAGACCAGTGATCCCGGAGCACCAGTGTTGCCGCCCGGAGGCGTGATCCCACCCGACCCCGAGAAGTACGGCACATTTGCCGCCCGGTGATCGAACTCCCAGCGGAATGTGATGTATTGGCTGGGCATGTAATCGAAGGTCTCGGAAAGATCCCAGGCCTTGTATGGATCGCCGGGATTCTCCGTAAAGTAAGGAGTTCCCGAGGCGGCAGTTGCGCCGTTGATCGGCGGCAGCAGCACCAGGTAGCGTCCTGGATTGTTGATCTTGCCGCCGCCCACGGTAAAGCCGTAACGGTCTTTGTGGAACCACAGGCGGTTATAGACCATGAAGCCCAAGAAGTCCTGCTTGGGCCCCTTGGCGGAATCGCCGGCGCAGCTTACCCCGCCCCCGTGCTCACACCCCATGTCGCCAGTCAGCGTGAACGCGGCTTTGCTCAAGAAGTTCTCAGGATGATCGTAGTACTTGAGTTCGACACTGTCGTCGGTGTGATAGCGCACGCGACCCGGGGTGTTCAGCGCATCTTCACCCAAGGCATATTGATTTCCCAGCACGGAAAGCCAGCCCACTGGACGCCACAAAATCTGCCCCCCGACACCCAGCCTGCCATTGAACCGTCCATAGGACTGCCATCCGTTGATGATCCAGGGCTCAATCTTCAAATGTGCCGTAGGGAAAATTTGAACCCGCATACCATTGAAAAACCACGGTGTGTTCGAGGAAACGTACGACGGCTGATACGCCCAGTTATCAAAGTTGTAATAGCTGAAGAGACCGACGTACGACATAAAGATTCCCGCGTCGATATTGATCCCGTGCAGCGCGTTGATGTGATAGCCGCCGTAGGCTTCGGAAACGTAGCGGTAAGCATCGGCCAGGTCCCACTGGCCGCGCGCCGGACTTGCGTCATTGCGGGGCGTGGTCGTGGAATACATGCCAAACTGCGTCATCAGCCGGCCACGAACGTTGTCATAATGGAAGTCGCCCCCAACACCGAGTTGCGTCACCTGGATTTCATTCGAGCGAAATACTTCGCTCGATCCGCCGATGGTGTCATCTTGGGGATGGTTGAGATCGTAAATGTAGTCCACGTCCGCGCGGAATTCCGGCGTGAAGAATTTTGAATCGAAGGCCGGCGTCTTGGTGCGCGCATTGCCATTGAGCCAGGTCCAGTCGGCGAAGGCGAATGGCTCTTCCTTGGCCGGTTTTTCCGCCGTACCTGTCTGCGGAATTACCGCCTCGGCTTCCGCGGTCGGCGCGGCAGCACCGGAAGAGGTGGCCACCGGCGTGGTTGCTTTTGCGCTTTGTACCACCGTCGTCGGCTGCTCTGCCGAGACATGTTGTTTCAGCTCCGCTTCGAGTTGCTCGATGCGTTTCTTCATAGCAGCCAGCTCCTGGACGATCGCTTGGTCCGTTGGCTGACTCGCTGCGCCTGCCGTCTGGTTAACCGGTCCAGAGCCGTCAGTCGAAGGGCCTTTAGCCACTTGTTGGCCACGGGCTGGGAGCGTCAGCAACGCTGCGGCCGCCACGATGAAGGCTGCCCGCTTGCCAGTTTCTACCGCGGACTTATGCACACAGTTCTTAGGATTCATGAGTATCAATTCTCCACGTCGCTTAACTGGATTGAACTTCGCGAAGTAAACCCTTATTGGCTGCACCGAAGGGCTCTCCCTTTCTCGTAAAAGCGCGGCAAGCAGCCGCAGCATGAAAACCACCGCGCTTGCACACAGCAATGTCAGGATCAGTTTCATTCTGACCGTCCGGTCACAATTTGTCAGGGAGACGCCGCGAACCTATTTCACTAGCGTGGCCATAAAAATGGCATAAATGATTCGTAAAACTTTCGTAAAGAAGACTTCATTGAAAGCGCAATATTTTCAGCAGCGCCAATCCGCTTCGCCAGGCGTGGCAAAATACTGGCGATTGCTTTGCGCTTCCTCGGCATTGGCCGCCAGTTCCAGCAGCGTTAGGCGTGCTGCGGCAACCATCAGCTTACGATGGTCTTGGGGCGCATCCTCCCAACAAGGATCGACTTGCCGGGTGGCGTGTCCATGAAAATCATGCGCCAGCGCTTCGTGGTAGTGGTGAAAAAGCTTTGCCAGATCTTCCGCAGATACGTTCTGAATCGACGACATGAACCCAAGCCTTTCTGTACGACCTACCGAGAGCACCTCTTTGCGCTCTCAACTCACTTGATTGAATAACGAAAGCCATAAAGATTGAATAAAGAGTTCGTAGAATGTTCGTTGCGAGGAATCAAGTTGAAAACAGAGAATTTATTTCCTCGGAACGCCGTGCGGAATCCAATCGCGCGCCCGAAGGCTCACGCCGGCCGTGCGGGCTGCCATCCCCGCGCAACCCGCATAAGCCCGGCATTCAACAAGATGCTTAAGAGAGAAGCGGCCAGGATGGCATTGTAAACATCGTTGCCCACGAGATTCGAGTCACGCGCCACGGCGATCAGCACATACGAGAATTCGCCGATCTGGGTGAGTCCAATTGCCACCCGCGCCGCCGATCGCAGCGGATAACGGAACAAGCGCACGACCGCCAGCCAGATCACAAACTTACCCAGCACCACCAAGCCCAGGATCTCTGCCAGCAGCCAGGAATGCGAGAACAACTGGCGGGGATCGATGAGCGCCCCGATGGTCACAAAAAACAGAGCGACAAAAGCATCGCGCAGAGGCAGCACCCGGGCGAGCGTTTCATGCGCCTGCTCCGACCCGCTGATCACCACACCCGCAAGAAACGCGCCAAGAGCAAGAGACAAGCCCACCGCCTGGGTCAGCGCCGCAGTTGCGAAACCCAGGGCCAAACTCACCAGCAGGTAAAGTTCGTCGTCCTTCATCCTTGCCACCCAAGCCATCAACGGCGGCACGAACTTGTAAGCCAAAACCGCCACCGGCGCCAGAATCAGCAGCCCCTTGCCCAGCGCCAAACCCACGGCCAAGAGCTCTCCCCGCTGGCCACCTCCCAGACTCGGCAACAATACGGTGAGCGCAACCACGGCAAAATCTTCCACCAGCGTGATGCCGATCATCACCCGGCCGTGTTCCGATTGCAGTTCTCCGCAATCGATCAGCAGCCGCGACAAGACCATGGTGCTGGCCACTGCAACCGCTGCGCCCACCGCAATCCTCTGCGAGACACTCCAGCCCAACATCCATCCCACGCCAGCGGCCAGCAGAATGGACAGCAAGATGCCCAGCGGCCCGCCGATCAGCGCCACCCATTTCACCCGCAACAAATCACGGATGGAAAATTCGATCCCAATGGAATACATCAGCAGAATCACGCCGATCTCGGCGAGAAGTTCCAACTCGTGAACATCGGAGAGCCGCAGCCCCGGAGTGAACGGACCCACCACGATTCCGCCCGCGACGTAACCCAGAATCAGCGGCTGGCGCAGCATTCGCGCCACCAGGCCGCCCGCCATGGCGGCGACAAACACGTAGGCCAGGTCGTGGTAAAGGGCGGTCTCCGGGCTCATAAGCTGTCTTCCATAAAAGAATCACTTCCCCGGTTCGAAGCGATACCCGACCCACGGCTCGGTGACAATGTAGCGCGGGGAGGAATTCTCGGGTTCGAGCTTTTTCCGCAATTGTCCGACAAACACTCGCAGATACTCCACCTGCTCCGTGCTCTGGCCACCCCAAATTGCCCCCAGAAGTGCGCGGTGGGTTACGACCTTGCTAGCATGGCGCGCGAGATACACCAGCAGATCAAATTCCTTGGGAGTAAGGTGCACTTCGTGGCGGCGCACCGTCACTTTGTGGGCCGCCAGGTCAATCCGAAAGTCGCCTGCCTCAATCAGCGAGCTCTGCCCATCCCCGGCGACGGGAGCGCGCCGTAAGGTTGCGCGTACTCGCGCCAGTAGCTCCTCAATCCCGAATGGCTTGGTTACATAATCATCGGCGCCAGCATCCAGCGCCTGAACTTTGGTCTTTTCCTCTCCCCTAACCGAAAGCACGACAATGGGAATCTTCGTTCCCACCCGCAATCGGCGGCATAGTTCCAAACCATCCATGTTGGGCATGGAAAGATCCGTAATCACCAGATCCGGTGCCCAGTCTTTCATGATTTCCAGCGCCGTCTCGCCGTCGTTCGCCACTCGAATGTCATACCCCTGGCTGGACAGGCTGGTCCGCAGAACTCGCGTGATCTGGGGCTCGTCGTCCACTACGAGAATGCGGCGGTGTTCATTCATTGCGGGTCACGAAGGCTCCTGGGTCACAATGTGAACGTCCACCGGCGGCGCATCGCGCAGAAACTTGTGGATGGCCGAAAGATACAAGTATCGCTTCAATCCAGTGGTCGCCGAACGTCCAAAGACAACGTGGGTAATATGTTTTGCGCGGACGAAATCGGCCACCACCTGGGCCACATTCTTCCCCGTCCGCTTCGCAATTTCCGCCCCTACGTTTTTGGCAAATTGAATGTTGGCGGCCAGCGTCTTCTGATTCGCCTCGCTGCTGTCCTGGCCCAAGTCTACATACACCACGTAAAGCTCACCATTCAGCGCCTGCGCCATGCGTGCGCCGCGGGCGATCAGATATTGGGCCTCGGGATTCGAGCTGATGCAAACCGCAATCCGCTCCCGCACTGCGACTGCGCCGCTGGTATCGTCTCTTTCGCGGTAGGATTCCAGGCTGCGGTCGACCTCTTGCGCCACCTGGCGCAGGGCCAGCTCGCGCAAGGCAATGAGATTTCCGGGACGGAAAAAATTCCCCAGGGCCCGTCCCACCCGGTCGAGCGGATAGATGTCTCCGCGGCGCATGCGATTCTGCAACGCCTCGGGAGTCAAGTCCGACATCACCACTTCATCCACCCGCTTGAGCACCCAATCCGGCACGGTTTCACGCACCGTGATGCCGGTAATGCTTTGTACCGTGGGAGTGATGCTCTCCAGATGCTGGATGTTCATGGTCGTGAGTACGTCGATCCCGGCGTCGAGAAGCTCCAGCACATCCTGGTAGCGCTTGGGATGCTTGCTGCCTTCCACGTTGGTGTGGGCCAATTCGTCCACCAAGACCACCCGTGGTTTGCGGGCAAGGATGGCATCCACGTCCATCTCATCGAAGATCGTGCCTTTGTATTCAATTTTCTTGCGCGGGACGCTCTCCAGTTGCGCAGCCAGATCGGCCGTCGCCTTGCGCCCATGGGACTCGACGACTCCAATCACGATGTCCTCGCCCCGGTTGTGGCGGCGGATGGCTTCACTCAACATGCTGTAAGTCTTCCCTACCCCCGGCGCGTAGCCCAGGAACAGTTTGAAGACTCCACCTTGCTTCGCCGGCGAAGCCTCTTCCAGCCATTGCTCAGGAGTTTTAGTCATCGCGGATATTGTCGTTGAGCAGACCAAAATTGTCGATGTCAGCTACAATCGGCTGCGTGAAAACATCCCCGGCAAGGCTGGCCCTACCCTACGTTGCCTCCGCAGCCATCGTGGTTGTGCTGGTCGCGGTGTACCGGGCTGTCCTCATCGTGAACCCGACCACGGTGGCGCTGACGTTTCTGGTCGGCATTCTTGTGACGTCCGCCAACTGGGGCCTGCGGCCCGCCATTTTCATGGCTTTGGTCGCGACTTTGGCCTTCAACTATTTCTTTCTTCCCCCCATCGGAACTTTGACCATTTCGGATCCTCAAAACTGGGTTGCCCTGACCGCATTCCTGGTCACTGCCATTATCGCCAGTGAACTGGCGGAGCGCGCCCGCCGCGAGGCTCATCGCGCTCATGAGCGCAGCAGGGAGACCGAGCAGTTGTACAAGTTTAGTCAACAATTGCTCACCAGTGAAAACGCCGCGGAACTATTGAACGCGATCCCGCGCTTCATCGTTGATGGGTTCGGTGTTTCCTCTGCTGCACTGTCTTTGCCCAACCGCCCTGACGTCTACCGTTCGGATTCTCTCATTCATGTTCTGGATATTCACGATCTGCAATTGGTTTGTATGCGCGGCGAACCGAAAATCGACCCCGAGGCTCGTGTCGCCGTCGTGCCCCTGCGGCTGGGCGTGCGGGTGGTGGGTAGTCTGGGAGTTGCCGGTGCTCTGCTTTCCCGCGAAACTTTGGAAGCTCTGAGCAGCCTGATTGCCATCGCCGTGGAGCGCGCCGGCGCCATGGAAAAACTGAGCAAAGCTGAGGCCGCGCGTGAAAGTGAACAGTTGCGCTCCGCTCTCCTCGATTCCGTCACCCACGAATTTCGCACCCCGCTAACCGCCATCAAAGCGTCGGTTACTTCCTTGCTTTCCAATTCCGGCCTGGACAGCTCCCAGCGCCTCGAACTGCTGACCGTCATCAACGAAGAAAGCGACCGCATGGACCGCCTGGTCGGCGAAGCCGCAGAAATGAGCCAGTTGGATGCCCACCAAGTGGAGCTTCATTTTGGCGCGCATCAGATCCAGGAGGCCATTGAAGACGCTACCGCAAGGTTGGCGCCTGTCTTGGCTAAGCACGTAGTCAGCACGGCTCTGCCCGAGAACCTCCCACCCGTCCGCATCGACGTGCCTCGCATTTCGGAAGTCCTCGCTCAGTTGCTGGAAAATGCCGCCAAGTATTCCCCGCCGGGGTCGCCGATTCAGATCGCCGGCGAAGTGAAGAATCGCACCGTTATGATCAGCATCGCCGACCGGGGGCCGGGCATCGAGGATTTCGACCAGTCGCTGATCTTTGAAAAATTCTACCGTGGCCGCAACCAGCGCCTGCAAGTGCAGGGCACCGGAATGGGCCTTGCCATCGCCAAAGCCATTGTGGAGGGTCATGGCGGCGAGATCGGAGTCACCAGTCAGCCCGGCCACGGCTCCGTGTTCTACTTCACTGTCCCCACCGCTTAGCGATGGTTCATCCCGAGGCGCCTTCTTTTGGCGCTCGAGAGATCTGGGCGTGCCGCCTTTACATTGATTTGACCGGGTCAATGAGTGCACTCGCCTGGTTACAAGACTTAACTTCCGGTTAGCCCGTCATCCGAGTACAATCGCCGTGGTTCAGGGAAGGAAACCCGATGAAAACGTGCCCTCGATTCCTTCGCGCTGCCGCAGTTCTATCGGTAGTGCTCTTTAGCGTTCTGGTTGGGTCCGCTCAGCAAACAGTAGTTGAGCCCACGCGCATCGATCGTTTGGTGGCCCTTGCCAAATTGTGGGCGGCAGTAAAGTACTTTCATCCATACCTTGCGTACCGGGACAATATTGATTGGGATGGAGCGCTCGTCAGAACGATCCCCAAAGTGGACGCTGCTCGGAATGGTGAGGAGTACGCAACTGCGGTCGAAGGGATGCTAAATGAACTCGGTGACCCGGTCACGCATGTGCTCAATGCTTCAGTACCGCCGAGTCCCTCTTCCTCCGCGGAACGGCAGCCCACTTTCCGAAGAAACGCAGACGGCGTCCTGGTGGTTGCGATGACGAACTACTCAGACTTCGAAGATTTCGGCGGAACCAGGGAGAAATTAGCAGCGTTGAAGAAAGAACTGCCTACTGCTCGTGCCATCATTTTTGACTTGCGTCCTGCAGTGGCGCCTTCCGAATCGGATCAGGGACTGGCATCGTACGGCATCTCTGGCAGCGGTCTCGCCGGATTACTCACCACCGTGTCCGTCGACATGCCGGGTGAACGCCGACGCATGCACGTCGGCTATGCTCCGCAGGATGGCAGCACCAGTGGGGACTACAGCTCGGGCTTTTATCTTCAAAGCCGTCAACCGATCAAGCCAGAATCAGGGGCAAAAGACATACCGGTAGTTTTTCTGATCGGTCCCCATGCGGACTTGCCGGACATAGCGATGGGTCTTCAAGCTTCGGGCCGGGGCGCGATTGTTTCCGAAGGGGCATTCAGCGGGGAGATGGCGGTTAGCACCCAGACGGTTGACCTTCCAGACGGGGTCCGGGCACAGATCAGGTTGGGCGAACTGGTCTACGGGGACGGCACGAGCGGCTTCGAGCCCAATCTGACGGTCCCCGCTTCCAGCGAGAAGGGCGAGCAGAATCCAGCGCTTCAAGCAGCCATACAACTGGCGAACGCGGGAAAGTTTTCCGCGCCGTCGCGGGCAAAGTTGGCGGGGCGGTTAGCCGCTCAGCGAGACAATGCCTACGATGATATGCCATACCCGGCGGCCGAATACCGGCTGCTCGGGGCTTTCCGCCTATGGGCCGTCATCAATTATTTCTTCCCCTACAAGGAGTTAATGGGAGAGGACTGGAATGACATGCTGCGTCAATACATACCGCGGATCGAGGAAGCTAAAGACGCTCTCGATTACAACCTGGCGATCCTGGAAATGAAAGCCCATGTCCACGACAGCCACGCGGGCGCCGACAGCCCGATTCTCCGGAAGTATTTTGGAGATGCCAGCGCGCCGGTACGAGTGCGGATGATCGAAGGTCTGCCAGTGATCACTGGCTTCACCAATGCCGACGCGGCGAGAGCCGCCGGACTTGAAATTGGCGACGTGATCTTAAAGGTGGACGGTGAAGAGGCCAGCCGCCGAATTGAAGAGCGGCTTAAGTATTCGTCCTATTCCACCCTGCAGTCGGGATTGTTCTACGCCGCGGAAAGAAGTCTGGTCCGCGGACCCAAGGATTCCACCGCGACTTTCACGGTACGCGATCTTCGCGACCAGGTGCGAGAAGCAAAAGTATCACGCAAAATGGAATACTTCCCGAAAACCACGGGCGATCGCACCGGAGATGTCCTGCGAGTGTTGCCCGGCAACATCGGTTATGCCGACCTCGATCGATTGCCGGTTTCGCAAGTTGACGAAATGTTCGAAAAGTTCAAGGACTGTCCCGCCATCATTTTCGATGATCGCGGCTACCCTCAAGGAACGGCTTGGCAGATCGCCCCGCGTCTGACAGAGAAAAAGGACGTAGTCGCGGCGATGTTTAAGCGCCGTGATCCCATGTCGCCGGATCTGCCAAACGGCGACTTGTCCAGTTCTCAAGAGGTAGCGACATTTTTCCAAAGTCTGCCGCGCACCGACAAGTGGCGCTATCACGGCAAGACGGTGATGTTGATTGATGAGCGCACCATCAGCCAAGCTGAGCACACTGGCTTGTTTCTTGAAGCCGCCAACGGCACGAAATTCATCGGAAGCCCGACACAAGGCGCCAATGGCGATGTGACGAATCTCTCCCTGCCTGGAGGAATTCGCGTGTACTTCAGCGGTCAGGGAGTTTGGCATCCCGACGGACGGCAATTGCAACGCGTGGGCCTGCAGCCGGAGATTGAGGTGCGCCCGACACTCGCAGGAATCCGTGCCGGGAAAGACGAGGTGCTAGACCGGGCGATCGCGTATTTACAGCACGGTCCGTAATTCGGCTCACACTATCGCCGATTCGATGTGTAGTCGGCAATCCGGAAGTTATCTCAGGCTCCAACTGCTACGCAATCGCTTCAATTGGTGTTAAATCTCCCTCTCTAACAATGTCGGCGGTGTCAAGCACTTTTCGAGCACACTTCTGCATGCACTCGGAGAAGAGCGCCATTTCGCTCTCGTGGGTGGTTTGCGCTTCCCAACCTGGGCTCGCTTCTAATCGTTGGGGTCAGGAACTCAGTCCGACCCAACCATCTCTTCGATCCCAACCGCGATCATGATTACTTCTTCGAACTCCCCTGCGAAGGGGAGCGGGATGCCCAATCATTACGTCGGTGACTTACTGCACACCACGGCGATTTCCGGGCGCTCCCGCGTGCGAACCGAGCTTTTCGAACTGGCCGTAATCCCAGCCCCGGCGCCACATCCAGTACAGATGCACCGCCAGCTTCCGAGCCATCGCGACCTTCGCGATCTTCCGTCCTCGGCGCAGGGCTAGGTGGAAGAACTTGCTCCGCCACTGCGGTTGGCTTCGCACCGTGACCTGGGCCGCTTCTACCAGCAAGAAGCGCAGCAGCGAGTTGCCCTGTTTGCTGATGTGTCCAAGTCGTCGCCGATCGCCGCTGGATTCTTCCGATGGCACCAGACCCACATAGCTGGCAATCTGTTTGCCGCAGTGAAAGCGTTCGGGAGTTCCAATCACTAGCTCGAAGGCTAAGGCCGTCAGCGGACCCACGCCGGGATGCGTCATCAGTCGCCGCGTTACCGGTCGCTTCTCCACCTCTTCTTCCAAGGCACGGGTCAGTTCCTGGATCTTCGGAGTGAGTTGGTCGAGTACGTCGAGCAAATCCTGGCGTCGTCGGCTTGCCCACGGAGCAAGCACTAAGGACTCCAGTTCGCTGCGACCTGCCGGCCGCCACAGCGCCTTCTTGCGCCGCAGACCTTCGTTGAGCGCCACCACGTGCAGTTGATTCATCACCCGGGTGCGCATCTGCACCAATCGGTGGCGATGCCACAGCAGTTGCCGCAGATCCCGATTCTCTGCGTCCGCTACCCAGATCCGCGGAAAGCGATCTTCTATCAGGAGCTTCAGTACCAACTGCGCATCCTGGCGATCGGTCTTCTGCTTGCGCACTCGTTTCGTCCGAATCTCCGCTGCATCCCCGATCCACAACTCAAACTGCAACTCACTGAGCAATCGTTCAAACCAGCGCGAGTGCCCGCTGGCTTCCATCCCCACACGCACCGTCCGTCCTTTGAGCGAGCCGTAAAATCGCTCGGCTTCCTCGCGGTGAGTGAGCCGCCGTTCGCCCAACTCACCTGTTTCTGTATCCACAAATGCAATTTGCTGAAAGCCCGGATGATAGTCACAACCTATAATCAGCATGTTCGGCTCCTTTCCTCCGAGCCCTTTGGTTGGTTTGCGCCTCCAAAGTTTACTCGGGCCTAGGAGCCGACATTGTTATGGAATCATTTCACTCACCGACCGGGTTCGCATCCTTCGTCAGTCATCACCCACAGATCTGCGCAAGAACCTCGAACCTAACCCTCCCGCAGCTTTTTCCAGCGCAGATGTGGCAAACTCTTTCTTCTTGAGGCATCGAGGAAATTCATGCCCTACACTGAACATCCCGAGTTACCGCGGACCTTCGCGGAGGACACGTCCATATGGCGGTATTTCAGTTTCGCACAATTCCTGTCATTGCTTGAGTTTCGAGCACTTCACTTTACGCGAGCCGACCTGCTGCCTGATCCATTTGTCGATCTCGTCAGTCAGCCGACTTTGAGTGCATTTCCCGGTATGACAGCAAAAGGAGTGCGCCGAGCTCTGGAAATGATGCGGATTTCCCGCCAGGCAATTTTCGTGAATTGTTGGTACGCCAGCCAGTCCGGGTTACCGGACGTCTGGGCTGGATGCGGAGGGAAGAACGGTGGTATTGCAATTCGATCGAGTGTCGGCAAGCTAAAAGCGGCGTTGCAAAGGTCGAGTCAGAAGGTTCACATTTCGAATGTCACATATATCAACTACGACACCGATCCAATTCCGTTGGGAAATGCATTCCTTTCCGCGTTGCACAAGAACAAAAGGTTCCAGCCGGAACGTGAGGTTCGGGCATTGTTCCTTTGGGCTGGGGGCGACCCTACAACCTTCTGCCCCGGTCCGGAGCAGGGTGTCGAAGTTGAGGTTGACACGTCGAGCCTGATCGAAGAAGTCCAGCTCGCGCCGCTAAGCGACCCGTGGTTCCACAAGTTAGTGGCCGCGGTCTCCAAGCGGTGCTTAGCGGTTGGCTGAGATCAAGACCGCGGCGTAATTTGTACGTCTCGAATGACGCCTCCCATATCCGGAGGGTACCCGGCAGCGGCAAGCGCTCGCGCCTTGGCGGCAAAGTATTTCTTCACCCAGGCAAAGCGGTCGCCATCCTTTGGCAGACCGACGGTCTCAGCGATATCGCCCAGGCTTATGGTCTTTCCGTTGCAGCCCCAATTGCCTTCTGGAACCTCATGAATAATGACGAGAATACTTCCGCCGGCGGCGGCGTCGCCCTTATGACCGGTCATCTCGATGATGGCCTCGTTTATCGACGCGTGTACGGCGGACTTGTGCTCCGCGTTCATGTAACCTTCAGGAATCGAAACGTCGACCAGAAATTTTCCAGCTTTGGCCACGAATGTCGCGTCCGAATGTCCGCCGACCCACCAACTGTCCGCAGGCGCTTCCATAATCAGGACGGTAGCGAATCCGCGACCCCCGCGGGTTCCGGCGCCTCCCTCCATGTTGATCAAGATATCGGTGAGGCGCGCTGCAAGCGCTGCTTTCTGATCACCGTCGAGCGCGCCCTGGGGACACGTAATCCGAATGACAGGCATGGCAGTTCCTCCTGGGGGTGTTCACATCACGGTTTCAATGAAGAGTATGTCGCTGTTGCCCTGACCGGTGCGGAAACTGATCTTGTCCGTTCCCCAGGTGCCGGCACTGTCTCGCCTCCCCAAGTCAGCGCCGCCCCAATTCAGGGCGCCTTCAAACACAAACGCATAAACTCCATGCTTAGTCGAAGCGGGTTTGTACTCGTATGCCGCAGCCCCATCACTGCAGAGTCGAGATACTTTCATATCTTGGTCGATGGGGAGGACGCCATCCGGTCCGCCAACCAGAGTCACCATGCGATTTCGTCCGGCCTTCGAATCGAAATGGTTTCGTTTGTAGCTGGGAGGCAGAAAAAGTGCGTTGGGAAGCACCCAAACGTAAGCCACATTCAAATCCTCAGGCTCAATGTTCAATTCGCAATGCTTGCCGCCGGATCCCGCGGAAAAAACGTAATAGTCGCCTGGCTTGAGGGTATCGATCTTGCCGACAGTATTCACGTGGGTCAGGCTGCCTTGCAAAACAAACGCCATAATGATGAACCCGTGGTGGCGATGCATATTGTAGCCACACCCGGCATGACTGAAAGTCTCGTCCCCGAAGACGCGCAGCTTTCCAAAGCCCGCGCGACCGGCCAGGTAGTCTCCGAAATTAAAGCTGGAATGCCTGGTGAGGAACGACTCGGGATGCCCGGCAATGTAGGATGCGTTCCCGCCGGTTGAAACCAGTTTGTCATATCCGCGATCAACGGCACGCAAGACAAAATTTTCCATATTTAGCCTCCTTAGCTTTTTCTGCAATGCCCGCCATCGTTCTAGGCGGCCGAATGGGGCTTGGGCTCGCCAGGCGCGTAAGGGATGAGCACCATCTCGAAACGACCCTTGGGAGTGCCGCAATCGGGACATACCCAAGTGGACGGAATATCCGCCCATCTCGTGCCCGGCGCAATGCCATGCTCGGGCAGGCCAAACTCCTCGTCATACAAGAATCCGCATCCCAAACACATATACCGTCTGAAAGCTTCTGCGCTCATGGGTGCACCTCTGGCATCAATAATCGTCGTCACCCGATCCCTTCTTGTCTGTGACCGTTGTCACTGGACAAAGTTAATCAGTCGGAGAACGGCGAAGGGAATCGGGCGTCTCCTACTCGCGTGAAAGGGAACGGGTAAGTCAATAGGGGCTGTGGAGTTGGCGGCATCCTCAAAGGGTTGTTGTTGAAAAATCGATTACGCTCATTGGCCCAGGAGCCTCTGGTTTTTGTCAGTATGGGTCGCGCCCCACTGCTTCGGGTGAGTGGTCTTTGTGTATAATGCCTTGCGTTACCCAGGCCAAGCGACAAAACCAGAAGAGCCTCCCAAAGAGAAGAAGGAGAACGTGATGGAGAAAATCAGCGCGGCGCTGAGGCTGGTTGGTCTTGCTCTATTTTCTTTCTTCGTTTGCAGCGCGACACAGGCACAGCAGCCGCCGGACAACGTAGCCGGCGATTGGATTATTTACTCAACGAATGTCGAGGATGGCCAGGTCGTCGTCAAGCACGTTCAGATCGCGCAGTTTGGCAATCAAATCACGGGTCACTTCGACGGGCCCAACCAGTCGGGCGCGATCGAAGGGGAAGTCCACGGACATCGCATCCGGTTTAGCACCGTAACTCGCAATGTGCTCCATTTTGGCGGCGATATTTTTGGAGACTCTATAGCTGGATCCTACGGAATCCATGGTCGGCGCGCCTCGTGGGAAGCCATTCGCACGACCGCGTCCAGCCAGGATTATCCGACCGGCACAATACTCTCCGGCATGCCCATGCTGAATCCCACGCCACCTCCTGCGCCTGCGCCACTGCCGCCCCCGCCCGCGCCAGCGCCCGCCCCTGCAGCACAGACTGCGGCGCCGCCTGCCACGACAGCACAAAGCAGTTCAGCTGCAGCCCCAGCGCCCCAGACTCCGGAGCAACTGCAAGCTCTTGTTGCCCCCATCGCGCTTTATCCGGACTCGCTGGTTGCGCAAGTGCTTGCCGCAGCCAGCTACCCGGAGCAAATCTCGTTCGCCGATTATTGGGTGGCTCAGAACAAGAGCTTGACGGGTCAGGCCCTGGCTCAGGCGGCCGATCAGGAACCTTGGGACTCAAGTGTCAAGGCAATCACGCTATTTCCCACCGTTCTACACACTTTGGCTTCCAACCTCACCTGGACTTCGAACCTCGGAGAGGCCTTCCACAATCAGGAGCCTGACGTGATGGCGGCGGTTCAGGTCATGCGCGCCAAAGCACAAGCGGCGGGGGCATTAGCGTCCACGCCGCAGATCCAGGTTGTTCAGCAGTCCCCCAGCACCATCGTGATTCAGCCGGCTAATCCACAGGTCGTTTATGTGCCGCAATACAACCCGGCGGTCGTTTATGGCGTGCCCTACGTCGTGCCTTTCTACACCCCGCCGGTCTTCGCCGGAGTTGTGGTTGGCGCTGGCATTTCATTTGGGGGCGGCGTTTCCATCGGATTCTTCGGCGGGGGAGGTGCCGTTGTCGGAGGCGTGGGGTTCGGTTGGGGCTGGCACGCGTGGGGCTGCAATTGGGGCGGCGGTGGCGGCGGTGGAACCGTCATTTTCAGCAACAACACCTACATCAACAGGACCAATATCCACAATTGGCACGGCGCGAATTACAACAACTACCATCCCTGGGGACCGAACCGGGGGGGCGGTGCCGTCCCTAACGGCGATCATCCCTACAACCCTCACGGATACTATGGCCCGAGCGGCTACTATCACCCCGAGGCTGGCTGGCATCCCGGCCAGGACACGCACTACGGCCCTGGTGGCGCCTATCACGCGAACGGGTATTACGGCCCCGACGGCGGCTGGCACGGCAATGCCCAGATCCCGTCGAAGGATATGCCGAATGGCGGTAACAACGGCAATCGAGGGTTAATCGGCGGCAGGGGCGGCGTCCAAAATCCCAATGCGGGGATGAACGGACCCGGCGTTGCGCCCGCGGGCGGCTACCACAACGACACCCGCGGAGGCGCGCCAGAGGGCGGCCAGCAGCGCCTGACATCTTCGAGCGGCCGCAGCTCTTGGAGTGGTGATGGTGGACGCACTCGCGCCGACAGTGATCGCGGACGAGACAGCATGCGTCGCTCAGAGAGATCCCACTTTTCGCGTCCGCGCTCGTCCGGGCGTCGACGATGAGACGATAAGGGGCGCCGGAAGATGAAACTCGGGAGCTGAATACGAGAGGCTCGAAAATGAATCCGCAAACGAAAGTAGCAGGAAGCAGAAGTAGGTGGTACTGGTTGGTGACGGCTCTCTTGGCTTTGAGAATCGTCGGGTTTCATGCCGCCCAGGCCGCATCGGCCCGCACCATGGACCAGGCCACTTTCGCCAGCCCCGCGGAAGCAGGCACAGCCCTTCGGAACGCGGCGCAGAAGGCAGACGAAAGCGCCTTAAGTTCAATCCTGGGACCCGAATCGAAGGCGATTATGAGCTCCGGTGATCTCAAGGAAGATGCGTCCGCCTTGCAGGAATTCGTCAGCAAGTACGATCAAATGAATCGCTGGGTGTTGATGACCGACGGGAGGGAAATCCTCAAAATCGGGGCGGACAATTATCCCTTCCCGATCCCTCTGCGGCAGAACAGTTCGTCCCAGTGGTTCTTCGACACCCATGGCGGTGCCGATGAAATCCTGGCGCGGCGGATTGGCCGAAATGAACTGCTGGCCATCGACGCGATTTGCGCCATTGCGTACGCCGAGGATATCTATTCCCAGACTCCTCACGACGGGAATCCGGCAGGCCTCTACACCGCGAAGATACTCAGCACCCCTGGGAAACAGGACGGTTTGTACTGGAAGGTTCCTGAGGACAAGGAACTCAGCCCGCTCGGCAGAGTCAATGAGTTTGCAGCGGATGCACTAACCACCCCCAATGAAGCGCCGGTGATCGATGGCTACACATTCCGCATCCTGAGCGCGCGAGGACATGCGGCGCAAGGCGGAGCGAAGAGTTACATCATCAACGGCAAACTGATCGGGGGGTTCGCGATCATCGCCTCCCCAGTCAAGTATGGGGAGTCCGGAATCATGACATTCATCATCAGTCAGGAAGGCGACGTCTACCAGCAGGATCTGGGTGAGCAGACGAGCAAAGTCGCCGCCTCGATCCGGGAATACAACCCAACCGCCGAGTGGGAGGTCGTCGAGTAGCCCGCTTATCCGTCATCACCCACAGAGCTGCGCAAGAACCTCGAACCTAACCCTCCCGGCGCTTTTTCCAAAGCAGATGTGGCAAACTCTTTCTTTCAGCATCCCATGAACATTCTCGAATTCACGCTCCTGGTGGCGATGGGATCCTTCATCGCCGGCCTGCTCGGATCGCTTACCGGGCTCGGCGGCGGCGTTGTCCTGGTGCCTCTGCTCACCATCTTTTTCAAAGTGGACATTCGCTACGCCATCGGCGCTTCATTGGTCTCGGTGATCGCCACATCTTCCGGCGCTGCCGCCTACTACGTGAAACAGGGATTTTCCAACATCCGCATTGGCATGTTTCTGGAGATTGCCACCACCCTCGGGGCTCTCGGCGGGGCTTTTCTCGCGGCCTTTGTTTCCACTCGGGCTCTCGCCATCACCTTCGGAGTGATGCTGCTCTATTCCGCCTATCTTTCCCGGAAGCCGCGCACGCCCGAAGAACGCAATCTTCCGCCGGACAAGCTGTCCACCAGCCTCCGCATGAATGGCAGCTTCCCTTCCGAAGAAGGCATCCGCAACTACAACGTGCAGCACGTACCCGCAGGCTTCGGCCTGATGTTCGGAGCCGGCGCGCTCTCCGGCCTGCTCGGCATCGGCTCGGGCGCCGTCAAAGTTCTGGCCATGGATCAGGCCATGAAGATTCCGTTTAAAGTTTCCACTACCACCAGCAATTTCATGATCGGCGTAACCGCCGCGGCGAGCGCCGGAATTTACCTGAATCGCGGCTTCATTGACCCCGGACTCTCCATGCCGGTCATGTTGGGCGTGCTGGCTGGTTCCATGCTGGGGGTTCATATTTTGATGAAGGCCGAGACCAGAATTCTGCGCCTGGTTTTCAGCCTGGTGCTGGTCCTGCTTGGAGCGCAAATGATCTATCAGGGAATCGCGGGGAAAATCTGAAATGGCCTGGATGCAAAGCTGGACCGACCGCCGCATTGAAGAAATCGTCGCCGATTTGCTGCGCGCCGGCGTGACTATCTCCGCGCTCGTGGTCTTCGTGGGCGCGTGGATCTACCTGGCTCGCTACGGACATGCCCCCGCCGACTATCGCGTGTTTCAGGGCGAACCTTCCGACCTGAGAAATCTCCGCGGCATCGTCCACAGCGCAAAGCAATTCCGCAGCCGCGGCATCATCCAGTTAGGCCTGCTTTTTCTGATCGCCACGCCCGTGGCTCGCGTGGCCTTTTCCATCTGGGGCTTCGCCGCCGAACACGACCGCCTGTACATGATCTTCACCGGTATCGTCCTGGCAATTCTTCTCTATAGCTTGCTCGGATCAGGCTCCGCCTTCTGAAACTACTCTCGAGGGTGCCTCATCCTAACGTCGCACTTTTCGACGTTAGGGTGGGGAAGTTGGGACTCACCTTTGCCTTAACTCATCACCCTCTGGTTTTCTTGACCGGCCGCGCCCCGGCAACCGGCTTGGCAACCTTGGGAAGTTGGGCCTTGCCGCAACTCGGGCAGACGACCTTGGCATTTTGGTCAGCCAGTTCATGCAGGAATGCGGAAAACGTCTTGTTACAGTGCGGGCATAAGAGATCAGTTGTGTCGTCGCTCATGCCTTCTATTTTAAGCCAGGGAGGTTAGGGCTTACCTTTGCCTTTCCCCCCAACCTGGGTAACAATCCCACCATGCAGCGCGCGGCCCTCGGCATCCGCATGCATTCCGGTTGGGGAGTGCTGGTCGCCGTCTCCGGAGACGCCAACTCTCTCCAGGTCATCGACCGCAGGCGCCTCATCACGACCAATCCCACAATCCCCGGGGCCAGCCAGCCCTATCACCATGCCGCAAACCTTGAACTCCCCGAGTCGGAGAAATACCTTGCCAACTGTGCCGCCGTCTCCGAGCGCCTGGCTTCAGCGGCGGTCTCGGAGATGGTCCGTGAATTGGACGCGCGCCGCTAGCCCATCGTAGGTTGCGCCATCCTCCTGGCCTCAGGACGCCCGCTGCCGCCGCTGGCGAAGATCCTCGCCGCGCATCCGTTGATTCACACGGCCGAAGGCGAATTCTTTCGCAATGCCGTCAGCAAGGCTTGTGAAGGTTTGAAGATTCCAGTCACCGCGATTCGCGAGCGAGACCTTGATGAGCAGGCGAAGGCGGCATTCGGAAAGGCGGCCAGCCGGGTGCAGCGCACCATCGCAAGCTTAGGAAAGTCCCTCGGCCCACCCTGGACCAAGGATCATAAAACCGCGGCCCTCGCCGCTGCCACGATTCTGGCCGCTAGTAATGTGTAGGGTAGATAGTCCTCCCCGCCGAAATATTTAGATAGGGGCTATCCCAAAGGGCGATTCGGAGTACGAGACCTCTCCGGGACCAGAGGTAGGGTGGAATTTAAGAGCGATGTCGCCTTAGTTGTTTGGCTGCCTTCCGTTGTGTCTTCCGGTATTTCTTCATCGCTTTCCGCTGCTGCTTGTTTAACGCTTTTTGCTGTTTGTTGGCCGCCTTCTGGGCCTGCCGCGCACTGTCTGGGCCTCTAAAGATTTGCGCCTGGACCGGCATCGACCACGCAAAACTCGCGGTGACCAGCAGTATGAAGGCAGCAATACGTTTCATAATGTCCCCGGAATTCGAAGTCCTATCAGCGATCTTATACCGAACCCGCGGTGGGGGCTGGCTACGATTCCCGTGCGAAACATTACGCCAGTAACGCTCAAGAACCGGCTCATTCTTAAGATGGGCTTCTACCCTCGATGTCGTCGTTTAGAGCCGACACGGTTATCTCATCAGCCTACATGGACGGCAGGGAGTTTCGAGGGGCGCACCCCTGCGCACGCCCCTCGGCCACCATCTCTCGGGAAACCTGCACCTTACTTACTGAGTTCGATAACCGTACCGCATCCCGCACCCGTCGACGCGCAGTCGTTCAGGTTACCGCCCTCGCTCGCTGTAAGCAGAAGGTCGCCTGCGCTATCAACGAGGATCGAGCCCGAAGGATAGGCCCCGGTCGGGTTTCCAGCCACCGGAAAGCTGTACAGGGTATGCTCGATCCATCCCTTACCCTGGGGAACCAGTTGAAACACGCTACCCCAGTCATTCGCACCGCCCTGGTACGTGGTGCCGTACAGGTTGCCTGCACTGTCGAGAGCCAGCCCGCCCAAAGGTGTGCTGTTCGCGTCAGTGAAGCTATACAGTTTTGACGGCTTCCATATACCTGACTCCTGGGTGAATGAGAACACAGTGCCACCGTTCCTTGCGCCTCCGACGCTGGCTACGCCGAACAGGTTGCCCTTTCCATCCAGGATCACGCCTGCCAGCGGAAGCCCTCCATCCGTGAGGTTAAAGTCTAAGCTGGTGAGTTCCCAATGCCCGGGCGAGGTTGGGCTCAACTCGAAAACGGAACCGCAACCGTCGGAAGCAAAGCTGTTGCAGACATCGTTATTGCCGCCCGAGTTGGTAGTTCCATACAAATTCCCCTCCGTATCAAACACCACCCCAGCGCGGGGTTCAGCGCCCTCACCGAAATTGTCCGTGAAGGCGTGGAGTTGCGTCTCCTGCCACGGCCCGCTCGTCGTCGGCGTCAATTCGTAGATTGTGCCGCATCCCGACAAACACCCTACATGCGGAACTCCGCCTCTCGACGTTGTGCCATACAGATTGCCCGCTGCGTCAAATACCACGTTGCCAAACGGCAACTCTCCGTCTGAGCCGCCTTGAAAACTGTACAAAACGGCCTCCTCCACCTGGCCGCCGGACCCGGCTCGACTCAGCTCGAACACCACTCCCACTCCGCCCGCGCCTCCCGACGACGCCGTCCCATAGGCATTCCCCTTCGCGTCGAATACCAAGTTGCCCAACGGATTCCCACCGTCGTTTCCTCCCGTGAACTCGTAGAGCACGGTATATCGCAACTTGCCTTCCGAAGTGTGCGAAAGCCGGAACACCGTGCCCGCTCCGAATGTGCCACCAATCTGTGTCGTCCCATAGAGGTTCCCGGCAGCGTCTGGCGTGAGGCCGGCAACCGGAAATGCACCATCCTCCCCGGTAAACGTGTGGAGCACGGTCAGAGTGCCTCCATGGTTGCTTGCGGCAAAAACTGTTACGCTGGCAAGCACCAGCACAGCGAAAGTAAATAAGGCCTTTCTGCACATAAATCGATTTCCTCGTTCCTTCAAGTTGGGATGGCAAAAGCCCTTCTGGACGGCGCTCCGCCTCACCCAGATTGTATGACCAACGGCCACGACAGCTTGTTACGCCTTGTAAATTAATTGTCAAAACATCAGGGTGGGGAAGTTGGAAAATGCGGCTGCCCCGCTCCTTGCGGTTTGTGCAAAGGGCGGGTGACTATCTCTTTGGCTTCAGAAAAGGTGTACCATCGCCGGACGCGACTCCCTGAGTACTCTATGGCCCAAATATCGCCTCATCCTTCGACCGGCTCGAAACACCTACGACCTTTGACTGGACACAAGTTTTTTCTACTCTTCCTTTTCCTGTTGGCCTCGCTCGTCCTGTATCCCTACGTGCAAAACGGAGGCTTCGCCTACTTCGCATTCCGTATCCTCAGCAGCGCCGCGATTCTGGTCGCGGTCTACGCCATCCGCTTGCGGAGAACACTCTTGCTGGTTGCGCTCCTGCTCGCCATCCCTGCCTTGTTGGAACGCATCCTGCTTCGCGAACCCGACCCCGGTGCTCTTTCCATTCTCAGCATCGTTCTCAGCTTTGTGTTCGATGTATTTGTTGTGGTGGTCATCTTCCGCCGCGTCTTTTCCAACGACCAACCCAATTCAGAAACAGTTTTCGGCGCCCTTTGCATCTATCTGCTGGTGGGGTTTACCTTCGGCAGCATCTACGGAATGGTGTCTGCGCTTCAGCCCAAGGCGTTCTATCTCGATCCCATTACCAACCTGCACACGATTCCCAACCGCTTCGACTTCATTTATTACAGCTTCGCAACCATGACCTCGCTGGGTGCCACCGGCATTACCGCCGTCTCGCCTCCGGCCCGCTCCCTTACCGTGATCGAAGCCATTCTCGGCGTTCTCTACCTTGCGGTGTTGATCGCGCGCTTGATGAGTGCGTATCGGCACCCATCCGCTTCCGGGCATTCTTGACAAAAAACCCGCCCCTGTCTCTCCCTACACGGGAGAGACAAGAGCGGGACAATACTTTCGGTTGAGACTTCTCTCACATCCCTTCCGGCGCATGCAGCACGCGGAACGTGCTGCCGCCGTTCGACCAGACCAACAGCAGTGCATCTTGCCCCTTGGGAACACTTTCCAGGGCTTGCCGCACATCGGCTGCGCTTTGCACGTCTTTGCGATTCACCTGCACAATCACATCTCCGCGCTGCAATCCGGCGTCGTCAGCCGAACTGCCCGGCTGCACCTGTTCCACGATCGCGCCATGAACATCGCTTGGTACCTGAATCTGTCCGCGTACGTTGCCATCCAGGTCGGCCAATCCAATCCCCCAGCGAGGTTTGCCGTGGCCCGCGTCGCTGACTTCGTTGTCGGATTTGTCGCGAGCGCCCATGGCTTCGAGCGTCACCGGAACGGTCATGCTCTTGCCTTCGCGCAGAATGCTCAGCTTGATGATCGAGCCCGGCCGCTTCTGTCCGACTTCCACCTGCAACTCGCCGGCGTCCGGGATCTGCTTCCCGTCGAGTTCGCGGATAACATCTCCGACTTTCACTCCAGCTTTCGCCGCCGGCGAATCCGATTCCACCTGCGTGACCAACGCTCCTTCAGCGTCCGTCAAATTGAAGAACTTCGAGTTTTCCGGAGTCACGTCGCTGATGCCAATTCCCATGTAACCGTGGCTGACTTTGCCGTCACGAATCAACTCTTCCACGGTCGGCCGCACGATCTGCGTCGGAATTGCAAAACCCATCCCGGAGAACGAACCCGAAGCCGACACCAGGAAGGTGTTGATGCCGATCACTTCTCCGCGAGCGTCCACCAGCGGTCCGCCGGAATTGCCGGGGTTGATAGCGGCGTCGGTCTGTATGAAGTTGCCCGGCTTGCGGCGATCGCCGGCGAAAGGATTAGGACGATTCAGCGCGCTGACAATTCCCCGGGTCACAGTGAAACGGAACCCGAAGGGATTGCCGAACGCAAGCACGGTTTGTCCGGGATGCAACGCGGTGGAGTCTCCCCAGGGAACGCTGGGCAGATTGCTGCCGTCGATCTTGATCACGGCCAAGTCGGTCAGCGGATCCGCGCCGATCAGTTTGGCCACCAGGATTTTGCGGTTGCTCATGGTGACGCGAATGTCGACGGCGCCGTCAATCACGTGGTTGTTGGTAACGATGTATCCGTCCGGCGAAATAATGACGCCGCTGCCGATGCCGCGTTCGATCTGCGGCTCCTGCGGCCGCATTTGGCCGTGCGGACCAAAAAAGGGACCGAAGAAGCGCTGAATGTCGTCGGGCATCTCAGATTGTGGGCCGTCGCTCTTGGCGCGCGAGGTCACCGCCACGTTGACGATCGCCGGCGTGACGCGCGCAGCCAGAGTTTCCATGGCCCGGTCGAGCGACAGCAGGGCGCTGACGCTGTTGTCTTCGAGCGGAGCCGCCGCCGGGGCCACGGCCGCGCCCGCCGACATGGGCTTGATTACTTCGTAGGTCGTCACCGCCGCCAGCGCCGCCAGGGCCAGCACGGCGATCGTGGCGTGACGCCCGATAGATTTTCCAACTTTTACGATCAGGGTTTTCATTGTCTCCATTTCTCCTTAGTGCAACTAATTATTTAGTTTCTATTGCCAGAAATTTAGCGCGCTGCAAACAACCAAGCCTTAAGTCGATTTCGCGGGAACTTTCAGCCCGGCGGGAACTTGCTCGGGCTTCAACACCGTGAGGCGCCACACTTGAATCGTCCAGCTCGCGCCCCCTGGCCCGAACTGCTCGGTCCGCATTACCACGAACACGGTTTGTGCGGATGCCCCGTCCTGCTTGGATACCGCTAACGTCGCTTTCGCCTGAGATTCCGTGCCCTGCCGCAGCGTTGTCAAGTTCGCTTGTACTGGCAGCGTGATGGCATGAGATTGCCCGGTCCGTTTAGGCCGGAACGATGTCAACACGGCTTTCGCCGTGATCGGCTCGGCGGAATCCCTGGGCAACGATGCCGGAACCGCGACCGTGGCCAGCGCAGCGGGTGGCGCGCTATCACGAAACGCAACCAACTCAGGAGCACGCGCCAGGGCTATGACGAAGATTCCCGAAGCCACAGTCACCAGGGCCATTACTGGTTTCCACACCCGGGTGGCTGTGGAACGGTTGCCATCCAGTATTTGGGACACGCGCAACGTGGTTTGCCGCATCTTGCTCACCGCAGCCTGGGCCAGCGCCAGACCGCGGCGCATGAAACTTCTTTCTGCCACGGTGACCAGGCACTCCGCGTACGCTCGCGGATTGGCTGTGCGCGAAAGCACTACCTCATCGCAAGCCATCTCCCGCTCCAGAGAGAGCTGCCGCTCCACCCACCATACCGCGGGGTGGAAGAACAGCAACGCCCGCAATACCTTCTGCGCCAAGTTTGTCCAATCGTCGCGGCGTTCCAGATGTGCCAGTTCGTGAATCAGAATCGAGTTCAGTTCCATTACAGAAAGTTCCTGCAGGACCCACTGCGGGAGCACGATCATGGGACGAAAGAAGCCGATCGCTGCGGGCACGGTAAGCTTGCCGGACGTGGCAATCGTCACCGCACGCGACGACTGAAACTCGCCGAGAGTTTTCCGCAGAACGGGGTCAAGGCTGGCAACATCGATCGCCTCGCTTCCCCGCCGCAATTTTCGTAACTGCCAAAGCCCTAAGGCCACGCGCGTCAACCCGACACTAGCCAGCGCCGCCCACGCCAGAACGACGTACGTTCCCCAGAAGCTGGGCACATTCATCGCCCAAATTGCTTCGCCACCGGATGATCCCACGCCGGTCGTCACCACACTCAACACCGGCAGCGCAGCCATGGAGAACAACGCAGCCAGCAAGACCGCGAAGCGCGTGCCGGAATTTCGCCGCCCCAGTATTTGCAGAATCAACCCCGCAAACAGAGCGATGGCCACGCCCTCAACCACGCCATTCAACATCCGTTCGGCAGAAATCCGCGCCAGCTCATGAAACACGGTCATCGCGCCTCCCGCGGATTTTCTGCCAGCAACTTCCGCAGACGCTTCAGTTCCGCCGCGTCAATGCTTTCGTCTTCCAGGATGTTCAACACCAGTTGCTCATGCGAATTCTCGAAAAAGCGATGCACCAGATGACTGATCTCGGAGCGGGTAGCATCGTCGCGCTCAATCAGCGCCATGTACACGTGCGCCCGGCCATCTTTTATGTGCTTGAGGTAGCCTTTCTTTTCCAGAATGCGAATGGTGGTCAGGATGGAGTTGTAGGCCAGCGCCGGATGCTTCGGCAGCGCTTCCAGCACCTGCTGCACTGTGGATTCCCCCCGCTGCCAGACCACGTCCATCAACCGCAATTCGGCTTCGGTCAGGGTTACGGATTTCCTGGGCGGCAACGCTTTCCCTCCTGCTCAATTTATTAGACGCGGGCCCGCGCCAAACGTCAACTAATTATTTAGTTGCATGCCCCAGCCTATTTGGTTGCTCCGCTCCTTAACTCTCTGATTTCGCGGGGTGCCACTTGCGTTTTCTGCAAGGGTCCCTTCCGATGGGGCTCGGTTCTTCCAGGAACACGACCATTGACGACCTGGACCGTCGGCCCACGGGCGGGCGGCCCACACCACGCGGTCTTCGTTGTGTGGGGATCTTATGCCCCGGTTGTTACATAAATTCGATTGGTTCTCAAAATGCCGCTCAAGCCAAGAGATCAGAGGATTCCTAATCCCGAGCGCCCGACGCAACACACTGTTGGGTCAGCGATTTGAGAGGCATTATGGCTAAGTTATGGCCGTGTGTGATTCTGCTTGCCGCGACAGGGCGGGCTACCGTTCCTTCGCTCCCGCTGAATTCTCAATGAGTTCTATAAAAAGGGATGTCAAGAAAAAAGTTCTCCCTCGACCGGAGGGCGAGGTTTTGGTCTCGATCTCCAGCCCACGGTAGTTTCGCTTGCCTGAGAGGCTTGGTCTGTTGTCCATGCTCGTAAGTTTCCTCCGCGCCGAGGGTGGCGATGCCATCGAGTTCGAAAGAGCGGCAAGCCGGACTGGCGCTCAAAAGGCAACCATGGTTCTATCCGAGGCTCGTGGCCTATGGCTATTTCTGGTTATCCGAGGGGGCATAGCGTGTAATGGGTGACTCGGTGCCGAAGCACACGGGGCCCGATCTCATTGACTGATACTCCCCTCGAACCGAGCTCTCTGGAAACCCGAGCGACCCCACCCGGGAAAATCTACGAGATGGGAAGCCCCTCTCCAGAGAGGCTCAAGCTGCTTGCTGACCTAATTGTTTGGCGTCGAAGTCCACCCCTTTCTTCCAGATCGTTAACGTGATCGTGGCCATCTTTCGTGCCAGGGTGAGACGGGCCATGGTGGGCCGCATCCCTTTGGCAATCAGAGCTGCATAGAAGTCGCGCAGCGGACCGGGACGGGTGCTGGCCGAGATGGCAGCACCTTTGAAAAGATTCTTCAGATCCTTGTTGTAGTTGGCACTCAGCCCGCGCACCGTGATGCGCTCGCGGTTGCGTTGCAGTTTGCCTCGTACGTAGCGGTACTCGCCGCTGTCGTGAGTCTCGACGGCGAAACCACTGTAGGCCCACAGCTGTCGCTTGGTTCGGAACCGGTGTGGGGTCTGCAGCAAGGCCACGAGCAGAGCGGCGCGAATCGGACCAATCGAAGGAATCTGGCGCAACCGCTTCACGGCAGCATGTTTGCGACTCTCCACCATGAGTTCGTGTCGTGCTTCCAGACGCACCGGTTGCAACCCGTCCAGTTGCTGATAGAGCCGTTCCGCGCGAACTCGAACTCCTGGTTCAGTGATCTTAGCCAACCACTCGGCGCGATGACGGGGAGCGTAGACGGTTGTGCCGGCGCACGGAATCGCCCAGCTGCGGTACAGCGCTTTGATGCGATTCATGACGCGGGTGACATCTTGGGTGATGGTGAGATAGCTGCGCCCCAGTTCTTTCAACGTTCGCACCCCGTGCTCTCCGTGGTAGACCGGCTTCAGTTGGTTGGTGCGCAACAACTCGGCCAGTTTTCGCGCATCCACACGATCACTCTTGTTGCCATCCTTTAATAGAGCGTTCTTGCGTGGATCGCAGACCACCAGCCTGCTGACGTGCGGCTTCAGAAGATCGTGTAACCAGGCTGCCGAGGTTCCTTCTTCGAAGGTTAGCGACAGAGTTCCCTGCAATCCTCGGATGAATTCGACCATCGTGGCCGCCTTGGTCTCCAGCAAGCATTCCATGACCAGTTTGCCCTGAGCATCCATCACGGCAACCGAGATTGTGGCTTGGTGCACGTCCATGCCGATATACTTTTCCTGACTCATAAAAGGCGCTCCTTTTCGCTAGGTTGACGATGCGAACAATCACAACCTACCGCAAAAGTGGGCGCCTTTTTATATTGCGTGTAATCGCTGATTTCAGCAGTTGAGATTTCAGCAGTTGAGATTTCAGCAGTTGAGATTTCAGCAGTTAAGAATCTCCGGTAGTGCTACGACGCTGCTACTGCAGCTTCGCGTATTCCGCCTTGGCCTCTTTCAGGATGGGTAGGTCAGGGTCAGCATCTCTCCAAAGTGCAAGGACATCTTGATATGCACTTTTCGCTTTGGCGGTATCGCCCGCCAGAGCGTAGGCACGGGCTAGGCCCAAGTGCGCCAGTGAGCCGATTACCACGTTCTGTGCCAAGCCAGGGTGGTCGAGGATTTTCTGAAACTCGGCTGCGGCTGCGCCGCCTTGGTGAGCGGCCAAATAAGCCTCGCCGCGCAGGTAAACCGGGCTAAGAGGGAACCCGCTATTCCGAGTTCATACGGGACAGCCGGGGCAAGCGCTTCGATGGCCTTAGCAGCGTTGCCGCCTTTAAGAGCAGCAGCTGCGCGGATGGTGGGCAGGTATTCAAGCTGCACGATTGTGGATTCCGGGAAGCGCTTGGCCAAGTCTTCTGTCAGGCGCGTGGCCTGGGCAGAATCACCCGCCAACCCCAGCGCGATGGCCGATAAAGCTTCAACATCTCTGCCAGTCGAGAGCGAGAGAGCCGCCTGCGCCTGCTGCTTCGCCAATCCAACATTGCCCACCAGCGCCTCGCGCACTGCGGCTTCGGCCTCATAGGTCGCCGCTGTTTCTTTCTCATCTGCGCGTTGCGCTGAGCCGGACGCGCGCCGCGTCAGTTCCCGTGCTTTGGCAAACTGCCCGCCATACGCGGCCGTATCGGATTCGGTACAGAGTATGAAGTCCTCGACTCCGGGCTTGCCCATCAGCCCGGCCGCCTCACGCTCCATTCCTGGTGCATCGTGCTGCAAGAAATCAACGACGTAAAGCAAGCCGTGAATCGTTGGACTATCTGCGTTGTGGGCTTGCGCCTCCTGGGCGGTGGCTCTGGCTTCGTCCAGACGATTGACCCCCAAGTACGCGTTGACGAGATTCGAGTAAGAGAGCCCGTCAGGAGAAAGTTTCAGCGACTGCTGGGACGCAGCGAGGAGCTTGTCGTGTTCGCCCAGACTCTGGTAGATGACACCCAGGTTGCCGGGCGGAATGTCGTCGCGCGGGTAGGTCTGCGCCCACAATTCATAAGTCTTGCGCGCCGCTTCCAGGTCCCCGGTGACCTGCTCTTCATAGTGCGAGGCGATGTAAAACTTTTCGCGTTCGCTTACCCGTTCGCGCAGTTCGTAAGCCTTGCGGGTATTGTCGGCGGCACGGGCGTTTTGGCCCAGGTTGCGATAGCAGGCTCCCAGCCGTGCGTAGGCCATGGCAAAGTTGGGATCCAGACTGATGGCCCGCTGGAACAAAGGAACGGCGCCGGCGCGATCGTTTTTCACTTCCATTGCCTGGATGCCCAGGCTGTAGGCTTGCAGCGCCTCCAGCGATGACGTGGTCACGTTCTCCGCTGGCGCGTCATACTTTTGCACTGAGGCCAGCGATTCCCCCAGCTTCTCGCGCATTTTCGCCGCTGCCTCGCCCAGCGCTTTCAGCACTTGCTCTTTGCCATTGGCCGTCGCCTGCTCGTTGGCCAATACGTCGCCGTTGCGGCAGTTCACCGCCTTTAGTCCCACGACGTACTGGCTGCCCAGGCTGGAAATGGAACCTTCAATGGTCGCGGCGCTGGCCGTGCGCTGACACACCTCGTGGGCCAGCTCGCGGGTGAACCGCGCATCTTTGGGCTGCTCCATCAGGGCCAGCGTTTGCGCCACGCGTTCATCGGAGAGCAGGTTCAGAAACGGCGACTGCTCCAGTTGCGCCGAAAGCCCCTGCCGCAGCGTACCGTCGAAGACCGGGTCGCCAGTGGTGTTGGTGAACTCGGCGAGCACGATGCTGTCCTTTTCGCCGAGACCGGTGGTGGTCGGGCGCGAGCGGAAGTAGAACACTCCCGCAATTGCGGCAAGAACCAGTATCACGGCTGCGGGAACCAGAACTTTCCACAGTTTCCCGCCGGCGATGGGAACCTCAGCCACCTTCACCACGCTTGCTGACGAGGCCGAAGCACTCGCGGGGGAAGAGCCGGATGCTGGCGATGGCTGGGCGGCCATGGGAGGCGCTACCTCCGAGCTGCTTTGTGCCGCCGCCACCGACCCCGAACTCGCTGATATGCCGTGCCGTGATTCCGATTCTCGCTTCAGCCGCTTCAGGTCGCCCCGCATCTCTGACGCAACCTGGTAACGCAGCTCGAGATCTTTCTCCAGCGCCTTGTTGATGATCTCTTCCAGTTTGGGCGGAAGGTCAGGATTCAGGCGAACCGCCGGCGCCGGTTCTCCCGCCAGAATGGCATGAGAAATTACGCCAGAGGTTTCACCCCGGAAGGGCAAAGTGCCGGTTGCCATTTCGTACAGGACTGCCCCGAAGGAGAACAAATCCGTGCGGCCGTCCAGTTCCTTGCCCCGAACCTGCTCCGGCGACATGTAGGCGACCGTACCCAGGGCCGCGCCGGGACTGGTGAGGTGCTGCTTATCAATGGAGCCCGACTGCGTGCCCGCGGCTGCGACGTTGCTGGAAGAACTGGCCGGGACCATGACCTTGGCCAGCCCGAAGTCGAGAATCTTGGCGTGGCCACGTTTGGTCACAAACAGGTTTGCCGGTTTAATGTCGCGGTGGACAATGCCTTCACCATGGGCCGCGTCCAGCGCATCCGCAATCTCGATGGCTAGTGACAGGATCAATTCCGTTTCCATCGGTCGTCCGGCAATGCGATGCTTCAGCGTCACCCCATCCAGAAATTCCATGACGATGAAAGGCTGACCGTTCTCGTGCCCGATCTCATAAATGGTGCAGATGTTGGGATGGTTCAGGGCCGAAGCGGCTTGCGCTTCGCGCTGGAAACGGGCCAGGGTCTGGGGATCTTTGGCAACGTCATCGGGCAGAAACTTCAGGGCCACAAAGCGGCGCAGGGTTGTGTCCTCAGCCTTGTAGACGACACCCATACCGCCGCCGCCAAGTTTCTCGACAATGCGGTAGTGCGAAATGGTCTGGCCGATCACTGACGCGAAATCTTACGTCGGTGAAACGGGCAAGTCAATGAAAGCCGTGGAGTTCGCGGAATCTCAGAAGGCCAGTTGGCGAAAAATGCCTGTTAACAACAGTTATCGTTTAAACAGCAAGCGACCGGGAAGGACTTTCGGGAACCCGCAAGCGGAATCAGAACGGGATACATATCAAAGCCGTTTGCGACAAACAGCAGAGCTGAGAATGTGCCCAGCCACGTAAGGTGCTGGGAAGCGCAATTCGCTCGCCCCGCGGACTACTGTCCGCGGTAGGGCGTGTCCGAAGCGCCCAGCACGCCTGCTGACGACTCGAAACCCGAAAAGAATTGGCAGTCGGTCCCAGTCAGAGAATAACTTAAAAAGGAGTCGTTGTTCGGCTCAGGAGGACCGTAGGCACCAGGGCCGGTTCCTTGAAATACGGAAATATAATAAATAACGTCACTGCAATTACTGTTTCCTGGGTCAAGACATTCGGGCACCACGGAGAGCCAGTAGCGTCCCGACGAAAGCTGGAGTGGCGGTATTGTTACCAAGACGTTGTATTCCGTCATCCCCTGAATGGTATTGCCGGTGGGAGTGATGGTGGCGGCGGACTCGCCGGAGGCCAGAAGGGTTCCGCAGTCGCCAGGTTGCACATTCTGTCTGACTGACCACATAGCTTTTTCAGGGGCAAAAACATTCAGCGTGGGCAAATTGTTGGTAAACAGGCCCAAGGCCTTCCAAACCTGTGCGGCCGGGACGTCGAATGGGACCAGAATCTCTACGAAGCCCACCAGCAACGTATCTGCGTTCTCGATTCCATTTCCGTTGCTGCCCAAGTCACCGCCGTAAAACAAACAGGGGTTGCAGAAAGGGGATGGAGTAGTCGGCCGGGCTTTGGCGACGTTTTGTGCTGAGAGAATCGGCAGCCAGGCGAACAGGAACAAGGATACGAAAGTGAACAGCTTCTTCATGACGGGACCTCCTAGTAAGGTTTGGCGCGCCGTTGGCCACGATGAGACCGCCGGCAATCCTTAGCACGGGCAGAGAAATGCCAAAGAAGATCAGCACGAACCGTCCGAAGAACAGGAACACCACCAGAATTGCGATGACGTAGCCGGCGGTCTTAAGGGCGGTGTGCCGGCGTTCTGCCGCAGGCAAACTCGAGGTCAGCGAAAAAAAGACCGGAACCCCACCGAAGGGATTGACGATCGGAAACAATGCGAGAAAGGTCGCGACCGCCGCAGAAGGGAGATCTTCCAGAATACGCGCCAGTGGATGGGCTGCCGTCATGCGAGGTTAGTGCCGGCCCTCCAGTTCCGCGGTGGCCCGATCCAGCGCCGCCGCCAGCGCTGCGATCTGCTGGCGTACCTGGTCGAGATCGTGACGGTCAATGGCTTCATTGATGCCCGGAATTACGACCGCCGTGTAACCGGTATAACGCCCGGGAGCATAAATCGTATGGCGGAACCAGGGACGAGTGGGCAGACCCTCGGGAATGAGCAGGCCGTGCTCGGCGGCCAGCAGAGCCTGGTTCAGTTTGGCAGAGCCGCTGCCAGGATCCGCTTGTTTCCCAAGAACCTTCGCGCCGGCTTGCTCGAAGCGCCGCGCTGCCTTCACCGCATCGAGGAAAACCGCCTGCTCTGCGCCGAACTCGGTGTCAGCTTTCTTGCGTGCCGCCTCGATGTAAGCTGTCACCTCCTTGCCGTATTCCTCATAGTCGTAGGGCAACACGTCAGCGTCAGCCATGCGCAGGACTTCGATGCCGAACACGCGCGCCATTTGCTGTTCGTACAAGAAATCCGGATCAGCGAAACGCTTGAACCAGGTGAAATTGTCGAAGGCCGAGTGATATACACCGTAGGGACCAGTGGACGAAATGTCGGTCGAGGGCACGCCCAGGTGTTGCAGGAAAACGGTGTAGTCCGACCCGCTGCCCAGGTCCCCAACCGAAACGTCCAATTTTCCTTGCGCCGCGGGCACGCGCCTCATTTCTCCTACAGCCTCAGAGGACGTCGGTTGCGCTCCCGGCTGGTTGGCTTTTTTCCAAACGTCAAACACCGTGCCCCCTTTCGGACTGGACACAGCCTTGGTCACATCCGAAAGGAAATGCTTGAGGCTCGGAACTGAAGAAGCCCCAAACGACGAGCCCGACACGGCTACGTCCATGTTGAAATAGGCAACTGCGTTGGCCAGCTCCGCTTGGTGCTGTTCGCCCCATTCGGTCGAGCCGATGATTCCTTCTTCTTCTCCGTCCCAGCTTCCGAAAACGATGCTGCGCTTCGGCTTCCAGCCTGATTTCAGCAGTTCGCCCAATCCGTGGACGGCTTCAAGCATGGCCGCGGTACCGCTGTTGGGATCGACTGCGCCATACACCCAGGCATCGCGATGATTCCCGGCCACCACCCACTCATCCGGCGAGTCTTTGCCTTGCACACGGCCGATCACATCCCAGATGGTGCGGAACTGATAATCCTGTTTGAGAAGCATTTTCACTTTCACCGGGCCGGGGCCTACGTGATAAGTGAAGGGCAACGCACCCTGCCACTCGCGCGGTGAGTCCGGGCCGGTGAGGTGCTCGAGAATTGGCCAGGCGTCTCCGTATGAAAGCGGCGTGGTCGGAATCTTGGGCAACTGAGCTGACTGCTGAGGAGGAGTGCGTTTGGAGTCAGGGAGCGATGGCAACGAGGCGATTCCCGGCGTCGTGGGATCGCCGGGAAACTCGAACATGAACCCAATCGACCCGCGCTGGACACCCGTGGTAGGCCGCCAGGGGCCGTCAGGATATTTGTCGCCGCGCCGCCAACCGTCGTCGGCAGGATCGGAATAAATAATGAGTCCGGCAGCGCCGTGCTCCTGCGCCACCAGCGCCTTCACGCCGCGGAAGTTTTGGCCGTAGCGCGCCAGCACGATCTTGCCGCGTATGTCGACCTTTAGTTGTTCAAGTTTCTTGAAGTCTTCGGGCGAGCCGTAGTTGGCGTAGACAACTTCGGCTTCAACATCGCCGGACGGCGACATGCCATTGAACGGCATGACCACGCGGGGATCGTCGGGCAGCGGGTCGCCATCCGCGTGCTCGCGAGTGGGGCCGTGCATCCGGACGCCGGGCGGGGCGGTCACATCCACGCTGATTTCGGCCGGATAGTTGATCCAGACGCGGTACTCGACAATTTCAGTTTCGAGGCCTGCCTCGCGGAATTTCTGTGCGACGTAGTCGGCGGTGGCCTTGTCTTCTGGAGTCCCGGCCATGTGCGGCGCCTGAGTCAGGGTGTGTAAGTGCGCCTCCGCGAGTTTGGGATCGGGAACCGCGAGAAAGCGGCTCTCGACCGCCGTTTCGGCGGTGGCATCCTGGAATCCAAAGATCGCGGAGGAGGAAGCGGTCTTCGGAGACTTGGCGTCGCCGAACTCAAAAGAAACCGTGACCAGAACAAAGAGAGAAAGAGTGATCGCCGTCGAAACTTTCATCAGGCTCCTGCGGTTCCGGTTTGAGGCGCGCTCCGGACACCGCAACTCGATTGGATTTCAATAGTAGCAAACCCGGCGTGGCTCCCTCCGAACTCAAAACCTTTTACACTGGATGCATGCCTGTGCAAGACCCTACTGCCCGCTTTTCCTCCCGGGTCGAGAAGTATGTGCGTTACCGCCCCGGCTACCCGCCGGAGATTCTGGACCTGATGCGAAACCACTGTGAGCTTACTCCGGAATCGATCATCGCCGACGTCGCCTCGGGTACGGGTATCTTGACCCGGATATTGCTCGAAAATGGTAATCGCGTCTTTGGCGTGGAGCCGAACCTGGAGATGCGCCATGCCGGTGAACAATACCTGGCATCGTATGCGCAATTCAGCAGCGTAGCCGGGACTGCGGAGGCGACCACGCTAGCCGATCACAGCGTGGACATCGTGACGGCCGCGCAAGCGGCGCACTGGTTTGATCGCGCAAAAGCTCGTAGCGAATTCGTCCGCATTCTCAGGCCGGGCGGTTGGACGGTGTTGATCTGGAATGAGCGCCAGACGGACACGACTCCGTTCCTTCGCGACTACGAGCAGTTGCTGTTGACTTACGGCACCGACTATAAGGAAGTCCGCCACGAACGCACGACGGATGAGATTGCCGGTTTCTTCGAGCCCTCGCCGTTTCGGTCCGCCGTGCTGGAAATGCGCCAGGATTGTGACTACTCCGCGCTCGAAGGCCGCTTGTTATCGTCTTCGTACATACCATCTGCGGGCCATCCTGGCTACGAATCGATGCTGCGCGAGTTGCGCAAGATATTCGACGCACACCAGAAGGAAGGTCAGGTTGTGCTGGCGTACGCCACCCGTGTTTATTACGGTCAGATCACGTAAAACTCTGTGCTCCTCTGTGCCCTCTGTGGTAAAGATTTTCGGTTGAGCCGCCCGGTAACCACAGAGATCACAGGGGAACACAGAGGAAATTAGGAACTCACATGCCGCAAGAAAAATCTTTCCACATGACTCCCGACGAATTCCGCCGCCACGGCCACGCTATGGTGGACTGGATCGCCGATTACTATGCGCGCATCGAATCGTACCCCGTGCTGTCGCGCGCAAAACCGGGCCAGATTCGCGCGTCGCTGCCGGCAAACCCGCCCGCGAAGGGCGAGACCTTCGATGCCATCCTTGGCGACATCGAAAGACTCATCGTTCCCGGAATTACACATTGGCAATCGCCGAATTTCTTTGCTTTCTTTCCGGCCAACGCTTCCGGGCCGGCGATTCTGGGAGACCTGCTTTCCTCCGGATTAGGCGTTCAAGGCATGCTCTGGGCCACCAGTCCAGCCTGCACAGAGCTGGAGACGCATGTGCTGGACTGGCTGGTTGGAATGCTGGGCCTGCCTGAAAAATTTCTCTCGACCAACACCGGCGGGGGCGTGATCCAGGACACAGCCTCTAGCGCGGCACTCTGTGCGTTACTCGCCGCGCGGGAACGCGCTACCAACTTCGCCAGCAATCGGCAGGGCTGCGACGGGAAGCTGATCGCTTACACCTCCACGCAGACGCATTCTGCAATCGCGAAAGGCATCCAGATCGCCGGCATGGGGCGCGACAACTTGCGCCTGATCGACGTGGACGATAAATTCGCCATGCGCCCGGACATGCTGGCACAGCAAATCGACGCTGATCGCCGAGCCGGGCTGACGCCGTGTTTCGTTTGTGCCACCATCGGCACCACCTCCTCCAATGCAATCGACCCGCTGCCTGAGATCGGCCGCATCTGCCGCGAGCGCGGCGTCTGGCTCCATGTGGATGCTGCCATGGCCGGCACCGCCGCGCTTTGTCCCGAGTTCCGCCACACTCACGCGGGCGTCGAACTCGCTGACAGCTATGCCTTCAATCCGCACAAATGGATGTTCACTAACTTCGACTGCGACTGCTTTTACGTGGCTGACCGCAAAGCCCTGATCCAGACCCTGAGCATTCTGCCGGAGTTCTTGCGCAACCAAGCCACGGAATCGGGCGCAGTCATTGATTATCGTGATTGGCAGATTCCGCTAGGACGCCGCTTTCGCGCGCTGAAATTGTGGTTTGTGATCCGTCACTATGGGATCGAAGGCTTGCAGCACCACGTTCGCCGCCACGTGGAATTGGCGCAGCAGTTCGCGGGCTGGGTAAAAGCCGACAACCGCTTCGAACTGGCCGCGCCGGTGCCGCTGAATCTGGTCTGCTTCCGCCACAAAGGCGGTGATGAAGCGAATCAGGGGCTGATGGATCGCTTGAACCGCAGCGGAGATCTTTATTTGACTCACACTAAGCTGGCAAATCGAACGACGCTTCGACTCTGCGTTGGCCAGACGAATACCGAGGCGCGTCACGTAGAGCGGGCGTGGAAGAGAATTCAGGAAGAAGCAAGCAGAATAGCGTAAGGGCGGATCTGCCTCGTGCCACTAGTGAGGTTGCGGCTGCGGCTCTTGCGGCTTATCGGACGGCGCGGGAGTTGCCGTCGTCGGCTTCAGCGCTGACGGGTTCGCGGGAGCTGCCGGGTTCACTCCGAAATCCCACACGTAGGTGTTCATGCCTTCGCGGCCCAGCAACTCGACTACGGCGTATTCTCCCGGCGCAAGCGCTGCCGTCGGCGTAACTTTGACCCAGCCGCCCGGCAGTTGCTCGCAGGTCGTCGCCACCAAATTCTGTTGCTGGGTGACTCTGCCCAACGGATTGATCTTGACGACTCCGACGACGCGCTTCGTTTTCTTCGGCTCGGCGCGCACGATGTGGAACCGATCCCAGGCTTGCTCCGGCATTTGCGGTTGCTGAGGCTGTTGGGGTTGTTGCGGCTGGCCAGGTTGCCCTGGCTGCTGCGGTTGTTGAGATATCCGGCTGGAACCTATCGGCCCTTGTCCGATCTCGACGTTTACATAGATCGAAAGCAGTGTCGCATGCGCTTGCACGGGGGCGTGCAAGCCCTCGATTTCAATCGTCTGCTTGCTGCTGGTAATGGGGATGGGGATAATCGCGGCACGAATCATATTCTCTGCGCGGTTGCGGTTCAGCTCCCCGCCGGTCTCTTGCAATTCCAGAAGTTGCGGCTGATTCTGAAAGGTGTCCAGCAAGAGCATGGAGCCGCCTTCAGGAAGGTGCAAATTGGGAGCGACCAGCGGAGTCTTGGCCTCTTCTGCCACACGTTCTGTCGCCGCCTCTTTGGCAGCCTCTTTATCTACGTCGATCGCTTCGGGGTTGGGAAGGCCCGCGGCGCGATCCTGTTCGAACTTCGAGGTAGCCTTCCAATCCACCAGCGACTCGGGGACTTCCTCCCATTCGTTGCGTTCCGCGCTCAGATAGCGCACACGGTCGCCTTTGATTTCCCAGCGGGTGGCCAATTGGTAGGTGCCGTCTTTGAGGATGAGGCGTTTGGCCAGTTGCTGGGCGGAAATGCCGGGACCGAGGATAGACAGAAAGCCAGCGACGGCCACGATCAGGTACGTCCATCGAAGTCGCAAATTTGAAGAGTGAACCATGTTCGACCTCATTATCCTCCCAAAGCCGGAGGGTTATGCAGATTTGATGCGCCTCGCCAAACCGCCAACAGCGCCCATCCCTCCAAATAATCGGATGCATGTTTCCCCATTTCTTTCCACAGCCCTTTCTGGCATAATTGATCGTGCACCCCATCTGCACAAAATTCCAATCACAATTTAGGGCGAGGAACCGATGTCGGCAAAGTACATCTTTGTAACCGGCGGTGTGGTGTCTTCATTGGGCAAGGGACTGGCCGCAGCTTCGATTGGCTGCCTGCTAGAGAGCCGCGGCCTGAAGGTCAACCTGATGAAGTTTGACCCCTACTTGAACGTCGACCCCGGGACCATGTCGCCGTTCCAGCACGGCGAGGTTTTCGTGACCGACGACGGCGCCGAAACCGACCTTGACCTCGGCCACTACGAACGCTTCACCCACGCCAAGCTGTCTCGCGACAACAACTGGACCACAGGCCGCATTTACGAACAAATTATCACCAAAGAACGGCGCGGCGATTATCTCGGCAAGACGGTGCAGGTCATTCCCCACGTCACCAACGAAATCAAAGCCGCGATGAAGAAAGTCGCGCAGGACGTGGACGTCGCCATTGTGGAAGTCGGCGGCACGGTTGGCGACATCGAGTCATTGCCCTTCATGGAAGCCATCCGCCAGATGCGCCAGGAACTGGGCCGCGAGCACACGCTGTTCGTTCATGTGACTCTAGTGCCGTTCATCGCCGCGGCGCAGGAACTCAAAACCAAGCCCACGCAGCACTCGGTGAAAGAATTGTTGAGCATCGGAATTCAGCCTGACATTCTGCTTTGCCGCACCGATCGTTTTCTGTCGAAAGATATTAAAGGAAAGATCGCACTCTTCTGCAACGTAGAAGAAGAAGCCGTGATCACGGCTAAAGACGTCGCATCCATCTACGAAGTACCGGTGGTGTTCTCCCATGAAGGTGTGGACACGCTGGTGCTCCGCTACCTGCGCCTGGAGGCCAAAGAGCGTGATCTCTCCAAGTGGGAAGACATCGTGCACCGGGTCTATAACCCCAAAGCTGAGGTCACGATCGGCATTGTCGGCAAGTATGTCGAGTACGAAGACTCTTACAAGTCGCTGAAGGAGGCGCTGGTCCACGGCGCGCTGGCCCACAATCTGAAGTTGCAGGTGAACTGGATTGAGGCCGAGGGGCTGGAGACTGGCGAGGGCACATACGAAGAACAATTGGCCGACTACGACGGAATTCTGGTTCCCGGAGGCTTCGGGAAGCGCGGTATCGAGGGCATGCTGATCGCGATCCGCTATGCTCGTGAGAAGAAGGTGCCGTATTTCGGCATTTGTCTGGGAATGCAGACCGCGTGCATTGAGTTTGCACGCAACGTATGCGGGCTGGCCGAGGCCAATTCCAGCGAATTTGATCCCGCCACGCCGCACCGCGTGATTTACAAGCTGCGCGAACTGCGCGGTGTCGAAGAACTGGGAGGCACCATGCGGCTGGGGGCTTGGCCGTGCAAGATCGAGCCGGGCACCTTGGCTCACAGGATCTATGGCCAGCTTGAAATCAGCGAACGCCACCGGCACCGCTACGAATTCAATCGCGAGTATGAAGGCACGCTGACTGCCGGAGGCCTGAAGATTTCCGGTTCCACCCCCGATGGAACCTACGTGGAGATGGTCGAACTTCCGGACCATCCGCACTTTATCGGCTGCCAGTTCCACCCCGAATTCAAGTCCAAGCCGCTGGAACCGCATCCGATGTTCAAAACGTTCATCGGGGCGGCCTACGAGCACGGACTGAAGCGACGGGCGGAAAAAGCCGCGGCCGAAGTCGAGATGTTCCACCGGCCGGAAAAAGTGGGCAAGCGCTAAAGATCACCACAGAGGACACAGGGGTCACGGAGCGTATCATTGCCTCTGTGAAACTCTCTGCCCCTGTGGTTAACGCATGAGCATCTCGTTCCAAGTCGAAGGCATCAACATTGGCTCCGGCAATCTGTTCCTCATCGCCGGGCCTTGTGTGATCGAGAGCGAAAAGCATGCGCTTTTTATGGCCGAGGTCATTAAGGGCGTCACTCGTTCGTTGAACGTACCTTTCATCTTCAAGGCTTCCTACGACAAAGCCAATCGCACTTCGATCCGCAGCTTTCGTGGCCCGGGTTTGGCCGAAGGCTTGCGCATCCTGAAAAAAGTGAAGGACGAAGTACACGTGCCCGTGCTCACTGACGTGCACGAAACTATAGACGTGCCCAAAGTAGCCGAAGTCGCCGACGTCTTGCAGATTCCCGCCATGCTCTGCCGCCAGACTGATTTGGTCGTCGCCGCCGCCATGAGCGAGCGCGCGGTGAACATCAAGAAGGGCCAGTTTGTTTCGCCGTGGGACATGAAGCATGCGGTCGACAAATGCCGCCAGGCGGGCAACGACCGAGTCTTCGTCACCGAGCGCGGATCGAGTTTTGGCTACAACAATCTGATCGTGGACATGCGCTCGCTGGCCATCATGCGCAAATTTGCGCCCGTGGTTTTCGACGCGACCCACTCTGTGCAATTGCCTTCGGCGACCCACGGAGATGAAGATCAGCCGGCCGCCAGCGGCGGGCAACCCCAGTTCATTCCGGTATTGGCCCGTGCCGCAGTCGCAGCTGGAGTGGACGGCGTGTTCATGGAAGTCCACGACAACCCCAAAGACGCCAAATCCGACGGCGCCAACGCGCTGGATTCCACCAAGCTGCGGGGCGTGCTAAAAGAGCTGTTGGCCCTGCACGCCGCATTGACCGTGGCACATGTTAAGCCTTAGGTTAGAACTGATTCCACTCTCATTCCGAGCGACCCAACTATGCTGATTGCGAGACCAACTGCAATTCTGTGCATTTCCTTGTCATTGAGCTTGACCTCAGCAGCCCAGCAGAAGCCTTCTCCGCTCTCCCTTTGTGAAGGAAGATGCACCGGTGCTGGTGCTGGAGCATGTGCGCCTGATCGACGGCACGGGCTCTGCACCCCAGGAAGACATGCGCATTGACGTCGCCGGTGGCAAAATCACCGCTGTCCAAGCCGCCAGTGCGCACCGCCCTTATCCGCCCAATGCCAAGGTGCTGGAGATGACAGGAAAGACCGTGATCCCTGGCCTGGTCGGCATGCACGAACATCTCTTCTATCCCACGCCGCAGGCACCCCAGGGTGGTGTCGCGCTCTATGGCGAGGCGCCGGACAGTGCTCCGCGTCTCTATTTGGCAGGCGGCGTGACCACGGCGCGGACGGCGGGCAGCCTGGAGCCCTACACTGACCTGGAACTGAAGCGAGAGATCGACGCGGGCTTGCTGCCCGGACCCAAGCTCGACGTGACTGGCCCCTACCTCGAGGGCAAAGGCAGTTTCGCGATCCAGATGCACGCGCTTGCGGATGCGGACGACGCTGCGCGCACGGTGGATTATTGGGCAGCCGAGGGCGTGACCTCGTTCAAGGCGTACAACTACCTCACGGCGGATGAACTGAAGGCAGCCATCGACCACGCTCACGCCCACGGGCTCAAAATCACCGGGCATCTTTGCTCCATCGGATTCAGGCAGGCAGCCGAGCTCGGCATCGACAACCTGGAACATGGCCTGTCGGTCGATACCGAGTTCTTCCCGGGTAGAAAACCGGACGAGTGTCCTGGTCTTCTGCCGAATTTGACGTACATCGAGAAAAGTGTGGAAGTGGAGGGGCCTGAGGTGCGGGAAACCATCCGCGAGCTGGTAGCGCACCATGTGGCGATCACTTCGACGTTGGCCGTGATTGAGACCTTGACCTCGAATCGCCCACCGATGGAGCGGGAGAACGCGGCTCTCAAAACGCTCTCGTTGCAAGCCGCGAAGGGGTATTTGGCAGTCCGCGCTCAAATGGCCGAGCACGGCATGGCCGGACCGATGCTGGGAAAAGAGATGAGCTTTGAGCGGGAGTTTGTGGCCGCGGGAGGACTGTTGATAGCCGGCTGCGATCCGACCGGCTACGGCGGCGTGGTGCCGGGCTTCGGCGACCAGCGCAACATTGAATTGCTGTTCGAAGCCGGCTTCTCACCGGTCGAGGCGATCCGCATCGCCACACTGAATGGGGCAATCTACATGGGAAGAGACGCGAGCATCGGATCGATCGCCCCCGGCAAGACCGCCGATTTGGTAGTGTTGGGCGGCAACCCGGTGGAGAAGATTGAAAACATCGAGAAGGTTGAGCTGGTCTTCAAAGATGGCGTGGGTTTCGACCCTGCCAAGCTGATTCAATCTGTCACCGAACTGGTGGGCCTGCGCTAAGGAATTGATGTTTCCAGATGGCTGTCAGCTTTGGCTGCGATATTGATTTTTTGGTAGTAGGTCAGTTTGGTTTGCGATGCTTCGCGGGCTTTGCGAATCCTTGGCGGCCTTTGCGGTTAACCGCTTTCTTACCGCAAAGATCGCAAACAACTGCCGCTAAGGGCGCAAAGTCTGAGTGCCCTCAACCGTGAAACTGCCCCCCCCACCGATTTTTCGGGCTTAGGGCTTCATCCCTGCCGAATCTGCTACCATCCCACTTCATTGAGACAATTGCTCCCTACATGCACATTGTCATTACCATCATCGGCTTTCTCGTAGTCTTCGCCGTTCTGCTCGACGCCTTTGAAACTGTCGTGCTGCCCCGGCGGGTGCGCCGCCAGTATCGCATTACTTCGTGGTTCTACCGGCGGACTTGGGTTCCGTGGCGAAAGCTCACCACCTACATAAAAACTCCCGGCCGCCGCGAGAATTTTCTTGGCTATTTCGGACCGCTCTCGCTGCTCTTGCTTCTTGCCCTCTGGGCGGCAACCCTCATTTTCGGATTCGCTCTGTTGCAGTACGGCGCGGGTGAACATGTTCAATTGAGCGGAGCGCCCATCACCTTCGGCCTGCTGCTTTACCACAGCGGCGAAACCTTTTTCACTCTCGGCTATGGCGATATTGTTCCCACCTCGCCCATTGCGCGCTTGTTAGCGGTATTGGAAGCCGGAATGGGCTTCGGTTTTCTGGGTACGGTGATTGGTTATCTGCCCACCATTTACGCTGCTTTCTCACGGCGCGAAGTTCAGATTTCTCTCTTGGACGCACGCGCCGGATCCCCTCCCACGGCGGCAGAGCTTCTGGGCCGTTTTGGAGATCGGCCCCAGCAATTTGAGTTTGACCAGATATTACGCGAGTGGGAACGCTGGGCGGGCGAAGTGCTGGAGAGCCACATCTCGTATCCGCCGCTCACCTTTTTTCGCTCGCAGCACACCAACCAGTCCTGGCTGGGAGCGTTGACGGCCATTCTGGATAGCACTGCCTTGATCATCGCCGGAGTGGACAATTTGCGTTGCGACCAGGCGAAAATCACCTTTGCCGTGGCACGTCACGCAGTCGTGGATCTAGCGCAAGTCATCAGGGTCACATACGATTCCCAGGAGCCGGACCGACTGCCGGCCGAGGAACTGGCGCGGCTGCGTAAGAGCCTGGCAGACCACAATGTGCGGCCAAGAGAGGGCCCGGAGTTCGAGAAGAAGCTCAGCCATCTGCGCGCGATGTACGAGCCTTACTGCCAGTCCATCGCCCGGAGACTGCTGATTACGCTGCCCCCGTGGATTCACACCGAAAAGAAAAAAGACAACTGGGAGGCCGGCCCCTGGGATCGTGCCATCCAGGCCAAGAGCCTCGTAATATTGGGCCAGGCGAACCCACCGCAGCAGAAGGCGGACGACCATTTCTAGTTCCTCGACGCGTGCTAACATCGGTTGCCTCTGATGAAGACAATTGGCGAAAACGTCGTACGCATTGAGGCCGAAGCGCTGCGCGCGCTTGCCGACCGCATCGCCGGTCCGATGGCGAAAGCATTCGCTCGCACCGTTGAATTGATGTATGCATGTAAGGGCCGAGTGGTGGTCACCGGCATGGGCAAGAGCGGCATTATTGCCCGCAAGATCGCGGCAACTCTCAATTCCACGGGCACGCCGGCGCTGTTCATGCATCCCGTCGAGGCCGTGCACGGGGACTTGGGAATGGTGGTCCGAGGTGATGTGGTGCTCGCACTTTCGGCCAGCGGCGAGACCGAGGAGATTCTACGCTTGCTGGCAACGCTGAAGCGATTGCAGGTGCCGCTGATTGCCATGACCTGTGATGAGACGGCCGCGGGCGGGGGCGCCCGCGCCACACGGTCGTCTACTCTGGCCGGTGCCGCCGATGTCGCCCTCGATTGTTCGGTGGCCAAAGAAGCCTGCACGCTGGGATTGGCGCCAACTGCTTCCACCACCACGATGCTCGCGTTGGGTGACGCTCTGGCCATGACGCTGGCGGAGAAGCGCGGCTTTAAAGAAGAAGACTTTGCCAATTTGCATCCCGGGGGGAAGCTGGGCAAGCGATTGGCGCGAGTCGAGTCGTTGATGCACTCGGGAGACGCAGTTCCGCGCGTAACGCTTAAGACGAAGATGCCGGATGTGATTTATGAAATGTCACGCAAGAAGCTGGGCGTGACCGCGGTGGTCGAAGGCAAGAAGCTCGTCGGTGTGATCAGCGACGGTGATCTGCGCCGACTGCTAGAGAAGCGCGGCAAAGATGCACTCGATCTGACGGCGGGTCAGTGCATGACCAAGAATCCGAAGACGATTGCGCCGCAGGAGTTCGCGGCCACTGCCCTGGCACTTATGGAAGAGAAGAAGATCACGTCGCTAGCCGTCGTAGACCGCCGGGGCAAGCTGGAAGGAATTGTCCATCTACACGACCTCTGGGGCATAGAAATGATGTAGCGCCGGGGGCGGGGCTACAATAAGCCATGTATCACTACGACCCCACAACCGCCCTCGAAGAACTGACCGAAGAAGCAACCCTCCCCAACCCGGTCCATGTGCGCGACATGATTCTGCGCAAGCGGCTGTCGGCCGACAAGTCGCTGGAGATGAACCGGTTGTTCGTTGAGTATCAGAAGTTTTTCGGCGAGACGCAGAAGCTGGGGAAAGAAATTCTGAGGCAGTTGGCGGGATAATCTCAACTGCACACGTGAGGACAGCCGACTTCGGCTGTCCGGGCGGTGTTAAGCAGGCTATGCGCCTTCTAGAAAGGCAATCATGTCGTCTCGTGTAAAACCTGCCTCCCGCAGTAACGAGAGCAGCGTTCCCTTGGGCATGTCGCGATTGTGGCGAGGGACTACTGCGCGGCTTCGCGAGGTCGGGTGGTAGAAAACGAAATGGCTTCCCGAAGCATGGTCGAGGATGAACCCCTTCCGCTCCAGAAATCTGACGACTTCGCGAGGTTTCACAGCAGGTAGTTTCGTCATACAGTACCCTTGAGAGCACGAGTCGCGAAGGCATTATTTCCCTAGTGCGAGTACTCCAAGTCCAGGGAGGCGACCAGGGTTTCGTCGTCGGTGGGCACTGGCTCCCTGTGTTTCCTGAGACTTGCGATATAGCCGGAAATGGCATCCTTCGCCATTTTCCGCGCCTCAGTCAACGTTCGCCCATAAGTGACACAACCCGGCAGGGCCGGCACGATGGCGGTAAATCCGCCTTCCGGTTCAGGCCGGAGCATGATGTTGTAGTGATAGCGCGCTTTAGGCATTGGACTGAGGCCGATTCTATCTTGGCGGCCAGGGCGAGTCAAAGACAGCTCGGCTCGCAGCGTCCGCCCCCGCCCGAGTAGGCGACTGCCTAATCATTTACAATAGCTAATTCCCTGCTCCACAGGACTCATACCCATGCATCGGTGGTCAGAATCGTTTATTCCTACGCTGCGCGAGGCTCCGGCGGACGCCGAGGTCGCGAGCCACAAATTCCTCGTCCGGGCTGGTTACATCCGTCAGCTCGCCGCCGGAATCTATTCGTATCTTTTTCTCGGCAACCGCTCGTTCAACAAGATCGCGGCCATCGTCCGCGAGGAGATGGACAAGATCGGCCAGGAATTTTACCTGCCCGCGCTGCATCCGCGTGAGCTCTGGGAGGCCAGCGGCCGCTGGTCGGTGATGGGCGAGAACATGTTTCGTCTGAAGGACCGCAAGGGTGCTGACTTTTGCTTGGGCTTTACCGCAGAAGAGATCATGACTGAGATTGCCCGCAAAGAGTTGCGCAGTTACAAGCAACTGCCACAGATCTGGTACCAGATTCAGTCCAAGTTTCGCGATGAACCCCGCCCCAGGTCAGGCCTGTTGCGGGTCCGCCAGTTCATGATGAAAGACTCGTACTCCTTCGACCTCGACGCCGCGGGATTAGACGTCTCTTACCGGAAGCACCACGATGCTTATTGCCGGATTTTCGACCGCTGCGGGCTCCAATATATGGTGATTGAAGCAGACTCCGGCGCCATGGGTGGATCGCAATCGCAAGAGTTCATGGTGCGGACCAAAGCCGGGGAGGACCAAGTGGTAAGCTGCGACGCCTGTAACTACGCCGCGAATCTGGAAAAGGCGACGTCGAAGCTCGAAGCTGTACAGGATCTCGCTCCGGAAGGTGATGGCACGCCTCTCGTAGTTCATACTCCGGGCCAGAAGACGATCGAAGACGTGGCGCGTTTTCTCGGCGTTTCTCCCAAGAACAAGATTAAGACCCTCGCCTACATGGCAGAAGAGAAGGACGCGAAAACTGGGAAACCCCGAACCCAGGCGGTGGTCGTCCTCATGCGCGGCGACCATCAACTCAACGACGCAAAGTTCGCAGCGGCCAATGGCGGCAAAGCCACCCGCCCCATGCAGGAGGAGGAGATCAGGCAACTGTTTCACTCTCCTGCCGGCTTCCTGGGCCCGGTTGGCATTGACTGGGCCAAGGGCCTGAACGACGTCGCCAGGCCTGTCCTGCTGCTCGACAAGGCTCTCGAAGGCCGCCAGAATCTGATCTCCGGCGCCAACAAAGAGGACTATCACCTGAAGAACCTGACGCCAGGCAAAGATTTTCAGCTGACCGGCTACGCCGACCTGCGCAGCGTCACCGCGGGTGAAGCCTGCCCGAACTGCGGTAAACCACTTCGCATCGACACCGCAGTCGAGATTGGCCACATCTTCAAACTCGGCTATAAATATTCCGAATCCATGGGCGCCCGTGTGCTCGACAAAAACGGGAAAGAGGTTACGCTGATTATGGGCTGTTACGGCATCGGAATCGAGCGCATTCTCACCGCCGCCATCGAGCAGAGTAACGACGAAAACGGCTTCTGGCTGCCGCCGCAGATCGCCCCCTTTGAGGTTGTCGTCACCCCGACCAACGTCGGGGACGAGAAACTAAAGACTACCGCCGAAGACATCGCCCGCACCCTCGAAAACGCCGGTTTCGACGTGTTATTAGATGACAGGGACGAACGGCCAGGGGTCAAGTTCAAAGATGCGGACCTAGTGGGCATACCCTTTCGTGTCACCGTAGGAAAAAAGGTTACCGAAGGTACTGTAGAAGTGGTTCAACGCTCGACTCGGGTAGTGCAGGATGCTAGCATCGGCGCTATAGCAGAGCATTTCAAGGCTTTGCGGCCGGCGCACTAGCATTTTGGCGCGCTGGAGCGGGAGCGCGCCATGGGAACCATTAAACTTCTTCTCGGCATATTCGTCATTGTTGCGTCGGTTATCCTGGGGGCGGAACTGATCCCTGTTTACTACGCGAATTACCAGTTCGAAGACATCGTCAAGACCGAAGCCACGCTCCAGACCTATACCACCAAGCCTGAGGCCGAAATTCAGGACAACCTGTTCAAGAAGGCGCAAGAGCTCCAAATCCCGCTCAGCAAAGACCAAATCAAGGTTGCACGCCACGGCACCACCGGCACCGGCTCACTCAGCATCCGGGCCCCTTACGTGGTTCATGTGGACCTGCCGGGATACCCGCTGGATCTGCATTTTGACCCCTCGACTGAGAACCACAGTCCTTTCTAGACCGCGAGCGTGACGGCCGTGATTTAGAATGTCGCTGGACTCCAGATCCTACAGATCGACTGGACTGTTTCGCTCCGCCCAATTTGCGCGGAGTGACGATTCCTGCATCTAAGGAAATGGATTCCCACGCAGCTTGATGAAGCGCGTGGTTCTGGCTGGGCAGGTAGGACTCCGCGAATCCAAGTGGCCATCAAGGTAAAGATTCCGAGGCGAAGCAAGAAAGCCCAAAGCGGCAAGAAGCCGGCTTCTCGCGACCCGGTCATCCGGATGGCGCTGGCGACTTTCGTCGTGCTGGGCGTAATCATCAGCGCATGGTTTTCTTACTACTACATCAAGTACGACCGCATCATTGAACAGCGCTTCAAAGGGCCGGTATTCAGCAGTTCGGCCAAAATCTATGCCGTACCGCACTTGGTCAAGGTGGATGAGAAAATCGAGCCCCGCGAGATTGCGGCGCAACTCCAGCGCGCCGGATATTCTGAAAACGGAAGCTCGCCCATCGGGAGCTACCGGCTGCTGAAGGCCGGCATCGAAGTCAACCCTGGCCCACAGTCCTACCACAGCCCCGAGCCAGCCACCATTCGCATTCAGGACGGCAGCGTGGTCAGCATCACCGGCAAGTCGGGAGACTTGTCCGCCTACGAACTCGAACCGCAGATGATAACGGCGCTGTTTGATGTGGAGCAGCGCTCGAAGCGTCAGGTAGTGAAGTACGATCAGATTCCCAAGATCATGGTGGACGCGGTGCTGGCCATCGAAGACCGGCGGTTCTTCCAGCATAGCGGCGTGAATTTTCTCCGCATGGCCGAGGCCGCCTGGATCGACTTCATGCACGAGCGGCATGAACAGGGCGGCTCCACGCTGACCATGCAGCTTTCCCGCGGCTTCTTTCTGACTCCACAGAAAACCATCAAGCGCAAACTGACAGAGATGCTGATTGCCGAGGAGCTCGAGCAAAAATTCAGCAAGCAGGAAATTTTCGAGTTCTATGCCAATTGGGTGGACCTGGGCCAGCGCGGTTCGTTCACCATCAGCGGACTGGCGGAAGCGTCGCACGCCTACTTCAACAAGGACCTGAAAGACATCACCTTACCCGAGGCGGCACTGCTGGCAGGCATTATCCAGCGGCCCAGTTATTTATCTCCCTATCGTCACCCCGAGCGGGCTTTGGAACGCCGCAACCTGGTTCTGGAGAGTATGGTGGAAACCCACGCCATTACCCGGGCCGAGGCCGACAAAGCCAAGGCCACGCCGCTGAAGCTGGCTCCTCCCAATGTCGAAGCCAGTGACGCCCCTTACTTTGTCGATCTGGTCCGCGATACTCTGACCAGCAAGTTCAACGAACGCGAGTTGAACGAACAGTCCTATCGCATCTACACGACGTTGGACCCCGACCTCCAGCGGGCGGCTGCCCAGGCAGTCGAATCTGGAATCAAGCTGGTAGATGACCAGGTCACCAAGCGCCGCACCAAGCGCATCAAGGTAGGCAAGAACAAGTTCGAGAACCAGGTAGAACCCGGTCCGCAGGCGCAGGTCGCGCTGGTGGCAATGGATCCCCACACCGGTGAAGTGCTGGCCCTGGTGGGAGGCAGGAACTACGCCTTCAGCCAACTGAACCACGCGGTCGCGAAGCGGCCCACCGGGTCGATCTTCAAGCCCTTCGTCTATGCCGCCGCCATGAACACCGCCGTAAGCGGGGGGACTCCGGTGTTCACGCCCGCTTCCATGGTCACCGACCAGCCCACCACGTTCGCTTACGGCGATCAGATCTACGAGCCTAGAAACTACAAAGAGGAGTATCACGGCGAGGTGACGGCCCGCTATGCCCTGGCGATGTCGCTGAACAACGCGACCGTGAAGCTGGCGGAAGAAGTTGGCTATGACAAGGTCGCGGACTTGGCTAAAACCGCGGGCATTGTCTCGGTGAAACCCACTCCCGCCATGGCGCTGGGCGCTTATGACGCCACCCCGCTGGATATGGCTGGAGCTTACACAGTGTTCGCGAACTCGGGGGTGCGGATTTCTCCCTTGCTGGTGAATTCTGTACGCAACGCAGCCGGCGATGTGGTCATGGACTGGAAGCAGGACAAACGGGACGTGCTGGATCCGCGCGTGGCCTTCGTCATGACCAACATGATGGAGGGAGTATTTAATTTCGGAACCGCATATACCGTGCGCACCCTCGGCTTCACCGCGCCCGCAGCAGGAAAAACCGGAACTTCTCATGATGGCTGGTTCGCAGGCTACACCAGCAACCTGCTCTGCATTGTCTGGGTGGGCTTCGACGATTACAGCGACATTCGCCTGAGCGGCGCTCAAACCGCCGCGCCGATTTGGGCGGAGTTCATGAAAAAGGCCGTCACCTTGTGGCCCTACTCGGACGTTCATTCCTTCACCCAGCCAACGGGCGTGGTCGACGTGCAACTCGACAAGGCCACCAATCTGCTGGCCACACCCTCCTGCCCGGACACTTATACATCAGCATTTATCGTGGGTACGGAGCCGACCAGCACTTGCGAGCAGGGCACAGGCGTCAAGGGATTCTTCTCGCGCATGTTTGGAGTAGGAGGCGACAAGGCCCTGCCTCCGGATGCAAGACCGCCTAGCGGCAGTGCAACGCCGGAGGATACGTCGTCCGCGGACGCAAAGAAGAAGAAGGGATTTTTTGGCAAGGTAGCGGGTATCTTTAAGAGCGACAAATCGTCCAATACCGCGCCGCCGCCGCCCGCTGACAACGGAAATAGTCCGCGCTAGCGAGCGAAGGATCGAGTCTTTTTTGATGAGGTGAGCCTATGCATCGCTTTGTGTTCAGCCTGGCCGTTGCAGTCTTGCTTGCCTTACCCAACCTGCACGCCCAAACCGAGTTGGTGCAAATCACGCCGCCGCCACTACGCCGTGCCGCGCCACCTGCTCCCAATGCTTCGGCAGAAGAACTGGACGCCCGCGGCGATGAACTCCGCGGCCAGAAAGCCTACCTCGACGCCCTGGATTACTACCGGGCAGCTTTGGCGAAAAAACGGTCAGCTTCGCTCTACAACAAGGCCGGTATCACGGAACTGGAACTTCGGCGGGACAGTGAGAGCGCAAGAGACTTCGAACGCGCCGTCAAGCTGGATCGCCAGTTTGCCGACGCTTGGAATAACTTAGGCGTGGCGTGGTATCTGCAGCAGAAGTACGGAAAGGCCGTCAAGGAATATGAGAAGGCCATCAAGCTGAAGCCCGACGTTGCCTCGTTCTACAACAACCTGGGGGCGGCATATTACGGGAAGAAAGACTGGGAACAAGCTTCTATCGCCTACGGCCAAGCTTTGCATCTCGATCCCGATATTTTCGAACGTACTTCGCGAACTGGAGTCACCGCCCAATTACCGTCGCCCGAGGAGCGCGCACGCTTTGAGTATTTGATAGCCAAGCTTTATGCCAAACAGGGAGATTCCGATCATGCCCTGCAATACCTGCGGCGGGCGCTGGAGGAAGGCTACCCCGGAATCGACGACGTCTATAAGGACGCGGATTTTGAGGGTTTGCGCAAGGACACTCGATTCGCCCAACTGATGGCATCCCGGCCTCCGGCGATACCGGAGTAAATGATCGCCGTTTCAATGACTTGGAAATTACAAATTTTTACATTTTTCCCGCAACTTTTGCCAGTTTTTGGGTTACTACTGGAAACACTCCTGAAAACACAGGGTGAGTAAGGAGAAACGGTAGCCCATCGGTTGTCGACCCGAGCACGCCCCAAGCAGACAGCCGGTGGGCTTTTTATTAGCTTTCAGCACTCAGCCTTCAGCACTCCGCAAGCGAACGGCTCAATTTCCCGAGGGATCTGGCGCGGTTGTCAAGGAATTGGCCCGTTGAGAGCCTTGAATGGCTGAATGCCGACAGCTGAATGCTAAGTGCTGCTCTTCGGACTTCTCTCCCCAATATATTCTTCCACCACCCGTTGCCACTTTCCCTGAGCTTTCAAGACATACTCAATCGCGTCTCGCAGAGCGCCGTCTCCTCCGGCGTGAGGCGTTACGTAGTGCGCCTCTTTCTTCACTTCAGCGCGGGCGTTGGCAACAGCCACAGCGAAGCCGGAATGCCGCATGGCGGGCAGGTCGATAACGTCATCGCCGACGAATCCCGCTTCACTTGCGGTCAACCCCTCCTGCCGCAGAATTTCTTTTAAGACCGTCAACTTGTCCTGAATGCCCTGATGAATGTGCTCCAACTTCAGATCACGAGCGCGCACCGCGACCGTTTCCGAAATGCGCTTGGTGATCAGTCCGGTCTTGATGCCCCCCAGCCGCGCCAGCGAAATAGCAGTGCCGTCGTGCGCGTGGAAACCTTTGGCTTCGATCATCGAGGAACTAGCCAGACCGAAGCCGCCCTGCCCGGCGTGCTTGGTGGCGTGCTCGGCGGCGTGCTCGAGTGTGGTCTGCTGAAATCCCGGAGGGACGGGAAGAAAAAAAAGTTTGCCATCGGTGAGGACACCGTCCACGTCAAAAAGCAGGAGTTTGATGTTCCTGGCGCGGGCTTTAGGAGAGATTTTGGGCATGGCCGGGATTCTAACATTGAAGTTCTCGGCCTTTAGCTCTGGCCTCCCGCATGTGTTCGCGTGGGGACAGCCGGTCTCAGCTGTCGCAGGAAAGGAGTTGGCACAAACAGCGGAGGAACTGAAGCGCAGGGGTCAATAAGTGCAATGGCGATGTTGCGGCAGCACACGGAATCGGGTCCTTTATCTCAGACTTGTCGTTACTCGTACGCGGACTTTTGCCTCAATGGGGTCCGTTCCGCATGTGGCGGGGGTGAATCTCCATCGCCGAACTGAGTCCAAGGCTTGTTTATCGACATCATCTCCACCGGACTGGATAACCACTGGATCGTGGACCTTGCCCTTCCTGTCCACCAGTAGATCAAAAATCGTTACGGCGGTCTTCGGTCCTTTTCCCTCCCAGCTCGCAGGAGGCAGTGGATCAGGGGTGAAGGTAGGGTTAGGCGATTTACATGGCGACTTCTGCGCCGATTCCTGCTTTGCTGGTGGCGGCTCAGCGTTGGATTGTTGAGCTACCGATGCACTGCCCACGCTCACGATAACCACACAGATCAACGCCTGTAATGGCCGCATTTGGAGTCCCCTGATTCCGGCACAGGCCAGATCAACATGATAACGGTTGAAATCAGCGATAGCGCAAGCGTGCGCTGTTTCTTCGCCGGGAACCGGCGGATTCAGAGGGGGACAAGTTGTAGCGAATTTCCCCGATAGATTACCCGCTTCATCCCCGTCCTCCATGCCTTATTGTAGGCGAACATTTTACGAAGGCGTACTTTCCCGCTAGAATATCCGAATGTCGTCCTTCCCTGCCGCGCTCGCCTGGGCTCACCCTCTGGTAAGGGACTGGTTTGTCCAGCGCTTCGGCACTCCGACGGAGCCACAAGAGCAGGGATGGCCGCATATCCTCGCCGGGCATACCACACTAATTTCAGCTCCAACCGGCTCGGGCAAGACCCTCGCCGCGTTTCTCGCCTGCATCGACCGCCTGGTGCGCAAGGCGCTCGCCGGCGACTTGCAGGATTGCACCGAGGTGCTCTATGTCTCGCCGCTCAAAGCCCTGGGCAACGACATTCAGAAGAACCTCGAAATTCCGCTGGGCGAGATTCTGCAAATGGCCGGTGAGCGCGGCCTGCTGATGCCGCAGATTCGCACCGCCGTTCGCACCGGTGACACGCTCATGCACGAACGCCGCGCCATGCTGAAGCGTCCGCCGCACATTCTGGTGACCACGCCCGAGTCGCTGTACATCCTGCTCACTGCCGAACGGAGCCGGGTAATTCTGCGCGATGTCGAGACCGTAATCGTCGACGAGATTCACGCCGTAGCCGACGACAAGCGTGGCGCCCACCTGACACTTTCTTTGGAAAGGCTCGAAGCGTTGTGTGGAGAGGCAAAGGCGCACCGCGCACGGCTTTTTCCATCCCGCTCCCTCATCCGCATCGGCCTTTCCGCGACTCAGAAGCCAATCGAGGAGATTGCTCACTTTCTGACCGGAAACGGCCGGCCCGAGCCGGTCATTGTCAACGTCGGTCACAAGCGGCAACTCGACCTTGCCGTCGAAGTTCCGGCCACGCAGCTCGGGCCCATCGCCAGCAACGAAATGTGGGACGAGATCTATGACCGGATCGTGGAACTGGTGGGGCAGAACCGCTCGACATTGATGTTTGTTAACACCCGCCGACTGGCGGAGCGAGTTTCGCATCAGTTGGCGGAACGATTAGGTGAAGACAATGTCGCCGCTCACCATGGCAGCCTCTCGCGCAAGCTGCGTCTGACCGCTGAGAACAAGCTCAAAGACGGCCAAGTCAAAGTGCTGGTCGCGACCGCCTCATTGGAACTGGGAATTGACATCGGCACGGTGGACCTAGTCATTCAGATCAGTTCTCCGCGGGCCATCGCAGTCGGGTTGCAGCGGGTGGGGCGCTCCGGCCACTGGCGTGGGGCGATTCCCAAAGGCCGATTCTTTGCCACGACCCGCGATGAGTTGCAGGAATGCGCTGCTTTGGTGCGCGCCATCCGCCACGGTGATCTTGATCGCTTGATGATTCCCGAAGCCCCCGCCGACATTCTGGCGCAGCAGATCGTAGCGATCTGCGCCGCGGGAGCAACCGGAACGACTGTCCACACGGGAGAGGATGATGCTGGCTGGGATGAAGACGACCTGTTCGCCCTGGTCAAGCGCTCCTATCCCTACCGCAATCTCACCCGCGAAACTTACCAGTCCATTCTCGAAATGCTTTCCGAAGGCATTGCCGCCCGTCGTGGCCGTTATGGCGCCTACCTGCATCGCGATCGCGTGAATCACAAACTGCGCGCTCGGCGCGGCAGCCGGCTGGCAGCCATCACCAGCGGGGGAGCGATTCCGGAGAATGCCCTATTCACGGTCGTCGCCCAACCCGAAGGCATAACGGTCGGCACGGTCGACGAAGACTTTGCCGTCGAGAGCAACGCTGGCGACATTATGCTGCTGGGCAATACCTCATGGCGCATCCACCGGGTTGAGGGCAAGTCCGGACGGATGCTGGTCGAAGACGCGCATGGCGCGCCGCCTACAATTCCCTTCTGGCGTGGCGAGGCTCCGGCCCGCACCCAAGAGCTTTCGCTCCACGTCGCCGACCTGCGAAGAGAAATCAGCGAGCGCTTACGCAGCGTCTTTCCGGTCGGTGTCTCGCAAGCGCAGCCCGAAGTGGCCGAAACCGTAACCTGGCTGAAGGAAGAATGTGGCCTCGACGACTCCGGCGCTGAGCAGGCGATTGAATACATCCTGCAAGGCAGGGCGGTGCTGGGAGACGTGCCGACCCAAAACACCATCATTGCCGAGCGTTTCTTTGACGAAGGCGGCGGTATGCAATTGGTGATTCACGCCCCCTTCGGCGGACGCATTAATAAGGCCTGGGGATTAGCCCTGCGCAAGCGCTTCTGCCGCAGCTTCAACTTCGAGCTGCAAGCCGCGGCCACCGACAATGGCTTGAACATCGCCCTGGCGGAGCAGCACAGTTTCCCCCTTGCCGATGTGTTCCATTTCCTGAACCCAGAAACTGTCCAGCCCATTCTGGAGCAAGCCGCGCTAGCCTCACCGTTCTTCGCTACCCGCTGGCGCTGGGACGCCGGCCGCGCCCTCGCCCTGCTGCGTTTTCAGGGGGGCAAGAAAGTCCCGCCGCAGATTCAGCGCATGCGTTCTGACGACCTCATGGCTTCCGTGTTCCCTGACGTCGCCGCTTGCCAGGAAAACATCGAAGGCGACATCCAGATTCCCGACCATCCCTTGATTAAAGAAGTAATGAAAGATGTTCTCACCGAGGCCATGGATCTCGACGGCCTGAAGAAGCTATTGCGCGATATGGACGAAGGCCGCATCCGCTGCGTCGCCGTAGACACGCCCGTGCCTTCGCAGTTCTCTCACGAGATTTTGAATGCGAATCCCTACGCCTACCTTGACGATGCCCCACTCGAAGAACGCCGCGCCCGCGCCGTAGAAATGCGCCGCGTACTGCCGGAATCGGTTCTCGAAGAGGTTGGCAAGCTCGAGCCAGCCGCGATTGCCCAGGTCCGCGAAGAAGCCTGGCCCGACGTCCGCGACGCCGACGAATTGCACGATGTTCTGCACACGCTCATTGCCCTGCCCGTGCTCACGTGGGGACAGCCGCCCTCGGCTGTCCGGCTCAGCGAAGCTGAGCCGGTGGTGGTGAGCCGGAACCATGCCCTGGAAGATCTTCAGCCCAACCGTCGAGCTGCGCTCGATGGGACAGCCGAGGGCGGCTGTCCCCACGCAACCCAGGAGTGGGATATCCACTTCGAGCGACTGGTGCAGCAGGGACGCGCATCAACGGTGGTAGGCGCCGGCCAATGTTATTGGGTCGCTGCGGAACGGGCCAAGACTTTTTCTCTGCTCTTCCCCGACGCTGTTTTCAATCCGGCGCCTGCGGAACTCGAAGGCTCCGTGCCCTCGCGCGACGACGCTTTGCTGTCCATGGTCACCGGCTGGATGTCGCACCTCGGTCCGGCTACCGCTTCGCAACTTGGCGAACTGCTTGGCGTCCCTTCCTCTGAAATCGACACTGCGTTATTGCGCATGGAAGCCAGTGGCGCGATTCTGCGCGGAAATTTCACCGGGGGACACTCAGAGCACACTGAGTGGTGCGAGCGGCGGCTGCTGGCGCGCATCCATCGCCTCACCGTAGCCACTCTGCGCAAGCAGATTGAGCCGGTCACCGCCGCCCAGTTCATGCAGTGGCTCTTGCGCTGGCAACATGTGGCCCCCGGCACCCAGGTCCAAGGCGAGCGCGCCACGCTCGAAATCGTACGTCAGTTGCAGGGATTTGAAATTCCTGCTAACGCGTGGGAGCGCCAGATTCTGGCCCGCCGCATCGCCGACTACGATCCCAAATGGCTCGATCAGCTCTGCCTCACGGGCGCCATCGGTTGGGGACGTTTATCTCCTCATCCCGCGACCCTCGAAGATTCCGCTGCCGGCAAGCGGCGCGTGATTCCCACCAGCGTTGCCCCCATCACATTTTTCATTCGCGAAGAGGCCGACTGGATGATGCCGCAACATTCTGCCAGCCATCAGCCCGAAGCGCGCGGCCTGAGTGAAGGCGCGCGCCAGGTGCTGGATTTTCTGCGGCAGCGCGGCGCGTCATTCTTCGCCGACATTGTTCGCAGCACTGACAAGTTGAAGGCGGAAGTCGAAACCGCGCTCTGGGAACTGGTAGCTGCGGGAGTGGTCACCGCCGACGGGTTCGACAATCTTCGCTCACTCATCGATCCCAAACGCCGCGCCGGACAAGGCAGCGGACGCAGCGCGCGCCCCCGGCACAGTTCCGGACGATGGGCGTTGCTCTACACCGATCAGGCGGTCGAACGCAATCGTGCGGTCGAAGCCACATGCTGGATGCTGTTGAAACGCTATGGAATCGTTTTCCGCGACTTGCTCGCTCGTGAAACCAATCTACCCAAGTGGCGGGAACTGCAAGTCGCCTACCGCCGGATCGAAGATCGCGGTGAAATTCGCGGCGGCCGCTTCGTCGACGGATTCATCGGCGAACAATTTGCTCTGCCGGTTGCCGTCGAGTCGCTGCGCGCCGCTCGCAAGCTGCCGCCCACGCAGGAAACCATCACGCTCTCTGCCGCCGATCCGCTGAATCTGGTCGGCATCCTCGTCCCTGGCGATCGCGTGCCCGCCATCTCCGGCAAAATTGTCGGCTTTCGTGACGGCGTCGCGGTTCAGCAGGCCGAACCTCCAACCATGCCGCAATCGCTGGCCATGGACTGAGCGTTCGTCGCTTGCTGCCCAGTTTTTAAGGCCAGCTCAACTGCAGCAGAATCGCCGGATCCAGGTAAATTCCCTCCCAACGCACGGCCACGTGCAAGTGCGGCCCGGTCGCGCGCCCCGTTCCGCCGCTCAACGCGATCTGCTGTCCCCGCTTCACGTGCTCCCCCTCTTTTACCTCGATCTTCGAAAGGTGCATGTAGATGGTGAGCAGCCCCTGGCCGTGGTCCAGCACAACGCAATTGCCTTCAAAGAACAGCATCTGCGCCAGTAGGACCGTTCCAGAGTTGAGCGCCGCGACCGGCGTGCCCGCGGGTACACCGAAGTCGAGTCCCTGGTGAACGCTCTGCGTCTCGCCGTTGAAGACCCTCGCAGTCCCGAAAACATCGGAGATCGCCGCATTCACCGGAGGAAGAAACTTTCCCGCCCAAACGCGTTCTGGGCTCACTTGCCCGAGCACACGCTGCTTCACAGCCTTATCCTGGTCAATCTCACGCAGTTGTTCCGGACTAGGCTCGGTGTATTGCTTGGGAACCGTCACCGCAATCTGGCGATATTTCGCGTGGCTCACAGGGATCGGCTGCTGATATGAAACTTCATCGCCGGCTTTTGTTTTGCCCACGAGCGCCAAAACATATTTGCCAGGCTTGGTTTCGAGGCTGGCACCCGCGATTCCTCGCCAGGTTTTGCTCGGTGCGTCAAAAGAGAAGAAGACCTCGTGATCCAGCCATTTTCCCGAGAGCGACTCCAACCGCTGCGGTGAACTCACCTGCAACAGGACAGGAGATCCAATGGCCACGCGCCTGGGCTGCCAGCGCACCGACCAGGAACGGGAACCGCGGTCACCAGCCTTGGTTGAGTCCGGGTTGCCAGCAGCGAACGGAACAGCAGCAATCACCAGTACCGCAGCGATCCCGCGACAGACGAATGGGTTCTTTCGGGAGCTCGTCATGTGGAATCCAGACCTGAAAGTCTCTTGATCTCCGGTCTGTTTTCCCAGATTACCTTCGGTCGAGGATCATCTCAAGGATTAGTTCGGCTCGCGCGGGGGTAGGAAATTTGGTGGACCTGGTCGGGATCGAACCGACGACCTCTTCCATGCCATGGAAGCGCGCTCCCAGCTGCGCCACAGGCCCACATTGGTTGGAATATCAATTTTCGCCTACCCGGTAGCGATAGTCAAACACCGCACGACCGAGCCACGGATCCGTTAAATTTACGAATTCAAGGAAAATGCGTATCCTGAGGGCAGCCGGCTTATGAAACTCGCCCTCGGGTTCAGCTTGATTCTTTCTTCTTCGGTTCTGCTGCTCGCGCAGGCTGCGTCCCCGCCGGCGACGACACCCAACCCAGGAACGCCGGTTCCCTACTCCTCCGTCAGCCAGGTGAATTTGCTGCTTTCCCAACTGGAACAGACCTCGCAATCCATCCAGCGGGACTTGTCCAACCTACGGATTGAGACCTGGAAAAAGACCGATGCCAACACCAAACAGGGATCCCTGGCTGATGTCGCCTCAATTCAGCGCAACCTGCAAACCGCTCTTCCCGAGATCATCGCTGAGCTGCGGAATTCCCCGGACAGTCTGCCGCCAACCTTCAAGCTCTATCGCAATCTGGATGCACTTTACGATGTGTTCGCCTCGCTGGCCGAATCCACCGGCGCCTTCGGTTCCCGCGACGATTACCAGGCGTTGCGGAACGATGTGACCTCTCTCGAGACTGCGCGGCGCATGTTTGCCGACCGGCTGGAAACTCTGGCGGGATCGAAAGAAGCTGAGCTGACCAGATTGCGCGCCGACCTACAGAAAGCGCGCGCGATCGAACAGGCAGCTCCGCCCAAGAAAGTGGTGGTCGACGACACCGAGCCACCGAAGAAACTGGTTAAGAAGAAACCCGCACCCAAACCTCCGAAGCCGCCCACCAGCACTCCGTCGAGTCCCGACCAGACTCCGCCCTCGGCGCCCCAGTAGGGCGGCCAGCCAGCGTTACCAGCCTGAAAATAAACCTCTTTCCATTGGGGAACTTACGGGCGCGAGTTGGGGTCTATAGCAATAGGGGAATTACTGGCCCGAGGGTAATCTGAGCGGTGAAACTTCGGGTCAACTCGGCTGCGAGAAAAGATCCTATAATGGAGATTGTGCCATGACCGTGATGGCCGGAGCATCCAGCTTGGGTAATCTCGTTGGAGCGATTGGAATTCGCGAGGAGGAATCCGCGATCGTGGCCGAACTCAAGGCCGGATCCGAGGAAGCCTACGCTTGGCTGATCGGCGAGTTTCACCAGCCGGTTTACAGCCTGGTCTATCGCATGGTTTCCGACCCCGCCGACGCCCCCGACACTACCCAGGAAGTCTTTCTGAAAGTGTTCCGCGGCATGAAGCATTTCCAGGGGGAATCCAGTCTCAAGACCTGGATCTATCGCATCGCTCTGCACGAGGCCTCAAACCGGCGGCGCTGGTGGTTTCGGCACAAATCCCGCGAGACCTCCATCGAACCGTCGCACGCCGATGCCGCTTCCACTTCTTCGGCTCTGAGAGACTGTTTAGCCGACGACGCTGAGTCACCCTTCGATCGCTTCGCTCACGAAGAAGTGAGAACCCGCGTGGAAGAGGAGTTGCGCCGGGTTGCCGAACCCTATCGCACCACGGTGATTCTGCGGGATCTGGAAGAAATGTCTTACGAGGAAATTGCGGAAGTCACGCAGGTTTCCCTGGGGACGGTGAAGTCACGACTGACGCGCGGACGTCAAGCGTTGAAAGAACGCCTGACCGCGTATGCAAGAGAGGTTGGCCCGGCGCTGGGACTTCGGGACGAGCAGCCGAGAGTAGCTCCACGCTCAGAGACGCCGGTCGCAGGACGGCGATGCGAGGTGGGATCATGACATGCAGACAGGTTAAATTGTTGCTCTCGTCGTATCTGGACAACGCCATGAGCGGCAAGCTGATGTTGTCCATGGCTGGGCATCTGGACGGATGTGATAGCTGCCAGCAGGAGTATCTCGCCCTGCGCCAAACCCAGCGCTTACTTACTGCAGCCGGCCGCCGCAAAGCGCCCAGCGATCTGGCTTTGAAACTTCGCGTGGCGATTTCTCGTGAAGCGGCGCAGTCGCGCCAGAGCAGCTTCTCGGCATTCCGGGTTCGTGCGGAAAACGCCCTCAATGCATTCATGGTTCCGGCTACGGCAGGTCTGGCAACGGCGGTGGTGATATTCGGCTTCCTGATGGGCTTCGTGACCTTGCCCTTGCAGGCGGGCAGCGCCGATGTCCCGCTGATGTTGAACACTGCCCCGCAACTTCAGGGATCGGCGTTCGGCACCACGCTTGACTCCATCAAAGACGATTCTCTGGTGATCGAAGCTTACGTCGATGCCAACGGCCGGGTGCAGGACTACCGTGTGTTGTCCAATCCCAACGCGGCCCAGGAACTGCCCTCACAAGTGAAAAATATGCTGATCTTCACCACGTTTCGCCCGGCTATGTCGATGGGCCGGCCGACGTCGGGAAGGGCCGTACTCTCGTTCTCGCGAGTCAGCGTGAGGGGATAGATGCGCGTCCTGGCTCTTAAAGCGTTGCCTTGCGTTGACCCCCCGCCCCGAACCTCTTAAACTGACAACGTAGCCCGCACATTTCACCATTCTGTAGGAGGGGTCTTCCTGGGCCATTGCTTTCGATTGGCGTTTCTCGCCGCACTGTTGGGGCTGATGGCATCGATCTGCCCGGGGGAAACCCCGCCCAACGTCACCTTGGACACCAGTGAGACGCTGTTCAGCGTGCTCGCTGCCATCAATACCTGTGGCTACAATGCGGAACTGGATTTGTCGGACCCGGTGCGCGCGCAGGTCCGGGCCGAAGTGGTCAACGCCTCCCAGGCCTTCGACCAGGCAAAGGAAGAGACCCTGCTGTTGTGCCAGTTCTATCACGAGCATGAGCAGCCTGAGCCCTCCCGGACGCTGGCACAATACGTCTCGTTGGCGCTGCGTCTGGAAGCACCGCCAGGATTCGCGTTCAAGGTCAAAGATGCCGACCTGCCTCCGGACGCCGCTCAAGTGGCCGGCATCGTACCCATCTTGCAAAAATTCTATGACGTTGCGGGATTGCACGCCATCTGGCTCCGTCATCAGGTCGTCTACTCAGGACTCGCCGCCCGCTACCGTGATCCCCTCGCCAAGGTCCTGTTTGACACCGAGATCTACCTGCGACTTCAGTCCGCAGGTTACCTGGGACACAGCTTCACCGTCTATCTTGATCCCATGGGAGCACCGGGGCAGACCAACGCCCGCAATTACGGCTCGGATTACTACGTGGTGATTTCCCCCGGGCCAGGATCGACGCTCAAGATGGATCAGATTCGGCATACCTATCTGCATTATTTGCTGGATCCCCTGGCGGCGAAATATCCCAACAGCATCAGTCGTCTAACCCCATTGCTCGCGGGGGTGAAAAAAGCGCCGATGGATGAGAGTTTCAAGCAGGATGTTTCCCTGCTGGTCACAGAATGCTTCATTCGCGCCATTGAAGTGCGGACCAGCGGATCCGGCAAAATGACGGAAGTGCAGCGGCAAGCCGCAGTGGAGCAGTCGGTGAAGCAGGGCTACGTCCTGACCCGGTATTTCTACGACGCGCTGGCAAAGTTCGAAAAGGGTCCGGTCGGCTTGCGGAATGCTTACAGTGAAATGATTGGCGACATCGACCTCGGTAAGGAACAAAAGTTGGTAGCGCTGACCAAATTCTCGACCGAGGCGGACCCTGAATTATTGCGGGTGTCGCGCCCCGCCGAAACCCGGCTGCTGGTGAGCGCCGAGCAACGCTTGTCAGCTGGGGATTCAGACGGCGCCAGGAAACTTGCCCAGGAAGTTCTGGACACCAAGAGTGAGGACCCGGGCCGCGCCCTCTTTATTTTGGCGCAAGTCGCCACTATGAACCGCGACCTGCAAGGCGCCCGCAACTATTTCGAGCAAGCCCTGGGTGTGGCGCGTGAGCCCAAGGTGGTGGCCTGGTCCCACATTTACCTGGGAAGGATTTTTGACTTGCAGGAAGAGCGCGCCGCCGCCCTTGATCATTATCGTGCGGCGCTGACCGCGGGCACCCAATTACCGGAGGTCAAAGCCGCAGCGGAACGGGGTCTTCAGAAACCCTATGAGCCGCCCAGCCCACGTCCACAGTAACGCACGGGGGCGGAAAGAACCATTTCTGAGAGGCAAGAGTGAAGGCTAGAATCGCACTTCAAGGAGAGAGCATGAAACGAACAGCCATAATTTTCGTGATGCTGGCGTGGGCTGGCTTCGCGCTAGGGCAACAGGCGACGACGCCACAGAAGCCGCCCTCATCACCGCCCAATGCGGCCCAAACGGCAGCCCCGCAGGCAGCGCCTGCAGGCAAGCGCCCGCCTCAGGCCAAGACCCAGCCCGAGTTTGATGCTTACAAAGCTGCGATCGCAACTTCGGCGGACCCGGTAGCTTTTGCCAAAGCCGCCGATGATTTTGCCGCGAAGTTTCCCGACAGCGAGCTTCGGATTCTGCTGTTCAAAGCCGCCATGCACTCCTTTCAGAATGCCAACAATGCGGACCAGATGAGCGCCGCTGCGGACAAGGTGCTCAAGATCGATCCCGATGATCCCGAGGCTCTGGTGGGGGCTGCGGAAGTCATCGCTGAGCGCACCCGCGACACCGACCTCGACAAGGATCAGCGTTGGGCAGAAGCGCAGAAATACGCCTCGCACGCGGTCGAAACCATCGAAACCGATGTTGCCATCCCGGCCGGCACTCCCCAGGAAAAGATCGACGCCTACAAGGGGTTTATGCGCTCCTCCGCATATTCTGTTCTAGGCACCATTAGCTTCAACCAGGAAAAATATCCTGACGCCGAAAACTACTTCCGCAAGTCGGTGGACGCTTTGCCAGCCCAGCCCGATCCGGTCGTGGTCCTGCGCCTGGCAATTGCGCTGGACAAGCAAAACAAATACCCGGAAGCGCTGAAGGAAGCCAATCATGCGGTGGAACTGACTCAGGAAGCCAGTGTGGCGGGGAAACTGGCGCGCCAGGAACGGGACCGGTTGGTACAATTGACCGGCGGCAGCACTCCCGCGCCGGCTTCTAAACCACCTGCGGGCGCCGCCCAGAACCCGTCTTCGCACTGACGGAAGATTCAGCTGGAAGTCATGACCCGCCCCGCTTGCGGGCAGCCATGGAGATGTTTCGCCCTTTTTGAAGTGATGAAATCACGAGACATGGCGGACCTGGAGCAGACTCTGGGCTACCGGTTCGTCCGGCCAGAATTGCTGGACCAGGCCCTGACCCATAGCTCCCAGGCGCGGGAGGTGGAGTCGGCCCAGCCCCTCCCCAGCAAGCGCACCGGTGACAATGAACAACTCGAGTTCCTGGGCGATGCGGTCCTGGGGCTCATTACCACCGAGGACCTGTTCCATCGCTTCCCCCAATTCCGCGAAGGCGAGTTATCCAAGCTGCGGGCCCACTTGGTCAGCGAAAAGCATCTCATCCGAGTGGCCCAGACCCTGGAGTTGGGTCACTACCTGCGCCTGGGGCGAGGTGAGGAGAAAAGCGGCGGCCGCAACAAAACCGCGCTTTTGGTGGATGCCTTGGAAGCGATTTTGGGAGCCATGTACGTGGATAGTGGGCTGGAGACGGTGCGTCGTGTCGTGCTTGAGCACATCGTGTCTCCGGAGCTGGAGGTTATCGCGCGCAATGGCAGCAGCTTGCCCCTAAACGACTACAAGTCTGCCCTGCAGGAGAAGCTTCAGGCCATGGGCCGTGCCCAACCGGCCTATGTTCTGGTGAAAGAGCGCGGCCCCGAGCACAGCAAGACCTTCACCGTCCAGGCCAGACTGCTGAAGGCCGACGAGCCCAACGACACCGAACTGGTGGGACAGGCTGAAGGATCAACCAAAAAGGACGCCGAGCAGGGAGCTGCGCGGCAGTTGCTTGCGTATCTGGATTCGACCTCCGCCGACCAACGCAGCCGGGCTTCGGGCGGGAGTCCGATGGCCAAGTCATGACCGAGGTAGTCTCTCGACCGCGAGCCCAATGGCCCAGTTCCCTGCAATCCTTGCTGACGACGGTCGTCATTGCCGTGTTTGTCATTGCCTTTGTGGTGCAGGCTTTTCAGATTCCTTCGGAGTCCATGGAAAACACCCTGCTGATCGGGGACTATCTGCTGGTGGACAAGCTGCGCTACGGTGGAGGGGCAACCTGGAATCATCTAATGCCGTACCGGGCCGTGCATCGAGGCGACATCATTGTTTTTCGCTATCCCCTCAACCCCACTCAGCATTTTGTAAAGCGAGTGGTGGGAGTGCCGGGTGACCGGGTGCGGCTTATCAATCGCCAGGTGTACGTCAACGGTACAGCGTTGCGCGAGAATTACGTGATCCATAGTTCCCCGGCGCACGATGCGTTTCGTGACGAGTTCCCCCGCCTCAACCTCCCGGTCCCGGGACTTGAAGGGACTTGGTGGCTGCAAATGAAGAAGTTGGTGGAGGACGGCGAACTGATTGTTCCGGAAGGCAACTATTTCGTGCTGGGCGACAATCGCGACGAAAGCAGCGACAGCCGTTACTGGGGTTTCGTCCCCCGGGAAAACATTATTGGACGGCCTTTGGTGATCTATTGGTCGCTGCGTAGCCTTGACGAAGATAGGCAGGTTGCCTCCACGTCGGCTGACAAACTTTATCACTTTGCCTATGTGGTCAGTCACTTGTTTCGGATCACCCGCTGGGACCGGACGTTTCGTTTGGTGAACTAAGGACGATCCCGGCCAATCCGGCTACAATACAGCGATAAGACAGGAACGATCTAATGGCCAAGAAAGAAATCGCTCAACCTGAAAAACCGCGCGAAACCACAGTCGAGTTCCTCGCGTCACTGGCGGCCGTATTGGTGACCGGACTGTTCATCATCACATTTATCCTGCAGGCCTTCGAAATTCCGTCGAGTTCCATGGAAAACACCCTCCTGATCGGGGACCATGTCTTCGTGAACCGGGAGCAGTTCGCGCCTGCCACCCACTGGCTTGGCCCCTTGCTCCCCTATCGCTCCGTCCGGCACGGTGACATCATGGTGTTCTTATCGCCGGCTGAGCCAGGCCTCTATGTGGTGAAACGGATCATGGGTATTCCCGGAGACCGCATCCACTTGCGGGATGGCGCCGTTTACCGTAACGGCGAAAAGCTCGAGGAGCCTTACGTGATTCACTCCACTGGGGCCGACGCCTACAATCCATACCGCGACAACTTTCCTGCGGTACCGCCCTCAGAATTCAACAATGTCGCGCCCAATTGGCAGCTAACTCTCAAGGATCACATCCAGGGAGACGATATCGTGGTCCCGCCGGATAGCTACTTCGGCATGGGCGACAACCGCGACGTCAGCTATGACAGCCGCTACTGGGGGTTTATCCCGCGCGAAAACGTAATCGGCAGGCCCATGTTCATCTATTGGTCGTTTGAGACTCCACCCAACCAGTATCTGGAAAGAGAAGTCAGCCAGCGAGTGGGCTTTCTGGCGCACGTCGTGTTTCACTTTTTCGACGAAACTCGCTGGCGCCGCACCCTCAAGGCAGTGAAGTGAAATTGCTTCGCTCTACACGCGGAATGGCCGTCCTGGGACTTGTGCTCCTGGTGGCGCTTTGCCTGGTCCGGCCGGGAGCGAATCGGTTGCGGTCCCGGATCGTCGGCTCCATCAGCCTCGCCCTGGGGCGTTCCGTGGAAGTATCGTCCGTGAGCCTGCGTTTTCTTCCGCAGCCGGGTTTTGAACTGCAGAACTTCGTTGTCCATGATGATCCCACATTCGGGGCGGAGCCGATGCTGCGCGCCCAGGAAGTGACCGCGCTGTTACGGATGAGCTCGCTTCTGCGCGGCCGGCTGGAGATCGCCACTCTGAGCCTCACCGAACCCAGTCTCAATCTGACCCGCAACCCGGAAGGGCACTGGAACGTGGAAAACCTGGTGGAGCGCGCCGACAAAATCTCGGTTGCCCCCACCCTCAAAGCGAAGACGGAAAGGCGCCCTGCATTCCCCTACATCGAGGCCCGCCACGGTCGCGTCAACTTTAAGCTCGGGCCGGAAAAGAAGCCTTATGCCCTGACCGACGCAGACTTTTCCCTGTGGCAGGATTCGGAAAACACGTGGAGCATGCGGCTGAAAGCGCAACCCGTGCGCACCGACTTCAATCTGAGTGACACCGGGATTTTGCGGGTGACTGGATCATGGCAGAGAGCCGTCGCGTTACGCGACACCCCTCTCCAGTTCACTTTTCTCTGGGACCGCTCCCAGCTCGGGCAGCTCACCAAACTTGCCTACGGAAGCGACAAAGGCTGGCGAGGAGCGATGCGGATCGCTGCTCAGCTTTCAGGGACACCGGCCCATCTGGGCATCACCGCGGACGCTGCTGCGGACGATTTCCGCCGCTATGACATTCCAGGCGGGGGCGCCATGCGTCTGGCGGTACAATGCACCGCCCTGTACAGTTCGATCGACAATACTCTTTCCGACGGGGCCTGCACCGCCCCGGTGGCGGATGGCTCGATCCGCCTCACCGGCCGTATCTCCGATCCCTTGGGAGCTCGCAGCTACGATCTTGCGCTCACTGTGGAGGGCGTACCGATGCAATCGCTGGTAGTTCTCGCCAGGCACGCCAAGCTGGGTCTGCCGGACGACCTGATCGCAACTGGGAACCTTACAGCCAGCGCCACAATTCAAAAGCCTGCACCAGCGAGCAAGACCTCACTTGCCTGGCAGGGGGGCGGACTAGTAACCGGATTCGACCTGCAATCCACCCTCACCAATACCGGCCTGGCCGTGAACGACATTTCGTTCACTGTCTCTTCCCAAGGCATCGATCCCCATCTGACTGTGAACCCGTTTAAGATTTCTCTGGGCCGCCTGGCACCCACGGTGCTCCAGGGGCGCGTTTCGCATGATGGCTATGACTTCGAACTGAAGGGCGAAGCTCAATTGCAGCGCCTGTTGCAAGCGGCAAGGACGGCCGGAATCCCTGCCCTTCAAACCACCGCCGAAGGGGCTGCCAAGCTTGACCTGCACGTCATGGGCACGTGGGCACATTTTGCGCCACCGGAAGTTACCGGCACTGCGCACCTCCATGCCGTCCGATCTCGAATGCGTGGGCTGGATGCCCCGTTCGACGTTGTGGCGGCAGATCTCATCCTGGGCCCTGCCCAGACCCAAGTCAACAACCTGACTGCCACCATGGCTGGAACTTCGTGGCGCGGATCGTTAACCCTTCCCCGGCCTTGTGCGACGATGAGTACCTGCCCAATTCACTTCGATCTGCGCGCCGACCAGATCACGGCCGATCAGTGGTCTCCACTACTGTTTCCCAAGGCGCAGAAAGAGCCGTGGTATCGCTTCGGCTCTGCCTCCATTCGCTCCGGCAGCCCCGGCTTAATCGTATGGAACGCCAACGGGAAATTCAGTGCAGACAAGATCGTGGTTCGCGGTGTCGCCGCCAACCAGGTGTCCGCAACGGTTCAGATACAGAGTGGGAAGATCGAGTTGAAGGATTTGCGCGCCGAAGTTCTGGGCGGGCGCCATCTGGGTGACTGGACGGCGGATTTCACCTCCCAGCCGCCGCGATACGGCATCAGCGGAACCTTAAATCACGTGGCCCTGGGCCAGCTTCCCGTGGCCACGAACAGCGCCGGGATCACCGGCTTGGCGAACCTAAAGTACCAGGTCGACGCATCCGGGTTCACCCATGCGGAACTGCTGGCATCGGCCGCTGGCATGTCCCAGGTGGAAGTGAGAAACGGTACTTTCCCCCACATCGTGCTGTCCGGAAACGGCCTGCAAGTGCAGCAGATGGCCGCACGCCTCTCATTACGTGCCGGCAAGATCGAGATTCAGGATGGCCACCTAGAGACGGCAGGCGACGAGTACCAACTGACCGGCTCGGCGTCGCTCGACCGCGTCTTGGACCTGAAACTTACCCGCGAGGGAGCTTCCGGTTTCAACATCACCGGCACGCTCACCCAACCGCGGGTTGCGCCGATCGCAGCCGCCAACGCTCAGGCCGAGTTGCGACACTAGGAGAACCTGCGATGAAAACACCTAAGAGGATCACGAGCAAGCAGCCACCCAAGAACAAGATGGAACGCGATGCGGCGCTTTTCTACCCGGACAGCGAGAACAACAGAACCGAGCCGCGTGCATTTCAAAAGGCTTCGTTGCGTTCACTGCGCAGAGACTAAGCCCTCACCTCGCTCGCACGTACCCCGGTCCCCGCAACACTTTCCCCGGCCTGGCGCCCGTCATTTTTCCCTGATGGATCACTGCAACTCCATTCACTAGCACATAGTCCATCCCTTGCGATAACTGATTCGGTTCGGCAAAGGTCGCGAGATCGCGAATCGTCGTGGGATCGAAAATCACAACGTCAGCCCACATGCCAGCTTTCAATACTCCGCGATCGGTCAAGCGCATGCGCTGCGCCGGTAAAGCCGAGAATTTCCGAATCGCATCCTCCAACGTCAACTTCTTTTCTTCGCGGACGTACTTGCGCAGAATGCGCGGAAACGTCCCGTAAGCCCGCGGATGAGGATGCTCCAATCCCAGTATTCCCTCGGGCGATGTTCCCGAGGAATCGTTGTCGATCGACACCCAGGGCTGTTGCAGCGCCAAAGCAACGTCGGGCTCTGACATTCCGAACACCGCCACGTACGTGAATGCGTTGTCCTCGATAAGCAGATCAAACAATGCATCCATCGGATCTTTGTTCCAAAGCTTGGCAATTTCCGCCAGCGTCTTCCCTTGCAGTGGCAGCAGCTTCGGGTTCTGCACCACTCCAATCAAAACCGACTCCGGGCCGGGGATTTCCTGCCATTCGTTGTCCCACTCCGTCGAAGGAGTCTCCATCTCTTTGCGCATGCGGGCACGCATGGTCGGATCTTTCAACCGCTCCACCAGTTTGGCCGCGCCGCCATCATGCGCCCACTGCGGAATAAACGCCGAAAGATCATTGAACCAGGCAGTGTAAGCATAAGTATTGGCGCTGACGTCGATCCCTTGCGCGCGCGCCGCATTAATCTTGGCCACCACCTCGGGCATGCGCCCCCAATTTTCTTTGCCGGCGACCTTGATGTGCCAAATCTCGACCGGAATATGCGCCTCTCGCCCGATGCGCAGTGCTTCATCGATCGCAGGAATTACTGCGTCGCTTTCGTTGCGCATGTGGGAGGCATAGATACCGCCGAATTTCGAGGCTTCGCTCGCCAACGCAATCAACTCTTCGGTCTTGGCATACGGCGCAGGCGCATACTCCAGGGCAGTCGACACTCCCACTGCTCCCTCTCGCATGGCCTGCCGTACCAGTTCTTTCATCTGTTCAAGCTGCGCGGCGCTGGGCTGTTTGTCATCGTCCCCCAGGACCATGCGGCGCACCTGCGTGGCGCCAACATAACTGGCCAGATTGATACCAATTCCCTGCTTCTCCAGCTTGGCGAAATACTCGCCCAACGTCCGCCAATCAGGATTGAGATGGTAGTGATCGTAGGTCGCCCGGTCGGCCGCAATAATCGCATCGTTGAGCGGCCCGGCCGAGCCTCCCTCCCCGGTGATTTCGGTGGTAATACCCTGGTAGATTTTCGAGGGCACCCGTGGATCCACCTGGATGGTCAACTCCGATTGCCCGAGCATGTCTATGAACCCTGGCGCGACCACTTTGCCAGCAGCATCAATAGTTCGCGTCCGCGCGGCCGCGCCCAGGTTGCCCACGGCGGCAATCTTGCCATCACGAATTCCAACATCTCCCGAATACCACGGCGAGCCGGTGCCATCCATGATGTGGCCGTTGGTGATGACAAGATCGAATGCTGAGCCAGACGAGGATGTTTGCGCCAGACCGATGAGAACAAGCGACAACACAAGTGTGATCAGCGTTATCCACCATCCACGGCGAATGACATTCCTCATCTAAGACCTCCGTTTGAAGTTTGCGCTCTCCAAGTGAGCGCCAATCCTGTCAAACCCCAAATTCCTAGTGCCAGCCATTCGTAGGCACTGAAGTGTCCAGGAACGGCAGGCACAATCTTCATAAGTATCATGAGCAAGCTCACCAGCACACCTGTCATCGCAATCGCCCGCTCCAGCGGTGCCGGCCGCATCCAGTAATAAGCCGCACACGTCCCCAGCCAGCCCAGCGCGGATGCGACCGAGCCCACCTCGGTAATCGGGACCAGAATCGCGTCTCCCAGGAACATGCAGACCGCGGTCGCAATTCCAATGCACAACACCGCCACCGCCGGCGTCTGATTCCGCGCATGCACCTCACCAACCCGCGCATCCAGCAAGCGACGGCGTCCCATGGCAAACAAAACCCGGCTGGCGGCCACCAGATTGCCATTGAAGACTTTCAGCAGCGAGAGCAGCGCGGCTGCAAGAATCAGGCTCACGATCCAGCGGGAGCCGATCGCACCTTCAAACGCCACCGCCGTCATGAATTTCTCACCGGTGAGTTCTCGCCAGGGAGCAACAAATCCGACGGCGGCGATGATGATCGTATAAAACAGGACCCCGACCATGATCGCCATCCAGATCGCAGTTAAAAACTGACGCGGGCGAAATTCCGGCCTGTCTTCCTCCGCCCCCTTCACTACCGATTCGAACCCGGTCATGAAATAAAGCACGATCTGCATCACTAACAGCACCGAAACAAAGCCGCTGTGGGTGAACAGCGGCGGAAAATTGCGCGGCGACCCTTTGCTCACGCCACAACCGACGAACACCAAAAACAACGCCAGCGTTCCGAAAACCGTCCAATTCTGGAAAGTAGCACTCAGCCGGATACCACGATAATTCAGCACCGTGAGAAATGCAGTCAGTCCCAAAGCCGATGACCAGATGAGGAAGGTACACCGGCCGGCCCGCAATGCGATATAGCTCAATCGAATCCAACGCAGGGAAAATATAGCCCGCGATCCTGCCGATCGCGACCGCCTCCCATGGGCAAACGATGAAGTAAGCCAGGACCATCATCCAGCCGGTGGCGAAGCTGACCGGCTGCGGAAACACTTTAGCGGTGTACGCGACTTCGGCAGAAGCGTCCGGAATCGCCGCAACTAACCGGCCGTAAACGAAACCAATAGGCAGCAACAACGCTCCACCGATGGCGAAGCCCAGAATTGCGCCCAGTGTGCCGCCGCGCAACAGCCAGTCGTCCATCACCACCAGCCAGCCCACTCCCACCATGCTTCCCCAGCCCAGGGCGAAGTAGTCGACCGCGCGCAGCTTGCGGGCAAGAGTCGTCACAGGATAAGGCGCGAATTATAAAGCATGGACGCAGAGGGATAGTGGCTCAATTTGAATTCTTCTTCTTCATATATGGCGTCATCCCGAACGCCCACGATTTCACCAGCGGGCGGAGGGATCTCAGGTAGCACGATGTTGAGGAGCGGGAGATCCTTCGCTCCGCCTGAAGAACGGCTGCGCTCAGGATGACGCCCCATTTTGCGGTTGCCTCAATTGTTGAAGTGAGCCACTTCCCGCGGATGGAGCCGTCGCAGCCACCGCCTGTGCTATGTTTTAAGTTTGCGAGTCTGCTTAAGAGGCACTTATGCCCCGATACGAATATCGCGCCATCGGTCCGACTCCCGCAGCCGAGAAGGCATTCCTCTCCTGGATCGACAAACTCGACCAGGAGTTCATTAATCGCGATCCCGAGCATCGTGCGAACGTGGTCCGCAACGCCCTGCATGAGCTTTATCTCGGCCGTCCTTACGGCGCGCCGCACCCCAGCGCGCCGCTGGCCGAGCAGGTCCTGATTCACTCCTTCGATCCACGCAATGCCACGCTGGAACCGGAATCTTACGGGGACGTGGACGTCACCAAATACAACGAGCGCAAACCTCTGATCTGGTTCTGGATGATGTACGATCGCTCCCCGGCTGGTCTGAACCACTGGCTTGGGCACCGCGTTCGCGCCATGCTCGCCCGCCACGTCTTCAAGTATTGCGGCAAGAATGTGAAAGTTTTCCACGGCGTTGAAGTCTCCTATGGCTACAACCTGACGGTAGAAGACAACTGCACCATTCACAAATACGTGCTGCTCGACGATCGCGGCGAAATCATCATCCACGAAGGCTCCTCTATCTCGGATTACGCCAACGTTTACTCCCACGCTCACGATCTCAACGACGGCATGATCGTCACCAATCAAAAAACCGAGATCGGCCCCAAGGCCCGCGTCACCTACCATGCGACTGTGTTAAGCGGCGTCAAAGTGGGCGAACACGGCATGGTGGGGTCGATGGGCGTGGCCTCGAAGGATGTCGCCCCGTTCCACATTGTCGGAGGCATTCCCGCCAAGCCCATCAAAGTGAAATCCATTGCGCCGGAAGAGTTGTTACAGAAGGCGATCGAGAAGCCGTAGCGCCCTCGGCGACAGCCCGTAGTAAGCGCCAACCAGCCTTGGTTTCCACGCCCCATGTTAGTATCAACTCCAGCCCCGCATGACCCTGCAGCATGTTGACATCCTGTTCCAGGTGATCGCGTTTCTGTTCGCGATCAGCATTCACGAATCGGCGCACGCCTGGATGGCCAACCGCCGCGGCGACCCCACCGCACGCATGTTAGGACGAGTTACCCTCAACCCGATCAAGCACATCGACCCGGTGGGAACCATCCTGCTGCCGCTGATCGCCATGCTGACTCACCTTCCGGTGATCGGCTGGGCCAAACCCACGCCCGTCGACCCGCGCAACTTCAAGAATCCCGTTCTCGATGACATTCTGACCTCGGTCGCCGGCCCGGTCAGCAACTTCATCGTCGCCACCGCGGCCACAATCTTGTTAGCTCTGATTTCTGTGGCTGCGCCCAATGGGCGAATGATCGTTCAGGGCGCGCTAGGCGGTTTTGTCGTAGGCAATTCCGCTTTTGTGCCCGCGGCCCTGCTGCTTTATCAATTTCTGCTGATCAACGTCTTGCTCGCCGTCTTTAATCTGATTCCTGTCCCGCCGCTCGACGGCAGCCACGTGTTGCGGCATTTCCTTTCGGAGAGGGTGCGGCAGGCGTATGACATGATGGGCATCTTTGCTCTGATGGCGCTGGTATTTTTCGGCGGTAATTTGCTGATGGGACTCATCCGCCCGGTGTTGCGGGTTTACACTTCCGTCTTGATGGGCATCTGATGCCATCTTCATCCCCAACTCGCAAACGCGTCCTCAGTGGCATGCGCTCCACCGGCAAGCTGCATCTGGGAAACTACGTTGGCGCGTTGCAGAACTGGGTTGCCATGCAGGACCAGTACGAATGTTTCTTCTTTGTTGCCGATTGGCACGCGCTCACCACTGATTACGCTGACACCTCGCACGTGAAAGAGAATTCGATCGAAGTGTTGCTGGATTGGCTGGCCGCCGGGCTCGATCCCGAACGCTGCACCATGTTCATTCAATCCCACGTGCCGCAGCACGCCGAGTTGCATCTCCTGTTTTCAATGATCACGCCGCTGGGCTGGCTGGAGCGCGTGCCCACGTACAAGGAGCAGAAGGAAAACATCGCTGAGAAAGATTTGAGCACTTACGGATTCCTCGGCTATCCCGTGCTCCAGGCCGCCGACATTCTTATTTACAAAGGCGATTTCGTTCCGGTGGGAGAAGATCAAGTCCCGCACGTCGAGCTGACCCGCGAAATCGCGCGCCGTTTCAACCAGTTCTACAACCTCGACGGAAAAACGGTTTTCCCCGAGCCACAGCCGCTTTTGACGAAGGCTCCCAAACTGCCGGGAACTGACGGCCGCAAGATGTCGAAGTCCTACGGCAACACCGTTCTGCTCACCGATCCCGAGCCCGTGGTGCGGCAGAAGCTCAAGACCATGGTTACTGATCCGGCACGCATCCGCCGCACCGACCCCGGCAACCCCGACGTCTGCCCGGTGGGCGACCTGCACAAGATTTTCAGCGATTCCGCTACCATGGCCAAAGTCAACGCCGGCTGCCGCTCGGCGGGCATCGGATGCATCGAATGCAAGGGCTGGGCCGCCGATGCCCTGGTTAACATTCTTAATCCCATGCAGGAGCGCCGCAAAAAATTCGAAGACAATCCGCGCCTGGCGTGGGATATTCTTGAAGCAGGGTCCGCCAAGGCTGCCAAGGTAGCTTCGGCCACCATGGCGGAAGTACGAGATTCATTGCACATGTCACTGGACTACGAGGGCCGCTAGCGAACCATAACGATGCCAGAGACTTTCCAAACCGCTGGGGCAAACGCGCTGGCACCGGCCGCGCATCCGGATTCTTCCGCCGGCCAGAAGAAGGAAAGCGACTCGCCTTTTTCCGTCGCCGTTACAGACGTGTATGAAGGCCCCCTCGATCTGCTTCTCGACCTGATTCGCAAACAGGACATCGACATCTACGACATCCCCATAGCGAAGATCACCGCGCAGTATCTGGCGTACGTCGAGAAACTTCGCGAGTTGGATGTGAATATCGCCGCCGACTTCATCTACATGGCAGCGGTGTTGATCCACATCAAGTCGAAAATGCTGTTGCCTCGGGATCCCGCGGCCGGCTCGGAAGAACAAGAAGACCCGCGCGCTGAGCTGGTCAATCGGCTCATCGAGCACGAAAAATTCAAGTCTGCTGCGCAGATGCTGATGCAGAAGCAGCAGATTGAAGACGCGGTTTGGTCGAATCCGGCGATCAAGGAATTCATGGACGCCGAAGGGACCGAACCCGAAATCGCCGCCGACGTCATCGATCTGGTCAAAACCTTCCAGCTAATCCTCGACCGCGCCCGCAACCGTCCCATTATCCAGGTTGACGAGGAGACAGTCACCGTCAGCCAGATGATCGAATATCTGCGTCGCCGCCTGGCTCTGGAAGACCAGCCCATCCGGTTGAAATGGCTGTTGCGCAACGTGGAATCCCGCCAAACTCTGGTTTGTATGTTCCTCGCAATGCTGGAACTGGTACGATTGCAGGCGATCCAATTGCGCCAGGACCGCCTGTTTGGCGAGATCCTGGTGCGGAAGCATGTCGGTTTTGAAGCCGTCATCGCCCAGCAGTCCGCAGTACGCGATGATTGGCGCTAGTTTGCGTTGATTATGATATGAGCCTGAAAGCCAAACTCGAAGCCATCATCTACGCGGCGGAAACGCCGATTACGCTCGATCATCTGGTCGAGCTGACCAAGGGATCAATCACCGCGACCAACGCCGATGGCGGAGACATCCGCTCCCAGGTTCGGGCAGCGCTGTTTGAGCTGATGTCTGACTATGCAGGTGATCGCGGCATTGAAGTCCGGGAGATCGCCGGCGGATACCGCATGTCCACCAAGCCCGAGCAGCATGACGTGGTGCGGGCATTTGCCAAGAGCCTGAAGCCGCCCATCCGCCTCTCTATGCCCGCGCTGGAGACGCTGGCCGTTATCGCCTATAAGCAACCCGTCACGGTACCTGAGATCAACGATATTCGCGGCGTGGACTGTAGCGGCGTCATCGCCACACTTTTGGATCGCAAGCTGGTCACCACCGCCGGGCGCAAAGCAGTCATCGGACGGCCAATCCTTTACAAGACAACCAAAGAGTTTCTCTTGCGCTTTGGCTTGAGCGATGTCGGCGAGCTGCCCAGCATGGAAGAATTCGAGAAGTTGGTCGCGGAGTCATTTCAGAGTGACTTGCTGCCGCTCCAGGAAACCACCGAACCGAAGGTTCCCGACGACAGCGCCGAAGTTCAAACGCTGGCAGCAGTCCAGCCGAGCGAGAGCGATCCTGCGGCTTGAGCCCCGTGGGCGTCTAGACATCAGCAATCCTCCCGGAATCCCCATGCCCACTGAGCGTCTGCAAAAAATCATCGCCAACGCCGGCATCACCTCCCGCCGCAAGGCAGAGGAGTTGATCACGGGTGGGCTGGTGTCGGTCAACGGGCAAGTGGTCACCGAACTCGGCAGCAAGGCCGACCCCGAGCACGACCACATTCGCGTCAACGGAAAGCTTTTGCACGGGGCCGAGCGGCATGTCTACCTGCTGATGAACAAACCCAAGGGATACGTCACCACGCTGAAGGATCCTGAGCATCGCCCTACAGTCATGGACCTGCTTCATCGTGTCGGAGCACGTGTCTATCCCGCTGGCCGCCTGGATTACGCCAGCGAAGGCCTCCTGCTGCTCACCAACGACGGTGAATTTGCCAATCTTCTGATGAAAGCAGCCTCGCACGTGCCCAAGACCTACATGGTGAAGGTGGCCGGCACTCCTCCACCCGAAGGACTGGCGCGCCTGCGGGAAGGTATTTCGATCCCGACCGATCGCGGAAAAAGAGTGAGAACAGCGCCCGCCAGAATCCAAGTAATTCGCAACGCAGCCAATCCTTGGTACGAAGTCACGCTGACCGAAGGCAGGAATCGCCAGATACGCCGCATGTTCGAAGAAATCGGCCATCACGTGGAAAAGATCAAGCGCGTGCGCTATGGCCCCCTGCAGCTGGACGTGCATCCCGGACAATACCGTAAACTGTCAGCCGACGAAGTCGCAAAACTAAAACTGCTCACCAAGGGAAGCGCCCGCAAATAGATTCTTTTTGCGGCCTTAGCGAGATCCTTTGCGTGCTTCGCGGTGAAGGCTCTTGACCGCAAAGGTCGCAAAGTATTCACGCAAAGATCGCGAAGCAAAGCTGAACCTCGAGAGCCGGACGCTACTTCATCACGCCCCAGATGACACATTCCCCGGCAACGTGATAAAGATAAATAGCCAGCATGACCGACTTCAGCCAGTTTGTGCCCGCGCACATCCGTAGCCTGGGCGGGTACACTCCCGGCAAGTCGCCTCGCCAAGCCCAGCGTGAGAGCCGCGTGAACTGTATCAAGATGGCGTCGAATGAGAACCCTTGGGGACCGTCGCCCAAGGCAGTAGCGGCCATGCAAGCGGTTCTCAGCGACAGCAACTTCTACCCTGACAACGACGCCGTTGACCTGCGGGACGCACTGGCAAAGCGACATGGAGTGCAGCCTGGCCAGATTCTCCTCACCGCCGGATCGACCTCGCTTCTTGGCATCCTTGCGCGTACGTTGCTGTCATCGGGACTGAACGCAGTGACCAGTGAGCGGTCGTTCATCGTCTATCCGATCGCGACTCAAGCCGCCGGCGGCCAGCTCATCCAGGTTCCGATGCGCCGCGACACCTTTGATTTGCAAGCCGTGTCCGCCGCAATCGACGGCAACACCCGAATCGTTTATCTCTCCAACCCCAACAATCCCACCGGAACCATCGTCGCTGCGGAAGACCTCGATCGCTTCCTCGACCAACTTCCTGACCACGTTATTCTGGTTCTCGATGAAGCCTACTACGACTTCGCGCAATACCTCGCCACCCAGCGCGGCGTGGACTATTCGCACTCGCTGAAATATGTGAACCAAGGCCGCAACGTTGTGGTGCTGCGAACCTTCTCGAAGGCGCATGGACTAGCCGGAGTGCGGGTGGGATATGGTATCGGCCCCACCGAGTTGATGTCGTACTTTGCCCGCATGCGGACGACGTTTTCTGTGTCCGCACCTGCGCAAGCGGCGGCGCTGGCGGCGTTAGAGGATGAAGCGCATGTGCAGAAGGCATTGGTAAATAACGCTGAACAGGCCAAGCGCCTCACCGAGAGCCTGCATGAAATGGGGTATGAGGTGGCGCCCACCTGGGCCAACTTCCTCTATTTCGAACTGGGCGAGGATGCTGCGGCCGTGTCCCAACGCCTACAAGCCGAGGGTGTCATCATTCGTCCGCTCGGCCCCTGGGGTGCGCCGACTGCGATTCGCGTCACCATTGGGACTCCGGATCAGAATGGAATATTCCTGAAGGCATTCAAGAAAGTCATGGAACGCAGCATGGTGAAGTAGGGTCTAACTTCCATTCGCCAGCGGCAAACGTGCCGCCCCGTACAATCCCGCATCACTGCCCAACAATGCTCGGGTCACAATCGTTTTCTTCGTCCCCATGGGCTCCACTTTCCCCGATGCTCCCTGCCCGCGCGAAGGCTCAGGCGCGGTCGCCGCATAGACCATGGAGCGCTGCCGCAGCTCCTCGAACACCGCGGGCGCAAAAGCCTCCCATGCGCTCGAAACGCCGCCGCCGATCACATACATGGGAAGGTTCAAAGCGTTCACCATGTCCGAGAGCACAATCCCCAGCGCCCGGCCCACACGGCGAAATATCTTACGCGCCTCCTCGTCTCCCTGAATCGCGAGGTTGTACACCGCTTTGGCACTGAACTCGACGTTTGAATTGGCCGCCTGCGCAAGTCCCGGAGCCGTGCCGCTGGCAATCGCTTCGCGAGCCATGCGCACCACCGCCGTGGCCGAGGCATAAGCCTCCAAACATCCACGGTTGCCACAGCCGCACAGTGCTCCTTCCGGCTCCACGGTAGTGTGACCAAACTCTGCCGCCATGCCGGCCATCCCATGCCAGATGCGCCCACCCAAAACCAGGCCGCCGCCCACGCCCGTCCCCAGCGTCAGCATGGCCATGTCATCTACATCTTTGGCGACTCCCAACCACTTTTCTCCGAAAGCAGCAGAGTTGGCATCATTCTCCAGCACCACCCGAGTTCCCAATCGTGTTTCGATTTCTGCCCGCACCGGATAGTCGGCCCAGTCCGGCAGATTCGGCGATTCCCGCACCATCCCGGTTTCCATGTCGATGATCCCCGGCACTCCGATTCCGATCCCCAGCAGCTTCCCCGAATTGTTGTGTTTTTCTGAAAGCTGCTGGATCGCAGCACACATGTCGTTGACCACATGATCGCGTCCCATCGCAACCCGCGTCCCCAGCGTGGTTTTTTCCACCAGATTGCCGCGCTCGTCTACCGCTGCGATGCGAAGATTAGTCCCGCCAAGGTCCACGCCGATGGAATAATTGGCCATGAGCAAGAGCCGTCAGAGTATCAAAGGAAAGACTTGCTGTCGAATCATTAAATCGTTTCCGGCCTAGCCGTAGACCGATCCCCCGTCGGGGTCATTTTTGACACTTCGGGCAGTAATGGGCGCTTCGGCCCGCAATCACCACCCGCTTCACCGGAGTCTTACAGACCAGACAAGGCTGGCCCTCTCGTCCGTAAACGCGGTGTTGAAGTTGGAAGAAGCCTTCTTTTCCATCGGAATCCACATAGTCAGAAATGGAGGAGCCTCCTAGAGCGATCGCTTCCTTCAGAACTTCCCGAACCGTCTGGTACAACCGCCCCAGTTCGTCCCGTGTGAGTGACGCTGCCCTCCGCCGCGGCCTGACGCGCGCCCGAAAGAGCGATTCGTCCGCATAGATGTTGCCCACCCCGCTCAGCAGTTTCTGATTTAGCAAGGCGCTCTTGATCGGCGTCTTTCGCCCACGAAACAAAACCACAAAACTTGCCAACTCCACGTCCAGTGGCTCCGATCCCGCGGCCTCAAACCCACTGGAAACACTCAGCCGCCCGAAGCGCCGCGGATCCACAAATCGCAATTCCCTGCCCGAAGCCAGTTTGGCGACCGCATGGGTGTGTTTTTCGGTTTCAGCACCTGGTGGGCACACCAGCATGCGCCCGGTCATCCCCAGATGCACAATCCATTGCGCCGCGGCTGATGTAGGCGCGGGCGTCCTCGCCCGTGCGCGGCGTCTTCTGACGCCACTTTTCTTGGCAGCAGACGCCCGCCCTCCATTTTCCAAATCAAACACAATGTGCTTGCCCACCCTCCGCACGCCCGCGATTCGCCTGGACTCGAGGGCGTTTACAATCTCCGTCGCCGGCGACTTCAGCGGCTCGGGCTTCGACCCCAGCCAGACCGACTCGATCACATCGCCGGCAACCCGGCGATTGAGGCCGCGCGCGATGGTTTCAACTTCAGGGAGTTCCGGCATGAGGATAGTTTACAAGCTTCGTGCATTCGGCTCTTGAGGGTAGTGGGGTCAGTTTGGTTTGCAATGCTTCGCGAGCTTTGCGAATCCTTGGCGGCCTTTGCGGTTAACCGCTTTCTTACCGCAAAGATCGCAAAGAACCGCTAAGGGCGCAAAGTCTGAGTGCCCTCAACCGTGAAACTGACCCACCGCCGTCTTGAGGTTTCGATTGCCCATCCTCCGCTCGGCAGGTTATCATTGCACGTACACCTCTACTCCGCATAAATCCTTGTAATTCACCGAAGGTCTTTGGCGCGGGCAACGAGTGTGTGCGACCCCGCATTTGCGGCCTGGGGCGGCCGCGCTAATCGGTTTGCTGGAGCTGGCATTTGAAAAAAGGCAAGGCTGTGGTCATCGTCGGCGCCCAGTGGGGCGACGAGGGCAAGGGCAAGATCGTCGACGTGCTCTCAGAGAACTTCCCCGTCGTGGCCCGCTATGCCGGCGGCCACAACGCCGGACACACTGTCATCATTAACGGAAAGAAGTTCATCTTGCAGTTGGTGCCCAGCGGCATCCTGCGGCCCGGCTGCCGCAGCGTCATCGGCAACGGCGTCGTGTTCGATCCCATGGCCTTCCTCAACGAGGTCGGCGCGCTCCGCGACACCGGAGTAAAGGTGGACGGCAATCTTTTCGTCAGCAACCGGGCGCACGTGATTCTTCCCTACCATCGCCTGATCGAACTCGCGGCCGAAAATGCGCCGGGACGAGTGAAGATCGGGACCACCTCCCGCGGCATCGGCCCCACTTACGAAGATAAGATGGGACGCCGGGGCCTGCGCGTAGCCGATCTGCTGGACCTTCCGCTGCTCAAGACCCACATTGAAAACGCCTGCCGCGAGAAAAACATGATCGCGCATGCGCTCTTCAACTCCGAGCCGCTCGATCCCGACAAAATGTTCGAGGAATACTCGGCCGCTTCCGCCAAAGTTGCTCCCTTCGTGTGTGACACCGCCGTCCTATTGAATCAGGCGCTGGATCGCGGGGAGTCGATCGTGTTCGAAGGCGCACAAGGAACCATGCTCGATATCGACCATGGCACCTATCCCTTCGTGACCTCCTCCAGCGCGACTTCGGGTGGCGCCGCGACCGGAACCGGCGTGGCTCCCACCGCGATTGACACCGTGATCGGCGTCACCAAGGCCTACTGCACGCGCGTCGGCGGCGGCCCGTTTCCCAGCGAAGCGCTGGACGCCAGCGGAGACTTACTGCGCGCCCGCGGCAACGAGTTTGGCGCCGTCACTGGCCGCCCGCGCCGCTGCGGCTGGCTGGACTTGCCTCTGCTGCGCTACGCTGGCATGATTAATGGAACTTCCTGGCTGGTGGTTACCAAGCTCGATGTGCTGGACGAACTGGCCGAGATTCCGGTGTGTGTGGGCTACAAGATTGACGGCAAGAAAGTGGACGAAGTGCCGGCGCAGGACAGCGGATTCGGTAAACTTGAATGCATTTATCGGAAGCTGCCCGGCTGGCGAACTTCCAGCGTGGGGACTACAAAGCTCGATAAACTGCCGAAGCAGGCGCGCGAGTACCTTTCCTTTCTGGAAGACGCCAGTGGCACGCGCATCGGCACGGTCTCCACCGGGCCGGGCCGTGAGCAAACCATCCTGGTCGACGAGTTTGCGGCCAAGTTGGCGGAATTGACCGGAACCAAAACCAGGGGGCAGGCGAAAAACTGAGGACGGAGCAAGCGATGGTCGTTCTGGCTGTGACGTGGATGGCAAAAGTGGGTCACGAAACCGAAGTGGCCAACCTGTTTTCGAAACTCACCGAAGAGTCCCGCAAGGAACCCGGTTGCGTCATGTACCAGGTCCACCGGCACAAGACCGAGCCGCGCCGCTTCTTCATTTACGAACAGTACAAAGACGACGCCGCTCTGGAGGCCCATCGCGCCGCACCCCACTTCTTGCAGTACGCAAAGAAGGAATTGCCCCGCCACGGCGACCGCGTGGAAGGGCAATTGTACGAACCCCTGGCATGAACGCGTGGCGCGGGCGCCCCCGCCCGCGAACCTACTTTGCTTTGTCCGCCATCAGCACGCCGCCGGAAGCGTAGCCTTCTTTCGGCACCTCGTGAAAAGTCACGACGACGGCTTCCCGCCTGGCTCCAGCTTCTTCCACCATGACGTCGGTGAGCCGCTGTGCAAGTTTGCGCTTCTGGTCGACAGTGCGTCCGCTGAGCATCGTGACTTGAACTAGAGGCATGAAGTCTCCTATTTCGCCAGTTCGTATCCCGCAAAAAAATAGCTCAGCTCGAAGCGCGCGGTGTCGTCACCGTCTGAGCCGTGAATCGCATTGTGCTCAATGTCGGTCGCCCACTTTTTCCGGATGGTTCCTTCTTCGGCTTGTGCCGGATTCGTCGCGCCCATCAGCTTGCGCAGGTCAGCAATGGCGTTTTCTTTTTCGAGAGCCAAGACCACAATCGGCCCGCTCGACATGAAATCCGTTAACGCGTTGTAAAACGGCCGGTTCGCATGGACGGCATAGAACTGCTCCGCCTGATGCTTGGAGATTTCCAGCATCTTCATGGCAAGAATCCGAAAGCCGTTCTTCTCGAACTGCTCAATAATGTCGCCGACAGCGTTCTTGCGCACCGCGTCAGGCTTAACAATGGTAAAAGTCCGTTGCAAAGTTTTCATAGTTTTTGGTCTGAGAACTGTGATCTGACAACTGTTTTTTACACCTTAACGCCCATCGCCGCTACCACGGTCTCGCCAATATCCGCCGGTGATTTGGCCACGCGGATTCCTGCCGCTTCCATGGCTTTGATCTTCTCCGCCGCGGTTCCCTTGCCGCCCGAAATAATGGCGCCGGCATGGCCCATTCTGCGGCCCGGAGGTGCAGTTTGTCCGGCAATGAATCCCACCACTGGCTTCTTCATCCGCGACTTAACGTACTCGGCCGCCGTTTCTTCCGCATTCCCGCCGATTTCACCGATCATCACCACCACTTCAGTTTGCGGATCTTTATTGAAAAGCTCCAACGCGTCCAGGAAATTCGTCCCAATTATCGGATCTCCGCCAATGCCGATCGCCGTCGACTGACCGATGTTTCGCGTTGTCAGTTGATAGACCGCTTCATACGTCAATGTCCCCGACCGCGAAACGATGCCGACCGGGCCTTCCCGGTGAATGCGCCCGGGCATAATTCCGATTTTGCATTTGCCGGGAGAAATAATCCCAGGACAGTTGGGCCCAATCAGCCGCGAACGCCGCGTTTGCAAAAACTCCCACGCGCGCACCATGTCGAGCGTCGGAACACCTTCGGTGATGCACACGATCAACTCGATCTCGGCATCGGTGGCTTCCATGATGGCATCCGCGGCAAACGGCGGCGGCACAAAAATCATCGATGCATCCGCGCCGGTCTTGTCGACCGCCTCCTGCACCGTGTTGAAGACCGGCCAGCCTTCGTGCGTGGTGCCGCCTTTACCGGGCGTTACTCCGCCGACAATCTTCGTCCCATATTCGGCGCAGGCTTTGGCGTGAAACGTCCCCTCACGCCCAGTCAGCCCCTGCACCAGCACTCGCGTCGATTTATCTACAAGAATGCTCATGAAACCCCTGTCATTCTCAAACCCTTGTAATCCTGAGCGAAATATTTCCTTCGCGAAGCGGAGGAAATATGCAGTCGAAGGATCTCCATCTTATCCGGCCTATCCCTTCGCCGCCGCAACCACTTTCTCCGCCGCGTCTTTCATGGTCGCCGCCACAATAAAATTCAATCCTGACTGCTTCAAGATCTCGCGGCCCGCCTCCACGTTCGTGCCTTCCAGCCGCAGCACCATGGGAAGCTGAATGTGGGTTTTGGTCGCGGCCTCCACGATGCCCGTGGCCAGCGTATCCACCCGCAAAATGCCACCGAAAATGTTGATCAGCACCGCCTTCACATTCTTGTCGCTCAGCAGGATCTCAAACGCATGCGTCACCTGTTCGGCGTTGGCGCCGCCGCCCACGTCCAGAAAATTGGCCGGCATTCCGCCCGCGTACTTGATGATGTCCATGGTCGCCATGGCCAGCCCGGCGCCATTCACCATGCAGCCCACATTGCCGTCGAGCTTGATGTAGTTCAGGCTGTACTTTGAAGCTTCGACTTCAAGTGGATCTTCCTCGGTAACGTCGCGCAGTTCTTTGATGTCCGGATGGCGGAAGAGCGCATTGTCATCAAAATTGAGCTTGGCATCGAGCGCCACCAGCCGTCCATCGCTGCAGCTGACAAAGGGATTGATCTCGCACAACGATGCGTCAGTTTCCTGAAACGCCCGATAGAGGCCGGTCATAAAACGCACAGCGTCGTTGATCTGCGGCGGCTTCAGCCCCAGCTTGAATGCCAACTTGCGCGCCTGGAATGCCTCCAGACCCATGCCCGGCTGAATGTATTCTTTAAGGATGGCGTCAGGATTCGTCGCCGCCACCTGCTCGATCTCCATCCCGCCCGCGGCTGAGGCCATGAACACAGGCCGGGCTTCGACGCGGTCAATCACGATCCCGAGATAAAGTTCCTTTTCGATCGGCAGCGTTTCTTCGATCAACAATCGCCGCACCACGCGGCCTTCGGGCCCGGTCTGATGGGTGACCAGCGTCATGCCCAGAATTTTGCCTGCGATTTCGGTCGCTTCCTCCACCGATTTCGCAATCTTGACGCCCCCGCCTTTACCCCGGCCGCCGGCGTGAATCTGCGCTTTGACCACCACGCCCGTGGCTCCGGCGTCGAACAGGACTTTGGCCGCAGCTTGCGCCTGCTCGCGCGTTTCCGCCATTTCCCCTCGCGGCACAGCGACCCCATACTTTTTCAAGATGGCTTTGCCCTGGTACTCATGAATCTTCATAATGATTCTCGTTTAGCTTTATGATCGGCAGGACTTCGCTCGCGGCTTAACTGCGGGCTGCAAACAATTGATTCTATAGAAGCCCAGGGGATTGGGCAAACGAGACGCACATAGGCCGTAAATTCTTCCCTGTGCCCTCTGCGCTCTCCGTGGTTAAGCTTTTCTCCCGAACTCCGCGGATGTTCTCAGCGATCTCCGCGTTTTAAGATTTTTCGCAGTCGGATGCTACTCTAGAACCTCATTGATGATCACCGACGCTCTCCGCCGCATCGCCAATCACCGCGAGTCCCTATCTCGCGAAGAAGCCCGCTCCGTCATGGCCGAGATCCTTGCCGGCAATTGCACCGACTCGCAGATTGCAGCTTTGCTGGTCGCGCTGCACATGAAAGGTGAAACCGTCGAAGAAATTGTTGGCTTCGCGGACGCCATCCGCGCAGCTGCTACCCCGTTGCCTCTGCATCCAACCTCCAGCGTCGACGTCACCGGCACCGGGCGCGACGCACTCGTCGACACCTGCGGCACCGGCGGCGATGCCAGCGGCACCTTCAACATTTCCACCGCCACAGCCGTCGTGGTCGCCGGAGCCGGTGTGCGCGTGGCCAAACACGGCAACCGCAGCGTGACTTCGAAATGCGGATCAGCCGATGTCATCGAAGCGCTCGGAGTCAGAATCGATTTACCCCCCGCGCGACTGGCCGCTTGCCTTGCGGAAGTTGGCATTGCGTTTCTATTCGCTCCCGACATGCACTCAGCGATGAAGCACGTGCAGACTGCCCGCCGCGAATTGCGGTTACGCACGGTTTTCAATTTGTTGGGCCCTCTGACCAACCCCGCCAACGCGTCAGCGCAGGTTGTGGGTGTGTATTCGGTTGATCTAGTAGAAAAGCTGGCGGAAGCGCTCAGCATGCTCGGCCTGCGCCGCGCCGTGGTGGTACACGGACTCGACGGCCTCGATGAGATCACAGTCACCGGCCCCACGCGCATTGCCGAAGTAGACAACGGCACAGTACGAACCTACGAGGTCACGCCCGAAGAATTCGGCATGAAACGCAGCTCCCTCGAAGACATCACCGGCGGGGATGCCGCGGCCAATGCCGCGATCATCCGTGAAGTGCTGAGCGGGGAACATTCGCCAAAGCGCGACGTGGTCGTGCTCAACGCCGCCGCAGCGCTGGTGGTGGCAGGAAAAGCAGAACATCTGGCCCGGGCGGTGCCGCTGGCAGCGCAATCAATCGACTCCGGCACAGCCGGCGCAAAACTTGCGGCACTCACGCGATTCACGCACGAGCGGTAACCACCGAGGACGCAGAGTTTCACTGGGCGAATCTCCTCTGTGTACCTCTGTGACCCCTGTGGTTAAGCCTTCCCCGCCGCCTTCTTCAGCCGCTCAATCTGTTCCAGATGATTCGGCCCGTGTTTCGACATCATCTGCACATAGTCGGCAACCGTCACCGGATGATCTTTCTCTGGATGGCGCGCCGAATTTTTCAAGTCAGATTCTTTCAGCCGCCGCAGCAACTGCACCGTTGCATACCGGTTCAGCCCGTAGAGCGCGACCAGTTCCGGCGGCGACGATTCCATATATCCCAGGTTCTTCGCCCAAGCGTCCTGGTCAATCGGCGCCAGCACCGGGTCCTTGTCCGCCAGCATCTGCCGCATGCGATAGGAGTACAGAATTTCAATATCCGCCAAATGCGCCAGAATCTCCAGAATGCACCACTTGTCGGGCGCAGGCTTGTAGCGCAGAGTTTTGTCGGGCAGCCCCAAAACCGCAGCTGCAATCTCCTTGGGACTTTTTTCCGCTAGGTCGAGGTGCTTCTTCAGTTCCGCTTCAGTCATAGGACCCCGATTTGTAATTGAGTATCTTCCTTTGTGAACCTTCGTGTCCTTTGTGGTTATTCGCTTTTGCTCTTCCTTTGTGAATATTTGGTAATTTGGTAATTGAAACTGCTGCTGATTTCAAATTACTCAATTACTCAATTTCTAAATTACCCAATCCTAATTCATCCCGCTTGTACTTTCTGCATCCATTGCGCCACCTGCACATTCCATCCCAGGTCTTTTGTGATCGCGTCCTTCAACTGTGAAGCCGCTGCTGGCTCCCCGTGTACCAGATACGTCGCACTCGGCTTCCGAGTAAAAGTATGCAGCCATTTCAGCAGTTCAGGCGTATCAGCGTGGTCGCTGAACTCCTCGAATGCCTCAATCTGCGCGCGTATCGGAACCAGCTCACCGAAAATCTTCACTTCGTGTGCTCCGCTCTTGATCGTAAACCCACGCGTCCCCGGAGCCTGAAAACCAATAAACACCACCACATTCTTCGGATTCGGCAGCCGCTGCGCCAGATGGTGCAGAATCCTGCCGCCCGTCGCCATGCCGCTGGAAGAAACAATGATCGAGGGATACGGTGAAGCGTTAATCTTTTTCGACTCCTCCGAGGTCAGGGCAAAAGTAAAACCCGGCCATTCCAACGGCGATCCATACCGGCGCAGCAGCTCGCGGGTATCATCGCTGTACTCCTCGGAATGTTTAATGAAAATCTCTACCGCCTTAATCGCCATGGGACTGTCGCAATAGACCGGAGCCTTCGGGATTTGCCCGGACTCCATCAAGTGTTTCAGTATGAAAATAAGTTTCTGCGTGCGCTCCACGGCGAACGCGGGTACCACCGCAGTCCCCCCGCGCTGCACCGTCGTGCGAATTACCTCCGCCAGCCGGGACCGCGGATCGTCGGTAGGGTGCTGCCGGTTCCCGTAGGTGGATTCCATCACCAACACATCCGCCGCCTCGCCCTCCGTCGGCCCGGAACGCACCACCTTTCCGGGCGTAAGCTGTTGATCACGAACCCGGCCGATATCTCCAGTGAATAGCAGACGGCGGCTCTGGCCGTTGGTCTGTAGCGTAAGCTCTACCATCGCCGATCCCAGAATGTGCGCCGCCCGCACAAAGCGAAATGACATCTGTGGACAAAGCTGCTTCGTTTCTCCAAACTGCACTGGCCGGAAATACTGCAACGATGCCTGCGCTTCCGCCAGCGTGTATAGCGGAAGCGCCGGATCATGTTTGGATTTCTTGACCTTGTTGTAGAAATCCGCGTCTTCTTCCTGCAGGTGACCGGAGTCGGGCAGGATAATGCCGCACAGATCAATGGTAGGTTGCGTGGCATAGATCGGCCCGCGAAAGCCTTCCCTCACCAGACGGGGAATCCATCCGCAATGGTCGAGGTGAGCGTGGGTGAGCACCACCGCATCAATCTCACGCGCCGGCACAGGCGTGTCCTGCCAGTTGCGCTCCCGCCACTCCTTCAATCCCTGAAACATGCCGCAATCGATGAGCGCCTGAAAAGCCTTTCCGCCTGCGCCATCGGTCCCGCTGTTGATCAGGTGCTTCGAACCAGTGACGGTTCCCGCTGCCCCCAAAAATTGAATGTAGGCCAAGTAGACTCCCTTTCGATTTTTATTGTCTTCCTTTGTGAACCTTCGTGTCCTTTGTGGTTAATCGCTTTTCGTGACAAATCCCTCCAACCTGCGCGTCCTACTAATGCCTCAATGACTCACTGACTCAATCTTATAAGTGTTGTTGCTCATGTCGCTTTCCGGCACGCTTCCGTCGTTGACCACAACCTCCAGCGGCTTTGACGAAGCCTCGATCCGCAGCGATGCTTTCGCCAGCCCCCGGACCTCCACGCGCTGCCGGGCTTCCCCGCCCTCGACCCTCAGCAGCACCGGCACTTCCGCGCCGGCCCGGCCAAGATTTTCGACCGTGATGGTCACCAGGAAATGGCCGGTTTCCAGTGGACGCGAGAACACGGACGCAATGCGAAAATCCGGCAAACCGCGGTCGTGATAGACCCAATCATCGAAGAACCATTGCAAATCGCGCTTGCTGTCTCCGGCAACCTGCCGCTGCATGTACGCGGGATCCTTGTCTTCGTTCGCGTGATAGCTGAGCAACGCCCCGCTCGGCAGATTCCCCAGCATATCCTTCAACATCCACCAGACAAACATTGCCTTGGTTTGCAGGTATAGATCATCCGGCGCATTAATCAACGAGCGCGGTGCTTCCGAACTGGCTGCGGCTTTGGCTGTTTTATCGGCATCGACTAACACCACCGCATGGGCGCTCAGATAATCGAGTGCCGCCTGCAAGCCTTTGTGTTCTTCCACGAACGCCGCCTGCGCGTAGTGCGCCAGCCCTTCCTGAATCCAGGCGCGTGGAGACGGCACCACCTGCCGAGCAATCGCGTACACCATATCCAATTCAGTTTCATTCGTCAGGTCAGACCCGAGCGGAGTCAGCAACATCCCTTGACTGACAAACGGCGCCGCATTGGTCTCCGGCAAACTAAGGATTTGTAGATTTCTCGACCCGCGTCCGACGGGAACGAAGGGACCGATCTGGGCAGCAGCGTCGGCATAATCCTTCGCCGTCTCCTCCTGGCCGGCGAAATACTCGACATCGATTGAGTCTTGCAGGGGAAGTTTCTGATAGCCGGCAATAACAAATGTGGGAGTGCTCACACCCGGCGCCACCAGGTTAAAGGCGCGGATTGTTTTGATCGACGGATCCACATGGACCTCGGCGGAACTGGGTGTCCCACTGAAAAAGATGGTCTGGTCTGAAGGGGATTGGAACAATAGATCCATGGTCGTGTCCGCCTGCTTCACGATCCATCGCCCTACCGCCTCCGGCACGGCATCGCCGTCGGCCAGACTAGCGGCCTCGGTCGCCACCGGATACCACGCCACGTACCCGACTCCGCGAACCCCAGTAAAGCTCTTGCTGATCCGGTCCCAGTCGCTGTGTTTTGCTTTATCCTCAGGCACGCCGATGCGCGTCAGCCGAGTAGTCTCGAGCGGCACCACTCCTTCGTATCCAACCTCCAGATCAACCGTTGCTTTGGGCGGAATTTCGTGCGGCAAAGCGACAATAGCTTCAGACAGCGCGCCGGTATGATCGATGTCGGAAGTGTAGGGGTGAGTCTCGAACTGCACCGGCTTCCCCGCAATCTGAATCGATCTCCACTCCAGCGTGGAAGAAACCTGTAGCACCAGATTCTTTTGTGCGATCGGCGAGTCATTTCGCAGCGTGATCCTGCCGCGCACACCCAGCCGTTGCTGCTCCGGTTCGACGCGCACCTCCAGGTGGTAGTGAGTGAAGGTGAAGGCCTCGCGGTCCAAGGCCACCGCCGGAAAAGCCAAACCACAGAGCACACAGAGGGTGCAGAAAAACCTCATTCTGCCTGCTTCCGCCTCTGGCGAACGATTTCATACAACATCACGCCCGCTGCTACTGACACATTTAGCGAAGGAACTTTGCCGAGCATGGGAATCGAAACCAGAAAATCGCACTTCTTCGCTACCAGATCGTGCACCCCTTTGCCCTCGGCCCCCAGCACGATGGCGCAATCCATGTTGTAATCCAGAGAATCGTAAGACTGTTTACCGCGTTCATCCAGGCCCACCGTCCACAAGTTCTGCGCCTTCAAGTCTTCCAGCGTGCGCGCAATATTGGTGACTTTAGCGATGGGCAAGTGTTCACTCGCTCCTGCCGAAGCCTTGGTGACGGTCGCGGTAACGCCCGCAGCCCGGCGTTCCGGAATCACCACGCCGTCCGCCCCGGCAGCGTCGGCGGTACGCAGTATTGCGCCCAGATTGTGCGGATCTTCCACTCCGTCCAGCACCACGATCAGCGAATACTGCCCGCGTTTGGCAGCGACTACATCCTCCAGATCGTTGTATTGTTTCGCCGAGGTAACCGCGACCACGCCCTGATGCGCATTGTTCCCCGCCATGCGGTCCAGTTCCGCCCGTCCCACAAAACGCACCGCCACTCCCTGCCGCCGGCATTCATCGATCACCTGCTGCAAACGCAGATCATGACGCTCCTTCGCCACCCCCACCCAGGCAAAAGCCCGCCCCCGCGCCTTCAGCGCTTCGGCCACGGAGTTGATTCCGTAAATGTAATTCATGAAGGTTTAAGTTTAGCCTAAGGCCGCCGATGACGGGGCAGCGCCGTTCTTCGCGGGCTTTGCGGCCGTTCTTTGCGATCTCTGCGGTTTAAGATTTTGTCTTCGCTTAGCAGACCGAGAAACGCGCAGCCGCAAAGAAACAACGCCACAGTAGGTGAAGGAGGCCCGGAGTCGGTTACGGCCGCCTCAACATCAAATCGGATAGACTAAATATTTCGGAGGCATGCCTTGCACGAAGTCTTCATCCTCTCTGCGGTTCGCACGCCGATCGGCAAATTCGGCGGCTCGCTAGCGGCGCTGACCGCGGCCGACATGGGCGTAGTCGCCGCCAAAGCCGCCATGGAACGCGCCGGCGTTCGCCCCGATCAGGTCGAGGAATCGATTTTCGGCATCGCCCGCCAAGCTGGAGGAGGTCCCAATCCCGCCCGCCAGATTTCCATCCGCAGCGGCGTTCCCCAGGAAATTCCCGCCTACACCGTGAACAAGGCTTGCGCCTCCGGCATGAAGTCCATTGCGCTGGGGTTTCAAGAAATTGCCACTGGCAATCTCGATTGCGTCCTCGCCGGCGGCGCCGAATCCATGTCGCGAGTTCCCTTCTATCTTGACGGCGCCCGCTGGGGTTACCGGCTGGGCAATCAGGAGCTAGTCGATGGCATGTACCGCGACGGCTTTTTCTGTCCTCTGGCGAAAATGGTAATGGGCGAAACCGCCGAAGTTCTCGCCGAGCAATATAAGATCACGCGAGAAGAGCAAGACCGGTTTGCCTTATGCTCCCAGACTCGAGCCGCCGCAGCCATAGACGCGGGAAGATTTCACAATGAACTGGCTCCTGTGACGATCGAAAGCAAGAAGGGATCACAGGCTTTCAATCGCGACGAGCATCCCTTCGTCGGCGCGACAATAGAAAAGTTGGCCAAACTTCCGCCGGTCTTTTCAAAGACCGGAACCATCACCGCCGGCAACTCTTCCGGCATCACCGACGGTGCCGCAGCCGTTGTGCTGGCCAGCGAAGACTTCGTCAAGAAGCATAGCCTCAAGCCTCTGGCTCGCATCATGGCGGTGACTTCCGCCGGTGTCGATCCCCGCATCATGGGCATCGGCCCCGTTCCCGCGCTGCGCAAGATGGAACAGAAGCACAAACTTCGCCTCTCCGATTTCGACTTGGTCGAACTGAACGAAGCCTTCGCTGCCCAGGTCATCGCCTGCGACCGCGAGTTGCATTTCGATCGCGACAAGCTCAACGTGAACGGCGGAGCTATCGCTCTCGGCCATCCCATCGGCTGCACTGGAGCCCGTATCACGGTCACCCTCCTGCACGAAATGCTTCGGCGCAAAGCCAAACGCGGCGTCGCCACGCTGTGCGTCAGCGGCGGCATGGGGATGGCCCTGGCGCTCGAAAACGTCGCGTGACTGGGGCAACATTTGCAGGGACCTTTTACTCCTTGTAGTGACCCTAGACCCTGAGTACAATTGCCGCCGCCGCATAGGCAGCACCCTACTGACGCTTCTCCCGGCGTCCAGATCGGCTATTCCTCATTACGGAGGACTGCATGACCCGCCACTTTTCCGTCGTATTCGCAGTGCTTATAGTCGCCGCGGCAATGCCCACGACTGCGCCCGCCCAATCGGTTAACCCATTCGCTGAGCCCAAATTTACGGTGTTGCACGCCTTTGCGGGCGGCGCGGACGGGCAGGCCCCATTTTCGGGATTGATCCTCGACCAACAAGGGAATCTCTACGGCACCACCCTGCTGGGCGGCAACGGCGCCAGCCCGCTTTGTTTAAGCAGCGGTGGCTGCGGGACCATCTACAAAGTCGATCCCGCCGGCAACCTCACCATTCTGTATGGCTTTCAGGGAAGCAACAACGATGGCGCCTACCCGTATGGCGCCCTGATCCGTGATTCAGCCGGCAATTTTTACGGCGCCACCTCGGGCGGCGGAACCTCGGGAAGGCAGGCATGCAGCGGCTATGGCTGTGGAACGGTCTACACCATTAGTTCCACCGGCCAGGAGCGCGTAGTTTACAACTTCACCGGCGGCGTGGACGGCGCTACGCCCAAGGCCAATTTGGCGCTGGGCACCGACGGCGGGGTCTACAGCACAACTTGGATCGGAGGTGTTTATAACTGGGGCGTGGTTTTTGCAGTCGGCAAAAATGGAGTCGAATCCGTGATTCATGATTTCGACGGCGCCAATCACGATGGTGGCGAAGTGGCGGGCGGCTTGGTCCGCGGCGCCAGCGGCACCTTCTATGGCTTGACGCTGGGTGGGGACGATCTTGCCTGCTGGCCCGGATTCCAGATCGGCTGCGGCACTCTCTACCAGGTAACAGAAGCGGGCGACGAGAAGGTGCTCTATGCCTTCACGGGAGGACAGGACGGCAGCTGGCCGTCGGGAAATCTGGTTCGTGACACTGCCGGCAATCTCTACGGCACCAGCCAGGGAGGGCCGTACAACACTGGGATATTAGGCGCGGTTTTTAAGTTCGATACCGCAGGGAATTTCACCGTATTGCACGAGTTTACGGGGGGAGCGGCCGGCGAAGACCCTTATGCAGGCTTGGCCCGTGACGCTGCTGGTAATCTTTATGGAACGACCATTGGAGGCGGCGGAGCTGCCTGTCCACCAAACGGATGTGGAACCGTGTTCGTCCTGCAGCCTTCCGGAAAGTTCACCATCCTGCATAGTTTTACCGGCGGCCAGGATGGATGGGCGCCCAACGCCCCGGTAACGCTGGACTCGTCCGGGAATCTTTACGGCATAGCAACCAACGGTGGCGCCCATAATGAAGGCGTGGTTTTCAAAATTAGCCGCTAGACGTAGAACGTTTTTCTATACATCCTTCGGAATCACCCGTCCGATCCCGTGCCACTTAGGCGATCAAGAGCCCCTATATCATTGCAGAAGCGAAGGTTAGCGTCACCCGTCCCCTTCTGCATCTTTTCCCCCGCCTGCCCCGTATATCCGGTAGCATGAACGCCGCAGCCTTATATTTCGTGAATGGGATGGAGTCCGAGACCAGCGCCATCGCTCGTGGTCTTCGCCGTCGCGATCCGGATCTGCTCGACCGTTTGATCGAGCAGTATCAGCATCGCCTGCTGCGCTATCTGACTTACCTCACCGGACACCGCGAACTGGCCGAAGACCTCTTCCAGGAAACCTGGATTCGCGTGCTCGAACGTGGCCATCAATACGACGGCAAGCACGAATTCAGCACCTGGCTTTTTTCCGTGGCCCGGCACCTGTGCATCGATTCCATGCGAAAGAAAAATCCCGTCAGTCTCGACGGGCTACTCGATAACGAAGAAGAAAAACGCGCCCCACTCGATCCCGTCGACATTCGCCCGTCCGCCCTCGAAGTCATCGCGCAGCACGAGCATGCTGAGCGCATTAATGCTGCATTGACTTGCATTGCGGCTGAATACCGTGAGGCGGTCGTCCTGCGCTTTCAGGAAGGGCTCACTCTAGATGAAATCGCCGCTGTCACCGGCGCACCGCTGGGAACCATAAAGTCGCGTCTCTATCGCGGCTTGAATCTTCTTATGCCGCTGCTGAAAGGGGCCCAGGCATGACGCGCGACGTTCATCAACAAGCGCAAGAGTGGATCGCCCTCACTGGGATCGACGGTCTCAGCGAAAACCAGCAATCGCAGTTGCAAGCCCATCTGCGCGAGTGTGACTCCTGCCGCGAATATGCCGAAGCCGCCGCCAGAGTGATTCGCTCTCTGCGCTCGGTGCCGATGGCGGCAACCCCGGCGCTGGTGCGGAGGACGCAAGCCCGTGTCCGCCAGCACGCCCAGTTACTCCGTCAGCACAAGGAGCGATTGTGGATGGTGGGAGTTGCTTGTGCGGGCATCGGGTTTTCCGCCGCCGTGACTCTCCCCATTATGTGGAGAATTTTTTCCTGGCTGGGAAGCTGGGCCGGAGTTTCCAGTCCGGTATGGGAAACCGGTTTCGGCGTTTTTGTGGTTGCCCCGGCGCTTCTGGCCAGCGTGCTTTTCCTGGCTCGCGGCACACATCTGACCGATGACGCCAACCGGTGGCGCCACTGAGATAAGAATTGGAGACCGTATGCAGGTAACAAATCAAAAACCAACTGGATTCGCAGCCGAGATCAGACACATCGCCGCATGGGCCTGGATTCTAGCCGTGGTCGGCTTCCTCACCATGCAGTACGTGTTCAATGTGGTGGTAGCGCGGCAGCCCGATGCTCCGCCCGCCTGGGCACGACCCCTGATCGGTCTGAGCGTCGGCTTGGTCGTTGCCTTTTACATGTTGATGATTGGCTACGTCAACCGCGATTTCAAACTCGTCGCCCGTTGGGCGTGGATTCTGGCGGCGATTGGGTTCCTCAGTATGCAGTTCGTGTTCAATGTCGTGATAGCGCGGCAGCCCGATGCTCCGCCTGCCTGGGGGCGGATCCTGCTGGGCCTGCTTGTCGGCCTTATCCTGACCTGTTACCTGCTGCTGATTGGTTACGTAAATCGCGACGCCGGACGGCGAGGCATGAGCCGCGCCCTCTGGACCGCAGTCTCCATTCTGGTGCCCAACGGGCTCGGATTCATCCTGTACTTTATTCTCCGCCAGCCCGTCGTGGGCAACTGCCCGCAGTGTGGACACAAGGTGCAGCACGGTTTCAATTTCTGTCCTCAGTGTAATTGCAAGTTGAGCCCCAACTGTCCGCAATGCCAGCGCATGGTCCGCCCCGGAGACGCATACTGCCCGTACTGCGGAACTTCCTTGCCGGACCAGGCAGTTCGGTCAGGCATCCCGCAGGCTGAAGTTCGCCGGTAGGACTGATCTGGACGAACGACTTCGAAAAGGAGCGCACCAGCATGAACCATACTCGAACCGCGTTCGTTGCCGGCTTCGCAAGACTTTGCAGTTGAGACCAGGGCGTGCCGTATTTTTGGTATCCTGCCTGTACGGCATGCCCGGCTCGGTAGATCGGACCGTCCCGGTCACCAGCGTGTCGCCGATTCCAGGAGGCTTCGATTTTGATGATGAAATCCGCTCGCCTGTTGCTGCTCGTGCTTTCCTTCATTCTCCCCGTCGCTCTGTTCGCCCAGGAGGACTTTTCCGCCGATATCGTGAACCACAAAGATAGCGGTAACCAGAGCCACGCTAAAATCTACGTCACCAAAGACAAATGGCGTATCGAAGGCCTGCAAGAGGGCCGGATGAACGGCGCCATCATCACCAATCTGGCAACCCGAACCAGCGATATCCTCATGGCGGAGCGCAAAATGTACATGGAATCCCCCCAGGGCCAGGGCCCCGCCAGTCAGCAGCTCTGGAGCTTTTACCACGCACGCAACATCGACGATGCCTGCGGCGACTGGTTGAAGTTACCCTACAACCAGGGCGGCTCCTGCCACAAAGTCGGCTCCGACTCCGTCAACGGCCGCAGCGCGGTCAAGTACACCGGCACCAACTCCAAGGGCGAGACTGGCAGCGTTTGGTTCGATAAAAAGATCGCCTTCCCCATCAAGTGGGAGAACGACAAAGGTGGGAGCGGCGAGTTGCAGAATATAAAAGAGGGTTCGCAGCCGGCCAGCCTGTTTGAAATTCCCTCCGATTATCAGAAATTCCAGTTGCCGGCCGGTATGTCTATGCCTAACACGCAGCCCCACTAAAGCGGCGTTAGGGCATAGAACCTGGCGCGCCGTATACTTAGAGCTGGGCGCTCCTTGGAGGACAGGTATGTCATTGTCAGCTGTAATCGTGGACGATGAGCAGCTCGCCCGCGACGAGCTCGCGTTTCTCCTCAAAAACGTCGGCGATGTTGAGGTCGTTGCCCAGGGAAAGAACGGTGTGGAAGCCGTTAATCTCATCCGCGAACACAATCCCGACCTGGTTTTCCTCGATGTCCAGATGCCCGGCCTCGACGGCTTCGGCGTAATCAAGAAACTGCTCGACCGCAAGGTGCCACTGCCCCAGATCGTCTTTGCCACCGCCTTCGATCAATATGCTGTGAAGGCATTTGAAGTAAATGCGGTGGATTACCTGCTCAAACCCTTCGACAAGAAGCGGGTCGCCCAATCCGTGCAAAAGGCCCGCGTCAAGCTGGGAGGCTCCACTCCCGCCTCCGACAAACTGGAAACTCTGGTGAAGATGCTGGAGTCGCAGAAACCACAGACTTCGAAGATTCTGCTGAAAACCGCTGGCCGCATGTTCCTGGCAAATCAGAAAGACGTTTGTTTCGCCTCTATCGAGGACGGCATCATCACAGTCGTGACCAGCGGTCCCAACAGCATGGAGGGCCAATCCAACTGCCGCACCCTCGAAGAATTGTTCGATAGCCTCGACTCCACTCTCTTCTGGCGCGCACATCGCTCCTATCTGGTAAACATTAACCGCATCAAGGAAGTAGTCCCCTGGTTCAAGAGTTCTTACCAGTTGCGCATGGATGACAAGAAGCAGACCGAGGTTCCAGTCAGCCGCGCCCAAACTAAGCGTCTGCGGGAACTTTTCGGACTTTGACGTTTTCCCAAAGACAACTCCGCCTCCCAAAAGTGCATCCGACCAGCAAAAGTCACTTGCCATGCGTGTACATTTTGTGCTTTAACTGTGTTCTGGGGCATTGCGCTTGACTAACTCAAACAAGAACGCCTTTCTCAGGCTGTTGTCTCTGGCTTGTGTCTTGTTGGTGGCATTCGCCGGCTTTGCCCAGGCTGTCCACGTCCATTCTGATAATTCCAAGCTCCCCAGCCACGAGTGTTCTGTCTGCTCGGTTGCCCACGCCGGCGTCATCGGAAGTTCCGTATTCCAGTCCGCTCCGCTCGTAACTCAAGCCGTTTTAGCAGTACTGCCTGAGACCGTTTCCGGGTCTTCCGGCTTTGTCCTTTTCCTTCGCATTCGCCCGCCTCCGGCAGTCTAGGGTCTGCCCAGATCGATACGGGACCTGTGTAACCAGGCTCCTTTTCTAACCCTGTTCTCTCGATCTTTCAGGAGGAATCATGCTGGCTTCTTATGCGAAGTCGCTGCCCGCGACTCTGATACTTGCTTTCTATCTCGGACTCAGTCTCAACTCTTATGCGCAATCGGGCGGAAGTTCGACCACTGTAAACGGGACCATCCTCGACCCCTCCGGCGCCGTGGTTCCGAATGCCGCCGTCGAGATCCACAACCCGGTCAGTGGTTTTGACCGAAAAACCGTGGCCGATAGCGCTGGCAGATTTACCATCCCCAACGTCCCCTTCAACCCCTACCATATGTCGGTCACTGCCCAGGGGTTCACCGCTTTTGCTCAAGACATCGATGTTCGATCAGTCGTTCCCTTGAATCTGAGCATCAACCTCAGTGTAAGTGTTTCGTCGGAAACGGTTACCGTCCAAAGTGAAGCGGGAGGAGACCTCCTGGAAAACGATCCCACCTTCCACTCCGACATCGACAAGGCCTTGTTCGACAAGATCCCCTTGGAGAGCGCTTCGTCGTCATTAAGTTCGCTGGTAACTCTCTCAACTCCCGGCATCGCCGCCGACTCCAATGGCCTCTTCCACGGCTTGGGAGATCACGCCGAGAATTCCTTCTCCGTCGACGGCCAGCCCATCACCGACCAGCAAAGCAAAGTGTTCTCCAACCAGATTCCCCTCGATTCCATCGAGTCCATGGAAGTGATCTCCGGCGCGCCGCCCGCAGAATACGGCGGCAAGACCAGCGTGGTGATTGTTGCCACCACTCGCTCCGGCCAGGGCGTAACCACCCCCCACGGCAGCATCACCACTTCCTATGGGTCGTTCGGAACATCGAACGTGTCAGCCGATCTTGCTTACGGCGGCAAGAACTGGGGCAACTTCATCTCTATAGGCGGCTTGAATACGGGCCGCTTTCTGGATCCACCAGAATTCACCGTGCTGCACGACAAGGGCAACGAACAGAACCTGTTCGACCGTGTGGACTATCAACTGACACCCTCAGACTCGATTCACCTCAACGTCGGCTACAGCCGCAGCTGGTTCCAAACGCCGAACTCGCTCGACGCCGAAAACGCTACTCCGTGGAGCGGTCTATTCGGGGTTGAACCACAAATGGCAGCCTTCAACGGCAAAGACCCGAACGGAAATATCGTCGGACCAACGGACCAGCGCTCCAAGATTGGGACGTTCAACATTGCTCCTTCGTGGACGCACGTGTTGAACACCAACGCCGTGCTCACGCTGGGCGCGTTCGTGCGCCACGACGATTACAACTACTACCCCAGCGGCAATCCTTTCGCCGACCTGGGGCCACCGAGTCTTCAGAGACAGTCTGTGGGTCAGAACCGGACCCTCACCAACGCGGGCCTTCGTTCCGATCTCTCCTATGTCAAGGGAATTAACCAAATCAAAGCGGGAATTACCTATGAACAAACCTTCCTTAATGAGAACGACACCGTGGGTATTGTCGATCCAACCTACAACGCACCCTGCATAACTTTCGTGGGGACCACCACGGTGAACCCATTCCCCTTTGTTTCCGCGCCTGGACTTACGGCTGCGGACTGCCCCACCAATTCTGGCATCTTCGAGCAAAACAATGCTTCCAACCCGAACGCGCCTGGAAGCGCTGTTTACCCTTTCTATAACCCAGTTCTCGCTCCCTATGACTTGACCCGGGGCGGTAGCCCTTTTGTATTTAATGGCCACACTGACGTTAAGGAACTCGCTCTGTACGTGCGCGACAACATCACCAAAGGAAACTGGTCTTTGAACCTCGGGATTCGTGGCGATTTCTACAACGGCCTCACCGTCGCGCGGCAAGCTGAACCTCGCGTGGGAATCGCGTACAACATCAAGAGAACTAACACCATTCTGCGCGTTTCCTACGCGCGCACGCTGGAGTCTCCGTTCAACGAGAACCTGATACTTTCCAGCATCGGATGCGCCAATCCTGTGCTAAATCCTCTGCTTCTCTGTTCCTCCACCGCGCTGACCCCGCTGAGTCCCGGATTCCGCAATGAATTCCATGCTGGAATCGAGCAGGCCTTCGGTAAGTACCTGGTCTTCTCCGGTGAGTGGATTTCAAAATACACGCATAACGGTTACGACTTCAGTGTGCTCGGCAATACCCCTATTACGTTTCCCATCGAATGGCACAACTCTAAGATCCCGGGATACGCAGGCCGGGTAAGCGTGCCGGATCTCCATGGCTTCTCGGCGTTGATGGTGTTCTCCAGCGTGGCGGCGCGCTTCTTTCAGCCACAGATCGGTGGAGCGGGTGCAACCGTTTCAACCAGCGCCGGACTTCCCTTCCGCATCGACCACGATGAGAAATTCAATCAGACAACGCACCTGCAATATCAACCCTGGAAACGCGGTCCGTGGATGGGCTTCAATTGGCGGTACGACAGCGGTCTGGTAGCCGGCAACGCGCCCTGCTACGGCCTGGGTCCGGCGAATGATTGCCCACAGTCCGTCCCAACCGGGTCGCCAGCCGTGTTCTTACAGGATGTTTTCGGAAATCCCCTGACCGCCGATCAGGAGTTTGAGGCCGGGTTTACCTGTAACGGAGTACATGCGACCCCGACCCGTCCGCTCCCATCCCCCTGCCCGGCGCCGCTCGGATCGAGTCTTATCCAGGTGCCGGGGAATGGATTGGAGAACGACGACCACAATCCGCCGCGCATCGCCTCTCGGAACCTCTTCGATCTCTCTCTGGGCCACGACAATCTTTTCCACGGCGATCGCTACAAATGGAGTGCGCGCTTGACGGCCGTCAATCTCACCAACAAGTTCGCGCTCTACAACTTCCTGTCCACGTTCAGCGGAACCCACTACGTAACCCCGCGCGCGCTAACCGCGGAGATCGGGTTCCATTTTTAGATGATTGGAAGCGCCGCAGGAGAAGCCGTTCTACTAAAGTCCAATGCGGCTCCCTGAGGCGTTTTCTCATCTTTACTTTGAGCCTGCCGCAAAGGGTGGGCTATCAACGCGATTTTGTCCATGATGCTCATCTCACTCTCAAGTTGTGATTGCCGGCGACTGCTCAATGCTCACATTCGTCTGTAGCACAGATCACTGACAAGTAGTCGCCCGGCCAGCTACGTTAGCCGCCACGGCGACCATTTCGGCCGTCATCGTTGAATTGTGTCGGGCGATGATGCCCTAGAGTCGTTCTTGTCTCTGCGAAATCGACCTCGCGGAGACGGCACGTACAGTTTATCTGGAGGAAAGCCCAAATTCCGCGTAGCGGACAAAAGGAGAAATCATGATTCGAAAATTAAGTGCGTCCTTCCTGGCCATCGTCACGCTGGTGTCGGTCGTAAGTATCGTTTGCCAGGCGGAGTCACTGCCCCCATTGACGCGTCATGTGCGGGAAGTGACTCTCAACGGGCAAGCGCGGTACGTCGGGCTTCTCCCGGCCACCCAGACCCTGCGTCTTGTCCTGGTTCTGCCGCTTCGCAACCACGTAGCCTTAGATAATTTTTTGGCGGAACTCTACGATCCTTCCAGCCCTTCGTACCGTCAGTTCCTCACGGTGGAAGAGTTCACCGCGCAGTTCGGCCCTAGTCAGGAAGATTATGACGCCGTGATTCGTTTCGCGGAAGCCAACGGTTTTACGGTAGTGGGCACGTCCCGCAATCGCATGAACGTGAACCTTAAGGGGTCGGTAGCCAGCATTGAGCAAACCTTCCATGTGATCATGGGCGTTTACCAGCACCCCACCGAAAACCGCAACTTCTACGCTCCCGACCGGGAGCCTACGCCCGACCTGGCGGTCCAGCTATGGCACATCTCAGGCCTGGACAACTATTCGATACCGCGCCCCTTGTTCGTGCATAGAGACCTCAGGGTGAGGTCCAACGCCCAGATTGGCTCCTGCCCTTCGGGGTCTTTTTGTGGAAGCGACATGCGGGCGGCATACTACGGGGAAACAACTCTCACCGGCGCCGGCCAGTCGCTCGGCTTGCTGGAGTATGAGGGTACCGACTTGGCCGACCTGAACACCTACTACAAAAACGCGAATCAAACCAACAATGTCCCCATCACTCTGCTGTCCACCGACGGGACTCCCACGACCTGCGTCTATCCCTGTGACGACACCGAACCGACCATCGACATGACTCAGGCGCTCGGCATGGCACCGGGCATGGCTGGCCTGGTGATGTATGTGGGATCTAGCGATACCGCCATTTTTAACGCAATGGCCACGGCCAAGCCGCTTAACGCGCAACTGAGCTCTTCGTGGACCTGGTCCCCGGCGGACCCCAACACCGACAACCCGTACTTCAAGGAGTTCGCGGCGCAAGGGCAGAATTTGTTTCAAGCAGCCGGTGACAGTCGTGCCTGGACCTCAGGTTCCGAGATTTTCCCGGCGGATGATGTGTATGTCACCTCCGTCGGCGGAACGGACTTGGAGACAAACAGCCCGGGCGGTACCTGGAAATCGGAAACCGTTTGGCCCGACGGTGGCGGCGGCATTTCGCCGGACAAGTTTGCTATTCCCGCCTGGCAGAAGAAAACCGCCAGCGGCTGCTCGGCGTGTTCCACAACCTATCGCAACGGCCCGGACGTGTCGGCCAACTCGAATTGGACCTTTTACGTCTGTTCCGAGCAAAAAACCTGCACTGCCAACCTGTATGGTGGGACCAGTTTTGCGGCGCCCATGTGGGCCGGCTACCTGGCTCTCATCAACCAACAACGGGTCGCTAAGGGCAAGAAACCGGCTGGCTTCATCAATCCGGCTATTTATGCGTATGGCTTGGGCACGTCGTATGACAAGCTTTTCAACGACATCGTCAGCGGCAGCAATGGCTATTCGGCAACCACCGGCTATGATTTGGCGACCGGCTGGGGTAGTCCGAAGGCGGGCAACGGTATTGCCGTGGATGATGATCAATAAGCTACCGCGCGGACCTGTGCACGGTTGATGGTGCGCCGCCAAACTCGCAAGCCCGCTCCCAAAAGGAGCGGGCTTTTTATTGGAAAGCATGTCGATCAGCCCCGGGCCGCACTTCCAGGGACACCTGCATCAGCTATGCCGCCAAAGCTTCCAGCGCCGTGCGATTGCGGATGATCAGCGTTGAGCCCTCAAGCCGGATCAGTTCCTTCTTTTTCAAGTCGCCCAGCAGCCGGGTCACAGTTTCGCGTGATGAGCCGATCATCTGTGCCATCTCTTCGTGGGTCAGGGTGGGACGAATACGAATTTCGTTGGACTCCGGCTTCTCTCGGCCGGGCGCCCCGGACAACAACAGCTTCGCCAGTTTGCCGGCTGACGAACGCGCCAAGATCAGATCGTGAATGTCCTGATAGGCGGATTGAAACTCCCGGCTCAGAGCTTGGGACGCACGCAGCCCCAATTCCCCGCTTTTTTCGATTCGTTGGATCAGGGCTTCCCGTTCGATGAAGTTCACCTGGCATGGCCCCGCGGTTTCCGCAGTCAGCTGAAACGGCTGACCTGAAATCACCGCGCTCAGACCCAATACCTCGCCAGCTTCGGCAATCTTCAAGATCAGCACTTTGCCATCGCGGGAAGTCGTGGAAAGTTTCACTTTTCCTGAACACAGCACGTAGGCGCCTCGCGGGATTTGCCCTTCCACGAATAACAGCGCTCCCCCCGGAAACGTGGTCAGGTGACTGGCTTCGGCCAGTGATTTTAGCCTGTCACGAGAAAGGCCGCAAAACCAGTTGTCCCTTCGCAATTTGCAGGTCAGGCAACTCTCGATGATTTCCAATCCGTACGGAGTGTTCATTTCCGCCGCTTTCTTGAATTCGCTCCCCTCGAATACAGGAGCATAGTTTGTGCTCATCTGATTCAGCTTGGCCTTGGCGCGACGTAACTGCCGTACCAACAGGCGCGTGTGCTTGGTCTTTGCCAGTAAATCCGCGGCCAACGCCCGGGCGTTGTGGTCCGTCGAGCGTAAGAATTGAATCAACTCCCACCCCGCCGGCGCGTCTCTTTCCCGATGCCACCTCAAACCGCAACCCATCAGGTACAGCGGATCCGCCGGTGCATCCTGGTGCAAGCGGTAACCACCGTTTGCCGTGCCCTTGCAGCCCCGCTCCGTCAGCGGCAAGGCTGGCCACGGCGCCACTGCCTGAAAATCGCCAACACCCTGACTCTCCGCCTGATTTCCTTGCGACATATACATCTTTCCCTCCCCGGGTACACCCGGTTCGAGCCCGGACCATCTGACATCGTCGCTGCCAGACACACCTGCACGTGTCCTGCGTGCCGCGTATTTCTTCCCGGATGGATGAATTTCACTGGCACCCACAGTGCCAAACTGGAACCTCACGCTAAGTCCCAAGAAACCAACCTTGCTGCGTCGTGCGTACCACGGAAAGCCCCCTTGCGAGGGCTGTGGCTGACGACCGTCCGGCACCATGCCGAAGTCACGGCAGTTCGGAGGCGGGAGAACGGCTGCCCCAAACCCAAGACTCCTCAATTCTGATATTCCTCACGAGTGATCCCCAGCTTCTGCATTCTGGACTGAAGCGTGGTTCGCTTCATCCCCAATCGCGCAGCTGCCCCACGCACTCCGGCGATGACTCCTCCGGTCTCGCGCAACACATGCAGAATGTGCTCGCGCTCCATGTCCTCTAACGTCACATTGGAGCGGGGCAGGGCGTGGGGCAGCAACTCCGCCAGCGGCGCACCCAGCGTGGTTCCTTCCGATAGGATCACGGATCGTTCGATGAAGTTTTCCAACTCTCGCACGTTGCCCGGCCAATGCCAGTTCGCAAGTGCATTCATCGCCTCCACCGGGATATTCTCAATCTTCTTGTTCATACTGCGGGCAAACTTCTGTACAAAATAGCGCACCAGCAGCGCGATGTCCTTATCCCGCTCCCGCAGCGCCGGCAGGTGGATGGGAAATACATTCAGCCGGTAGTAAAGATCACTGCGAAATTCCCGGGTCGCTACGCTTTGCGCAAGTTCACGATTGGTCGCGGCCAATAAGCGGACGTTTACCTTGATGGTGCGCGTACCTCCCAAGTGTTCAAACTCCTGGTCCTCCAGCACCCGCAGAAGCTTGGGTTGCAGTTCCAGCGGAATCTCTCCCACCTCGTCCAGAAATAACGTCCCGCCATCGGCTAGTTCCACCCGCCCGATCTTCTGCCGGACCGCTCCCGTAAAAGCTCCTTTTTCGTGTCCAAACAATTCGCTCTCCAGCAGGCCGGTGGGAATCGCTGCACAATTCAGCTTAATAAAGGGGGCGCCCTTTCTTGCACTCATTCGGTGAATACCTCGCGCGATGAGTTCCTTCCCGGTGCCGGTCTCACCAAGGATGAGCACCGTGGCATCGCTGGGGGCGACCGTCTGCACCTGCGCCAGAACCCGTTTCAGCGCCGGGCTGTCCCCGATGACCTCCTCAAAATTCTGCGTAGATTGGATCTCGCTCTCCAGGCTGACCTTCTTTCCGCGCAGCTTGTCCGACAGTCGGGCAATCTCCCGATAAGCTCCGACGCTGTCCAACACACTGGCGATCCGGGAAGCGAAATGTTTCAAGAACGCGATTTCCTCCGCCAGAAACTCGCTGGGTTGCCTCCATCCCAAATTGAACGTTCCCAGCGTGCCCTTGGGAGTTGTGAGCGGAAAGCAACCCAGGGACTGGATGCCCGCTTGCAGCAACTGCATGAGGTAGGAGGACTGACTGGCGGACAGTCTTTCGCGATCGTAGACAATCGTGTCAGCGTTCAGAAACGCGGAACCCCAGGCCTCTTCAGTCACTGCTACCCTGACTTCGGAGCCCACGACTCGCTGGGCGATTTCGAAATCCAGCGCGTAAACCCGCCTCTGACTTATGCTCTCATCGTAGAGGGCAATGCCGGCAAAATCTGGCCGAACCGTCTTCCGGAGGAAATCCGAGATGGCCAGAAACAACTCCTGGTCGCACAACTTCGAGGTCAGCAGCGTACCAAACTCCGCCAGGGCTTCCAGTCGCTGCATCTGACGCCGGGCCTGGGCTTGCGGACCCCTCCTCTCGCTTTATGGTTTCCGGGACCTCCACCACGACCGCACCCACCTGCCGCACCCGTCCTTCACCGTCCTTGACTGGGAAAAGGTTCCCGATCCAGTGGCCCGGTTCCGCCCGCGTGGGCAACTTCGCCACCACCTCCACATTTGACACCGGCTCCCCGGTGGCGAATACCTGATGGTAGGCCGGTTCCACTGCGGCCGCAGCTTCGCCCAACACGTCATAGACGGTCTTGCCTAGATGCGCATCGGGTGGAATTCCATTCATCCGTGCTAACGCATCATTCACCTTTACGTAACGGAGATTTTCATCGCAGATTACAAACCCCACGTTGGGCGCATCGAAAAAACTGGCCCAGTTATTCTGTGTTTCCGGCGCACCCGCAGGCTCGGAACATTCTTTGCCGTTTTCCGACTTCGCGATTACCTCATCGAACTGCATTAGGGCTCCACAAATTCCGCTGTTATTTGGGGAAGCTTCGACCGCCCGGTGCTAGGCGTTACTTTGACCAGGCGGAGGCCTGGTCAACCCAATATCAGGGAAGTTGATCCGGTGAGACCCAACCCATGGTTCAGGCGGGGCGAGAGGAACACACACACACCCCGCAGGCGGCGGACTCATTCTTCCGCGCCAGAGATGGGTGCACGAAACGAAGTGGCCAGCAGGAACCATTTGCGCGAGACCACACTGCCCCCCTCGTGCAAACCTTCCCCGTGCAGTTCGACCAGAGAATATCCAGATAATGACACCTAGTGAGTTACCTCGCAAGCAGATTCGCTGGTGTTCTGCTGTACCTTGGTAAAGATCGGACTTACCTTAGTAAAGGGGTATTTAGGAAAGGTTAGGCGACTTTAGAGGGATTCCCATTTTCTCAGCCATCCTCACCAGGTCCGCCACCGAGTCGGCGGCCATCTTACGCATAAGTTGGCTGCGATGGACCTTGACCGTTGTCTCGCTGGTGCCAATTTCGGCCGCGATTTGCTTATTAAGCAAACCGGAAACCACCAAGGGCAGCACTTCTCGCTCCCGAGCCGTCAGCGATTCGAACCGTCCCCGTAGCGCCGCAACCTCTGTTTCCTGCTGGCGTCTCGCCCGGTCCCGCTCCAACGCCACCTGGATCGCATCCAGTAGATCCTGATCGCGGAACGGCTTGGTCAAAAACTCGACCGCTCCCGCCTTCATCGCCCGAACCGACATCGGAATGTCGCCGTGGGCCGTGATAAAGATGATCGGGATGTGGATGTTGGCCTCCGCCAACTGCCGCTGGAAGTCGAGGCCGCTCCTTCCCGGCAACCTGACATCGAGAACCAGGCAACTGGGCGCAGCCCGCCGCCGCCCTTGCAGAAACTCGCGGGGCGTCCCGAATATCTCGGCCTCTAAGCCTACGGAGCGGATCAGGCTGCGAAGTGCGTTGCGCACGGATGCATCGTCATCGATGACGTACACCGTGCTATGCGACTCGGCCATTTACGTCCTCCGCCTTTGGCAAGGTAAATTCAAAAGTTGCTCCCTGCCCAGCTCCGGGCATGGCCCACAGACGACCGCCATGGGCCTCCACAATGGAACGGCCGATCGACAGTCCCATTCCAATCCCCTCGGGCTTGGTGGTGAAGAACGATTCAAAGATGCGGTCCGCTTGCTGGGGATCGAGACCTTTTCCAGAATCGTGGACCTGAATCAACACCCCATCGCGGTGGGTTGCGGACTTGATGAGCAGAGTCCGCGGCCGGCCGGTAATCACGCTCATCGCTTCAATGCCATTCATGATCAGGTTCAGCATGACCTGCTGCAACTGGACGCGATCGCCGAGCACCAGGGGAAGATCGGAAGCAAGCTCAGTATGGACAGTGACTCGGCCTTTCAGGATTTCGCTGTCCGTAAGCGCCAGCGCCTCTCGGATGATTTCGTTCATGTCAAGCGGTTTGATTTGCGTGGGCGCCCGCTGCAGTAGCGCTCTAATTCTTCCGATCACAGCGCCGGTGCGATTTGCCTCCTGCACCACCGTCGCCACGGCTTCCCGCGCCTCGTCCAGATTGGGGGGCTGCAAAGCCAGCCAGTGTAACGCGGCGCTTGCACCAGTCGCGACTGCGGTGAGAGGTTGGTTGATCTCATGGGCGATGGAGGCCGTCAACTCGCCCATCGTCGCGATTCGAATCATGCGAGTCAACTCGGCCTGCGATTCCCGCAGTGCCTGCTCGGCTCGTCTGCGTTCGCTGATGTCGCGGATCGCGCTCGATACCAGCACGCCTTCCTCGGTCTCCAGCGGGCTCAGGCTGATCTCTACCGGAAACTCGCGCCCTTCCTTGTGCAAGCCGTACAGGTCCAGACCGGCCCCCATGGGCCGCACTCGAGGCTCGGCGACGAAATCCGTTCGGTGGCCACGGTGTTGGGCGCGGAAGCGCCCTGGCAGCAGCACCTCAATGTCCTGTCCCAGCAACTCCTCCCGCTTATAGCCAAACAACCTTTCCACTTGGGCATTGACGTGTACAATCTTGCCCTCTCGATTCACCACCACCATCGCGTCCGGCGCCGCCTCTAGCAACCTTCGGAACCGGCTGTCCGCTGCTCCCGAAGCCTTCGCGGTTCGAACCAGTGAGAGGACTTGCGGAACGGTGAAAGGAAGCATCACTGCCGCCAGAATGGATACCAAGGCCGTGACCCCCTTAAGGCTTGCTGAAAGCACGTAAACCGGAACCCAGACCGTAACCACCTCCATGAAGTGCGTGCCACCACAAGCAGCTATGAACGCCCCAAATGCCAAGAGCATCCAGTGAAAAGGTATGTCGCGGCGTCCTTTATGAACCAGGTAAGCTAGCGTTCCGGAGATCGTGAGGTAGGACAAACCAATGAGGGAATCGGCAATCACGTGAGCCCACAGCAATCCAGGTTTGCCAAGGTAACAATACAGATGCGGCAAGAAATTCGACGCCAGAACCCGATATCCAAGTGCCGGCCAGATTAGAAAGGGACCTACTACCATCGCCAACAGTGCGACCATCCCGTACATCAGTTGACGCTTGGGGAATTGTCGCGGTTCAAACCGTTCAGAATTGATTGCCGGCGTTGACATACAACCTCCTGGCGATGAGTTGCTTGGCTGCTGCGCCTCCGGCAGTCTCATGGAAAAAGCCTTGACCACAACGATTCGGTTCTGGCTGGGAATTTTTCGCTCCAGACCGAGGACAGCGAGGAACACTGAGGCGACTACTGCCACCGGCCGTGCCACCTGAAGACGATCGACTACCGCTGCACAGGTCTGGAAGAGGCTGCGACCTTCGGTACCAGTCCTTGGTTGCGGAAATTGCGCAACCAAGGACTGGCGGCCGTTAATATACTCGGCGCATCCGGTCTTTGAGAGAGCCAGGGAATCCGCCGTGGGAGGCGGGGCAGATGCATGACAACATCCCCCGTGCCTACGGGAGTGTGGCAGAACCGACGGTATGTCTTCGAAGTTGCAGTGATGGGCATTCGCGCAAGTCCGAAGGTCCGTCCCCCTCTCCGAACCTTGCCGCAACAACGACCCGTTCAACTCCAAGCGTCGCTATATTAACCCTGACTGTGTGTGGTACAAGATGTTTTTTGTTTGGTCGAACGTTTTTGTAACGACGGTCAGTCTTCCAGCTCCGTGCAAACTGACGGCCTACTAAAATAATAGTCCCTTCTGCATATAATCATCCGGCATGAGAATCGCTCCGTACATCCCTGGTCGAATTTGCTATTAACATCTTACGTTCCTATATGTTAAGGTGATGTGCCGAAATATCGGCACTCCCAAAAATGCCTGGATCAGACCCTGCAGAAAAGGACCTCGAGTCGGCGTTAGCCGTCGCCGGCTTCTTGCAGTTAACCAAGTGCACCCTCATCATCAGCCAACGCGTGGCCAAACAAGCTGCGCGGCAGTTCAGCCTAAGCGCAAGAGAAATTTGGATATTACTCGCCGCCCGTAACGGAAAGCCGCTAACTCAGAAACAAATCGCGAAGCACCTCGCACTGAATGAAAACGTTCTGGTGCTGCTGCTCGACCGTATGGAGAAGAGCGGCCACGTCCGGCGTGTCCGAAATCCGGAAAATCGGCGGGAACAGTTCGTGCGCCTGACTACCAAGGGAAAGACTGTCGCTCGCCGCGTGCTGGCCGCCAAAGCAAAGTTTTATCGCACTGTGTTTGCTCCCCTCGACGACGCGTCCGTTCAGGCACTGCTTAAAGCGGCGCAAGACGTCTTGGCCTTTGAGGCGACGGCAACCAAGTCAGCCCGCCGCTGACGGGGCCGGCCTGGGCCACGGGCCGGAAGAATTGCGGTCACTGGAATATACTCTCTCCATGGCCCGCGGCTGGGAAAGCAAGTCGGTCGAGGAACAGCAATCCCAAGCCACCTCTTCCCTAACCAAGTCCGGTCCCAGCCCCACTCCGGACCAACTTGCCCGCCAGCGGCAACGCCAAGGGCTTCTCCTCTCTCGCGCCCGAGTGATGCAGCAGTTGGAAGCGGCCCAAAACCCCCACCACCGCCAAATGTTGGAAGCTGCTCTGGCGGATCTCGACGCGCAACTTGCGCGACTGGGCTAAGTCTGTCGTGCGCCCTGTTTTGCCTCAGTCCTGTCGTATAATGACCTTATCCCCCATGAAAGCCTACGTGTACGTTTCATTGAAGAAGAGCGTCCTGGATCCCCAGGGCAAGACTATTCACGGCGCCCTTAAGAAGATGGGATTTAAGGGGTTGGATGAAGTCCGCCAGGGAAAATATTTCGAGTTAACGCTCGACGGCGGACTCAGCCGGACCGAAGCGGACGCGGAAGTCGCACGCATCGCCCGCGAGGTCCTCACCAACCCGGTGATCGAAGAATTTCGTTACTCCCTCGAAGATTAAGGTTATCGCGCGAAACAGGGCACGATGCCGGTTGCGGAATAAGAGGCGTTTCTGCGACCTATAAAAATCTTTCATGCCCCGAATGGCCTCGGGTACCGTAGTCTGGGAAAAGTGGTCCTAGCGGAAAACTTGATTCGGTTCCCCGCCGAAAGCGGAGCTAAGAACTATGTGCGGAATCGTAGGTTACGTCGGTAAGAAGCACGTCGTCCCCGTCATTATTGAGGGACTCAGGCGATTGGAGTATCGCGGCTACGATTCTGCCGGCATCGCCGTCTGCGGAAATGGTGAAGGCCTGCAAGTGCGCCGCGCCGAAGGCAAGCTGCGTAATCTCGAAGAGGTCATCCGCCTCAAGCCGCTCGACGGCACCTACGGCATCGGCCATACTCGCTGGGCCACGCATGGACGCCCCACTGAGGAAAATGCCCACCCTCACCGCGACTGCACTGGCAAGCTGGTGGTCGTACACAACGGCATCATCGAGAACTACGTCAGCTTAAAAAAGAAGCTGATCGAAGAAGGTCACCGCTTCACTACCGAAACCGACACCGAAGTCATTGCTCACCTGGTGGAGAAGTATTACTTCAAAACTGGCAACGGCCACCGGCCCTCACTCGAAGAAGCCGTGCGCAAGACGGTCGGCGAACTCACCGGCGTCTTCGCTCTGGGCGTGCTCTCGGCCGATGCTCCCGACAAGATCGTCGCCGCCCGCAACGGCCCGCCTGCCGTCATCGGCCTGGGCAAGGACGAATACTTCATCGCTTCCGATGTCCCCGCCATCCTCTATCACACTCGCGATCTTTTCTTTCTTTCCGATGGCGACCTCGCCACCATCACCCCGCAGGGCGTGAAGCTCACCGACTTCCTTGGCAACCCCCGAACCCCGCAAGTCCAGCACGTAACCTGGGATCCGATTGCCGCCGAAAAAGGCGGGTTCAAGCACTTCATGCTCAAGGAAATCTACGAGCAGCCGCGCGCTGTCCGCGATACCACGCTGGGACGCATTTCGCAGGAAACCGGCCATATCTTTCTGGATGAAATGCAGGTGACGGAAGCCGAGTTCAAAGCCGCCAAGAAGATCAACATTGCCGCTTGTGGCACCAGTTGGCACGCCGCCCAAGCCGGGAAGTTCATAATCGAGCGCCTGGCGCGGATCCCGGTGGAGGTCGATTACGCCAGCGAATGGCGCTATCGTGATCCCATCATTCCGCCGGACACGCTGACCATGCTGATTTCGCAATCCGGCGAGACCGCCGACACCATTGCCGCCCAGCGCGAAGCCAAATCCAAAGGTTCGAAAACGCTCGCCATCTGCAATGTGGTCGGCTCTATGATCACGCGCGAGGCCGCCGGCACGATTTATACCCATGCCGGCCCGGAGATCGGCGTGGCCTCAACCAAGGCCTTCACCGCCCAACTCACCGCGCTTTATCTGTTCGCTCTCTATGTGGCGCAAACCCGCGGGGAAATGAGTGCGGAACAAGCCAAGACCGCCATCACAGAACTCCTGCGTCTGCCCGCCAAACTTGAGCATCTGCTCACCCGCGATGAAGAATGCGAAGCCCTCGCCAAACTCTATGTCCGTGCGCAGGATTTCCTGTTTCTTGGCCGCGGCATCCACTATCCCATCGCCCTCGAGGGCGCGCTCAAACTCAAGGAAATTTCCTACATCCACGCCGAAGGCTATCCCGCCGGCGAAATGAAACACGGCCCCAATGCGCTCATCGACGAGAATCTACCAGTTGTGATTCTTGCCACCCGCGATGCCAACGACGAACTCTCGCGCATCCGCTACGACAAGACGATTTCGAACTTGAAGGAAGTCAAAGCGCGCTCCGGGGTGGTCATCGCTCTGGCTACTGAGGGCGACGAAGAAATCAAAGACGCCGCCGACCACGTGCTCTACATTCCTCCGGCGCCGGAAGAACTGGCCCCCATCCTGGAAATAGTCCCGCTGCAGTTGCTGGCATACCACATCGCCGTCCGCCGCGGCTGCGACGTGGATCAGCCGCGGAATCTGGCCAAGTCGGTGACGGTGGAGTAGAAGTTCGGCATTTAGCACTTGGCATTTAGCCCTTGGCACTTAGCATTTAGCCGCCAGCACTCAGCATTCAGCCGTTTGTGGGCGAACAGAAGATCGAAATGGCGTTGTGCGTCATCTAGGTAACTGATGGCGCCCTTCCAAACCTTCGCCGCTCGCCTAATCCGCTCAACAGCGCTATCCGAACTCACCCACCACCTCGAATTCGAAATGAAGGCCGTTCCCCGCCTCGGCTTCGTCGCCGGACAATGGCTCTCGTTCAAGACGAATGAACCAAACGGCGAAGAAATCACCCGCGCTTACTCCATTGCTTCGCCGCCCGGGGACGACAACTGCTTCGCCCTCTGCCTCAACCGCGTGCAGGACGGCTACATGTCGAACTTCCTTTGCGACATGAAAGCGGGCGACGAAATCGCCTGCCAGGGCCCCTTCGGGGATTTCATCTTGCGTCCGCCGATGCGCGATACCATCTTCATCGCGACCGGCACCGGCATTGCGCCGTTTCGATCGATGCTGCACTGGCTGCTGGCTGACGAGTCTCGTCACCTAGGCAAGCAGCTCTCGCTGGTCTTCGGCAATCGCACTGAGAAAGACATTTACTACCACGCTGAATTCCTTCGTTTGGCCGCCGAACATTCCAACTTTCACTACCAGCCGACGCTGAGCCGCGGAAGGGAAAGTTGGACTGGCCTGCGTGGATATGTGCAGGAGCACATCCCCGCCATCACCCGCGGCCGCGCCGACATGCATGCCTACATCTGTGGCCTCGACAAGATGGTCAAAGCCAACCGCGAGCTGCTGAAATCGCTGGGCTGGGACCGGAAGTCGATTTTGTACGAGAAGTACGACTAGGAAAACCTCGCCACGGATTTACACGGATCAACGCGGATAAGGCAAATCGCGCGGGCACATCTTTGACATGTTTGTAGCGTGCTTGCACGTGGAGCACATGTCAACAGGTTGTGTGCTGCACAGTTTACAAGCGTCAAAGCAATAGTCGGGTTGGCGTTCTACCAACAGAGGGTTTTATTTCGACGATTATGTACTTGACACAAGAACGCCTGTCTGGTACTATTCATAGTGTGATTAGGTCTTACGCTTCCGTTTCGGGTTTTGTTTCGTTTGGCCCTTCAAGTGCTTGCGGACTGCCTTCGCTATCTTGGGATGGAAGATGTGATTCAGGGCTTCGTCGTCTGTCATCTCCATCGGATGTTTCTTTGATTTCTTTGGCATAGGTGACCTTATGAAAGAAGCAATTGACCTCTGTGAACTCGTTGACCGCTTCGGGAATGACCAGTCCTGCCGCAACTACCTTGAGAAACTGCGCTGGCGCGATGGCGTCCAATGCCCCAAGTGCCAAGGGTTGCGCGTCTCGTCCATCCTGAAACGTGACCAATACGATTGCGATTCATGCCGCTACCAGTTCTCCGTAACTGCTGGCACTGTGTTCCATGATACCCATCTTCCGCTCACCAAATGGTTCCTTGCAACCTATCTGCTCTGTCAGTCGCGTAAGGGCATGAGCGCGAATCAGCTTGCCCGTATGCTCAAGATCAATTACCGGACGGCATGGTATCTGTTCCATCGCATCCGGCACGCGGTCGAGCAAGCCACAGACCCGAAACTCAAGGGCACCGTTGAAGTGGACGAAACCTACGTCGGCGGGAAGAAGATCGGCTACGGAGTCTACGCTGGCAAGAGAGCCAAGGAAGTAGTCATCGGAATCCGGCAACGTGGTGGAGCACTCCGCTTCTTCCATGCTGAGGACGCCAAGTCGGGAACATTGGCGAAGTACATCTCCGAGAACGTGAGCGGCAACGTTGACGTGATTATGACCGATGAATTCTCCACCTATCCTTCGGCCCTCAAGAGAGCCGGATTCCCCGCGTCCAAGCACAGGACAATCGAACACAAGAGCCACAGGTACGTTAACGGGGACATTCATACCAATACCGTCGAGTCGGCCTTCTCTCTGCTCAAGAGGGGCATTGTGGGCACATGGCACCGTGTTTCCGCGAAGCATCTCCCCGCGTATCTGGACGAGATGACGTGGCGATTCAACAATCGCAAGAACCCGTTCCTGTTTCGTGATACGATGCTCCGTCTGTTGGCGTCCGACAATCTTGAATACAAAGAATTGACCAAGGCTGCTTAGGTAGAGACTTTCTTCCCGGTGCACTGAGGTAACCTTGCCAAATAACAAATTCACGGCTGAAATGATTGGAGACGCACTCCGTGAAGCAGGAACGCTCATTATCGTCTTTGGTCCCCTGTACGAGCTTTTTGAGCCTTCCCACCCCAATTGGTATACCTTCTTGGGTGTAATGCTCGTCGGAGTCGTATTCCTGTTTTGCGGCATCATAGTAGAGAGGAGACGAGCATGACTCAAGCATTGCAATTGCTCGTGGCTGCTGGCGTGGCTGTTGGCCTCGCCGTGTTTGCGTTGCGTCGTGACAAGCGAGAACATCGCGACGCCCGTCAACGGGACATCTATTTCCCTGACCCCAAGGAACATGACAAACAGCAGCGCGGGGCTGCCATGTCTCGCATTTGATAGCTCATTCATTTGGACAACCTCGAATACAAAGAGCTAGTTAGGGCTGCGTAACTCTACCCCAGTACACTGACCCCAAGGTATGTTGTGGTTCTGTGGATACCATCGAAATCCGTCACTCTCCTTGTGGGTGACAAGTCTGACCGATTTGGATTCTGGATAACCCCTTGGCTCAAAAGGAAGGGCGTATTCAACATACATGGTAACGTCTGCACAAACGGGATGAACTACTGCACCGTTATTCATTTGACTGTCAAATGGGCAATCATACGTTTCTCCGTCGCCGCCTGCATCTAACGGTGAGTTGTATTCCTGAGGATGGACAATCTCAATTGAATTACGGGCTAGTTTTATTCCCGGAAAATCAACATCGTTAATCGCACACCTCACCCTTGTACGCGGCATTTTTACATTGCTGTTATTCACTATAGAGAATCTCGCAAATAGCGGTACTGTGGCATCGGCTTGATTAGTGCCCGTCACGGATAAACCCAAGAACGCGGCATCTCGCTGAACTTGGATGCCATTCAAGTAAATTGCATATCCTGATACAAGGAACACCGCAATCAACAAAGCCGTCAGCAAACCGGCTAACAGATTCCTGCGGGCGTGCGCTTCTAGTATGTAGTGCACCCTTCAAAACTAGACACATGGGGCCGTGTTTAAAGTGAGGGTTTGGGCAGAGAACTGAGCACGGGATTCGTGCGGGGTTCTGCCCCGGAGTCCGCGATGCGGACGGTCGTGATTGTACTCCTCGATCCAGCTTGCGATGCTCTGCTCGGCTTGGCCGAAGTTCTGGTATTCGTTGAGCCAGACCTCCTCTTCTTTCAAGCTGCGATGGAACCGTTCGATGTAGCTGTTGCCCTCGGGATGGTTGTAGGCCGTGCGCCGGTGCGTGATGCCCAGCCGATTCAGCGTTTCGATATAACGGGCCGACGTAAACTGGGTGCCGTTGTCGGTCGTTAAAGTCAAACCCGTTCCACGAGAACCGAACGGCAAAACCTCCAGCACGGCGCGGTTGAGCGCCGCCAGAGCTTCTTCGGTACGGCAGCGCAGACTCAAGTCCCAGCCGATGATCTCCCGGGTGCAGCAATCGATCACTGAGACCAGATACGCCCAGCCCACACTCGGTCCCGCCCAGACCTTGGTCATGTCCGACTGCCAAACGTGATTGGGCTGCGGCGCTTCCACCTTGCCCCAGTCCTTGCGGCGCGAGACCCGGAAGCGGCGCTGGCGCACCAGCAACCCGCGTTCCCGCATCACCCGCAACACCCGCTTGCCGTTCACCACCAACCCTTGCTTGCGCCCCAGCCACCAGACCACGCGACGATAGCCGTACGCCGGCTTCTCGCCGCAGGCCAGGATGATCTCCGGGTCGCGTGAACGATCCGCACGACTGGTGCGTGCCTGCCGCTGATAGTAGAGGCTCGACCGGCTGATCGCCAGTGTCTCAGCCACCAACTTCACTTCGTTCCCCTGGGCCACTAACTCCCGTGCCGACGAATGCGCTGGCCCGCAGCTCACTCGCCCAGCACGTTTTTTAAGATCTCGATCTGCAAGTGCGATCGTCCCAGCGCCCGCTCCAGTTGCTTGATCCGCTTCTCCTGCTCGGCATCGGGCCGCGCGCCTGCGCTCCTCCCCCCGAGCGCAGCCTTGGCTCCCGCTTCCACTTCGTCTTTCCAGCGGTAATAAAGATTGGGAGCGATCTCGTATTTGCGGCAGGTCTCTGCCACGTTCCCGCTCTTCAGGACTTCCAACACAATCTGCCACTTCTCTTCCGGGGTTCTCTGGACTCTTGGCTTTCTCGACATTCTCGCCTCCTGGCGGAGGCCCCAAGCCTAACTAACTTCCGTGTCCAGTTCTACGGGGGTGCACTACAAGTAGTATCCAGCTATCTACCACGAGCCATACGAATAGAATGGCAAGAACTACACATCTAACTAATACGTCGTGTGGGCCTTGGTAGCTCACGCCAACACCCGCGACGATTCCAATGACCCAATGCGCGGAGAGTTTTCTCCATGGCGATTCAGGCACTTCCTGCACCACTGGTGTTCCAAACATCTGCCTTGCAATACTGGCCACGTTGGGATCAGCCGTAAGTGCCAATAATTGACGGATAGCTTTTTGCCGCTGGTGAGAGTCCACCACATGCACCTCCACGAGGAAGGGATCATTATAATCCCCTCCTTGTATGAAATGCATAATCCCGTTTATTTCTGGATTAGATTCAGAGGGATGGCGGGAAATGTCGATGTCAAGGGGCTTGACAAGGTGTTTCCCGAATCGAGAAAAGGCGCGGGAAATAGTCGTGAGAGTTCCGAATCGGGAAGATTGGGCTAACGTTTGCCGGGAATCTCAACCACGGCATAGCTCCCTGGCGTTGCTTCGCTGATGGCACGCGCGACCTGGGCCAATGCCGGGCGTACAAGACTCCATCTATTTCTGCCCAGAACCACGATGGCAATTCTTCTATTGCTCAAATTCTGTTGGTAGGGAAGGTTTTTGTCCGTCGTCTGCAATACCTCGAAGCCCGCCTCCTCGGCCGAGCGCAGGAGGTCGCCGTTTAGGAGCGCACTCCATCCTTGCTCATGTGCGGTCTTTACAGTGTGGGCGGGAAGGAAATCGCGAATTCCGACTGGCGTTCCTTGGTCAAATAGGACGAGCATCAGCGACTCGGCGTCGAAGGCTCAAGGCTGTGGGCGGTGAAATCGAGTACGGCTTGCACCTGTTCACGAGTGAGGCCGTCAAACATCTGGACAATTTCGTTGATGGTGAGGCCGTCTTCCAGGTTTTCGAATACGGCGGCTACTGGAATGCGTGTTCCGCGGAACACCCATGCGCCGCTGACCTTGCCGGGCACGCTTTCAACCGCCGCGCATTGTGACCAGTCGAGTGGCATAGCAGCCCCGCCTGAGCCATTATCCCAGCTAAGTGCCGGATGCGCCAGAAGCATTTCCGCCCCCTCATCGGGGCGGATAGGTAAAAAGCTTTACCACAGAGGGCACAGGGGAACACTGGGTGGTTCTGTGCTTACCCACAATGTCATCCTGAGCGCAGCAAACACTTCGCGGAGCGAAGTGCTTGCGCCTGCTGAAACACGCGGACAGACGGGGCGTTTACCTAATTCTTGCGGGCAGGAAATCGGGGCAGTCCCGTTCTGTCCCCGGGTTTCTGTTGGCCAACATTTCAATAGCGGCGCAAACGGGGTAATATGGGCGATTAATGGTGACCACTCCACAAACGGCTGTCCCGCATACACCTACCAGCGACACAGCTCGAAAACTGCTTACAGAGCTAGCTCCTTTTGCTGACTCGCTGTCGAAAGGAGTTGCCGCTCTTGCAGTCGCCATGTATGTATGCGGCTTTCTAACGGTCTCACTCCACCATGCCAATTATGGGTTCGTCGGGACGAATCCTTTCCGCCCGCGTATCCTGGCGGCGGGTGCGTGGTTCATGTTCTTAACGGCGATTCCAATTGGAGTTGCGACAAGATATAAACAGCGACCTTGGATTTCAATCGTGGGTGGCCTTGGCTTTGTCCTGTTTTTGTTTTATGGATTTAGCAATATACTTTTTTACCTGTTATTCGACTTGGGACGCCCGCCGTCCCCAACTCCTTACCTCCGTTGGTCCTACTGGGCGCTGGGAGTGGGGACCGTCATCGCCGCCGTGCTTTACACATCTGTCGCGCGCTCAGAGAGAACTCGAGCCAAACTCTTGGCCGCGGTATCCGTTGCTTACGTTTTGTTTCTGATCGGGCTGCGGCTACAGGGATACCTGATCATGCATGATTTTGAATCAGGTGATCTTGCACTCTGGTTCTTCGGCATCTTCCTAATCACGGTGTTGGAGCTTAAGACCAACCCCGGCGACTACTCGGGGGACAGGATAAAGGGCTTGGGGACGGACCTTTTCCTGATCTTTGCTGTTCTCTTCGTTTTCGGACACTATTACTATCCGCATATTAAATCGTCATGGGGCGGCGGGGCCCCCGTTGCCGTCACGATCTACTTCACGAGGGACTCCGCCGTCAAACCAAGTCAGTCGGTTTCAGCGGAGTTAGTCGAGGAGTCTGATGAGGGCTTTTATATCGTCGGTCAGAGAGAAACTAGAGCCGTGTATGTCCCACGCAGCGCAGTGGCACTCGTTTATTTTTCGGACAGCGCTTCGGACTCCGCGCTTTTAACGCACGAGAACAAGTGACCCCTGTCTCTACTGCCGACCCGGTGGCTCCAGGCCCGCGTCCGTTCTTTGGACGCTAGCTTGGGCTGAGAAGAAACGCGGGCAGACGCCCTCTCTCCTTGTTCCCAATCCGCCGCTCGTAAGGAGCGCGATGTTTGTGTTTTTGGTAGGCAGTGCCGCATCCTCCTTATAGGCTCCCGCATCTAAACCTTGACAACGATTCACTCAGGTCTTAGCATAGATGTGGACGCAATCATAACAACATTGATTCCAAAGCACTTATAAGAACTCTAGGAGGAGATTTTTATGGCTAAAATCATCGGTATTGACCTCGGAACCACCAACTCCTGTGTGGCTGTCATGGAGGGTGGCGAACCCAAGGTTATCCCTAATGAAGAAGGTGGGCGAACTACGCCTTCCGTGGTCGGATTTACCAAGACTGGCGAACGGTTGGTGGGGCAGGTTGCCAAGCGGCAGGCCATCACCAATCCGGAGAACACGGTTTACTCGATCAAGCGCTTTATGGGCCGGCGCTATGACGAAGTCAGCGAAGAATTGAAGATGGTCCCCTACAAGGTGGAGCGCGACGGAGACAACGTCGTGATCCTGGCCCAGGGGAAGAAGTACACCCCGCCGGAGATTTCGGCGCTGATCCTGCAAAAGCTGAAGAAGGCGGCGGAAGACTATCTCGGCGAGAAAGTTACCGAGGCGGTCATCACTGTGCCCGCGTATTTCAACGACGCCCAGCGGCAAGCGACCAAAGACGCCGGCAAGATTGCCGGGCTCGAGGTAAAGCGCATCATCAACGAGCCAACGGCGGCGGCGCTGGCTTATGGCCTCGATAAAGGTAAGGACGAGACGATCGCCGTGTACGACTTCGGCGGCGGGACTTTCGATATTTCGATTCTGGAAGTCGGCGAAGGCGTGATCGAAGTGAAAGCCACCAACGGTGACACGCACCTGGGCGGCGACAACATTGATCAGCGCCTGGTGGACTGGCTGATTGACGAATTCAAGAAAGATGAAGGCCTTGACCTGCGCGGTAAGGGCAATGAGATGGCCTTGCAGCGTCTGCGGGACGCGGCGGAACGGGCGAAGATCGAGCTCTCGACGACCATGGAGCACGAGATCAATCTGCCGTTCATCACCGCCGACGCCAGCGGACCGAAGCATCTGGTGAAGAAGCTGACGCGGGCGAAGCTGGAGTCGATGGTGGAAGACATCATTCAGCGCTCGGTTGGGCCGTGCAAGCAGTGCATGAAAGACGCCGGCGTGGATGCCTCGAAGATCAACGAAGTGGTGCTGGTCGGCGGGCAGACGCGTATGCCGCGCATTCAGGCGCTGGTGAAGGAACTGTTTGGGCGCGAAGGCCACAAGGGTGTGAACCCGGATGAAGTGGTCGCGATCGGCGCGGCGATTCAGGGCGGCGTGCTCAAAGGCGAAGTCAAGGATCTGCTGTTGCTCGACGTGACTCCGCTGACGCTGGCGATTGAAACCCTGGGAGGGGTGGCGACGCCGATGATTCCGCGGAACACTACGATTCCGACCAAGAAAACGGAAACGTTTTCGACCGCGGCCGACAGCCAGACGTCGGTCGAAGTTCACGTGTTGCAGGGCGAACGGCCCATGGCGGCGCAGAACCGGACGCTGGGCAAGTTCCATTTGACCGGGATTCCACCGGCTCCGCGCGGCGTGCCGCAGATCGAAGTCACGTTTGATATTGATGCCAACGGCATCCTGAATGTGACCGCGAAAGACAACGCCACGGGCAAGGACCAGAAGATCACGATTACGTCGTCTTCCGGCCTGTCGAAAGAAGAAGTGGAGCAAATGGCGAAAGATGCGGACGCGCACTCGGCCGAAGATAAGGCGCGGCGCGAAGAGATCGACGCCAAGAACCAGCTGGACTCGATGGTTTACAACATGGAGAAGATGCTTAAGGAACAAGGCGACAAGATCTCGGGCTCCGACCGCGGCGATGTGGAGAACGCGATCGCCGATGCCAAGAAAGCGCTCGAGGGCGGCGACAAGTCTGCCATGGACAAGGCCCGCGAGACCCTGACCAAGGCCTCGCACAAGCTGGCCGAGCAGATGTATAAAGCAGCGCAGCCACAAGCGGCCCCGGGCGCGGGCCCCGCGCCGGGAGACGGGGCCGGCCCCGACCCCAGCGCGAACGGCGCCGGAAAGAAGAAAGACGAAGGCGTGATCGACGCTGAGTATGTGGATGTAGAGGACAAGAAATAAGCAAGGCTCGGCCACGGATTTACACGGATCAACACGGATAAGAAATCCGCGAGAATCCGTTAAATCCGTGGCTTGTTTTTGGTTTCTGGGAGGGTACGGTGCAATTTCAAGTGAACGGAGAAGATTACTTCCTGAAGTTTGTGGAGGATGAGAACCGCTTCTACGTTTTCCGGGCGACGGAGCACGGCGTGGATCGCTTTCCTGTTTATGTGGACGCGGCCAAGCAGGAATGGGCGGAGACGTTCAGGAACGGCAGCCGAAAGATCCAGTAGACATGGCCACCACCGCCAAAAAAGACTATTACGAACTTCTCGGCATAAAGAAGTCTGCCTCGTCTGACGACATTCGCAAAGCTTTCCGCAAGCTTGCGCGCAAGTATCACCCGGACGTCAACCCCGGCGACAAGACTGCGGAGGAGAAATTCAAGACCATCTCCGAAGCCAACGACGTCCTGAGCGACCCCAAGAAGCGCAAGATCTACGATCAGGTTGGCTTCTACTCCGACAATATTGATCCCGCGACCGCCGAGGCCTACGCCCGTGCCGGAGCCAGTGGCTTCCCCGGTGGCGCAGCCCCGGCCGGCCACACGGGAGGCGCGGGCCCGGACGTCGACTTCGGAGGCTTTGATTTCTCCGACCTGTTCGAAGGCGGACGAGCCCGAAAACCGAGTGGCGGCAGCGGCGGTGGATTCAAGGACATCTTCTCGGGCATTTTTGGCGGGCACAACGCGCCTGCCCACGAAGGCCCGCAACCTGGGTCGGACCTCGAATACCAGGTCAATGTTCCCTTCTGGACGGCGATTCGTGGCGGCGTCATGCGCCTCAACATTTCCCGCCGCGATGTTTGCTCGAACTGCCACGGAAAAGGCTACATGGAATCGCCGGGAAAGTGCCCCGAGTGCGACGGCACCGGGCAGATCACGCAGCAAGGCGGCCGCATGAAGTTCAACGTTACCTGTCCGCGCTGCCACGGGACGGGAAAGAACATCTCCACTTGCCCCGAGTGCCACGGCGAAGGCAGCGTGGAACGCACCGAACCGCTGGAAGTGCGGATCAAGGCCGGCACCCGGGATGGCCAGCGCATCCGGCTGAGCGGCAAGGGCAACGCCGGACTGAGGGGCGGTCCCAGCGGCGATCTGTATGTGATTATCCGCACCGGCGATCATCCGGTGTTTCATCGTGAGGGCGATGACATCCAGCTGACGGTGCCAGTTACGGTGGCCGAAGCGGCTTTGGGCGCCAAGGTTGAGGTTCCGACCATCGACGGCCGCACCATGCTGAAGATTCCTCCAGGAACGCAATCCGGGCAGAAACTTCGCTTGCGAGAAAAAGGCGTGCCCTCGGCCACGAAAGACGGCGTCCGCGGCGACGAGATTGTCGAAGTCAAAATCACGGTTCCCATGCCGCGCGACGAGAAGACCAAAGAACTGCTGCGCGAGCTGGCCAAGCTGAATCCGGAAGATCCACGGGCAGAGTTATTCAAAGACCTTTAACCACGTGGTTGCGTTGCCTTCGATTACCTCCGTACCCTCCGCCCGCCACAAAATTTTTCAAAAATCTTCTTGCATCCGTGGAAATTTGCCGTAATCTCTAACTGCGAACTAACTTCAGCCGAAATGCCCGGAATCGCGTTGAACCGGGAGCCCCGCAATACAAGGGAGACGAGGTGGCTGAGAGTGATTCGTTCGAGGAGGAAGCCATAGAAATTGGCAACAGCTAGCGCAGCCCGTCAACAACTCCAGTCACCTGCCATCGTACCCAACCGGAAAAAATCTGTTCGCCTCACGCTCTGGCCGCTCGTCGCCGCCACCTTCTTTATGGTGTCCGGCGGAACCTACGGCACAGAAGACATCGTGCATGGCGCCGGCTATGGGCGTTGCATTCTGATTCTGTTGTTGACCCCGATTCTCTGGAGCTTGCCCACCGCTTTCATGATCGGCGAACTTTCGAGCGCTCTGCCCTATGAAGGCGGCTACTACGCCTGGGTGCGTCGCGCCATGGGCAATTTCTGGGGATTCCAGGAAGCGTGGCTCTCGCTGGTGGCGTCGATTTTCGACATGGCCATCTATCCCACGCTGTTCGTCCTTTATCTCGATCGCTTGTTCCCCTGGTTCGCGGAAGGACATCGCGGCGTGATGGTCGCGCTGGCAGTCGTGATCATTTGTGCGCTCCTTAATATTGCCGGGGTGCGGGTGGTTTCGACCACGTCGTTGTGGCTGTTCTTCGCGCTTTCCGCGCCTTTTATCGCGATTGTTTGCATCGCGCCTTTCAAGTTTGGAGCTCTGGCTCACGTCGCCACCAAGGCAACCAATCCCAGCGTGGACATCGTGACTGGCCTGTTGATCTGCATGTGGAACTACATGGGGTGGGACAATGCTTCGACCATTGCGACCGAAGTCGAACGCCCGCAGCGAACCTATCCCCGCGCCATGCTGGTGGCGGTGGCCATCGTGGCCTTGAGTTACATCCTCCCCGTAGCGGCCATGTGGATGACCGGGCTTCCCGCCACCGCGTGGGACACGGGCTTCTGGGCCGACATTGCCGGAATGCTGGGCGGCCCGCTGCTGCGCCTGGGTTTAGCTTTGGGCGGAATCATCAGCGGCTTCGGCATGTTCAACGCTCTGGTGATGAGCTATTCGCGTTTGCCTCTGGCTATGGCGCAGGATGGCATGCTGCCCAAGATATTCGGCAAACTGCATCCCCGCACTCGCGCTCCCTGGGTTGCAATACTTGCCCTGGCAGTCTGCTGGGCGATGTGCCTCGGCTTGGGATTTGAGCGTCTGGTCACCATCGACATTCTGCTTTATGGCGTCAGCCTGTCGCTGGAGTTTATCGCCCTCGTCGTCCTGCGCATTCGCGAACCTGAACTGCCGCGCACTTTCCGCGTTCCCGGTGGAATGTTCGGAGCCATAGCCGTCGGCATACCTCCCATGCTGCTGCTTGGCTTCTCCGTGGTACGCAGCGAGACCGAGCAGATCCTGGGCATGAGTTCCTTTGCCTTTGGAATGCTGCTGATTGCCGCCGGTGTGCTCGCCTACTTCCTCAATCTCGCGGTGAAGCCACAAGGCTGGGCCGCGACTCCCAAGAAACCCGAAGCGATAGCCTAAGACCCGCAACCTCAAAGGACACAAAGGTGCACAAAGCATTGCAGCTTCGAAATTCCTTTGTGGTCCTTTGTGTCCTTTGTGGTTGGTCCGTTGTGTTTTAATACCTGTAGGTATGACCAAGCGCAAATCCAAGGGCGCGTACATGATCTCGGCGGTCGCCGAGATGTACGAGATCCATCCTCAGACTTTGCGCCTCTACGAGCGCGAAGGTCTGCTCAAGCCCTCGCGCACAGAAGGCAACACCCGGCTCTACACTGACGAAGACCTGCAACGCTTGGAGTTTATTCTCTCTCTCGCCCGCGACCTGGGCGTAAACATCAGTGGGATCGCCATCATTCTGCAAATGCGCGAACGCACGGAAGAAATGCAGCGCCAGATTCAGGATTTCGTGAAGTACATCCAGGAAGAAGTGCTGGCCCGCGCCGCGGCCGCCGCCGATCCCAATCGTGGCGCCATCGTTCCAGTTCGCCGTGCCATGGTCCCCTCCACCCCCGGCCGCAAACGTTAGTTCCATGAGCGAGCTTCCATGACCAAACCAGGCCGCGCATCCACGGCATCAGCCATGCTTCACCAGATGTGCCCGCGATGCCGCTCCGCCAAAATGTTCCGCGGTTCTATTTTTCGGGGCTTTCCTAAGATGCAGGAGCGCTGCCCAGCTTGCGGCCTGAAATTTGAGCGTGAGCAGGGATACTTCCTCGGCGCCATGTATATCAGCTATGCCCTGGCGCTGGTGACGATCCTGGGGCTGGCATTAATTCTGTGGGCCGCGACGCCGTGGTCGTTGCAGAAGATCACCGTTCTGGCGATTCTGATATTCCTGCCGCTGGCGCCGACCCTGACCTTGCTCTCGCGCGTGCTCTGGATTTACCTGGATTGGGCGATCGACCCGGAACTCCCCTCCGCAGACCGGTGAAGACAACAAAGCCGCCGGAAAAAATCCCAGCGGCTTCAAATGATTAAAATGTTAGGCGGCACAATCGTCGCGTTTGCGCTTCATATTTCCACCCACGTGCACTCGCGGATCCCTTCCGAAAGTGTAAAGGGCGCCCGCAACGTACACGCACACGCCTACGTTTAGGGTGTAGTCCATGGCAGCATCGTCCACCGGGGGGTGGGCCGCACCCAGCCAATTCACCCAGGAATTATCACTCGCGATCGGCCCCGGCCAATTTGGCCCGGAGCTTCCATCCACGTCGATGACCGCCCGCGGATTGGTGTTGGGCGTGGTGGACGTGCTCATCTGCAGCGGAGACTGAAGATCATCGCCCCCGGTCTCGAGCTGGCTGGTGCCCCGCCCGAAGACGCCCGTAACTCGAGTCAGGTAGTTCGCCGCATTGGCGTCCAGCGACGCAACCCGGATCAGCAAATAGTCTCCCGGTTCCAACGAGAGGCTGCCACTATCCTGCACGCAACCGCCCCAATTCGCGGGAGCGAGGGCCGCCGTGATTGGGGTAAACCAGTCGCCAAAACCGGGAGGTACACCCGCAAGCTGGTAGGTGAACCATGCGCACGATTGGTTGGAAATCGTCGGATTGGCAATCATCGAGTTGTACTGGGTAAAACGAGCGAGAGTGTAGTCCGTGCCGGTCAGCGAGAACAGCACGTTGTAGAGATAAATCGCCATATCGTTCCTCCTGAGTTTTGCAAGTCGACACCAGGGGCTGGAAAACGAATAGAAAGGCAAGTTATGCCCGGTTTGGCGGAAAGTCAAGCTGCTTTTACTAAGTGACAACTACGGATTCGGCTTCGCGCCCTCGATCTTCAGGTGGTAACGGGGATCGGCGCGAAGTGCGACCAGCTCCGGATCATTCTTGACGTCATCAAGACTTTGGCCCGATTTGACCGCGGCGAGAAGGACATCCAACGCTTTGTCGCGGTCACTGCACAGTTCGTAGGCGACGGCCACGTTGTAAAGTACGCCAGGATCTTTGCTGTGCGCCCGTTCCGCCGCTTTCAGCTCCGTCAGCGCGCCCTTCGTGTCCCCGTTCTCCGCCAGGTACAAGGCGAGATCGGCGTGAAGATCGGACTGGTTGGGATTCTTGGCAATTTCCTCCCGCACCAGCCGGATCGCGGTGTTGTAGGCTTGCTTGGCCTTGTCGGCGTTCCCCGGCGTCCAGCGATAAGCGTCCGCCAGGCTGGCCCAGTTGTCAAAATTATTGGCACCCAGCGCCACGGTTTTTTCGAACGCGGGGACGGCATCCTGGTAGCGTCCCTGATAAAAGCGAATGGTCCCCAGATTGTTGTAGGTATCGGCGGTGGGCTGAATTTCAAGCGCGTGCTGTAAGGCCGAGGCCGCATCGTCATCGCGTCCCAGCGAATGATAGACCCCCCCCAGATTGCGGAGCGCAAGAACGTTGTCGGGCTCCAACCGGAGTGCTTCCTCCCAACTGGACGCCGCCTCCGCATATGCGCCGGATTTGAACTCATTCAAGCCGATCTCCATGTGGATACGCCAATCGTCCGGCTCCAACTGTTCCGCTCGCTTGAGCTCAGCCTTAGACTGATCCGCTTTCCCCATCTTGTCGTACAGCGTGCCCAACCAACGGTGGGGAGCCTCACTCTTCGGATCCAGGTCCGCGGCAGTCTTGAATTCCCTCTCCGCACTGGCGGTGTCGCCGGATTCCATCTTGGTCATGCCCAGCGAAATATGCGCGGCAGAAAGATAGTTATCCAGTTCACCCGCCTTGTTGGCATATTGCGAAGCCATCCTGATCCACTGTGGGTCGGGATTCGCCCGGTTCTTCAAAACGTACGCTTCCCCGAGCGCCGCGTAGCTGGCCGCCGATTGCGGATCAAGCTGCACCGCGCGCTCGCCCAGCTTGATGGCGTTGTCGATATTGCCTTCGCGGTCCCAATGATCCAGATCCTGCCGGGCGCGCTGATAGAGTGTGTAGGCAGTGTCGTTGGGTTGGAAGATTTGTGCGTTTGCCGCGTTTTGCGCCGGCTTTGGCTTGCGGAAACGGCGCCATCCAACTGCACCCCCGAGAACGACTAACACTACCGCGACTCCGACCATCCAGACACTTCGCCAGCGGATTTTCTTGGAAACCGGAAGCGCCAGGGAGGCCATGTCCACGGTGGCATCGCTGGGATGCCAGGTCACCGGCCCATCCACCAGACTCCCGGCATGCTTGCGCAACTCGGTGGCCACCTCGGCCATGGTTTGAATACGCTTGTCAGGTTTCTTCTCTAACATCCGGGAGACCAGCGCCGCCAACGGCTTGGGCGTCTTGGGCGCCAGTTCCCCCAGATTGCGCGGCGGGCTGAAGTGGAGATTGTGCAGCACCGCAATGGAATTCGGCCCGGTGAAAGGCAGATGCCGGCTGAGCGCCTCGAACATCACAATGCCAAAGGAAAAAATGTCGGACCGGGCATCCACCCGCTCTCCGCGCGCCTGCTCCGGAGACATGTACGCCACTGTGCCGGTAATCATTCCCGGCTGCGTCAAGGTCAACTCCTTGACCGCAGTGTCGCTGTCGGAGCCCTCACCGTCCTTGCTGGCGGCAAACGCATCGAACTTGGCCAGGCCGAAGTCGAGGACTTTAACCAGTCCGTCTTCCGTGATCATGATGTTGCCGGGCTTCAAATCGCGATGAATGATGCCGGAGGCATGCGCTTTGGCAAGTGCGTCGGCAATCTGCACACAATAGCGTGTAGCTTCCGCCATTCCCAGAGGGCGTTTCTTGAGCAGGGATGACAGAGTCGCTCCGCGCACATACTCCATCACGATGAAATCGGTGTTCTCCTCGGAACCGACTTCATAGATGGTGATGATGTTGGGGTGATTGAGCGCAGAAGCCGCCAAGGCTTCGCGCTGAAAGCGTTTCCGCGCAGTTTCGCTCAGCGGGCGGTCAGTGGGCAGGACTTTGATCGCGACATCGCGGTCCAGCCGGGTATCATGCGCGCGATACACCACGCCCATGCCACCGGCGCCAAGATCATCGAGAATTTCGTAATGTGAGAGGGTTCGGCCAGTCACGGCTTGGTCGCTCCGACAAAGCCTCACCGCCGATTCTACACGCAACTGGCAAGCGTGGACGATGTTCGGAAGATGGGGACTGCAGAACCGGACATTCGGAGCAAGAAATTTCTTCGATCAGGCGCCGAAGAAGCGGCAAGGGCGCCTACGGTTCGTAAACCGCATTTCCGAAGCCGTCCTTGCGCGCGGCTTCCTGCATGTCTTCCAAACGCTTTCTCTGCTGGTCCAGTTGCTCCTGCATGCGCTGCACCTGCTCCTGTTTCTGTAGCTGACGCTCGTTGTATCGTCCGGCGTTGTAAGCGCTGCTGACTTCGGCGAAACGAATCGTGGAGTTGAGCCGTTCCATTTGGCTTTGCAGAGCGGCGATCGAGTGTTTTTGCGCTTCTATTTCCGCTCTCCACTGTTCGGCAGACTTCGAGGCCCGATGTGGCGCAGGCTCGGGGCTATGACCGGTTTTCGCGGAATCGCCCGCCTCCTGAGAATGCTCCGGAAGGTCCTCGTTGGTGATGACCTTGGGCGGAGTCTGGTCCTTTTTCGCTTGCTGATTCTGGCGCTGCTGGCGGGCCACGTCCCCCAGGGACTGCCCATAACTCAGGCTGATCAAAAGGAAAGCCAGCCCGGCCGAATACGCGGCGGTTTTAAACTTCTGGCGCATGGAACTGACCTCAAACCGATGATCTGCAAACTCTCCGGTTGAATAATGCTAAATCCAGCCGGTGGCTCTCGGCGACGTTACCATCGGGCAACCAACCGGCCCATAGACGGAGAAATCTCCACGGTGACTTTCGTAATCGGCGGTGCGTTGATCAAGATTAATCTTCCGATTGGTCTAAGCTATCCTGTTTCGTATGGCGAAACATACCAAAGGTTTCTCACTCATCGAGCTGTTGATTGTAGTGGCGATCATTCTTATCATCGCTGCCATTGCCATCCCAAACCTGTTGCGGTCACGCATTGCGGCCAACGAGTCCTCTGCGGTCAGCTCGATCCGCACCCTGAACACTGCCGAAGTCAGTTACCAGTCAACTTATCCGACCGTGGGCTTTAGTTCCACGCTCGCGGCCCTTGGGCCGAGCGCTTCGACCGGTTGCACCACGCCGGCTTCGACCAACGCTTGCTTGGTCGACTGGGTGGTTGCCCAGGCCAGCGTGGTTGGCACCCCCAAGAGCGGTTACTATTTCAGCGATACACCAAGTTCTGCGGTAAGCGGCATCATCCCGGGCTACACCCTTAGCGGCATTCCGGCATCCGTGAACCAGACCGGTGTGCGTGGCTTCTGCTCGAACAATGATGCTGTCATTCGCTTCACCCCGGTTGGCTCCTCGCAGGCCACCACCACGGCTGCTTGCGCGGCGTACACTGCCCTGCAGTAAGCCCGGGCCGCCAGCTCGCGACCATTGCGATCACGCACGAATCCGCCCTCGCTGAACCGTGCCCACGCGCTGGCCGATGACCTGTCCCGATGGTTTCGGCCGGATTTCGATCGCTAGTCCCTCTTCGGATTTTCAACGCGACGATTAGAGCCGAAGCTCGAAATAATTAGCGTGGTTTCATCGCCACGGTAGTTCTGGAGACTTTCAGCGGGCAGGCAACCGAGAAGAAAGTACCGGTCGCAATACAGCGGATTTTCCCGTCTAACCCTATATGCGCATGGAGATTGCGCATATCTCGAAGCTAAATCTGAAGCTGCTTCCCGTCGCCGTTAAAATGGTTGAACTGCGGCAAAACTGATATATAATCCAACCCGCCGTGGGGTTCCCAAAGCGGATCTCCCGGGTTCAGGTGTGGTACAGTTCCGCCCCCAAAGCTTGTCCACATTGTGTTGTTTCTAACACCCGGCAAGGTAACAGAGCCGGTTAGCCTGGGAATTGCCAGGACCACACTTTTGTTCCAGCAACGTGACAGGTTCGAATACGGGATCGTAGAAGCACTCGATCACCGAATTCTCCCTAAATTGATTCCTGCGAGAAGAACCACCGGCGAAAGTAAAAATCGCACTCAACCGCCAGCCCGGCCCCAGGAGGATTCATGCAGTACTCAGTCAGCCTACGAAATCGCATAATGTCCATCGTGGCATTGGCAGTCGCGTTATTGGTTCCGCCCACCAGCGGCGCCACACCCACAGTCCAGCTAGCTCCCTCGCTCTCTTCACCCCAACCCGTCGGCACGTTGGTCACTTGGACCGCAACCGCAAGTGACCAGGATCCGGGAACCTTAATGTATTCCTTTAAGGTCGGCGTACCCGGAAAACTGTCGCTGGTGCGTGATTACGGGTACCTCAACACCTTTCCCGCCTATCCCGCTCTGCAGGAAGGAACCTACCAGGTCGCGGTCACGGTCAGAAACAACAGCACCGGCAAGACCGCCAGCGCAAGCCAGAACTGGGTGGCCACCGCGATTGCGAACAGCTCCAATCCGGTCGTGATTTCGCCCACCGCGAATCCGCTGGTCGCGCTGTTCAGTGCCACCGGCTGCCCCGCCTCTGACAGCATGGTGGTTCAGTTCCAGAACGCTAGCCAAACCACTCCTCAGTCGACTTCCTCGCAGCCCTGCAACGGTAAGACCATGAATCTCTACGTTGCCGGGATGTACGCCAGCACCCAGTACTCCATGACCGGGAAGTTCATTCATGCCGGCCAGATCGTCGGAGGCACCTCCACCCAATCCTTCACCACCGGGATCGTCAAGGGCGTTCAAATCCCTGTCATTACCATCTCCAGCCCTGCTCCAGCGGTGGCGGCAGCAGAACCTTTTCTGGTTCACTCCTATGTGCATTTTCCGACCGCCCAGGTAGGAACCGACTTGGCGGGACAAGTCGTCTGGTACTACTCTCCTTACGATGGAGCCCCTGGATTCATCACCCGCCCGGTGCCAGGTGGATTCTTCTGGTACGCGGGTTCCGGCAACGCCGATCCTTATCTGCAGCCGCTGCGGGAGATCGACCTGGCTGGCAACACCGTGGTCGAAACCAATGTCGGCCGCATCAACGAGCAACTGCTTGCCGCCGGACAAATGACACTCACCGATCAGGACCACGAACTCCGGACCATGCCGAACGGTGACATCCTCATGATCGGGTCGCTCGACCGCATTCTGGGCCCGAACGTTCAGAACGGCGCGGACATTATCTTTAACGAGATAGTCGTCTTGAACCCGGGACTGCAACTGGTTTGGTCCTGGAACGTCACGACCTGCGGAAATTGCGCCACCGAAATGCCCACCTCCAGGACCGCGATTCTGGGCGAGACTTGCACGGTCGGGGAGCCCGGTTGTCCGCCCCTCACCCCTCCCAACACCGTTGCCAACGACTGGTTGCACAGCAACTCTTTGCAATTGGCCCCTGATGGCAATCTCTTGCTGTCAATACGTCACCAGGACTGGGTAATCAAGATTGACTACCAGAACGGTACCGGTACCGGCAACATCCTGTGGCGACTCGGGCTGGATGGAGACTTCACCATCATCGGCGATCCCCATGACACCTATCCCTGGTTCTCCCACCAGCATGACGTGGAATACGAGTGGGGCACGAACTACATCTCACTGTTTGACAACGGGAACACCCGTATCGCTCAGAATCCCACGGAAGACAGCCGCGGTCAGTTATTGCTTCTCGATGACGCTACTATGACCGCCACGCTGGAGTATAACTTCGATACCGGCGTTCAGTCTCTGGCGTTAGGCAGCGCCCAGGTGCTGCTCAGTGCCGCGGGCAAGCCGATTGGTATTCATTACGAAGCCGGCGACGCCAACGGAGGAACCACCAGTCAATCCCTGTCGTACTACAAAACCGGCACGCTGAACATGACCAGTGGTACGGCAACCTATCGCACTGCTCAAATGCGCGATATGTACACTCCGTCAACTGAGTTCTGATTACGGGTGCTCGGAAAACGGAGCCAGCAGGATGAACCGAAGCCGAGCGCATTCGGAGCCTGAGCCCTGAGCGGAGTCGAAAGGCCGCGCGCGGCTGAACTCCCCCCGCCAACGTGAGACCCTCTCCCCGGCGGGGTTCCGGTTCGTCAGTCACAGCCGGATGTAACATCAATCACTGACAGATCAGCCCGTATGTTCTAGAAATATTTGGAGTTCATCTTCCTGTATTCTGTCCAGGCGTTTGCCGTGGCGCGGCGGAGTTGGACTCCACGCAATCGGCGATTTTCAGATCACGGTTTCGCGTGAGAAGCTCATGGGGGTGTTCAGGCCGTGGGCAGTCCCCGCAGAGCGCTGATACCCTTTCCTGCCCCCGAGGACCTGGCCGGCAGAAGCGTGGGCCGGTTTGTGATCCGCTCCAAGCTGGGCGCCGGCGGCATGGGCGAGGTCTACTACGCTGAAGATCCCCAACTCAAGCGCCCCGTGGCCCTCAAGCGCGTCTCCAACAAGCTGGGCAATGATCCTGAGGCCCGGCAACACATCCTGCGTGAAGCTCAGCGGGCTTGTGCTCTCAAGTCGGAGCATATCGCGAGCGGCTACGATGTCGTCGAAGATCTTGGCGAACTCTTCCTGGTCATGGAGTACGTCGAGGGCGAGACTTTGCGACAGCGCATGCGGCGGCCCATGACCCTGGAGCAGTTCTTCGAGATTGCCACGCAATGCGCAGAAGCGCTCATCGCCGCCCACGAACACGGCATCGTACATTGCGACATCAAGCCGGAAAACATCATGCTGACCCCTGCCGGTCAGGTCAAGATACTGGATTTCGGCGTAGCCAAGCATCTGCCACGCTCTGCCCAGAGTTCCACGCTGGATTCAATCCGGGGGGGAGGCACACCTGCCTACATGGCGCCGGAGGTCCTGCTGGAGGAGTTGCCCGATACGCGTACCGATATCTTCTCGCTGGGCATTGTCTTCTACGAAATGCTGACTTTGAAAAACCCTTTTTCAACCAGCAGCTTCGTAGCCACCAGTGAACGCATCCTGCACCAGACCCCGTCGGCGATTCGCGCCCTCAACCCGCGTGTGCCCGCAGGTTTGGAGGCGGTGGTCGTGAAGGCGATGGCGAAGTCGCCCACCCAACGTCACGCCAACGCCCGAGAGCTGCTGGAGGACCTGCGCGCGCTGCAAGCGGGGGCAATCCCCAAAAAACTGAGGTCAACAGCATCGCTCCAGGAACAACGGAGAAAGACGTACTACCTGGTGGCTGCGATCGTGTGGTTAGTCGTGGTAGCTGCGGTTCTTGCCGTTCGCTTATGGACGCATAGGGCGCCAATTCTGGCGGAGCGTGGTTGGGTACTGATTTCGGATTTCGAGACCTCGGGGGACGAGGGCATTCCAGATAAGGGCGTGCGCGAAGGGCTGACCATCGCCTTGCAGCAGTCCAGCTACATCAACGTCTTTCCCAGGAGCCGCGCTTATGAGGTCCTGCAGCGCATGAAGAAGAAGGACGTGTCCCGGATCGATGAAACCCTCGGCCGCGAAATCTGCCAGCGCGAGAACTTGCAGGTATTGCTCACCGGAAGCATCGAGCACATGGGACAAGTGTTTCAGATCACGGTAAGAGGCTTGGATCCGGTGCGCGGCAATCTGCTGTTTGCAGACCAAGAACGGTTTGACCGCAAAGATGAGTTCTTCGACACGGTGGATTCATTGGCGAACAAGGTGCGGAGGGATCTGGGTGAATCGCTGGGCGGCATCGAGAAAAGCAGCCGCCCGCTCGCCCGTGTGACCACAACTTCACTCGAAGCCCTGCAACTTTATTCTCAGGCCAAGGATGCCAAGGACCAAGGCAAGGACGAGCAAGCTCCGACGCTGTTACAAGGGGCTCTCCGGCTGGATCCGGATTTCGCCATGGCTCATATGCGCCTCGGGCAGTATTACGCGGTCGTGGTTGGCAGGAACGAAAAAGCGTTAGCCGAACTGCAGCGCGCCTACCAGTTGCGGCAAGGAGTCACGGACCGGGAGCGGCGCAGAATCGAAGCTGCGTTCTACGACCTCCAGGAGCGCTTCGACGACAAAGCGCAGTCGCTGCGAGTGCTGGTCAGCCTTTACCCCGATGACGAGGAAGCTCACGTGGAGCTGGCCGCAGCCTATTATGACTTGGGCCAGCTCGACAAAGCGATCCTCGAACTGCGTGAGGTCCTCAGGCTTAACCCGTTCTCTGCACCAGCGTATGGCGGTCTGGTGCTCTATCTGGCCCGCGACAACCGCGCCGATGCGGCCATCGCCGCTGCCCACGAGGCCGAGCAGCGTGGCGTGGGCTCGCCGCGAATGCGCTGGGGTTTGGGCCTGGCTTATCTCGGCCGGGGCGACGTGTTAACGGCCCGGCAAGAGTTCCAGCGCATCGGAGACGCGATAGAAGTGGACCGGGACCTGCAAGACCTATGTCTGGTACTCGCGGATCTCTACGAGGGAAAATTAGATTCAGCCCGAACTGAACTGGTGAAGCAAATTCAAGCAGTCCCTGCGCAGGGCCAGGGGCTGCAGTCACTTCGCCGCTATCTCCTTGGCCGCATCTACCTTAGCCAAGACAGCCCACGAGACGCAGAACTTCAGGCAGACCTCACCTTGCTTACGCCTGGCAACGCGTTGCCGGCCATCTCCCTCTTGAATGCCGGAACCCTTTATGTCCGCGTGGGGAAGATCACCAAGGCCCGGCAGGTCCTGGGCCGGATGGACGACTTGCGGAAGGCAGTCCCCGGTTCCGAAAACCAGAACGATTTTCACAACCTGGAAGGAGAGATCCTGCTGGCCGAGGCCAAACCGCAGCAGGCAGAGATCCCCTTTTCAATCTCTGCCCAGTCATTTGCTCCATTCGTTTCCTCCACTGGACTGGCCCGCGCCTACCAAGCCGAAGGGCGCTCGGACCTCGCCGCCGAACAGTGGGAAAAGGCCCTGGGCGAAGGCGGCGAAATTCTTCAGAATGGATTTCCTCCCGATCTCGCAATCGCCCACATTGAATTGGCACGACTGTACCGTCAGATGAACCATCGTGACCTTGCCCGCCAACACTACGAGGAAGCTCTCCGCATGTGCAACACGCCGACGAGCTGAAACTGCTTCGAGATGCGCAACGCGAGTTGCGGGAATTGGTCCCCGAAGCTGGCCCCTCAGGGAAAACCCTGGGCTCTGGCACTACCGAGCCTGTTTCGCAACCCCAAACCAAATAGGAGGACGTCATGGACTTACTTATTACTTTGATTGGCAACGCCGCCGTGGATCCTTTCTTCCGCAAGAGATTTCTGGATAATCCAGTCGAGATAACAGACGCGTATGGTTTTCGCCTCACCAAAGGCGATTTTGAGATGATGAAGACTATTTTCGCTGACCTCGCGCCAACCGAGAAGAAGGCCTTGCAGAAGGCGTTCGACGATCTCCAGCCTTTGCTGTATCAAAAAGTCGGCGTCTGCGACCCACCTTGCCACCACTCCATTTTCCCGCCGCCGGAACCGCCCGAACTCCGCAAAGAACGGGAAACGCCAGAGAAAGTTAGGAAACTGGAGAAGGGGAAGGCTGCCTGAAGCCGGCAGGCTGGCGAGAGTGCCCTCGCCACACCAGAAAGTAATGGGGACGGGCGGCAACGCCCGTCCCCGTCGAGGGACAGCCATTGGCGGAAGCGAGTGGGGGTCGAACCCACCGTCGCCGCCGAAAGACGACGACCGCCGGTTTTGAAGACCGGGACGATCACCGGACCGCATGCGCTTCCGCGGTTTCACCAGCAAAAAGAAAACGCCACAGATTAGCACGGATGGCGGGATGGCGTTTCGGCACCTGCCAATCAAAATCCGTGAGAATCCGTGTAAATCCGTGGCCGGGTTTTACTTCGGCTGCTTCACCACCCGCAGATACGGCTTCAGCGTCTTGAAGCCTGCTGGGTATTCCTTCTGTGCATCTTCATTCGAGACTGATGTCGGAATGATGACGTCGTTGCCCGGCTTCCAGTTCACTGGCGTCGCCACGGCGTGCTTGACCGTAAGCTGGAGTGCATCGAGCGCGCGCACTATCTCATCGAAGTTGCGGCCGACCGCCATGGGATAGGTCAGCGTCAGTTTGATTTTCTTGTCCGGCCCGATGATGAACACCGTGCGCACGGTGGCATTGTCGGCGGCAGTGCGCCCCTCGGACGTGCTTCCGCTCGCGGCCGGCAGCATGTTGTACTGCTTCGCGATCTTGAGTTCCGGGTCGCCAATCATCGGATAGTTCACCTTGTGGCCCTGGGTCTCTTCAATGTCCGCCGCCCACTTACTGTGATTGCCCACCGGGTCCACACTCAGCCCGATAATCTTGCAGTTACGCTTGGCAAATTCCGGCTGCAAGCCCGCCATATAGCCGAGTTCAGTGGTGCAGACCGGAGTAAAGTCCTTGGGATGGGAAAATAAAATCGCCCAGCCGTCGCCGATCCACTCATGGAACTTGATTTTCCCCTGCGTGGTGTCGGCGGTGAAATCAGGTGCGGTGTCATTGATACGAAGCTGCGGTGCAGTTGCGACATCGGTGCTCATCGGATTCTTCTCCTAAAATTCAGTTCTTCCCGGAGAATACGCGGCGGGCTTAAGTTCGGTCAAACCATGGGCGGCGCGGGCGCTAAATCGTGGTCAGGATCGTCTTCTTGAATTGCTTGATGCCCGGCTCGTCGCGCTTGTAGAAGGTCCATTGCCTGATTCGTTTGCCGCGGATCAGCCCGGCATGGCTGAGAATTTTGAGGTGTTCGCTGGCGGTCGGCTGGCTGACCCCGAGCTTCTGCGCAATGAAGACCCCGCACACCCCGTCCTTGACCAGGTCTCCATACACCTGGGCTGGAAAGTGCCGGGTGGGAGCTTTGAGCCATTCCAGGATTTGTCGCCGGCGGCCACTGGCCAGCGCTCGCAGGGCAACATCAGGAGTCATATAGACAATTAGCCAACTTACTAAGTATAATACTCCGCGTGCGCTGGAAACACCAGCCATGTGCTTTTTGGTTTCCCCTGGAGAAGAAAAACAAGTGTCCGTTTATGACAAGTTAAAAGACCTGAATATTTCGCTTCCGCCGGCCACACCGGCGGCCGGCGCCTATACTCCCTTTGTCCGCACCGGGAGTCTGCTATTTCTATCCGGCCACATTGCCAAGAAGAATGGCAAGCCCTGGGCCGGTCAGCTCGGCGTGAATGTATCCGTCGCAGAAGGAAAGGAAGCGGCGCGCGCCGTGGCCATTGACTTGATGGCTGCACTGGAGTCGGCGGTCGGCGACTTGAACCAGATCAAGCGAATCGTCAAACTGATGGTACTGGTCAACAGCGCACCCACGTTTACCGAGCAGCACCTGGTGGCCAACGGCGCTTCTGAGCTCTTCGGCGAAGTTTTCGGGGCCAACGCGGCCCACGCCAGGAGCGCGTTTGGCGCCGCCCAGATTCCCCTGGGCGCGTGTGTGGAAATCGACTTAATCGCAGAGGTATAGATCGATGACGCAGCAAAGCAAGCGCTTTCCGTTTGTTCAACTCGACGTTTTTTCCTCACGGCCTTTCCAGGGCAATTCGCTGGCGGTTTTTCCCGACGCCCGCGGCCTCAGCGATCAGGAAATGCAGGCCATCGCCAAGGAGATGAACCTCTCCGAGACCACCTTCATCCTGCCGCGCGATCCGGCGACCGAGCGCGAGCGTGGAGTGCGCGTGCGCATCTTCACCGTGCAGGAAGAGCTGCCCTTCGCCGGTCATCCTACGCTGGGGACGGCCTTTCAAGTGCGCGCAGCCAGTGGCGTTAGCGAGGTCGCACTCGACCTTACCGTGGGCAGAGTCCCGGTACGCTTTGAGGAAGTGCCGGGACAACCGGTTTTCGGCGAAATGACCCAGCTGGAACCCGAGTTTGGCCCTCGCCATGATCGCGAAGCGGTGGCCCGCGCCGCCGGTTTGAAAGACGGCGACGTTGATCCTTCCCTGCCCATTCAGACGGTATCCACCGGTGTGCCCTTCACCATGGTTCCCTTGCGGGGCTTGGAGAACATGCGCGACCTGAACGTGGACCTGCGAGGTTCCGCCGAATACCTGGAGCGTTCCGGCGGAAAGTTCTTCTACTTCGTCACCCGGCAGACCATGGATAAAGCCGCCAGATTGCACGCTCGCATGATGTTCTACAACGGGGAAGATCCGGCCACCGGCTCCGCCGCCGGTTGTGCCGCAGCCTGGATGGTGGCGCACGGCGTGGCCAAACCCGACGAGCGTGTCTTGATCGAACAGGGACTGGAGATGCAACGGCCCAGCCGGATTTTTGTTCGGGCTTCTCGCCGTGATGACCGAGTGGTTAATGTGCGGGTCGGTGGAAATGTCGTCGAAACTATTCGCGGCGAACTTTTTTTCTAGCCGCTTTGTGCCCCGTACGCTGCAAACATAAGGGGATGCGCCCCGGGAAAAATTCTTCGCCCACACACTTCCCTGGTTAACATCGGCGACACTTTACACGGCACGGTTTCCGCATTAGGATTTCCTTCGCTCTGTAAGTTCTCCATCATAAAAACAACTTGCGATCCACCCGGCGTGCCACTCGCCGGAACGCCACTTTGGAAGCAGGAATGAAGCCTAAAAGAACGATTCTCTGCGTCGACGCTAACGAACAGCAACTCTCCATTCGCAAAGTCCTGCTGGAAACCCGCGGCTACCGAGTCGTGGCCTGCACCGCCGCCGCCGACGCTCTGGAGATTTTCAAGAACGGTGGAATCGACTTGGTGCTGGCGGATCTGACCCTGCCCGGGGTCGATGGCGGCCAGTTGATCCAGTCGGTCAAAGCGTTCTCCGCCCATACCCCGGCCATCCTGCTTTCCAGCAAGGTAAAGACCTACGACCACGACACCCCCGCCGACGTCTTTCTTCCCAAGGGTATGTCTGCCCCGGCAGAACTGCTGGAGCGCATCCGCATGCTGCTGGTGCGCAAGCGCGGCCCCAAGCGGCTGCAGACCCCGGTGCCGCAGTCTCCGGCGCAGACCCCCGCTGCCTGAGCCCTTCGCCAGCCTCCACCGCCCGTGCAGCTTCGTGTAAGATCGAAGCTTCGGATGACTGCGTTCATTGAGGCCGTCGAACTGCGCAAGACCTACCACGTGGGAAAGATCGAGGTTCACGCCTTGCGCGGCATCTCGTTCAGCATTCAAAAGGGCGAGTTTGTCAGCGTGGTCGGCCCTTCGGGCAGCGGCAAATCCACGCTGTTTTACCTGCTGGGCGGCCTGACCCGCGCCGATTCCGGCCGCGTGGTCATCGACGGCGATGATTTTTCGCAACTGTCCGACGCCGAACGCACCCGCTTGCGAAAACGCAAGATTGGGTTCGTGTTTCAGAAGTTCAACCTGCTGCCCACGCTCGATGCCCGCTCCAATATCAATATTGCTCTGGATATTGCCGGCGCCAACGGTGATCGGGATGCCGCCCACTTCGATAAAATCGTGGGACTGCTGGGCCTGGAGAAGCGTCTACCTCATCGCCCGGCGGAGCTTTCCGGCGGCGAACAGCAGCGCGTGGCGCTGGCGCGCGCGCTCATCAACAAGCCCGCAATTGTGCTGGCCGACGAGCCCACCGGCAACCTGGATTCGGCGAACTCGGAAACCGTCTTGAACATGCTGCGGCACTCGAATCGCGAACTGGGACAGACCGTGCTCATGATCACCCACAACCCGGAAGCCGCCGAATATGGCGATCGCGTCATCCACATGCGCGATGGCGAGATCGTCCCCCCGGAAAAAGATCCGCAGTGGACCGGACACCACTGAAACAATTCCTATGGGCGACCCAAGAAAAGACGACCTGAAAAAACCGATCCTGCCTGGCAAAGGCAATTCCGACTACGAGCGCTACCTGCGCACCGACGAACTTCTGTCTTTGCAGAAGTCCGCCGACGAACTTTTGCACAAAGATGAGATGACGTTTCAGGTCATCCACCAGAGTTCCGAACTTCTGCTGAAGGGCGTTTCGTGGGAATTGGACCGCGCCCGCATTCTGATCGACGCCGGCGACTTCGCCAACGCCTGCCGCCTGATCCGCCGCGCCAACCAGATGCTGGATTACCCCATCGCGATGCTGCACGTGCTGGAGACGATCACGCCCTACGACTATCACATCATTCGCGCCGGCCTCGGACATGGCAGCGGTCTCGACTCGCCCGGTTTCCTCAGCCTGTTGCATATTGGCCCACGCCTCGGGGAGGCGTTCCACGCTCAGCTTCGCAAAGCGGGTGTAAGCGTGGACGACATCTATCGCCGCCACCCGGAGCTTTTTGGCCTGCATGAAACCGCCGAATGCCTGCTCGATTTTGACGAGCGCGTGCACCTTTTCCGTTTCCACCATCTGAAGTTGGCGCAAAGAATCATCGGTGGCGGGGTGGTGGGCACCATGGGCACGCCGGTCGAAGTCCTGCACCAGCGCATGGAACATCTTTTCTACAAAGACCTCTGGGACGTGCGCAACCAGATCACCGCCAAAGCCAACGAAGCCATGCAAAAGGGCAAGTCCGCGTATTGAAGCTGCAATCACGGGGAGGGCCTCGCGGGTCGTCTTTCGCAGGATTTTCTCTGTGTCCTGTGCCTCTGTGGTGGATTTGGGGTTGCCAGAAGCGATGTTATAATTTGATGGCACCGAGCGGGAGTAGCTCAGTGGTAGAGCGCGACCTTGCCAAGGTCGATGTCGCGGGTTCGACCCCCGTCTCCCGCTCCAGAAATTTGACCAGCCCCGCGTTGGCGGGGCTTTTCGTTCCCAGCGGACGTACGGGGCCGGTGGACTTTTTGGGCCGGTGTAGCTAGTTCATTGCTCGGGGGCGCGGTACTTCATGGGCGACACCTAAACCCCTTTGATTCGATTGCCTTTACTGCGCTCTCTCCTCGGGAAACTGCCCCAAAAGCCCTAGTTCTTTGCCCAAGTCTTTCCCAGATTCTCGGCGGACACAAACAAGGATGAGAGTAGAATCCTCGGTATGAAGGCGCGTAATTGTTTGATCCTTCTGACGGTCGGCTTGCTGTCGGTTGTTATGCCCAACCGGGTGGGCGCGCAGACGTTCACCGTGTTGCACACATTTCACAGCGGTGACGGGCCACAGGTGCCCTCAGGCCAGTTGACCTTAGATACAGAGGGCAATCTGTACGGCGTCGCCGGGGGCGGAACCGGGACTTGCGGTGCCGAGCAATGCGGAACCGTATTTAGGATGAACAAGTCCGGCACCTTGACCGGGGTCTACAGCTTCCCAGGAGCCGACGGGCAAGGCCCGAAAGGGGAGGCCCCAATCGCAGGATTGCTGCGAGACTCAGCAGGGAGTTTGTTCGGCGTGACCTTGTATGGCGGCAGCACCCTCGGACAGAATGGTGCGTGTTCTATTGGATGCGGTGTGGTTTTTAAGCTCGACAAGACGGGGAAGGAAACATTTCACAAATTTATTGGCATCCCGCAAAGCGGTGGCTACAACCCAGAGGCGCTCTTGATCGAGGATCCAGCAGGAAACATCTACGGCACGACACTATGGGGTGGGATCGCCTGCGGAGTGGTGTTCAAGATGAACCAGAGCGGGCAAGAGACAGTGCTGTACACCTTCCAGTGCGGGGCTGACGGGTGGGATCCATACGTCGGCGTGATTAGGGACTCAGCAGGAAATCTGTACGGCACAACAGGCTATGGCAGCACTCTCGGCTGCTTCCAAACTCACGGTTGCGGCGTCGTGTACAAGGTGGATCCGTCCGGTGCGGAAACCGTGCTGTACGACTTCGAGTGGGGGACAACTGGAGCGTTTCCGTCATCCGCCTTAATTCAGGACTCCGCAGGAAACTTGTACGGAGAGACGAGCAAAGGCGGAAATGAGCAGGTTTACGGCTGCGACGGATACGAAGGTTGTGGTGTCGTGTACGAACTCTCGCCCGACGGCAACTACACCGTGCTTTACGCCTTTAACGAAACTGACGGGTTTGAACCCGGCGGCGGTCTAGTTCGAGATGCAGCCGGAAATCTGTACGGGACTACCTACTTCGGCGGCACTTATCGCAACTGCAACGGGGATGACTGCGGAGTCGTGTTCAAGCTGGATACTGCGGGCAACGAGACCGTGCTGCACAGCTTTACGGGCGGCTCGGACGGCGCGTTGCCCGCATGGGGTCTGGTCATGGATGCGTCCGGCAACCTATACGGCACAACTCAAAGCGGCGGGGACGAGCAATGCCAGCCCACCTACGGCGGCTGTGGCGTGGTGTTCAAGATAACGCCCTAACAGCTAAGGTGGGAGCCATCGGGGTCATCGGTCATAGACGCTAGGCCCACCATCGTCTCAGCCCCGAGGGGAATGCCTCCCTGATCCAGCCTCGCCCGCCGCGAACTCCGCCTCCTAGACTTTTTCCGCCGGTAACGCTACTTTAAATGAGCAGGGGCGCGGTACCCAAGTGGTAAGGGAGAGGTCTGCAAAACCTTTATGCGTCGGTTCGATTCCGACCCGCGCCTCCAACTTCCCCCCAAAATTTCCTCGCTCCCGAGGGCCCGAAGCGGTACCCTTCCGGCAAGCGAAGTTCTCCCCTCCGATTCTCTACACTTCCTCAGGCCCGCTAAATCTTTTCGAAAAAGTGGGCCACTTTCTTGCCGGACTCCTCGGTCGAGTAGACGACCACCTTCGCGCCCTTTTCGCTCCCCTCCCCGATGTCTTTTCCTGCATCTTTGGCAGCGTGGTCGCTGAGCTTGAATGTTTTCTCGGTGCCATCCGCGGTCTTCACCACCATGGTTTTCCCGCCGCGATCGATGTCTTTGATCGTGCCTTCGGTCGCTTTGAGTCCGCCCTTGCCCACTTTGTCCACTTCAAGCGCTGTATCCTCGGTTCCACGTTTGGTGTAGTGGGCCACAACCTCCGTACCTTCGGTGATGCCGTGCCAGGAATCTTTGGCAGCATCCGCGGAAGCTTTGGCGCCATGCACCGTGGTCTCCTTGACCAAATGCATTGAGTGTTCGGTCCCGTCCGCCGTCTTCACCACGACCGTGTGGCTGGCCGAGTCCACCTTCGAGACCGTGCCATGGACGGCGCTCACCACGTCGTCCGCAGCGTAAGCAACCGAAATCAGCGACAGTGCAAGCACTATTCTCATCATTGTGTTCATCTGTTTGTAGCTCCTTGTATTTAGACGCTCGTTAGAATCCAGATTGCGGGATCACACCTCAGTTTAACGGCGGTGGAGTCATCCCCATGAACGCCGTCCCGAGAAATTTTCCTTGGGCATCGAAATTCCATGTGAATATAGCAAATCCGGCGTGCTCACAGGCGTGGCATCCGTTGAGCAATGGATAGCTCACGACAAACTGCGTTCCTCCACTGGGCCCGGCCTGTGAGTTGGGCCATTCTTTCCCGTCACGATCTCCCGGCCACAGATCGACCTTGGGGAATTGATTCTTGAGATCCTGAAACTGAAAACTCTGTTCCATCGCTTTTCTGTCGAGCAGCTTCAGATCTTCAACGTTGACAATCGGTGGCCGCCCATTCACCAGCAGCAGACCGTAGTTCGTGTTGGCCCGCAAGGGATAGGTGATCCATGCGAAGGCGACAGGGTTCTGGTTTTGGAAACCGGTCATAATACCAAACTCGCCGTGGCTTTGCTTGTAGAGTTCGCGCGTAAAGTTCACGGCCGCGATTGGGGCGCCGGCTTTCGCCATCTGGGTGATCAGGCATTCAACGTCGCCGGGATGAGATGACTTGTCGCAGGCGGCGTGGGCCGCGGCCAGGAACTGCGGCGAGACTTGCCATACCGCCGACGCGCCAATCTTCGCTGGCCCGCCGTGCGATTGTGCTGCCGCGCATCCAGCCAACCAGGCCATCGCCAGCAATCGTCGGGCGTTACGCATGTGGTTGCCTCGGAGCCGACATTTTATACCTTGTCGGCAATCCCGGCATCTTCCAACCCCCCTCAACTGTTATCCTAGTCAGACCACCTCTACCTGAGGCCTTAACCCTTTCATGCCCAATCCCGAGACTGCTGAATCCCAACCCATCAACGAACCTGACGAGTCATTCCAAGACCTGCTCTCCCAGTTCGAGAAGAGCAAGTCGCGCAAGCCTGCGGAAGCCGGAAAAGGCCGCGAAGGCACAGTGATAGCCGTCACCGTCGACTCCGTTCTTGTCGACATCGGTTTCAAGACCGAGGGAATCCTTCCCCTGACAGCATTCCAAAGCGCCAAACAGCCGGTGAAACCCGGCGACAAGCTGCTGGTCTCGATCAAAGGCCGCGATCCCGAAGGCTACTACGAACTCACTCTCGGCAAGGTCGAGCGGCCAACCGATTGGGCGTCACTGAAGAAGGCGTTCGACGAGAAGACGACGATCGTGGGAACAGTAACCGGCGTGGTCAAAGGCGGTCTCAGCGTGGACGTAGGAGTCCGAGCGTTCATGCCTGCCTCGCGCAGTGGCGCCCGCGACGCCGCCGAAATGGAGAAACTCGTAGAACAGGAAATCCGCTGCCGCATCACCAAACTCGACGAAGCCGACGAAGACCTGGTGGTGGATCGCCGCGTGGTTGCCGAAGAGGAAGAGCGCGCGGCCAAAGGCCGTCGCTACGCGGAAGTCCAGGAAGGCGCAATCGTGCAGGGCACAGTTCGCAGCCTCACCGACTATGGCGCTTTCGTCGATATTGGCGGCGTCGACGCACTGCTGCACGTCAGTGACATCTCGAGAAGCCGCGTCAGCAAGCCGGCAGACGTGCTCTCGGTGGGACAAACAGTCGAAGTCAAGGTCCTGAAGATTGATGCCGAGAAACGGCGCATTTCTGTCGGCATGAAGCAACTGGAGCCGGATCCGTGGGATTCAGTGGCGGCAAAATACAAACCCGGCGAGCGCGCCCACGGCACGGTGACCCGCGTGCTTGATTTCGGCGCGTTTGTGGAACTGGAACCTGGAATTGAGGGGTTGATCCACATTTCGGAGATGTCGTGGGTGAAAAGAGTGAAGACGCCCAGCGACGTGGTCAAGCCGGGCGAGACGGTCGAAGCTGTGATTCTGGGCGTGAGCGTGGGCGAGCGTCGTCTGTCTTTGGGCCTCAAACAGGCCCTTGGCGACCCCTGGGCCGACGCGGCGACCAAGTTCCCCGTCGGTTCGCCGGTCGAAGGACAGGTCACCAGCCTCACCAATTTCGGCGCTTTCGTGCAGCTTTCTGAAGGTATCGAGGGCATGATTCACGTCAGCGACATGAGCGCCGAGAAGCGCATCAATCATCCGCAGGACGTGCTGAAGGTTGGGCAATCGGTGAAAGCGCAGGTGCTCGAAGTCGACCCTGAGAAGCGGCGACTGAAATTGGGGATCAAGCAATTGGTCCCGACCAGCATCGAGGAATACATCGCAGAACGCCAGCAAGGCCATGTCGTCTCGGGCCGGGTAATTGAGGTCGCGGGCGCACAAGCCAGGGTGGAACTGGGAGAAGGCATCCAGGCCACGTGCCGCATTGCTCAAGAGCACACCGCGAAAGTAGAGTCGCTGCCCCAATCCACAGCGGATGTAGCCTCGCTAAGTTCTATGTTGAAGGCGCACTGGAAGGGCGGTGCGGGCACCGGCGGTGCAAAACCGGAAGCCATCCGTGCCGGACAGATTCGCAGCTTTCGCATCGTGAAGCTGGATCCGGCCGCGAAGAAGATTGAATTGGAACTGATTTAGGAAGGCCATCCCACCGCCAACTGTATGGTGTGTCCTCCAAAGTTGTTCCGTCTGCTATACTCAACCCGCTTCCGCTGGCGCACAAGTATTTCAGCCTCGCCGGATGGAACTCTGGTTCTCAATTAACATGCCCACTTCTGCAAGTCCCCGGCTCGACAAGATCGCGTGGCCCGGTGTGAAAGCCAGGCTTCGGGATTACTACACCCTGACCAAACCCGAGGTTAACCTGCTGATTCTGATGACCACGTCAGCCGGATACTACCTTGGCACCCGCGGTTCGCTCAACCTCGTTGGCCTGGTGAACACGCTGCTAGGTACCTTGCTGGTCGCCAGCGGCACCGCAACCTTAAATCAATGGATGGAGCGGGTGTGGGACGGCAAAATGCGCCGTACCGCGTCCCGGCCCCTGCCCTCCGGCCGGCTCAGCACGCGTGAGGCTTTCGGTTTCGGCTGCATTCTTAGTACCGCAGGGGGACTATACCTGGCGGTGACCATAAACTCCCTGGCAGCACTTTTGGCGATCTCCACGCTGCTTTCGTATCTTCTTGTTTATACGCCGCTTAAGCGCATAACCCCGCTTTGTACGCTGTTGGGGGCCATCCCCGGTGCCATGCCCACTCTGATCGGTTGGGCCGCGGCCTCCGGGCGCATCGACCCGGCGGCGTGGTTCTTGTTCGCCATTCTTTTCCTTTGGCAGTTCCCGCATTTTCTCGCTATCGCATTGATGTATCAGGACGATTACGACCGTGCCGGCTATCGCATGCTGCCCCGCTTCGATGTGGACTCCCGCTTCACCCGCGGCGAAATTCTGGGCTTCAGCCTAGCCTTGGTCCTGGTTACCGTGCTGCCGACCATCCATGCTGGATTCCCCTATGTGGCGGCCATGCTATCGTCTGGCGCGTTCTTGCTGTACCACGTCGCCCGGCTGACTAAGTCTGCGTCTAAGACCTTGGCCAGCCGCGTGGTGCACGCCTCGGTGATTTATCTACCACTGGTTTTGGTAATAATCGCCTGGAAGCGATGAGACCTGGTCTGGTACTCTTCTACACGGCTTAGACTGGCGGCCTTCGTCCCGGTAAGTCGGTTCCTTATGGCTGCGGAAGAATGCCGAAACTGCGGACGCCGATTTCCCACTTTGGGAAATACCGCCAGGGAGTACGGGCCGAGGGTTGCGGTCTGTTACGAAAACGGAACAAGACCTCGACGAAAATCGTGGCCGAGATTGCGGGAGATCGTCACTGATCGGAATCGGCGACTCACCGCGGCCACTGCGCGTAAGTTACTACGATTGCAGTCTGTTTGAGCCAGGCTAGGGGGATAGCATGTGTCAGGGTGGGCAAAATCTACGGTTGCTGCGCGATCAACTCGGTTTGACCATGAGGGATGTCGAGACCGCCAGCGCGCGCATTGCGCAGAAGCATGGCAATGACGAGTTCGCCATACCTCCCAGCCGGCTTTCCGATATCGAAACAAAAGGAGTGTTTCCCAGCATCTTCCGTTTGTATTCCTTCGCCGCCATTTACCGGCGCGACATACGTGAGCTTATGTCCTGGTATGGCGTGGACCTGAACGGAATGGCATCGGATCTCGACTTTGTGAGACCCACCAAGTCCCACCTTTCCGAGGCCCTGGCAAACATTTCTGCGGTGCACGTGCCGGTGCGTCTGGATCCCAGCTTCGATCCCCGCCGCACCGTAAATTTTGGACGCATGGTGGAGGGCTGGGGACTGGTTCCGCTCGCATATCTGGCTCAGTTCCAGTCCCCTCAATATACCTACGGCTACATTGGCAGCGACGATCTCACCATGTATCCCATTCTTCCCCCGGGAAGTTTTGTGCAGGTGGATGAAGCCAAGAACAAAGTCGTGGAGGGAGGCTGGAGATCAGAATATGAGCGCCCCATTTACTTCCTGGAAACCCGCGGTGGGCACGTCTGCTGCTGGTGCACCTTGACCAAGGACGAGATCATTCTGCAGCCGCATCCCATGTCGCCGGTCGCGGCCCGCGCCTTACGTTATCCCCAGCAAGCAGAAGTCATCGGTCAAGTGGTGGGCGTGGCCATCAAGCTCGGGGAATGGCGCCAGGTCTTTGATGTGGCAACAAACTCGAAAGGGCATGAAGCACTGAATTAAGATGGCGCTCCGATCCCGCTCCTGGGCTCGGCGGCAACAGGCTGGAACTCTCTCCCGAAAGCTGTTCCAGGTATGACTTCGCCGGAACTCCTGCCAGTTCGCTGGATTGTTCCGCATCCCTTTCCAGATTTCGGAGCGGAGTAGACAACACCTCGGAAAGCAGCGTGCGATGGGCTTGCGCGAAGGCTTTCTCCGCGGTTCTTTCTCCGTGGACCCGAATCAAGCCCCAGTGCGTATAAGTTCCCTCTTTGTTCCGCAATCCCGCCACATATTCCAGTTTACGCAGGCATCCGGCGATGGCGCCCAGCGTAGTTTGCTGCAGATCTTCAAGAGCGGAAACCAGGGTCATGGCAGTTACGCTTTCCGAACGCTGAAATTATCTAAGCCCCGCAAGAATAACTCCTTCCGGTAACACATTATCACGGCGCAATTCCCCCGAAAAGGAGATTACGCCGTGAAGAAAACTTTGTGGTTATTGGCTTCCGTGTTGTTTCTTGCCTCCCTTGCTGTCCCAACCACCCTGCGGGCTGATGACTATCCGCCCACTTGCGACCCCACCGGGTGCAACAAACCGGGGGTTGGCCTAGTCGCAGGGTTCAACCGCTAGCGGTTACGAGGAATGTCTTGTAGGCTACCGCGGGGAGAGTTATGATTCAACGCGGTAGCCTTATGTTGTCCCTCTTTCAGGCCTGGCACATAGTCTGGTTTACGCGGGTTACGCTTTCGCTCGTCCTGCTCTTAGTCATAATTAGACGCCAGCTCTATAAACCGTTCCCGCTGTTTACCCTCCATACTGCGTGGATTGCGTTGGCGGGTATGGGGCTGGTGGCGATGAACTACGCTTCATTTGTCAACGGCAACCAGTTTTTTGTCGGCGTGGTGGTCAGCAACACTGTGGAGGCGATACTGGCATTCGCGATCATCTACCAGATGTTCGCTCAAAGATTACGCCATTATCCGGTGGTCAGCGACCTGGGAAGGTCCGCCTTCCGTATCACTACTCTGATCTTCGTGGTCATTGCCGTCGGCCTCGCCTGGTTCCAGCCGGGACAGGCGCCAAGCCATTGGACCTCCGCCTACCTCATTATGCAGCGTACGGCGCGTACCCTGCAGTGCGGCCAATTGGTGTTCCTGTTTCTCTTCTGTGGTTACTTCCGTTTGTCCTGGCGAAGTCGAGCCTTCGGGATTGCCTTGGGCTTTGGAATTCTCACCAGCACCAGCCTGGCAATCAACGCCATTCATTCCCAGATTGCGTCGGGGAGGGTGGCAAATCTGAACGAGCATTTCCTGCAAATGCTGAATGACTCAACCTACCTCATCGCCGTGCTGGTGTGGCTGGTCTATTGCCTGGCACCGGAGGAAATCCCGCGACCCAAGGACGACCCACGGAGGGACGGCTCAGCTACGGGTACCCCTTTCCCGAACCATGATCTCGAACCCTGGAACCGGGAACTGGAGCGTTTGTTAGCCCCATGACATTCTCAATCATCCTCGCGATACTGGCGTTGAGTGTCCCCATCGTCATCCGTCTGGCCAAAGGCAGCGGGATGCCACAGGTCGAGGACATTCGGTCGGTCGACCTTCGGGCTTTCCGGAACTTGACCGATCCCGAAGAAGAGGAATATCTGCGCCTCAACCTGCCCCCGGCGGATTTCCGCCGGATTCAGCGGGAACGCCTGCGGGCGGCTGTGGAGTACATCCGATGCGCCGCCTTCAACGCAGCCGTGCTCATGCGCGTGGCAGAAGCTGCCCGGCACAGCCCTGATCCTGCGACCGTCCAAGCCGCAGCCCGGCTCATCGACAACGCCATCCGTTTGCGCAGCTACGCCCTTCGGGCCATCCCCAAGCTTTACCTGGCCATGGTTCTCCCCGGCCGCCGCTTCTCACTGGCGCGGGTGACAGACACTTACGAACAGATGACCCGGCAAGTGGTGCTGCTGGGGTTGCAGTATCCCATCGGCCAGATTTCTGGAGCGCTCTGAGCTTCTCTGGCCCGCTCGCTGGCTGCCGTCAATCGGCTGCGGCAGAGGTTTGCACCGCTTCCACCAGCGGCATGTTCACCAGATGCTCGCTCACGAACCAGGCTTGCAGTTCGTTGGTCCGCAGCACATCGCTGACCGCCAGATCGTTGGTTCCCTCATCCCCCAGCTTATCCGCCAGCTCGGCCAACTCGCGGCTCTCCCGGATGATGATCTGATGCCCGTCCAGCAAGCGCGACAACTGCACCGGAACCTCTTCCCGGCCTCGCGGTGGCCGTTCGATTTGCGTCGTCTCGGCCACGTCGTGAGCCATGGCAATGCTCACCCCGCCCAGCAGTTGAATGCGCTCGGCGATGGTATCCACCAGTTCAGACTGTTCCCCGAAATGTTTATCGAAGAGCAAATGAAGTTGGTAAAACGTCGGTCCGGCAACCTGCCAGTGCGATTTCTTGTACAGATCGCGTAGGGTCATCGTGTCAGCCAACAATTGGTTCAGCTTCTCCGTCATTTCCAGCCGAATCGGTTCTTCCAGTTCTAGCGGCAGGGCGTGCGTGACCGTACCGTAGGGCTGGATCTCGCCTGCTGTTTGATGGATTCGGGGCTGCGAGTTCAACCTCGATGGTTGCTTAGAAGGAATTCTTTTCGCCATGGGATTCTCCTCTTCCTTTGAAATTGGGAATGCAGGCAACAGCTGCGCTGCCTTCGATGCTTGATCTGGCAGCCGCGGTTGCGGCCGCTAACAAAAGTCGTGTGTGGAGGCACCTTAGGGGTTCCGGCCTCCGCGTGTGAGATGCTTTTCAGGCGGGAACGGATTCCCATTTTGTTATTGTGCTCGGCTGCCCGCGAAGTTTCAACCTCGCACTGCCAGCAAAAATCCCCGCAATTGTCTATGATGGAAGATTCCCATCTGATGGAGAAAATCGCCTTGGCTGAGACGCAAACCGATGGCTTAGAAGTCCTTGAAACCCGGGAGTGGCTCGATTCCCTGGATTACGTTCTGGCCGAAGGTGGCCCGGAGCGCGCCGGACGCCTGCTGCAACAGTTGTCACTGCATGCCAGACGCGCTGCCGGAGTCAACCTCCCTTTCACCGCCACCACCCCCTACCAAAACACCATCCCTTCCATCCAGCAACCTCCCTTTCCCGGCAGCCAGGAAATGGAACGCCGCATCAAGAGCCTGGTTCGTTGGAATGCACTGGCCATGGTGGTGCGGGCCAACAAGCTCCAGGAAGGCATCGGCGGACATATTTCCACCTACGCTTCGGCTGCGACCTTATATGAGGTCGCTTTCAACCATTTCCTGCATGCCCGGACCGAAACTGGTGATCGCGATCTGGTTTATTTTCAAGGACACGCTGCCCCCGGAATTTATGCCCGCGCGTATTTGGAAGGCCGTATTCCCAAACAAAAGCTGGAGAATTTTCGCCGCGAACTGAAACCCGGAGGCGGACTCTCTTCTTATCCACATCCCTGGCTCATGCCCGATTTCTGGGAGTTCCCCACGGTTTCCATGGGTCTCGGACCCATCCAGGCCATTTATCAGGCACGGTTCATGCGTTATCTCGAAAACCGGGGACTGAAGCAGACCACCGGTGGCAAAGTTTGGGCCTTCCTCGGCGACGGCGAAATGGATGAACCCGAGTCACTCGGTTCCATCACCCTGGCTTCCCGCGAGCGCCTCGACAACTTGATCTTCGTGGTGAACTGCAACCTGCAACGTCTGGATGGCCCGGTCCGTGGCAACGGCAAGATCATTCAGGAACTGGAAGCCATTTTCCGTGGCGCGGGATGGAATGTCATCAAGGTCATCTGGGGAACCGACTGGGACAGCCTCATCCGCAACGACCGGGACGGCTTGCTGGTCCGGCGCATGGGCGAGATCAGCGACGGCCAGTACCAGAAATACTTTGTCGAGAGCGGCGCTTATTTCCGTCAGAACTTCTTCGGCAGCGACCCTCGTTTGCTCAAGATGGTCGACCACCTTTCCGACGAGCAGCTGGCCCGCATGCGCCTGGGCGGCCACGATCCCATCAAAGTGCATGCCGCCTATAAAGCCGCGGTTGAGCACCAGGGCTCGCCCACCATCATCCTCGCCAAGACCATCAAGGGTTATGGTTTGGGTGAAGCCGGCGAAGGCAAGAACATCACCCACCAACAGAAAAAGCTCAACGACGACGAACTGAGCATGTTCCGCTCGCGTTTCGGAATTCCCATCCCCGACGACGAACTCCACGACGCACCCTTTTATCGCCCATCCGACGACAGCCCTGAAATCCGCTATATGCAGGAGCGGCGCAAGCACTTGGGTGGCTATTTGCCGGAACGCAAAGTGCGCTCCAATCCCATCGCCTCGGGTTGGGAATCGCACTTCGAAGAGTTTTACAAAGGTACGGAAGGTCGCGATGTGGCCACGACCATGGTATTCGTGCGCATGCTGGGGAAATTACTGCGCGACCCGCAAATCGGCAAACTGATCGTCCCCATCATTCCCGACGAAGCCCGCACCTTCGGCATGGAGGCCTTGTTCCGCCAAGTCGGCATCTACTCCAGCGTCGGACAGCTCTACGAGCCGGTCGACATGGACACCTTGCTCTATTACAAAGAAGCCCGCGACGGACAGATTCTTGAAGAAGGCATCACCGAAGCCGGTTCCATGTGCTCGTTTATCGCCGCCGGCACGGCTTACGCCACCTACGGCATCAACACCATCCCCTTCTTTATTTATTACTCGATGTTCGGCTTCCAGCGCATCGGAGACTTGATCTGGGCGGCAGCCGACATGCGCACTAGAGGCTTCCTGATCGGAGGCACCGCCGGACGAACCACCCTGGCCGGCGAGGGTCTGCAACATCAGGATGGTCACAGCCACGTGTTGGCGCTGGCTGTACCCAACATTCTTTCTTATGATCCCGCGTTCGCTTATGAAATCGCCGTCATTATTCAGGACGGCATCAAGCGCATGTACATCGACCAGGAATCCATTTTTTATTATTTGACGGTCACCAACGAGCCGCTACCGATGCCGGAAATGCCTTCCGGCGAAGGAGTCCGCGAAGGCATTCTGAGAGGTCTGTACCGCTTCAAAGCATCCGAAAAGAAAGACGCAAAACTCAAGGCCCAGCTTTTCGGCAGTGGAGCGATTATGTACGAGGTGCTCAAGGCCCAGCAGATTCTGGAAGAGAAATACAACGTCGCGGCTGACGTCTGGAGCGTTACCAGTTACAAGCGGCTATATCGCGAGGCGAACCACTGCGAGCGCTGGAACATGCTCCACCCCGGCCAACCGCCGCAGGTTCCCTTCGTGGCCCAGTGTTTGAAAGACGCCAAGGGTGTTTTCGTGGCCGCGTCGGACAACATGAAGATTCTGCCGGAATCCATTGCCCACTGGGTGCCTGGGACGCTGGTCGCCTTGGGCACGGACGGTTTTGGCCGGAGCGAGAGCCGCGCTTCGTTGCGCGACTTCTTCGAAGTGGACGCCAAACACATCGTGCTGGCCACGCTGAATTCGCTGGCCGCGGAGAAGCAGATCGCCCCGGAAGTGGCCCAGAACGCGGTTCGGGATCTCGGGATTGATCCGGAGAAGCCGAACCCGGCAACTACCTAATCCGTTGCCGGGAAATCAATCAGGATAGCCGCGGGCGGCGAAGGAAATCTAGGAGCAAGCGTTTGACTGAATTCAAACTACCGGAACTCGGCGAAAACATCGACCAGGGCGATCTGGTCCGGCTGATGATTTCTCCCGGCGCCACCATCACCGAAGGCCAGACCGTGATGGAACTCGAAACCGATAAGGCCGTCGTTGAAGTCCCGTCATCGGTGAGCGGCACCGTAAAAGAGATTCGCGTCAAAGAAGGACAAAAAGTCAAAGTCGGTCAAGTGATCTTTACCGTGGACAACGGCGCAAGTGGCACCGCAACAATGCCCACAAAACAGGCCGCAGCACCGCCGTCCCCTGCCAAGACCGCTCCCCTTCCTGCGCCGGCTCAGACTGCGGTTGCCCCAGCCCCCACCCGTCGCGCCACCGATGCTTCCGCCCCCACCGAATTCACCCTCCCCGAACTAGGCGAAAACATCGATCAGGGCGACCTGGTCCGCCTGATGATTGCTCCCGGCACCAAAGTCTCAGAAGGTCAACCGGTGATGGAACTCGAAACCGACAAAGCAGTCGTCGAAGTTCCTTCCTCCGTCACCGGAGTGGTGAAAGACGTTCTGGTCAAGCCGGGCGAAAAGGTGAAAGTCGGACAAGTCATCTTTACCCTGGAAGGCGCTGCGTCTCCGCCCGCAGAAAAGCCTAAACACCCTCCCGTCGAGCACCTCTCCGGCCAACATGCCGCGCGCCTTGCCTTTCAGGCAGCAATCCAGGCCGAGGGCAAAACCGAAGAGCAAGCCCTGCCTCCTGACCCTCCTCAATCTGCTGCTCCGGCCTTCACCATGCCGGTACAACTGGGAAAAGTTGCCGGCAGCGAGCGCGACCCGATTCCTGCGGCGCCACACGTCCGCCGCCTGGCGCGCGAACTCGGCATCGACGTTCACGAGGTCAAAGGATCCGGCCCCGGCGGCCGCATCAGTAAAGAGGATGTCAAGCGCTACTCCAAGTCACTGCTGGCTTCGGCCACAGCAGCCGCCCAGGCCCCACGCGGAACTCAATTCACCCCGCCCGAACTCCCCGATTTCACCAAATGGGGGAAGATCGAGCGCGTCTCCATGCGCGGCGTGCGTCGCAAAACCGCCGAACATCTATGGCAGGCCTGGACGACGATCCCTCACGTCACCCAGCAGGATCATGCCGATATCACAGAACTCGAGCAACTGCGCGCCCGTTTCGCGCCCAAGGCACAAGAAGCCGGCGGCAAGATGACGGTCACCGCCATCGCCCTCAAAGTCTGCGCCTCAGCGCTCAAAATCTTTCCCCAGTTCAACGCCAGCATCGACATGGCGAAAGACGAAATCGTCTACAAGCAGTACATCAACATCGGCGTCGCCGTGGATACCGACCGCGGCCTGCTGGTCCCCGTGATCCGCGACGTAGACAAGAAAAACATTGTCGAATTGGCCACAGAACTGACACAACTTTCCGTGAAAGCCCGCGAGAAGAAACTAACGCCGGAAGAAATGCAAGGCGGGACCTTCACCATTACCAACCTTGGCGGCATCGGTGGCGACGGATTCTCACCCATCGTCAATCATCCCGAAGTCGCGATTCTCGGGCTCTCGCGCTCTAACATGGAGCCGGTATTTATCAGCGGAAAATTCGAGCCGCGGCTGGTGCTACCGCTGTCTCTGTCGTATGACCACCGGCTCATCGACGGCGCCGACGCCGCCCGCTTCCTGCGCTGGATCGCGGAAGCCTTCGAGCAGCCGTTCTTGCTGTCAGTACAAGGATGAACGAATTCCCCTGTGAACCCCTGTGCTCTCTGTGGTTGAAGGTTTTTGATGACAGACACTCCCAACTTGAACATCGCTGTAAAGCGAATTGAAGATCGAATTGTGAACGGGTCAGAGGACTTTTTTGATACTTCCGAATTGCTGATGGAACTGCGCGTGACGATCAGGATCGCCTGCGAATTCCATCAATTTCTCCTGAACTTCGGCGAGACTCCTCCCCTGAATGAAGTCAATTACGTGATGGATACCATCAGATCCGGTATGGACGAGTTTTTCTTGCTCGCACAAGTTTGCCGCGTACTCACCGACGAATTCGCCCGATGGAATTTCGACCGACAGGTGATATCGAACTTCTCCGAGCTCCGAACGGCATCTCTCCGCCGATTTGAAGAGCTCACCCGTACCGACGCCAGTGCGGGCGAACAGCTGGCATCCCTGTTGGCTTTTGTGCATCTCGAACTCGTGTTCTTAGCGCAGAATTTTCCGTCCGTGATGGCCAAGGTGAATTAAGAGAAACACAATGACAGACACTCCCACCCTTCACATCGCAGTAATCGGCGCCGGCCCCGGCGGGTACGCCGCAGCTTTTCTCGCCGCCGATCTCGGCATGGGGGTGTCGCTGATCGATCCCGAACTCAACCCCGGTGGCGTCTGCCTCTACCGCGGATGCATTCCCTCGAAAGCCCTACTCCACGTCGCCAAGCTGATCGACGAATCCCGCCACGCCAAAGACTGGGGCATCGACTTCGCTGCTCCGCACATCGACTTGGCACGCCTGCGCTCCTGGAAAGAAAATGTCGTCAAGAAGCTCACCGGCGGCCTCGGTGTGCTTGCAAAGCAACGCAAAGTCGAATACATCCAAGGCCGGGCCTCGTTTGAGAACTCAACTACGCTTCGTATCAGCCGCGCCAACGCCGCCGACGAATCCCGCAGCTTCGATCGCATCATCATCGCCACCGGCTCACGCCCTGCCATCGTCCCCACTCTTAAGCTCGACAGTCCGCGCATGCTCGATTCCACCTCGGCGCTCGATCTGACCGACGTCCCCGGGACCCTGCTCGTAGTCGGCGGCGGATACATCGGCCTCGAACTTGGCACCGTCTATGCCGCTCTGGGATCGAAAGTCTCCGTCGTCGAAATGCTCCCCGGCCTCCTGCCCGGAGCCGACCGCGATCTCGTCCTTCCCTTGCATAAGCGCTTAGAGAAGGCCTTCGCCGCCATCTTGCTCAACACCACCGTCGCCGCAATAAGAGAAGAAGCCAATGGCCTGCGCGTCACCTTCGACGGCCCTGAAGTCAAAGAGCGCGAACAAAGTTTTGACAAAGTTCTGGTCTCCGTCGGCCGCAAACCCAACTCCGAAATCCCCGGCCTCGACAAAACTCAAGTCAAAATCGGCCCCCGCGGATTCATTCAGGTCAACAAGCAGTTGCAGACCGATGACCCCGCCATCTACGCCATCGGCGATGTAGTCGGCGAACCCATGCTGGCGCACAAAGCCTCGCATGAAGGCCGCACCGCCGCAGAAGCTATCGCTGGACACAAAGTTGCATTTGAACCCAACGCAATTCCCGCGGTCATCTTCACTGATCCCGAAATCGCCTGGGCTGGCCTGACCGAAACTCAGGCACAAAAAGACAATCGCGAAATCAAAGTCGCCAAGTTCCCCTGGGGCGCATCCGGCCGCGCCATGACCCTCGACCGCCCCGAGGGCTCGACCAAACTTCTAATTGATCCGCAGACCGAACGAGTGCTAGGGATCGGAATCGTGGGCGTAGGCGCAGGCGAGCTCATCGCCGAAGGCGTACTCGCAATAGAAATGGGCGCCCTCGCGCAGGATATCGCGCTCAGCATCCATCCCCACCCCACGCTTTCTGAAACCGTCATGGAGTCGGCAGAAGTTTTCTTCGGCACCAGCACCCACGTCTACCGCCCGAAGAAATAACGCTCGCAGCAAATCACTAAACCACAAAGGATACGAAGGCACACAAAGGGAATCCCACGTAGCATGGCAGTGCGGGATTTCCTTTGTGTGCCTTCGTGTCCTTTGTGGTGGATGATTCTGATCTTGCAAGCAGCTATACTGGTTTGCTCTCCCAAGGAGGTTCCGTGCGCCGACTTTCGCTATGCTTAATATGTCTCGCCCTGCCACTCGCCGCTCAGGAGATGCCCATGTCATCCAAAGCTAGCCCCGCGATTCAGCCCGCGTGGATGAACGCTTCCGCCGCCAAACTGGAAAGCGAACTGGTCGCCAAGTATGGCGAAGGCCAGCGCCCCCGCGCCCAGCGCGGCCTCCATCAAGCCGCCGAGTTTTGGCGCACTGACGACGGCGACGCCGCCGCCTTCGAAGACTTCGTCCGCACCAACTTTGCCGGTGATCAGGCCACGCTCGACACCATGTTCGACCGCTTTCAGTCGCTGCTTGAAGCGCTCGCCGGACATATGCACGAGATCAATCGCGAGTTCCGCCAGCAACTCGACCTTGACTACGGCCCGGTGCTGCCCTTCGACGAAATATTCGGCGGCTACGATCCCTCAGCTCACGTCATCGACGACTTCTTCAACAACAAACTGGCATTCACCGTGCTGCTCAATTTCCCCCTGGCCACGCTCGACGATTGCCTGAAAAACGGCCCCGCCTGGAGCCGCCGCCAGTGGGCCGAAGTCCGCCTCGCGCAACAGTTCGACAAGCGCATCCCCGCCGACGTCAACCTGGACATCTCCGAAGCCGGCTCCGAAGCTGGACAATACATTTCGCAATACAACATCTGGATGTATCACGTGGTCAACGATCAAGGTCAACGCATCTTCCCACCCAAGATGCGCCTGCTCAGCCACTGGAACCTGCGCGACGAAATCAAAGCCGACTACGCCGACCCGCAGAATGCTCTGCCCAAGCAACGCGCCATTCAGCAGGTCATGGAGCGCATCGTGACCCAGACCATTCCGCAGGTGGTCATCGATAATCCCAACGTCGACTGGAATCCAGTCACCAACGAAGTGAAACCGGCCGCAGCGAAAGACGCCGATTCGACAAAGACAATCGCCAACCTCAGCAACGCCCGCGAGCCTGACACTCGTTACGCCATGTTGTGGAAGACCTACGCCGTCTCGCGAAAGGCCGATCCGTACTCTCCCACCGCCCCGACGTTGATCGACCGCCGCTTCAATGAAGATCGCGAGATTCCCGAGATCCGCGTGAAAGCCATGCTGGAGCAGGTGTTGAGTTCGCCCTTGGCAGCGCAGACCGGCAAGCTGATCGAATCCCGTCTCGGCCGGCCGCTCGAACCGTTTGACGTCTGGTACAACGGCTTTCGTCCCGGCAGCAAGTTTACCGAAGCACAACTCGACGAAATGGTGGCCAGGAAATACCCGACTGCCGAGGCTTATCAGAAAGACATTCCTAATCTCCTGATGCATCTCGGCTTTTCGCCCGAGAAAGCGCAATACGTCGCCAACAACATTATCGTCGATCCCGCCCGCGGCTCCGGCCACGCCATGGGCGCTGAAATGCGCTCGGAAAAGGCTCATCTGCGCACCCGCGTGGAAAAAACCGGCATGAACTACAAGGCCTTCAACATCGCCGTGCATGAAATGGGCCACAACGTCGAGCAGACCTTTTCGCTGAATGAAGTCGATTACACCCTCCTGAGCGGTGTTCCCAACACCGCTTTTACCGAAGCGCTGGCGTTCGTCTTCCAGGGGCACGATCTCGAACTGCTCGGTCTGCCCGCCCCTGATGCCAAGGCACAGGCTGAAAAAACCCTCAACGATTTCTGGGGCACCTACGAAATCGCCGGCGTGGCGCTGGTGGATATGGGCGTCTGGCACTGGATGTACGACCATCCCCAAGCCACACCCAACGAGCTAAACCAAGCCACGGTCCAGATCGCCAAAGACATCTGGAATCGCTACTACGCTCCGGTCTTTCACAAGAAGGACGTCGTGCTGCTCGGCGTCTATTCGCACATGATCGATTCGTTCCTCTACTTGCCCGACTATCCCATCGGCCACATGATCGCCTTCCAGATCGAAGAACAGATGAAGAAAGCCGGAGCCATCGGGCCTGAGTTCGAACGCATGGCAAAAGAGGGCCGCGTCATTCCGGACTTGTGGATGGAAAACGCCACCGGCCGTCCGGTCGGGCCCGAAGCTCTATTGGAAGCAACCAAGAACGCCCTGGCCGCTGCCAAATAGACGGCAACGGGCTTAATCCTGTTCACCCAGAGTTTGCACGAACGTTTTCCCGTACGGATAGAAAAGGTCCTTGCGGCCCTGCTGCCACGCCGCTTTGAGTTCAGGCGTGGTGATGTCCCAGTCTGGCCGGCATTTCTTGCTAACTGCACGCAGGTCCTGCCGGAGATCCTCGAGCGTGGGCCGCCCCAAGAACCAGTAGCCGTTGTATATCTTATAAATGACCAGAGCTGGCTCGAGCACGATGACGTGCGGGATCATAGGATTGTTGACCGGGTCCGTGTATTCGGCGATGTCGAGATCTTTTTGCACGATCCGCCCCGCGTCAGAAAGGAAAGGCCAGTGCGCACCGACTCCGCTGCGGTATTCATTCGTCTGCGTGATGTTGTCAGTGCTAATGGTGACCAGCCGGCAATAGGAAACCTCAAGCTCGCGATGCAGTTGAACCAGCCCTTCCGCCTGCCGCCGGTCCTTAGGACAGAAACCTCCGCGGCTGAGCACGAGAACCATGGGATGTTGTCCTTGCAATTCGGAGAGTTTTCGCCGTTTCGCAGCGTGGTCAGAAAGTTCTTAGTCGGGGAAGACAGCCCCTGGAACCATGTCAGATCGCATAGAAAAAACCTCGAAAGCTGGAAGCAAGTCGCCGGGTTACGCCTCAAAGGTTAGCAGACGTTTGGCTCATAACGCACTGACTAGAGCAATGCAATTATCTCCGAACCCGCACCCACCGCCTCAGCAACCTGTCCGTAGGCCAATACACCACCAGCGGCGCCAAAACCATGTACACGACCAAATACACCAACCCGGGCACCACATGCTGTTCATGAAAAAACGGTCCCCGCGCCCAGTTCACATCGAATTGCGGACGCCACAAGTAACAGATCGGCACTACCACCCACGCGGTCAGCGTCGCATATCTCCAGCCGCGCGGGTCATAACCCAGCCGCCGGACCAGCCATAGCAGCAGCGGCGGCGTCACCACATGAAACAGGCTGAGCAGCCGCACATACAACGGAATCCCCGCATCAAACATGAACTCACTGCCGCCAATGAAATGCCGGCCGGTAATCAATGCGCCAGCCAGATCAACCGTGTAAAGTGTCTGAAAAAGCAGCAGCCCCGTCGCCTGCCAGGAAAAGATCAGCGGGCTCTCCAGCCACAGTCCCAGCGCAATCAAAATATTCCCCAGATCGCAGAAGTAGAGAAAGTTCTGCGCTCCATATTGCCGCCAATACACCGGCGCCCACACCAGCACCCACACACTCCACCCGAGCTTGAGCCACAGGGGCACACGCATGAAGGCATTGTACTCAGGCCGCGGCAGCTTCCCCCGTTTTGCAGTCGTGGCGTCGATAGTACAATCTTTTAACGGCCGGATTTGGTTTGCCGAGGCTGGCAATAACGGCAGCGGCCATACAGCCAAGGAGGATTGCCATGGAAGCAGTGACTGGAGTTTTCCCTTCGAAGTCAAGCGCGGAGCGAGCCCTGGGCTTGCTACGCTCAATCGGTGTTCCGGAAAAGCAGGTCACGCTGCTGACTCCACAAAGCGCCGAGTCAAATAAGCAACTCGCTTCCACCGACGCCACCGAGCAGCCGGGCATGGGTAAAGCCATTGGTGCAGTCGTCGGAGGTTCGGCGGGATTGACTGCCGGCTCGCTGGTTCTGGCTGCAATCATCCCCGGCGTCGGCCCTGTAACCGCGATTGGGCTTCTGGGCGGGGCGCTGGTTGCGGCCGCGGGAGCGGGCGTCGGCGCTGTTGCTGGTGAAAAGCTGGAAGACCCCATGACCGAGGGCCTGCCCGAGGACGAATTATTTGTTTATGAGGATGCTCTGCGCAAGGGGGGCAGCGTTGTGGTCGCACTCGCCGAGGATGAGGCGTCAGCTTCGCGGTTCCGTGAATTGTTGAAGGTTGAAGGTGCCGAATCGGTGGACGCCGCCCGCGAACAGTGGTGGATCGGCCTGCGTAGCGCCGAAAACGAGCACTATTCCGGCCTCGGTCGAAACTTCCATGAGGATGAGAAGTTTTACCGCCTTGGTTTCGAGGCGGCGCTACACGCTCGCACACGCTGTAAAGAGTACGACCAGGTATTGTCCGAGATGGCGGCTCAAATCGAAGATCTCGAGCGGCAATATCCCGGCGTGAACGCTGGCGATCCCTTCACCCGCGGATATGAGCGCGGCCGCGACTACTACCAAGCGCTTTGCGACGAGTCTAAAGCTGCGTAGGAAGCAAGAGGCGCCACCGGCCGTGTGGGGACGGGCGCTCTAGCCCGCCCCAAGCTACCCCAACCTACGTCAGTTCGCGCCATGCAGGGGCGATCAACTGCGGCAGTGGCGGGGGCGGCAGAGCGCAGAGTCCAATTTCGGCCGGCGTCAGTTGCTTTTCAAACTTACCGGCAACCCACTGCAGCAGTGCCGAGTTGTCGCGTACCGAGCGGAGAACGTTTTTTCGCCAAGTGCCACCGGCGGGTTCACATCAAGCAGGTGGATCATCGGGTTAGCCGATCGCGACGTTACGTCAACTGCGCAGCCGAACGGTTGAAGCTCGCGTAGGCGCGAGGCGGGAATGTCCGAAGCGGACTTTAGAACTCGACGCCGCTGACCAACCGAAGGGCGACGCTACCGCGGATTCTGAGCGCTCACCACATCGGGCGGATTTAAGCGGTAGAGATCACCATCGTATCCAACAGAGTAAATAGTGCCGTCAGGAGCAAGGGCAGGAGTGCCGGAGCCGTAATTCCAATCCAGCCTTTGGTGATCCGTATCGATGGCGCAAAGGCCCGGCGTGCTGAGATAGATAATCCCGTTTGGGCCGGCCAGAACATCGGCGATGCCCGGAATTCCGCGGAAGGTCCACTTTTCGCTTCCGTCCGGATTGAGGGCGAGAAGGAGGCCGCCCATGTTGTCGTAATCCGGCAGGTAGAGGGTCCCATCTTCGCCGATGGAAGGAGAAACCGACGCCGCAGACCGCCTGCGACGCGACCACTGCGGCTCTCCATCGAAATTGAAAGCGATTATGTTTTCTCCATAGGTGTAGATCGCGCCGTGCCCTAACAAGACTCTGGCGACGGGCCGGTCGGTTGGGGCAGACCATCTTTCCCTTCCGCTTGAATCGATCGCGTGGAGCGTGCCCTCGTGAGTGAAATAAATCATCCCGTCGGTGCCGACGACCGGCGCGGGCAACAACTGGGGCCACATCTCCACCTGGTCACGAGTGGAGCACATGTGCCCGGATAGTTCCGTCAGTTGCCAGTTCAGCTTGCCCTCCGCTGAAGTGGCATTCAGGACCACGCTGGATGCGTTCTCTTGGGTGATCGTGTAAATCGTCCCATCGGATGCACGCGCAGGTCCGGCGCAAATGATTGCACTGCCCTCGGCAAACTTCGTCGACCAGCGAACTTGGCCGGTGGTCGCGTCCAGCGAGTACAGCGTCTGATCGGTGCCGACGACGGTGGCCGTATCTTGCCCGACCGCCGGTTCTGCGCTGATCACTCCCGAAAACGACCATTTGACTTGGCCGGAGGGATCGATCGCGTGGAGACGGTTCTCTTTCCGCGCAACTACATAGGCCGTGCCGTCCGGGCCAACCAAAGGAGGGGCGAGCATGGCCAGAACCTTTGGCTCGTCGCGAGGCAGAACAATACGCTAGCGTACGTTGGCTGCGAGTTCCCGCTGCTCAAGCTCATCCTTCCCGTTCTGGACAAGCTGCTCCTGGGCCTTGACTTGTTGTTTGCGCGCATCGAGCGCGAAAGAAACTGTTGCTCCCACAGCAGCGCACAGAAAAACAGGGGCAATCAGCGGGAACCGACGATGCCAGGAGACTGGAACATGTGTATCGTTTTCCGCAGCCGATCGTAAATAAGGCAGCAACCCTGCCCACATTAAGACAACGATGGCCTGATAGGGATGGAGGAGTTTGCTGGCGATCGCGCCTCCGTAAGTGAAATAGGCTAACGCGACCGATCTGCTGCCAAGTATGAGGCCGAAGATGGCAATTCCGAAGACCAATGCAAAGTACGCCGCGCCCAACAAGAGCAGCGCCGCAAAAGCCCGCAAGAACAGTGCACGCCACCCCTGGCCCCTGAGGTACCAAAAGATGAAGGAAGCGGGCAATGCAATGAAGACCGCCAGCGGGACCAATGGCTCAATCCCGGCATAAATGCCTTGCGCCGGTGCTGACAATCTTTCTCCAACAAACGAGAGACTGCCCCGATGATAGAACTGGCCGCGACGAAACGCAGGCACGATCCCTGTTGCTGTTGATCATGGACCTCACAGAAACGCAGCAGCGCGAGAAGAACGATTATCGCCCAGACACCTATTTCGCTGACAGAACCGACGTAGGCGACTTGAGCCGGTATGCCGATCGGCGAAGGGCCGAGCTTGGACCAAGTTGCTTTTGGAATTGCCCGCACCACCAACAACGTGACGATTTCCAGACCGTAGTAGGCAAGGAAAACAAACCCGATGGTGGCCCACCTACTGATGCGCGGGATTTGCCATACGAGTGCAACAAAGATAAGGGTAGCGACCACCTCAAGCAACGACGGCAGATGTCCTGCAGTGAGGCAGAACACGCAGGCTAGCCAGAAGAACTGGCTCCGGAACAGGCCGGTATTAACGCGCACGAGCGCCATGGTACTGGCGTATCAAGCGATTAGTTGACCGTCAACTTACTTGGGTCATGGGGCGCAGCTACGGCTGTCTGCGCAGCTACACTACTAATAATTCAGCCCTTATGCCCTGCGCCATCATCTGCGTAGTCGTAGGTGTGTTGAGTGTTACCGGCATTGCAATCGAAATCTGCTTCGATCCGCGCTCCTTCTAGACCTTCCACAGGCCATTCCAGAGTAGGCTGCCCTCCGCAAGTCCAATTACCTCCGTAACTTGAAGCTACTCACCCCGGTACCTACGATCTCACTATGAGCTACAAGGCCCTCTTATTCTGTCCCGACGAGAGAACTGCCAAAACCGTGACCCAGGTCCTCAGTGAACTGGAGTTTCAGGTGGAAGCCTGCAACGAACCGTTTGCCGCCGTTAAGAAGCTGATGGCTGGGCACTTCGACGCCGTCGTGGTCGATTGCGATAACGAGCAGAATGCCACGCTGTTGTTCAAAAGCGCGCGCAACTCCGAGTTCAATCAGGCGTCACTTTCGGTGGCCGTCGTCGAGGGACAAAGTGGAGTGGCCAAGGCGTTCCGCATCGGCGCCAACCTGGTGCTCACCAAACCTATCAATGTGGAGCAATCCAAAGGCACGCTGCGCGTAGCGCGCGGCCTTCTGCGCAAGAACGAAGCTAACAAGACATCGGCCAAGGCTCCGGAGACTCCGGCGCGTTCTTCTTTTGTTCCGCCGCCGTCGCAGCCTTCATCGGTACCTGCGATCTCCGCTCCCAAACCCGCATTCCTGACTCACGCCGCGCCCCCGCTCCAGCCGGCCGCTTCGGCCTCGTTCAGCTCAGCATTTGAACTGGAGAAAGATCCGGCCCCCGAACCCGAGCCCGCCGAAGCCGCGTTGCTCGAATCCATGTCGGATCCGCTGGCCAACAAAATTCACACGTCAGACCAGGTGACACCGTCTGCCAAACAGTATCCCTGGCAGCCCATTCCCAAACCCATGGCGGAACCGATGACCACGGCGCTCAGGCATGCCGCCGAAGCCACTGGCAAACCTGACTCGGGTATCAGCGTGGGATACGGGGCAGCCGCTGCTCCAGCAAAAGAAGCCGCGACCGTCGACGACGAGCTTTCTGCTCTTGAGGAAGACCTATCTGAACCTTCAGGTTCGAGCGCTTTGCCGGTCGCGAAACCGCACTCCAGTACATCGACCGTCAACTGGGGCCGGATCGCAGCCATCGTTCTCGTCGCCGCCGCCGGCGGCGCCATCTACCGCGCCGGAACTCAGATGCACTGGCAGCTGCCGCCCTTATCATCTTTGTGGCACCGGACCGCTGCCGCCTCAACTCCCCAAACTTCGAAGCCAGCGGTGGTTTCTCCCGCTGCCGTGACGCCTGCCACAAGCTCTTCCCCAACCGGCACACTCTCGCAACCGGGCGCGGCGACGATGCTCAACTCACCGAACGCCAGCCAGAATCTAAACAACGGAGCAACGCCTCAGAAGCCTTCACCGGCCACGGGAGCGATCGCGGCCGGAACGGTCTCCAAAAAGCCGGCAGTGTCCGCCACGTCATTCGATCCGCCCGCACAACCTGGCGTAGTAAAGACCATCGACGAGGACACGGTTTTCGTGAACACCCAGACTCCGAAACCTGCTCCCTCCAAGCCCGCCGCAGCAGAAACCGTCGAGCCCACCGCCCCCGACGCCGTGAATGCTGAGTCGCATTCGAATGACCAGGCAATTTCCGGTTTGATGAGTATGCCAAGCGTCGTTCCGCAGCCCGGTCCGCACACCCTACGGATATCGCAGGGAGTATCGCAGGGACTTCTGATCAACAAAGTCGCTCCCGTGTACCCTTCCCAGGCCATGAAGGCGCAAAAACAAGGCTCCGTCCAACTGCTTGCCACCATTAGCAAAGACGGGGACATCACCAACGTTAAGCTGCTCAACGGGGATGACGTGCTGGCGCGGGCCGCCATCGATGCCGTCAAGCAATGGAAATACAAACCGTATTTGCTCGATGGTCAGCCCATGGAAATCCAGACCCAGATCACGGTGAACTTCACGCTGCCTAACCATTGAATCTTTCTGCGCCCTCCGCCAGGTTTCTCCGCGACGTCTGCGATCACACCTCCTTTCCACAGTCCTGCTGATCCGTGCAAATCCGTGGCCGGCTTTCCTCTGTAATCTCGGTGTCCCCTGTGGTTAGGTATTTTCCCGCCGTCTATAATAAAGAGATGCCCACGCACCTAAATTGTGCTCTGTGAGCGGGTGCATGAGTTTCAAGCTGAAGGAGAGCTGACGGCTGAAAGCTTCTAATGGACTTCAAACTCATCTCCGACTACACTCCGCGCGGCGATCAGGCTCACGCCATCGACTCTCTGATGAAAGGTGTCTTCGACCGCGAGCAGCACCAGGTCCTGCTCGGTGTCACTGGTTCCGGCAAAACCTACACCGTGGCCAAAGTCATCGAGCAGTCCAACCGGCCGGCGCTGGTGATGGCCCACAACAAAACCCTAGCCGCCCAGCTCTACCACGAATTCAAGAGTTTTTTCCCGCACAACGCCGTCGAATACTTCGTTTCTTACTACGACTATTATCAGCCGGAGGCGTATGTGCCGGCGGCGGATCTTTATATTGAGAAGGAAGCTACCATTAATGATGAGTTGGACAAGTTGCGGTTGTCGGCGACGCGGTCTTTGTTTGAGCGGCGGGATGTGCTGATTGTTTCATCCGTGAGTTGTATTTATGGGTTGGGGTCGCCGGAGGCTTATTACGGGATGATGCTTTTCCTGGAAAAGGGGCAGAAGATCAAGCGCGAGGAGATCACGCGCAAGCTTGTCGAAGTGCTTTATGAGCGGACTGACGGCGACTTTCGCCGGGGGACTTTTCGGGTTCGAGGGGATGTCATCGAAATCTTCCCTACTTATGATGACATGGCTTATCGCGTGGAGCTCTTTGGGGATGAGGTGGATTCGCTTTCGCAGATTGATCCTTTGTTTGGAACTGTGAAACAGAAGTATGTGCGTTTGCCGATTTATCCCAAGACGCATTATGTGATGAAGCCGGAGACTCGGTCGAAGGCAGTGACGTCGATCCGCGAAGAATTGAAGTGGTGGGAAGCGGAGCTGGAGAAACAAGGTCGGCTGGTGGAGGCGCAGCGGGTGCATCAGCGGGTGATGTATGACATTGAAATGATCAAGGCCATGGGCTATTGCCATGGGATTGAGAATTACTCGCGGCATTTCACTGGACGCCTGCCGGGTGAGCCTCCGCCGACTTTGCTGGATTATTTCCCACGCGACTTTCTGATGTTTATCGACGAATCGCATCAGACCGTGCCGCAGTTGCATGGCATGTATCATGGCGATCGCTCGCGCAAGGAGACGCTGGTTGAGTACGGCTTCCGCATGCCTTCGGCGCTCGACAATCGCCCACTGACGTTTGAAGAATTCGAGCACCGCGTGAACCAGTCGATCTACGTTTCGGCCACGCCGGGGCCGTATGAGCTGACGAAATCGGCGGGGGTGGTCATCGAGCAAATTATCCGGCCGACCGGGCTGGTCGATCCTCCGGTGGACATTCGCCCGGTGAAGGGACAGATTGACGATCTGCTGCACGAGATTCGCCAGCGCGTGGCGCGGGGCGAGCGGGTGCTGGTGACCACACTCACCAAGCGCATGTCGGAAGATTTGGCCGAATACTACAGCGAAGTCGGGGTGAAGTGCCGCTATCTTCATTCCGAGATCGAAACCCTGGAACGCATCAAGATTCTGCGCGACCTGCGCAAGGGCGAGTTCGATGTGCTGATCGGCATCAACCTACTGCGCGAGGGCCTGGACTTGCCGGAAGTTTCCCTCGTCGCGATTCTCGATGCCGACAAAGAAGGCTTCCTGCGTTCGAGCGGGTCGTTGATTCAGACCATTGGCCGCTGCGCCCGCAACCTGAACGGCCGGGCGATTCTCTATGCCGACCGCATGACCGATTCCATGAAGAAAGCCATGGACGAGACCAATCGCCGGCGTGCTATTCAGGAAGCTTACAACGTGGAGAACGGTATAACTCCGGAGTCGATCATCCGGCCGCTGGATATGACACTGGTGCGCATCATCGAAGCCGACTACACCGACCTCACCGGAGGCGAAGTCGAAGGCATCCCCGAATTCAAGTCGCAGGAAGAGTTGGATGTCTATATCGGCAAATTAGAAAGCGACATGCGCGAAGCTGCCAAGCGATTTGAGTTTGAGAAAGCGGCGAAGTTGCGGGATATGGTTAAGGAGTTGAGGACGAAGGAGTTTTTGTTCGCGTAGGGGGTACGAGGTTTTCACGAGCAGGTCCCTACACGGCGAACGCGAAGGCGTATTGAAGCCGTGCCCTTCCACGGTGCACCTCAACTTCCCTGATACGAATCGCTCTTTCGGCGCCTTGCCCACTCCTTCGCAAAGAACGCGAAGGAGTGGGGCACCCAGCCGGCGGCAGTTTGACAATCCCCTGGAAATGTATGTACACTTTGTGCATATCAGCACGCGTCCATCCACTGAGGCATTTTGATGCTTTTCGAGTGGGATGAGAGTAAACGGCAGGCGAACCTGGCGAAGCATGGCATCGATTTTCGGGATGCCATACGGGTTTTTGACGGGCCGGTGTTCGAGAGCATGAATCGCCGTCGAGGCGAAGAGCGGATGGTCGCAATCGGCTCGATAGAAGGCGTTGAGATCGTACTGGTTTACGTGATGCGCGGGAAGCAGCGGCGGATTATTTCAGCCAGGAGGGCACATCGCAATGAACGGCAAGATTACGCGAACCACCTCAAGGGCACGGAGCAAGGGCGAGACTGACTTCAGACGCCTGCGCCGGATGGGGGATGCAGACATCGACGACTCCGACATTCCCAAGCTGGGCAAATCGTTCTGGAAGACCGCCAAACTGAGGATGCCGGAGCCCAAGGACCGCCTGACCATCCGGGTTGACCATGATGTTGTCGAATGGCTCAAGAAAGCCGGCAGCGGCTACCAGACCCGCATCAACGCCATTTTGCGGTCTTACATGAAGGCGCAATCGGGTGAAGAAACTATGCAAAGAGCTCTGGGGCGCAAGCCTTTTCTCGACAGCGATGGCCGCTACCTGACGCGCGAGGAGGCCCATGACCGCGCCCGGCTTCGCTGATCCGCCGGTCCCCGCTTTATCTTCTTACTCGGGGAGATGGGACGTAGTCTTCGATGATGCCGTAGAGGTCGAAGCGGCCGGGCTTTTGGAGCGGGGCGGGGGCGCGATCGTGGAGAAGATGCCAGGCTTCGCGGTAGGGTTCCCACTTGTTGAGTTTGTCGCCGGGGCAGGCGCTGATGGAGTGTCTCCCGGCGACCTGGGCTGAAGGGATGACGTACCAGATGTCTGCGGGAATGTAGTAGACCGCCAGGTAGTCGAAGTCGGATTGCTGGTAGGTGCGGTTCGGGCCACTCGGATGGAGTAGGCTAACTTCGAAGCGGCTGGGGCTTGAGTCGGTCGCGTGGTGGAAAGTCGATTTGACCTGGACGCTGATGAAGCGGCCACCGAGGTCGAGGACGACATCGTAGGGTGCGGCATCGCCCAGGGGCTTGGCGACCTGGAAGCCGAGCTCGGTCACCTTGGCCATGAAACGAAGCTCGGCCCATTGGCCGCGCTTTTTGTGGTTGCGAATGTCCATTACCGGAAGTTTTCACAGTTGTTTCTCCCAATAGAAAAGGCGCGGCTGCGCGCCGCGCCTGTGAGTTATACCCTATATATCTAGAATAGCATTTTGCAGGGGGTAAGTGAGACACGATTTTTGACATTTATATTTGGAATGGATTGATGGATTTATGGCGAATCAGTTACTAAGTTGGGCAATAATATCCTTGACTAACCCATGCTGATTTGTTAGAGTCGGAACATGGAACAACCAAAGACACTACAGCAGGCAATCCGTTACTTCTCGGATGAGCAGGTTTGCATTGACGCAGTGGCGAAGATGCGCTGGCTGGACGGCCCGGAATGCCCCGCCTGTGCCGCCAAGAAGCCCTATTACCTCAAGACTCAGAAGCGTTGGAAGTGCCGGGACTGTCGTCGCCAGTTCTCTGTGAAGCTCGGCACCATCTTCGAGGATTCCCCTATCCCGTTACAGAAATGGTTACCCGCTCTTTGGCTACTCACAAACTCCCGCAATGGAGTCAGTTCTTGGGAGATTCACCGCGCTTTGGGTATCACTCAGAAATCGGCATGGTTCATGCTCCATCGAATCCGGCTGGCAATGCAGACTAATTCCCTATCCAAAATGGGGAGTGGGTTCAACAGCGAAGTAGAGGTTGATGAGACTTTCATCGGCGGCAAATTGAAAAACATGCACGGAGGCAAACGCAAGCGCATTCGGGAGACTTTGGGTGCGACCGCTGGCCCCATTGCTAAGACCGCCGTTATGGGCTTTTTAGATCGCCAACAGCGCAAGGTAAGGACTGCCATCGTTCCCGACACTTCGCGCATGACTCTATAGGCTCAGGTATTGAAGCACGTTGCGGATGACACCAACGTCTATACCGACGAGGCAGGAGCGTACCGGAAACTGCCTAGCGCCTACATTCACCAGATCGTGAACCACGCTCAGGAGTATGTTAGGGGGCGCGTTCACACAAACGGACTGGAGAATTTCTGGTCACTGCTGAAACGTGGATTGAATGGAACCTACGTCGCCGTTGAGCCGTTCCATCTCTCGCGCTACCTTGACGAGCAGACATTCCGCTACAACCACCGCAAGGATGAATCTGGACGCAAGCTGACTGACACAGAAAGATTCTCTCTTGCTCTCTCGCAGGTCGCGGGGAAGCGGCTGACCTTTCGCGGAGCTAACAGGCAAGACACAAGACGCCAAGACTACGACGCCTGAGACTTTCTAGTCCCCACCGTTTGAAGCGTGGCCCGAAGCCGAAGAAGATCGCGGTTTAGGGCCGCGTTTCTTTTGCGTGGCACGTTCATCCTGGTATTGCCTCTCGCGCACCAAGAGTTCATCTTTCGAGACGGTGAGCACTTGGCGCAATCCCTCTTGAAACGTTCGGTACTTTTGCGCTGGCGTCGTTGCCGGGTCAAGTTTTGATTTCAATAGGAACCTGTCGGCAGGGTGACCACACGATTGGCAGCCTTTCTACCAGAGCCAAAAAATATCGACTCTAGGGCCATCCTGCGAAGCTGCCATTGCTCCAGTTCAACGTCTCCGACTTTCAGTCGGCACAGACCTTCATTGTTGAGAGTTATCGTCGCCACAAGTCGCGGAGAGGTATTAGACACGGGAGAGGTTTCGTCGTCGTCAACTATTTCTAGATGATCCTTAGCGAGGATGAATTCTACCGAGGAATTAACCGGGCACCCGTTAGTGTTTTCCTCTCGAAGCACCGAAAAACGATTAGATGAAAGAGCGCCAACCGACCATTTGGGGTTATGGTTGGGCTGGATGGAGTTTCGCGTATCGACATCTTCTCTTACTCCCACAAGTAGTTCTTTGAACACCTTGTATAGTGAGCACTCTGCGCGACCGCGAACCCAATCGAAGCTTGTCGGAACCAATCCTTCTGCCATTTTCCTATTAAATCACAGCGGTGACTTCGAGACGGGGATTTTTTATTGCCCCTAGTCAAACACCCACGCATCGTGAACTCGCCGTGTTGCATTTAGCCTCACGCCAATTTCAAGATATACATCGTGCTTATTGATTTGTTCTACGCCCGGAAGCATCAATAGTCATTCCGGTTCTGACGTGTACTTCTGAGATCAGTTTGTCATCTTCCAGCAGACAGAAGAATGGGTCTTCGTCCTTAGTGGGCGTCGCTCCTGTTGGTAGTTCATCCTGTTTTGTGATGATTCGCAGAGCATCAAACAGTGTCTTGAGCCGTCCGTCTATGTCACCGCCCTGCAAGATGTAATCTTTTTCCTCGCGCCTAAGAAACAGAATGTCTAGGCTACAGCGCAAACACAAGTTCTCCGCCACAAGAGGCAGAAAATTGAATCCGTTGCGATTGTAATTTGCGGCGTATTCCCGCAGCCCCCGTTCAAACTCATCACTAGGGCCGATGTCGGCGGCCTCGACTGATCCGATCTTTTGAGCAATTTCGTAATGACCTCGCAACTCTGCCCTTTCTTTCAGGTTGGGATGAGTCTCCCACAGTTGCCGCAACTGGGAGTGCAGCACCTTGCGAATGGTATGTGTAGTGCACCCCCGTAGAACTGGACACGGAAGTTAGTTAGGCTTGGGGCCTCCGCCAGGAGGCGAGAATGTCGAGAAAGCCAAGAGTCCAGAGAACCCCGGAAGAGAAGTGGCAGATTGTGTTGGAAGTCCTGAAGAGCGGGAACGTGGCAGAGACCTGCCGCAAATACGAGATCGCTCCCAATCTTTATTACCGCTGGAAAGACGAAGTGGAAGCGGGAGCCAAGGCTGCGCTCGGGGGGAGGAGCGCAGGCGCGCGGCCCGATGCCGAGCAGGAGAAGCGGATCAAGCAACTGGAGCGGGCGCTGGGACGATCGCACTTGCAGATCGAGATCTTAAAAAACGTGCTGGGCGAGTGAGCTGCGGGCCAGCGCATTCGTCGGCACGGGAGTTAGTGGCCCAGGGGAACGAAGTGAAGTTGGTGGCTGAGACACTGGCGATCAGCCGGTCGAGCCTCTACTATCAGCGGCAGGCACGCACCAGTCGTGCGGATCGTTCACGCGACCAGGAGATCATCCTGGCCTGCGGCGAGAAGCCGGCGTACGGCTATCGTCGCGTGGTCTGGTGGCTGGGGCGCAAGCAAGGGTTGGTGGTGAACGGCAAGCGGGTGTTGCGGGTGATGCGGGAACGCGGGTTGCTGGTGCGCCAGCGCCGCTTCCGGGTCTCGCGCCGCAAGGACTGGGGCAAGGTGGAAGCGCCGCAGCCCAATCACGTTTGGCAGTCGGACATGACCAAGGTCTGGGCGGGACCGAGTGTGGGCTGGGCGTATCTGGTCTCAGTGATCGATTGCTGCACCCGGGAGATCATCGGCTGGGACTTGAGTCTGCGCTGCCGTACCGAAGAAGCTCTGGCGGCGCTCAACCGCGCCGTGCTGGAGGTTTTGCCGTTCGGTTCTCGTGGAACGGGTTTGACTTTAACGACCGACAACGGCACCCAGTTTACGTCGGCCCGTTATATCGAAACGCTGAATCGGCTGGGCATCACGCACCGGCGCACGGCCTACAACCATCCCGAGGGCAACAGCTACATCGAACGGTTCCATCGCAGCTTGAAAGAAGAGGAGGTCTGGCTCAACGAATACCAGAACTTCGGCCAAGCCGAGCAGAGCATCGCAAGCTGGATCGAGGAGTACAATCACGACCGTCCGCATCGCGGACTCCGGGGCAGAACCCCGCACGAATCCCGTGCTCAGTTCTCTGCCCAAACCCTCACTTTAAACACGGCCCCATGTGTCTAGTTTTGAAGGGTGCACTACAGTATGCTTCTCTTCTTCTGCTTCCAGAGCTGTGAAGTTGTCCGCTATACAACAGGTAAAATTCCACTAGATTCTCGCTTTCAATTGGCTCACCTGTGCCAACTTCTACGTATTCTTTCACTCATCATTTTCCTCGTTTCCTTCTAGGGTCAACGATATAGCCGACCGTTGGGTTAGTCAACTATATCGTTGCCCTAAGTTGCTATTGACAGAAAGCTGTGGAAAACACGGTTTTGGCTACCTGTGGCCAATGCGGTAGACGATTCCGGCGGAGAGGCGCATGGCAGGAGTGGTCGCGCCATTGGAGCGGATGCCGACGTAATCGCCGGCAAAGCGCAGAGCGAATTTGCGGGTGCTGCCGAGGCCGATGTCGGCGCCGCCGCCTATGGCAAAAGTAAATTCGTTGCCCCCGCCGGTGATTCCACCGGTGGATTCGGAGAAATGCGATCCGCCGAACAGGGCCTGGGCGTAGGGCACAACGTTGCCGAGCTTGCGGTAGGAAAAGCGCGGGCCGGCCAGGTAGGTTTCTCCCGACAGAATCTGGGGAATATGGCCGACGTAGCCACCGAAATCGCCGGCCACCCCGAACCAGGAGTTGGCGTTGACGGCGACCGAGGCGCTGCCACCGTTATTCCAGATGGTAAAACCCTTAACGATATAAAGAGGAGAATAGGCCACGGCGATGTCAGCTGCGGGAGTGGTTTGCGCGGGTGAAAAGGCGGCCAGGAGCAAAAAGGTGACGGTCAGCCAGATCGGGTGCTTCATTTTGTATCTCTCCTTTTATTGAGCTACAAAAAGCTGTCCCCAAGTTGTCCGTTTTCGACCTTAACACGCGGCCGAGCACAAAGTTTTGTCAAATTGTTGTCACGAACATGCTTTTCAGGTCAGTGCGGCTTGTCGGCCTCTAGTGGAAAGGCCGGACAGATGTGCCAATGGGAAGTAAAAGAAAGTAAAAAGTTGTGAACGGGTTGCAGAGCACGGGAATGCGCGAACCAAGAAGGGCTGCGCGTTTCCTGTTGCCAGTCAGTCACGCAGCCCTCCACAGATTACGACCACAGAGAGCTTTTGCACCTCCCAGCATCGATCGTGCAGCGGCCCCAGGGTTTTATGGCATCCCCATGTTTAGAGGCCTTGGTTGAAATGGTCTGTGATGGGAGTTGCGTCGATGTGTGATTCGGGTCACGTCAGACGGCGGCGGCGTGGGCTTTGGTTACTTTGCCGGATTGGCGTTCGACCACGCGAAGTTCTTTTTCGAGGGAGGAAAACCGCTGGAGGATTTCATGCATACGCAGCGCCATGTTGCGGACGGTTTCGATTTGCGAGCGTGCTTCGGCGGAAAGCGATCCGGGTTCGAGCAGCAGCAGTTCGGAGTTGCCGAGCATCGAGGTCAAGGTGTTATTCAGAGTGTGCTGCATTTCGAGTATGTAGCGGCCGAGCGTGGCTTGCCGTTCCAGCAGCGTGTTCTCCCGCTCAGCGCGGCGGGCGTGGAACTCCGCGGCGGCGCGGTGCAGAACTTCCCCGGCCACCAGAACCAAAGTCTCCAGCCAGTTCTCCTGTTGGCGGACGACCACGACTCCGGGCCAGCGATCGCGGACGGATTGAATGGCGCGGGCGTCGTCAGAGACGAAAAGCACGCGCTTGCCGGCGGCGTCCATGGCTTCCATCACTACGGCAAGAGCCTCAGGACGGATGCGGCCGGCGATGGCCAACTGAAAATTTTCGGGGTCGAAGTCGAGACAGACGTCACTGCTCATCAAGGTGAACGCGGGCATCTTGCGCTCGGATTGCCAGCGGCTGGTGATGACGACGGGAAAATCCGGGTCGTCGGAGATGATCAGTACAGTGGGTTGGTCCACGATTTCTTCTCGATGTCTTTACGGCTCGACGCCGGGGATGTTATGAGCCGCTGTCGTCGTCGTTGGTTTGAGGGCTGCTGGCGTGAGAATCGGCCGCAGCCTCGCTCCAGTCCGCAGTCTGATGGGAGACCTCGAATTCCGGCGAAGCGGAGGAAGGGCTGTCCGTATGAACACCAGCAGCGGCCGCTTTGGCTTTGCTTCCCTTCTGGTTTTTTTCCAGGGCATGGTCAATCACATTGCGAAGATCCACTAACATGCGCAACGGCTGCCCGGAGGAGTATTCGGCGTGGAACATCACTTTCCACGATTGGCAGATCATACGCAGGCGAGCGATGGGCTCTTCGGCGGAGAATTGCGCCCGCCGGCAATCGAGCGTGTCCACGCCGCGTGCTTCCAGCTCTCGCAGGCCGTCTCCAATGGCGTTCAGGTCCCCATGCATCAAGCGGAAAAACACGCGCCGCATCAGGAAGCTGAAGCGAGTAAACGACACCATGGCGGCGGGAGTGTAGTAGTTCTCTGCCGATGAAGTCTTAAGCTTGCGGCTCTTTTCCAGCACTTTGCTGCTCAGCAATTGGCTCAGAGTCTTGCAGGCGTTGGCCTCGGTCATCAGGTCGGCAAGCGCTGCCAGCCAGTCTGGAATGGTGATGTCCGCGGCTCCCAAGACCGGCTGCAGGGTCTGGGCCACATACTGGACATCCACGTCGTCGTCTTCCAGGCGCGAGGGCGCGGCCAGCGAGAAATACTGCACCAACAGAAAATCGATTTTGTCGCGGTCCGTGTCGGAATGCTGAGGTTTGTGCAGGTGATGGTGGAGCAGATGGCGCAGAGCGTCTTCGCCGGCCAGGGCGCTGGTCTGAAGGAACTGGCGAAGTTGATAGACCTGGATGCGCTGGTCCATATCGAGGAACCATTGCCGGGCTTGTTCCACGGATTCCTGCGGCGGCGTGTCCTGTCCGGCTTCGAGATCGTTGCAAGCGGGCAGATCAATTACGAATTCCCGGGCCAAGGCCGCGTACAAAGGGTAAAGCTGGAGCGCGTCATTCCACTCGGTGGCGAGATCAGTTGAAGGTGATGTCATGGTTTCACGATCCAGTTGGCAACTTCCCGCGTAAAGCGGGCGGCCACCGCCCGGTTTCCTCCGTTACATTGCAGCGCGACTACGCAGGCCTCGGTGTCGAGCGAGCCGTCGGAGTTGTGCAAGCGCAACTTATCGGCGAATTCCAGCGGCAAGCTTGAAGCAAAAAGCACTTCTTGCGGCGTGCCAAATTCAATCACCGTGCTTTCGCTGGTGGTGCTGGTGGCGTCCCCCAGGCGAGTGAGGCGCACGGGAATTCGCACCGGCGTGGCATTGGGAAAGAACTTGGCCAGTTTGGTGGTGGAGCTTTCGCGAGTTGACGCGGCCGCTACGGCTGGCTTGGACACCGTTTCCCCCAAAAATGCCAATGCAGGCCGGGGTTCCTGAGTCTGCCGGTTAGCGTGGACTCCAGGACCCGGACCGCATCGCGGAGAAGGGGAGTGCACGGGGGCAGCCAAAGTGCGGGTTGTGCGATTGACTTCTAAGTTGTTGGCTAACCATGGGATAGAGTGGAGTTACATTTTTGGCCGATGTCAGTCTCGGAGGGTACGTGTCTCAGATTGATATTGTGTCTCAGCGGCGTCGACCCATACGCGCTAGCTCAAATGCAAATCAAGTTCCGGCTTCCGGCACCGAGGCATGGGGGACCGTGGTTCGGAGATTCATCTCACATTTTGGGTTGCCGGTAAGCCTGGCCCAGGCGTCCGGCGGTCACTCGGAGCGCAACGCTTGCATAACATCGACGCGCGCAGCGCGTGCCGCGGGCAGCACCGACGCGATGACCGCGACCGCCATGAGCACGAAGGCAGAGACCAACACCGGCAATGTGCCCGGCATCTTGACGTCCTGGAAATATCTTCCCGCCAAACGCGCCAGCACGAACCCGAATGCCGTGCCTGCCATCACACCCGCCGCGGCCATCACGGTGCCCTCCCGGATAACGCCTTTGAGGAGCCGCTGCGGCTCCGATCCGAGGGCCAGCCGGATGCCGAATTCCCGGGTGCGCGCGCTCACCGAAAACGCCAGCACGCCGGCGACGCCCACCACCGCAATCGCCAACGCGACCGCCGCGAATACGCCAAACACTACCGAGTTTAAGCGGTCCGGCGTGAGCACCTCTGCGCGAATGTCTTCGAGAGTGGCAGCGTGCTCAATCGGTTGGTCGGCGGACATGTCCCGAATAATGCGCGTCACCGACGGGACCAGCGCATAGGGATTTGCACCCGTGTGGATGAAAAGGCGACCGGCAAACATTGGACCTTCGTCAAAAGGGCTGTAAATAGTGACCGTGGGTTCAGGAACGACGTGTCCATCGTCAATGTCGGCAGTGACGCCGATGATGCGATGCGGCGACATCATGCGCGACTTTTCGAGATCGCTTCCGGTGGCGAACTGAAACACCGGATCCGTCCAATAGACATGCCGATTGACCGCATCCTGATTGGGAAACATGCGCTGGGCGAGAGTCTCACTGACAATCACCACAGGCTCCCCATTATTCTGATCATCGAGCGCATTGAAATCACGGCCGGCGATGATCGGAACCCCAAGCGCCGCAAAGAATCCGGGAGAGATGGCACGCCAGTGCGCCCGGGGATCCTCTACACCGGCGGCATGGACATGACCATCCCCGGAGAACTGAAAACCGGCGATACCAGGGCCGCTATCGCGCCAGGGAACGACGTCGCCGAACGCGGTCTCACTCACGCCCGGCAGCGCATCGATGCGACGTATCGCTTCCTTGTAGAAATCGACGACCTGCTGAGGTGTCTTACCGTGGGACATAGGAGGAACGTCGATCGCGAGGACGTGCTGCGTGTCCAGACCGGTCTGCGCCTTTTGCAGTGCGATCAGCGTAGCGATCAACGTGCTGGCCCCTGCCAACAACACGAAGGATGCGGCGATTTGCGTTACCACAAAGATCCGCTGGCGGCGGCTCGTGCTGCCCGTGATCCGCGCGCTGCCGCTCGATAGGCTCAACCCGCCTGACGTGCTCACCACCGGCAACCGGGGCACAAACGCCAGAATCACCGCGGCGATGATCGCCAGGGCCGCGCCTACCCAAAGCAGGCTGGCGTCCACTGTCAAGTCAAGCGCGCGAATCGAGAAGCGCGAGGCGTAGCGGGCCAGCACGGCCACCATTGGTTGCGCACTGATCATGCCAACTGCGGCGCCAGCACCGCAGAGCAAAAGGCTTTCAGCCAGAAGCATGCGGCGCAGCGCACCTGGGCTTGCGCCGAGCGCCGTGCGGACCACCAACTCGCCCTCGCGGCGAACCGTCCGCGCCAAAATCAGGTTGGCGACATTGGAACAGGCGATGATGAAGACCAGTCCGGCCGCTGCCAGCAGCACCAGCAGCACCGTCCGCGCGCCCGACGTGATCTGGTCACGCAGCAACTTGGCCCCGATCCGGAAGTCCGCTTCCTTGGAATACGCTTCGGGGTGGGCCTGCTTCATCGTGGAGTAGACGGAACCCAACTCGGCGCGAGCCTGGTCGACGGTGACTCCGGGCGCCAGACGGCCGAAAAGCTCCGTCATGCGATGGATACGGCCAGTCACCATGGTTGCGGAAAGATGATGCGGGCTGGTGACGATGTTGGAGATGATTTCGGTCTCTTGCGGATAAGGGACGCAGGGTTCGAGGACGCCAATGATGGTCGCAGACCGATCCCCGATGCTACCGAGTCGAACGGTTTTGCCGATAACCGAAGGATCTTTGTGAAGAGAGTTTGTCCAGAAACGGTAGGTGAGAACGACGACGCCAGCAGCTTTGGGACCGTCGTCTTGAGGTCCGATGAGGCGGCCGAGTACAGGATGAAGGCCCATCACATCGAAATACGTGCCGCTGACCACGCCACCTTGAATCGAGCGAGGCTCACCGAGGCCGATCATGGTGAAGTCCATGGCGGAGAAATCCCCAAACGCGCTCAGGGTTTTCACGCTCGCGCGCAGGTCCTGTATCTCGGGAACGGAAAATGTTGTGTTTTCGTCGCCGATGCCGGGGGCGCTCTGTCGGATGTAGATCAGCCGGTCCTCGTCACGGTTGACAAGAGGCTTGAGCAGGACTCCGCGCACTAGCGTGAAAATGGCAGCGTTCGCGCCGATGCCGAGCGCCAGTGTGAGAACCACCGCGATCGACAAGCCCTGGCGTACGAATTAACGAGTAAAGCGCAACTCTCAGATCGCGAACGAATGACATGTTCTTCCCCCTCCCTGCGCGAGTATCAGCATCACACTTGCCAATACTAAGCGCCACATTGTAAACGACTTAATATGCGGTAAGCTAATCCGCGCTGTCCGTTTCAGAACACGCTATGGCGAATTCGGACACTAAAACACAGCCTTGGCACTCGGACAGGATTATTCGCATTCAATTCCCGGGTTGCCGGCCAACCGGAAGTTGGGACGAAATCTGTGCTAACTTCCGGATCGCCCGTCATACGACCTGAACCCGTTTTTCGGAGTTCTGATTCCGTCCCGATTCAGCCGAGGAGTTGCAGAACGATCTTGCCATTTTTATGAGGCGCACCGGCAAGCATCTCGTGTGCGCTACGCGCTTCTGCCAGCAGCAGCACCGACCCGACTCGGGCGGAGATCCTACGCGTCTCAAACAGGTCCGTAACGGTGCGCAATCTCGGGCTCGTAACCTCAGCGTAAAAGAACACCGAGTGCATCCCTGCTCTTTGCGGAGGTTGCGTGGAGGCCACCGATACTAGCCGCCCCCCGGCCTTCACTGCAGCGGAACAGCGTTGGACTGTGTCGCCACCCACGGTGTCGAGGACGGCGTCGACCTGAGGCAAGGAATTTTCGAAACCGGCAGCGCTCGAATCAAGGATCGTTTCGACGCCATATGCGCGGAGCAACTCCTGGTCAGAGGAGCGGGCCACCGCAATCACCCGCATTCCGGCGTCGAGGGCCATTTGCACGGCATAGGCGCCTACGTTTCCGGCGGCGCCCGTGATCAAAATTGTATCTCCACTTTTCGCCTGGGCATATTCGAAGAGCATCTGCCAGGCGGTGACTGCGACAACCGGCGCCGAAGCTGCCTCGAGGTGGCTCAGGCGCCGCGGTTTTGGCGCGATCATCCCCGCGAGTGCGACGGCGAATTCCGCCTGGGCGCCACAGAATTGCGGGTTGGTAACACCATAGACCTCATCGCCAATTGCAAATTGGCTCACATCGGGACCAACCTCCTCAACGAAGCCTGAGAGGTCGGAACCGAGTGTCAATGGAGGCTGTGGACTTACCTTGCTCTTGCCCTCACGAATGATTGCGTCCCATGGAGCGACGCCCGCGGCAGCAACGCGCACCAACACCTCTCCTTTGCCAGGCGACGGCTTAGGGATATCTTCGACAACGACGACCTCAGGCGGTCCGAAACGGTGGATGCGCACGGCCTTCATGTGAATCACACCCCCTTCACACGAACTCGCTGGGCTTTATGCCTTGCGACAGCAGAGTTCCCGACAGTGGGAAGCATACAACTGATCGGTCACGGGCGGATTGTCGGCCAACCGGAAGTGGTTGTGGTCGCGGAGACGGGGGCGCTTCTCGGGTGATCTTTGGTCGGACCGAGCTTTCCAGGGATTGCTAGCGGCCTCAACCTACCCGCTTAGTAGCGCTTATGGGGCGTCGCCCCTATTGCAGCGCCGAGCTTCCCGTCGTGAGTTCGTGTCTGCCGCCGATGTTGTAGCGCTTCAGCTTGCGGTAGAGGGTGGCGCGGCTGATGCCGAGCATCTTGCCGGCCATGACCTTGTCGCCTTTCACTTGCTCGAAGACGCGCTCGATGGTGGCGCGTTCAATGTCTTCAAGATCGTTGGAGGAAAGTCCGCTCGAGCTTGGAGTTCCGCCGGCGTCCGGGTTGGGTGAAGCCGAGGCAATGGTTGGCGGCAGGTCACCGATGTCGATCGTCCGCCGGTCGCCCAGCGCCACGGCGCGTTCCACGCAGTTTTCGAGCTCACGAACGTTTCCCGGCCAGTCATATTGCAGGAGGCATTTCATCGCCGAATTGGTTACCTGCATCGAACTGCCCTCGGCGTAGCGATCGAGAAACCAATGCACCAGCATGGGAATGTCGGAGCGGCGCTCGCGCAGCGATGGCAGATGCACGGTGACAACGTTGAGCCGGAAGTAAAGATCTTTTCGGAAAGTTCCGTTGCGATATTCGGCTTCCAGGTCGCGGTTGGTGGCCGCGATCACGCGCACGTCCACTTTGGTTCTTTGATTGCTGCCGACGGGGCGGACTTCTTTTTCCTGCAAGACTCGCAGCAATTTGGCCTGCATCTCGAGCGGTAGCTCTCCGATTTCGTCGAGAAAAATCGTCCCGCCGTTGGCCGATTGGAAAAGGCCGGTTTTCGATCGTAGTGCGCCGGTGAAGGCTCCTTTTTCGTAGCCGAACAATTCGCTTTCAATGAGAGTCGGGACCAGCGAACCGCAATCCACCGCGACGAACGGCCGACTGGCGAAGGAGCCGCGGAAGTGAATCGCCCGTGCCACCAATTCCTTGCCGGTGCCGCTTTCGCCGGCGATCAAGACCGGGGTGCGGATGTCTTTCAAGCGGGAAACGATGCGCAACACGTCTTGGATCTTGGCCGAGGAGCCGACGATGCCGTGGAGATCGGTTTCTGTATCCACGCGCTCGCGCAGAAACTGATTTTCTTCCACCAGACGCACTTTCTCCGCCATGCGGCGCAGGAAAAGCCGCAGTTCTTCGAGCGGCGAAAAGGGTTTGCCGATGTAATCGTAGGCGCCGAGTTTCATGGCCTGGACCGCGGTCTCGACCGATCCGTGGCCGGTCATGACCGCGACCTCGGTGCGGGGAAGGAGTTTCTTAACCCTTTCCAGGAATTCGATGCCGGACATGTTGGGCATGACCATATCGGTCAGCACCATGTGGGCGGGCTGCTCTTCGAGCAAGGCGAGTGCGGTCTCGCCGCTATTGGCCTCGAGGCAAGTGAATCCCAGGGCCTCGCCGACGGTCATGCAGAGTTTGCGGATGCTCTGTTCGTCATCCACGATTAAAAGCCGGATTCGTAAGTCTTCGCTCACTGCGCTTTCCCCATGGTCTTTTCCACGACTGAAATAAATTGCTGTACGCGAAACGGTTTCTCCACGCAGGGCGCGCCGGTCTTGCGCAGCGTAGCCACGGTGTCTTCGTTGGCAATGTCGCCAGTGATGAAGACAATGCGGTGGGCGAGCTCGGGACAATTGCCGGCCAACCAGGCATGGACATCGGCTCCGTCGACTCCGCCGGGAGTGCGCATATCGGAGACCACGCCGAGGAATTTCTCTGAAGCCAGCAAGCGCAAGCCTTCGGCCCCAGATTCGGTCGAAACTACGCTGTAGCCGTTACGCTCCAAAGCGGCGCGGACATAGGCCATCACCGCCGGCTCATCTTCTATGAGCAGCACGGGCAGGATGGCCGGCTTGATGGCGGGAAGGCTCATGGCCGAGTCACCCCCGTCGCCGCGCCGATTGCCAGCGCCGGCAGGCGTACGGTGAACGTCGCCCCCTCGCCGTCGGGATTGTTGTGGCAGGCGATCTCGCCTCCGTGTTCATGCACGATGCCATAGCAGATGCTGAGACCGAGGCCGGTGCCTTTGCCCACGTCTTTGGTGGTGAAGAAGGGGTCGAAGATGCGCTCGGCAGACGAAATGCCATGGCCGTTGTCGCGAAAAGTTGCTTCCACCAGGTTGCCGCGGTTGACGGTCCTGATCTCGATACGCGGCGGCCGTCCGGTATCGCGAACCGCGTCGTAAGCGTTATTGAGGATGTTGAGGAACACCTGCTGCAACTGATGCGAATCGCCGACCACCTGTTGGAGGCTCTCGTCGAGATGCTCGATGACCTCCGCGCCGCGGCTGCGGAAGTCGTAAGCGCGCAACTGCACGGTGCGATGAATGATCGCATTGAGCTGTACCGGACTCTTTTGTGGGGGCATCTGCCGCGCGAAGCTCAGCAGGTTCTGCACAATCTGCTTGGTGCGTTGCGCCTCCTGGAGGATCACGCGCAGGTCTTTGCGCGCGATGTCGGGCACTTCGGGATTCTCCATCAGCAAGTCGGCAAAGCCCAGAATCGCAGTCAGAGGATTATTGACTTCGTGGGCGACCCCGGAAACCAACTGGCCCACGGCTGCCATCTTTTCGGCGTGCATCAGTTTGGCCTGTAGGGTGGCAGCGTCGGTGATGTCGCTCATGACCACGACAATGCTGGTGACGGTTCCCTGTTCGTCGCGCATGGGACTCAGATTCACCGAAAAACGTCCTACCTCCTGGCCGCGCACGATTTGCAGCTCAAGATTGTCGACTTGCTGCCCGGTCCGTGTGTTGGCGAAAGCCTCGACCAAAGCCTGACGCCGCGGGGGAGCAATCAGATCTTCCAGAGGCCGTCCCAGGAGTTGATGCTGCTGGTAACCCATTTCATACCAGCGGCGGTTGGCGTAGCTGATCAGACCGCTGGTATCGGCCACCAGGATCAGGCTCTGGGTATGATTCAGGATCTTTCCAGAAAAGTCGCGTTCGCGATGGAGTTCGGACTGAAACGTCTTGAGGCCGCTGATGTCGAGCATGACGCCGCGGTATTGCACGGTGCGACGTTGCGCGTCGCGCACGGCAAAGGCGTTGACCAGAACGTGTACCGCTGCCCCGTCAGGGCGGCGCAGAGTTTGCTCCTGGTTTCTAACCGCGCCATGCTGCTGCATCTGGCGCGTGAACTCTTCGTAGTGCTCGGTGGAGAAACAGACTTGGGAGCGGATATCGGCCTGCAAAAGCTCCTCGCGGCTGGTGTATCCGAGCATCCGAACCAGCGCGTCGTTGACTTCGACAAAGCGTCCCTCGGGAGTGGCGAAGAATACGCCTTCCTGAATATTGTCGAACAATTCCCGGTAACGGCGCTCGGCCTCGCGGCGGTCGGTGATGTCTTTCAGGACATGAATGATTTGCAGGCCTTCGCTGGTGGCGCTATGCACCCGCGAAGTGGCGACAATGTAGGTTCGGTCGAGCACCGGGAGCACATATTCATCTGCCGCGGTGTCGTCCATAGGAGAACGGCAGAAAGGGCAGGAATGCAGCGGGGTTTCATCGTCGGTCACCATCAAGCCGCTCATGTTGACGCCGATGAGTTCCTGGGGCTGGACTCCAATGAAGTCGGCCAGGGAGCGATTCACGCGCAACACCTTGTCGGAGGGGTCGTGCGCCACAATGAAATCGGTGATGGCATCGAAAATCTCAATCCAGTGCCGGTTGGCCTGGTGCATGCGGGTGAAGAGCCGGGCGTTTTCCAACGCAATGGAGGCGTGTGCCGCCACTGCCTGGAGCAATTGCTGGTCGCCCGGCTCCAGAAGTTTTTGCCGGTTGGCGAGGCACAGTACACCTACGAGATCCGCGGAGGAACCCTGGAGGCGAACCAGGCAGCAGTCGTTCCAGCCCAATGCAGAACTGACGTCGCTGCCCAGGAGTTCGGCGGCGCTGCCACACACCACCGCCTCGGCGCTGCGGGTCAGGCTGCTGGTGAGGGCATCTTCCAGGCGATGCAGCAGACTATCCTGCCGCCCGTTGGAAATCGAAGTCCCGTGCAAGGCCACGATTTCCAATCCGTGATTCTGCTTCACCGCCAGAGCGGCCATGGGAGCTTCCATCAAGTCGGCGGCCCGGGTGACAAAGCTCCTGGCAAACTCAGGAAGCTGAAGCTGAGAGTTCAGTTCGAGAGCCAACCCCATCAAGGACTCGGCGCGGCGACGGTGCTGCTGTGAGAGATGAAGATTGCGGGTCGACTCGAGCGCCACCGCGACTTGCGCAGCCAGAATTCGGGCGGAACGAATGTCCGCCTGCGAGATGCCAGTACGATCCAGCCGATCCAGGACCCCGAACATGCCCAGCACTTCGCCGTGGGTATCGAGCAGCGGCACGGTCAACATTTGCTTGATATTGAACCTGGCCAAGGCCTCGCGGTTGGCGCCGGGTACTGCGCTGGCGTCATCGGACCAGAAAACCTCGCGGTGAATCAGGGCGCGAGTGGTTGGGCCTTCCGGCAAGACCAGCTCTACGCGTTCGGTTCTTCCGCCTTGGGCTCCCCAGCGGACTCGAAATACGCCATCTTCCAGCAGGCCGAGGAATGCCCGGCCGAAGCCCAGAAGATCCGCGGCACGCAAGGCGAAGCGTTGCATGAACTGGTCGAGATCGCCAATCGATCCCAGTTCCGACGAAATGTCGAGCAGTTGCTGCAACTCCCGAGCCTGGGCGCGCGCGGTCCCGCAGAGCTCGGCGTTGGCGATGGCCACCGCGCCAAAACCTGCTACCGCCGCCAATAAGGATTTTTCCTCGGTCCGGAAGGCGCCCTGTTGCCGGGGATAAACCAGGATGGCGCCCTGGGCGCGAGAAGTGCGGATGGGGACTGCCAGCAACATTCCGGCCGGAACCAACTCCCCAAGAGCCTGGGTGAAGGGGTCGATCGACACGGCAATGACTTCGCCGGCGGCCACCGCTCGCGCGGTGAGATCGGCGGCGAACTGCAACCCCTTGCGATCGTAACGGGCGCGCACGGAAGCCGCCAGTTGCGGAGATTCGGCGGCCACGGCGTGCAATTGAACGGTCGCCCCCTCGCGCAAGAGGATGCAAACCAGCCGGGTGTTCAGCAGCATGCGCAGATGGGCAGCGACCGCCTCGGCCACGGTCGAGGTGTCAGGCATGACATGCACGGCTTGGGCCACCTCGGTGAGAATTTCCGCCCGGCGATGCTCTTCGCGGGAGAGCTGGGTTAAACGGTTGGCCTCCAACAGGCTGCCCAGTTGGCCGGCCAGAATCGTGGCCTTGGCGGCCAGGTCGTCGTGGAAGAAATCCGGATCTGATGCGCTTAGGAAAACGGCGGCGCCGATCACCTCATTGGCCACCACCAGCGGCGCCGCCATCATCGACTTGGCGTGAAACTCCCCGGCCATGGGATAGCGGTTGGGATCCACACGATTCACATACACGGTTCTGCGCTGACGGACCGCCTCGACGGCGACCGCACTTTCCTGAGCCTTCAGGCGGCGGCCCCGAAAGTCTTCCGCCAGAAAACCATCGGCTTCGGCGGCGATCAACTCATCGGGCGGACTGACCCGCCAGAAATATGTGCCATCCACGTGAAAGAACTCGCGCGTGCTGCGGCAGAACAGTTGGATCACGGAACCGGAGGGCGTACCGTCGGCCGTCGCTTCGGAAAACTGCAACAGCAGTTTTTGGAAAGGGTCGTCTGGGTAGTGCGGTGGGACTTCGGTCGCCGTAATCTGTCCGGTTTGCATAGTAAGCAACAGCGTCAACTACAAGTAATTGAATATAATGGAAAAATAGCCCTTAATCTCAATTTGAGTCAAGACTATTAGGGATGGGAGTGCCCAATTGTGAACCTTGACCCGGAAGTCTTGGCTGACCCCTTAGGCTTCGTCTCATTGTGAGAGCGTGGACCTCGCCTGAGACAGAAGTGGCCCGATGAGACTTCTGAGATTTCTCCGGAGATGTCTCCAAGTGGTTGATGCCTATGGATATTAGCCTGATCGCCGGTGGTAACTTCGTGGCCGTCATGGTTGGCACCGGCATTGCACCTGAACTTACGACCAGATGTGTCTTGGAGGAGAATGCCGGTGCGTTTTCGGGGGCACCTGAGTTGGAGAGTAATTGCGGTATGGGCGATGTGGGGGCTCTTGCTTTTCCGAGGGGCGATGGTTCCCGAGCGCGCGCTTGCGCAAGGGGAATTGACGCGAAAGGTGAAAAGCAGAGTCTTTCCCAGCTATCCCGACCTGGCGCGTCGTTTGAGCATTCGTGGCACGGTCAAGATGATCCTGGTGGTTTCCCCCAACGGCAACCTAAAAGATGCCAGGGTAGTGGGCGGAAATCCGATCCTGGTGAACGCCGCGCTGGACGCAGTGAAGAAATGGAAGTTTGAACCGGGACAGGACGAGACCATCGGGACGGTGGAATTCAACTTCCAGCCCAACCGGTCGGCGCAGTAAGCCACACCCCCACGCGGCAGGAAGTGAAGCAAGGAGTTCAGGGGAGGAATAGCGATGACGATTGGCAAGAAACTCTATGTGAATTTTGGCGCCATCCTGGCGATGGTGGTGGTGCTGTTCCTCGTCAATCTCGTGGCCGTGCAGCGGGAACACAGCGCCAAGGCGGCGGCGTCGCAGGCCTTGCAGATGGCGCAGACCAACGACAAGATCCGTTTTCAGATGATGCAGAACCGGCTGTATCTGAGCAACTACCTGCTCAGTGGAGACACGCGTGAGGTTGACCGGCTGAACGACGGCTCACGAATTCTACAGGAGGCTTTGCAGAGCGCCCAGAGCCTGGCCAACTCAGAACAACAGAAGACCGCCCTGGCCAAGGTGCAAGCCAGCGAAGTGAACTGGGGGCGTGATTTTGCTGCGCCGCTGATGGAGAAGCGCAAGGACGTGGACAGCGGCAATGCCACGGTGGCTGAGCTACAGATCTTCTACTTACAGAAAGACGCGTCCTCCTGGGTGAAAGCGGCCACTGATTCTCTGGACGTGGCCGACCAGGAAAACACCAAGGTGCTGGAACTGCGGCGGAAGTCGGACGAGACCGCGGGCACGGCGACCATCGCAATTGCGCTGTTCAGCACGCTTCTGGCGCTGGCCCTGGGCACGGCGATTGCATATTCGACCGCCAAATCCATCACCGAGCCCCTGCGAAACTTGATGAAGGTGGCACGACAGATCGGCAATGCCGGCGATCTGGATCATGAAATCGACCTCAGGCGCCGCGATGAGATCGGAGAATTGTCGCGAAGTTTCGCCACCATGGTCACCTACCTCAAAGAGATGGCGACGCTTTCGGAAGCCATCGCGGGTGGGAACCTGAACGTCGAAGTGCAGCCGCGATCGAAGAATGACACTCTGGGCAACGCGTTCGTCAGCATGATCGAAGGCCTGCGGAACCTGGTACGCAATGTGCGGGACGCGGCCTCGCAAGTGGCCAGCGCGTCCAATCAAGTAGCCGGCGCCTCCGACGAATCGGCCAAGATCAGCCTGCAGACCTCCTCCGCCATCGACGAGGTCACCAGCACCATGCACGAAATGAGCGTCAACGTGCAAAACATGGTGAAGAGCACGCAAACCCAGGCCTCCAGCGTCAGCGAAACTTCCGCCTCCATCGACCAGATGGTGGCTTCGATCCAGCGCGTGGCCGATACCGCGAAAGTGCTGCTGGACATATCGAACCGCTCCCGCGAGGAAGTCCACAGCGGCATCTCGACCATGGACAAGGCCACCGATGGGCTGAATCGCATCAACACCACGATTCAATCCTCCGGTGAGATCATCGACGTGCTGGGCCAACGAGCGGACGACATCGGAAAGATCATCGAAGTCATCGACGACCTGGCCGAACAAACCAACCTGCTGGCGCTCAACGCCGCCATCGAGGCGGCACGCGCGGGCGAACATGGGTTGGGCTTTGCCGTGGTTGCCGACGAAGTCCGCAAGCTGGCAGAAAAATCGGCCCAGTCCACCAAGGAAATTTCTGAACTGATCCAGAGCATCCAGAAAGAAGCCCGCAAGGCGGTGGAAAACATGAACCGCAGCACCGGGATCGTCAATGAAGGACTGGGACTGGGACAGGAGCTCAACACCGCGCTGCGCAAGATTTCCAACGTGGTCACGGAAGTGTACAAGTTCGCCCAGGAAATTGGCGCCGCTACCAACGAGCAGTCGCATGGGTCTTCGCAAATCGCCCGCGCCACTACTCGCTTGAACGAAATTACGCACGAGATCAATTCCGCGGTGGAGGAGCAGGCCTCAGGAGCGCACGCCGTGGTCAAAGCCATGGAGCGGATGCGGGAACTGGTACAGCAAACCACCTCGGGGTCCACGGAACTGGCGGCCTCGGCAGAACAAATGTCGAAAATGTCCCGCGATCTGCTCGACTCCATGGATCGATTTGCCCTGGAGCAATTGGACCGCGTAGTGGGACGCCGGATGGAGAAAGCAGCCACGCCAGCCAGCGCCCGCCAGGCGGCTGCCGGGATGCAGGGTTGAAATGGGAAAGATGGGGATGAACCACGATTTGCACATCGTCGGCTTCCGGGTGGGACGCGAGATCTATGGCGCACCCATCACTTCGCTGCACGAAATCGTGCGGGTTCCAGAAATCACAGCCGTGCCCGATGCGCCTGACTACATGGAAGGCGTGATCAATTTGCGGGGCAAGATCGTGTCGGTGCAGGACCTGCGCAAGCGGCTGGGCGCGACCCAGATCGTTTCCGACCGGCGCAACCGGATTCTGGTGGTCGAACACAACGGACGCCTGTCCGGCCTGATCGTTGATTCCGCATCCGAGGTGCTCAAGATTCCGGCCGCTGACGTGGAACCGTCACCCACCGAGTATCTGGAGGGCGGTCTGAAGTGCGTGACCGGCCTGGGGAAGCATCAGGGCCGCCTGATCGTTTTGCTCGACATGACCAAGTTATTGGAATTCAGCAGCCAGCCCGGAAAGGGCCTTCCCGGTGAAGACACGACCGGGGCCAAGAACAAGACCGGAACGATGACCGAAGCGCGGGGTACGGCGGCGTCCAAATAGCATGGAGGAAGAGATCCAACCCGTTCATGGCTAGCCCTAGTTTGCAGTTACAACTTACGGAACCGGAACTAAAACTGTTGCAGACGCTCGTCTACCAGGAGTGCGGCATGCATTTCGATTCCCGCCGCACGCATTTCCTTCAAGACCGCCTGCAGCGCCGTCTTAAAGAGTGCCAGTTGGATTCCTTCTACAGCTATTACAGTTTGCTGATCAGCCACGAGGGCAGAGAAGAACTCAGCAAGTTGCTGGAGAACCTCACGGTCAATGAAACCAGCTTCTTCCGCAACAAGGCGCAGCTGGAGCTGTTTCACAAGCATGTTCTCGATCAGATGCTGCGCGCCAAGCAGGAAGCACGTGACTTCTCGCTGCGGCTGTGGAGTGCGGGATGCTCGACCGGCCAGGAAGCGTACACCATGGCCATGCTGGTGGCGGATGCACTGTCCTACCACTGTTTGCGCAATCCTTCGGGCAAGGAACTGCCGGTGCCGAAACCCCTGGTCCCGCCGCCCTGGAAAGTGGAAATTCTGGCCAGCGACATCAGCTACTCGGTGCTGCGGGCCGGGCAGGAAGGCATTTACAGCGAGCACCAGATGTCTTCGGTGGACTACAGCTACCGCCTGCGCCATTTCGACAAGGTGGGCGATCGCTACGCGGTGAAAAAGGCGCTGAAAGAACTGGTCCATTTCGACTTCCACAATCTGAAGACGGAGTATCTGCCGCAACGCTACGACGTGATTTTTTGCCGCAACGTGATGATGTATTTCGATGAAGCGGAGCAGAAACGGCTGATCGAAAAGTTCCGCCGCTGCCTGAATCCCGGCGGCTATCTGTTCGTGGGACACGCCGAGAGCCTGCTGGGGCTCACCGACAAATTCAACATGGTTTATCGCGAAACCGGGACGGCATATCAGAAAATTGAGGGGGCCGTATGAGCCGGGTCCCGGACGAGCGCGGTGCGGAACTACGGGCGCTGTTCTTTGAGAGCTCCCAGGAATTGCTGCAAGCCTTGAATGAAGAGGCACTAAAACTGGAAAAACAGCCGGGCGACGGCGAAACCGTGCGCAGCATCCGGCGCATTGTGCATACCCTGAAGGGCGACGCGGCCGCATCCGGGTTCCAGGAGTTGAGTGAAGTGGCGCACAAACTGGAGGATGCGCTGGCTCAGGAAACCACTGCGGCGCACGCTTCGCTGGCGGAGATTGCCTTCCGCACGGCAGACATGTTTAGCGAAATGTTGAGTGCGTATCGCAGCCAGACGAAACTTCCCTCCACCGCGTCTCTGCAAAAATTGATCCGCGAGCTGGCCGGGGCGCCCAAGTCGAGAAGTTCTCGCGCCGGAAAAAACAAAACATCCCGTCCCGCGCAAGCGGTGTGGACCGAATATGAAAAGCTCTCAATGCAGCGGGCGGCTGAGCAAGGGAAGCAGCTCTACCATGTCCGCGTGCAGATTGATCCCGCATGCGCCATGCCCATTGCCGCCCGGCAGCTTGTGCTCAAGGCGCTGGCGGAAGCGGGAGAAGTGCTGGGATCGCGGCCGGATGCCGCATCCATAGAAGTTGCCAAGCAGATGCAGTTGCTGCTGGCGAGCGATAAGCCGGCCCAGATTCTGTCCGCAAAATGCCAAATCCCGACAATCGTTTCACAAGCACAGGTTGACGCCATCGAACTTCCCGCCACCAAACCGGCGCCGCCGGCAACCAGCGCCTGCGCGCCGGCCAGCGGAAGTACGGCCGGGTGCGGAACTGAAACGACAGCGGCGGAGAACGCGAGTATTTCCTCCCCTGTGGATGAGAATGTCAGCAAAGCGGTTTCGGCGCATACGGAAAACATCCTGCGAGTGGACGCCGAACGCATCGACAACCTGTTGAATTTAGTCGGCGAGCTGATCATCGGCAAATCCATGCTGCAACGGACGCTGAATGAATTCTCCCGCCACCATCCCAAGGATTCGACGCGCAGCCGTTTTGCGGATGCGATGGCGTCCCAATCCCGGGTGCTGAATGATCTTCAGCGTTCGGTGATGAAAGTGCGCATGGTGCCAGTCGAACAACTGTTCCGGCGGTTCCCCCGCATGGTGCGCGATGTCGCGAAACAGTGTGGCAAGGACGTAGAACTGCGGTTGAGCGGACAAGATACCGACCTCGATAAGGGACTGCTCGATGGCATCGCCGAGCCGCTGACTCACCTGGTACGGAACGCCGTCAGCCATGGCATTGAGAGTGCCGAGGAGCGGGTCCGAGGGGGCAAGCCGGCGCAAGGAATCGTCCATCTGCGCGCCTATCACCAGGGCAACCATGTAATGGTGGAAATCAGCGACGATGGCCGCGGCATCGACGTGCAAAAGGTAAAAGAGCGGGCCCGCAAGCAGGGGCTGTGGAGCGAGCAGGAGTCCGGCGCGTTCGACGAAAGCAACGCGCTCCATCTGATATTCCGGCCGGGATTCAGCACCGCGGACCAGATCACAGAAGTCTCCGGGCGCGGCGTCGGTCTGGATGTGGTGCAGAGCATTCTGCAACGGCTGAAGGGCACGGTGCAGGTGGAAACCCATCCCGGCCAGGGCACCACGTTCCGGCTGTGCCTTCCACTCACGTTGGCCATTATCAAAGCGCTTCTGTTCCGAGTGGAGCAGCGCCTCTATGCCATTCCCTTGAACGCCGTGGCCGAGATCGCGCGCGTGCAGGAGTCAGACCTGCACCAGGTGGATAACCGCGAGGTCTTGCAATTGCGCAACCGCGCGCTGCCGGTGGTCCGTTTGGGAAACCGCACCGCCGAGATCTCAGAACATCCCGCTTCCGACCGCCGCCACGGAAAGATCTTCGTACTGGTTACCAACCTGGGAGAGCGCAAGCTGGGGCTGTTGGTCAACGGGCTGGAGGGGGAAGAGGAATTGGTGATCAAAGCGCTGGATGATCGCACGGTCGAGAGTGACCTGGTCAGTGGCGCGTCCATCCTGGGGGATGGCCGGGTGGTGTTGATTTTGAATCTGGCTGCGATTGTCGAACGCTTTGCCAAGTCGCGCCCCGGGACCGGGACCGGACCTGCGATGGGATTGTTGTTGTCGCATTCCGAGCGTGCGCAAGCTGCGCAGGCAAGCGCGGGAGGGCGGCTATGACGATCGCCCCCGTCCGTGTTCTTGTGGTTGATGATTCGGCGCTAATGCGCAAGCTGATTCCGCAGATCCTGGCCACCGACAGTTCGATTCAGGTGGTCGGAACCGCCATGGACGGAAATTTCGGTCTCAAGAAGATCGAAGAGTTGAAGCCCCAGGTAGTGACTCTCGACCTGGAGATGCCGGGCATGGGTGGTCTGGACATGCTGAAAGAAATCATGCGCAGTCACCGGTTGCCGGTGATCGTGGTGAGTTCGCATAGCACCGATGGAGCATCGGTGACACTCAAGGCGCTATCCATGGGAGCTTTTGATTTCGTGGCCAAGCCGAGCGACGTCTCCGCGCGCATGCCGGAAATCGCCCAGGAGCTCATCTCCAAGATCAAAGCGGCCGCCCAAAGCCGGAGAATGCGAGTTTCTCCACTGGCTCCGGCGGTTTCGAGTCCGATTGAGAAAGCGGCACCGGATAGCAAGCGCCGCCCGACCCGGCTCGTGGCCATCGGCGTCTCTACCGGCGGACCCCAGGCTTTGCAATATCTGCTGCCGCAATTGCCCAAGGATTTCCCGGGCACGATTCTGGTGGTGCAGCATATGCCGGAGGGCTTCACCGAAATGTTTTCGCGGCGCTTGGACGAAATCTGCGCCATCAAGGTCAAGGAAGCCCAGTCCGGCGATCTTCTGCTGGCAGGCCGCGCCCTGGTCTGCCCTGGCAGCCGTCACCTGAAAGTCAAGCGCATGACTTTGGGGGATGTTGTGGTTCTGAGCGATGAGCCGCGGGTAAACGGCCACCGCCCCTCCGTCGATGTGCTGTTTCGCAGTGTGGCCGAAGAATTCGGCAAAGAGAGCCTGGGCGTACTCATGACCGGCATGGGAGAAGATGGGGCTCAGGGTCTGGGCGTATTGAAGGCTGCCGGCGCCATGACCATCGCGCAGAATGAAGAGTCCTGTGTGGTGTACGGCATGCCCAAGGCGGCGATTGAACGCGGCTATGCCGTACGCGTGGTCAGCCTGGAAGCGCTGGCCAATACTTTGCAGGCGCAGTGCATGCCGGAGCGCCGCCATACCGATCCCGGAGACGGGGGACGGGCCGCGGGAGCGGGCAAGAATTGAGTTTGAAGTCTGGGGGTAGGCGATTCCCCCGGATCAATCCGTGACTGGAGGTTGTTATATGGAGCAGTTTGTACCCGTAAAACGCAGCAAGGACGGTCAGCCAGTCCGCTACCTGGTAGTGGATGACTCCGTCTTCGCTCGCAAGAACCTGGCCCGCATGATCGAGACCTTCGGGGGCCAGCTTTGCGGCGAAGCCGGAGACGGCATGACCGCCATCACCGAATACGACCGAACCAATCCCGATATCGTGCTGATGGACATCACCATGCCGCAGATGGAGGGGATCGAGGCTGCCGAAAAAATCGTGCAGAAGCATCCCGAGGCGCGTGTGGTCATGGTGTCGTCCGTGGGATACCAGGAGAACATTGTGGCGGCGCTGCAGCGCGGCGCGCGCCATTTCGTACAGAAGCCGGTCAAGCCCGAGGTTCTGTATGAAGTCATCAAGTACGTAATGGGGGATGACGGCACCGTGGCCAGCGCCGCGGGCGCAGGAGACTGACCATGAAGATGGAGTTGATCCAGCCTTTCATCAACGCGGCGGACGCCGTGCTGGCCCAGGGACTGCAGTGTCCCATGTCCATCGGGAATCTCAGCATGGAAGAAGAGGCTTACCGGCGCAAAGGAATCGCGGCATTGATTTGGATTACCGGGGACATTGAAGGCAGAATCATCCTGGATCTCGATCCGGAAACCGCGGTACGGGTAGCCAGCAAGTTCGCGGGAGCCGAACTGCCGGAAACCGATGAACTGGTGCGCGAAACGGTTTTTGAACTGGCCAACCAGGTAATCGGCAACGCAGTCACCGTGCTCAACGATCAGGGTTTTCATTTCCGGGTTCATCCCCCGGTGCTGCACACCTCCGAGCATGGCCCCAAGAGCAGCGAGGACACGGAAGCGCTGGTCATCTGCTTCGAAACCGGAATCGGCGATGTTTTCATGAACATAGCCCTGCGCTACAGCCATTCCCTGCGCACGGAGCAAGCGGCTGCAGTAGGACAATAAGAACGGGATGGGGAATGGTTGATTGTTGACTGTGATTCGGGCCGGGCTCCAACCCTGGCGAGCGACAGTCAAGAATCAACAATTGCCCTATGGTCCAGCCAGAACGAAGACCGGATTCTGTGGCGGAGGAGTTCCACCCGGGGTTGGTGGCGGCTGGGCGCTGAATGGCGCCTGCATCTGCAACAACAGCGTGTCATTGGAAGTTTGAATGATGGCCGTATTTTCGGCATCACAATTGGCCACGTAAACCCTCGAACTGTCGGCAGCCGCCGCCATCGACAATTCCGCCCAGGTTTTCACCGTGCAAACCGCGGGAACTGAGGCCAGCGGAATGGTGGTCTTTACCGTGAAATCGGGCGCGTTGATCACCGTCACCATTGAGGTCACAGTCCCACCGCTGACCGTAGCGCTGGAAATATAAAACCGGGTGCCGTCAGGAAGCGCAGCCACCGATTTGGGATTGGCGACCGATATGGGGCTGGCTGGGAGGGTATCGGTGCTGACATCCAGCGAGGTCACCGTATTGGCTGCCGGATTGACCACGTAAATCCGGTTCAGGTTGGGGTCGTACACCATGTAATTCGCCCCGGCGCCGACCGAGACGCTGCCGACCACGGAATCGAAAGAGGTATCAATCGCCGCCACCAGGCCGCTTCCCTGATCCAGCACGTACACCCTTTGGCTATCGGATCGGGCCAGCACCCACACCGGCGAAACCCAGCCGAAGCTGGTCAGCGGAGGATTCGCAACCACGCTCTTGTCCTGGGTATTGATGACGGTCACGGAACCGCCACTGCTGTTCGTACCCTGATTGGCCACGTAGACCTTATTCGCATCGGGTGTCTCCGCCAGAGCGACGGGACTGGTTCCCACCGTAATATTGTTGGTCATTACGTTGCTGTTCGTCGAAATTGCCGATACCGTATTGCTCTTGAAATTGGCGGCGTAGAGTTCGGTCGTCTCCGTGGTGGCGAGGAAAACCGGCATGGAACACGGCGGCAAAGCGCAGGACGAAGGCAGGCTGATGGTGGTGACCGGCACTGCATTGGCAGCGCTAAATCCGGAAATCGTGTCCTCCAGACTGTTGGCGACATAGACCTGGGTACCGCCTACCACCACCGCATGCACCGGTTCCAGACCAGTTTGTGACTGCGAGGTGGCGCTGTCGCCGGAGACGTCAATGGTGGTGCTGGCGCCTGGGTTATTGGGGCCATTCTCGCTGAGCACCATAACCACGTGAGCAAAGGCGGGATTAGGCTGGGGAGGAATGATCGGATTGGCCACCGGACGGTAGGTTTCGCCGCAGGCGATCCAAAGTAATAGGAGCGCGGCCGCGGTGACAGCGCCGGCCCAGCGGACTGCTTTCATCGATACCTCGGCCACAAAACCCGTTTGCCCATTAGGATTTCGCAAGAGTTTTCTATTCTAACGGCTGGCCGGGATCTGCGCCACAGGCCCAGTACTTGGCAATTGGCAATTAGCCTTTGGCGCTTGGCTTTTGAGAGGCGAAATGTTGGATGATGGTTGCTTTGTTATTGGGCAAAGAAACTCTGTTGCGAAGAAAATGTGGCGCATTCGAAAAGGCGTGGAACTAAATGCCAAGTGCCAAATGCTAAGTGCTACATCTACGCCCCTCCGCGGGAGCGCTTTCCCCCGGCGGATTCGCGCGTGGCTGCGGCCGGCTTTTTCTTGCCTTCCATCTGGGCGAGACTTTGTTTCAGGGCGGACATCAAATCCACCACCGGAGCGAGTTTCTTGGGCTTCTCGACCTCGGCGATCTTGCCGCCTTCGAGTTTGGTCTGGATGAGGTTCTTCACATTGTCCTGGAAGGTGTCGTGATATTTTTCCGGGTCCCACTCGTCGGCGAGGGCCTCGATCAACTGGTGGGCGACTTTCACTTCGGCGTCTTTTAATTCCACGTCGGGCGCGCCGAAGCCTTCCACCTTCTTCACTTCTTCGGCGTAATACATGGTGTGCAACATCATTCCGCCTTCATGCGGACGCAGGAAGACCGTGTATTCGCGGTTGTGCATGGTAAGTTTCGCAATGGCCACATACTCGCTCTCTTCGAGCGCCTTGGTCAGCAAAGCGTAGGGACGGCGTCCGGCTTCTTCCGGCAGCATGTAATAAGAAGACTCGAAGTAGACGGGATCGACCTCGCTCGCCTTCACGAATTCGAGAATCTCCATGGTCTTGGCGGTCCGGGGCTCGATCTTCTTGATCTCGTCGGGTTCGATGACGACGTATTCGTCTTTGCGGTATTCGTAGCCCTTGACGATGTCGCTACGCTCGACCACTTTGCCGTCGGCGAGGCAAACGTATTGCTGCTTCAGCCGGGAGAGGTCATCGCGATGTAGCATGTTGAAGGAAATGCCCGAGCTGCGCGCGCCGGAGAACAAGCGCACCGGCATGGAGATCAATCCGAAGGTAAGATATCCCGTCCAAACGGAGGCTGCCATGGTTCACCCCGTGAAATTAGCTGACGCCAGAGAGGCGTAATAGCGTGAGTCTAAACTACATCCGATTCTTTGATGCAGAAAGGTCGCGCCGGTAACCCCAGGTCTAAGCACGACGCCGTGGGGCGAGAAAAAGCATAACACTAGGGATAGTAGTATCGAGCGTGGTACGCGACATTGGGCTGGGTTCGAGATTGATTGAGCATGGCTGATTGGGCACAAAACGCGTTGATTCTGTGGGAGATACTGCCGGCGCGGGGCCTGTGGACGGCGGTCGTGGTGACGCTCGGCTTCACAGCCCTGGGACGATGGGTGCGGGGAGTCAGCTATTCCGGGGCCGTGGCCGGGGCCGTGATCTGCTTTGTGCTGTTCGCCGGAGCCGGGCCGGGAGCGTTTATGGCGCTGGTTTCGGTCTTTGTCTTGACCTGGATCAGCACGCGCCTCGGCTATGGACGTAAGCAGAAACTGGGCACGGCGCAGAATCGCGAGGGCCGCAGCGCCGCTCAAGTGCTGGCCAATCTTTCGATCAGCGCGGCTTGCGCCGTGGTTTTCGCTATGACCAAGAATGAGGCTTTTTTGCTGGCCACCGCGGCGGCGCTCTCAGAAGCCGCAGCCGACACGGTTTCGAGCGAAGTTGGGCAGGTGGGATCGGCTAAGGCCCGGCTCATCACCAGTTGGAAAGTTGTCCCGGCCGGGACTGACGGCGGGGTCAGCGTGGGAGGTACATTGGGCGGAATTGCGGCCGCAGCGCTGGTAACTCTGGTGTGCGTGGCTGCCGGAATGTTTCCGCTAAAGCAGACCGCAGTCCCGGTGATGGCGGCGCTCCTGGGCACCATCGCCGACAGCTACCTGGGAGCGACGCTCGAAAAGAGAAAGCTGCTCAATAACAATGGGGTCAATTTTCTGGGTACGCTGGTGGCCGCTGGGGGCGCATTACTGTTGGCATGATGGGGTCAGGATTTAGCTGCCGGAGGGCGCATGGATGCATCTAAACTGTGGACGCCGATCCTTATGAAACTTCGCACATTTCTTGTAGGCTGCATCCTCGCCGTGACGGTGCTTTTATTTGCGCATCGCGGACACGGCGGCGCTCAAGCTTTGGGCTTTACGTCTGTGATTGACCTGACCCACGCGCTGAACGCGCAGGTTCCGACTTTTGAGGTCGGGGAGAAATCGCCATATCAAGTCAAGACCGCCGCCACGGTGGCGAAAAACGGCTATTTCTTGCGGGAATTCTGCGTGCCCGAACACTTTGGAACTCATCTGGATGCCCCCGCCCACTTTGCTGAAGGGCTATGGACCGTGGACCAGATTCCGCCCGAGCGTTTGGTGTCGCCGTTAGTCGTGATGGATGTGATTGCGAAAGCGAACGCCGATGCCGATTATCAGGTTGCGGTCGAGGACATCGCGGCCTGGGAGCGGGTTCATGGCGAGATTCCGCCGAATGCGGTCGTGATCGCGAATAGCGGGTGGAATTCCCGGTGGAATTCGGCGGCGGCTTATCGCAATGCTGACGCCAAGGGTGTGAAGCACTTTCCCGGATACTCAAAAGAAGCCGCGAAGTTCCTGGTCGAAGGCCGCAAGGTGAACGGGCTTGGGATCGACACGCTGAGCATCGACTACGGGCCTTCCACCGACTTCCCGGTTCATCAATACACTATGGCGCATAGCATTTATCACCTGGAGAACGTCGCCAATCTGGAGCATGTTCCGGCGAGCGGGGCGCTCGTGGTTGCTGCGCCCATCAAGTTGGAAGGCGGGTCCGGTGGACCGGTACGGATTCTGGCGCTGGTGAAATAGCCACAAGCCTGACCACAGGGAGCACGGGGGAACACAGAGATAACGGAGTCACACCTTGGCTAATTTTCCGCAGCCCCGCGTATTCTCTGCACATCACATTCAGCAGCTTTCCACCGGAGGCAACAATGAGCGATCCGCGTTATCCCGTCGGCAAATTTACTTATGCCGGCCCACCTGATGAAGCCCAACGCAACCAACTTATTAACGACATCGAGAAGGCTCCGGCGGGGCTGCGTGCTGCCATCAAGGGACTTTCCCCACAGCAGATCGAAACTCCCTATCGTGATGGCGGTTGGACGGTGCGCCAAGTTGTGCATCACGTCCCCGAGAGCCACATGAACGCCTACATCCGGTTTAAGCTGGGGTTGACGGAAGACAACCCAACCATCAAACCCTACATGGAAGACCGCTGGGCCAGTACGCTGGATGTGCAATCGACGCCGCTGGAAGTTTCACTCACACTGCTCGACTCTTTGCACGACCGCTGGGTGCGCCTCTTGCGGTCGCTAAAACCAGAGGAATGGAAGCGTCAGTTCAGTCATCCCGACCTTGGGCCCATGCCGCTAGAGAAGAACCTTGCACTCTACGCCTGGCACGGAAAGCATCACGTGGCGCATATCACCGAGTTGCGCAAGCGCATGGGGTGGTAAGTTCAGCTGGGACGAGGCGAATTCTGGCGGCACACGGCGGATTCTCTTACAATCAGTGTGCATGGGTGTTCCAGTCCGGATCAGCCCCATGCCATCACACATGGGGACACTAATGCTGAATCATACGATTGTTTTTGTTATATTCGCGGTCACTCTCTGTACCATCTCCACTGCAGCTGCGGCCTCCGACGCCAAGTTCGGGCCGTCGAACCCGTTTTATGCGCCCAGTACGCTGCCGTTTCAGGCGCCTCCCTTCGACAAGATCAAGGACGAGGATTATCAGCCCGCCATCGAGGCGGGCATGGCCGAGGAACTGATTGAGGTGCAGCGGATTGCGGATAATCCGGCGGCGCCGACCTTCGAGAATACGCTGGTTGCCATGGAGAAGACCGGGTTGCTGTTCCAGCGAGCGATGGCCGCTTTCGGCGCGGTCAGTGGGGCAAATACCAATCCCTTGCTGCAGAAAGTACGCACCGAAGAAGCTCCGAAGCTGGCGGCCCACGCCGATGCCATTTACCTGAACACAAAACTCTTTGCTCGCGTGTCTGCGGTCTACCAGCAGCGCGATTCGCTCAAGCTCGATGCGGAATCTCTGCGGCTGCTGGAAGTCACCTATGACCGGTTCGTCCGTTCTGGCGCAAATCTCTCAGATGCCGACAAAACCGACTTGAAGAAGCTGAACGAGGAGATCTCGACACTGGAGGCTGCTTTTTCGACAAAACTTCTCGCCGCTACCAAGGACGGGGCTTACGCCACCGGGGACAGGAGTGCACTGGCGGGCTTGAGCGATGCGCAGATCGCCGCAGCCGCGCAGGCGGCGCAGGGCCGCAAGCAGGCAGGCTATGTTCTCCCGCTGCAGAACACCACCCAGCAGCCGAACCTGGCTTCGCTCAGCGTTCGGGAGACGCGCGCAGCCATCTTCGAGAAATCGTGGAACCGCACCGAGCGCGGAGACGCCAACGACACGCGCGATACCATATCGCGTCTGGCACAACTGCGTGCGCGACGGGCACAGCTGCTTGGCTATCCCAACCACGCGGCGTGGAAATTGGGAGACCAGATGGCGAAGACTCCCGAGGCAGCGTTGAAGTTCATGGATGCGCTGGTGCCCGGCGCCACCGCTAAGGCAGCGCGTGAGGGCAAGGACATCCAGGATGTCATCGACGCGCAGAAAGGCGGCTTCACGCTTCAGCCCTGGGACTGGGATTTCTACTCTGAACAAGTGCGCAAAGCGAAGTACGATCTGAATGAAGCCGAGGTCAAGCCGTACTTCGAGGTGTATAACGTACTCGAAAACGGTGTCTTTTACGCGGCCACTCAGCTCTACGGAATCACTTTCAAGGAACGCAAGGACATCCCGGTCTACCACCCGGATATTCGCGTTTTCGAGGTCTCAAACGCGGACGGCAAGCCGTTGGCGCTCTTCTATTGCGACTATTTCAAACGCGACAACAAGAATGGCGGCGCCTGGATGGATAGCCTGGTGAGCCAGTCGAAGCTCTTGGGCACGCTGCCGGTGGTCTTCAACGTGGCGAATCTGCCGAAGCCCGCGCCAGGCGAGCCGGCGCTGATCAGCTATAGCGACGTAACCACCATGTTCCACGAATTTGGACATGGCCTGCACGGCATGTTCGCGAACACCACGTATCCGAGCCTGTCGGGCACCGCAACCGCGGCAGATTTTGTGGAGTTTCCTTCGCAATTCAATGAGCACTGGGCGCTCTATCCCGCTGTCTTCGACCATTATGCTAAGCACTACAAGACGGGCGCACCCATGCCCGCCGAACTGGTCGCCAAGATAAGAAAAGCTGTGAAGTTCAACCAGGGATACAAGCTGACTGAACTGGTCGCGGCGGCCGAGCTCGACATGCAGTGGCATACGCTTCCCCCCAGCGCACCACTCCAGCAGCCGGACGCGTTCGAGAAACAGGCGCTGGAGAAGACGCACTTACTGTTGAGCACGGTGCCGCCGCGTTACCGCTCCAGCTATTTCGCCCACATCTGGGGCGGAGGCTACTCTGCCGGCTACTATGCTTACCTGTGGGCGGAGATGCTCGACGACGACGCCTACCAGTGGTTTGAGGATAACGGCGGTCTGACGCGAGCGAACGGCGACCGGTTCCGGCAGATGGTGTTGTCGCGAGGTAACACTGAGGACCTGGCGAAGATGTATGCCGCTTGGCGCGGCAAAGATCCAAGCGTCGAGCCCATGATGAAGGACCGCGGTTTGCTGGAGTCCGGACAGTAAGACTGGGCGTGAGCTACGCCGTAAGGTTGAGCTTCCAGAGCAGGTAACTGGCCGCCTCCCGCACCACCGCTTCCGCGCGCTGCCACGCGGAGTGCGGGCGGGAATCGGGCCGGGGCGCGGTGTACACCTGCACCTTCTCGTGTTGCAGCAGTTTGCGAATGCGGAAGACGTGATAAGCATCGCTGACGGCCACGCAACTTCGCATGTGGTTGGCACGCATGATGACCGCAACCCGATCCGCCGATTGCGCCGTATCCGTACCCTGGGTTTCGGCAATCAGGCTGGCATCGGGGATTCCACGGCTCATCAGGTAATCGTGCCCCACCCCGCCTTCGCTGAAGCTGGGATCAGCGGCTGCACCGCCAGTGGTGATGACCACCGGTGCAATGCCTTGGCGGAAGAGGTCGAAGGCGTGATCCAGGCGTGCACGATAAACTGGCGAAGGCCGTCCGGAATATTCGGCTGCGCCGAAGACGACGATGACATCGGCGGAATGAATTGGATCTCCAGCAGCAGCCTGGATAATTCCAATGCAGATCGATAGAAAGTACGCCAGCGCCACCACCAGCAGCGCCAAACCATAGCGCACCCAGCGCCCGGTAGTGCGCGACTTCTCTTCTACTATCATCCTTGTGCAAAGAACTCGGAAATTTCCTGGGAGGTGATGGCGCCTTCGCGCATAATGCGCCAGCGGGCTTCCTCGTCGGTGAGATCAACGATGGTGGAAGGGATTTCACGCGGGGAAGTTCCGCCATCGACAATGATGGAAATGCGGCCTTGCAGTTGGTCGCGCACGGCCTCCGCAGTGGTGCACTCGGTCTCGCCGCTGAGGTTGGCGGAAGTCGCGGTAATTGGAATGCTCGCGGCTTGCACAACCGCCAGGGGAATCTTCGCACTGGGTATGCGTAAGGCAACATTGCCGGTGTTGGCGGTCACCTTCAGCGGCAACCGGGACGCGGCTTTAACAATGATAGTGAGCGGCCCCGGCCAGAACTTCCGCGCCAGCTTGTAGAACTCCTCAGGGAGCGGGCGCGCCAGTTCTTCAGCCTGGTCCACACTTTCAATCAATAGCGATAGCGGCTTGTGGCGAGAGCGGGATTTGATGTCATACACGCGATCCACGGCCAGCAGGTTAAAAGGATCCGCGGCCAGCCCGTAAAAAGTGTCGGTGGGCATGCCCAGCACTTCCCCGGCGCGAATCTGGTCGGCGGCGTAACGTATGAGCGAGGCCTCCGGGTTCGAGCTGTTTATCTTGACGATCTCGGCGCGCACACGGCTCCTTCCAGAAATGTTCTGAGAACGCGAAAGTTAACATACCATGAACTAGCCGTGCAAGCGGTGGAAACGCACCTGGGAACTGGGAACTGAGATCTGAGAACTGGGTTGCGTTATTCGCATGTGCGTGTCGGGAAAGCGCCGGGAAGGGCTATTGTAGGCAAAAGGCCGGCATGGTTTGAGAATCAGTTGTCAGATCTCAGTTCCCAGTTCTCAGTTTGCGGTGTCGGCGACGCATGATTTTTCTGACGAAACGGGTATGATTCTGCCAGGAAAAGGCCCGGTGACCAGGAAGCTCAGCCCCAATCCGTCTATCCATAACCGTCTGCGCCGCGTGGAAGGCCGCCACAATGCGCTGGTCAAAGAGCTGCGCAAGGCCTTTGCGCACGGCGACCTGACCGCCGACGGCCATTGCGCCATTGAGGGCATGCGTATTCTGGAAGAGGCCATCCGCAGCGGATTGAAGTTCCGCGCCGTCTTTTTCAATTTGTCAGCTTTGACCAAAGCCGAGCGGCTTCTGCCCCAACTGGCTGCGTACGTGGAAACCCTGTTGCTGCCCGACAATCTGTTCGCTACCGCCGTCCCCAGCGATAGCCCGCAAGGCGTGGCTGCCCTGGTGCGCTGCCCCGCTTTCACCGTGGACGACGTACTGGCTAAATCGGCGAATGGACCGGTTTTGGCGATTTTGGGAGTGCAAGATCCGGGAAATCTGGGGACTATGCTGCGTTCAGCGGAGGCGTTCGGTGCCGCTGGCGTGCTGCTCGGGGAAGGCACGGTGAGCCCTTTCAACTCAAAGGTTGTGCGGGCCTCGGCGGGGTCGGTGTTCCGTTTGCCGATTGCGAGAGTGAAGCTGACAGAAATTCTGCCGCAGATCCGCTCGCAAGGCCTGCGGCTGGTGGCGACCTCGTCACATAAAGGCACGCCCGTGCATGAAGCGAAACTGACCGGCCCGTTGGCCATCTTTATTGGTAGTGAAGGCGCGGGGTTGCCGCGCGATCTTGTGGCTGAGATGGACGAAACTCTGGCCATCCCGCATTCGGAGCGCGTGGAATCGCTGAATGCCGGGGTGGCGGCGAGTATTGTGCTGTATGAGATAGCCAGGCAGAGGCAATGACAAACCTCACCACAGAGCCACCGAGTCACAGAGAAACACAAGCGAGAACTGTCTACTAACGGGGGCTATCACCAGCTATTAGTTCTATGCAATAGTCGGCAAAAGAGATGATCAATCTCAGGATAGAGCCTGCAAGGCGCAGAGAAGACGCGGATCCGAGGGATCCGAGAACCAGCCCAATCATTGGCGCCGCAATCGAGGTGCACCGGCACCTTGGTCCCGGTCTGCTGGTGTCGGCCTACGAGGAATGCCTATGCCACGAACTCCGGATTCGGGAGCTGGACTTCAAACGCCAAATCGATCTTCCCGTGATATACAAAGGGCTGGGCCTCGATTGCGGCTACCGGATCGACATTGTCGTGGAAGATGAGGTGATTCTAGAATTGAAATCGGTCGAGAAACTGTTGCCAGTGCACCAGGCCCAACTCCTCACGTATATGAGGCTGGCTGGCAAGAAAATCGGCCTGCTTATCAATTTCAATGTGCCACTGTTAATGCAAGGCATTATCAGAAGAGTTCTCTAATTCTTTTGCCTTCTCGGTGTCTCGGTGTCTCTGTGGTGAAATGATTTTCTCCGTGACTCCGTGTCTCCGTGGTGAAATGGTCTTGCATGAGTCTCTTTTCAACGACTCCGAACCCCGAAAGTTCCAGCGACCGCACCCGGCCGCTGGCTGATCGCATGCGTCCGCGCACGCTCGATGAGTTTGTCGGTCAGGAGCACCTGGTCGCCCCCGGCAAGCCGCTGCGCACGCAGATCGAGCGCGACGATCTGGGTTCGCTGATTTTCTGGGGACCACCAGGCACGGGCAAAACTACCCTGGCGCAGATCATTGCCCGCGTCACCAAGGCTGAGTTCATTGAGTTCTCCGCCGTACTTGCAGGAATCAAAGAGATCAAGCAAGTGATGGCCGAGGCCGAACGCGCCCGCCAGTACGGCACGCGGACGATCGTTTTTGTTGACGAGATTCACCGCTTTAACAAAGCGCAGCAGGACGCGTTTCTTCCTCACGTCGAAAAGGGCAACATTCGCCTGATCGGGGCGACCACGGAGAATCCCTCGTTCGAGATTATTTCCGCGCTGCTCTCACGCAGCCGGGTTTATACCCTTAAGCCGCTCACGGAAGAGCAAATTGTGTTGCTGCTCAAACGCGCTCTGGCCGATGCAGAACGCGGCCTGGGCGCCGTGAATCTGCATGCTTCCGATGAAGCTCTGGCCAAAATTGCCGCCTACTCCAGCGGCGACGCCCGCACCGCCTACAACGCGCTGGAAGTGGCAGCTTCACTTGCCGGGGGAGCGAAGACCGATATTACCGACGCCATCGTCACTGACGCCCTGCAAAAGCGCGTGCTGCTTTATGACAAAGGCGGTGAAGAACACTACAACCTGATTTCTGCGCTGCATAAATCGGTGCGCAACAGCGATCCTGATGCCGCGCTCTACTGGTTGGGACGCATGCTGGAAGCCGGCGAAGATCCTTTGTACATCGCCCGCCGTGTGGTGCGCATGGCGGTGGAAGATATCGGCCTTGCCGATCCTGGCGCGCTTTCTCTATGTATGGCTGCCCGCGATGCCGTCGATTTCATCGGCATGCCGGAGGGCAATCTGGCTTTGGCTCAGGCGGTCGTGTATCTGGCGCTGGCTCCGAAGTCGAATGCGCTGTACACGGCATATTCTGAGGTTGTGCAGGACGTGGAGCACACCGCGGCTGAACCGGTGCCGCTGCATCTTCGCAATGCTCCGACCGGATTGATGAAAGGCATGGGCTACGGTCAAGGATACAAATATGCTCACGACCTGGAAGACAAAGTTGCGGACATGCAGTGTCTGCCGGACAATTTGCGCGACCGGGTCTACTATCAGCCGACGAATGAAGGCATTGAAAAGCGAATTCGTGAACGACTGGACGAAATCAAGAAGATGAGGCGCAGGAAGGCCGCTGATTAGGCTCTCGAATTCTGCACCGTTCCTGCGCGCTCACGCGTCTAAAACGCTAAGGAGAACCATTTCTATGAATCCCCCAGCTTCATCTATTTCCGCCCCAGAAGAAACTCGATCCAGCAATCCATCAACTTATTCCGTGAAATCCTATTCGGCCCGCAGCGCAACTTCGGCGCTCGCTCCGGACACTGTCAAACGCCGCGAGCCTCGTCCGCAGGACGTGCAGATTGAAATTCTCTACTGTGGAGTGTGCCATTCCGATCTTCACCAGGTCCGCGATGAGTGGCATGAGGCGCTGCCGACGGTTTATCCGTGCGTGCCGGGCCACGAAATTGTTGGCAGAGTGACCCGCGTGGGCGAGGCGGTGAAGAAGTTCAAGGAAGGCGATCTCGCCGCTGTCGGCTGCCTGGTGGATTCCGACCGCGTTTGCGAAAACTGCCGTGCCGGCCTCGAACAATACTGCGAGAGCGTTCCGACGTTTACCTACAACAGCGAAGACAAAGTGCTCGGTGGAGTTACTTATGGCGGCTACTCCAGCAGTATTGCCGTCGACGAGGCCTTCGTGCTGAAAGTTTCCAACAAGGTAGACCTCGCCGCGACCGCGCCGCTGCTTTGCGCCGGAATCACCACCTATTCGCCGATGCGGCACTGGATAGTTGGCAAAGGGCAGAAGGTCGGCATCGTGGGACTGGGCGGCCTCGGCCACATGGGCGTGAAAATCGCTCACGCGTTGGGCGCTCACGTGGTGCTGTTCACTACTTCTCCGAACAAGGCTGCGGACGCGCGGCGACTGGGGGCCGATGAAGTCGTGGTTTCAAACAATGCCGACGACCTGCTTAAGCATGCCAACAGTTTCCACTTCATTCTGGACGCGGTTTCGGCCGAGCACGATCTGAATCCGTATCTGGGGTTGCTGAGGCGCGATGGCACGCTGGTCATGGTGGGAGCGCCGTCGAAACCTCTGCCTGTGTCTGCGTTTAACCTGATTATGGGGCGTCACAGCCTGGCCGGTTCCGGCATCGGCGGAATCAAGGAAACCCAGGAAATGCTCGATTTCTGCGCCGATCACGGCCTCACCGCCGATATTGAAATGATCAAAATTCAGCAGATCAATGAGGCTTATGAGCGCCTGCTTAAAGGGGACGTGAAGTATCGGTTTGTGATTGATATGAAGTCGCTGAAGTAAAGCGGGCAGCAAGCCCATTCCTTAGAAGACACCCGTCCCGATGCTCCCAGGTCTCGCAACAGCAGCGAGACCTGGGGCACCCAATCGGGGTAAAGGCCTCGAAAAAAGGAATCCAGACCCCGACGTTTCTCATCTATTTTTGGTAGTCTGCTCAGCTTGCTGGAGGATGTTGTGTCAACCAGTCCCGCAACCGCCGCTGTCTACAGTTCCCTTCCCCTGCCTTTCCAGCAGGTCGATGATCTGCTCAAGTTGCAGAAAGCTGCTCAGAAAATCAGCTCGATCCTCGACCTTGACGAACTTATCGACAAAGTGGTGAACGATGTCGCCCGCTCTTTTGGGTGCGTGGATGCGGATGTCTACTTGCACGACGAAGCGCGCGGCGAGTTGGTTCTGGCCTGCGCTCACGGCTGTACCGGCTGCACTGCCCATGGCCCCGGCCACAGCCTGAAGATTGGCAAAGAAGGCATGGTGGGACACGTGGCGGCTACCGGCAAAATGAGGTACGCGCCGGATGTGCGCGTAGATCCTTATTACATCGGCTGCGAGGAAGCTACGCGATCGGAAGTTGCCATCCCGCTGCATGTCGAAGGTCAGTTGGTCGGCGTGTTCAGCACTTCACACCACGAATTGGACGCATTTCGCCCGGAACAACTGCGCCTGCTGCAGGCGTTGTGTTATGACGTTGCCATCGCGGTGCACAACGCCCGCCGCTTCAGACAGGAACAGCATCAGCGGGAGCAGATGAGCCGCGAGGCGCAGGAAGCCCGCACCATTCAGCAGGCCCTGCTCCCCAAGAGTTCGCCTTACATACCGGGTTTTGCCGTGTCCGCATTTTCCATCTCTGCCGGGGCGGTGGGCGGCGACTGGTATGACTTTATTCCCATGGGCAACGGGCGCTGGGCGCTGGTGCTTGCCGATGTTGCCGGTAAGGGCACAGCGGCGGCTCTGCTGATGTCGGCGACTCGCGGCATGTTACGTTCGCTGGCCGAGACCAGCTGCACGCCGAGCGAAGTGCTGACTAAGCTGAATCGCTTGCTGGTCGAGGACTTCCCTGCCGGAAGATTTGTGACCATGGTGTATGCGGTGCTTGATCCGGCACGCCGCAAGCTGCTGTTTGCGAGCGCCGGTCACCTGCAACCGCTTTTGGTTGCCGGAGATCAGGCGCGTTTCGTGGAAACGGAAAAAGGCATTCCGCTGGGAATTGGCCCAGGAGCTTATTCCGAGATCGAAGTTGATCTGCCGAAAGACTCCAGGCTGGTGCTCTACAGCGACGGCATCACCGAGGCGGAAAACGAAAAACAAGACGAGTACGGGGCGGAGCGGTTGCGGAACCACGTTTTGCAGCCGGAGGCGTCGGCAGAGAGCATTCTTGCCGATGTGCGTCTGTTCGCGAACGGAACCGGCCTTCGCGACGACGCGACGGTGATCTTCGTAAGAGCGTAATCGACCGGGAATTCCGGCAATCAGTTCGACTTTGCCCGGCTCGCTGGCGGCACAATTCCGTTCATCCGCAAATATTCCACCATCTGGCCGTAATGATCATAGGCGTGTTCGACGGCAAATATGGCCAGACGCAGGCGGGTCGATTTGCTGCCTTCCGCGGTCTGCAACATGTTCTCAGTAGTCAGCGTGGCCGCGGCCTTGTGACCCAGGGCAAAAGAATCCTTCAGGAACTTAATGATGTCGGCTTTGGTCTTCAAGCTCTCAGGACCGTCCCCGCCCATGAAGTCCGCCGGAAACTTGTCGCCAGTAAGGTGCGACCATATTGCATAGTTGGAAGCGGCGACGTGCTTGACCTGCATGCCAAACGTGCGCACGCCTTTGTAGTCGCCGCCGGGGATGTTCGAGCTCTCGGGAGAAAAGTTGTATTTGTCTTCCGGCATGGCTTCGGCAACATCAACCATCTGCTTTTCGACGTTGCTGATTTCGCGGTCCACGGTTGAAGTTATGGTTGCTGGCTGTTGCGCCTGAGGCGCGCTTGCAGCTGCAGCGCCTTTAGTGCCCTGCCCCAAGGCGGTGATGGCAAGCATCGGTATCACCAACCGCCAGAAGATTCGTATGTGTTTCATTCGAGTGACCCTCCTCAATTTGTTTGAACTCCAAAGATGTCTGCTTGCAGTTGAGATCCCGCAGACGTTCTCACCGCAATTTCCCGAATCGTTTCAACTATCTCGCAAGGCGACAATCGGGCTCACCCTGGGCCGCCCGCCGTGCCGGAATATAGCTGGCCAGTAGCGCAACCACCATCACAATGAGCGGCACGGCTAGAAACACTTCCGGATCAAGCGGTCGGACTCCGTACAGCAGGGTGGAAATCAGTGGGGCCATGATTCCCGACAGTACGAGACCGATCCCGACTCCGATGCCGGCCAGACCCGCGCCCCGGCTCACAATCATTTTCCCAATGGTCGAGGGCATGGCGCCTAACGCCATGCGCACTCCAATCTCGTGCGCCCGCTGACCGACCATGTAGGCCAACAGACCGTAAATTCCCACAGACGCCAAGAGAAGCGCCACCACGGCAAATATCCCCACTAATTCAGCGGAGAAGCGGCGCGAAGCCAGAGAACCGTCAATGACCTCGTTCATAGTACGTACGTTGAATACCGGCAGATCTGGATCGACTGCCTGTATCTCACGGCGCATGAGCGGCTCCACGCTGGTAGCAGATAAAGAGGTCCGCACCGTCACGCTTAAAGACATAGCCCTGGATCCTGGAAACTGGTAGATCGGTCGGTAGATGTGGGGAGTTCCGGATTGGTCGAGGCCATCACTCTTGATGTCCTTGATCACGCCAACCACGGTGCACCACGGCGGGTTGGCTGCGCCCCTGGGGCTCCTCATGCTCAAACGGCGGCCAATGGGATCGCGGTCCGGCCAGTAGGTACGAGCTGTGCTTTCATCGACGATTGCCACCAGCTGTTTGCCGGCATCATCGTCTTCTGTGAAGTAACGTCCGCGTACTAACGAAGCCAGTAACACCTTGAAATACTCAGGAGTCACGCTGGTGACTTCAGAAAACAGACCTTTGCGCGACTCCTCCGGCCGGTCCTCAATATTGACGGAGCGTCGCAGCGACAAGTTGGTGACTGGTAAATCACTGGTCATGGAAGCAACATCAACTCCGGGGATAGCGCGGACGCGGCGCACCGCCTCGCGCACGAAAGAGTTAAAAATTTCGGGCTTGGCGTAGCGATCCATATCAGGATTGTTGGGTACTGGAAGGTAGAGATTGGCGGCAACAATTCTTGATGGATTGAAACCAGGATTTTCCTGAAGCAGTCCCCAGAATGTCCGCAACAGCAGACCCGCTCCCACCATCAGCACCACCGCCAGGGCCGATTCTGATGCGATCAGCAGGCCGCGCAAGCGGTTGGTTTTGCCGCCCGTGCCCGAGCCTCGGGCTCCTTCCCGGATGGCCACGGCGATTTTTGCTTTCGAGGATTGCAGGGCCGGAACCAACCCAAACCCCAGCCCGGCAAGCAGGGAAACTAACAGGGCGAAACCCAGCACCGTCCAGTCCATCTGCACTTCGGCCAGCCGGGGAATTCGGGCGGGCAAGAACTGTACAAAATGCAACGCTGCCATGGCGGTCAGGACACCCACAATGCCGGAGACCAGGGACAGAATCATCGACTCGGTCAGCAACTGCCGAATCATCCGCGCACGGCTTGCTCCCATTGCCAGCCGTACGGCCATCTCTCGTTGTCTCCCGGAAGCCCGGGCCAGGAGCAGATTCGCAACGTTGACCGAAGCCAGTAGAATGACGAGTACCACCGCGCCCATCAGCACCAACAACATGGGCCGGACATTGCCGACGAGCGATTCCTGCAAGGGCTCAATCTCAATCGACCAGTCCGACCCCGCCGGATAGTTGGTGGCGTATTCCGCCCGCAGCTGGGGGGCGAACGTATCTAACCTGGCTTGCGCCTGCTCCCGGCTGATTCCTGGTTTCAAAAGCCCGATCGCTCCGGGCACCAGCCGCAGGCTGCGATCAGGTTTCGGGAAAGGATCGGCCCTGAATCCCGCTGTCACCCATATTTCGGCATCCGTGGCAACCGTGCTGCCTGGATGGCGGAATCCGGGGGGAAGAACGCCGACAATGGTGTAGGGATCATTGTCGAGTTGCAGCTTTCGGCCCAGAATTCCCGGATCTCTGCCAAACCCGCGGGCCCACAGGCTGTCGCTGATTACGGCCGCTTCGGCGAAACCCGGCACCTCATCGCCTGGGCCAAACACCCGCCCAATGTGCGCGGAAGTGCCGAGCATGGAAAAATAGTTAGGACTCACCTCCAGCAGTTCGAGATGTTGCGGACGCTCTCCGCCGGTCAAGTTTGTAGGGCCACCTTGGGTAGCAGTCACCTGGTCAAAGACGCCTGCCCTTGTTCTGAGATCGTCCAGTTCGGGAACGGAAAACCCAATATCCCGCGCGCCCACACCGCGATTGTTGGCCACGATCTTCACCAACCGGTCCGGGTGCGAAAAAGGAAGCGAACGCAACAACACCGCGTTCACGATGCTAAAAATCGCGGTGTTGGCTCCAACTCCCAAAGCCAGCGTCAGAACGGCCACGATCGTGAAGGTGGGCTTCTTGCGCAGCATACGTAAACCGAAGCGCAGGTCTTGCCAGAAGTGGTCCCACCAGAGCCAGCGGCTGGATTCGTAAAAGCGCTCGTGAGCCCGGGTCACGTTGCCGAAGGCCTGGTGGGCTGCGGTTCGGGCGTCTTCATGGCTGAGTCCTTGCTCCTGGAGGCGTTCGGTCTCCAGTTCGATGTGGGCTTCGACTTCAGCGCTGAAGTCGCTGGCCTTGCGCTTGCGTCGAAACATGGGCTAAGTCTCCTCCGGACCAAGAATGCGTCCGATCGCTGCCGAAAGCCGCTTCCACTTGGTGGTTTCTCTGACTAGCTGTTTGCGGCCAGCAGCGGTCAGTGAATAAAAACGGGCCTTGCGGTTATTGGTGGAAACTCCCCATTTCGCGGAAATCCAGCCGCGGTCTTCAAGCCGTTGGAGTGCGGGATAAAGTGCTCCGTGCTCGACCAGGAGTTCTTCGTCAGATGTAAGCTGAATGGCGCGGGCGATTCCCTGGCCGTCCTGCGATCCTAAAATCAGCGTGCGCAGGTTTCCTCAGCCGGGGACGGCCGCTGGGAAAGAATTCTGTCGCAGTTATGGGTAAGGAGGGTGGAGAAGAATACTACCCGAATCGCGCTTTGTGTTCTTTTAGGATGCAGCGGTCCATCACCACAAACATTCCCGCTCTTCGCGCTTTCTCGGCCGCGGCTGGGTTGATCACTTCTTCCTGCATCCAGACGGCTGGAATTTTGAGCTGGATGGCCTGATCTACTATCTCTTCCACGAATTCCGGGCGGCGAAAAATGTTCACAATGTCGATCTTCTCTGGAACTTCACTCAGAAATGAGTAGGCTTTCTCGCCCAGCGCGCCTTTGATTTCCGGATTCACCGGAATGATACGATAGCCCTGGGTTTGCATATACGCTGAAACTCCGTGACTGGGACGCAAGGGGCTGTTGGAAAGCCCGACCACGGCAATGGTCTTGGCACGTTTCAGCAATTCTGTGATGGGGTCGGGGGAAGGCGAGGCCATACCGAAACATTGTAGTGGCGTTCGGGAAGAGACGCCAATTCGATCTGGCTAATCCTTCTTGGTCACGTCCAGCTTTTGCCGGAACATTTTCAAAGCCAGCTTGCGTACGGTATCGGAGACTTCCTTATTGCCGGAAAGATGTCTCAGGTCTTGCATAAGCAGGTGCTTGATCAAGCCCAGCGAAACATCGATCGGAGTGCGCGGGTTCGAGGTCAGGGCACGAACGATCGGATACTGCTTAATGAATCGCCGTTTCATGGGAATGGCGCGCAGTACGGACTCCAGCACATTCTTCTGCCCGGCAAATCTCTCGACTTCGCCGTCCGTTATCTTGGGCGATTCCAGTACGGCCAGCGCCACGATTTTTGTGCCATCGCGGATCAGCAGCGAGCGCTCCTCTTTGTTTCCTTTCATCGCTAACTGGATGCGGCCCTTGATGTCTAGCTTGGAAATCTTCTGCAAGGCGCTGCCCCGCTGCTCGTCGGCGCTCAGGATCCACTTCTTCAGCGGTGCTCTCTTGGGAACCGCCGCTTCCCCATGCCCACCGGCGGGCACTGCGGTTGCCGGGGCTTCGGCTGTAACCTGAGCCTCGGCTGCAATCTCATGCACTCCGCCAATAGGCTGGAATGCCTTGCCGGCCTCGGCTACGATCTCCGCCGCGTGCTCCGAGAGATACGCATGGATGGCCTCTTCGGAAACTTCTATCGCGTCATCGTCTGGTGAACCGGCAGAGTCGGCCGCCTGGGAAGTCGTACCCGCCGCTTCCAAGGCCGGCTCTTTCTCTTGTATCGCCTTCGCCTCAGACTCGGTGAGGTTCGGATTTGAGCCAAGTACATTCAAGATTTCCCGCGTCGCGTTGACCCGCGCGCTGCTCAACATAGCCTCGACCTGCTCGCGGGTTGCCGATACCGCCAGCGTCATGATGGATTCCGCACTCACTGACGGGTTCTCCAGCAGGAGGGGCAGCAACACCGGCCTAAGATTTTGAGGATCCATCAGATAGTGAAGTACGGCCTTGGAGGTGGCAGGGTTGACCGCGGCTTCGCGGGCCGAGCCTTCCTCCCACCCCGCCAGGGTGAGTCGCGCCCGCTCGGCGAACACTTTGTTCTCCGTCGCCAGATATACGAGAATCTCGATCATCTCCTGCGGCGGTACGGCGAGAGCGCCGCGGGCGGCCGTCTGCATCAGCCCGGAGGGCACCGCCGAAGCACGGATTAGCTCGATCATGCGCGGCATAGGTCTGTTTACAAGGATCAGGCAGAGTGGCGGGGCTTTCCAGTTTTTTCGTGGCAGGTAACGTTACGAAAGGCACTTTCGGCCAGGATCAGGGCTGGGATTCTCTAATTCTGCGCCGCCTTCCCGCCCCTTCGCATCTGCAAGTATGCCCGGATGAACGGTTGCAGGTCGCCATCAATCACCCGGTCCACGTCACCCACTTCCATCTTGGTACGGTGGTCTTTAATCAGGCGGTAGGGTTGCAGTACATAAGAGCGGATCTGCGAGCCGAAATCGATGTCGAGTTTTGAGTCTTCGATTTTCCTGGTAACTTCGCGCTTTTTCTCCACTTCATATTCATAAAGTTTCGAGCGCAGCATGCTCATGGCGCGATCCTTGTTTTTATGCTGCGAACGCTCATTCTGGCAGGCCGCGACCAGGCCAGTGGGAATGTGTGTGATCCGCACCGCGGAATCGGTGGTATTCACGTGCTGCCCGCCTTTGCCGCTGGAGCGGTAAGTATCAATCCGCAGGTCTTCCGGCTTGATGACGACTTCGATGCTGTCGTCAATTTCCGGGGAGACGAACACGCTGGCAAATGAGGTGTGACGCCGCTTGGCCTGATCGAAGGGGGAAATGCGCACCAGGCGGTGCACGCCGATTTCGCTGGTCAGCAGCCCGAAAGCGTACTGGCCATTGACTGCGAAGGTCGCCGACTTAAGTCCGGCTTCGTCCCCGGGCTGGTAGTCGTAGAGAACGGTTTTAAAGCCCTGCCGCTCCGCCCAGCGCAAATACATGCGCAGCAGCATGTCAGCCCAGTCCTGCGATTCGGTGCCGCCGGCGCCGGGATGAATCGTGACGATGGCATTGAGGGGATCGTTGTCGCCTGAGAGCAGCGTCTCGGTTTCCAGGTGATCGACTCGTTCCCGTAGCGACGTGATTTCGCGGCGCAAGTCGGCGTCGACCGATTCTCCTTCGCGCGCCAGGTCAAAGTACGCGGCGATGTCGTCGATGCGCCGAGCCAGGTCAGCATCAGTCGCCAGCATGTCTTCCACGCGCTTTTTCTCGCGCATCACTTGCTGAGATTTTTGGGGATTGGACCAGAAGTTCGGGTCGGCAGCCTGTTTTTCCAATTCGCTCAGTTGCTGACGCAGCTTGCCTGTGTCAAAGGTACTCCCGGAGTTCGCGGACTTTGTCTTTCAGAACTGCGTATTCCTGTTCCAGTTCATCAACCATATTCATGACCTCGTGGATTGCGGCGGCCGGATGAAAAGCGCCACTACACAAATTATCGCACACGCGTACGCAAACCAGTCTCCATGGCGGGTGTAGAAAGTGGTTTCACTCGACAGCGCATACGGGGCCTCGAGCGCGGTGCGGACTTTGCGCGGCATGCTGGCCACGACTCGGCCATAAGGATCGATCGACGCGGTGACGCCGGTATTGGTGTCCCGCAGCAACCAGCGGGCGTTTTCGACTGCCCGCATGCGCGCTTGCTTCAGATGCTGAGCGTAAGCGCCGCTGTCGCCGTACCATCCGTCGTTGGAAATATTGACGAAGACTTGCGCGCCTTGGTTGGCGGACTGCCGGACTTCGTCTGGAAAAATCGACTCGTAGCAGATGAAGACGCCCAGCCGCGTACCGCCGGCATCGAGCGGCGCGCGCGATGTTCCCGGCGAGAAATCGCCGACTTCTTTGGTCAACCCGCCGGCAAACGCGAACATTCGTTTGAACGGAACGTACTCGCCGAAGGGCACAAGGTGGGTCTTATCGTAGCGGGAGGTCCATTCGCCGGCCGGGCTCACCAGCGCGGCAGAATTGTAGATCTCGGTTGCTCCGCCAGGACTCATGGTCGCATTGCGTACGCCGATGCTGCCGGTCAGGACCCAGGTGTTGGCTTGCCGCGCCAGATTGCTGACCGCGTCGCGAAAAAAAGGATCACTCGTATAAAACGGCGCCGGCGATTCCGGCCACACTACTAAGTGTGAGGAATTCTGCCCCGTCACGCTGACTCGGCTCAGATCGCGCAAGGTGCCAGTGAAATACTCTCTTGTCCAATCCGAACCTTCGAGAATCGGGACATTTGCCTGCACTAACGTCGCGGTGCGGTCGGAGGGAATTGCCGGCGCCGGAATCAGGCGTCCTGATTGAAGAATTACAGCCGCACCCAGCGTGGCCAGCAACAGCTTCCTGCGCTGTTCATGCCGCACCATGAAAGCCGCTGCCAGGGCCGCGTTCACCACCATGATTTCGAACGAAAGTCCGTACACGCCGGTTACGGTCGCGATTCGGGCTAAGGGAATGTTGTCCACTTGGCTCGTTCCCAGCAGGTCCCAGGGAAATCCGGTGATGCGCGTACGCGCCAGTTCGACCGCTACCCATACCACTGGAGACAAAAGCAACGCCCGGCGGCTGAAATGACTGTTCCCTGCAAGCAGGCTGATGAGCAGGCCGAACACTCCGTGGTAGATCGCCAGGTACATGCAGAAAAGGATCAGAATTCCTAACCCCGCCGGTGTGTTCACTCCGCCATACTGGTGCATGACGTCGTAGATCCAATAGCAGGTCCCGGCGTACCACAGGATCCCGCACACGTAAGCCATTAGAAAAGCCTGCAATGGCTTGGCGGGAAGCAGCTTGATTCCGGCGCGAATTTGCAGTGTCTCCGGAGGCCGCGCCCGCAACAGAGCTACGACCAGAGGCGCGATCGCAACCCATCCGAGGAGGTAGAGATTGGGGAGCGGAAAGACGAGAATCTGCAAGCCTGCGGACAGTAGGACCAGCAGCCAGGCGTTTCTATGAATGGAGCGCACATCGCAGGATAACAAACACTCACATCTGAGAACCGAGAACTGATATTTGACAACTGGTTTTAGGTCGAGCCGTTGTTTGCTTGAGTCTCTTTCCCTACAATGCTCACCATGCGCTACAAATCCCTATTCGTGTTCGCACTGCTGTTCTGCCTCTCGCTCGCCGCCTTCGCCGCGCCGGCCACCATGCGTCTGGACTACTACCACACCGGTGATGCGACCCACGAATTTTTCAGCGTGGATCGCATTGTGATCGAGCCGCTGCCATGGCCCGGCGACCTCGCCAAGGCCATCGACGACACCAACCTCGGCAACTATTTTTTTGAAGTGCGCGACCAGGCGACTGGGCGCTTGCTCTACTCCCGCGGATTCAGTTCGGTGTACGGGGAATGGATCACCACCGAAGAACCCAAGACCGCCAGCCGGACATTTTCTGAGTCGCTGCGCTTCCCTGCTCCCCAAGCGCCGGTGAAGATTGTTCTGAAAAGGCGCGATGAAGGCGAGTTTCACGAGGTATGGACAACCCGCATCGATCCCAAAGATAAGTTCATCGACACTTCGCGCCCGCCTTCGCCCGGGCCGCCCCTGACCATTCAAAAGAGCGGCGAGCCGGCGAGCAAGGTCGATCTGCTGATCATGGGCGACGGCTACACTGCCGCCGAACGCACGAAGTTCGAGAATGACGCGCGCCACTTCACGGAAATATTGTTTACGCGCTCACCCTTTCGCGAGCACCGCACCGACTTCAACGTCTGGGGGCTTTGCCCGCCGGCGGAAGAATCCGGCATTTCGCGACCCTCCAGCGGCATCCATCATCGCTCGCCCCTGGGTACCACCTACGACACCTTTGATACCGAGCGTTACATTCTCACTCCCGAAAACCGCGCCCTGCGCGACTTCGCTTCTTACGCGCCCTATGAGTTCATTGAAATTCTGGTGAATGGCGCAACCTATGGCGGCGGCGGAATCTTCAATCTTTACGCTACCGTAGCGGCTGACAGCGAGTGGGCGCCTTATGTCTTCGTCCACGAGTTCGGCCATCACATTGCCGGTCTCGCCGACGAGTACTACACCTCGCAGGTCGCTTACCTGCCACCCTCCAAGAAGATCGAGCCCTGGGAGCCCAATGCCACCGCCCTGCTTGATCCCGCCAATCTTAAGTGGAAAGACCTGGTCGTCGCTGGCACGCCGATGCCCACGCCCTGGCGCAAAGAGGAATTCGAGGCCATGGAACACGAGATCCAGGCCCAACGTCGCGAGCTTCGGGCGCAGAACCGTCCTGAAGCCGAGATGGACAAGCTCTTTAAAGAAGAGCGCCAGAAAGAGGACGCCATGCTGGCCAGCGACAAGTATTCAGACCGGGTGGGCGCGTTCGAAGGCGCGGACTACGAGGGCCACGGTTATTATCGGCCGCAGGAAAACTGCATCATGTTCACCCGGCATGATTCTTTCTGTGCCGTCTGCCGCCGGGCGATTGAGCGGATTATTGAAATGTACGCCAGCAGGTAAATCTTCACCACAGGGGCACAGAGAACACAGAGAAAATCGGGGGACCTCTGTGTTCCTCAGTGCCCCCTGTGGTTATGAACTTGCAGGCCATCCCTGACATAGTTGACTAGTTCGGCGGTGACATACCGCGGCGGTTTCATGTGAAACACGGGACGCCCCGCGACGGGCTTGAGCGAGACTCCACTCCAGGCGTGACCCTCGTGTGTCCCATGCAAAATCACGGCATCTGCGCGATCGAGAAATTCCTGCGCCGAGCGCTTGAAATCTGCCGTTGCTGGATCCAGGACCGTCAAATAAAGATCGGGTTTCACAAACTTCAGAATGCTGTTCGACTCCAGAATTGCGTTCTTTGCGTCGGCAAGTTTACGGCGAATCATGGGCAGAGCTTCCGCTAATCGTCCCTGTTCGGTCCGCACCCACCACGCCTGCGCCGCCCCGGCCGCCAGGAATCGAGAAGTGTCGGAGTCTCCCCCGCGGTCTTTTTCTTCGGAGATCGCCCAACTGTGGTCGTCAGTTGCGCAGTGGCAGGACTCGCCATTCTGTGAACAGATGCCATGGCCGTATTGCGTGATCTTGAACGCGGTCCAGCCAAATTCCGGCAGAGCGGCGATCAGGCCAGCGACGACGCTGGTCTTGCCTACGCTTCGGGAATGCCCGCCGACCACGACAATCGCCACGTGCATTACTCCTTCTTCGCCAGCCGGGCCAGAGCCGCTAACTGCTTCAAATATTCACGCACCGGTTTTGCCGGAGTCCCCCAAAAGGCTACGCCGTTCCCACGCAATACTTTGTTGGGAAGTACGCCGCCCTGGCCGCCGAGCATTACGCCTTCTTCCAGCCGCGCGTGCTCGCCGATGCCTACCTGTCCGCCTAGCACGACATTCTTTTCGATGGTGATGCTGCCTGAAAGGCCGGTCTGGGCTGCAATCACGACGTCTTCTGCAATCTGGCAGTTGTGTCCCACGTGCACCAGATTGTCGATCTTCGTTCCCCGGCCGATGCGCGTGACTTCGAGCGCGCCGCGGTCGATGGTCGAGTTCGCTCCGATTTCGACGTCGTCTTCGATCTCCAGGCGACCGATCTGGGGGAATTTTTCGTAACGGCCGGTTTCGCGGTCGCGCACGTAGCCAAAACCGTCGCTGCCGAGCACCGCGCCGGAGTGAACGATCACGCGGTCACCCAATCGCACGGCGGGATAAATCGTGACATTCGGATACAGCTCGCAATCTCGTCCTACGCTTGCATTTGCACCGATCACACAACCGGCTCCCATCCGCGTGCCGTCGCCGACTTTCGCTCCTTCTCCGATCACCACGCGCTCGGCCACGGTGACGTTCTTTCCCAGGTTCGCGGAAGCATGTACAACCGCGCTGGGATGGACGCCGGGCTTCGCCTCTGAGAGCGGCTTGAACAACTCCGCTGCCCGCGCAAACCCCATGCGCGGTTGAGGATGTATGAGAAGAGGCTTGGCACTTGTCTTCCCCGTCGCGAATTCTCCCGCGATCACCGCCGATGCCTTCGACTGCAATGCCCGTGCCAGGTTCTTTTCATCTTCCACGAACACCAGATCACCGGGTGACGCCGATGAGACGCTGGCAATTCCGCGCAGCCGGACGGAACCGTCTCCTACCAGGCGGGCGTGCACGAAGTCGGCCACTTCTTTTGCCGAACGCTCCATTGCACCTTTTTATACGTTTACTGCGGGAAAGGAAAGCCGGGGCTAGAATGCTGGCATGGAGCGCAAGATCTTCTGGATTGTCTTCGCCGTGCTCGGAATACTTGCCGACATCGTCCTGCCGATCTGGTGGGCATTGGCAGCGACCATCCCGATTGTTTATGTAAGCTGGTGGGTCGCTTACCGCAGCGACTGGTTCTGAGAGAAACACGGCTGCCAGCGCGATGGCGATATTTTAGCGATGAAGAATTCGCAGTCTGGATGAGGGCGAAGGTCAATTTAATCCTTTGACCTTGAAGGGCGTGACTTTGTAAGTTTGCAGGTCCAACAGGTATAGCTCACTGCTGACTGGGGTTCTGTGCCAGTCTAATCGCCATTTCAAGAAGAGTGCAATTTTTCCATCGGCAAACACCCTGAGATCCGTTGCATAACCGTTCCCCCTCGTCAGCCTCTCCACAGCGCCGGTTCCGAGGCCAAGGCGATAGACGTCATAGTCATATCCGTGTTGTCCATCGCTGGCAGCCATTAGGAGAATGCTCTTTCCATCGGGCATGTAGTTGACCCAATCAAGGGTCGATCCGAGACGGGGTTCTCCGGGAATCTGGTCCTCTGCGCTTACAAAAAGCAGGCTCTTGCCATCAGGGGAAACCGAGGCAGGGGACACCATGTAGAAACTCTCGTTCGTAAGTTGACGCACGTTCTTGCCATCCAAGTCACCCTCAAAGAACTTCCATTCATGCTGATGTGGCTGGGCAATTGGTGAATAGCTGCCGTAATATCCTGATCGGGCGAAAATGATGCGCTTGCTGTCGGGCGAGAAGACAGGCCGGAAGTCGTCTGTGTCCGAAGTCGGCCATGGATGTAAGTCCGAACCGTTGGCGTTCCCGATGACGATTCGAGAATGTGCCCCGTTCCCGGGCGAGTAAGAATACGCGATTCGCTTACCGTCTGCCGAGAAGGTTGGACTTGACTCCGCTCCGGTCTTGGCGTCTGTCAATCGGGTCGCATCTCCGGTGTCCGCGGCAATCCTATAAATAAAATAGGTGCCGCCTTTCGCGTAAACAGTTGCGATGAATTTGCCGTCGGGGGAGACGCTTAGTTCGCGCATTTGGCCCGAAGAGTCCTCGCCGCATGCGACTGGCGGAATGAGGAGAAGAAGAAGCGAGACGACCCTTAGAACCCTGGACATGTCATCTCCGTTCGCGACCGGCATATGCTGCGTTCTCATCTCACAACGGGACCTATGAAGCGCTTTAGGCAGATAGTATCGCTATTCGGGCTAGATAGCTGCTCTAAACCGGCGCAACCCATCTGGTGGGCACTGGCTGCAACCATCCCGATTGTTTACGTGAGCTGTTGGGTGGCCTATCGCAGCGACTGGTTCTGAGAGAGATCAAAACAGAATCCAGTGTTCAACCGCGTGAGTACGACAGCCAACTGGCACGACTATTGCGGTTCGGAAGCTGGGGTCATGTCTTGGCTCGTGATCTAGTCCTGGCTACCGCTGAGTGCAGCGGAAAGGTAACTGCGGTGGGTCCGGAGCGGCCAGAGCGCGATGATGCCCAGCACCATTAAATTGGGAAACAACAGCGGGGCCATGGGAGGAGCGCCGTAGATAAAGTTATCGAAGGGATGAACGGACGGTCCCCGCAGATTGCCCGCCGCGTGCAGTACAAAGCCCCACAGTCCCACGCCTCCTTCCAGCAGCAGGATGGTCACGCATAAATCGATGTAGTAACGCGAGACTTGCATCATGAGCGGAACGGCCAGGAAACCGACCGCGACTGCGCTGGCCGCGACTGGCACCCACTCCAGAGGATTGAAGAAACCATTTCCGGCATGATCGGCCAGGCTAAACACAAAATTCCCGATGAATCCGCCGAGCGCCAGCAGCAGCACCCACTGAGCCCATTCGATGGACTCCGGATCTACCATGCGATTCATGACGAGCAGAAACCCCAGCCCGGTATAAGCCAGGGGCGCGGCAAAGGGTGCAGAGTAAGTCAGGCTGCGCAGGGTGCGTTCATAAAAAAAATGGCTTTCGAGATGGAGGATCACCCCGGTGAGCCCGATCAACACCGCTATCCATCCCGCAAGATAACCGAGATCTTTCCAAACGGCCGGCCAGCGATAGCGCACCGCCATGGCAACGACCAGTACCAGGGGAGCAGAGATGGAAAAAAGGAGCGGAATGTATTCCGCCTGGTTACGAAACTGGTTTACCGAATGTGCCAGATAGATGTCGAAGCTGAGGAATGCGACATTCAGCGTCACGAACGCTTCGACCCACATCTGCGGACGGGCCCACCAGCGTTCACTTCCCTTTACCATGCAATCTCCTCAGCTCGGCGGCCATCGACTGCAACTCGACCGTCTTCTGTAGCATGGGATAGTTTCCGTGCCACTGCACAAAATCGGCCCCGCCCATGAAGGCGCCGTGCTTGCTGGTTCGCCCGTCGTAGTGCCAGAGATCGAAGTACACAAAATCAATCGGATTCGAGAATGGCGGCCCGGTGAGCACGCCGTCTTTGCGCAATTCGCTTACCAGGTCCTGCGCGAACCGTACTCGGCCATTGGTGACTTGAACCACCTGTTCGGCCTGGCCGTAGACCCGATCAATCAACGCGGGAGTGTGGCACTGCGAGCAAATCTGTTTCATCTTGGCCTGGGCTGCGGCGTAGTTCGGACGTTTCTCGCTGACTGCGTTCGCCAGATAATACGACAGACGCTCCGAGGGATCATGGGTGATTCCGACTCCGTTGAGGCCGCTCATATGACAAGTCGCGCAAGTCGGCACGAACATATCGCGAGTGGTCAGCGTCTTGGGCGAAGCATCCAGATTCAGCAGACGTTCCTGCGCCTGAAACATCACTCCGTGCTTGGATTCCTCGTAAATCTCGATCTGCGAATGGTCTGGACCCATGTGACATTGGGCGCAAGTGCTGGGCAGGCGGGCAATCCGGACGGACGAGGTGTGCCGGGTGTGGCAAGCGGTGCAGTTGCCGATGGTGCCGTCGGCATTCGGCCTGCCCACGCTATGGCATTGCTCGCAGCCGCTGGCCATCGCCGAGGTCCCCTCCAACTGCGTAAAGGGGTGGGGTGGGCGGCGAGTTCCTCCCGGCTGATAGGTTTCCGAAAAAGTGACCTGTTCGGGGGTGAGACCCTTCTCGCCGTAGATGGCGGCCCACGCCGGCGCTGCATGCCGGCTGTGCAAGAACTGTTGATAGATGCTCTCGTGACAGCTGCGGCAATTCCCGGCGGTTAGTTTGGTAGAGATTACGAATCCGTGATGGTCCTTTTTGTCCTGCCCCGCCGCGGCCTGATGGCAGTCCAGGCAGTTCACGCCTTTCTTGGCGTGAACGCTCATTTCATATTCGTGCACCACCGAATATTGGGTGCGGGCGTGACATTCGGCGCATTTTCCGGTGGCACGCACCAAGTCCGCGCTCGGCTGCTCCGTCTCCAACTTCGGTCTGGCACGATTGATTAAGAACCCCGCCACGATCAGAGCAAACGCGATTACGACCGCCACGAAAACCGATCGAAATGACATAGCCGCCCCTTTCCGGGTTGTGGCGCAGACCACTCCACGTTCCAACCAATACCCGGCGAAAGTCAATAGTATTGTAACGAGGTCGAGACCGAAGGAACGGACGGACGCGGTCTGAAGAGCGCAGGGCCTGAAAGCTAGCGGCCGTGGTGAAAATAAGAGAGGAAAAGTAGAGCTGCAACGCGGAACGCAATGGCCAGACCTGCCACGCCCAAAGCTACCCTAAACAGAATTCGTTCGAAACGATTCAGTTGCCATCCGGAAGCAACCATGATGACCGCCTATTAACCCAATGCTAGGGTACCGTCCCCGGCGGCGTAGCGCTGTGAGTCTCATCACGCAGGGCTGTGACCCCGCGCAAAAGGACAGAGCCTAATACAGCCCTTTCTCGCCCTCCGGCCGCGTCTTCCAGCGGCGATGTACCCAGAGCCATTGATCGGGATAGCGGCGCACGTAGTCTTCGATAATCCTGGTAAAGCGCGTGGTATTGGTCACTGCATCGGCTTCGTCGTTCCCGGTGCGTACCAGTTCGACCGCCGGATCGAAACGCAGCCGGTATTTTCTCAACACCGGATCCCAAATCGTAAACGTGGGCACGACAGCGGCATCGGTGCGCAGGGCGACTCTGGCGAGGCCGATCGCGGTACACGCCGGAATGCCAAAGAAATCGACAAAGACGCCTTGCGGGGGAGTCATGTTGGTATCCATGAGGATCCCCACCACCTCACCCGCCTTCATCGCAGCCAGCAGACCGCGTGGAGAAGCATCTTTGTCCATGGTCTTGTTGCCGTGCATGGTCCGGTATTGTCGCGTCAGGTTGTCCAGATATACGTTGTCCAGCGAACGCATCAAAACGTGCAGGGGATGGCCCTGCAAGGAGTGGGCAAACGCCGACAGTTCCCATCCGCCGAGATGTCCGGTGAGAAACAGCACTCCCTTGCCACGCGCGAACGCCCGGTCGTAGTTCTCGAACCCGTCATACGCCACCACCTGGCTCACATTTTCGACGGTGTACTTGGGAAACAGCGTCACCTCCGCCAACTGACGGCCCAACGAACGGAACTCCCCGCGCAGAATCTGCCTACGCTCCCGCTTGCTCTTTTCCGGAAATGCCAGGGCCAGGTTGCGCATGCCCACTCGGCGTAAGCGGACATGCAGGAGATAAATAATGAAGGCCAGCGTGATCCCCGCCGTCCGTGCCAATGGGCGCGGCAATGATCCCATGAACTTGATCAGTATCCAGGCAAGCGCGTACTCGAGTCGCTGACGCATGGGGCGGGAAAGTGGGACGGTAGCATCCGGGAAATGCTGTGTCAAACTTGGCGGTGGCATGCAGTGGAACTTTCTACACTAGGTTGAGGAAGTAGTGCCCCAACTCTAGAAGATTCACAAAGGCGAAACTTGGTTGTCGATGCGGGAGTAACGGTGTGTTGACGGCAGGGATGCTTCGACTGCGGCGGAGCTTCACAAGGTGAGGTCCAGCAGGGCAGGGGGACAAAAAAATGCGGGGTCGGCAACGGTGACCCTAAATCCCCGTTCCCAACCCCGTCTCCCAGGTTCTGTGGTAGGTGAAGCGAGTATGCGTCGAGACCGAGAAACCGGCAAGATTACCGAGGTCATTGTCCTTTGGTAACCGGCTACTTCGCGGTCACCAGCGAGTGGGTAATGGCATGAACCGAAAGCGCAATCCGGTTCTGCACTCCCACTTTGCGCATCAACTTGGCCACGTGCGCTTTCACGGTTCGCTCTTCGATGCCCAGGGCTGCGCCGATTTCTTTGTTGGAGCGGCCAGCGACCAGCATCTCAAGAACTTGCTTTTCCCGATCGGTAAAGGTGACGCGGCCCGCGGGAAAGATTCTCCCCGGAGATGACGACACCCGCTCAATGAACAAGGAGAGCACGCGGCGCGGAGCCCACACCGAGCCTTCGTTCACCACCCGGATCGCCTGCACAAATTCCGCCGGCGATGCCGCCTCGTCCACGTAGCCCTTGGCGCCTGCAGCAATGGCCTTGAGAATGGTTTCTTCGTCAATACCCGAGCCGGTCACGATGATGCGCAAGTCGGGGCGCGCAGCCTTCATGCTGGCCATCACATCGAACAGATTCTGACCGGTACGGTTGCCCAGCAGGACCAGATCAATGTTTTGCAGAGTGCCGATCTCCGCAAGCAGTGCGGGAACCAACTCGAAGTCGGATTCGTTATCGAACAATGTGCGGAATCCGACGAACCGTAGTGGATCGCTTTCCACCACAGCCAGCCGGATGGGCGGTTTTTTCGCGAGTGCAGTTTTTGCGGCGGTCGCTTTCATAATATTCCTAACAGCGATGTATGGGCCTAGAATAGCTGCATTCATCCCGGATACAAAGCTCGTTAGGGGTTAGCCAATTACGGGAGTAACATGAAAAGCAGCTCAAAAAGAAGGGGTTAGAAGGCATGAAAAATGGTTACCCGCGCGCGTTGAACTGGGTTTTAGCAGGGGTGATGGGCCCAGCACTTTTCGCAGCCGCACAGACCGCCTACCAGCCGAAGTTCCCCGGAGACCCCGCCCACTCCGACTCCGAAGCCATCGCCCTAGGCTATATGCGCACCGTGCTGCGGGCAGAGCACACCTACAAGGTGAAGAATGGCAAATATGCCGATTCCCTGGCCAATCTGGTCCACACCGGAACCTTCACGCGGCGCATGGTTAACCCCGACCGCGGCGACTATACCGTCAGTTTCCATCCCCACAAGGATGGCTTTGACCTGCTCCTTACTCCCAAGCAAATGGACCCCGACCATCGCTCGTTCTATGCCAAGGAAGATGGCGTGATCCACGGGGAGGAGCAGAAAGCCGCCGACGAAAACTCGCCGAGGGTAAAGTAAGAGCCAGCCACGGGGGCGGAAATCGACCTCAAGCCGGCTTACTGCTTGATCTCCGTTGCTTCCCCATCCTGATACGTAATGCTCACCGGGTGGCCGCCGTTGGGATAATTCACGGTTTTCACACGCGGATCGCTGGATCGCTCCGGAATTCCCATGCCGATGGCAAAATCCGCCTGCAATTCGTTCATTCCCGGCTTCACCTGGTGCTGTTCGATCGTGGCCCAAGTCTCGGCCGTCCAGTGCTTGTACAGTTCGTGCGGGTCCTGAATATAGAGCATTTCGTCGGAGTATATCTGGTAGTCGCCGCCCTTCACCAAACCGATGGGGACCGCATAGCTTTTGCCGTCTTTCTCGAACACCGCAAGTACCTGCCGCTCACCCGGCGCTCCGGGAGTGGCGTCCGTTACCACGTCCGTGATTTGCAGCTTTTCGATGGGTAACAACAGTCCTGCCTCTTGTTTGAAGTTGGCATGATGGTGGTCGTAGGGATAGTAGGTGTAGCGATAGCCTTCCTTCACCCACACCGGCTGCTCTGTCAACTCCTTGGCCGACAGCAAATCGTAGGGATGCAGTTTCTTGGGCACTACATAGTAGTCGGCATTCAGCGGCAGTTCCTGCTTGTTGACCGGCTGGTTCGCCTGGTGGCGCTCGTACAAGATGTAGGCTGTCCGGGCGCCGGCAACCAGGATCGCCGCCCCCAGCGCGATTTGAATCCTCTGCTTCAGTTCAGGGCTCATAAGGTGAGGTAAACTTATCGTTTAGGAGCATCTCATGTCTACTGTTACCGAAGCTGACGTTATGGGCGCCTTGAAGCAATGTTACGACCCCGAGATTCCCGTGAATATCGTGGATCTGGGGCTGATCTACGGGGTTCGGTTTGAACCCGTTGCCCCCGGCCAGAACGGTGAGCAGCAAGACGTGACGGTTGACCTGACTCTAACCTCGCAGGGCTGCCCGGCGCATGTGACCATCAGCGAACAAGTGAAGGCGCGGCTGGAGCAATTGCCGGGAATTCGCAGCGCCGTTGTTAATGTGGTCTGGACTCCGCCCTGGGGCCCGGAACGTTTGAGCCCGGAAGCCAGAAAGCAATTGGGAATCGAATAGTATCCGGCGTTCGGTGCAGAATCTGACCGCGAGTCGGAGTTAGGTTCTGAGTTCCTTCCCGGAACATTTCTGATTCCTGTTCTATACTGCTTGCCAATGTTAACTTTCCATCGCCGGATCATACTTCTAGCTTTTCTTGTTTTATTCACCCTGCCAGCGCTCACCCAAACCAAGCCTCGCGCCCGCGACCTGGGTGTTCCTTTCGACGGCACACCTGGTCCGTTGAACGCGATTACTGACGTCAAAGGCGTGGAAGTCGGCCATACTACGCTGATTTCCGGCGAGGGCGCGTTGAAAGTCGGCGTGGGCCCGGTACGCACCGGCGTGACTGCCATTCTGCCCCGGGGAAAAGATTCCAACGATGCCGTCTTCGGCGGATGGTTCACGGAAAATGGCGCCGGTGAAATGACCGGCACTACCTGGCTGGAGGATTCAGGCTTCCTCGACGGCCCGGTCATGATCACCAGCACTCATAGCGTGGGCGTGGTTCACGATGCCGTCATCGCCTGGAAAGTCAAAAGCGGCGTGCGCGATCCAGAAGGCTACTGGTGGTCAGCCCCAGTGGTGGCAGAAACCTGGGATGGCGATCTCAACGATGCCAACGGATTTCATGTGAAGCCGGAAGATGCCTTCCATGCTATCGATACCGCCCACAGCGGCGCGGTCGAAGAAGGCAATGTGGGCGGTGGCACGGGCATGATTTGCCACGAATTCAAGGGTGGCATCGGCACCGCTTCGCGAGTGCTGAGCGCGGCCAACGGCGGCTACACCGTCGGCGTGCTGGTGCAATGCAACTACGGGGACCGCGATCAACTGCGCGTTGCCGGCGTGCCGGTGGGCCGGGAAATTCAGGACAACAAGGTCCGCAACAAGGACGTAGGTTCCATCATTGTTGTGGTCGCCACCGACGCTCCCCTGATCCCGACCCAACTCAAACGTATTGCCCGGCACGTGGCCCTGGGGCTGGCCAGAGATGGCAGTTATGCCGGCAACGGGTCCGGCGACATCTTCGTCGCCTTCTCCACCGCCAATGCCGGAGCCATTTCTCCCAGCGGTCTCCGTCAAATCACCATGCTGCCCAACGATTCTCTCGATCCCATTTTCCTCGCGACCGTGCAGGCCACCGAAGAAGCAGTGGTCAATGCCCTGGTGGCGGCCGAAACCATGACGGGGATTAACAATCGCACCGTGATCGCCCTGCCGCACGACCGTCTACGTGAACTGCTGAAGAAATACAATCGGCTGGCGCAGTGAGGGCCTGCCACCCCAATTTCCCCTAGTCCGTCCCAACCGCGCGGCTTGCAGTCTCGGCTCCCAGCGGCATGGCACTCCTGGCCAGCAGTCGTTCCACACCCTCTTGGTCGACCGGCCTCGAGAAGAAATAGCCTTGGCCATAGTCGCAGCCCAAACTTTTGAGTTGGTCCCGGTGGGCGGCAACCTCTATTCCCTCGGCGATGACCTTCAGACTCATCGCGTGCGCAAACTCGATGATCAGGTGAACGATCTTGCGCGCCTCCTGGTCGCTGTCCATGTGGGTGATAAACGAGCGGTCGATCTTGACCACGTCCACCGGGAAGCGCCGCAAGCGGCCGAGGGAAGAATGTCCAGTGCCAAAATCGTCGATGCTGATGGAGATTCCCAACCCCTTCAGTCTGGTCAATACCCGTTTGGTTCGTTCCGGATCGGCCATGGCCGCACTTTCGGTAACTTCCAAGTGCAGCCGGTGAGGGTCCATTCCGGTTTCCCGCAGCGCCCCTTCGACGTCGCTCACCAGATCCGGGCAGGTGAACTGACGGGGCGAGACGTTCACCATGACGGCCAGGTTCGCGGGTTGCGCGGACAGCGATTCCCAACTCAGCGCCTGCTGGCAGGCTTGTCGCAGTATCCATTTGCCCAGCGGCACCACCAGCCCAGTCTTTTCCACCACGCTCAGAAACCGGTCCGGATACACAAGCCCCTTCGCGGGATGCTGCCACCGCACCAGCGCCTCGAAACCGGCGAGTTCTCCCGTCTCCAGCAACACGATGGGCTGATAGTGAAGCAGAAATTCTTTGCCTTCGACCGCTCGCCTCAGTTCCGTCTCCAGCTGGAGTTGTTCCACCGCCTGGGTGTGCATTTCTTGGTCGAAGAATTCGCAGCGAGATTTGCCCAGCATTTTCGCGCGGAACATCGCGATATCGGCATCCCGCAACAAGTCTTCCGCGCGGTCATGCGAGCCTGTGCTCAGGGCAATTCCCATGCTGGCAGAGGTAAATACCTCCCGGCCTTGAATGGAAAATGGTTCGCCCAATGCGCCCTGAATGCGCTTGGCCACTCGCATCGCGTCACTGGGGTGGCGGATCGATCCCACCAGAATCGTGAACTCGTCGCCGCCCAGCCGGGCCAGCGTTTCCTCCGCTTCCTGGAGATCAGCAGACCGCTTGCCTGCCACCCGCGAAAGCGTGTCCTCGAAACGCAGGCAGTTGGCCAGGCGCTGGCAGATGTCCAGAATCAGTTCGTCCCCCGCTCCGTGTCCCATGGTGTCGTTGAATACCTTGAAGCCGTCGATGTCGACGAACAAGACGGCAAACTTGTAGGCGGAATCACGCCGGGCGCGATCGCATGCCCGTTGTAGCCGCTTCAGGAACATCGTCCGATTCGGCAGGTCGGTAAGCCCGTCATGCAGCGCGTTGTGTTCCAGCTTTTTCTCGGCGCGTTTCCGCTCGGTGATGTCGCGGTTGACGATCACCAGCTTCTCCACCTCGCCTTTTTCATTGCGGATAGCGCTGGCGGACGACTCGATGACCAGCCATTCCCCGTTCTTGTGGCGGATGCGGTATTCCAGCCTTTTGCCAACCCCCGTGAGCCGCGCCTCCGCAGCCGCGGCTCGCACCCGCTCACGATCATCCGGATGGATTTGCTCAAAGGACGAGGTCGATCTCAGCTCCTTTGCCGAGTATCCCAGGACTTTCTCGTAGGCTGGGCTGTTGTACAGGCGTTTTCCATTGACATCGACCAACCCGATCATGTCGGCAGCATTCTCGCTGATCAATCGGAACAGTTCTTCCCGTTTGGTCAGGCGATTCTTCAACTGCCGCATGCGCAGGTGCAGATGAACCAGGTAGAGCGGAAGCAGTAGCATCACGAGCAACGCCGTTTCAGAACGCAAGGCGGACACGTCTCCCCCAAGGCACACCCAGACACTTCACCTGGGAAGGACATCGGCTGGAAATGAGCTAGGGTTTAGCCGATGTAGCTAAAGCGTTTGTCAGTAGATGGTGTATCCCGGCGCGGGATTTCGCAGATCGGGTTTCGAGGCCATCAGCAGCAGCGCTCCCACTCGTTTGAAGGCCCGCAGATCCTCCAGACTATGAAACGACTGGGTCTGGTAATCGTCGGGCGTGGGCGTGTCGTCAGGAATCTGGCGTGCCTCTACCTGCCCAAACGCATGCCTTTTGAAGAGTTCCACATACTCGGCGGACGACCGCACATGCACCGGCACTTTTAGCTTGTCCACCCATTGCAGAGAATAGGGATTGTCTTTGTAGAGGTTGATCAGAATGAACAGCCGCCCGTGCGGAGCCATCACGCGAAACAACTCAGCCAGCGCCCGATCCTGGTCGGGATAGTAATAAAAAGATTCGACCGACAACACCTTGTCGAAGAAATTCTCTTCCCAGGGAATTTGCTGCGCTGAACCCCACACATACAAGATGTTCTCGAAGTCCTTCGATGCCGCTCGTGCCCGCCGGATCATCTCATCTGCAACATCCAGGCCCACCACTTGCCCGAAGCCTTCCGGGCCCTCAGCCACCAGACGGGCCAACAGCCGCGTAGCCCAGCCCGCGCCGCAACCCAGATCCAGCACCCGCTCACCGGGCCGTAAATCCATCAGCCGAATCGTTTTTTCAGTGATGTTGAGATGATGGCGCTGCATCGTCTCGCCTTGGCCTTGCTCGGCCCAGCGATTGAATTCCAGTTGCAGCTTCTCATCGGGAGTGGGTAGTTTCTCCACCACGGGTATATTCCTTTTTACCACGGACGGGACGTTACACGAGCGGATGGGGCGGTGTGGCGTGATCTTCTCTGCGCCCTTCGCGCCTGGTACTTTGCGCACTTTGCGGTTAAGAGCTTCCCCCGCAGAAGGCGCACCTAGTATGTGAACGATTGCAGCGTGGTCTCGCTCCCCAGCACGTAACCCGCGCGCTGGCTGGGGTGCAACGCCATGAACGCCGGGCTGGCAGGCAACCCGAACCCGTTCAGTGACTCCACAAAGTTCCCTTGTTCGTCAAAGACCTGGATGCTGCTGCCTGTGGGCGCAGTGCTGGAGAACTCCTGCCCGATCAGGAACAGCTTGTGGATGGGGTCGACTGCGACCGCCTGCCCGCTCTGAGCCTGATTGTTCGCTCCGGGAAGCACGACGATAATGCCCGTCTGCTTGGCCAAGTCATAGAACTCGACGCTGAAATCGTCCTCCGTACTTGTACACGCGATGCCGGTGGTGGAATCGACAGCAATCCCGTTGATGAATCCGAAACCCAGCCCCTCGAACTCGGCCAGTTTGCCGGTCGTTAGATCCACCATCCCAATTTCGGTGGTGCAGCCAAAGCACCCATTGGAACCCCCGATAACCGCCTGGTTGGTTGCGGTGTCCATCGCCATCACTGGAGAATTGTCCCAATCGAAAACCGTATCCGTCACCTTAAAGACCGGCCCAAAGGTATTGGCCGCGACATTCGAACTGAACACATAAGAACTGAAATCGTTGCCGGTGTTGTTCATAGCCATCACTGCGGTGGTGGGAAATCCCTGGCTCACGGCCGTACCGGTAATGATGTGATCGGCCTTGGGTAAGGGAGGCGTCCACTTGCCGGTAATCTGGTTCGAGTTGAGCGGGTTTGAAACACCATAGAGCCGCTTATCAACGAAGAGATTGGTTACGTGCTCGAACTCCGTCAGTCCCACGGAATCGCCGAAGATCCCGAGGGTGACAAAGTCGTTCTTGCTGTCCATCTGTTGGGCAAGGATCTTAACAATCTTGCCGGTTTTTTGATCGAAAGTTTCGACCGCGACATTGGCGTTGCCATCGTTCAACACAAACGCCTCGCTCAGAATCCCTTCTGTCCCCGTCTGGTCGATGTCGTACCCCAGAATGAAGCCGCCCAGCGCGGTATGCACCACAACATTTGCCGGCCCGATGGGGCCTCCGTTAGACCCGTGGCTTGCACTCTGCGCCACCGCACCCACTGACACCGCCAAACCGAACAGACCAAGCAAAACCGCGACGGCAATCCTCTTGAGTCTCATGAAAAATATCCTCTTGAAATGACGTTAGCCGAACCAACCCGAAGCGTGAAAGCGGCCCGAAACATGGTACGTGCGCTTCCCTGTTTTGATTGTCAATAATATGTAAAACCTTGCTGCCCGTGCGTCGAACTGACGTCCCCAAGCGCCCGCCAGTCGCGGGCCAAGCCTGAAGAGCAAGGGTTGAAACACACGAAGATATGCTACATTTGCCGGTCATGGCTACCAGCCCGCAGCCGCCGGCCAACCCCGAACCTCTCTACTGCCCCCGGTGTGCGGTCGAGGTCACCGACCCGCTCATTTGCGGCGACTGCTCGGCTGTAATCTGCCGCCGCTGTGGCACCCCGCTCGAATCTCCCGACGAATTGGGCATGGGATAAGCCATGGGTCTCGCCGCCGCCACTTCGCCGCCATCGGCAACCCAATCCGAATCTCAACCCACTCTGGTGCGCGGCCTCACATTGCTTGATTCGGTCTTGTTGCTGGTTGGTGGAGTGATCGGCTCATCCATTTTTCTGACCGCAAAGGACATTGCCGGGCCGTTGCCCCATCCCGTACTTTTTCTGCTGGTCTGGGTGCTCGGCGGCCTGATTTCCTTATGCGCCTGCTTCGCCTTCGCCGAGCTGGGCACCATGTTCCCTGACTGCGGCGGTCAATATATTTACCTGCGCGAAGCTTACGGCGACCTGCCCGCATTTCTCTACGGCTGGATGATGTTCAGCGTGGGCAATGGCGGCTCGATTGCTGCGCTGGCCGTAGGTTCAGCCGCCTACCTCGGCGGAATCGTCCCCGGCATTTCGCAGCAGCATGTAGTTTTGTCGGTCGCTGGTGTCGTGCTGACTCGTGCTCACGTCGCCGCCTTGATCATGATTGCCGTGGTCACATGGATCAATGTAGTGGGGCTGCGCTGGGGCGCCTTGCTGCAAAACGTCGCCACCTGGGCCAAGTTTGTCGCCATGGCGGCATTTGTGATTCTTGGGTTCGCCATCGGCAAGGGTGATTGGCATCACTTCACCGCCCGCGATTGGGGCTCGGTTCATGGCCTGACCATGGGTGCAAGCCCCGGCCAGCTGCTTTCGGCGTTCGGCTTCGCTCTAATCGCTGTTTTCTGGGCCTACGACGGATGGGTCTATATCGGCTGGGTGGCCGGCGAAATGAAGGAACCGCACCGCAATGTGCCTTTGGCCATGTTTTTCGGTGTGCTAATCGTCGGCATCATTTACGTGGCCATGAACATGACCTACCTGTACGCCCTCCCCATTACCGAAATCGCCAGGCATGAGACGATCGCCCACACCGCTGCGGTGACGCTGTTCTCGCCCGCGGCGGCGGTGTGGCTTTCAGCGCTGGTCGCCGTCTCCTGCTTTGGCGCGGCCGCCTGCGCCATTCTCGGCAGCCCGAGAATCTATTTCGCCATGGCGCGGGACGGCCTTTTTTTTCCGCGCATGGCCAAAGTCCATCCCAAGTGGCGCACGCCCGCGTTTGCCCTGATCGGACAAGGAATTTGGGCGGGAATTCTCACGCTCAGCGGCCGCTACGATCAGCTTTACACCTATGTGATATTCGGCATGGTGCTGTCATACACGCTGACCGTGGTCGGCTTGTTCGTGCTGCGCTGGAAACGTCCAGACATTCCGCGAGCTTATCGTTGCACAGGTTATCCCTGGCTGCCGGGGCTTTATGTGCTCATCGGAACCGCCTGGACCTTGAACACGATTTTCACCCGGCCTACGGAATCGCTGGCGGGGACGATTATTGTGCTGCTCGGCGTGCCGGGATATTTGTACTGGAAAAAGAGCGGCAAGCAAACCGTGTGAATCTTCCTGTTTCTCCTCTGTGTTCTCTGTGCCCTCTGTGGTTAAATGACGCGGTGTAGCCCGGCACAAGCCTCGTGGAAAAACTCAACTCCACCTCCGCTCTCATTCCCGACGACCCCAACCGCCCCAAGCGGGTCATGGGTTTCCGCGATCTGGTTCTGTTCTACGTGGTCACCGGCATTAGCCTGCGCTGGATCGCCACCGCTGCCGCCGCCGGCCCCAGTTCCATCATCATCTGGATCGGCGCCTGGCTGGCCTTCTATACTCCGCTGGCGCTTTCGGTCATCGAACTTTCGTCGCGTTATCCCGGCGAAGGCGGACTTTATTTGTGGAGCAAGAAAGCCTTCGGCGACTTCTCCGGATTCATGTCGGCCTGGACCTACTGGGCCAGCAATCTCCCCTACTTCCCCGCCGTGCTTTATTTCGCCGCCAGCAACGCGCTGTACATGCGGCAAGGTTCCTGGGGATACCTGTCGAATAACCCGACCTATTACATTATTTTTGCGCTGCTCACGCTGACTGCCGCAACCTTGCTCAATATGGTCGGCCTCGATGTCGGCAAATGGCTGCACAACGTGGGCGCGCTGGCGATGTGGATTCCCGCTGGCATTTTGATCTTGATGGGCGCGATCGCCTGGCACCGCTTCGGCGCGGCAACTTCCTTCACGCTGCACTCCATGACTCCGAGCCTGCATTTTAATGACGTCATCTTTTGGTCGCTGCTGATTTTTGCTTTTGGCGGATGCGAGACCGCGTCATTCATGGGAGACGAAATCAAGAATCCGCGCCGGACGCTTCCCTGGGGTTTATTCATTGCCGGAGTGACCGTGGCTCTGTGCTACATCCTGGGAACGGTCAGCGTGCTGGTGGCGCTGCCGCCGGCGGAAGTCAGCAATTTGTCCGGACTGATGCAAGCAATTGCAAAAACTGCCGGCCGCATTGGCTTTGAGCACGTCGTTCCTTACGCAGCGTTTCTTATTGCCTTGAGCAACGTGGGCGCTGCCGGAGCTTATCTGGCGGCAGTGGCCCGGCTGCCGTTTGTTGCCGGCATCGACCGCTTTCTGCCGCCGGTATTCGGCGCGCTGCACCCGCGCTGGAAAACCCCGTGGGTCGCGCTGCTGGTGCAGTATGTACTCGGAGTGATCTTCATTTTTCTTGGCCAGGCCGGAACCAGCGTCAAAGGCGCTTACGACGTGATGGCCAGCATGACCGTGATTACCTATTTCATTCCGTACCTGTTTGTGTTTGCCGCGATGATCAAATTGCAAGCCGAGCCGACCGGGCCGGACGTGATTCACGTTCCCGGCGGAAAGCCGATAGCCAAGCTGGTTGCAGTTGTCGGACTTTTGAGCACGACGCTGACGATTGTTTTATCCGTCGTTCCCCAACCCGACGAGCCGAACAAGCCCTTGGCGGTGTTGAAGGTGGTGGGAGGGTCGGTGCTGTTGGTGCTCATGGGCGCGGGAATCTATTGGGCGGGGAAACGAAGAGCGGCACGGGCGATTGCACGTTAACTAGCGGAGATGCCTTTGGGTTACTCCGTGCCTCCGTGTCTCCGTGGTGAAAGATAACCTACACCGGAACCGCCGTCTTCCGTTTGGGATTGAAAAACGGCATGGGCACGATTTTCGCCGTCACGTTCTGGCGGACGGCCTCGATGGTAATTTCCATCTGTAGACGATGGCCGTTTTGAGCATGGTCGGTATCAACGCTGGCCAGCGCAATCATCTTTTTTAGCACTGGAGACCACGTAGTAGTCGTGGCTTTCCCCACCTGCTTCTCGCCGCAATACACCGGCACGGCCACGCGTGACGCCTGGCTGGGCGCCGCCGGAGTCAGGCCGAACTTCTCGTAGCGCTGCTCGACTTCTGGCCAATCAATTTCCAGGCCCACAAACTGCCGCGGCACGCCTGCTTTGGCATCTTTTTCCAGCGCGGCTTTACCGACAAAATTCGGCTTCTGCAAATGCACCATCTTGCCGAACCCCAATTCGAATGGCGAATACTTCTGCGACGCAATCAGCGCCTTCTTGCTGCTCGAGTAATCCACCTCGATCAGCAGCAACCCAGCTTCAACGCGAGCCACATCCAGCGCCAGCATTCCGGCCGCGTGAATGTCGAACTGCTTGCCCTTATCCATCAGCGCATCCCAGACTTTTACCGCATCGTTCCACGGCACCCAGATTTCGTAACCCAGGTCGCCGGTGTACCCGGTGCGGGAAATATCCACGGGCACGCCCGCGATTTTGCCACGGGTCATACGAAAATATTTCAGGTTCGCAATCTCAGCTTCCGCCGCGGCTTTCAGAAGCTTTCCCGAAGTCGGTCCTTGCAACGCCAGCGCCGCCACTTTCTCGGAAATGTCCTCGATCTGGACATCCATATTGCTGGCGTTCTGGCGAAACCAGCGCAGGCTGGGATCGGCGGCGGTCCAGCGATACTTGTTTTCTTCCAGACGGGTAATCGTGCCGTCGTCGATCACCTTGCCTTCTTCGTCACACCAGCAGCAGTAAATCACCTGGCCGACAGCAACCTTGTTGATGTCGCGCGTAATGACACGATTCACCAGCCGGGTGGCATCTTTGCCGCTCACCAGGTATTTGTAGAGTGGCGAAATGTCAATCATCGCGCAAGCGTTGCGGATAGCGTTGTACTCGTGCTCATGATGCACCTCGTACACGCTGACCGTGTAGTATCCCGACCACTCGCGGTAATTCAGGCTGTTGCAGAGGGCAAAAGTTCGTTCGTGAAACGCGGTTCCGACGGGCAAGGGAATGACCTCAAGTCTTTCCTGTAAAACGCGATTATATGCAGCCCGTGCAGCCAGGAGCAACTCTATTTCCGGCGTCATCCCGAAGCCCCGCGCCTTCACCAGCGGGGCGAGGTGATCTCATAGCGATCGTGTTCATCCGTCACAGACCTGAAAACAACGCCCAATCTATACCTGCCTCATGCGACAACCAAAGCGATTTTTCGTCTACATCATGAGCAATGGGCCCAGGTCCGCGACGATTTACACCGGTATGACCGGAAATCTCGAACGTCGAGTCTGGCAGCACAAGAATCACAAGATTCCTGGCTTTACGAGTCGCTACAACCTCACTCGGCTGGTTTATTGCGAAATGTTTGCTTATCCGGATGCAGCCATCATGCGCGAAAAAGAGATCAAAGGCTGGCGGCGCGAGAAGAAGTTGGAGCTAATTCGATGCACGAACCCAGGATGGAATGATCTGGCTGGAGATTGGGGGAATTTGTACAAGCCAGTAGGCCGTGAGATCCCTCGCCCCGCTGGTGAAAGCGCGGGGCTTCGGGATGACGCTGGTTCGGCGAGGTAATCGGCAAGTAATCGGCGAGGCTCAGCAACAAGACAGTTTCCACTACCCTCGGGTAAAATCAAGTCACCAGATGCGTCGCCTCATCCAATGGCGTGCTCTTCCCAGCGGCCTCTGATTTTCCCTGCGCTGCGCCCTCGTTTCCTTGTATCATTCGCTTTCCAGAAAAACCTGACAGCTAGAGGCTAAGAGCTAATGGCTAACTCATATGACGTCATCGTAATCGGCGGAGGCCACAACGGCCTGGTCAACGCCGCCTACCTGGCCCGCGCCGGCAAGAAGGTTCTGGTGCTCGAACGCCGCCACGTCCTCGGCGGGGCAGCCTGCACTGAAGAAGTTTTCCCCGGGTTTAAATTTTCCGTCTGCTCCTACGTGGTTTCGCTGCTGCGGCCAGAGATTATTCGCGATCTCGATCTTCCCCGACACGGCCTGGAAATTCTTCCGCTCGACGGCACGTTCACGCCCATGCTCAGCGGCGATTATCTGTGGCGAGTGAACGATCACGGCAAGACGCATCGCGAGATCGCCCGCCACTCCAAACTTGATGCCGAGGCTTACGACGAATTCGGCAAAGCCATGCAGGCCATGTGCCGCTTCGTGAAACCGATTCTCAGCATGGTGCCGCCCGATCCGGCCACGCTGAACCCCAAGGAGTTGATGAAGCTGCTGTTCATCAGCAAACGCTTCCAGGGCATGACCAGCGACGACAAATACAACCAGGTGCAGTTGATGACCATGAGCGCCATCGATTTTCTCGACCAGTGGTTCGAGACCGACGTGCTCAAGGCCACCATGTCGGCATCCGGCATCATCGGGACTTTTCTCGGCGTGCGCTCGCCGGGAACGGCGTACGTTTTGCTGCATCACTACATGGGAGAGATTGACGGCGCCTTTCGCTCGTGGGGATTCGCCCGCGGCGGCACCGGAGCAATATCGAATGCGATTGCCGATGCGGCGCGCGAAGCGGGAGTTGAAATCCGCACCGAGACTGGAATTACAAACATCATCATCAAGTCAGGCAAGGCGAAAGGGGTGGTGCTCGCCAATGGCGATGAAATCTACGCCGACGTCATTTCTTCCAGCCTCGACCCGCGGCAGACTTTTGTCAGGCTCATCGAAAAGGGAAATCTTTCTGAGGAATTTCTCGGCGAAGTCAATCGCTACAAGTTCCGCGGGTCTTCGGGCAAGGTAAACATGGCGTTGGATGCGCTGCCCAACTTCAAGTGCCTGCCCGGCCCGGGCGCGCATCTGCGCGGCGCAATGTCCATTTCGCCGAGCGTCGAGTACATGGAACGCGCTTACGATGACGCCAAGTACGGCAACTTCTCGCGCCGCCCGTACATCGACATGGTGATTCCAACCCTCACCGATCCCTCCGTAGCGCCGCCCGGCAAACATATTCTCTCTTGCTTCGTGCAATATGCGCCCTACAAGCTGCGGCCGGGCCTCAACTGGGACGATCAGAAGGAAGCCTTCGGCAATAACGTCATCGACACCATCGCCGAGCATGCGCCAAACATTCGCGACATCATCCTGCACAAGCAGGTCATCACACCGCTGGATCTGGAACGCGAGTGGGGCCTGAGCGAAGGCAACATTTTTCAAGGCGAGCTATCGCTGGAGCAGCTTTTCTTTCTCCGCCCGGTGCCGGGATACGCGCAGTTTCGCACTCCCATCAAGAACCTTTATCTTTGCGGCTCCGCCACGCACCCCGGCGGCGGCATCATGGGCGGACCCGGACGCCTGGCAGCTTTGGAAATTCTCAAAGACGTGAAGGGAGCCGCGTAGCCATGGCCAGCACACGTGACGTGGTCATTATCGGCGGCGGCCACAATGGCTTGGTCACCGCGTTTTATCTTGCCAAAGCTGGATACAAACCGCTGGTGCTCGAGCGCCGGCCGCAGCCCGGCGGCGCAGCCATCACCCAGGAATTTCATCCCGGCTTTCGCTGCTCGACTCTGGCGCACTCTGCCGGACCGTTGCGTCCCGACATTGTTCGCGACATGCAGCTTGAAAAACATGGGCTGAAGCTAATCAGCCCCGATGTCGCCACCGTTTCTTTGTCGCCTGATGGCCGCGCCCTGACGCTCTATCGCAATCTCGAAAAGTCGGCGCAGGAGATCAGCAAGTTTTCGCAGAAGGACGCCGCCGGCTATCCCGAGTTTCAGCAGACGCTTTCGAAAATCAGCAAGGTGATCGCCGAAGCTCTGGCGCTGACTCCGCCTGATATTGATCATCCCAGCAAAGGCGATCTTTGGGGAATGTTGCAGACCGGACGCGCCATTCGCAAGCTGGGCAAGAAAGATATGTACCGCCTGCTGCGCTGGGGGCCAATGGCGGTGGCCGATCTGGTGGCTGAATACTTCGAGACCGAACTGCTGCGTGCAACCATTGCCGCGCGTGGAGTTTTCGGAACGTTCCTGGGTCCATGGTCAGCCGGCACCAGCCTGGTGCTTCTGATTCGCGCTGCCGGTGACGCTCATGCCTCCGGCTTGGCATCTTTTGCAATAGGCGGGGCCGGCGCCATCACGCAGGCGATGGCTGCTGCTGCGACCGAAGCCGGCGCGGAGATTCGTACCAGCGCGGAAGTCATCGAAGTCACCGTGGGCAACGGCGTGGCTAGCGGTGTGGTGCTCTCGAGCGGCGAGGAAATCAACGCGCGGGCAATCATTTCCAATGCCGATCCCAAACGCACGCTGCTGAAGCTGGTCGATCCCATGCACCTAACGCCAGACTTCGTGATGAAACTTCAGCATTACCGCATGCCCGGCACCGTGGCCAAAGTGAATCTCGCGCTTTCCGGACTGCCCAAGTTCGCCGCATTGAAGGACGCCAGTGACGAAGCTCTGAGCGGGCGCGTTTTGATCGCACCTGAGATTGACTACTTAGAGCGCGCTTTCGACGACTCCAAGTACGGCAGTTTCTCGAAACAGCCGTACCTGGAAGTAGCGATCCCGACGATTGGCGATCCTTCGCTTGCGCCCGCCGGCAAGCACGTGATGTCGATCTACATGCAATACGCGCCGTTCAAACTGAAAAACAGCGACTGGGAGAAACAGCGGGTGGCGCTCGGCGACACGGTGGTAAAAACTCTCACGCGATATGCGCCGAATTTGCCGGAGTTGATCCTCACCCACCAGATCATCACCCCACAGGATCTTGAAGACACATACGGACTCACCAACGGCCACATCTTCCACGGTGAACTGGCGCTCGATCAGTTCTTCACCATGCGGCCCATGCTCGACTGGGCGAAGTACAACACGCCGATTAAGAATTTGTACTTGTGCGGATCGGGAACGCATCCGGGTGCAGGATTGACGGGCGGGTCGGGGGCAAATGCGGCAAGGGAGATTTTAAAAAAGCTGAAGCCCTAGACGGCTCTGGTCAAGATGCCGCGAGTTTCCTTACCACAGAGGTCACAGGGGACACAGAGTAGCCAGTGATGAGTATGAAACCCTCCGCCATCTTGCTGCTCTCCTGTCCCGATCGCCAAGGCCTGGTGGCCGCCATCTCCGATTTCGTCTTCCGCCACAATGGCAACATCCTTCACGCCGACGAGCACGCCGACGAAGGTTCGAACCTGTTTCTGATGCGGGTGGAATTCGATCCTGCCAACTTCGACATCCCTCTCGCCGACTTTTCCAAACACTTTTCTCCCATCGCCGAGAAGTTCGAGATGCGGTGGCGACTGGCCCGTTCGGATTACCGGCCGCGGATGGTTATTTTGGTTTCCAAGTACGATCACTGTCTGGTGGACCTGCTCTACCGCCACAAGAGCGGGGAACTGGCCTGTGACATTCCGCTGATCATCTCAAACCATCCCGACAATCAGCCGATTGCCGACTTCTACCAGATCCCCTTCGTCGTGGTTCCCGTCACCAAAGACAAGAAAGCTGAAGCGGAGAGCCGCATCCTCGATTTAATCACGCGAAACAACTTCGACTTTCTGGTGCTGGCGCGCTACATGCAGGTGCTATCGAACGAGTTCGTGCAGCGCTTTCCGCAGCGCATCATCAATATCCATCATTCGTTCTTGCCTGCGTTTGTCGGTGCCAAACCCTATCATCAGGCCTTCACGCGCGGCGTAAAGCTGATCGGCGCGACCAGTCACTACGTAACCGAGGTGCTCGACGACGGTCCCATCATCGAGCAAGATGTGATCCGCATCTCGCACCGGGATTCATCGGATGATTTGCTGCAAAAGGGCCGCGATTTGGAGAAAGTCGTGCTTTCGCGTGGGGTGCGCTGGCACATTGAGAACCGGGTTTTGCTTTATGGGAATAAGACAGTGGTTTTCAATTAGGCGAATGCCCTCAGCGGCTAAAGCCGCATGGCTCGAGGGTCTGGACGGCACGGCTGAAGCCGTGCCCTTCCACGGTGTTCCCGGTAGTCCTGAGTAACGACAGAAACCGAGCTACTCATACCGCAGCGCCACCATCGGATCAACTCTCGCCGCCCGCCGCGCTGGAATATAGCTTGCTAACGCACTCACCGCGATCAGCACCACTGAAACCGCCGTCAGCGTTGCCGGATCCATCGGCTTCACTTCATACAATAAGTTCGCCAGTAGTCGGGTGAGCATACTAGCGCCGATCATTCCGATGATCAAACCCACACCCGTGAGCGCCAGGCTCTTGCTGAGCACCATTCGCAACACATCGCCCCGGCCAGCCCCCAACGCCGCACGAATACCGATTTCATGGGTACGTTGCAGCACGGTGAAGCTCATCACTCCATACAAGCCCACGGCGGTGAGCAGCAGGGCGATGCCTGCGAACAATCCGAGCAATGTGGTCTGAAAGCGTGCCCGGCCGAGGTCGAGCGCGAGGCAAGCTTCCATCGTCTGCACCTGGTAGAGCGGCGCGTCAGGATCCATAGCCGCCAGCACTTTGCGCACTTCGGTCTCCACTGTGCCTGGAGCAGTCGCAGAACGGATCACCAAAACCGGCGGTCCCCACATGAGCTGAGGCAGCGGAACGTAATATGCGGCCGGGGGCTCGATGCTGAGTTTGCTGACGCGGATGTCACCGACCACACCCACAATTTCTCTCGTCTTGTAGTTGGCGCGGGCAACGCCGTCGCCGGCGCCGATCTTGACCCGTCTGCCGATGGGATCTTCATTGGGGAAGAACTGCTTCACAAATTCCTGGGTAACGATCATGACCGGCGGCGAGTTGCGCTGGTCGCGCCCATCAAAAGTGCGGCCGCGCAGCAGCGGGATCTGCATGGTCTCAAAGAAACCCGGCACAACATCGTAGATGCCGGCGTTGGGCTCGTTTGCCTCGGGAACAGGATGATCGAGCAGATTGAAGGAAACGCTCCAGCGATCCTGGTACAGCGGCAGGGGCATCGCTCCCGCCGCGCTGCTCACCCCCGGCAATGCGCGAATCCGAGTAATAAGTTCGCGGATAAACTGGTCTTGCTGATCGGGATTGTAGCGGGTTTCGGAAAGATCGAAGGTGGCAGTCAGCACGTGTTCCGGGTTGAAACCCAGGTCGGCATGCGACAAACGATTGAAGCTGCGGATCAGAAGCCCCGCGCCCGCCAGCAGCACGATTCCGAGCGCAGTCTCCGCAATCACTAGTCCGGAGCGCAGCCGGTTATGCGCCGCCCCCGCCGTGGTGCCACGGCCGCCCTCGCGTATGACTTCGGTCAGGTTCGGTTTAGAAACCTGCAACGCTGGCACCAGACCAAACACAATCCCGGTCACGATTGCCAATCCGGCCGTAAACAGCAGTACGCGATAGTCGATTCCGATCTCCTCCGCACGCGGGAGGTTATTGGGATACAGTTTCAAAACCGCCGACAGCGTCCATTCCGCAGCCCCAATACCCAGGGCTGCTCCTGTGAGTGAAAGCAATAATGACTCCGCGATCAACTGACGCATGATGCTGCCGCGGCTTGCCCCCAAGGCTGCGCGGATGGCAATCTCACGCGCTCTCGTCATGCTGCGCGCCAGCATAAGGTTGGCAACGTTGGCGCAAGCGATCAGCAATACCAAACCCACTGCCCCAAAAAGAATCAGCAAAGCTTCTCGTGTGTCGCCGACGATGGAATCGAGTTCTGCCCTCACCCCCATGCCCTCATACGAATTACTGTCCGGGTACTCTGCCGCCAGGGCACGCGAAATGGAAAGCAGGTCGGCGTTCGCTTGGGCGAGCGTGACCCCGGGCTTGAGCCGGGCAATTGCGTGCAAGGAATGATTGCCACGCTGCTCGGTCGAGGGCTTGTCCTTCGGATCGACAACCTCGGCTTGGCGGGAGAATGTCAGCCACAGGTCACGCGCTTCCGCCCGCACTGGGAACTGGAAGCCTGGCCGCATCACGCCCACCACGGTGTAGGCTCGACCGGTAAGGTTCAGGGTCCGCCCGACTACGTTACGGTCGGCATTGAAATGCGTGCGCCAGAACGCGTCGCTGAGAATGACCACGTGATGGCCGGGCGCATCCTCTGAATCAAGAAAAGCCCGGCCCACTGCGGGCTGCGTTCCAAGCAGCCGGAAAATATTGGCCGAGACGTTTTCAACGTTGACGTGCAACGGCTCACCAATCCCGGTCAAGGTGGCGTCGTTGTCGTTGTAGACCGACACTTCCTGGAAAGAATGATTGCGAGCGCGGACATCCATGAGATCGGGATAGGAAACGGTTCCGTCGGGGGTCGCGGGAGTGCGGCGGGTATCAAAGTTGCCCAGCGACACCAACTGTTGCGAATCGTGAAACGGCAACGGGCGCAGCAAAACTGTATTCACGATGCTGAAAATCGCCGTATTCGCGCCAATTCCCAGCGCCAGAGTCAGGACAGCGATCACGGTAAATCCCGGCGTTTTTCCTAGGACCCGCAGCCCGTAGCGAAAGTCCTGCATGAGCGATTGCATCCCACCCCCCTGCAATAGACTGCAACTCGACCCGGCTGTCGCAATCTTCCTTCCGCGTGACCATTCGCTAACTTACTGAAACCATTAGACAAAAGACAGTTGTGATGGGGATGGACCGTTCGTTTCCGGGATGCGCTGTACGGCGGCGCACAGAAGAGGGGATCAAGCCGATTACCTCACTTTTCCACAGGCATTCACAGCCCACTGCATTGCCCGCCTTCCATCCTTCCTGTATATATGGCTTTCTTATCTACCCTAGGTTTCAAGGAGACCAGCCCCCCATGGACCGATTCCACCGCAGGTCTGAGCATAGTGACACACGCACCGCTCGCGACTGCCGCTTCTGTTCTGCTCTGGATCCTGATTTTGCCAGCCGCCCACCCATTGACCGCATGGTAGTACCAAAATTAGAAGACACCGCTTCCGCCCATCTCACCGAAGATGGCTATGTGAAACATCGGATTGTAGAGTTGATGAAGAAGCGGGCGGCGATTGTTCCCGCTGAACTGCAAAGGTCAGCCTAGCTTAAGACGAGCTCTCTGCGCCGGATCCCGGGACGTATCTGGCCATCGCCAGTTCCACGATCTCGCCGATGAGCTCGGTGTAGGAACGGCCGGAAGCCTTCGCGGCCATGGCAAACTCCTGCTTGCTCGAAAGCCACGGATTCGGGTTGGCCTCAATCACATACACTTCGCCTTTTGGCGTCAGCCGCATGTCAATGCGCCCGTAGTCACGCAACTTCACCGCCTGATACGCCGCCAGGCCAACGGCCTGCAGCCGCGCAGTCGTTTTCTCATCCAGATCATCCACCAGGTAGGACTTGGTCAGCTTGTGCGCCTGGGTTTCCTTTTCAAATTTCACGTCGTAGCTGGCGATCTTCGGAGTACCCTCCGGCAACCGCGACAAATCGAGCTCCACCAGCGGCAGCGCCTGCGCTCGTTCGTAGCTGCCCAGAACTCCCACATACATCTCGCGGCCTTCAATGTATTCCTCGATCAGCGCCGGCGAATCAAACTCGTTCTGGATGTACTCCACCCGCTCCATCAGTTCTTTTACGCTGCTCACCACCGACGCCGCGTCAATCCCGATCGACCCGTCCTCCCACATCGGCTTCACAATCAGCGGGAACGACACATCGTGGGCATGCTCGATGCGGCCGCGATAGGCAGTGGCGAAGAAAGGCGTCTTGATACCGTGAAAGGCAAACATTTTCTTGGCCGTCGCTTTGTCCTGCGCCAGAAAATGCGCGTGTGGGCCGCCGCCGGTGTAGTGAATTCCCAGCAGGTCCAAGTAGGCAGCCACGTTCATTTCCTTGGTGTCGTCGCCAGCAAAGGCTTCCGTCAGATTGAACACCAGGTCGGCCCCGCACTTGGCCAATGCAGTCAGGCAGGGCTGGGTTCCGTCCAGCACTTGATAGAACGGCTCGTGGCCCAGTTTTTCCAGCGCCTCGAAGATCTCTTCCCGGTCTTCTTTCTCCCGCTTGCTCTTGCTTTGCGGTTTTTTCTTCTTTTTCTTCTTCGAGGACAGCTTCTGCTCAAGCGCTTCGGGCGCAGCTGCTTCGTCTCCCCAGACGTCGTACAGCACCGCCACTTTCAGCTTAGGGCCGGTCATTTTGCACCTCCATTTCTCACGGCTGCACAAACTTTCCTCTGGTCATGTAATTCATGGCCAGCGCCGTGGCATACACCGTGACCTGAATCAAATGCTCCGCTTCACGCTGCGGATCGGCAAACAACTTCAGCTCGCCAATTCGCTTCTCGATCAATTCCACCAGCTTCTTGATCAGCGGCCGCGGCGCTCCCGTCCAGTACGCGACCTTGTCCACCACCGCTTTGCGGTGCTGATGCAGAACTTGCTGCGCCGGAGTCGCCCGTTTGCGCCGCTTCGACACGTTAAAAATATCCCGGAGGTCGGTGTCCAGCGCCAGATCTCCCAGCGCGACCTCCTCGCCGTTTCGCCGGTAGAACTCGGCGACGGTGATCTCCATCTCGTCAACCGTCACATCGGTCACGCCGCGGCGGCGAATCGGGTCGGTGTGGCCCAATTCTCGCGCGAGGCGGTTCATGTAACGTAATTTCGCCAACGCGCCCCAACCGCGATAGCGTTTGCGCCATGCCGAACGCGGGGTCAGCCACACCGCAAAAGTTTCGGCAAAATCTTCATCCGGATGCTTCTGCGCATACCACCCTGCCAGGTAGCGCACATAATTTCGTGAGAACGGGACCGGCCGGTAATTATCGTGATACGGCCGCCGGAACGGCCCAAACAATTGCTTCCACTCCGGCGTACGATGGAGTTTGTAAGCATAATTAAATGCGTGCCCGGCTTCGTGCCGCAGGTACATCATGATCTCGCGCGCGTCTTCGAGATCGTTGGTTTGCTTTTCCAGTTGCGCCAGTTTGGCGTCGGCCAGATAAAACGGGATTCCAATCACTGGCTCTCCCGACGGGCAGCCCCATTCATCGGTGAGGTAGCATGCCGGACGAAACTTCACCAGCCGCTTCTGCTCCAGCTCCCTGTACAACTGCTGCACGAAACGCTCCAGCGGGGAGCCTTCAATTTTCAAACCCAGTTCGCGGATGGGCTTATCCAGAATCTCCTGCAACTCCGGCCGTGATGTGTCGGTTTCCTGCACACGAAAGAAAAACAGAGCGCACCGCGAAAAGCGGGAGAGGACGGGGCGATCTGCCCCAAGTGTAAACAATAACAAAGTGGCGTGCCGGTTTAGAAGTGACTAAAGAAACCCCGGCATGCGGAGCGCAGCAGGGTTGCCATCTTGACCGGAGCCGAGGCGAGCGCTTGCGACCGGGTCTGCGGGGTGGAGATCCTGGGTTATGTCTGCCGCCGCGCGCTACCTCTCGATCTTCTTCGTCATGTGCACTACGGGAAGCTTCGTGCCGTTCGGCAGCGGAACCTCAAACGATTCCCCGGCTACGAACCCTCGCGCCCGATACATCGGCTCTCCCGGCAGCGTCGACACCAGTTCCAGGCGCGCAAATCCCTCCGCCGCGGCGGCCGCCTCGCACGCATCCAGGATGCGGCTGCCGATTCCTTGCCGCGCCCACTTTGGATGCACGAAGAAGGCCCGGATTTTCGCCGCATCCTTTGCCGGATCAAGCAGCGTGTTATCTCTGTCCATCACGTGATCGCTTCCGAAAGCAGTTTTCCTGCGGCTCCATCCGCCGCAACCTACTATCACGGTCGCAGCTTCGGCTAACAGGTAGGTGCCGTCACGGATGAGTTGCGTATAATCCGTTATCAGAGGACGCAACACCGGAACATCTTCCAACGTCGCTTTACGAAGGATGATCGTAGGAGAACGCACGGTAACGGCCGACGCAGTCAGCGGCCTGCGATGACATCATACGGCCGCATCATCTCATTGTCTTCATGTTCCAGAATGTGGCAGTGCCACACGTAGCGGCCCGTAAAACCCTCGAACCGCATGATAATTCGCGTGACCATCCCGGGAGTTGCCCGCACCGTGTCTTTCCACCCGGCTTCATTCGGCTCCGGCGGAATCGCGTTGCCCCAGTATTTGAGAACGCCCCGGTTCTGATACGCGAACGCATCAAACCGGCGCCGGTCGAGTATCTGGAAGCGCACCAAATGCAGATGAATGGGGTGCACATCGTCAGTGGTATTCATCAGGTTCCAGATTTCCACCGAGTTCAAAACCGGGTTCTCCGTCACCGGCATATTCCAGTGGGCATCGTTCAGCAGCACGGTCACGGAATCACCATGCAGATCATCGATCTCACCCAGCTTCAGGTCGCGGGTCTTCACCGCGTCCGATTCCAGAATCTTCGCGACCGGCCGCAACGCCGCGGGCAACGAACTCGGGTCGCTCACCTTTCCGCGCGCAACGCGGAACTGCACGATCGGCGATGCGAAATCATTTTTCAGGACAATCTGCTCGCCCGCGTGATCGCTGAAATCCAGTACCAGATCGGCCCGCTCCCCCGGAGCCAGCGTGACCTCTTTCAGCGTCACCGGCGCCGCCAGTAACCCCTGATCGGTCCCGATCTGGTGGAGCATCTGCCCGTTGAGCAGGCCGAGACGAAGGAACCGGCTGTTCGCCGCGTTCAGGAACCGGAAGCGGTATTTCCGCGGCTCCACATCCAGATACGGCAATAGCTTGCCATTGGCCAGAATGGCGTTGCCCATGAACTCCGGTACCCAGGGATTCGTCGAGTTCTGTGCCACCGGATAGTAAAGTTGCCCGTCCAGATCGAACAGGCGGTCGCACAGCACCAGCGGCACTTCATACTTGCCGCGCGGAAGATTTAGCGCATCCTCCACCGGATCACGCACAATAAAGAGCCCGAACAATCCGGTCAGCACATTCAGCCGGTTAATTCCCAGCGCGTGATCGTGATACCAGAGCGTCGCCGAGTCCTGCTGGTTGGGATAGTAATAGGTGGCGGATTTCCCCGGCACATACCAATTTTCTGGATAGCCATCGCTTTCCGGCGGCGCCTTCGCTCCGTGTAGGTGAATCACGCTGCGCACGTCCGGTTTGTCGGACTCGGCACCATGAATGCTGTGATCAATGGGTAGAAAATGCTGCGGCGGCAACTCATTCGCCCACTCCACCAGCATGGCTTTGCCGCTCTCGGTTTCCAGCGTCGGCCCCGGAGACGATGCCCCAAATCCCCAAAGCCGCGTGGGCTTCATGTCACGATGGACCTTGGCCTGAAACTGCCGCATCGCCAGGCGGTAGTAAGGAATCTTTAATTTTGGATCGTCAGGGCAGGGCCGCAGTTCGGTCGAACGGGCCACGCCGGGAAGGGGAAGAGGATCCACAAACGCGGCCAGCGTTTCTGGATCCAGCACCGGCTTGACCAGTTTCGGCGGCTGGCGATGCGCCATCTGCGGCAGCATCAACGCCGCCGCGGTAATTCCACTGTGTTGCATGAATCTTCTGCGGGTTATCGACAACTGAACCCCTCCAACTTGTTTCCGAGCCATCTACCGGCGCGAAGCTCCGAAGACAGGTCGAGAAATCTGACTTTTTCGCAGCCCTACCATACCAAAAACAAGGCATGCGAACTTAACGCTCGCATGCCCGTCTGTACAACAACTGGTTCACTCCGCCCAACTACGGAATCTGCTGTCCGGTCGAGGGGCTGAGGATCAGGGTTCCGTCCGACCTGATCTGGCTGAAGTTGAACATCTGGGTGATGGAGTTGGCGATGGCGTCAAACGACCCGCCGCCAATGCGTTGCCCGTTGAGCCAGTTGTCTTCGATGAAACGGATGACCGAAGTCTGGTCGGTTATCGTGTGGTCAACCGCGTTTTCCAGCGCCCAAGGCGAAACCACGATGAGGGGTTGTCGCGGGCCGTAGCCGCAACGACCCAGCGCGTGCGCGTTGCCGGGGTCAATGCCGGGCAATTCGAGGCCACCGGTTCCGCAAGCGCTCGGTCCGGTTAGCGCGTCTGCCGAGCCAGTGGACTGGTTTACGATCGGGCTCATCTGGTGGTCATACCAGCCGTCCGAGTCGTCATAGAGAATTACTACCGCAGTGCTGCTCCAGGTGGGTTGCTCTTCCAGGAAGTTGATCAGCTCAACCACGGCGGTCTGTTCGTCCAGAGGATCGGAATAGCCCGCGTGTCCATCCTGAATCCCAATATTTTTGATGAAGTTCACTGCCGGGAAATTGCCCGCCTGCACGGCATGGACAAAATCATCAATGTCGTAGTTGTGGTTCGCCGGTCCGCTGTTGCCGATTTCGGCGAGGCTCTTTGGCCGGGCATGGGTCGGATTGGCGGTGGAGGCCCAGTACCCGAAGAAGGAGTGGTGGGGGATGTAGTCGTTAGTGTTGCCGGCGAGCCCCGTCGAATTCCGGCTGCAGCCCGTGCTTCCGTTGGAATTCTTGAGGTTCAGGTTAAACCCGCCCATGAACGATCCCCAAGTCACGCCGGCTGCGTTCAGCAGGTCGCCGATGTTCTTTCCGCCCAATTGCACCTGGCTGCTGCCCGAGCAAAGGTCGTTGAGGGGATCGGGATCGCCGATGACGGTCAGCGATCCGTCTCCGCCATCCACGGTGCCGCCGGTTCCAGTGGTCACTCCGTTGGTCTGGCCGGAAACCAGGTTGATCACGCCGGGTGTCGACGGACCAAAGGTGGTGCTGTAGGAGTTGTCACTCATGGCAAAGTGTTGAGCGTAGTTCCAGAACGCGGTCGTGGTATTGCCGTCAAAGTAGCCCAGGTTCAAGCCATTGGTGTTGAGAATTCCACCACCCTGCGGCGGCGGACCAGGCGTGCCGACATACTCCGGAAACAGATCCATGGCGCCCATGTCGAAAGACTGCTGTTCCGCGGTGTAGTCATGGTTCTGATCGGCAGTCACCGACTGCGAACGATCCAGACGGAAGGGGTTGGTGGCGCCCGTACCGTTGGCCGGGTTGAGGTTGGGGTTGTTGTTCAGCAGCGCGTTGCTGAAACCATTTACCGTCGGCGTTCCCAGACGGGCCGTGAATTTCGGCTCACCGGCTGGGTTGGTGGCGTTGGGGTAGGTCCCGAAATAATGGTCAAACGAAACGTTCTCCTGGAAGATCACAACCAGGTGCTGGATGGGTGTCGCCGTCTTGGTCGTCGGACTTGAAGCGGCGTAAGCGGGCGCAACACTCGGTCCCAGGGCAATCATCAATGCTGTTAGCGATGCCAGCATTTTCCTGGGGGCGGCTGATGCTCTCAGTTTTTCCAACATCTCTTCCTCCGTCCTTCGGCCAGTATGAGGGCTCCGTTGCGACAGATGTCATTCAGCCGAGGAACAATCACAGTAGACAATCCACGTGGCAGGAGTTTGACGTGACTGTTAAAGGTGGATGAATTGAGACCGCCCGTCTTATTTAAGCTGTGGATATTTCAAGGGCATGCGTTCCATGATTCAGATTGACCCCATTGTTCGAGACTCAGGGCCACGCAGACGCGGCCTACAGGCCACTTTTTGTCATGAGTCTTAGTTGCCTTCAACCAGGCCGGGCTGCCACCTACTTCGCCCCCGGCGGCGAAATGTCAACGCACACCGTCGCTTGGCAAACCCCGTTCGGACAGTTTTCCTCGTCAACCTGCACAGTCATCGGGACAAAGCCGTCGGTCTGTCCCGGCAAAGTGCCGCACTGCTGGATCGCCATATAGAAGCTGCCGAGAACCGTCGGCGCCTGGTAAGTGAAGGTCTCTCCGCCGTTGGCAAAGAAGCTGCCGCTGCCGCACAGCTTGGTATCTCCATGGGCACCGTCATAGTGTATGAGCCCGGGCCCACCCCCGTCCGGGTAGCACTGCCCAAAATTGGGCTGGGGACCGCAGTTTTCGCCGTTTCCGTTCTTCCCTGGAGGCGCAAGTGAGTCGCAGCCCATCTCCCACTCCACCGTCGTCCCGGCGAAATCGGGGATGTTAATCGCGGTGACTGCGAAGGTGACGAGATTGGTTGAGCCCGCTTGGGCCTGAGGCTGAGAAGGAGAGATGGAAATCGATGCCTGGGCGTTGTTGGTAACTTCCTGGGTAACCGTCGCTTTCACCGAGGCATTCGCATCCGCCGTCGCGGTGATATTCACATAGTAGGGATCCGGAAGGCCCTGAACGTCGGGTGCCGTGTAAGTCGTAGGTTTGCCGTTGGTGGTGGCGGGACTGATGGTTCCGCACGGCGTGGGTAAACCTTGTGTGCAAACCCCTCCGTTCGTGGGCGACAATGTCCAATAGGCAATCTGGTCCGGGGTGTTTTCCACGTCCGCCTCGAAGCTGGGGTTGCTTTGCCCCGGCAGCAATGGCGGAGGTGGATCCGGCGAAATCGAGATTGTGATCTGGTTCTGCACCGGGATGATGGTCACCTGCACGGTGTTCGATACCACCGCGGGATTGGCCTCCGGCACGGCCGTTATGAGAACCGTTGCCTGATTCGGTATGATCAGCGGCGCAATATAGTCCTCCTCATCCAAATTCTGGCTATCCTGATTCATCGTGCCCACCGTCGAGTTCCCGTCGAGGATGTTATTTACGTACCATGACACGGTCTGGTCCGTCGAACCGATCACGTTTGCCGTAAACGGCCCTCCCAGTTCGCCAGCTTGTACCTGCAGGGGTCCGGGGGGAGAAATTTGCACACTGATCGCGTTGAGGCTGATCACGACTGTGGCCGTCGCGAACTGCGATGAGTCCGCCTCTGGAATCGCCTTGATGATGACGGTCGCCGGACTGGGGACCGAGGCCGGTGCGGTGTAGGTCACCAGATCCGATGCTTGATCAGGGGAAATCGTGCCCAGCGTGGCATTGCCGCCCAGAACACAGTTTCCAGGGTTCGAGTTTTGGGCGCAAACGTACCAGCTCCCGTTTTGATCGTCTAATCCCGTGACCTGCAGTTGGAACTGCTGTATCTGATTGACTCCTATTTGCTCCGTTCCATTCACGCATACAGTCGGATAGCAGCTTACCGAAACGTTTACTTTCGGAGCGCTTATGGTCACCGGAAGCGTGGCCGCGATCTTCGTATCGGCGGTAGGCACGGCGCCCACGACTACAACCGCGGGCTTGGGAGCGATCGCCGGCGCAACATAGTCGCCTTGGCCGGGTATGAGGGGATCCTGGGCGATCGTACCGTAGGTCGAATTGCCCCCGGTGATTCCGTTAACCTGCCAGATCACGGTTTGCACACTCGAATTCCCCACCGTTGCGGTGTATTGTGCAGGAGCACCGGTCAGGACATCACCCTGACCAGAGACTTGAACCGTGATGCCGTTGGCCGGCGACCCGCTTATCGCAATGCTTGCAGCGCTACTCCGTGACGGCTGTGCGTTGGAGACTGCGGTCACGACTACCGCGCTTCCCAGGGGAGGGATCTGGGCCGGAGCCGTGTAGACTCCCGTATCGCCGCTCTCCGCGCCGATGGTTCCATCGACTTCCGACCCGCCAAGAATCGGATTCCCACCCTCTCCTGTCACTTCCCAGGAAACCGAATTATCGTTGGCATTGATCACATCGGCCGTGAAGGTGAAGCTGGTTTGCGCCTGTACCACCGCCACCACCGGGATGACGGTGACCGTCGCGATCGTGGGGGCCTGGGCGGAAAGTGTAACGGTACAGGTCGTCATTACCGTCGGCTCGGCATGCGACACCGCCTGGATGGTAACTGTCGCAGGACTTGGAACCTTCGCCGGGGCCGTGTACACCGCGGTATTGTTCGCGCCCGGAGCAATCGTTCCCACCGCGGAGTTGCCATTCGCAATGCCATTGACCTGCCAGACCACTTCCGTGTCGGCCGGACCGGTCACGCCGCCCGCCAGTTTAAGGTCGGTGCCGGCTTGCACGTAGGCTGTCCCGGCCGGAGACATGAAAACCTTCGCCGGCAACAACGCGCCGGTAATCGTAACCGTTGCGTTCCCCTGCTTGCTGTTGTCCGCATTGGCCACTGCCGTGATCACCACATTGGCAGGTGTAGGTACAAACTGCGGCGCCGTGTAGTTCCCCGAGCTGTCGATCGTCCCGATGCTTGCCTGGCCCCCAGGAAGTCCGTTGACCTGCCACTGCACGGTTTGCTCTCCGGATCCATTTACAGTAGCCGCAAAAGGCTGCGTCGTCCCCGTAGACACGGTCATGGTGGCGGGCGCGATACTTACGCTGACTCCGCCCAGGGTGCTGGCGCCGCTGATCGGGGCGGAACTGGCGCCCCCGCAGCTGACAACCACGGCCATCATGCTCAGACCGACAGCGACCAAAATAATCCGCCACGGATGCTTGGACATTCGGGAGCTCAGTTGTGACCTTTGGGGAGGGCACAGCATCCGGCCGCGCCGATTACCAGTTCTAGTCATCATATCGCTCCGCGATCTGTGCGGTGGGCGCCAACCTGCGCGTGTTTTCTACTGCCGGCTTGGTCTCGGGAATCTGGCGGATTTGGTCCTTTACCCACTGGAAAACTCTTCCCGCAGACGCCGCGCCATAGAACTGGCGCGCGTTTTCGTAGCGCTGCACCTTGGCACCGGCAGGGGCGGCGGACTCAATTCGCGCCTGCACCGCCTTTGGCGTGACCTTGTCATCTGCGATGTTCTGAATCCGGACGTGCTCTGCCTTCACCTGCGGCAACCACTGCACCGGATCCAGTGGCGCAACTTTCTTCAGGAATTCCGGCTTTACGTAGTTGGGGCGCTCGTTTTCCGGGATGATCGAAGATGTGGCCATCCACTCCGGCCAGTCTCCCCAGGGACTCAGGACATCAATCGCCTTAATTCGCGGGTCAATCGCAGCCGCCAGGATCGCGATCGTTCCCCCAGACCCCGTCCCAAACATGCCCACGTTGCTCACATCCAAGTCCTGACGCGCGGAGAGAAAGTTGAGGATCATCTGAATGTCATGCACCGACTTGCCCAGAGCTTCCTGCAATTCACTCACAAACCATTCCTTCATCGGCCGCATCGTGTAGCGATGGCCGGTGAGGGCCGAGACGAATCCGACCGCCGCAACTCCGCCGGAGGTGATTCGCGCACAATAATCGTTGTCACGGAAGCGCGCGGTTTCGGAGGGATAGCTGTAAAGATATAGAATCACCCGCGGCTTCGGCACGTACTTCGGCCGGATGACATAGAGGTCAATGGGATCTCCCTCTCGCCACTTCACCTGAATGAGCTCCCGAGTGAATCCTGGGAGATTGTCCCTTTCTCCGAAAGTTGGCGTCTCGGGCTTCAATTCGCTGCCCGCCAGTGACAGCGAACTCCAGTCCTCCACCGTCCCGCCATGACCCGGGGCCGGCTTGACGGTTGCGCCGGTTTTTTGGGCCCAGCCTGCCTCAAGGTGTGCACAGCAGACCAGCAGCAGCATTGCAAGCCGCTGGGCCTGATGTTTACTCCAAGAACTCTGCATCCTATTTTCTCTTCGAAAAGCTGTGATCAGACCGCATGTGGCCCCGGGAGCACGCCCAACCGCTCCAAGGAACCTCTTTCAGGCGTCACCGCCACGGAGCTAAAATCAAAAATCTCGCTGGTGATGACTTCTGCGATTTCCCGGGCAAGGTCTTCGGGCCTTTCCGCTGCCTCGAACACTTCCTGATCCGGAACTTCTACTACGAACCTCATACCTCACCGCAGTGTTAAACCTAAGAAGCTGGAGGCAGGCTGCCCAACCAGACACCCTGCCTCCGCAGACCAAATCAATCCACGTTACTGTTTGATTTCGATCAATTGAACCCCGGTATCGGCGAGGAAATCGGTATCGGCGTTCTTGGTGAATACTGCGCCGCCTTCATCACCGCCGGATTCAGGAGGTTCGCCGGCGTTGCCGTTGGAAGTTACCCCAAGCTGCTGGGGACGGTCGAAGTGAGAACGGAATACCTGTATCGAACTGACCGGAACCAGATCAGGAACCTTGGTTGCATTCTTCTGCGCTGCGGCAACCAACTTGGTGACTCCTGCCGGACAGGCTCCCTTCGTGGTGTAGCACTGCACCCGCAGAATCGTCCATGCCGGATACGACCCGTTCAGCATGTTGGGGAACGGAATCAGTCCGGGGCACGGGGCCACGCAATTGGGGAGCGCTCCTTTACTCTGGTACCAGGAATAGTTGAGAGGATCGACGCCATCCACCGATAGATACTTGGTGGTGGTTAAGACTTTGGCGAAGTTGCCCGTGCTCCAGAAAGCGTACCCGATGGCGTCGGTGGTGGCGCCGACCGTGCTCACCATTTCGCCGGTGCCGACCACGCGCTGGCGTGAACCCCCGCTGGCGTAAGTCAGGTTCAGCGGGTTATCGGTAGCGGGATTGACATTGAGTTCCTGGCAAGAGCCTACCTCGACTTCCCCAGGAATGTTGAATTCGGTCGTATTGTAGGTTCCGGAAGTCGGCTCACGCAGGAACACGTGCATTCCAACCGAGGGCAGTCCCGGCACATTGGCGATGTCGCGAGTACGAGTGAGGGTCCCATTGAGCACATCGGATAGGACAAAGCGATTCACATTGGTGAAGTTGGAGCTTCCAAAACCAGCGGTCGAGGTGTCGGTGGTGTTGACAAAAACCACGATCGGTTCCCCTCCGACGGACAACGAAGACCAGGCTGGAATCGGCGTGCCGTTAAACGGATCGGTACCGCTGATGGCAAAGGCCACGGGGGTTACCTGCTTGGTGCTTTGTGAACTCAGGATCGGCACACCCACAAGCCCGTCACCGGTGTATCCCAAGCCGGTGCAGTGAGGATCGTTGCTCCAAGGCGCCAGAGCGCGGTTCATGGCAAAAAGCGCGTCTTCTGCGCGGATGTCAGAGGGCGCTGCGCTGAAGGGCTGGTTGTTGAGCGCGTTGTACACAGCCTGAGTCAGCGCGACATCGGTCAAGGTTGGAATCAGGTTGTCCCCGCTCTCACCGATTTCACTCGAAGGGATGGAAAGGGTCGCTGTGGGCTGGGCAAAGAGTAGAAGGTTACCAATGACGGAATCGACCGCGAGATACGAGCAGACGGTGGTAACGACACCGTTGCTGTTTGTGGCCCACACAATCCAGATGTTTGCGGTTTGGGCTGGAATGTCGCTTCTGCGGCTGTCGATTCCCGAGGCCCCGTTTTTCTTGGTCCAAATGTTGGTTCCGCACGCTGAGGACGAATCCGCAGCCAGCGCTGCCAGATTGAACATGCCAGTGGAGCCTGCACCATTAAACTGCACCACAGTCGTGGCGCCAAAACAGTTCACTCCTGCGAACACGATCAGGGCTAGCGATAGCACTGTCGTGATTTTTGTCGTTCGCTTCGTCATTTCAGTTTTCCTCGTGGCGCAAATTTGCGCGGCTATGGGGAGCACCCCGTTTTGAGCTGCAGCGGGCGCACTTTTCGTCGCACGCCAGGACTTGGCCTCAAGGTGGCCCACTACCCAGTCAAAGCGACTCCAGCCACGGCCCTGAAACCGAACATCGCCAGAGACGAACTATGAAGACCGCAGGATGAGTCGCCGGAACTATCGCTGAAATTTGTTGCAGGAAAACCACCGCAAAGTGAATATCACGTGAAAATTCCTGCTCTCAGGCCAGCCCAGTGGAAGCCTCTACCCGGTGGGCGCCGCGTAATCCTGTCGGCCACACAGGCCATCGCAGCCGTCATAGATCGCAGGTTTTCATCGGAAATTAACTTTGCCGTCATTATTTCGTCACATGTTCTCTGTAACCATGTGGCTCCTTTTGACTCCGAGGCGAAGGGTGAACTCTGTGCGATTGCTGACTGTGTTGCTCTGTTGGGCTGCCGTGTTCCTGAACTTGCCAGCAGCTGCTTCCGTCCAGACCAGTTCCCCCGCGGTCAACGCGGCTCCAGCGCCAAACTCCATTTCGGGCACAGTGACCGACCAGACCGGCGCCGTGCTTCCCGGTGCGACCATCACGGTTCGTGACAGCGCGGGCGCCACCCAGACCGCCACCACCAACGAGGGCGGAGAATACTCGCTCCAACACTTGCCTGTCGGTACTTACAGCGTTACCGTCTCCGCTCCCAAGTTCAAAGACTTTCATGCCGATGGCATCTCCTTGACCGCGGGACAAAGCATTCCCCTGGACGCCGTCCTCGAACCCGCCGGTGAAACCACCTCGGTCAACGTCGAGGGACAAAAAGTGTCTCAGGTCGAAACTGAGACCTCGCAGATCGTGGGAACTATCACCCAGAAGGAACTGGTGAGCCTGGGCTTGAATGGGCGAAATTTCACCCAGCTCATTGCCTTGACGCCGGGCGTGAGCAACCAGACGGGACAGGACGAAGCCAAGGTGGGCGCCCTCGGCAGTGTTCGCTACAGCGTCAATGGCGGACGCGTCGAATACAACTCATTCAACGTCGACGGGGGCGACGTCTTGAACGCCGGACTCAATGGCAGCCAAAGCACACTCATCGTCTATCCCAGTCTCGATGCTCTCAGCGAGGTGCAGGTTCTGACTTCGAACTACGGCGCCCAGTATGGCCGTACCGCCTCCGGCACCGTCCTGGCTGAGACCAAGTCGGGCACCGATCAGTTGCACGGCAATGCCTACGAATTCATCCGCAACGAATTCTTCAATGCCCGCAACTACTTTGATCAGACCAAAAAAGCCCCGTTCTACCGCAGGAATGACTTCGGGGCCACTCTGGGCGGCCCGGTTGTGATTCCCCACGTCTACAACGGAACTGGCAAGACCTTCTTCTTCTTCTCTGAGGAATTCCGCTTTGAGCGCACTCCCACGGCCTACAATCAGGCCGTACCCTCGGCCGCAGAACGGAGCGGAAACTTCAGCGACGTGTGTCCCTTTGTCACCCCTCCCATCGGTGCGACTCCCGGTGGCCAGACAACATTCTCCCGAGCCAAGTTTCCCGACTGTCCGGGAATTCCTGCTTCCTCCGCCAATCAGTTTCAAACCTACCCGGGGAACATCATCCCTATCGACCCCAACGCAGCCGCCATCATGAGCACCAACATTATTCCTTTCCCCAATGCGACCAGCGGTTGCAATTCGAGCGTGGGGTCATGCTTCGACGCCGACGTTTCTCCCAGCACTTATTGGCGGCAGGAACTCTTCAAGGTCGACCATAACATCACCTCCACCATGAAGCTCAGCTTCCGCTACATTCATGATTCCTGGGACACCACCATCCTGACCCCGCAGTGGGGCACCGTCCAGAACAGTTTCCCGACGGTTCAAAGCCAGTTCACCGGACCCGGACTCAGCATGGTGACCCACCTTACTAACACCATTTCGCCGTCGCTATTGAATGAATTCATCTTCAGCTACACCACCGACCACATCAACCTCAATAACATCGATTCGAACGGGGCGCAGTGGCAGCGGCCGGCCGGCTTGAACATGGGCTACATTTTTAATAATGGCTTCGGTAATAAGGTGCCCGGAATCATCATCGGCGGCACCAATGCCGCCTACGGCGGAAACGGTTTTGCCGTGGACCCCGGATATCTGCCCTGGCACCACTCCAATCCCACTTACAACTTCCGCGATGACCTCAGCAAAGTCATCGGCAAGCATACCCTGCAAATGGGGGTGCAGTGGGTCGTCGCCCAGCGCAACGAACTCAACCAGGCGGTGGGCGCGAACACCGGAGACGTTCAAGGCATTCTGGGTTTTAGCAACATCAGCAGCTCTTTGAGCCTGGGAAATGCATTTGCCGATTTTCTGGTCGGCCCCGGCAGCTTCCGGCCGAATGCGTCGGGAGGCATCAAATACTTTCAGCAGGACAGCGCACAGCACGACTACTTCAATCGCTACAACGTCATCGAACCTTATTTCCAGGACGACTGGCGTGCGACGCCACGCCTGACCCTCAACCTGGGCTTGCGCTTCAGCCTGTTCGGTCTGTGGCACGAGAAATACAACAATGTGTACAACTGGGTGCCCTCAGCGTTCAACCCCGCGCTGGCAGCCACTACTACCGTCGACACTCAAACCGGCGGCCTGGCCGTCGCCGGTAGCTGTGATGCCAACGGGCAACACTGCACCCCGATCCCGCTGAATCTCAGCAACCTCGATCCCCGCATCACCAATGGCCTGGTGCAATGCGGCGTGAACGGGGTGCCCGCCGGCTGTATGACCAACCACTTCGTCAATCCCGCGCCTCGGGTCGGGTTCGCGTGGGATCCCACCGGCAGTGGAAAGATGTCCATCCGCGGCGGATATGGAATGTTCTTCCACCACGGGACGGGTAACGAAGCCAACACCGGGTCGCTCGAAGGCAGCGCGCCCATGGTGCTCGATATGACCGAGAATCGGCCCTACGACTACGGATGCATCGGAGGCGTCGGACTGGTGCCGGGAACCAGCAGTGCTTGTCCGGCTACCGGAGCCTTCCCGCTCAACGTGACTGCCATTCCAACCCACGCGGTTTGGCCCTACGTCCAGCAATGGAGTTTCAGCGTTCAACGGGAACTTTCGAAAAACACCGTGGCCACCATCGCCTACGTCGGCAGCAAGGGCACCCACCTCACCACCGATCTTCAAATCAACCAACTAGCTCCCAATCCAGGCAATAACCCATTTCTGCCCGGGCAACCCATCACCATTCAGGACTGCCAGAGTTTCCAATCCACGACCGGATTCACCCTCTTCGGACAACCGGACCCCATCACCGGAGTAGCTCCCGTCACTGCCACTGTCGCTCCCACCAACCCCGCCTTCGTCAACCTGGAAGCCGCCTGCTTCGGAACCCCCGGGATCGATGTCCCTGATCCCAATTCCTTGCGAACTTATGCCCCCGGCATGGGGAGAATCTTTTCGCTACAGAACGTCGCCACATCCACCTACAACGCCATGCAAATGACTCTGCGCCGTTCCACCGGCCCCTTGACCCTGGGGGTTTCCTACTCCTACAGCCATTCCATCGACGATTCCTCCGACCGCTCTGACACCACTTTGGTGAATGCCCTCGACATCGCTTCCAACAAAGCCAGTTCGAACTTCGACCAACGCCATTTGCTCAACATCAGTTACTTGTACAAACTTGATTCCGTGGTCAACCGATTGCGCTACTGGCTCTCCAATGTCGACTACGACGCCTCGCCCTCCAGCACCACGCTACCCGATCCTTCTCCCTTCGGACGCAAATTCATCGAGGGCTGGGAATTGTCCGGTATTACCACCCTGCAGTCGGGAACTCCGTTCAGTGTGATCAATGGCGGCAGTTCCAACGGCATCTCGGTGCTCGACAACGCCGGCGTGGCCAACGGCACCGGCGCCGGCTCGTACCCGGACGTAATCGGAAATCCCCATTTGCAGGCGCCCTATGGAAGCACGAACCCGTTGAGCATCGGCCCGGCGCTTCTGAACCCCGCCGCTTTTGCCGCGCCCACCGGGCTGACCTTCGGCGATGCCGGCCGCAACTTCCTAAATAACCCCGGCCGGCTCAACTTCGATGTCGCACTGCTCAAGCATTTCAAAATCACCGAGGGCAGCAGTCTGGAGTTCCGTGCCGAGACCTTCAACGTTTTCAACCACACGCAATTCATCATCTACGATCCCGATCGCGGCAACCAAGCCAACAATACGGTGAACTGTTATGGCGGAGTGGACAATTCGGCGGGTGATTCCAGTTGCTTGGCGGGCAGCGCTTTTCTGCATCCCCTCGAGGCGCACCGGCCGCGGACCATGCAGTTCGGATTGAAATTCAGTTTTTGACCTGGGCGGAACTTCTTCTGCGCCTGGCGCTGCTCACATAGGATAGCTGCGAGGCGCCGACGGCGCTGGTACAGGCAATGCAGTCACATCCTTCGCTCGGGGTAGATTGCCAGGTGGCCAAAGCATCCAGCCGGTAACCCACCCCACGGATGGTCTTCAGATAGGTCGGCCTTGACCGGTCCGGCTCGATTTTTCCCCGAATGCGGCGGATACACGCATCCACGCTGCGCGGAGTCACGAACTGCATGTCGCCCCACACCGCGTCCAGCAACAGGTCGCGCGTGAACACCTGGCCGCGATGCCGCGCCAGGTACTCAATCAACCGGAACTCCAGGCTGGTGGTCGGCACCTCGCTGCCTCGAACCGACACCTTCATCGCCCAACTGTCAATCACCAGCTCGGCCGTCTGTGCGTCTCGCAACACATCCACTGGCGAGAGCCGTCGCAACACCGCCTGGACTCGGGCCACCAGTTCGCGGGGGCTGAAGGGCTTGACGATGCAATCATCTCCTCCGCATTCGAGCGCCAGAATCCGATGTTCCTCGACCGCGTCGGCCAGCAAGAACACCACCGGCGTCCTGGCCAATGAAGCATGTTCGCGGATGCTACGGCACAGCGTCAGCCCGCTGCCCTCCGGCAACATCAATGAGATCAGCATCAATTGCGGACGGTCGTCCTCCGCCTGAGCAATCACATCGCCGCTGGAAAACGTCTGAACCGCATACCCGGCCTCTTCCAGGCACTGTCGCGCCACCTGGCAAACCTCAATTTCGCCGTCGACCACAAAAATGAGTTGCCTCATTGCTTTAGCCGGGCGCAAAGGGACACCAAGGCTGCGGTTATGCCTGCGCCACCCGGTGCGGCAGTGTAGTCTGGGCGGTGTTACGGTGAGGTGACCGTAGTATGAATCCTGTGTGAATTCTGCCGGAAACTGGACTGGGCAGCCCTTCTGCGGCTAGCGGATCTTCACTTCATTCAGCCACTCCAAAGCCGAGGGCATATCGTGGAATACTTTAATTTGTTCGGCTGCCCCGGCCAGTTCCCGGTAAACCTGAAACATCCGTAGCACCCCGAACACTGCCGTGCGAGAGGTCACAAATGCCCTCCGCGACGAGGGTGAAAATATGGTTCTGTCCGCCAACAGTTGCACATCACTCGGAGTGGCCTCAACTTTCGTCACTCTGGTGCCGTCCAGCAGTTGGGCGAAGTCTGGATCAAAGTTGACATCGCTTCTCAGCCGATTCTGGTGGTCCAGTGCTTCCGCAGCCGTAAACACATCCCAAGCACTGCTGAGTACCAATCGCCGTTCTTTGTCAATCACGTAGTCACAGGGCATGGGATGCTATCTTCCAGGTGCGGTCGCGTTGCCAAGCCACCAGAAGAATTTTCATGTCTTAGCCGTGTCGCCCGCAGCGTCGGGCCAAGTATAGCCCGCACACACCACTTTCGCTTGCCCCAATCTCCAATCTGAGAACTGGGAACTGAGGCCTGAGAACTGGTTCTCAACAATCGCGGGCGGGTTACGGCAACCCGAACGTGTACAGCGAACTTCCCGCTGCAATTGCCACATACTGTTTTCCGTCAATCGCGTATGCCATTGGCGCCGCGTAAACTGCCGACCCAGTCTGGAAGTGCCACAAAGCCTTGCCGGAGGCGGCATCCAGAGCCACAAAATTCCCTTCTGAATCGCCGGTAAACACCAACCCTCCCGCGGTTGATAACACGCCTGACCAGCTCGGCGACGGATATTTGAATTCCCATTTCACCCGTCCGTTCGCCGGATCGATCGCGCGCAACGCGCCCCAGAATGGCTCGGTGTCATCCGCCGGAAAGTATGCGCTGCCGTAGTACGCATGTCCGGCTTCATAGGGCTGGGGCGCGGTGCTAAATATATCGCACTGCTCGCGCGCGTTCACGTAAAACAGTCCCGTCTGCGAGTCGAATGTCGGCGACTCCCAATTCGTCACCCCGGCCGCGCCCGGACACACCCGCCGTCCTTCCAGAGTCGGCGTGCTCTCCTTCACTGCTACCGGTCGGCCCTCGGCATCCTTACTATTGCTCCATGTCACTTTGCCGAACGGATTCGCCAGGATTAGTTTGCCCGTGGCACGATCCAAAACATAAAAGTACCCATTGCGATTCGCTTGCGCGATCCAATGTCTCTCGCCCTCGTCAATCATCACCGGCACCTGGGTCGAATCCCAGTCGTGCTCATCGTGCCGAGTGAATTGAAAACTCCAATTCAGCTTTCCCGTGTCAGCATCGAGGGCCAGCAACGAATCGCTATACCGATTGTCCCCGGCGCGTCCTTCGCCGCGATTCGATGGCGCCGGGTTCCCCGTCGGCCACAGCAACTCGTTCTTGGCCGCATCGTATGTGCCCGTAATCCACGCCGGCGCGCCGCCGGTCTTCCACGAGTCCCCTTCCCACGTCTCGTGTCCCGGTTCCCCCGGCCCAGGGATGGTGTAGAACTTCCATTTGCGTTCTCCAGTTTCGGCATCGTAGGCCTCTATAAATCCACGAACGCCATACTCACCGCCAGAGACTCCCAGCACCACCAGGTTCTTCATCGCCAGCGGCGCCAGCGTAAAACTGTACCCGAGCTTGTAATCGACTGCCGCCACGTCCCAGACCACGCTGCCCGTCTTGGCATCGAGCGCAATCACATGCGCATCCAGCGTCCCCATGTACACCTTATTGTCCAGGATGGCGACGCCGCGATTGATTCTTCCGCAACACGGCCGTATGTCCGCCGGCAATTGCCGCTGATACAGCCAGATCGGCCGCCCGGTGCGGGCATCGAGAGCAAACGCCCGGTTGTCCGGCGCGGTGCCATAGAGAATGCCATCCACCACCAGCGGTGTGGTTTCAAATTTTCCCGTGGCTCCGGTCTGATAAACCCACTTCGCCACCAGCGATCTGACATTCCGAGTATTGATCTCATCCAGCCCACTGAAGCGGTGCCCGGGATAGTCCCCGGAATACGTCAGCCAGTTCTGCGGTTCTTTCGAGGAGTTCAGCAGCCGCGTCGAAGTCACCTGCGCCCAGGCGCTGAGCGCGAGCCCGCCTGACGCCAGGAAAACTAGTAAGGCCCGAAACAGTTTCTTCATGGCTGCCCTCATTTTCCACCCACACTTTGCAAAAAGGCGACGATATCCAGCAGGTCTTTGTCATTCAGCAGAGTCGCGGCATAAATCGGCATCATCGATGTCCGGCTCTTCTTGATCGACCGCAGCTTGTCCTTCTCGAACAGGTGAATCTGCTCGCTCGCATCCATCATCTGCAAACTGAAATTGTCCTCGTTCATGGTGACGCCCTTGATTTCCTGCCCCTTCGCCGTCACCACCGTCACCGTCTCGTATTCCTGCGGAAATTCCTTCGTCGCTTCCAGTAGTCCCGGCGCCAGTCTCCGGCTGGGATTGCGCACCGAATCCACGATCGCGTCCGTGGCCCGCGCCATACCCACCGCAGTCAGATCCGGCCCCAGCCTTCCGCCCTTGCCTTCCACCATGTGACAACCGGAACAGTTGGCATCGCCATAAAAAAGCTGCTTGCCGTGGACCGCGTCACCCGTGGGCTGGGCTGGCGCCTTCACCTGGACGCTTCTTATATAGGTGATCACGTCCCACACTTCCTCTTCCGTCATCCCCACCCCTTGACCCGTCGTCCCGTTGGGAGGCATCGCCGTTCCCGGCACGCCCTGATTGATGGTCTGAAACATCTCTGCGTCAGAATTCCCGTGCCGTTTGCGGGCCCGTGTAAGGTCCGGTCCGCGTCCTCCACCCCGCGCACCCAACCCGTGGCAGAAGGCGCAATTGATGCGAAAGTGGAATTCGCCGCGCTTCGCCGCCTCCGCATCCCCGGCAAACGGATTCTTGTCTTGTCCAAGTGAGGCTGTCGCCGCCCCCAATACACAAATCAACGCCGCAGCACGAATCAAGGCGGGCTTGGAAAGACTGTTTGATGCTGGAATTACCAGTGTCTTCGTGAGCGAATCCACTTTGGCCTCCCACTGTGGAAGAAATGTTGGGAATGCCGCGCATCATAACATAGCTCGGGGTGGGCGCCTTGTGGACCGGCGCACAATGTGTGGTACAGTCTCCTTACGCAAGAGCCATAACCTGAGTTTCTGCCGATCCCGTATGCGGCGCAACCGCCCGGTATTGCGAACTCGAACCAGTCGACCCGCTCTATGCTCGACCGCATAATAAAGGATACGAACACGGCTTCCGCGGCTGTCACAAAGTCCGGCCACAATTCAGCCCACAGCCTGCGGGCTGCTTTCCGGCTGGCCATCCTGATTTCTACCGCCTTGCAAGGCTGCGCGCACTTCCTTATCTTGCGGCTGCGGGGCAAAGTATCCACATCGGAACGTGCCTGCTGGCTGCACCGCTGGTGTGCGAAGGCCATCCATCGTCTGGGTATTGAGTTGGAACCTGACGGTAAGTTTCCTCCCCGCGGCCTCTTGGTGGCCAATCATCTCGGCTATCTCGATATTCTGGTTCTCAGTGCCATGCATTCCTGCGTGTTTGTGGCCAAGAAGGAAGTGCGCTCCTGGCCGCTGTTCGGGCTGATGGCGAAACTGTCTGGCACGGTGTTCGTGGACCGCGCCCGCACCTCCGCCGCCCATACTGCCAATACGGAAATGTCAAACGCCCTCGAGCAGGGCGTGGTGGTGGTGCTGTTTCCCGAAGGCACCAGTTCTGACGGTAGCAAGGTGCTGCCTTTCCGTCCCGCACTGTTTGACGCCGCCACCAAGGCTGGCGCGAACGTCGTCTCCGCCCACATTAGCTACGACGTGGCCGATGGCTCGGCCGCCAGCGATATCTGCTATTGGGGCGAGATGTCCTTCTTCCCTCACCTGCTACGTTTGCTTTCCCGGCACCAGATCCGTGCCCGGGTGCGGTTTGCCGCGGAAACCAGGAAATTTGCCGACCGCAAACTGGCCGCACGCGTCACCAGGGATCTGGTAACTTCCTTGGCCCAGACGCCGAACCCGCGCGCCGCCGCCCATGCGGTGAGGCGCTCTTAGACCGCGCCGACCAAAGCCCACTCCCTACTCTTCATCCAGATATTCTTCAGGCACGTCATCCTCGGGAACTTCGTGGGTATGGACTTCCCTCTCATCGAAGTCTCCGGCGTCTTCCACGCCCTTCACCGCGTCCGCCTCGAACGCGTTCCCTTCCTCGAGCAACTCGTCTACACTCTCCGAATCCGCACTTTCAACGCTCGACAATCCCTGCAGGTCTCCCGCTTGCCCGCCTGAACGAACTTCCGGCCGATTCGTTGAGAATCTTGCATTCGCGCGCCCACGTCTCGTCCCGGCTTGTTTCTTTGTCGTCCTCTTGGCTGCCCTTTTCGCAGCAGGCTTCCTCTTCGCCAGCTTGGGAGGCTTCACTTTCTTCATTGTCTTGGCCTTCTTGCTGGCACTTCTCTTGGTCTTTGACTTCGACTTCGACGGTCGCTTCTTGGTTTTCTTTTTGTTAGCCATTTGCGCAGTCTAGCATCCGCCCCGTGCTCCATCCAAGCTCGCCCAGATCCCCGATAAATGGGGCTGTCGGGCCTCATTCTCGAGCGCTGTCTCTGGGGTTCCCGCGTCTAAACTCTTAGGTGTGTCTTTACTCCTGGTCAGCAGCTTTGCAGTGTTTCGAGATCGTACGCACGTCCGTCTCGATGTTGGCCACCCGCAACGGAACCCCGTCAACCCCGTGGACGGTATCGCTGGGATTACTGCCGGCCTTCTCCGGCCGTACCCCGGTCTTCATTGTCCCGGGCAGCATTTTTCCCTTCACTTCAACCTCATGGTGCAGATAACGATCGAGTTTGTTACCGACACCTTTCAGCACATAAACCGCGCCGCTGTTATCTTCGACCACGATGTAGTTTCCTCGCTCACCGTCGAGGCAGCCGCGAACGGTTGCAATGTTGGATACCGGCCCGTTGCTATCGCCAGCTGGTGCAGATGACGTTTGCGCCGATGCGCTCGCCACGAGTAGCGCACCCAGGGACATTGCAATCAGCATGCGATTCATACTTATCCTCCGTCAGACAATTCCATCTCAGGCCTGAAAGGCCCAGTATAGTCCTCAAACCAGCGCAGCCGGCGGCATTCCACCACCTATACACCCGCATCACTGCATTGACTTCTCGATTGGAACGAACCAGATGTAGTACATAAGGATAAAGACAAACCCCATGAAGCTGGCAATGCCAAAAACTAGAATGAGCCCCTGGCGGGTACTGAGTGGTAGCTCTTTCCTGCGCCGCCCCCGAATCGATGATCCCGTGTGCTTCCTCCTGTACAGCAACCAGACTTGCCGAATAAACGAATTCACGGTCAGATCCCCGTGGTCTCGTAGGTCAAAACCGCCAAGCTCAGACGGTAGTCATAGCCGGCCTGTGCGTTAGTGATCTGGGCCTGCGTCTGCTGAAGCTGTGCCTGGCTCAATTCAACAATCGAGCCCAGACCGAGGTTGTAACGGGATTGAGCAAGACTCAACGCCAGGTTGGCCTGCTCCAGCAGTTGCTGGGTAACTGCCAGCCGCTGGTACGCTGTGTTCGCACTCAGCCAACTGGTGCGCACATCGCGCGAAATCAGGTTGCGCATGTCGCGCAGTCGTTCCTCGGTTGCTTGCGCTCTGAGGTTCGCCTCACGGGCTCTTGCCGTATACAGAAAACCGTTAAACAGCGGGATTTCGACGTTCGCACCGACCGCGCCGTAGGTGTTGCTGAGAGCGCCAGGATTCGGAGCGACCGCTGCATTTCCTACCGGTGTGTCTCCCACTGCCCCGAGGGCCCGGATACTCGGGAAGAGCAGGTCTCGCTCCGCGGTTCGGAATTTCCTCGCAGACTGGTACTGAAACTGAAGTGAAAGTATTTCTGGACGATCGGAAAAAGCCTGGGAAATCAAATCATCCACATTGCCAGGCGGCGGTGTCAGCGGATTCGCTTCCTCCAGAAGCTGCAAGTTCTGCAAAGTCGAGAATCCGAGCACCATGGATAGCGTAGCGAAAGCGGCATTTTGGTTGTTCTGAGCGTCCAGCAACAGCAGTTGAGCTTGTGCCAGGTTGACACTGGCAAAACTAAAGTCCAGTTCGGATTTCAGTTTGTTCTTGAAAAGCGCCTCCGCCTGATTGGTGACGGTCTGGCGTTCATTTACGGTTTGCTGTGCTACGGTCAGAACCGCCTGCGCTTGCAGCGCGTTGTAAAAAGCTTTGTCCACAGCCACGAGCACTTGCTCCTTGGTAGCCATGGCGTTCTGGTTCTCAGCCTTGGCTGCATAATTCGCACTGGAGACCAGATTCGTGGTGCGGCCAAAATCGGTAATCAGTTGCGTGACCATCACCCCGGCGGCGGCACGTTCGTAGATGGTCGGGTTGTTCAGCATGCCGGCCGTAATGCGGCTGCCGGATTGCGCATCTACGCCGGTGAGATCACCCGTCGCGGTCGGCCACAGGTTCGACCTGACCTCCCGCGTCACCTGCTGGGAAGCAAGCGCGATCAGTCGAGCAACCGAGATCTGCGGATTGCTCTTGATCGCGAGTGCTTCTGCTTGCTTCAAGGTGAGGGACATCGGCAGTCCCGGTGCGGCCTGGGGAGCGTACGATGCCTGCGCATTCAACGACGTGTTGCTGGTCCCTTGCGTCGGACTAATTTGTGCAACCGGGGCCGGCGGAAGGCTTTCTGCCGTTTGCATATTCATGGATACCTGGGCAAACGAGGGCATGGCCAGGAACAACAAAAACGCCACGCAATATTTAAGTTGTCGCTTCATGGATTTGCCTCTTTCGACGCACTTCGTCGAAATTCCAACTTTCACGCAGCCAGACGAAATCGTTGTTCTTTCCACCATCGAGCCTTCCCCGTCCCGGGAATGGCGCAATTTGAATTTTCTATGCCTCATACATGGCGTCATCGCGAACGCCCGCGATTTCACCAGCGGGCGGAGGGATCTCAAGTAGCACGATGTTGAGGAGCGGGAGATCCTTCGCTCCGCCTGAAGAACAGCTGCGCTCAGGATGACGCCCCATTTTCGGCTGCTTTAATTTGTGAAGTGAGCCCCTCCTCCGTCGAACCGCCGCAACTAGCGAGTCTGGCCACAGCCCGAACTGCGGCGCACAATGCCCATCCTCATGTCCGGGTCATACGGCAGGTCAAAGTACATGACGTGCTTGGTTAGGTGCAGTTGGATCGGGCGATCCGCAGTAAAGACCGATGGCAGATAATTGAACGGTGTTTCGTATCGGCCGACATAGGTCTTGCAATCGACGCGTATAGAAACCTCGTAAGCGTAGTACTGCGATGTCAGCGGCGCATCCGACGGATTGCTGCCTCCCATCGTGTACTCCGGCGAATAAATTTTACGTTTCTGAACCTGCACAACCGTTCCTTGCACGTATTGAGAGGCGTAGAGGCTTGGCGCCAGAAGCACCAACCCCGCAATCCCGATCCAAAGATTCCTTTTCATGATCTCCTCCACCAAACCGCCTGCTGAAATCGCAGGGTATGCCGCAATCCGGGATTCGCGAACCAGCGATTCCACCGTGGAAGCGGTCCGCGATTCTTCACAACCGGGAGGCTCAGCAGGAGGGAGGGGGGCGGTTGTACAAGCAGGCTTCTGCATGCCGTCGAGTAACCGGGAAAACAGCCGGCAACACCGCAGAAATCACCTGTGTGGGCTTGAACAAAACTAACGCGGCAGCGGGAGCTGACCAGTGAAAGCCGTCATTCAGCAGATGCTGCCGTTGGGCATCGAGGGAGTACGACTTTGCCGCTTTGAGGGTTTGAGTCTCAGCGCTGGTTACCTGGCAATAGCGGGTCGCAACGTTGATGGTCAACGACAAAACCGCGCCCAGTATCAGCGCCTGGTGCCAGTTGCTAACTCCTCGCACAGCACGACCCCCAGCTTGTCGAAGGGGCACGCAGTCACCCGGGAGAATAAATCGTTCTGTCATTCAACCGGCTCCGTGGGCAGGGTTTCTGTGGCTGGCTGCTTGCGGCCGTAGACCAGCAAATACGCCGCCGGCACAATAAAAATGGTCAACAGCACCGACGAAGTAAGACCACCAATGATGGCGCGGGCCATGGGCGTGTACTGTTCTGCTCCGGTCCCCAATCTCAGCGCCAAGGGAATCATGCCGATAATGGTCGCTAACGAGGTCATCAAGATCGGCCGCAGGCGCACACGACAAGCCGTGACAACGGCGTCAGCCGGTGACAGGCCCTGCCGCTCCAGATTGTGAGCAAAGTCAACGATCAGAATGCTGTTGGAATCGGCGATGCCCACCAGCATCAGCACTCCCATCAGTGACATGACGTTCAATGTGCTGTGCGTGAGCGGCAAGATGATCAGCACACCGATAAATCCCATGGGGATGGCGAGCATGATCAGAAAAGGATCGATGAACGACTTGAATTGCGCCGTCAGAATCAGAAACAGCAGGACAAAGGAAATCAGGAAGCCGAGCCCAAAGCTCTTGAACGATGCCTCCATCCCCTGCACCATGCCGCGCAGGTTCACTCGTACATTGCCGGGAATATTCGTTTTCGCAAGAATTTCGCGGATCGAGTCCGTAACCCGTCCCAGGTCTTCTCCCGCCGGGGTCACGTAGACATCCATGGCTCGTTGAATCTGATAATGGTCGACTTCGGTCGGAGTCTGGATCTGTTTCACGCTCACCACATTGTTGAGCACCGTAATCGCTCTGCCCTGGCCACCGCAGGCCCACGCCGGCGACGAGCTTCCCGCCCGGGCCGCACCGCTCGGGCCGCAGCCCATGCCCGCTCCATCGCTCGGGTCCCGCAAGGGAATCTGCCCCAGATCAGCCATGTCGTGAATGGCGGATGGACCTTTCTCGAAGAACTGCACGGTCAGGTAATAATCGTTGCCGCTCTTGCGATCCACCCAGTAATTGGGAGCAATCATGTAGTTGGAATTGAGCGCGGTGATGACGTTGTCCACCACGTCTTTCTGTGTGAGGCCCAACTCTCCCGCATGGACACGGTCGACATCGAGGCGCAGCCCCGGGTAATTCATGTCCTGCGGAATGTAAACCTGGCCCACTCCACGCACTTGCCGAATCTGCGTGGCCAAATTTTGCGCAATGCCATAAATCTGATGCAAATCCGGGCTGCTCACTTGCACGTCAATCGGCGCCGGCATGCCACTATTCAAAATCGCATCCACCATCGAGCCACTGGAGAAGAATGTCCGGATGTCGGGAAACTGGTCCGCCATCCGTTTTTGAACCCGGTCCATGTAGTCGAAGCTGCTCAAGCGGTGAGAGTCATTAAGCTGCACTTGTACCGTCGCGGTATAAGGACCGGCGTTGGTGGTGTACAACGCAGAGAAATCCGGAACCACTCCTATATTCGACACGATTAGCTTCAGGTCCTTCGGTTCCACCGTATGGCGGATCAGGTCTTCCACTCTTGCGACGTATTCATCCGTCACTTCTATGCGGCTGCCGGTCGGGACTTTCAGGTTGATGGTGAACTGGCCGGCATCGGTCTTCGGGAAGAATGCCAATCCCAGCAGGGGATAAATCGCCAGGCTCAGCACGAACACACCGCTCAGCGCCGCCACCGTTAGGCCAGGGCGTTGCAGCGCTCGCCTGACCCAGTGCTCGTAATGGTCCAGGATCTTGTTGAACATCCGGTTGAAGCGAGCATTGAATCTGTCCATCCAGGCTTGGCTTACCGCCTTTTCCGGCTCAATCTCGTACTCTTCATGCCGATGCTCGGCGGCGTGCGGCACCGCCTTCAAGAAGCGTGAGCAGAATAGAGGAATGACGGTCATGGCTACGACAAATGACGCCAGCAGCGACAGGCAGAAGGCCAAAGCCAAAGCAGAAAAAAGAAACTTGGCCACTCCGTAAAGAAAAATCACAGGAAAGAAATCGACCACATCCACGAGCGTTGCCGCCAGCACCGCCAGGTTCACTTCCGCGCCGCCAACCTCGGCAGCCACCATGGGCACGGCTCCCATTTCCAGGTGACGGTAGATGTTCTCCAACGAGATAACCGAGTTGTCAATCACGCGCGAAAAAGCCAGCGCCATTCCACCCAGGATCATCGTGTTGACCGTGCCGCCCATCAGTGCCAGCACCACAAATGCGGCCAGCGCCGACAACGGAATGGAAAGCAGCACTGCCGATGTGGCGCGAAAGCTTCCCAGAAACATGAGAATCATCAGGCTGGTAAGAATCAGCCCCAGAAATCCCTCATGTAACACCGTGTTGATTGCCTCCTTCACGTACACCGACTGGTCGAACACGATGCTGGTGGTCATCTGCTTGGGAATGTCGTACAGATGCTTGGTCAGCGCCCGCAGGCCGTCCACCACCGCGATGGTGTTGGTATCGCCGCCCTGTTTCATGATGGGGATGTACACGGATTTCTGCCCATCAATGCGCACCACGTTAGTTTGGATCTGGTGGGCGTCTTCAGCTTTTCCCACGTCGCTCACCGTCACCCAGGAGTGCCCTTTGACCTTGAGCGGAACCTGGCCCAACTGGTCCATGCTGTCCACCAGGCTGTTGGAATAAACGAAGTAGTCGTAGGGCCCCATCTTGACGTCGCCGGCCGGCAGAATGAGGTTGGCATCGTTGACTGCTCCCACCACGTCCATCAGGCTCAGTTGACGGGACAGCAACTTGTACGGATCGACATAGACCATGATCTGACGATAGGTTCCGCCGAACACGCCCGGAATCTCCGCGCCGGGCACTACCGCGATCTGGTTGCGAATCTGGAACTGCGCGTAATCGTGGAGTTGAGTTTCGTTGAGACCTTCTCCCTTGACTGTAACCAGCGCCACCGGCAAGCTGGAGGCGTCGAATTTCAACACCACCGGCGGCAGAGTTCCCGGCGGAAGCCGCTTCAAGTCCGCCAGCGCCAGGTTGGATAACTCGGTCACATCGGCATCCGGGTTCGTCCCAGGCTGGAAGTACACCCGGATGATGCTCACCCCCAGCATGGATCGCGACTCACTGTGATCAACACCCGCGGCTAGCGTGAAGAACCGCTCCAGCGGGTCCGTGATATCGGTCTCGACATCCTCCGGTGGCATACCGGAATAGAAGGTGGCTACCACTACCTCCGGCAGGTTGATGGGAGGAAACAGATCTATCGGCATCCGGGCGATGCTAGTCACGCCGATCACCAGGAGCACCAGGCCGATCACGATGATGAAGTACGGATTGCGAATTGAAAACCCTGGCATAAACCTATCCAATCATCGGGGTGCCCCTGCTTGTCGCGTTCTTTGCGACAGGGTGGGCACTGCCCCTTTACTGTGTGCTCTGCTCCTGGTACTGCATCACCGCCACGGCTTGCGCATGGACCTTTTCACCCGCTTTCAACCCACTGCGGTCGCTCACCACGACTTGCTCTCCTTCGCTTAATCCAGAAATGATTTCTGTGTCACTGGTCGTTTGCAGTCCGACCTGCACCGCGCGGTTCTCCAGTTGTCCATCGGGGTTCACGACCAGAACCGAGGTTTTGTTCCCTTCATGATTCAAGGCCTGCAAGGGCACCGTCGGGACGTTGTCTTTTTGGTCGAGCCCGAGCTCGGCTTCGGCGTAAAGACCTGGCATCAGCACGCGTTCCGGATTCAGAACATCCACTTCGGTGTGCATGGTGCGAGTGTCTTCCCTCACATCCACCGAGAAGCGCGCAACTTTGCCAGGGAAAGTCCGGTTCAGGGAGGGCACGTGAACATCGACAGGATCGCCGATGTGTATGTAACGCACATAAGACTCCGGCACCGGAATTACTAAGCGGAACAGGTCATCCTGCGAAAGCCGGACGATCGGCATGGCCTGCGTGCTCGAACTGGTTCCCGCCTGCACCAGTGTGCCCAGGTTCGCGTAGCGTTCGGTCACTACTCCTGAGAACGGCGCAGTAATCCTGGAATAGTCGAACAGCGTCTGATCGTGGACCAATTTTGCCTTGGCCGCTGCCCACTGGCTCTGAGCCGCTTCCAGTGCGGCTTTCCCCGCGTCAACCTGCGACGCCGCGGCCAGATCTTTCCCCTGGGCGTCGTCCACCTCTTGCTGGGCGACGATGCCGGGCTGCGTTTCGAAGACCTGGTTCAAGCGCGTGTATTCGAGGTGCAGCGCGTTGTACTGCGCATCGTAGCGTTTAAGTTCGTGATCTGCACGACTCACTTGATCCATCGCGTTCTTGATCTCGGCTTGGTCCTCCTGCAACTGCGCCTGCAACTCCGGAATCTCCAACGTGGCCATCACCTGGCCCGCCTTTACGTGAGTCCCGTAATCGACGTCCAGTTTCTGCACGTAGCCGGACTCTTTTGCGTAAACGTCGATCTCTTGAAAAGGCACCAATTCGGAGGACAAAGTAATTTGCCGGCTCAACGTTTTCTTGACTACCCTAGTCACGCCGACCGTGATTCCCTGTTGACTTGCCTCCACCTTCTGATTGCGTCCACCGCTGCATCCTGACAATCCGACCGCCAGTATCACGGCAAGACCCAAGGCGCCGTAACTGAATGCGTTCAACGTGTCCGCTCGCTTGCCATCTCGTTTGTGAAGTTGTTTCATTAGTTTTTGAACACCAGCCCTTTCTGGCATCTGGGCCAGCAATCTGTAGCTAACTTAACTCCTCGAGCACTCGCCGTAACTTCTCCACGGAAAACTCCTGGGAGCGGCAAAGGCCGATCACCCTGTGCTCAGCCGCCTGCAATTTCGCCGCAACCGCGGGAATCTCCGAAGCAATCTTCTTGGGAACCGTCAACACCCCATGGCGGTCTCCATGCAACAGGTCGCCGGGACGCACTTCCAATCCGCCCACCTTGACCGGCGCTCCAAAGTCGAAGATGTGGGCGTAGGCATGGGAAACCGCCACATTTGCCGCAAATAGCTGCAAACCCATTTCCCTTACGCGCGGCAGTTCCCGCACCGCGCCATTCGTCACATACCCGACGCAACCGAGCGCTCCCAGAATCGCGGCGTGCATGTCGCCGAGAAATGCTCCCACGCCCGGCGGTTCGTCCAAGTCCTCCAACACCGCAATTCGCGGCGCCGGTACTTGCAGAATGCTGTTCCACCAGTCGGTACGATCGTGGTAAAAGCCCGCGATCGGAGGCTCGCCGCTGCGCAGGCGGGCCGTAGCCGCGTAGCCCACCATGGGAGGAAGATCTTCGAAGACGCAGCCGACGCGGGAGTCGGCGAAGCCCGCGTTCCGCAGTCGAACCTGGAAAGTCTCAATTGCATTCGAAACCGTGCAGGTGTCTAAACGTCGCAGAGCATCCAAATGCTCGACAGGTATAGCAGGCTCAAAAGCCATGCGAATTCTCCTACGAACTTTCGATTGACTTTATTCCATTGGGATCAGCCGAATCGCCAAAACGGCATCAAAACGGCAACCATGCCGCTCGCGCAGCAAAACAGTCAAGCCCAATGCGAACACGTGCAGGAAAAACTACGAAAGGAGGAATGGAGAGGACGGCGGGGGTCGGTTGTACAGACTTTGATCAAACAGGCGGGTTACGCGTAGAGGTCTTGCAGGAGCTAAATGGGTGGCAACCACGGTCGCCCGGATGCTGAAACTGGCATTCGGAGCAATCCACTGGGTTGCATCTTTATTGAGGTGCTGCCGGTTGGCTTGGGCTGGCCGGTGGTCGGCCGATCTTGCGATGTGAGACTGAGAATGCCACGGTGTCCCAAAACGAGTCGCAACACTCACGGTTAATGAGCAAATGGCAATCACGATCACTACGCTCTGCCATCTGCGCTCACCAACCCGGCGATGCTTCAGCCATTGCATATAACCGTCAGCAATAAGTCCTGCTTCGTGGAATTATACAGTACTGGCCAAAATGACCAGAGATAACCCCGGTAACGGGCTTCCCCTATGAAGTAGGATACCGAACCAGGGACGTTGGTTGCACCATCCCGATTCCTGGACGCAACCATGACCACAGATGCAATGGAACCTACAGGCGCTGTGTATTCCGCCCAACAAAAAAATGGACGCGCGCTTAATATAGGTTTCAGGGCATACCGAGGACGTACAGTAGGCAATTGATCGCAGTTGCGCGGTCGAGCCTACCGGGCAGGAGCCCATTCGGAGGCACAACTCTATTGGAACTTTACCAGCGACTACCTCCCGAGGCTCTAAAGATCGTCCTGGTCCTGTTTTTGTCTTTCCTGATAGGACTGGAACGGGAAGAGCATAAGGCGGCAATGAAGTCGTACTCTTTCGGGGGAGTGCGCACCTTCCCGCTCATTGGCCTGATTGGCTATTCCATCGCTCTGCTTTCAGGCACACAACTGCTGCCGCTCACCGTCGGCTTTCTGGTGATTGCCGGATTCTTGCTCTTGTCTTACTGGCACAAACTTTCCTCTGAGGAAGCCGCCGGTGTCACCTCAGAAATGTCCGGCCTGACTACGTTCCTGGTGGGGGCGCTGGTCTGTTACGGGCATTTTTGGGTTGCTACCACGCTGAGCGTTGCCAGCCTGCTGTTACTCGATCTCAAGGCAGCCCTTGAGAAACTTGCGGTTCGCATCGCCGCGCAAGAGATTCTCACCTTTGCCAAGTTTCTGTTTTTGACCGGCGTCATCCTGCCGGTATTGCCCAATCAGGAATTTAGCCGATTCCATATCAACCCTTTCAAGACCTGGCTCGTCGTAGTTGCGGTCAGCACCATCTCATACGGCAGCTATGTTCTGCAGAAGTTGACCAAGGAACAGGGCGGGGTGGTGCTGGCGGCGTTGCTGGGCGGGGCGTATTCATCGACGGTGACTACGGTCGTTGTGGCGCGGCGCGCTTCTCGGGAACCGCATCCCCACCTCTTCGCCGGGGGCATCCTGATCGCTTCCGGCGTGATGTACCTGCGCCTGGTCGCGCTTCTCGCCCTTTTCAACCGGCAACTTCTGTCTTTGCTCGCGCTCCCTTTTCTGGCGCTGGCCGGTCTGGGGGTTGGCGTCGGTTGGCTCTGGACCCGCAGGGCTGACACCACTACTAAGCCGGTACAGCGGGAGTTTGAACCCAAGAATCCCCTCGAGCTGTTGGCGGCGTTTCTATTCGCTGCCTTGTTTCTGGCAATGCTGGTAGCCACCCAGTTGGCGGTAACTTATCTGGGAAGAGCAGGAGTGAACACTCTGGCCGCCATCATGGGTGTTACCGACGTAGATCCCTTCATCCTGGGGATGACCCAGGCAGGGGGTACACTCACGCCTCTGAAGGTTGCCGCGGCCGCAGTTCTGATCGCCGCCGCCAGTAACAATCTCGTGAAAGGGATTTACGCCTATAGCTTGGCCGACCGCAAGACCGGCGTGCAGAGCCTGGCGCTGCTGGCGACCCTGGCCGCATTCGGTCTGGTTCCCCTATTTTGGCTGGGAGGGTGAGCATCCATTCCTGTTTGCTGCCGATTCCGGACCTTCATGGGGCAGCGCCACTTGCCAGCTGACTTCCAATCCAGTGATCGACGCGGGCTTCCAGCATGTCAAGCGGCAAGCTTCCTCCACTGAGAATTTCATCATGGAAGGCTCGGATATCGAAACGGGGACCGAGCTTCTGCGTTGCCCGATTGCGGAGATCAAGAATCTTCAGCTGACCGATCTTGTAGCTCAGGCCCTGAGCCGGCCATGCAATGTACCGGTTAACTTCCGCTTGCATCGTAGGCTCGTCGGCCGCGCCGCTTTCGCGGAAGTAGGCCACTGCCTGTTCGCGGGTCCAACCCTCGGAGTGAATGCCGGTGTCGACCACCAAACGAACCGCGCGCATTAACTCCAGGTTGAGGCGTCCATAATCTGAGGCCGGATCCTGAAAAAAGCCGATCTCCTTACCCAGCGCTTCCGCGTAGACGGCCCAGCCCTCGGCGTAGGCATTGTTGACGACATGAAGACGAAACTCCGGCAGGCCGGTGAGCCGCTGCTGGATGGAAATCTGCATGTGATGACCGGGGATACCTTCGTGGTAGGCCTGCGTCTCGTCGGGAAGCAGTTTTCGATGGGCATAGTTGGAAGTCGCAACCACCACGCGTGCCGGCCTGGTTCCATCCGCGGTGCCGAAAATGTAGTGCGTGGGATTATTAGGCTGCGAGGCAGGCGCAGCCTCCACCGTCAGCGGCGTTTTCGGGAACACTCCGAACAGTTCGGGCAGGCGTGGTTGCATTTGCCCAACATAACGGCGGAAGTCATCGACGATCTGGTCCGCAGACTTCGGTATGTATTTAGGATCGCTATTGAGCGCGGCCCGAAAGCTGCTCAGGTCTTTGTAGCCTGCTTTGACCGCAAGATTGGTGAGCAGGCCATTGATTCGTTCGACCTCTCTGAGACCAAGCCCATGAATCTCCGCCGGGGACATATCTGTGGTCGTTTGTTCCCGAATGGCCTGTTGGTATCGGCGGGCGCCGTCCGGCAAGCTGTTCAACCCGATCGTGGTGCGGCCATGCGGAGCGTAATCCTTGGCGATGAAATCCGCAAAGCGATGATAAGCCGGCAGCACCTCCGCGTTCACTGCCTGCTCGATCGCTTGCGTCAATCGCTTCTGGTCCTCCGCAGAGATGGAAGCAGGAAACTTCTTGGTGGGCGCCACGAATGGATTTTCAGTAATCGTGCCTTCGCATTGCGCCGGGATTTGCTCCAGCAGAACCCGCACCGGCATCAATCCGTCCTTCTCTCCTTGGCGGAGCGCGTCGATGGTTTGTTCGAAGGCGCGGGGGATCTGGTGGAGACGGGCAATGTAATCTTCGTAGTGTTGGACACTGTCGAGCGGCACAGAGTTCGGAAGATCCGCCAGGCTGTTGTGGATGCCCTGCATTTGCGAGATGGGCATCTCATAATCCTTCAGCGCGTAGTCCGCAATGCGATCATCCAGAACGTGAAGCAGCAGATCGTGGGAGAGACGATCCTGTTCGGGAAACCCCTCCGTAGAAATGGCTTCAAGCTTCGCTCGATACCCGCGATCGACGGCGTTCTGTTTCACGCTGGCGGCCAGAGAGTAGTCATCCAGCATTGCGTTATCCCGGTAATCTCCCCTGGCCGTCTCGCTTTCCGGCGAAGCTCTCATGTCATCTTCGAATTGTTCCTTGAACAGAGCGTTTTGAGCGGCCAGACGAGCGGCCACGGACGGGGTCGATGGCAACGCAATGGGAACGCCCGAAGAAAGCGCGCGCTTGGCTTGTGCAATTGCCGGGCCCCATACGCCTTGCAGGCACAGGCAGGCCAGGCTGAAGTGAAAGAGCGATTTCGCCACGGTGCGCACCCAACCACTTCGATCAGCGATCTTTGACGGGGACAGCAGCATATGTACCTTTCATTTTGCCGGTAGTCAGGGATTCTACATGCGCGCTTCATGTCCCTGCATTTTTTGTCCCCGCATTTTGCCGCATTTTGTCGGCCATGGTGTCGTCACCTCCTTTACATTCTTTTGACATGCTTTTGACAACTTCATGGTGGGCGGTGTTAGTGTGTACGACGCCGTCGTAGCCACGACGGTCACTCTTGGAGTGGCTGCAATCGACCGAGGGAAGACCCATGAGAAGAATGCTGATTTCCACGGTACTCGCCTTGACGCTGTCGGCACTTTCGGTGCCGCTGGTGAACGCGCAAGACTACACAGTTCTGCATACGTTTACTGGTTCGCCAGATGGCACCAATCCTAGTCCTCTGATCCGGGACGCCGAAGGCAATCTATACGGTACCGCCGAAGCTGGCGGCGGCGGCCTCAACAACTGCCTCTTCGGTTGCGGAATGGTGTACAAGATCGACGCCGCTGGCAACCAGACCGTGCTCTACGACTTCGCTGGCGGACCCAATGGCGGATATCCGCTTGCGGCCTTGGCGCGGGATGCTGAAGGCAATCTTTATGGCACTACTCAGGGCCTGGGCACCTTTAACCAATCCGTGGTGTTCAAGCTTACTCCGGAGGGGCAGGAGACCTCATACCCCGCCCCAGAGGGCTCCCTGAATGCTCCTGTCGTCGTGGATGCGAAGGGCAACCTCTACGGCATGACCCCCTACGGGGGCACACCCAATTGCGGCTGGGACCACAATGAGCTGGGCTGTGGGACTCTGTTTGTGATGACCTCAGACGGCAAGGCCAGCATCGTTCACAACTTTACCGGAACCGACGGAATGTATCCCCAGAGCGGACTGGTGCGGGACTCCAAAGGCAACTTCTACGGCGCTGCCGTCTTTGGCGGCATTCGCAGCTGCCGGGCAGTCGGCAACGGTCACAATGAGCCCGGCTGCGGAACTATCTTCAAGGTGGATGTGCACGGCAACTTCAGCGTGCTCTACACCTTCACCGGGCAAGCAGATGGCTCAGGCCCGCTGGGCGTAATTATCGACTCCGAAGGCAACCTCTATGGCATTGCAACCGGGGGCGGAAATCTCCAGGGCAACCCATTGGGCTACGGGACCATTTTCAAGCTGGACACCAAGACCAATAACTTCAGCGTGCTGTTTACCCGTCCGCCGACGCTTCCCGGCTCCGGCGCATATTATGCCAACCTCCTGGCGAGAGACTCGAAAGGCAACTTATACGGCGCCCAGCAATTCGGGGGCGCCAATGGCACCGGATGCTTGTTCAGAATTGATACCGCAGAAAACTATACCGACCTATTCGATTTTCAGCTGCAAGCAGCCGGCGTGAATGAAGACGGATTTTTCCCGGCGGGCATCGTTTTGGGCTCGGCGGGCGATGTCTACGGCAGCATGGGAATGGGCGGCTTCGACGGTCTCGGGACGGTGTTTCACATTACGCCGTAGCCTCATGCCCCAAATTCCGCAAGCGCAGCGAGCTGAAATGGGAGAAGCACAACCTAAACCCTTACGATCTTGGACGATGGAGCGCCGAAAAACTGGCGGCGAGAGTGGGATTCGAACCCGAGTAGGTAAAGGGAGGCGTGAAAAAACCCTCTCCCCGGTCGGGGAGAGGGCCGTTGCAGTCGAAACGTATTTTAGTCGTCGTCGTCAACCTTGGTAGGTGCCGGTCTATTGAATTCGCTCGGGGGCCGAACCTTGCTCTCGCCAGGATAGGGCCGCGTAAACCCGGTGGCCATGTACCAGTTCAGATGGTTGACGGTGTCCGGGTCTTCGGAGTCGGGCTTGGTCAGTTTGCCGGCGAAGATCTGCGCCTTCTTCTGGAGCCACGCCGCCCTCAGGGCCTTGGCCTTTGGGCTGTCCTTCGGGTTGACTTGGTTCGCGTCAACGCCCTGGTTCAGGGGAACCTGGGTCGCCAGGTGCGTCCATGGCTGGAAGTTCTCCTGGGGCGGAGTGTTGGTGAAATCCGTCCTCATCGCCGACGCGACGAGATCGAACTGGTTCATGGGCGGCAGACCGAGGATTTGCTCGATCGTCCGAGTCATGTTGACCTGAGTGTAGTAAGTGTGGTCGGTGTTTCCATACTGCACGGCGTATGGGCTGACGATGTAGCCTGGGCTGCGATGACCGTCAATGTGGTCGACGCCGTTCTGCGCGTCGTCTTCCTCAATGAAGATCGCCGACGTGGCCCACACGTTGCTGTGGGTGATGTAGTCGATAATGCGCCCAACGGCCAGGTCGTTATCGGCCTGTTCGGCGTCCGGGGTCGGCGGGCCGCCGGTGTGGTCGTCCATGATCCACAGGATGCTCAATGCTGGTACCGTACCGGCATTGACGTCATTGTTGAAGTCCTGCAGCCACAGATCGACACGGAACTGATCGGGGATGCCCAGGTCGAACTGCGGGAAGTTCGGAATCAGGTGGTTGTACACGGCCGGTATAGAGGAGTGAGCCAGGACCGTGTTCTGATAATAGAGCGTCGTCTCGCCCTGGGTCCCAGGCGGTCCGCAATCGGGCCCTCCCTCGAAGCATTGCGAGTCGGCGTAGAATTGGCTCCACGTCGGCTCCTGGGTCGACCCGCCTGGCTGTAGGAACGTATCGTACTCGACGTATTCGCCGTAGATCTTCACCGGCAGACCGGCGGCCGCCGCTTCTGAGAACAAGAAGCCCTTGTTCTGATAGGCGAGTGCATCGCCGGCGTTCCCGCCGGGATAGCTGCGGACCCAGTCCGGCGACTGGATGTCGTCGGCGTAGAGCGCCATGCCCTCTTGGATCCACTGGTGACCGTCAGCCGACTGGCGGCTGGGGTTGTAGAAATTGTCCAAGAGAGGGAAGCGCGTCACTAGGTTGTGCGCGTTCGGCGTGTCCAGGTAAGTCGGGGGATCGAAGCCGAACACTGCCATGGAGGGGTCGCCATTGCCGGCGGCCACGTCGCCCAGCATCTGATCATAGGTGCGGTTTTCACGGATGATCAGGAACACGTGCTTGATCAGCGAGGGATCGCCGATCTTGGCCGGGATCGCGACCGGTTTGGTCTTCGGATTTCCACCGCTGGCCGACTGGATATTTTTCGTCAGGTTCCAGTGGTTGTAATCGTAAACCTGCTGCGTCATGGCCTGCAGGGTCTCGCTATTCGGCACCGGGACGATGCTAACGGTGCCATTATCCTGGTGGGTATTGTAGCCGCAGACGCCGTGGTCGCACTCGAATGAATCACGCGTGCCGATGCCCTTGTCGTTGGCAACGAGGAGCGCGTTTTGGGCCGCGTCCAGCACGACCGAGGCCGGCGCATAGGCTACCGGGATCAAGCCCAGGACGGGCTCGTTCGCGTTGCTCTTGAGGTTGACCACCGCGACCGAGTTGGCATTGTAAAGGGCGACATAGGCAATGCCTTTCCCGGCGTCGACGGCGATCGAGTTCGGCGCAGCGCCATAGGCCGGTTGGCCTGAGCCAGGCACTCCGATCGGTAGCCCGAGGCTGATCGTCCGCACCACCGCGTTGGCAGTGGTGTCGATCACCGAGATCGTGTCGCTATAGGTATTGGCAACCAACAGGTACTGTCCGTAGAACGCCATTCCGGTCGGGTGCAGACCGGTCGAAATGGTGGCAGTGACCGTCATCGAGGGCAGATCAACCACAGAAACGGTACCGGTGACCGCGGCGCCAACCACGGGATCGGCGACGATTTCAGTGCCGGCGGAGTATATCTGGAAATCCGACTCCGTAGCGGCCCGGCCTCCCTCGTTGCTGACGTAGGCGGTCGTGCCGTTGCTGTTGATCAAGATGCTGTGGGGCGCGTTGCCAACGCGGATCTGCGTACCCTGCTGGTTGGTGGTCAGGTTGATCTGCGTGAGCGTATCGTTCTGGTTTAGCAGGGCGTAGGCGCTGCTGCCATCCTGTGAGATCGCGACGCCGCCGGGATAAGAAGTGCTCGGGGTGTAGAACGAGCCGCAGGGGTTGTCATAAGAGCCCGGAGGGCTGTTAGGAAAGCAGACGATGAAAGAATTGTTCGGCGGAACGCTGATCTGGGCGTCGTCTTCCAGCAAGCCCGTCGCAGTGACGTTAGCGACGGTGACATTGCTGCTGTCCTGGCTGAACACCAGGTGCTTGCCGTCCGCCGAATAGGCTATGCCGCTATAGCTGCCGCTGGGATCGTTTCCTCCGGCCGGGATGTAGTTCTGCACGACAACGCCGGTCTTGGTGTCGAACACCTCGACGGCTCCGTTGCCATCGCTCGACGACGTGCCCAGGGTGAGGACGGCGGCGGTGTGAGTGCTGAGATTGGGGTTGAGCGCGATGGCCTTTGCGCGGACCCGGATGCCGAGGTTGACTTGCGTACCGGCCGGGTTGATGATTTGGCCAGAACTGACGACCCACGAGCCGTTCGGCTGCGGGCCGGTGAAGTAAGTCGGGTAATACTGGTTGTTCTGAGCAGCCGCGACCCCGGGAACGCCCAGTCCCACCGCCAGCAGGCCGGCGAGCGGACGCAAATGGTTGGTACGAGACTTATTTCGAGACTTGATTCGAAACATTTTTCGAAACTTGGATTGTTTTCGAGACATGTACCGTTCTCCTCTTTGGATTTTCTTCATCACGCAGGGCTCACAGAAGGGGCTCCGTAGCGGTGCTTATCTTGTTCCTCAATCTCCAGCAGGGCTTGGCGCAAGCACTTAGTGGGCTGAGGCGATCAGTGTAGTTTTGAGAAAGAGACGCCAAGATGACGCTGAGGTTACATTTTTGTAATCTTGGTCTAGAAGTCCTGTCGTCCGCGAGGTTCGGCTTTTTCAGGGGTCGATAACTGTTCGAAACATCGCCGCCCGCTCATTAGTATTCACGCAGCCAGACCGGGGCAGCGCTCATCAAATTCCGGCAGGAGGATCATGAGAGATGCATCACGTTCGCCAAGAGAATCTGCCCTTTGTCGGTAGTTCCCATGAGTTTATTGGAGCTGAGCAGGGCGACACTGGTGTGTCGGTATTCCTGTTCCATGGGAAACCAGGTTCAGGACCGGGTCCGCACCGGCACCCCTATGACGAGATCCAGTTCATCCGTGAAGGCCGGGGAGTGTGGACGGTGAACGGCAAGACTTTCGAGGGCGGCGCTGGAGACGTCTTTGTCATTAAGGCCGGCGAGATCCATAGCTTCAAGACGGTTGGCGACTCGCCGCTAATCCAACTCGACGTTCACCTCAGTCCCCGCTTCATCCAGGAAAATCTGTAGGCGCTAACAAACTCAGGGACAGTTTTCCTTCGAAGAGCGTCAGTCGGCGACGTGACCGCGAATGCGGTCCTTAAAGAACCGGCAGGTTGCGCCAAGTCCGTGCGCGAGGAGTGCGGAAAGGATGAAGGGGAAAAAGGTGACGGCCAGTCCAATTACACATATCGTACATTTGAAGGAAAAAGCGACACACACAGCGACCCATGCCGCCAAGCAGACTGGACCGGCGTCATTCGAGGACCAGGAGTTATCCGAGTAGGCCAAAACAGCGAACGGTAATGCCGAGATAAAGCAAATCTTGGCAAGTTGGTCGGACCCGGTGTGGAGCACACCGAGGTGCATCCCAAGACAAACCGCGTAGGGGACGGCCAAAAAGCAAAACAGACCAAGATATTGGAGTGTCTTACGTTCGCTACCGTCCCACGCTTCGCAGATATATTCCCGCATAATGAAGATATTGTCGATGCAATGAGTGGCCCGCGCCAAGATGCCCAGAGCATCAGGCAAATGTTACTGAAGTCATCGGCGTGGACTATGAGTGGAGCCTTCCATTGAGCCGGCCTGCTTCAGCCCTATCATGATCGGGCACTATCCAGGTCCGTTTCCGTCCCGTCCTCCACCAGCGTGCGCAAGGGACCCAGCCAAGGTTCATACCGCCGCCAACGCTCGACCGAAGTCCGATAGATCGGTTGCCGGGTCTGCCACTTGCTGGGAGTCTTCACCGCCCGCGGGTTGGATTCGGGCCGCAGACACGCGTCGTGCCATGCCAGGCCGCAGGCGGCGATGATCCGCCGGATGGCTGGTTCGGGTGCACGGGTCAGTTCCTCGTAATCGACTTCGATGTAGCGGTCCGCCGGAAGCACGCTCCGCCAATGGTCGACGAGCCGCTGGTAGCTGCGGAAATACGCGACCAACTGGGCGCCTCCGGTCGGAAACGCCAGGGCGGGATGGAAAAAAGTTTGATGGATCGACAGCGCCGTGTCGACTGCGGCGCGGCGGCAATGGATGATGGTGGCTCGCGGGAATACCAGGTGGATCAGCCCGGCCCAGAGGAAGTTGAAGGGCATCTTGTCGGTCACTCGCCCCGCCCTAGGCGCGATTGCGCGTAACACGCCGAGATACTTTACCGCCGCCTTGGCGACAAACTGCTTCTCATCGCCGACCGAGGAGCCGAGCCACGCCGCCCCGCGCTCGTTCCAGAAATTCAACTCGCCACCGGCCCCGACCTCGGGATGCATGGAGACGATCTGCTCGACCAGAGTTGTGCCGGACCGCGGCATACCGATGATCAGCACCGGTGTCGCATCGCCGCTACCGAGTTCGTGCGCCCGCGCGATGAATTCGGGCGTGCAACGGGCAATCAGTCGGTCGGTCTCGATGGAGAACGCGGCTGAATCGAACGGCGCAGAGCAGCGCCGCACGCCATCTGCGGCGTCGAAATGCTGCATGGCCAAGCCGTAGTCGCCAAGATCCTCCGCCGCCTTGCCAATCGCGAGGTGAAGCCGCAGCCGATGCTGCGCTTCCAGTCCCGGAGTGGCCAGGGCGGCCTGCATCGCTTGAAGCAGACCATTGTCAGCGCTCGTGACCGGGCGGCAGCGGACCAGATCATAGTAGCTTCCCGCCAGCATCGGCGCGATCGCGATCGTGCGTTCGAAGCACGCGCGGGCCTCGTCGAAACGGCCAAGTTCAGAGAGCACGCTGCCCAGCAAATCGTACGCCATGGCGTTACTCGGATCGGCCACCAGCGTCTCTCGCAATACCTGTTCGGCATCCTGATTACGATCTTCGATCACCAGTGCCCGCGCCTTACCAAGGCGGCCGAAGCTGCTTCTACCTCCGGTCACCGCCGCACGCCGGAAACAGCCGATCGCCTCCTCGCGATGGCCCAGTGTGTAGACCAGCGCGCCGGCGCGGAACCACGCCTGGGTCAAGGATGGGAGCAGCTTGGTGGCGCGGTCGTACGCTGCGAGGGCGCCGCGCATGTTGCCCAGCTTCTCCAACGCGATTCCCAGGCGGAAATGTGCATCGGCGTAGCGCGGGTTGCAGGCGATGGCCAGATGCAATGCCGCGACGGCATCCGACACGCGGCCGACTTCGAGGCAGGCGAGACCGAGGTCGTGCTGAATAATAGAATTGGACGGCTGCAGCAGCGCCGCATCACGCAACGGTGCGATCGCATCGGCCGGTCGCCCGGCCCTGAGCAACTGAGCGGCCGACACAAGCAGATCCTCGACCTGCTGCGGTGCGGCCGGGTTTGGAGACAGGGACATGCTGTGATCCTTTATTGTCATCTTGCGCGGGAAATCGGCACCTGGAGTGTGACCCGCGTGCCCTGCCCCGGTTGGCTGGTGATCTCAGCATTGCCGCCGTGAAGCTCCACGATGCTCTGGACAATCGCCAGCCCCAGGCCGGTACCGCCCGAAGCCTGGGAACGCGACGAGTCGACGCGGAAGAAGCGATCAAAAACTCTCGGCAGGGCTTCCGCCGGAATGCCGACTCCTGTATCGGAGACTTCGATGCGAACCGTGGAGAAATCCTTGTTCGAAGAGTCAGTGTTCGAAGAATCCTTGTTCGAACGGTCAAGGCCCGTCCCCAAGACGACGGCTCCGCCCGGTGGGGTGTGCGCCAGAGCGTTCGAGACCAGGTTGCCCACTGCCCTCTGCAAGAGCGTGCGGTCCAGTTCGGCAATGACCGGCTCGTCGGCGACGGTAGTGGTGAGCGAGACTCCGCCGTCCGCCGCGGAGGCTTCGTAGTATTCACGCACTCCGCCCAGCAATTCGCCTACATCCACCCGCTCCCGGCGCAAATGGGTTAACGGGCTCTCGGCGCGCGCCAGAAATAAAAGGTCGCCGATAAGATCCGATAGTCGCACGGCTTCTTCGAGGCAGGACCCGATCACATCGCGATATTCGTCGGCGCTTCGCGCGCGGGCCAAGGACACTTCTGCCTCGCCGCGGATATTATTTACCGGCGTGCGCAGGTCGTGCGCAATGTCCGCCGAGAATCTCGAAATGCGCTCAAAGGACTCTTCCAAGCCGTCCAGCATTTGATTGAAGGTACCGGCCAGGGATGCCAGCTCGAAGGGATATCCTTCCGGACGAATGCGCTCCTGCAGGTTGGTCGAACTGATGTGGCGCGCGGTCGTCGCCATTTCCTCCACCGGGCGAATACCGTGGCGTGCAATCTGGTACCCGACCAATGGAAAAATGGCGAAGGTCGCCAGCAGAATGGTCCAGAACCAAAACCGATATCTGGCCAGGAACTCCTCTTTTTGCGAGACATCAATGGCAATCTGAATGGTGTCAATTCGAGTTCCAAGGGAACCGACGGGCGCGGACGCGCTGGTAACGCGAAAGGCTCGACCGTCCCTGCCCCTCAGCCCAAGGGCACGATCAGGGCGGCTTTGACTTTGACTGGCTAATTGCGTGAGGTCCAATTGATCCGCCATGCCTGGCGTCATCAGCAGTGGTGTGCTTCGTTCATCCAGAAGGCGAATATAGAATTGCTCGTAGCGTCGCGCGGCCGACTCCAGCTCAACTTCCTCCCGCAGTGCGTCCCAGTCGTCGGGTCTCTCCCGCAACATGGTGCGCAGCACGTGCACCTTGTCGGCGAGGAACAAATCTGTACTTTTCTCCAGTTCGCTCACCAGCACTAGATAAAGACCGGCGGTGGCGAAGAACACCAGAAACAAACCCGCAAGCGCGTAGCCGGCCGTTAGCCGGAACGCTAAAGTTCCCCACAAGCGTGAGGGCAGCGCGAGGCTACTGGGCGGATTCCAGGACATAGCCAGATCCCCGAACGGTGTGGATCAACTTGAGCGAGAAAGGATCGTCGACCTTGCTGCGCAGCCTTCGCACATTGACGTCCACGACATTGGTGTCGCTGTCGAAGTTCATGTCCCAGACTGCTTCGGCGATCTGGGTTCGCGACAGCACCTCGCCCGCGCGCCGCGCCAGCAGAGATAAGAGAAGGAACTCTTTGGAAGTCAGATCCAAGCGCTGACCCGCGCGGGTAGCACGCTGGCGCAATATGTCGATTTCAAGGTCGCCCAGGCGAAGGGTCTCTTGCGTACGCGGAGGTCCGCGGCGCAGCAGCGATCGCACACGTGCCAGCAATTCGGAAAAGGCGAACGGCTTTACCAGGTAGTCGTCCGCCCCCAGCTCGAACCCTCGTACCCGCTCGTGTACAGCGTCGCGAGCAGTCAGAAAAAGCACGAGCGCGCGCCGGCCTTCTTGGCGCAGGCGAGTGAGAACCTGCCAACCATCCAGCCCTGGGAGCATCACGTCGAGAATGACGAGATCGAATTGCAATTCTTGCGCGAGGTGCAACCCGTCCAATCCATCTCCGGCGAGATCGACGACGAAACCTGCCTCCCCAAGTCCTTTCTTCAGGAACTTGGCGGTCTTGGCTTCATCTTCAATGACCAGAATTCTCATGACTAACTAACCTAGAAAGTGAAGCGTGCCGAAAACTGCACCACGCGTGGAAGGCCGTTAGGGCTGATTTCCTGCAGCGTTCCAAAATTCCCCGGGCCTGAATTGGGTACCAGATAGCAAGTCTGCTTCAGCGTTGCGCCATCACCGCAGTTGCTGCCGATCGGGTTGTATTGCAGCGAATTGACTCCGTCGCCGTTCTGCACATAGTAGTTGGCGTGGTTGAAAAGATTGAAAGCCTGAACCTGAAGCTGCAACTGCATGCCTTCCCTGATCTCAAAACTGCGAGCGAGTCCAAGATCGATTCTCTCGAGCCATGGGCCGTAGAACGAGTTCAAGCCGATCCCGGGAGTGGGGCCGGCGCCGTTGATACCTCCCGCGGTGTTGGCGGTGTCCTGATTAAACGCGGTGTCATTCAGGTTGCCGTTGGCACCGTCGCAATTGGTGAATGACAAAGTCGAACTGGTGCACGCGGGACTCAACAGCGCCGCGTACGGCCGGCCTGCCGAGAAGTCCATGACACTGCTGAGCATCCACCCCGAGAGCAACGCACGGCCGGCGCCTGAACTCGTCAGTTTTTCCAGTCCAGGCCGGTAAACGCCGGCAAGGCTGATGCGATGGCGTTGGTCCAGCAGTGAAGGGGCATGGGTGTTGCTGAAGTCGAACTGATTGTTGAAGTCCATCCCATCCAGCATGATGCTCTTGGCAAACGTATAAGAAAATTGCAAAGAAAGGCCGTGAGACATGCGGCGCTGGACCTGCACAAAGAAGGAGTCGTAATAGTTTTGCGCGGGACTGATCAGTTCGTTGATCTGCCCCAGGTTTGGATTTACGCGGCCTTCGGTCAGCAGACCGTTGTCCATGTTCGGGAGAGTGATGGTCGGACCACTGCAGGGCGCAGTAGTTGCGTTAGGCGGGCAGACGATGTACGTCGTCGTGCCCTGCAACGGATTCAAGTTCGCGTCATAAGCACTGCCCGAGAGGATGTGTACACCGTGGTTCCACATGGTGCCGATACTCACCGTGGTGTTCTCGGAAAGCTCACGCTCAATCTGCAAACTCGCCTCCAATATATAGGGCACACGGAACTGCGGAGAAACCAGGGAAATGTCTGGAGAAGCCGCGAACAGAGGGGAATTGCTCGGGAGGATATTCGGGAACGTCGGTACTTGCTGGTTGGGCAGACCTCCGTTGTAACTGGCATTCACCGCAGACTGCTGTGAGGCCAGCCCGTTCGAAACAACCGCGTTGCGGTAGTTCAGCCCGTTCATGTTGGTATAGAAATCGCCAAAGCCTCCGCGCACCACCGTCCTCGAAGCCGGCTGCCAGGCAAACCCCAGCCGCGGACCCAGGCGTCGAAACTGATTCGGATACTGTCCCGTGAGCGGGAACGCCGGGTTTTCCGCCGGCTGCGGATAAACCTGAAAGTCCTCACGCAAGCCCATTTCCAAGGTCAAGTCTGGCAAAGCACGAAAGGTGTCCTGCACGTAGAACCCGTAGTAGGGCACGTTAAACGAAAAAGTCGGGTTCCCCGAAGATTGGCTGAACTGGTTGTATTGCCCGAGCGCAAAATCCTCCAGATTCGAAAATTCATAGCTGCCGAGGAACGACCCGAACTCGACCGCCTCATTTGGGTCTGCGCCGCCATCGTTGTTGTCCGAATCATGGGCCCGGCTCATGTTGAAACCGAACTGCAAGGTGTGCTTCCCAATCACGTAATCGACACGGTCGGCCACCGACCACTGTCTTTCAAAAACCCTTCCCACAGAGAAGGGGGCGTTGCCCAGAACGAAAGCGGTCGGACTATCCAGAATCAAAGTGGGGGTGTTCGGAGCCAACCCGGTCGGGGTCGATATCTGGTTGTCCTGCGAAGTGGCGGCGTGAAATTCGTTCAGCAGTCTTGAGGAGAACGGGTGCGTCCATCCCAGGCTGGCCTCGAAGGTGTGCACGTAGGCGTTGGCTAGCGTCTGCGTCCCATAGTTACCCACGGTAGGATCGGTGATGACGCCTCCTGGCGAGTTGAACCGGTTGAAATTGACGCTGAGAAAGAGACCGTCCTGCGGAGTCGCCTGGTAGTCGAGCCGGGGCGTAATCACCCAATCGTTGCGCTTTCTCGGTTTGCTGCCGAGATTGGAGTTGAGCGCGTAGATCGTGTTTGACACCTGCTGGAGGTATACCGGATTAGTCGGATCCGGCGCGACGTCGCTGCCCGGTATGGGCAAAGGTCCATTCGGCGCGGGAAGCGTCGTCCCGGCTGGGATTCCAAAATTGGCAGTCAAAAAAGAAGCCAGGTTTGCCGGCGTTGTCGCCAATGCTGGGTTGATAACGGAGATCGGATTGTTCCGTAGTTGCTGTTCATAATCCACGAAGAACCATAGACGGTTGCGAACGATCGGCCCTCCTACTCCGACGCCGAACTGCTGCAAGGCATCTTCGGGCTTCGGAAAGCCGGCGGCTTTGTCGAGGGCGTCATTGGCTCCCGTCGCGGAGTTCCGGTTGTAATAGAAGGCACTGCCGTGGAACACGTTGCTTCCCGACCGCGTCACCGCATTTACGAAGCCCGCTCCGCCTCCATAGACTGCCGAGTACGGGCTCACTGAGACCTGAAACTCCTGGATCGCGTCCTCACCGTACAGATACGGAATGCGATAACGGCCAATAATATCGGCAAAGTAGTTGCTGGTAGCGTTGCTTCCATCGACAGTGAAAGCATTTGAGCCATTACCGTTGGCGTAACCTGAGTCCTCCCCGCCCTGCTGTCCGGCGATGCTTACCAGCCCAGTGTCGCCGTCGTAACTGGTGTTCGGTGTAAGCACGGTAAAGTCGGTGTAGCGGCGTCCGTTCAGCGGCAATTCGTCGATAAACGATCGCTCCAGCACCGTGCTGGCGGAGGATTCAGCTGGCCGCAGTAGTGGTGCCGTGCCGACGATCTTGACCGTATCCGTGCTGGCTCCCACTTGGAGTTTGAAATCCTGCGACGTGGTGTTGCCTACTCGAACCTGCGCCAGTACCTGAACATCGCGGAACCCCTTGAGACCGGCCGTCATGGCATAGGTTCCCGGCATGAGCGCTGGAAACTGGTAAAGCCCCGCCTGGTTGGTTTCGGCAGACTGATTCACGCCGGTGGCGAGGTTACGCAAAACTACTGACACTCCCGGCAGCGCCGCTCCGCTGCGGTCTGTGACCCGTCCGCTAAGCGCACCCGTCAAGACTACGTTCTGGGCGGTCAGCAACGAGCAACTCACCAAAACCGCCAAAACGCCGTATACCGCAGCGCTAACGTCGCGAGATCGCGTTTCGGATTTCATCAGCCCTTCTTCCTTAAACTGTGACGGAGGCTTTGTTTTCATTTCGAGAAGTAACGCGAGTGCCAAGACAAGGCTGAGGGCATCCGGAAGGCCAGTGATCGCGTGCGAAGGAAATCAAACCCCAATCGTTTCATACGATCCGCCAAGGTCTCAGAGATGATCCGTGCAGCCGACAAGTGCACCCACGCATCGTAAGAGGCTACTGCGACGGGCGTGTTAAAAAACTATGAATTCGATGTGAGCCCCGTCTTCGCCGGGAACATGAGTTTTCTGATCTGTTCGTGGCATTCTTGCTGGCACGGAACATCCGACACGAGGAGGATTTGGTTGACCAGCTTTTTAATTCGAGTGAGAAACGCCTCGCGCGCATCCTTCTCCTGCTTGCTCACTTCGGCAAGGACGGAAAGCCGGAACCTGTAATCCCCAGAATCAGTCAAGAGACCCTCGCAGAAATGATAGGCACTACTCGGTCGCGGGTTAGCCATTTCATGAACAAGTTCAGGGAATTGGGTTTCGTCGATTATCAGGCAGGCGATGTATTGCAGGTTCGCAGTTCACTTCTCAACGTCGTGCTCCACGACTAGCTAACACGGCCACAAATACCCCACACACGGCAGTGACCAAAACGTAGACGACGCAACTGGACGATTTATGTTTCCTCGGATTGCGTTTCTGGTACGGCAGTAAGATCCAGTATCCGGTGACGCTTTTCGGAACAACGTATTGCCCCATTTAACAACGGAGCTTCCCGCGTGCAGTTTCCCATCTGAACGGTTCTAGGAAGGTTGCGTTACACTGCAAACCAGACTGGGCACGTCCTGAGGAAGACGGTCAGCGGCATTTTGATTCCCCGGCGGCGCGATGCTGAATATTGAGAAGATACTTCTTTCGGTAGATTTCCCCCATACTTCGCTGGGCGTGGTGCATCAGGCTGCAACATTGGCCCACCATTTCCATTCTGAGATCGTTATGCTGCACGCCGCGACGGTGCGGAGCCATGCCGCCGGTGTGCCGGAGGACGACGCTGAGATCGGTAGTTGGGATATGCTCGCTGAGATCATTGCGGAGGCCGAGAAAAACCTGGATCGATCCCTCGGACGGGAGCTAGACGGTCTTGCCATCCGGTGCGTATTGGCCAACGGCGACCCAGCCCAGGCAATCTTGCAAACGGCTCAGGTGGAAAAAGCTGACCTGATCATGATGCCGTCCTATGGCTACACGTTCGATCAGTTTCTGCTGGGATCAGTAACAGCGAAAGTACTATACGGAACCGACTGCCCGGTATGGACCGGCGCCCATGTGAAAGAATCTCCAGAGCACGAGTTTGCGATCCGTAACGTCCTGTGCGCGGTTGATCTCGGGCCTCGTAGTCACAAAACTGTATCGTGGGCTGCGCAAATAGCTGCCGAATTCGGCGCTCGTCTTGCGCTCACCCACGTCACTACCTCGGTGGAAGTTTGGGGGCCGGGCGGCACCTACGTCAATCCGATGTTCAAAGATGCGCTCGTCGGCAATGCTTCCCAGCATCTCGCGAAGCTTCAACGAGACTCGGGCATCAAGGCGGACGTATTCATCGGCAGTGGTGACGTGCCTCAGGTGCTGCGCCAGGTTGCGAAGCAGACAAACGCAGATTTGCTGGTTACCGAGTGCTACCCCTACGGCGGTAACCTGCGGATCCACGGCTACGCAATCATTTGCGCGGTGCCAATTCCAGTTCTGAGTGTGTGACGGCGTTGACCGCTTTCCGCGCACCGGCCCACATTGCCGTTGGCAACCACTCCCACACATGATGGTAGAGCGTTGCTATTGCGCATTAGGGCCTTTCTCCTGGGCTATAATTTTCAACGATTCAGTCGGGGAAGGAGCTTCCTTTGACCGCTGACACGAATGAGCGTCCCACCATCGACCCTGGCCATCAACTCACGGCTCACGGTTCGGAATCCCACCGACACAAAGTCGTGCGCGTCGTCATATGGATTCTGTCGTTGCTCGTCTTGGCGCTTGCAGTCTTGCTGGTGTGGCGCCACTACGAGAGCGCGAAAAAAGTCACCCCCGCACCTGCAAAGATCACAATTACGACCGCGACGGCCAAGAAAGGTGACATCGGCGTTTACCTTGACGCAATCGGCACCGTCACCCCTGTCTACACCGATTCGATTACCAGCCAGGTGAATGGCCTGGTGATAGCGGTGCATTACACAGAAGGCCAACCGGTGAGTGTGGGAGATCCCCTGGTTGACATCGATTCGCGCCCCTATCGAGCGAATCTCTTGCAGGCGCAAGGAGCGCTCGAGCGGGACGAAAACATACTCGCCCAAGCACAGATGGACCTTGAACGCTACCGTGCGGCTTGGGCGCGCAACGCTATTGCCAAGCAAATTTTGGATGACCAGGAAAAGCTCGTCTTGCAGGACGAGGGCACAGTCAAAAACGACCAGGGTACGGTGCAATTTGACCAGATTCAGGTCGACTACTGCCACATCACGGCTCCCATTGCTGGGCGCGTGGGTTTACGGCTGGTGGATCCAGGCAACGTAGTGCAGTCCGCCGGAACCGTAACCCTCGCCGTCATCACACAGCTGGAACCCATCACCGTCATCTTCACCATACCGGAAGACAGTCTCGGCCCGGTTGAGGCTCGATTGCGTGCGAAAGCAAAGCTCACCGTCGATGCCTTTGATCGCACAGCGCAGACCAAGATTGCAAGCGGGGAGCTTTTGACGCTCGACAACCAGATTGACACTACGACAGGGACAGTAAAAGCGCGATCGCTCTTCGACAACAAGAATGAAGCACTCTTCCCCAACCAGTTTGTTAACGCGCATTTGCTGGTGAATACACTACAGGGGGTAACGCTGATTCCCGCATCCGCCATTCAGCAAAATGGCCAGGCATCGTTTGTGTATGTGATCCAAAACGATCTCGCTCACATGCGTAGCATAAAGCCGGGAATTACAGACGGCAGTGTTACCCAGGTTGACGGCATCAATGCTGGAGACGTTGTCGCCAACAGCAGCTTCGATAAGTTGCAGGACAATACCGCAGTCGTAATTTCGAACAAAGCTTCGACCAATCCTGCTCCAGCTACCGCCAACGGGAGCAGCGCCCCGTGAGTCCGTCTCGTCCGTTTATCTTGCGGCCGGTTGCGACCTCTTTGCTGATGGCCGCAATCCTCTTGGTCGGCATTGTTGGCTATACACAACTGCCGGTCTCCGCCTTGCCGGAAGTCGACTATCCCACCATTCAGGTACTCACGTTTTATCCAGGAGCAAGCCCCACGGTAATGGCCACAACCGTAACCGCGCCACTGGAGCGCCAATTCGGGGAGTTGCAAGGTTTGAGCCAGATGACCTCCACCAGTTCCGGCGGAACTTCCGTCATTGTGCTGCAGTTCAACCTCACTCTAAACATTGATGTAGCAGAAGAAGAAGTGCAGTCTGCCATCAACGCCGCGCAGAGTTTGTTGCCCTCCATTCTGCCCGCGCCGCCGATTTACAGTAAGACGAACCCAGCCGATGCCCCGGTGCTCACCCTAGCCATTACCTCCAGTTCCATCCCGCTTTCTCAGGTAGAAGACCTTGTGGACACGCGTCTCGCACCTAAGATTTCGCAGCTCAACGGGGTCGGCCTGGTAACCATTAGCGGCGGTCAAAAACCCGCGGTCCGCATTCAGGCCAACCCCACGGCTCTGTCGTCGTACGGCATCAATATGGAAGACTTGCGCACGGCGCTGACGCAGGCCAGTGTGAACGCAGCCAAAGGGAACTTCGACGGGCCGAGCCAGGACTACCAGATCGACGCCAACGACCAACTGGTCACCAGCGAAGACTATCGGCAGGTTGTAGTTGCATACCGTAACGGCGCGCCGGTAATGCTGACCGACGTAGCCCGCATCGTGAATGGCGTAGAGAACAATAATCAGGCCGCGTGGATGAATCAGACCCCTGCGGTCATCCTGAATGTGCAACGTCAGCCTGGGGCCAACACCATCAGCGTGGTCAAGAGCATCAAGCAACTCATGCCACAGCTTGAGGCCAATCTGCCTACCGGCATTCAGGTGACCACCCTCACCGATCTCACAACCTCCATCGAAGCATCGGTTTCCGACGTTGAGTTCGAATTGTTGCTGACGGTCGGTTTGGTTGTGCTGGTCATCTTCCTTTTTCTGCGGAGTCTCTACGCCACGATTATCCCGAGCGTGGCAGTGCCGCTGTCCCTGATCGGCACCTTTGCGGCGATGTACATGCTGGGTTACAGCCTGGATAACTTATCGCTGATGGCACTTACCATCTCCACCGGTTTCGTTGTGGATGATGCCATCGTCATGATCGAGAACATCGCGCGCTACATCGAAGCGGGCGATCCACCCATGGAAGCAGCACTCAAGGGTGCGGAGCAAATCGGCTTCACCATTCTCTCGCTGACCGTGTCACTGATCGCAGTCCTGATTCCGCTGTTATTCATGGGCGACGTGGTGGGGCGCCTGTTCCGCGAGTTTGCGGTGACCCTCGCGGTCACCATCGTCGTGTCGGCGGTCGTCTCTCTTACGCTCACCCCCATGATGAGTGCGCGCATCCTGAGGCGCCAGCCGAAAGAACAGCAGGGACGCATCTATCAAGCCTCGGAACGCGCTTTTGAGCGGATGATCGCGTTCTATGGCCGGACGCTCAAGTTTGTCCTTGGATACCAGACGATTACGCTTTTCGTCGCCCTGGCCACCCTGCTGCTTACAGTTTTCCTCTACATCATCATCCCCAAGGGATTCTTCCCCGTACAGGATACGGGCGTCATCCAGGGCATATCGCAGGCACCGCAGACGATTGGCTCAAAGGCCATGGCCGCAAAACAGCTGGAGCTGGCAAAGGTCATTCTGGATGACCCCGCCGTCGCAAGCCTTTCGTCGTTTATCGGCGCGGACGGCACCAACACGACGACGAACAGCGGCAGAATATCGATCAATCTAAAACCGCTCAACCAGCGCAGCATGAATGCTTCGGACGTAATCCGCCGGCTCAAGTCAAAACTGGACCAGGTTCAGGGAATTGAGTTGTTTATGCAGCCTGTCCAGAACATCACTGTCGACGATCGCGTGAGCCGCACGCAATACCAGTACACCCTCGAAGACCCCGATGCGAATGAACTCAATGACTGGACCAACCGCTTTGTCGCTCACCTGAAGCAACTGCCGGAACTGGAAGATGTCGCCACCGATCAACAAACCGGAGGGCTTGCGGTATCTCTGATGATTGACCGGGTCACGGCCTCGCGACTTGGTATCGCGCCCACCACCATCGATAACACGCTCTATGACGCCTTCGGCCAGCGGCAGATTAGCACGATGTATACCCAGGTGAATCAACACCATGTAGTGCTCGAAAGTTTGCCGCAGTTTCAACTCGACCCCAACAAGCTGAACCATCTCTACATCCAGTCCAATGCGTCCGCAGGAGCAACCGGCGCCGGGGCATCCTCATCTTTCTCGTCCTCCGGATCGTCTTCCGCGGGATCGAATGCGGTGACGGGTTCAGCGCGGTACACCCCGTCGGCAAATACTCTTGCTCCTCCTCTGAACGCGCTTTCGTCGAGCGCCACCTCGACCTCGGGCACCGGAGCGAACTCCGCAGGCGCCACCAGTTCGGTCACCAGCAATGCCGTGCCGCTGAGCGCTTTCTCACACTTTGAGCAGACGACTGAGCCGCTCTCCATTAGCCACCAAGGGCAATTCCCTGCCATCACCGTGTCGTTCAATTTGGCGCCGAATGGGGCGCTGGGCAACGCCATTACAGCCGTCGACAAAGTGCAGAAAGACATGCACATGCCTCCCAGCTTGCAGGCAGGCTTCCAGGGTACCGCGGCATCCTTCACCAATTCGCTGGCCAACGAGCCGTTGCTTATTCTTGCCGCGCTGGTCACGGTGTACATCGTGCTGGGTGTCTTGTATGAGAGTTTCATCCACCCGATTACGATTCTTTCTACGCTACCGTCGGCGGGTGTAGGCGCTTTCCTCGCGCTGATTCTTTTTCGTCAGGATTTAAGCGTGGTGGCGATCATCGGCATCGTCCTGCTGATCGGTATCGTGAAAAAGAACGGCATTATGATGGTCGACTTCGCGTTGGAAGGCGAGCGCCAGCACGGGAAGAACGCGACCGACGCAATTTACGAGGCTTGTCTGCTTCGCTTCCGCCCCATTATGATGACCACCATGGCCGCGCTGTTGGCGGGGTTACCGCTGGCGCTCGGGACTGGTTTCGGTTCCGAATTGCGGAGGCCGCTGGGCATCGCCATGGTAGGCGGCCTGCTGCTGAGCCAGGCGCTCACGCTGTACACCACACCCGTCATTTACATCTTCTTTGACAATCTGGCGCAGCGGTTTGGGCGCAAAGCACGCAAACCGGAAACCGGGGGCGCAGAACTGGCAGGGCCTGCATGAATATCTCCAAGCCCTTCATCTACCGGCCGGTGGCTACCACGCTCCTCACGGTGGGAGTCGCTCTTGCTGGGGCGATTGCGTTTGAGGTGCTGCCGGTTTCGCCGTTGCCGCAGGTCGACTTTCCCACAATTTCAGTCAGTGCCGGCTTGCCGGGAGCCAGCGCCGACATCATGGCGTCGTCCGTCGCCACCCCTTTGGAGCGTCAGTTCGGTCACATTGCCGGTGTGACGGAGATGACTTCCGCCAGCGCGCTCGGCAGTACATCGATCACCATTCAGTTTGACCTCAGCCGCGACATTGATGGCGCGGCGCGCGATGTAGAGGCCGCCATTAACGCGGCACGAACCTATCTGCCCGCCAACCTGCCAGGTAATCCAACCTATCGCAAAGTCAATCCCGCCGATTCTCCGATCATGATCCTCGGCCTTACCTCGGACAAGTACGGTCCCGATAAACTTTATGACGAAGCGTCCACCGTCATACAGCAGAAGTTGTCGCAAATTCAGGGTGTAGGCCAGGTCGTTCCCGGAGGCGGCGCGCTGCCTTCCGTGCGTGTGGACGTGAATCCCACACAGTTGGCCAACTATGGGCTTACCCTGGCGAACGTGCAGTCGGTGCTGAGCCTGCAGAACGCGGACCTGGCCAAAGGCCAAATCTCCGATGGCATAGTGACCGCAGACGTCCTTGCCAACGACCAGATTTCGCACGCTGCGGACTACAAACCGCTCGTCGTCGGTTACAACAAAGGCGCGGCTGTCCACCTGTCCGATGTCGCTGAGGTAACGGACTCGGTGGCTAACGTTCGTGCCGCGGGCTATTTGAACGGCAAGCGCGCAGTCACCATCATCATCTTCCGCCAACCCGGCGCCAATATTATCGGCACGGTCGACCGCATTCGGTCGCAACTTCCGTTCATCCAAGCCACCATTCCGCTGGGCATCGAGACCACCATCGTCCTCGATCGCACCACCACCATCCGCGCTTCTGTTGGCGACGTGGAGAGGACACTGCTCATTTCCATCGCTCTCGTCATTGGCGTGGTGTACGTTTTTCTGCGCAACGGCCGGGCCACGCTCATTCCTGCGGTAGCGGTGCCGGTCTCGCTAATCGGGACCTTCGCCGTGATGTATCTGTTCGGATACAGCCTGGACAACCTCTCGCTGATGGCCATGACCATTGCAACGGGATTTGTGGTCGATGATGCCATTGTGGTGATGGAAAATATCGCCCGCCATCTGGAAGACGGTATGAGGCCCTTTGCCGCGGCTCTGAAAGGTGCAGAGGAAATCGGTTTTACCGTCTTCACCATCAGCATTTCGCTGATCGCCGTCTTTATCCCCCTTTTGATGATGGGCGGGATCGTTGGCCGTCTCTTCCGAGAGTTTGCCGTCACCCTCTCCACCGCCGTTTTCGTGTCCATGATCATCTCGCTGACCACGACGCCGATGATGTGCGCCTACCTGTTGAAGAACGAGCGCCAGGAAAAGCACGGCCGCGTCTACATGGCCACCGAACATGTTTTTGACTGGGTGCTAGCGATGTACCGGCACAGTCTGCATTGGGTATTGGACCATCCGGCACTCACACTGATTGTGCTCTTCATTACCATTGTGCTCAATGTGGTAGTGATCATCAAAATACCGAAGGGCTTTTTCCCGCAGCAGGATACGGGCGCGATATCCGGCGGAGTACAAGGACCGCAGGATTCGTCCTTCTTTGCGATGAATGATTCCGTTCAACAGATCGTCGGCGTGATCAAGAAAGATCCTGCCGTCGCGAACGTCATTGGGTTTACCGGCGGTAGTAGCGCGACCAACAGTGGGTCCATTTACATCGCTCTCAAGCCTCTCTCGGAACGCAAGGTCAGTGCCGCTCAGATCATCAACCGCCTGCGCCCCCAATTGAACCGCCTACCCGTGGCCTCTGCGTTCCTGCAAGCTGCACAGGATCTGCGCATCGGCGGCCGCTCCAGTAGTGCGATGTATCAGTACACGCTCCAATCCGACAATGTGCAGGACCTCTTTAAATGGGGCCCTATCCTGCTGCGTGAGATGAAGCGCCTGCCTGGCCTGCTGGACGTGAACTCGGATCAACAGAATGGCGGTCTTGAGCAGCTGATGAACTATGATCGCGTCACCGCGGCAAAGCTCGGCATAACTACGCAAGCGCTGGATTCGACGCTATACAGCGCCTTCGGACAATCGCAAGTGTCCCTCATCTACACCCAGTTGAATCAGTATTACGTCGTGCTGGAAGTTGCTCCCCGGTATTGGCAAAGCCCGGAGGGATTGAAAGACATTTATCTTCAATCGTCGGGCAGCAATATTCCGCTGCTCGCAGTGGCTAAGGGACAAGCCAACACCACGCCCCTGGCCGTCAACCATACGGGTTTATTCCCCTCGGTCACTGTGTCCTTTAACCTGGCGCCGAACGTATCTTTGAGCCAGGCCACGTTGAGTATCAACCAGATGCAAAAGCGGCTTGGCACACCGTCCACGATTCAAGGCTTTTTTGCCGGCACGCTGCAAGCCTACCAGCAATCTCTTGGCACGGAGCCGGTGCTGGTGGTGACCGCGCTGCTGGCGGTGTACATCGTTCTCGGCATTTTGTATGAGAGCCTGGTCCATCCCCTGACCATCATCTCCACGCTGCCCTCGGCAAGCGTCGGCGCGATGCTCGCATTGCTGCTCTTTAAACAAGATCTGAACGTCATCTCCATCATTGGTATTGTGCTGTTGATCGGGATCGTGAAAAAGAACGCCATCATGATGATCGATTTTGCTCTTCAAGTGGAGCGCCAGGAAGGAAAAACCCCCGCCGACTCGATTTTTGAAGCCTGCATGTTGCGCTTCCGTCCGATTCTGATGACGACGATGGCTGCATTATTGGGTGCTCTGCCGTTAGCACTGGGGACGGGCACGGGATACGAGCTGCGACGCCCCCTTGGCATCACGATTGTAGGAGGGTTGATTTTGAGTCTGTTACTCACCCTCTATACCACGCCGGTCGTCTATTTGGCGTTCGACCGGCTGCGGTTGCGCATGGAGAGGAGACGCCACGGCATCGTTCCCCAAGGCGCTGGGCCAACCCCCAGCCCTGCGAGTTGATTGGAGCCATCATGCGGTGTGTAAGATTTATGACTGCTTTCCATCTAAGAGCCGCGATGTGTGTTGCCGTGGTTCTTTGCCTTCTGGCAGGGTGCGTCGTCGGTCCAAAGTACCACCGGCCATCCATCCAAACCCCGGACGCATATAAGGAACTTCCTCCCGCCGATTTGCAGAACACGGACGGTTGGAAAGTAGCACAACCGAAAGACGACGCGCTCCGCGGCAAATGGTGGGAGATTTTCAACGAGCCGGAGCTGAATGCGCTGGAAGAGAAGGTGAATGTTTCAAACCAGACCATCGCCTCTGCTGCGGCAACCTTTCTTGCCGCCCGCGCCCTGGTCAAGGAAGCGCGATCTCAATATTTTCCTACGGTGACGACCAACCCGGCGATCACTGTGCAGCGACCGTCAGCCACAGTGTCCAGCGGAGGAACCGCAGGTTCTTCTGGATCAGCCTCTGGCACCGGAACAGCAACAGGAACAAGTTCCACATCTTCTGCGAGAAGCACATTCACAGATTACACGCTCCCTTTTGATGCCACCTGGCAGCCAGATCTGTTCGGCCGTATCCGAAATACTGTGAGATCGGCCGCCTACGGAGCACAGGCCAGCGCGGCTGATCTCGAGAACACACGCCTCACGATTCAGGCCGCCGTTGCTTCGGATTACTTTCAACTCCGCGGGCAGGATGCGCTCAAGCAGTTATTGGATTCGACGGTCGTCGCTTTCCAACAATCCCTCGATCTGACTAGGGCGTTATACGATATCGGCATCGACTCCGAGGAAGACGTTGCGCAAGCCGAGACTCAACTCGAATCAACAAAAGCGCAGGATGCCGCACTTGGCATCCAACGGGCGCAGTTTGAACATGCCATTGCAATGCTGATCGGCCAACCGGCATCGACGTTTTCAATTCCGGTCGAACCGCTCAAAACAAATCCTCCGGCGGTTCCGTTCGGTGTTCCGTCCCAGCTTCTTGAGCGGCGTCCGGATATTGCTGCCGCGGAGCGTCTCGTGGCTCAGGCCAACGCGCAGATCGGCATCGCCAGAGCTGCCTACTTCCCGACGGTTACATTAAGCGCAACGGCGGGATTTGAAAGCACCTCGATCACAAGCTGGTTCACCTGGCCGAGCCGATTTTTCGCGGCCGGCCCGGCAGCCGCGGAGACCCTGTTTGACGCGGGGTTGCGCCGGGCAACTCTCATGCAATTCAGGGCACAGTACGACGAGACCGTTGCCAACTATCGCCAAGCGGTGCTAACCGCCTTTCAACAGGTGGAGGACAACCTCGTGTCGCTGCGGATACTGTCGGTGGAGATTCGGGATCAGGACGCGGCAGTCAAATCGGCGGAACGAACCCTCGTCCTAGCTACGGATCGCTACAAGTTAGGAATCGATCCGTACCTGAACGTGATTACCGCGCAAACCGCATTGTTATCCAATCAGGAAGCTGCGGTCAATCTTCGAATTCTGCAGATGACGGCCAGCGGAGGGTTGATCCAGGCGCTGGGCGGAGGTTGGGACGCTTCACAACTCCCTTCGCCGGCGCAACTGGTCAGCAAGGTTCCATGAAATCAAAACTCGACCTCCTAGCGCGGAAACGTTTGCACCGTTCTACTCTTTTGGGTCTCGCGGCACGATCCGTCAAGGTGACCGAGTTGCCCTCCAGTTTGCAATGAGCTTGAGTGTAAATATGTTGAATCCGCTGACCCATAGGTTGCCGGCACGCCAATACCACACGGGTTGCCCCTCTTCGTCACAGAACGTACGCGTGTCAGAACCCTTCACCGGCAGCAGGCGGCGCCGCTCGCCCGGCCATGGAAGTTAAGTCGCATTCGCCGAATGATCGGTTTGTGATCGCATTACATTCGCCAAGTGGGCTCGTCGAAACCGGACTGCACATCCGGCCCCCGGAGAAAATGGCGGCAAAACCTCTACGACGGAATTCGCGGGACACTTTCTCCAGCCCGGTTTCGAGCCGAGAATCGCGGAATTGCGGCATTTCCAAGCGATTTTCAGAGGAATGCAGCCTGGTTTCTCTACACCCCAGACTGTATGGCGGAGCGCGCAGTCTTGCGCTAACCATTCTCCCGCCTGAAGTCCGGGAAAAATACAGGGGAATTTACGATATTTTGCTTCTCAAAAATTGCACCCATGTTTCTCTAAGCTGCACATTTTGCTGGAGAAACTGGGAGGTTCAGCTCAAATCGGAACAGGGACCTATCAGGGAATTAACAGGACGGTATCAGGGAATTTATTTCCTGATCAGGATCTATTGCAGAAGAGACTTGGCTGGACGCGGATTTTGCGGAAACCCAAACAGCTGACGTTGCTCCGCCCAACTCAGCGGAATGTTCTTATAAAGATGCTCGAACTTTAAGGTTAGCGGCTGACGTCCTTCCAGGATGGCCTCGACGATATCCGGCGCGAGGAATCCACATGCAAAAACGTTTCTGACGTAGTGCGGCGTCAGCTCGGTCTCCCTGGCCAGCGATCTCATGTCACCGATTTTGCCTTCAAGGACTTTTCCGTACCAGGAGTGACCGCGCGCGACTGCCTTTATCAATGCATGGCCTGGGATGTCGGACCGGCGCGGCCGAGTTTGGGGGAACTACCAAGTGAATTTCGCCACCATAACGCTTCCGCTTGGCTTCGATGGTCAACCCGATGAGTTCGACTGGCTCTGTTGACTGTCGCGAGCGCACAAGACTGGCAGCGATGATGTGGTCCCCGTGCTCCAACAGCTCACGTAGATCGCTTTTCCTCATCATCACCTGAATGTTGTTCTCTTGGATGATGACCTTCTGCAGGATGCAAGCGAGCAAGTCTCGAAGGTCATCTGCGGGAAGCGAAGACAGCCTCGCGGCCAGTTTCTTCGCTGCGGCTACAAGCGGCTGCAGGATGGCTGGACTTTCCGCGGTGGCACTCAATTCGTCAAAAACCTGCGAATCGGATCTAAGGAAGGCCTGAAGTCGTTCCGTTATCCGACTCTCAATTTCGTGCGCGGGCAAACGAGTCGGCCCCGACTGTGGGCTAGAAGGATTCTGGATCACAGCTTGAGAGACGTAATACCGATACCGTCTTCCCCGCTTGATTGTGAACGAAGGAGTGAAGCGATTCCCTTCCCCATCTTCGATCAGACCCGTCAGCAGGCTCGATGACTGCTCTCGGGCGCGGTTGCGGTGGGTCCGAAGATTGCTGTCTAGCTTGGCCTGGACCTTGTCCCATAGGTCTCGCGGCACGATGGCCGGGTGCTCGCCGGGATACCAGCGTTCGCGATGCCGAACTTCGCCGACGTAAAGACGATTGCGCAGAAGGTAATAGAGGTGGCCACGTGCTAATGAGACACCTCCAAACTGAGTTCCTCTTTTCGTAATCCACATCTTGCTCTTGATCTTCTCTCGACTCAGCCGAGCTGCGAGTTTCGAGACGCAGCCCAGTTCCAGATAGAGACCGAAAATCTTACAAACGAGTTTGGCTTCCTCCTTATTGGGAATGAGTTTGTGCCCGTCGAGATCGTAGCCGAGCGGCAACGGACCACCCATCCACATTCCTTTCTTCTTCGAGGCGGCGATTTTGTCCCGGATGCGTTCTCCCGTGACTTCTCTTTCGAATTGAGCGAATGAAAGCAGGATGTTGAGAGTGAGCCTACCCATGGACGTCGTCGTATTGAACTGTTGCGTCACCGAGACAAACGACACCCCTCGAGCGTCAAGGGCTTCAACAATCTTTGCAAAATCTGACAGGCTGCGAGTGAGACGGTCTACCTTGTATGGACGACGACGTTGACCTTCTTGGCCTGGACATCTTCCAGCAGACGCTTCAGCGCCGGTCGGTCCATGGTTCCGCCGGAGTATCCACCGTCGTCATAGCGTGCGGGCAGGGTCCGCCAGCCCTCATGTCGCTGGCTGAGGATGAAAGCCTCGCCAGCCTCTCGCTGCGCATCGAGCGAGTTGAAGGATTGCTCTAAGCCTTCTTCCGAGGACTTTCGAGTGTAGATCGCGCAGCGCATGACGGGTTTGGAATCGGTACTCATTGTGCCCCCTTAGATTTGCTGAATTGTTCACTTTTGATTCCGAAGAAGAGCGGGCCGGACCAGCGAGTGCCGGTGATCAGGCGTGCGATCTCCGACAGGCTCTGGTAACGAGCACCTTGATACTCATAGCCACGGGCTTCCACATTCACGAGGTGAACTTGATCACCCCATTGGCGAACCAGGCGCGTTCCTGGTCTGAGGTTTGGAATGGAAGAAACCGCAGAATTTGAGTTGGTCTCAAATGCTCGCGCCAACTGGCGAAGGCGGCCACGATTCGCTGCGCTCAGTGACCCAAAGGCTTGCTCCTGCAGTCGATAAGCAAGAATTGGGACCATTAGACGTCTGCGTAGTTGAAGAGGTGGAGAGGCGTTGAAGAGCTGCTGCCAAAGGTCGTGGAGCAAACGAAATGAATAGAAATTGCCAGAGCTGCGTGTCGGCGAAAGTCAAGTCGCGTTTGCCGAATCATCGGTTTGTGATCGTATTGCATTCGCCTAGTGGACTGTCAGAAACCGGACTGCTCGTGTGTGGTCCGGGGAAAATGGCCACAAAACCTGCCTGGCGGAACCAGCGGGACACTTTCTCCAGTCCGGTTTCTGGACGAAAATCGCAGAATTGCGGCGATTTCGAGCGGTTTTTCGGGGGAATGTAGCCTGGTTTCTTTACACCCCAGACTGAATGGCGGAGAGAGTGGGATTCGAAAACACCATTGAACCACAAACAAAGAACTTCTAGCGCACAGGTAACGATCTTAAGCGGTGTAAGTACATAGAAAACCAAGCAGCGGGTTTCAAACTTTGATGAGTTCTTATTCGGGCTAAAATTGGTCTGCACGCTATTTTGGCCCAGCCAAGCCCAAGGCACTCCTTCGCTTAGCCCCTCCCAAGAAGATTGCGTCGAAAAGAAAACGTTTCGACGCAATGACCATCGCAAACCAAAGAAGTTAGTTATTTCTCTTCTTGCTGAAAAACTTGGTTGAACAACAGAGGTCTACACTTGTGCTCGACGTACTTCTGTCGCAAGTGCTCCTCCGCTCCCGCGGGGTCGTCGACGAGCTCCATCGGTACAAAAAACTTGAGATGGCACGCTCCGCAGGACGCCATACTTGGCGTTTTTTGCATGTACTTGAGGATTACAAACTTGCGCTCAGCCATGACTGGGAAGTGTGGCACAGTTCAGGGGTTTGTTCTAGAGGCCGATTACCCCAATCCTCCCGATAAGTTCCAAGAATTAGCCTGGCTGTCGAGAGCCGCCGATGTTGTCTTCCTCGCCTCCAGCAGTTCCGGCGCCACCAGGACGAGATTACCAACGACCTGCCCGCTTTCCAGGAGCGTATTTGCCCGCGCCGCTTCGAGTAGCGGGAACTCGCCGGTGATGACCGGCTGAATTTTCCCCTCCTGGAGTAGGTGGAAGAGCATGGCCCAATCCTCCAGAAACGGCTTTCGATTGAAGGGCAAGGACGCTGTTGCCCCGTAGGGCTTGACTCTCTTACCATTCGGCAGCAGGTTAAGCACGAGCATTTTGGCAAGACCACGCAGCAGACGGCGGATACCCAGGGGATTGCCGTACTCCACGAGCACGCCGCCGCGATGCAACAGCGCGAACGCTCTTTTGATGTAATCGCCGCCGATGCCGTCGAAGACGGCGTCGAGTCCACCGGGCTCGGCGCGGCGAATGACCTCCACGAAATCCTCGGTTCGATAGTCGATGGGCGTTGCTCCGTATTCGACCAGGATGGCGTGTTTGCTCTTGGAAGCGATGCCATACATGGTGAGGTTGGCGAGCCTGCCGAGGTCTAAGAGCGCTGTTCCGATCCCGCCACTCGCGCCGATGATGAGCACCTTGTCATCCGCTTTGACTTTCGCGGACCGGTGCAATACCTGGTACGCCGTGAGGTAGTTCAGCACCAACGGGACGGCTTCGGCGGGATTGAGGGTGGGAGGAACTGGAATGATCTGGTTTTCACGAAGGTAGACATACTCGGCATAGCCCCCGACAACCAGATACGCTGCCACTCTAGCGCCCGGAGCGGCCTGGATAACACCAGGGCCGGCCGCATCGACGACGCCGACGATGGCGTAGCCTGGCACGAAGGGCAGTTTGGGTGCGAAAGGGCTAAGTCCATAGCGCGCCTGCACGTCCGGCAGGCAGACACAGGTAGCCAGAACCTTGGCTCAAACTTCTTTTGCGGACGGATCCCGCAAGTCGCACTCGGTGATCTGGAGATTCTCCGGTCGACCCCGTTTGGTGACGACGATACGCTTGTATTTCATCCGCTTTACGCCGCGGCGCTGCGCACTTGCTCCGCGTATTCCGCATCTGCCCCTGACGGAAGCAGGACCCACAGCGTGTAGACTCCCAGCGCCGTGCCGAATGGAATATGGAACAACGCGATGAATGCAAGAACAATGGTCAGCATTCGTGCCCAGGGCTGACGTTGCAGTAAACCCCATCCCGCGATGAACCCGGCGGCTGCCTTTACCAGAATGAGGACGCCGATCGTGCCAAACAGGGAATGCAAGAAGCCGGTCGGCACATCCGGTGGGGCTCCCATTTCATGCAGGTGCGCGAATATGACATTCGCGAGAATAAACAGGACCACGCCGACCACAGCATTCAGTGCGGAGATTGCTAACCACAGGATTCCTAGCATGCGGATGTGTTGCCCCACGCGGCTGTGTCGTGGGAAGGCAACGACGGCTCCTCCCGCAAATTCTTTTCCGCAGCGGCCGCAGAAACGCTGGTCTGCTTGGACCGGTGTACCGCACTTATCGCAGAACATATTTCCTCCCTTACATGCCGGAACCTAACTCGAAGCACTGTGTGTCTGCCTAACCCGGTTGTACACTGGCAAAATGAAGGATGGGGTGCTCTTCGCCTCGCGCCATCAACAAAAGTCTATCGAGGGTATTGTGCGAAAGTCTGTGATCGGTGTCACAGTTGTTACGAAGGAATGGGTGCCGTTGAATCTATTGAGCAGGACCGCGCTGCCCAGCGTCGCTACTTCGGTCCCGTGTTTGTGCCCCGGCAGGAGTTTCTGATTAGGTGATAGTGGCAATAAAAATGAATCTCAAGTCAAAATTGATCCTCCGTCTTTCTCTTGGCGTGATCATCTTTGCTGCGATTTTGTTTATTCCCGCTGGCTCTTTGAGGTTTTGGCAGGGCTGGATTTTTCTCGCAATATGGTCTGTACCGACCATCGCCGCTTTCGCGTACTTCTACAAACACGATCCAGCATTAGTCGAGCGCAGGATGCGGAGGAAAGAAACTGTCGGCGAACAGAAGATCATCATGAAACTCATGTACGTGCCCTTGGCAGCGATCTACATTCTCCCCGGCTTCGATCACCGCTTTGGCTGGTCTCACCCCCCCGTGTGGTTGACGGTTGTTGCGCAGATCTTCGTTCTCGGTGGTTATGGGATGATATTCTGGGTCATGAAGGCCAACAGCTTTGCCGCCAGCACCATTCAGGTCGAGCCCGGTCAGAAGGTGATTTCTGATGGGCCGTATCGTATGGTTCGCCATCCCATGTATTTGGGAATGAGCGTGATGTTTTTTTTCACACCGCTGGCGCTGGGCTCGTACGTCACCTGCCCCGCGGCTGTTCTGCTCATTCCTGTCATCGTTTTTCGCCTGCTCAACGAGGAAAAGGTCCTCCGCGAGGAACTCCCCGGCTATAGCGAATACTGCCTTAGGATCCGCTTCCGTCTGGTGCCCTTTGTCTGGTAGAAGTCCGACGCGGCAGGCCACTGTGCGCCCTAAAGGCACCGTCGTCTGTGCCGTGGATCACAGCGATCCGGCTGCACAGGTTGGAAAATAGGCTGGGGACATGGAGGTAACATGGCAACTCAGCGTGCATCGCTGGAGATCATCGAGGATTTCCTGGCGCAGAAACGCATTGCGATGGCGGGGGTCTCGCGGGATCCGTTGAATTTCAGCGTGAAATTGTTCGAAGAACTCTGCCGTCGTGGGTATGACGTTGTTCCCGTGAATCCCAACACAGCAGAGGTGCAGGGACGACAATGCTTCGCTCGTGTGCAGGACATCCAGCCTCCGGTCGAAGCAGTGCTGCTGATGACTTCACCGGAAGACACAGAAACCGTTGTGAGCGATTGTGCTAAAGCGGGCATCCGGCGGGTTTGGATGTACCGAGCGGGAGGTAAGGGTTCGGTTAGCCCAAAGGCAGTTCAGTTCTGCGGGGAGCGCGGGATTCAGCTGGTTCCGGGGCAGTGTCCGCTTATGTTCCTGCCCAAGACTGGGGCCGTCCATCGCTTTCACGGGTTTGTCCGCAAGATTACCGGCCGTTATCCACGACGCACGTTTTCGAGGCGTCCGATGCTGGAACCCAGGTAGGATTCGAAGCGGGTCACGCCCTGTGTGTGATCGGCCTGGGGATGGCCGCAGGCAGCGCCGTCTTGCTGGCCCTGTCATTGCGGGGATCCGAAGCGACGCTACAAAACGGTGTAAACATGAAAATCACCGTACCGACTCGAGCAAACACCTGGGAGAACTAGAATGCCGCAATCGGAGCCAAAACATGCTGGTACGGTGGAGCCCGGATGGAAAAGTCTGTACAAAGTCGGCGGAGTCACAGTCCTGATTGTGTTCCTGATTCCGCTGGCCGAGGTCGGCATTAGTTACCTCCCAGGTGTGGAACGTGTGACGCAGGGGACAGTAACCGTAATCGACTGGTTCACACTCTTTCAGACCCATTGGTTCCTTGGACTCCGCAACCTCGGTTTCTTGAATCTCATTGGAGTAGTTCTACTGGCCCCGACATTTCTCGCCATCTACTCCGCTCTCAGACGAGACCACGAAGCGTACGCTACGTTCAGCACTGTCCTTTTTTTCGTGGGGCTAGCAGTCTACCTCGCCAGCAGTAGGGCCTTCCCTATGCTTTCCCTGAGCGGCCAATACGCAAGTGCTACCACCGATGCGCAGAGATCTTTGTTAATCGCGGCCGGGCAGGCGATGCTTGCTGAGGGAGAGAGCCGTGCTGGCATTCCCCTCGTGGAATTCGCCTGCTTGGCAATCTCCGTGGTCATGATGAGAGGGAAGGTCTTCGGCAAAGCGACCGCTTACGCAGGGATTCTAGGAAATGGGTTACTCATGGTCGTTGAAATCATCCTCTCCACGCGGGGATTGACGGCCGCGGGGATGGCAATTGCCGTTGGTGCTGGACTTTCGATGATGACCTGGTACTTCTTAGTCAGCAGAAGGCTGTTCCAGCTAGCGAGCCTCTAGACTTCGGTCTCGGGCCAAACGGATACTCCTGAAATAGTTACTTCAGTAAGCGCACGACTGCTCCGCGTGATCTTTCTTTGCGCTGTGGCTCTTGGCCATCACCGCACATCAAGATGTGACCAATTTCACTGACATCACAGGCTCATTGGTGTGCCATTAGGGCAGTCTACTCGCCCGTCCGAGGAGGAATTATGTTGGGAGGTCTACTTTTCGTCGTGTGTGTCATCCTGCAGTTTCATTATCATGATGCCATTCCGTGGTACATCTGGGTGCTTGCTTTCGTCGCACAGTGTGTTGCGTTCGGCGAACCAGCGATGAAATCTGTTTCGAGAAAGAGCTGAAGCGTGTAACCGGGTTTAGCGGAATCCGGATGGAACGAAAATGGGGTTCTCACCGCGTCCAACAATCGAGGATGGGCCATGAAGACTCTGAAAGTTTCTTTGATCGCTTCTTTGATTGGGACTGCGGTTGGGTTGGTGACCCAAAACCCAAAAACTGGCACAGAGGAGATTAGAGGTAAGCTGGGGCAGAAGTCCGGGAGAGGAGACGAGGACGATGCCCAAGAGTGGTCACACGGAAGAGCAGATCGTGGCAGTGTTGCGGCAGGTGGAAGCGGGAGCGCGGGTAGACGACATTTGCCGCAAGGTGGGGATCAGCCAAGCCACTTACTATCTCTGGAAACGGAAATATTCCGGGGTAGGGGTGAGCGAGTTGCGTGAGTTGCGGCAGTTGCGGGATGAGGTCGGACGACTGAAACGGCTGGTGGCGGACTTGAGCCTGGACCGGCAGATCCTGCAGGAGATCGTATCAAAAAAGCTGTAAGGCCTCGTGCGCGTCGGAAGTTGGCGCGCTGGGCGCAGGAGGCCTATCGGATCAGCGAGCGGCACGCAGCGAGAGTGGTGAAACTGGCGATCGGGACGCTGCGCTACCAGAGCCGGAAGGTGTTCGATGAAGTGCTGCGGCATCGTTTGCGGGATTTGGCAGGAACCCACGTGCGCTACGGGTATCGTCGGTTGACGGTGCTGCTGCGACGCGAAGGCTGGCAGGTGAATGCCAAACGGATCTACCGGCTGTATCGGGAGGAAGAGTTGATTGTGCGCACGAAGCAACGACGGAAGATGGCGCGACGACGGCCCGTCCCGAGTGGCGTCGCCACGCGGCCCAATCAGTGTTGGAGCATGGACTTTGTGAGCGACAAGTTGGCGGATGGACGTTCATTCCGCATTCTGACCGTGGTGGACCAGTTCACGCGAGAGTGTGTTGGGTTGGAAGCCGATCGTTCGATGACAGGGTTCAAAGTGGCACAGGCGCTAGAACACGCACGGCACGAGCGGGGCCACTTGCCCGAGAGCATCACCGTGGACAACGGCAGCGAGTTCTGCAGTCGCGCGCTGGAATCCTGGGCCATGGCCAACGAGGTGAGGTTGTGCTTCATTCGCCCAGGGCGTCCGGTGGAGAACGGATTCATCGAGAGTTTCAATGGCCGGCTGCGGGACGAGTGTTTGAACGTAGAGTGGTTCTCGACGCTGGAAGATGCGCGGCAGAAGCTGGCGAAGTTTCGCGAGCATTACAATCAGCAGCGACCGCACAGTTCGTTGGCAGATCGGACGCCCGCGGCGTTCGCAGCGTTGCACAGGGAAAAAGCTAGTACATCGCTGGGGCGCGCACTCCAGAGCGTCTTGATAGAGTCTCTGGAGTGCGCGAAACCCGCGTCAACAGCGGAAGAAAGGACTTACACTGCCCGAAACCTCTAGCTTCGTTTGTGACAGAGAATGGGAGCGGTTCAATTTCGCACAAATCATACTCAGCTTTGTGCCGAAACAGGGGAGCAGGTCAAAGTAAAGAGGTACTTGAAGCACTCGGTCAATTGTTGCAATGCCTGATAACGGGCTAGGTAAGTAACTGTCGAGAACGTGTTTACACTCACAACCTAATCAATGGAGAGGGTGCTTTTCTAATTTCCAACGAGATGCCATCGGAAAACCTGATCCACAGTTTTTCCTAATTGTTACGCTGCCCTTATGAATCGCTCCTTCTTCACAGTCATAGCCAGGAGCAACATCGCAGGAAGCCGCAGTATCCGAGTCCTGGATTCGTCCCCCGTCCTCACGTGAATGGCGATGCCCCCGCTGTCAGGAAAGGGGTCAGACACAATTTCAAGTTCTTCGCCGTAGATCCGTATACGTTTGGAGGCCGCGTAGCCGAGACTTCTCACTCTTGCACAGATTTCGGCTAGTGCGGTACCACCGTAGCTGGTCATAATGGTATCTCCGCTTTCCAATGGCTACTAGTTGAGACGGAACAACCTTTTCCGTCGTGGAAGAAATGCACTCGTTTCAGTTAACAACCCCGTTGAGGTTTCGTCGGTGACGAAGCTCACGACCAGGAGTGATGCCCGCCTGCCACTTCTGGCTGACGGGCTACCGGAAGCAACGAAAAAACGGGCTTCTCGGAATGATTGCTGTTGTAAAACAGCGATGTCACAAGTAATCGTGACCTGCCCTGTGTGGAAACCATGTATTTTTGGCCCGCTCAACTTCGGTCATTCTGAGTGGTCCCAATCAATAGGTTGGAAGCCTAGCGCCGAGGGGATTTTCGGCACGTTCAGTTCTCAGCCCACCCAGGCGCTACCACCCACCAGCTAGGTCAATGAGTGCTATCGCCTTGGTAACAACAATTGACATTAACGTCCGACTCCGGCGCTTCGCCGCCTCAGCTCAACATGCCGTTCTGTAATCTCTGCGGTCCGCTTTAGTCGAAGTGGCGGAAGGCGTCCCACTCCTTGGTGAGATCGCGGTCGAAGTTGCGGCAATGGTAGATGGGCCGTTCCCAGTCGGGACGCGCCCACTGGACCTTGGGATCGGCGACAAGCGTGACCGAGGCGCAGTGACGCTGCAGGTAATCAAGGTCGACGTCGAGGGTGATGACGCTTTCGCCGGTGTAGCCTCTGCTTCCCCAATACCAGTAAGAGTGGTGAGTGCAGATCGCCTTGGGCAATCCCAGAGCGGGCCCGAAGTGATCGATTGCTCCGGCTTGTCCGTAGAAATTGGCGAAGATCGCCGTCTTCTGGCGTTCATCCGCGGGAAGAGTGTTGTAATAGCGCGCGACGGCTTCGGCGCGCTCCTTCCAGCCGAAACAGCTACTGTAGTAGTCCGGGACAGCGGAGTGCGCGTTCTCTTCTGACTCGATTCTGTGCAGCACCATTTTTTGGTAGTAGGACGCATAGGCATCGATTGAGAGGACCGGGACGAAGCTCGGCAACATGAGTGCAGACAGGGCGCAGGCTGCGATGACGTACGCCGCGACGAAGCGGCGGCTCCAAGTGTTGGCAAACCAGCGTTCGGCGGCGACGGCTCCGGCGGCGAGCATGGCGGGATAGACGGGCGTAACCAGGTAGTCCTTTGCGTGCAGCGCGTACATCAGCAGCATGTATGCAATAAAGGTCCAGCCCAGGGCTCGGAAACGCTTCATTGGCGAAGTAAAAAAGAACACGGCGCCGGCAATGACGAAGGCGGAACTCAGAATGTTGACCAGCAGCGCCTGTGCGTAGACGAACTGAAGCGGGGGAAGAATGACGTTGCGGTGATGGTGCTGAAGCTCCACGAACGGGAAGTGACGATGTGCCTGCCACAAAATGTTCGGCAGAGTGATCGCGAGAGCGATGGCGACTCCGCCCCAGAACCAACCATTGAGAAGCCACCTTCTCCATGCTGATAGTAGTGTCCCCACCGCGAGCGCGGCGAGGTAGAACGCGAGGCTGTACTTGTGCATCAGCGCAAGGCCGACGACTGCTCCGAAGGCGAGCCAAAGGCGCGGGTTCGAGGTCTTCTCGATGCGGACGAGAAGCAGCACTGCGGCTGTCCACAACGGCATATCGAGGGCGTTGGTGCTGAGGATGTGTCCGAAGGCGAGAGCGATGGGAGCGATGGCCGTCAGTACAGCGGCAGTGATGACGGCGCGCCGCTGACCGCCAAGCTCGGACGCGAGTCGCGCTACCAGAAGCACGTTGGCTGCTGCGGCCAGCGCGGGATAGAGGTGAACAGCAGTCAGCGACGTGCCGAGCGTGTGTATGACGATCCAGGTAAGCCACGGAAGGAGCGGCGGAAGATCGACGTAGCCCCATGTGGGATGCTCGGCGCAGGCGAGGAAGTAAAGTTCGTCGGAATGGAATGCGTAGCGACCGGCGAAGCAGAGGAGAAGCACGAAGACGAGTGCAGCGAGGAGTGCGGGGAGCCTGAGGCTGAGGGGCCGATCCTTGCTTAGCGATGCGGTAAAGTGCATTGAGGTCCTCGGCGTCAGGAGTGCTGTCCTAAGTTCATGCCAACACGAATGAGCAATTCCCGTCAGTGAAATGGGTCACATGGTGATGTGCAGCGGGCCGCCGAAAGCTGCCGTGCAAGGCCTAGCCGACTAATTGTTGCAAAATCTCGTGGCTGTTGAAAAACTCTATGTTTTGAAGCGACCTTGTGCTGTGCGTGTGTGTGGTGCCGAGTCGTTCCTCTCTTCTTTTTCTAGGTGGCGAGAACGGTTGCCGTTGGTGGTGAGCTGAGGAAGCGCACCAGTCGCTTGATGTTCTGAGCTACCGCTGCCAGGAAGAACTGCTCGTGCACGAACCTGAGTCTTCGCAGACGCAAGCGCCGCAATCCGATCTGATTCTTCAGTTCCGCGAACAAGGCTTCCACCTTCTTTCTTTGCCGCTGTGCTTTGACGAACTCTGGCGTGTTGACCAACTCCCGCGCCCGCTGTCGGGCGGGTTCGTTCTGGTGGATGATAAGGCCCCGGAAGGCAGCACTGGTGCATTGTGGTCGGAGCGCACACGGGCCACACTTTTTGCGTGTCCCGATGTAGTTGTAAGCGCGACTCCGATAAACTCGCCCCCCATAGTTGAGAACCTGGCCAGCGGGACAGATATAGCGATTGTGTTCCGGTTCGTACGTGAAACGCTCGGGACCGAAGAATGGGCTCCTCTTTCGGTGGATACTGTCGCGGGTCCGCATGTAGGGAGTGATGCCGCGGTCGGCCAGCCACTGTAAGAACTCCCCGTTCCCATAGGTCGTGTCGGCCGCCACCGATTCGGGCGCTCGTCGTCCTTGCCACTCGGCGAAACGGGTCAGCATGTCTTGCGCGGCCACCGTCTCCTGGCTCATGCGCGCCGCGGTGGCTTGCACTCCGACAATCACACAGCTCTCGTTATCCACCAGATAGTTGTCGTAGTAACCGAGACGCGCCGGTGTGCCACCTTTGGTGGCGTAGGTGGAATCGGGATCGGTGGTCGATACCTGATCCTGTTCGTGCACTGGCTCTTCCACAGGGTTCTGCTCCTCCACTTCCCGCAGATACTGGCGCACGGTGTGATGGACCTGTGCTGCTTCCGCTAACTGCTCCCGTGGAATGCGACTCTCCTTGGCGGCGTTCGCTTCCACGAAGCTGCCATCGACGGACAGATTCTTCCCGCTCACCAGCCCCACCTCCACACACTGCCGCACGATCTGCTCGAACAACTGCTCGAACAGCTTCGACTCCTGAAACCGCCCGTGCCGGTTCTTCGAGAAGGTGGAATGATGCGGAATCTCCTGATCGAACCCCAGACCGGTGAACCATCGCCAAGCCAGGTGCATGCGCAGTTCCTCCACCAGTTTGCGTTCGCTGGTGATGCCGTACAAATAGCCGATCAACAGGATGCGCAGCAGAAGTTCGGGATCGATCGAGGGGCGGCCCGTGTCGCTGTAGCTGTCTTTCAATTGCTGTCGTACGAACTCGAAGCTCATGTGCTTCTCGATCAGCCGCAACAAGTGAGTCTCAGGAACTTGATCTTCCAGCCGGAAGTAGTAGAACAGCGCTTCGGAGCGGTCGTGTTGCCCCATCATGATCAGCAGGCCTCCGACAATCAGAATCAAACAGAGCATGTGCGAATGCTCTCTTCTAACATGCTTCTGCCGAATCTCATCCCGCTAATCGACGTGACTTTTTCAACACCCACTCTCGATTGCACGCAATATAAAAAGGCGCCCACTTTTGCGGTAGGTTGTGATTGTTCGCATCGTCAACCTAGCGAAAAGGAGCGCCTTTTATGAGTCAGGAAAAGTATATCGGCATGGACGTGCACCAAGCCACAATCTCGGTTGCCGTGATGGATGCTCAGGGCAAACTGGTCATGGAATGCTTGCTGGAGACCAAGGCGGCCACGATGGTCGAATTCATCCGAGGATTGCAGGGAACTCTGTCGCTAACCTTCGAAGAAGGAACCTCGGCAGCCTGGTTACACGATCTTCTGAAGCCGCACGTCAGCAGGCTGGTGGTCTGCGATCCACGCAAGAACGCTCTATTAAAGGATGGCAACAAGAGTGATCGTGTGGATGCGCGAAAACTGGCCGAGTTGTTGCGCACCAACCAACTGAAGCCGGTCTACCACGGAGAGCACGGGGTGCGAACGTTGAAAGAACTGGGGCGCAGCTATCTCACCATCACCCAAGATGTCACCCGCGTCATGAATCGCATCAAAGCGCTGTACCGCAGCTGGGCGATTCCGTGCGCCGGCACAACCGTCTACGCTCCCCGTCATCGCGCCGAGTGGTTGGCTAAGATCACTGAACCAGGAGTTCGAGTTCGCGCGGAACGGCTCTATCAGCAACTGGACGGGTTGCAACCGGTGCGTCTGGAAGCACGACACGAACTCATGGTGGAGAGTCGCAAACATGCTGCCGTGAAGCGGTTGCGCCAGATTCCTTCGATTGGTCCGATTCGCGCCGCTCTGCTCGTGGCCTTGCTGCAGACCCCACACCGGTTCCGAACCAAGCGACAGCTGTGGGCCTACAGTGGTTTCGCCGTCGAGACTCACGACAGCGGCGAGTACCGCTACGTACGAGGCAAACTGCAACGCAACCGCGAGCGCATCACGGTGCGCGGGCTGAGTGCCAACTACAACAAGGATCTGAAGAATCTTTTCAAAGGTGCTGCCATCTCGGCCAGCACCCGTCCCGGTCCGCTGCGCGACTTCTATGCAGCTCTGATTGCCAAAGGGATGCGGCCCACCATGGCCCGTCTCACCCTGGCACGAAAGATGGCCACGATCACGTTAACGATCTGGAAGAAAGGGGTGGACTTCGACGCCAAACAATTAGGTCAGCAAGCAGCTTGAGCCTCTCTGGAGAGGGGCTTCCCATCTCGTAGATTTTCCCGGGTGGGGTCGCTCGGGTTTCCAGAGAGCTCGGTTCGAGGGGAGTATCAGTCAATGAGATCGGGCCCCGTGTGCTTCGGCACCGAGTCACCCATTACACGCTATGCCCCCTCGGATAACCAGAAATAGCCATAGGCCACGAGCCTCGGATAGAACCATGGTTGCCTTTTGAGCGCCAGTCCGGCTTGCCGCTCTTTCGAACTCGATGGCATCGCCACCCTCGGCGCGGAGGAAACTTACGAGCATGGACAACAGACCAAGCCTCTCAGGCAAGCGAAACTACCGTGGGCTGGAGATCGAGACCAAAACCTCGCCCTCCGGTCGAGGGAGAACTTTTTTCTTGACATCCCTTTTTATAGAACTCATTGACCTTCCTAACCCGTGCCAAAAATGTGCCCCGATGGTGGTCTCCAACCTATTGATTGGCTCCAGTCGGTAAGGCTGAAGTTGAGTGGGCCAGAATCACAGGGTTTCGGCAATAGTCCTGACTTTCCAATGACGCCGTGGATTCCGCCCCCTATTTCCCGAAAACCTCAGCTTTTTGAGAAGTAAAACTCTGAACCGCTCCCATTCTCTGTCACAAACGAAGCTAGAGGTTTCGGGCAGTGTAAGTCCTTTCTTCCGCTGTTGACGCGGGTTTCGCGCACTCCAGAGACTCTATCAAGACGCTCTGGAGTGCGCGCCCCAGCGATGTACTAGCTTTTTCCCTGTGCAACGCTGCGAACGCCGCGGGCGTCCGATCTGCCAACGAACTGTGCGGTCGCTGCTGATTGTAATGCTCGCGAAACTTCGCCAGCTTCTGCCGCGCATCTTCCAGCGTCGAGAACCACTCTACGTTCAAACACTCGTCCCGCAGCCGGCCATTGAAACTCTCGATGAATCCGTTCTCCACCGGACGCCCTGGGCGAATGAAGCACAACCTCACCTCGTTGGCCATGGCCCAGGATTCCAGCGCGCGACTGCAGAACTCGCTGCCGTTGTCCACGGTGATGCTCTCGGGCAAGTGGCCCCGCTCGTGCCGTGCGTGTTCTAGCGCCTGTGCCACTTTGAACCCTGTCATCGAACGATCGGCTTCCAACCCAACACACTCTCGCGTGAACTGGTCCACCACGGTCAGAATGCGGAATGAACGTCCATCCGCCAACTTGTCGCTCACAAAGTCCATGCTCCAACACTGATTGGGCCGCGTGGCGACGCCACTCGGGACGGGCCGTCGTCGCGCCATCTTCCGTCGTTGCTTCGTGCGCACAATCAACTCTTCCTCCCGATACAGCCGGTAGATCCGTTTGGCATTCACCTGCCAGCCTTCGCGTCGCAGCAGCACCGTCAACCGACGATACCCGTAGCGCACGTGGGTTCCTGCCAAATCCCGCAAACGATGCCCCAGCACTTCATCGAACACCTTCCGGCTCTGGTAGCGCAGCGTCCCGATCGCCAGTTTCACCACTCTCGCTGCGTGCCGCTCGCTGATCCGATAGGCCTCCTGCGCCCAGCGCGCCAACTTCCGACGCGCACGAGGCCTTACAGCTTTTTTGATACGATCTCCTGCAGGATCTGCCGGTCCAGGCTCAAGTCCGCCACCAGCCGTTTCAGTCGTCCGACCTCATCCCGCAACTGCCGCAACTCACGCAACTCGCTCACCCCTACCCCGGAATATTTCCGTTTCCAGAGATAGTAAGTGGCTTGGCTGATCCCCACCTTGCGGCAAATGTCGTCTACCCGCGCTCCCGCTTCCACCTGCCGCAACACTGCCACGATCTGCTCTTCCGTGTGACCACTCTTGGGCATCGTCCTCGTCTCCTCTCCCGGACTTCTGCCCCAGCTTACCTCTAATCTCCTCTGTGCCAGTTTTTGGGTTTTGGGTCAACTCTGCGCTACGGTGCTCACTGGCTTAGAAGAGCAAGAAGCCGTGCGCCGCGCCGTTCGCATCGCCGAGCAATAGGACCGGGGTGGTGCTCACGAGTAATATTCGCCGTCACGCCATCTGCTCCACGCCGAAACATTCAGGGTGCCGCTGTTCCCGGTGTACAGGCATTTGCCATTGGGAGCCAAGGCAACGCTGCCTCCTTCTGCGGCGAACATGCCCGGGAATCCAGACTTCCCCACGAGTGCATACTTGGGAGCCGCGAACGAGGCGACGTCATCCGAGCCGTCATCCACCACGAAAACGCATTTGCCATTCGAGCTGATCACTTGACTAATTTCTGCCAAATACCCGCCGCCGAGTCCGGTGCCACCGGTGGTGAGGGTTCCCACGGATGCGCCCCCGAGAGTGTACGCACTTGCGCTATTGCCTCCAGGGTTGTCGTTATTCGCCACAATCACGGGTAACGGAATACTCTGTGCCATGCCGGCCGGGTGGAGATCCCCGCCACCAGCGCTGCGAACGCGAGAACTAAAAGAGACTTCGTCATTGCCTTCTCCTTGTCAGTTTGAGTGCCCCACGGAGTCCTCCACGGACTCCGCGTGTTGTCGGTCTTCGTCTAGGTCAGTTGCTGGTATCAAAGTAGAAGACGTGCTGTAAATTTCCGATGGCAAAACCGGTGATATCTGCATAGTAATCGGCCTGGCCCCCACCCACGTTGGCCACAACCCAGCTCGTTCCATTGAAGTAGAGTTCGTAAATGTCAGAATCCGGCGCCAGGAAGATGTGATACTGATTGTTAGGCGTGGTGATAAAGCCAACCATCCCGCCATAGGTTTTGGTGGGTGCGCCGTAGTCGGCAGTCAGATCATAGTCGCCCCATGTGCCGTTCCTGTACCGCGTGTACTGCTGAATATGGCTGTCCACGGTCACACCGTACACCTCGCCCTGAACACCAACTCGAAATGCCGCAGTGCCGGTGTCGGGGTAAACCGGCAGGCCGTACCCGTCCTCTTCGGTGATGTCCTCATAGGTCCACACCGAGTTGTTGTAGTAGATGTGCAGCATGTCAAAGCTGTTGGGCGCCTTTGGCCCATATCCGGCGCACAGAACGTGCTGTAAGTTTCCAGTCGCAAGCCCGGCCCACCATTGTCCTCCCGGACAATAAGCGCCCGTAACGCTCGTCAGATCCAAGTCGCTCCACGAGGTACCGTTGAAATAGAGCTGGTGCATGTCGTGGGCATTCGAGTCCTGGTAATAGACGTGAAACTGGTTGTTGGGTTTGGTCGGGAAAGCCACGATAACGGGATTTCCCAGTACGCCGTTGCCCAGCACCGTGAGGTCCTGATCCGACCAGTTGTCGAGATAAGAGATTTCGTGAACATGCTGGTCAACCCCGAGATAGAAAATATATTGAAAGTTCCCTATGTTGAACGCGGAGATCGCGCCCACAAGCACGCCAGGGCCACCCGTCAGAACGGTCAGATCCTGATCGCTCCAGCTCGTGTTGTTGTAGTAGAGCTGATGCATATGGTTGTTGGTGTCAGAATAGTAAACGTGGAATTGTTGGTTCGGAGTGGTATAGAAGGCCGCGATACCAGCGCCGTAGGAGATGCCTCCTCCGGTTAAAGCGGTCAGATCCTGATCCTGCCAGTTGTAGTTGTCGTACCAGAGGTGGTGAACATGATCGGCGAAGGCCGGATTCGCGAACAATAAAAACAGCAGGCATGTTGCCAGAACTGTCAAGGCCGAGGCTCGCCGGCTTGTGGAATAGCTGAAACGTGCTTTAGAAGCTTTGATCATGGGGGGATTCTCTCCTTTTGAAATTTCTTCCCTGAAACTCGCTTCGTCGAAACTTGATTTCCTTCGTTTGTGCTTCCCGGCACCTCAATTTCCCGTGCCGAAATAGAAGACGTGCTGCAGATTGCCAATGGAAAAGCCAGCCATCCCGGTGCAAAGATACGCTTGGCTGAGTCCGGCGGAAACGTCGGCCACCACCCAGTTCGACCCGTTGAAATAAAGTTCGTAGATGTCTGCGTAGCTCTGGTTGAGCAGCGAGCTGGGCGCATAAAAAATGTGGAATTGATCGTTAGGGGTCGTCAGGTATCCGACCATTCCGTCGCAGTAAATGTTCTGAGGAGCGCCCACGTAAGCGGTCAAATCCAGAAGGTTCCATTTGCCATTCTTGTACGTGTACTGATAAACGTCGCTGTCAATCGGTATGCCGTAGACTTCTCCTTCTCTTCCCACCGCGAAGCCGGCCTGACCGGTGCCGCCGTAGATCGGAAGCTGGGCTCCGCCAGCTTCCTCTGTGATGTCTTCATAGACCCAGGTTTCATTGTTGTAGTAAATGTGCATCAGGTCGAAGTAGCCCGGATTTGTTCCGTGATAACCGGGACACAGAATGTGCTGCAGATTGCCGGTCGCAAGGCCGGTGCTCCACTCCGAGCCCTCACAGATAGCGCCGGTGATTGCAGTCAGGTCCGCATCGCTCCATGATGTGCCATTGAAATATAGCTGGTGCAGGTGGCCAGGGCTGTAAGTACGATCTGGGTAGTAGACGTGGAATTGATTGTTGGGCTTGGTGGCAAACGCTACGAAGCTGCCAAAACCCGCCAAGGGGGCGCCCGCCACCTGTGCGGTTATGTCCTGATCCGTCCAGTTGTCAACATACGAGAGCTCGTGTACATGGGTATCGTAGAGCCCAACGTAGAAAACGTACTGAAAGTTGCCGATGGCGAAGCCTGAGCCCCCAGCACCGGCATCAGCGCCGCCGGTAAGCACCGTGAGGTCTTGGTCGCTCCAGCTGGTGTTGTTGTAGTAGAGCTGGTGTATGTGTGAGTTGATGTCGCTATAGAACACATGAAACTGTTGGTTGGGAGCGGTATAGAAGGCGGCAATCTGGGAAACACCGTAAGGTGCGGGAGCCCCGGTGAGCGCCGTCAGGTCCTGATCCTGCCAGTTGTAGTTGTCGTACCAGAGGTGATGAACGTCGGGCGCTTGCGCCAGGGCAGGCACATGAGTCAGCAAGAGAAACGACAAGCCGGTTACGAGAAGAGTGAGAGACGGGTGTTTAGGTATCATTTCCGATTCTCCTTACTGCATTTCTTATCCCCACCAGCGAGACGCAAAATGTAGGAGCATGCCTGGTTCATGCGTCTGGTAGGCGAGAGACTGCCGCAACTCGCGGGCGCCGTCAAAGGACTTCGTCCTGACGCCGAGGTGACCTGATAAGTTCTTGTTTTACAATCAGTCACAGCGCCTTGTGACTTGCTGCCTGGGGTGGTAGACTTTCCCGCCAAAGGGGTGGGTTGTCGGGTATGAATGCTTCTTCGGTCCTACCCAGACGCGTTTACCGGTTTGGCCTCTTCCAGGTGGATCCGGACAGCGGGAAATTGCTGCGCCAGGGTGTGCCCGTAAAGCTCCAAGAGCAACCCCTGCGTGTGCTTTGCCTGTTGTTGGAGCATTCGGGTCAAGTCGTGACGCGCGAGGAGTTGCGCCAGTCCCTTTGGCCCGATGGCACCTACGTTGAATTTGACGGCAGCCTTAACGCCGCCCTCAAACGTTTGCGCTTTGCGCTCGGCGACGACGCCGACAATCCTATCTTCATTCAAACGGTTCCGCGGCATGGGTACCGGTTTATAGCGCCGGTGGAATGCGAGCAGTCCTCAGACATCAGCACTAGCGTCGAGCCGCTGCCGCTCGAATCTTCCGGTTTGCAGATTTCAGGCGACCGCCGATCGCCCGGCTCGCGCTTACGGCTGCAGCCCTGGTGGATTCTGGCTGCGATGGCGGTTGTGCTTGGGTTTATGTTAGCCGGCTGGCGCTACTTCAGACGGAGCCAGCCAACTCGCCAAGCCACTCGCAGAGTCATTGCAGTCCTGCCTTTTACCAATGAGGGAGCTGGTCCGGATTTCGACTATTTACGTTACGCAATTCCCAATGATCTCGTGACCGATTTGACTTATGCACGTTCGGTGACGGTGCGTCCCTTCGCTTCCACTAGCCGATATGCGTCCCAACCGGCCGATCCCGCCGCGGTGGGGAAAGAGTTACGCGTTACCCATGTGGTGGCTGGGGGCTTCCTGCTGGATAACCACAACTTGCGCGTCACTCTGGAACTGGTGGATGTCGCGCAGAACCGACCGGTGTGGCGCGAGGAGGTCACGGTTTCTCCCCAGGACATGGTTGCCTTACATGACAAACTCGCGGTTCGTGCTGCGCAGGGGATGTTGCCGGCCATCGACGTTGCCAATGCTTCCACCAACGAAACGCCCACGCCAAAGAATGAGAAGGCTCTGGAACTGTTCTCGCACAGCTTGACGATCCCTCGCGATCCGGGGCCCAATCAGCTTGCGATTAAGATGTTGGAAGAATCTGTTTCCGTGGACAGTGGTTACGCACCCGCCTGGGGAGAACTGGGCGCGCGTTATTCCAACGATTATCACTATGGAAATGGCGGCGAGGCGGCAGTGGCCAAGGCGCTGCAAGCGTTCAAGCGTCAATCGGAACTCGATCCAAACTGGCCTGTCGTCTCCACCTACATTCGCGTCGAGCAGGGCGACCTGGATGGCGCTTACGATCAGGCCGCGGGCTTTCTGCGGCGGCATCCCGACGTGGCCACCGGGCACCACGCCATGAGTTACGTCTTGCGCTATGCCGGACTTCTCGACGAATCCGAAAGACAATGCGGGGAAACCATTGCCCTCGATCCTGGCTTTAATGGCTTTCGTTCGTGCGCCACTCCTTTTATTTTTCAGGGGGATTACGCAAGCGCCCAAACTTATATTCGACTGGATGAGCATTCCGGCTTTGCAGCCATGCTGCGGATACTGATCGCGCTCCGCACCGGAAACGCCGCAGATGCTTTGGCGGAGTCGGACGCAGCATCGCAAGGGGGATTCCGGTTCGCTGATCTGGCACGCATGTACTTGAACCATGCGCCGGAAGCAGAATTACGCAGGGCCGCCAAAGATCTCGAAGTTGAGCCCAGGTCCTCGCGCGATCCGGAAACGCTCTACGTCAACGCGGCTGTGCTGAGCTTCTGCGGTCAAGGCGACGCGGCGCTCAGGCAATTGCGAAAAGCCATAAAAGGAAAATACTGTTCTTATCCAGCGATGGAGAAGGACCCGCTGTTTGATCCTATTCGCCAGCGGGCGGAGTTCGCAGAATTGCGGCAGGCTGCCATCCAGTGCCAGCAAGATTTTCTGGCTCACCGCCAGCACGTCAATGCCGCACTCCAGGCGAGCCATTTTTGAAGGCCCGGGCGCGCCTTCCCTTGTCCCGTGAGTGCCCTCAGCCATAGCGGTTTTACTGGGGCTTGTGCAGAAACCGTTTTCTTTTCGATTCTGCGCAGGGGTTTCTCCGACGCTCCGTATGGTTTGTTGAACTCCCCCAAACACCAGTTTCGCTATCTGGGGACCACAAACGGCCGGAGCCTTGAGAGAGGAGATAAGAGTTCTAAAATCGTCTGCTAGGACAGACCATTTACTCCGTCTGCATCGACAATGTCCGTGCCTTCTCTACGTTACAGAATTGCCGATCCACGAGCACCCCAAGGCCGCAGATGCCCCCGAAAACCGCCTCCAGCCTTAGTTTCAACCCCATCCAAGCCTCGGGTTGCCGACCTCGTCCCACCCCAATTCTCCTTGACAGCCAGTCAGTTCCAGACGTACTATCCTGCCGCTGGAGCGGCATGCTTGCCTCCGTGAACCGGCTTCCCTTAGGCCGGCCAAGGTCGGCGACCCCTAGGCGCATTCTTCTTTGTTCGTTCTAATACTGGGACTCATTCGATTCGCGCTAATGGAGGTGCAGCATGAGCAACAGACTATCCCGCGTCACGCTCCTGGCTGTGATTGCGGCTCTAAGCACGTTCGGTTATTCGCAGATCCAGGCAAAAGGGGAACTGTCGCAGAGCACCAGCAAGTCCCAGGTTTCTGCCGGCTTGTCCCGTTTGCCTTTGCTCGCTCGATCCAAGGTCTCTGCTACCGTGGGGCAGGACTTCTCCAGCTACCACGCAACGAAAAACGCTGAAGGATTCCATGTCGAGAATCTGCGCCAGACGTTAGCCGCAGACTTCACCCAGCAAGGCGTCAAAGTATCGCACCGCACAGCGCAGTGGACCATGTCGCTGCTCTCCTATGGCTATGGCGATATCTCTCAAAAGGTCGCCCCTGTCTCTCCCCTGGCGAGTCTCAATCGGGTCGAATACCAGCATGGCCCGCTGACCGAGTGGTACGTGAATGGCCCGGTGGGTTTGGAACAAGGCTTCACCTTGGACAGTCCCCCGAGCGGCTCGGCCAATGGCCAGCCTCTTACCATTGCCCTCCGGCTCTCCGGCAATCTGAATGCCTCTCTGGATCACCCGGCAATAGCTCTAAGCTTATCCAGAAATCATTTAAGGAAACCCGAGCTGCGCTATGCAGGCCTGACCGCCTGTGACGCCACAGGCCAACAATTGCAAGCTTGGCTTGAGTTGAAAGGCAGCGAACTACACTTGCGGGTCCAGGATGCGGGCGCGCGTTATCCGGTAGTGGTGGATCCGGTGGTGCAACTGGCGGAACTGACGGCGTCAGACGGCGCCGACGGTGATGGACTAGGCATTTCTGTGGCCATCAGCGGGAACACGGTGGTGGTCGGGGCGCAAAGCGCGACGATCGGCGGCAACGCCGGTCAAGGGGCTGCTTATATCTTCGTAAAGCCGGCCAGCGGTTGGGGAAACATGACACAGACCGCCAAACTCACCGCCTCAAACGGGCAAGCCGGTGACGCATTCGGCGGCTGCGTCGGGATTGCTGGAAATACCATCGTGGTTGGAGCATGCTCGCAAAGCGGTGTGTGCAACGGACCGGGCAAAGTCTATGTGTTTCTAAAACCGGCAGGGGGTTGGAAGACAACTTCGAAGTTTGCCGCCGAGCTGACCGCCTCAGACGGACAGTCAACTGACGGTTTTAGCAACGAGATGTCTATCAGTGGAGATGGCAACACCGTTGTTGTGGGGTCATTAACTGCCACGGTTGACGGCCAAACCGACGAAGGTGCAGCGTACATATTCGTCAAGCCCGCGGGCGGATGGAACACCATGACTGAAACCGCCAAACTGACCGAGCCAAACGGTGCCGCATTCGACGATTTTGGCGGCGTCTCCATCACCGCGAATGGTTCCACGGTATTCGTCGGGGCAGTGCAATATGACTTCGTAAGCAATACTCCGAGCGGCCCAGGCAAGGCATTTGTTTTTGTTAGACCCGCCGGCGGCTGGACGTCCACTTCCACAGCTCAGGCCGAACTGACCGCCTCCGATGGAGTCGTCGGAGACTACCTAGGCTTCTGTCAGGCCGGGTCTTCATGCATCAGCAGCGACGGAACCACCGTATTAGCGGGTGCCCCTTACGCCAACGGCTTTCAGGGCAAAGCCTATGTTTTTGTCAAACCCGCCGGAGGCTGGAAGACCACCTCAGCGTTTAATGCTGAGTTGACCCTTCCCGATGGCCAAATGGACTACCTGGGATGGTCCGCTGCTATCACCGACAAGTTTGCCGTGGTCGGAGCAGTGGTGGGAAACGGCGGCACTGGCGCAGCTTATGTTTACGTCAAGCCCCGAACCGGCTGGAAGACCACCTCCAGATTCAGCGCCCAAGTGATCCCTTCCGATGGCCAGATTGGCGACGATTTCGCCTTCTCGCTCGCCGTCAGCGGAGAAACCGGAGTCGTGGGGTCCGTCTTCCACCCCGCTGGATCCACCAATGGCCCAGGAGCAGCTTACGTTTTCGGACCTTAACCTGGCTCTTTAGTGCGTCGCCTAGGGAAAGTCAAGGGACTAGGAAGCCAAGACAATGACATCCGGGGGACCATGAACGAACCACGGCTCAAACCGTCGAGCCCTCTTCAGTGAGAAGGAGTACCCCGGAGGCGGCGAGACCATCCGGTTGGTCGGCAAACCGGAAACTGAGCCGAAAAGATTCCCTTTTGACACATTCCAAGATTTCGAAGAATCTCACGCGGCGTCTTAGCAATGCTGCCACGTTTCCGGAGTCCAGCAATTTTGCTGAGCCCATAATCTAAGACAATAACGAAATCGTTGATTTCATTTTCTCCTGGTGGAAGTTTTGCGTTATTTCCCGCCGCTTTTTCAAATTCTTGTTTCTTTTTCACAAAAAGGTCCGGTCGGGACAAAAAGGAGTTTTACCCGGTTTTTCTTGGTAACTTATGCTAGTGTATGATAACTGATACAGACACATCACTAACCTTGACCAAGCAACAGGTTTTGGAAATATTCGCGCGCAACAATAGTTTCATTACTCCCGATCAAATATTTGCGGCCCTAGAACGACACCTGGATCGCCGATCCGTGTATAGCTACCTGCTGCGATTAAAGCGCCAGGGCTTGCTCGAAACCAGTGCCAATACACGACGCGGCCATTTGGCATATAGAATGTAGTGCACCCTTCAAAACTAGACACATGGGGCCGTGTTTAAAGTGAGGGTTTGGGCAGAGAACTGAGCACGGGATTCGTGCGGGGTTCTGCCCCGGAGTCCGCGATGCGGACGGTCGTGATTGTACTCCTCGATCCAGCTTGCGATGCTCTGCTCGGCTTGGCCGAAGTTCTGGTATTCGTTGAGCCAGACCTCCTCTTCTTTCAAGCTGCGATGGAACCGTTCGATGTAGCTGTTGCCCTCGGGATGGTTGTAGGCCGTGCGCCGGTGCGTGATGCCCAGCCGATTCAGCGTTTCGATATAACGGGCCGACGTAAACTGGGTGCCGTTGTCGGTCGTTAAAGTCAAACCCGTTCCACGAGAACCGAACGGCAAAACCTCCAGCACGGCGCGGTTGAGCGCCGCCAGAGCTTCTTCGGTACGGCAGCGCAGACTCAAGTCCCAGCCGATGATCTCCCGGGTGCAGCAATCGATCACTGAGACCAGATACGCCCAGCCCACACTCGGTCCCGCCCAGACCTTGGTCATGTCCGACTGCCAAACGTGATTGGGCTGCGGCGCTTCCACCTTGCCCCAGTCCTTGCGGCGCGAGACCCGGAAGCGGCGCTGGCGCACCAGCAACCCGCGTTCCCGCATCACCCGCAACACCCGCTTGCCGTTCACCACCAACCCTTGCTTGCGCCCCAGCCACCAGACCACGCGACGATAGCCGTACGCCGGCTTCTCGCCGCAGGCCAGGATGATCTCCGGGTCGCGTGAACGATCCGCACGACTGGTGCGTGCCTGCCGCTGATAGTAGAGGCTCGACCGGCTGATCGCCAGTGTCTCAGCCACCAACTTCACTTCGTTCCCCTGGGCCACTAACTCCCGTGCCGACGAATGCGCTGGCCCGCAGCTCACTCGCCCAGCACGTTTTTTAAGATCTCGATCTGCAAGTGCGATCGTCCCAGCGCCCGCTCCAGTTGCTTGATCCGCTTCTCCTGCTCGGCATCGGGCCGCGCGCCTGCGCTCCTCCCCCCGAGCGCAGCCTTGGCTCCCGCTTCCACTTCGTCTTTCCAGCGGTAATAAAGATTGGGAGCGATCTCGTATTTGCGGCAGGTCTCTGCCACGTTCCCGCTCTTCAGGACTTCCAACACAATCTGCCACTTCTCTTCCGGGGTTCTCTGGACTCTTGGCTTTCTCGACATTCTCGCCTCCTGGCGGAGGCCCCAAGCCTAACTAACTTCCGTGTCCAGTTCTACGGGGGTGCACTACAAGAATGACCGAGCGCGGCCATGCTCGACTCAAGTATTTTCACTCCCGCCAGCGAAAGATCCCTTGGTGAGGTTTGGTCCCTTGTCCGTTTATTGTCCCCCGCCAGCTTGGGTCAAAACCGACTGGTGGGATTTCGGCACATTCAACCCCGCCGGTCCTCCAGGTATTTCCTCCAAGCCTTCACCGAGGCAAAAGCGCTAGCGGGGATTGCCTCGGTCGCCAAACCGGCAAGCTTGGCCAAGATGGCTGAACGGGCCCGTGTACGATCCTTGTGCTCGATCAGACAGGACCACTGAGCCCCCAGCAAGATTCCATTCAGTTCGAGGGCGGTTCGTTTGGCATCGATCGAGTCAGGAAGTTCTCCGAGACTTTGCGCTCGCTCGACCGCCCGTTTCAGAGCTTTGAGCCACCGCCACATAGTCTCGATGATTCTTTGGGCAGTGCGCCCGTCCTGCCTGGCGCATTGACAAAAAGCTGCGGTGAAGAAATAGTCTCCCGGAAAGACGCGATCTTCGACAAGTCTGAGCCATGAGTCGCAGAGTGTCCAAAGCTGCTCGATTCCCTCCAGACCGGCTTCCTCGGTTGGAAGTACGACGTAATCAAGAAAGAGGTCGCCCGCCCGATCCACCACCGCGATCTCCAGGTTCTCTTTGGAACCAAAGTGCACAAACAGGCCGCTTTTGCTCATCCTTATTTCTTTGGCCAAACTGCCAATCGAGAGCGCTCCGAGTCCTCCACATGCAGCCGTCCGCAAAGCATGGTCCAGAATCTGCTCCCGAGTTTGTACTCCCTTCCCTAGATCGGCTGCTGCCGACCCTTTGGCGCTCTTCTGATCGCTTTTGTCCAAGATACTTCTCCCTTCCGGCCGGTTCTGGTCCTAGTAGCACGAACGTTCGTCTTTCTGAACGTTGTGACTGGCGCAGCATCTTGCGCCGATTTATACGTAGCAGGCTATTTACATACTTGCACACTTGTACATAATATGTATCATATTATTATGACTCTGACCGAATACCGTCGAGACCTGCAAGCCAGAAAGCGAGAGCTGGTCAGTTTGCTCCAGCAACGGCAGAAGATTGATCAGAAGATGGCGCAGTTGCAACCCGTCATCAGCCACCTGGAAGGCCTTTGTCGGGAGCTGGGGGAAAAGGTCGCCCATGAAACTGCCGTCAAACATGAACTGACGACTGGGCTCACCGAACTCGCTCGGGTCACCCTGCGAGAAGCCTTTATCCCGGTCAGCGCGAGTGACCTCAAGAGTCGGATGGAGGCGAGAGGGTTTGATTTCTCGAAGTACTCCAACCCCCTGGCTTCCATCCATACCGTGCTCCAACGGTTGGTGAAGAGCAGCCAGGTGAAGGTAGTGCCTCAGAAGGGTGGCAAAAAGACCTACCAGTGGATCACTGTGATCGACAGTTTTCTGACCGTGCTGCAATCCCTAAATAAGATGGCCGCCGCCCAGCAGTCTCCCGCAACGGAACCCAATAAGCTCAGCCGGGGCAAAGACGCTGCTAACCAATTGAGGTACGTAACGCCACAAAAGCGATAGCCACGATGGATACCTCGGAAAATACCGATTGGCTGACCCCCGCGGAAGCTGCGGCTTACTTGAAGGTGAAACCGCGCTCCCTTCTCCTGTGGGCTCGGCAAGGCAAGGTGAAAGCTTACGCGCTCTCCGGCACGAAGCGGCGCGTGTGGAGATTTCTCAGGGAGGATTTGGACTCTGCCCTTCTCCCAAAACCTGTGGTAAAGTCGGGGCCGTTACCTGTGCGCTCTGAGGAGAGGAGGATCATTTGAGAGCGTCACAGTGCGTTGTCTATAGCAAGAAGCGTGGAACATGGCACCTTAAGTGGTTTGAAAACGGGGAGCCTAAGCGGAAGCAGCTTGGTACTATCCGTGAGCTACCCACAAGGTCCGAAGCGGAAAAAGCTGCGGAGCCGATGCGGAGGCTGCTCAAGAAGCCGATTAAGCAGGTTCCAATAGTCAGGGAGCTGGTTACACAATTCCGAGAAGAGAAGATGTCCAAACGTCATAGCACTCGCCTTGCGTGTGAGTCTCGCCTGGATAATCGCGTACTTCCGAGATGGGGAGACTTGCCGATCACGGAGGTGCAACCCCGTCCGGTTGAACTGTGGCTAGGAACACTGCCTCTTTCCCCAAAGAGCAAGGTTCACGTTCGGGGGCTGATGCGACAACTCTGGGATTATGCGATGTTTCGCGGAGATGTACCCGTTGAACGTAATCCGATGGAACTGGTGACGATCAAGGGCGCAACGAGGCGTGAAAGGCAACCCCGCAGCCTCACTGTGGAGGAGTTCCAAAAATTCGTGGAGTTGTTGGAGGAACCCCTTCGTACCATTGCGTTGGTGTGCATCTGCTTTGGGCTCAGAATCAGTGAGTGCCTAGGCCTGAGGTGGAATGATGTGGACTGGTTGAACGGGAAGCTCCGTGTCGAGCGGGGCATCGTGCGGCAGGCAGTCGGTGACGTGAAGACCATCTACTCCGGCCGGATGATGTCGATAGATGCGGAGATGCTCGCGGTTCTGAAAGCCTGGAGGCAAACCACAAAGTTTGCATCCGAAAGCGATTGGATCTTTGCGAGCCCGGTTAAGCTCGGCCGCTTGCCAGTCTCCTACCCTTGGGTGTGGAAGATGTTTCACCATGCCGGTGACAGCGCGGGGATCGGCATGCTCGGAACACACTCCCTACGGCACAGCTATCGCTCATGGCTGGACGCCGTCGGGACTCCGATTGCAGTTCAACAGAAGCTCATGCGGCACTCGGACATACGCACCACCATGAACATCTATGGTGATGTGGTCACAGACGAGATGTCACAAGCTCACTCTAAAGTAGTACGTATGGCCCTTTCGAAGAACTGAAAGGGTTTCAAGAGGGTTTCATTTTCTCTAAGCCACTGAAAAACTGGCGGAGAGAGTGGGATTCGAACCCACGTTACCCTTTCGAGTAAACACGCTTTCCAAGCGTGCGCCTTCAGCCACTCGGCCATCTCTCCGCAAACCCTTTGCGCAGGAAACAGACTTGGGAAGCTAACTTGAAGATATTTCCAGCTACATGGATTCTATGGCGCGCACGCCAACGCCGCAACCGTGGGCCGGAAGCCAAGAGCTAAAAGCTAACCGCCCCTACGAGCTCTTCTCTTCATGCAATTGCTCCGCCAGGTAGTTCTCGATCCCCATCTCGCCGATCGCGTGCAGCTGGCCCTCGAGCCAGTCGACGTGCTCTTCTTCGTCTCGCAGAATCCCTTCCAGAATCTCACGCGAGCCGTTGTCACTGGCTTTGACGCAGGTCTCGATTCCCTCGTTCAGCCGCTTCACCGCGTCGTACTCCACTTGCAGATCGTTCTTAAGCTGCGCTTTCACGTCCGGCCCAATGTTGATCTTGAAATAGTCGGTGATGTTGGGGGCGCCGTCGAGATAGAGGATATGCTCCATCAGTTTCTCGGCATGCCGCATTTCTTCGATCGACTCCTTGCGGGTGTGTTTGGCCAGTTTTTCGTAGCCCCAGTTCTCGCACATCTCCGCATGCAGGAAATATTGATTGATGGCGGTCAGTTCCGCTTTCAAAACCTGATTCAGTACCGCAATAACTTTGGGATCACCTTTCATGATTCGCCTCGTAAAATAGCCTTCAGCATTCAGTCATCAGCTTTTCGCCCTTAGCTCCTTAGCATTGCACGGAGTTGAAAGGACTGATCGCTGAGTGCTGATTGCTGAATGCTGAATGCTGAAACTATAGCACTGCGTGCCCGAACAACGATAGTTTCTCTGAGAACTGAGAACCGGGAACTGACAACTGGTCTTTCAGATCACTGCGGGGAACCTACAACCCGGCTCTGTAGCAGCCCGGGCCGCTCCGTGGAAGCGCACGGCTTTAGCCGCCTGCCGGAAACCGTGATGCTGGCCTTCTGGAAACCAGGAACTGGAAACTCGCCCTATAAGAGTTCAGAGCCTTCCGGAGTGGGTATTTCACTTTCGGCCGCTTGGCCGTTGGTAGGACCAGCGGTGGTAGCGGGCGCAGCCGGCTTCACCGCTCCATCAATCACCCGATTGTTCAAACAATAGAGCGCGAGTTCCAGGCGATCCGCTACGCCCAGCTTGTCATAAACTTTGCGCAGATAATTCTTCACGACCTGCTCGGTCGTCCCCACCCGTACCGCAATTTCCTTGTTCTTCATTCCCTGGGTCACGCAGGAAACAATCAGCGTTTCTTTGGGCGTGAGCTGCACCTTGGTCTTCGGCGATCCCGCGCGCGTGCCTTGGTTACGATACGCCTCCAGCACCCATTGAATCCCGCGGCTATCCAGCCACGCTTCGCCCTTTGAAACCTTGCGCAGGCACTCTACCAGCAACTCCGGTTCGACTTCCCGCGACACGATGCCGCAAGCCCCGCGCCGCAACAGCTCCAGCGTCAGGTCCTCATTCGGCTCCTGCGTCACTACCACCAGCCGCAATGCTGGATTCTGCCGTAACAAATCCGAAACCGCTTCCTGAGGGTTCGGCGCCAGTGCCGCTTCAAACAGCATCAGGTCCGCAGAAAACTTCTTGGCCGCGGAGAAAGTCTGCGAGAGGGTCTCAGCCTGTCCCACCACTCGAACGTCGTCTTCCACCGCAAATATCTTGCGCAGCCCGGCGCGGAAGATCGCCTGCGTGTCGGCAACGATCACACGGATGAACTGGCCGCCATCACCCTCCAGCGGCTGTCCACCGTTTTCGAGCGCCTGCATGGGACTGCTTGCCATTTATTTCCTTTGCCGTTCAGTGACGGTCGAAACGATACTCATCAATCACCACGCCCACTCCGTGCCGTCCTGATTCTTCAAAATTCCTCACCACGCGGCCCTTGCAATCCAGCCGCACATCGATTTCTGCGCCCACAATTTCTGCCGGCAATGAAATGGTGAAATCCACCGTCGATCCCACTGGCATCTCCGCATCCACCACTTGAAACAACACTCCGTTCGCCGAGATGTTCTGGGTTTCCGCCTGGCGCTGCTCGCCCGATTTCGATTTCACCGAAATCGGCAGCTTGATGGGAAAACGCGGCGCGCTTTGCATTTCCGAAAAGCGTCCGCCTTTTTTCGCCGGCGTTTCCGCCGCCGCAGTCTCGCGCACCGGAACCGTTTCCTTCCCGGCTACCGCGTCCGCGCTCTCGTTCTCCGGCCCTGAACCTGTGTTCGACATCACGCCGAGACTACACCCCACAATCCCCCCATGAAAGTTACCGAAGTCATTGAACTGTCAGGCTTAAAGTATTGAGGGTCATGCACTTGCGGGTAAATACGTATGCAGCAAAGTGCTTTCAAAGGGAGCGCCTTCGGGCGCTCAGCAAAAGCAGTCAAATCGGCGGGGATTTAGCCCCTGAACGAAGCCTATCGCCAGCGGTTCGCCACTACCGATACGGGTAACCCTTCGCCAAAGCCTCCCGCAGCGCGGCATCGTGTCCGTAGATATCGCGATAGAAGTGGACTTCTCCATCCCCCTGCACGATTGCAGTCGTATACACAATAAGGATCGGCACCGGCACCGTCAGATTCACGGTGACATTGTCCCGTCCTTCCTGCATCGCCTGTCGCACCCGCTCCAGCGTCCAGCCCGGCTTATCTCGCAACAACCAATAAGCCAGCTCCGCCGGATGTTGCAAGTGAATGCATCCGTGGCTAAGCGCCCGCTGGTCCCACGCAAACATCTCCCCACCCTGGGCGGTGTCATGCAGATACACGTGATGTTCATTGGGAAAAATGATCTTCAACAACCCCAGCGGATTGTCCGCTCCCGGCTTCTGCCGCACCAGCAGCGTCCCGGAACGCAATTGCTTCAGCACAGCGTCGCTGACGATTCCGGAAGTGACCACCTCGCCGGCTGTCGTGGTCACCTCCATCTCATGATCGCGAACAAAACCACGGTCTTCTGCAATGTCCGGAACGACCTCATCACCCAAAATCTTGGGAGGCACATTCCAGTAAGGGCGAAACACCAGATAGCGGATACTGTTCTCGAACACCGGTGTCTGAAAATCATAAGCGTCGCCGACATTCACGCTCATGCTCAATCCCACACGCCCGTCCTTGTCGAACGCATACAGACGAAATCCGGGCAGGTTGACCACCACCGGCGGCTGCGAGAAGTTGTACCGCAACCAGCGATAGCGTTCCATCGCCAGCTTCAACTGTTCCCCGCGATCGCGTAACGGAACATTGAGTTGCTCGACGGTATCCGTCGTCAGGTATCCATTCGCGACCAGACCATGCCGTGCCTGGAAGCGTTTGACCGCGTCCACCAGCGGCCCATCATAGGTTTTCTCGTCAGCAGGAATGACCGCATCCTGCGGCAGGTCCCCGACCAGCCGCAGCAATCTCCTCAGCCGCGCAACCCCGTCATACGGACCTCCCGGAAAAAGAATGCCCGGCGGCGCCGGCAATGGTTCCCCATCATCCTGCTTGGCGAGCGCCTCGTATTTCAGCAACGCGAGCCGCGTGCTTTTGTATTCTGCAAAAGGCGGCTCAATACGTGCCAGCTCCGATTTCATATCTTGCGCCGACGCCAGCACCTGCCGCAGAAAACTCGGCAGATCGAGCTTCTTGTGCCGCACATCGAAGGCAAACTTGAGATGTAACGGATCGATCCTCTCAATGCGCAACGCCGAGATATAGCGCATGGCGCACACCGTGAGCGCCAGATCAAAGCGGGCTTCGTCCGTAGGAGCCGCAGGCCCCTGCAAGCGCCCCAATCGCCCAGCCCACCGCGGCCCGTCGTAGTCCTCCGGATTCAAACCCTCCCCGTCCGCTTGCAGAAAGATCTGAATCATTTCCTCCGCGCGCTTTGTAGGCCTGCCATGCTGCACCCAGGCCAACCCATACCCCGAGGCACGATAAAAACTGTCTACATCAATCTTGAAGTCAGAAAAGATGGGCCATCGGAGGTCATCCAGCCGCCCCGCCCGTATCCCTGCCTGAAGCGTGCCCGCCGTTTCGCTCGACGCTTGCCCCATGCCCTTGCTTTGCGCCGTGGCCCCGAAACTCGCAAAGAAAACCAGACACATTGCCAGTAAGAGAATCTGAAATACTTGGTTGAATCGGCGCATGGCAGTTCGATTGTAGCGGTTTCACTGCGTACAGGGCCTTTCACAATCCATTGACTTGCCTTAGCTTCGCCACATACGATGGTCGCGCAACCGAACCAACATGATCGGCCAAACCATCTCGCACTACCGCATCCTCGAGAAGCTCGGCGGCGGCGGTATGGGCGTGGTTTACAAAGCCGAGGACACCCGCCTGCACCGCTTCGTAGCCCTCAAATTCCTGCCCGAAGACGTTGCCAAAGACCCTCAAGCCCTGGCTCGCTTCCAGCGCGAAGCCCAAGCCGCTTCCGCCCTCAATCATCCGAATATCTGCACCATTCACGACATTGGCGAGCACGAGGGCCATCCTTTTATTGCGATGGAGTTTCTCGATGGCATGACCCTGAAACATCGCATCGCCGGCCGCCCGCTCGAAACCGAAGTGCTGCTTTCGCTCGCCATAGAAATCGCCGACGCGCTCGACGCCGCCCACAGCGAGCGCATTGTCCATCGCGACATCAAGCCTGCGAACATCTTCGTCACCAAACGCGGACACGCCAAGATCCTCGACTTCGGTCTCGCCAAACTAACCCCTGTGACCGGAAAATCCGCCGACGGAACCGCCGCCACCGCCGGCGTCAGCCTCGAATACCTCACCAGTCCCGGCATGGCCATCGGCACCGTAGCCTACATGTCGCCCGAGCAGGCGAAGGGAAAGGAACTCGACGTCCGCACCGATCTGTTTTCCTTCGGCGCAGTGCTCTACGAAATGACCACCGGCGCGGTGCCGTTCCGCGGCGACACTTCAGCAGTCATCTTTGACGCCATCCTCAATCGCGCGCCGGTCGAGCCGCTGCGCCTGAATCCCGACGTTCCTGCCCGTCTCGAAGAGATCATCAACAAAGCTCTCGAGAAAGATCGTGAACTGCGCTACCAGCACGCTTCCGACATCCGCAGCGACCTCAAACGGCTGCAACGTGACAGCGCTTCCGGCCACCGGACTGCATCTCAAAGCCAGGAAACCCCGGTAAGCCCCGCGCAGCAAAGCGCAACGTCCTGGCAAACCCCTGCGGGCGGAAGCACCCCAGCCGCAGTTCAGTCTTCATCTCCTCAAGTCACCGCCAGCGGTTCGAGCGTGGGCGCGGTAGCGCGTGAACACAAATTCGGTCTCGCAGCAATAGTCGCAGTCGCTGCAGTTCTCCTAATCGCCGGCGGCTTTGGCATCTACTCGTTCCTCACCCGCACTGGCCCAACCCCGTTCCAGAATTTCACCATCACTCAGGTCACCAACACGGGTAAGGCCGAGAGAGCTGCCATTTCACCGGACGGCAAATATATCCTGAACGTGCAAAACGATAATGGCTTGCAGAGCCTGTGGCTGCGCAATGTGCCAACCGCCAGCGATACCCAGATTCTTGCTCCCACAGCAGCTACCTACGATTCTCTGGCCTTCTCGCCAGACGGCAACTACGTTTATTTTCGCAAAGCCGGCATCGGCACTCAAAGTGAGTGGGATCTCTACCGCGCCCCGGTGCTGGGCGGAACGCCCCAGCTCGTTGTCCGCGACACCGATACTGGCGTCACTTTCTCGCCTGACGGCCATCGCATGGCCTACGCCCGCGGCAACGATCCCGACGTCGGCAAGTTTCGCCTGTTGACCGCCAATCTCGACGGCAGTGACGAGACCATTCTGCGCATCGCGGATTACGCCAACTTAGATTTCCCGCGCTTCGTGAGCTGGGCGCCCGACGGAAAATCGATTGCTTACAGCGTCTTTATTTTGCGTGACGTGCTGGGCGCCGTCCAGTCATGGGATATCGCTGACAAAAAACAGCAGCCTTTGGCCAGCTTTAAGAACCAACTCATCCACGAAATCTTATGGCTACCCGGCGGACAATGGCTGCTGGCCATGTATCAGGAGAAGGGACCAAATTTCAGCCGCTCGCAAATCGGACTGATCTCCCGCAAGGATGGACAAATCCATCCCGTCACTCGCGATACCAATGGGTATTGGACGCTGACCCTTTCCGCCGACGGCAGGACCGCCGCCACTGTCCAGGTGAGGTTCACCCACAGTCTTGATCTGCTTCCCGCTGACGGGACGCGCGCCAATGCCCCTCTCGAACCCCTGGCGCAGCCTGCGGATGTGCACTCGGTTGCCTGGACGGCCGACGGCAAACTGCTGGTTTCCGACGGGCAAAGCATACGCCGCACGAACCCGGATGGCAGCCAGCCAACTCCTCTGGTCAGCGATCCCAATGGCTGGATCATCGACGTAGAGCCCTGCGGCGACCGCTATGTACTTCTCTCCTGGGGTTTCCATGGAGGTACCAACGGAGTGCGCATTTGGCGGGTCAATGCCGATGGTTCCAACCCGAAGCAACTCACGAACGGCACTTTCGACATCAATATGGCGTGCTCGCCGGATGGAAAATGGGTCTATTACGATCGCTCGTCGACCGCCAACCCAGCGGTCAGAGTGCCGGTGGAAGGTGGAGAACCCGAAACTGTCCCCTCCAGCGAGGTTCCTAACCTCTATGGGATTGGGGTGGGCGTAGCCGTTTCGCCGGATGCAAAGCTGCTGGCTTTCGACGCCGACATCTCCCTTCCCAACGACCCGCAGTCGGCCGTAAGCAAGCTGGCTCTGGTGAGCCTGGATTCAAGTTCCAAATCTTCTCCGCGCCTGCTCGATCTTGACCCGCGCATCACCGGCGGCGGCGGCAGCGGCACTTTCACCAACACTCTCAGCTTCACTCCCGATGGAAAATCTGTGGCCTACATCGTTCGTGACCAAGGCGTGGATAACGTTTGGGTACAGCCCCTCGATGGCACGCCGGGGAAACACATCACCAACTTCATCTCCGACAATATCACCGGATTTCACTGGTCGCCCGACGGGAAAACTCTAGCCGTAGCCCGCAATCACACAATTTCCGACGTGGTCCTGCTAACCGAAAAGTAGTCTGAAAACTTGACTGTCATCCTGAGGCGGGCGGGTGCCCCACTCCTTGCGCGTTCTTTGCGCAAGGGGTGGGGGTTTTGCTGAGTGCTGAGTGCTGAGTGCTGGTTGCCGAGTGCTGAATGCTGCCCGCTACTTCACCCACCGATCCACCCAATCATTCACCGTCTTATACCAAAGCTGCGAATTCTGCGGCTTCAACACCCAATGCCCTTCGTCGGGAAAATAAAGCATCTTCGACGGCACTCCCAACATTTGCAAGGTAGTAAAAAGCTGAAATCCCTCCGACACATCCAGCCGGTAATCCAGCTGCCCATGCACCACCAGCGTCGGCGTTTTGAAATTCTTCGCATACTGATGCGGCGACCACTTCTGGTACATCTCGCGATTGTCGTAAGGCGTGCCCTTAAACTCCCAGTTGTTGAACCAAACTTCCTCAGTCGATCCCCACGCAGACTCAGCATTGAACATGCCATCATGCGACACCAGGCACTTAAAACGGTCCGTATGCCCCAGAATCCAGTTGATGGCATAACCGCCATAACTGGCCCCCAGCGCGCACTCCCGGTCCTTATCGATGAAAGGATAGGTTTGCTCGGCGTAATCCAGGCCCTTCATCAGATCCTCAAACGGCGCCCCACCCCAATCGCCATTGATGGCATCAACAAACTTCTGCCCATAGCCAGTCGATCCATGAAAATTAATCATGATGACCACATATCCATTGGCCGCAAACAGCTCCGGATTCCACCGATAGCTCCAGTCATCTTCCCATGCACCCTCCGGCCCACCGTGAATCAGAAACTTCACTGGATATTTCTTGCTGGGATCAAAGTTCGGCGGCTTGACCAAGAAACCCTCGACTTTGTCATCGTCGGCACCTACGAACCAGAAGGGTTCGAGCGGAGACATAGCAACTTGCGAGAGGACGGCGTCGTTGAGATGAGTCAGTTGTTCACCCGTCGGTAAATCGTAGGGAGCGAACTTCGCAGGCAAAACGAGTTTCTGAATCTCAATAGGCCTCTGAACCGACATGCGCGTGAAGAACAGGATCTTGCCGTCGGAAGAGAACATCAGATCGTCGTCGTAACCCTGGGTGATATCTTCACCCATCGACGTGATTCGGGTAATCGGGTGGTACTGTCCGGGAGGCAGGTTCTTGGGTGGTTTCCTCGGACTCACGGTGATGGGCTCGACGGTCGACGACACAATCATGTTCTGCCCTTTGCTGCGCGCCGTTTCGCCGCCGTAGATGTAGTAAACCTTTGAGGAGTTCACCGCCCAGGTAAACGTGCCCACCGAATACCATCGAGAATCGCCCAGAACACTGCGCTTCTCTTCCGTCTTCCGGTCGTACAACATCAACCGAAACTGATCACTCTCATCCCCCGGCCGTTTCTGCGCGCGGTAAGCAATGTATTTCCCATCCGGAGAATAAAGCGGCGTCGAATCGCTCGCCGGATTATCCGCGGTAATATTCTTCGCCGCTCCGCCATTCACCGAAACAATCCACAAATCATTATTCGTCGAAGCCGCCGGATTCTTGTCATGATTCGACGTGTAACAAATCTCCTGCCCATCCGGCGAAAACGCATAATCATCCTGCCCACCCAGCGAAAACACTGGCGCATCGTAATCCCCCGGCGTCAGATCGCGCGGGAGAGTATCCATCGGCCGATCAGTAGGCGAATGCACAATCGGTGGCATCTCTCTGGAAACCACGAAAATATGAGTGCGCTTGCCCTCTTTATACGCATTCCAATGGCGATAGAGCAGGTGATCGAAAATCTGCGCCTTGACCTTGGATTCTTGCGCTTCTGTTAGTTTCTTCGCATTGCAGGAAGCTTCCGCCGCAGGCCCGCCGTCACATTCGGGATAGACGTCGGAGGTAAACAGAATGTTTTTGCCATCCGGCGACCAAAGTTCGCCGCCGACCTCAGTCGCGATCGAAGTCAGCCGGTGTACTCCGACAACTGTGCCATCCAGATAATTGAATTCGGCAATCCAAACCTGGGATCCACCCTCTTTGGCTGACAGGAAAGCGAACCGCGTCCCATCCGGCGCCCAGCGCGGCCGGTCCGCATCCTGATCGCCGATGATTTCGCGCTCCGTACCCCCCGCCGTAGGCACAATCCAAATATGCGGAATCTTGGTGTTCGCCTCCAGCGAAACGTCCATCACGCTAAACACCACCCACTTCCCATCCGGCGAAACCACGGGCTCACCCACTCGCCTAAGCTTCATCATGTCCTCAAACGTAAACGGACGCCGGCTCTGAGCGAACACCGGCGCGGCGGCCACCATCAACAAAAGCAGCGTAAACCAACGGCGCATAAAAACCTCCAACTCTGATGTCACCCTGAGGCAGCGGATCCTTCGCGAACAGCGAAGGATCCCCACGAAGGACCTATGCATTTTTCCGTCACAGCAAACTGAATGCCGGGCGAAGCGCTCCGCGGGGGCCACAACGCTCCAGCCGCGGAGCGGCGTAAGAATAACGCCCACGGCGTAAGCCGTGGGTCCGAAAGAGTAAATGACCGAGCCCCGGAGGGGCGAAATATCTCTGTTCGAAACCCACCCGCGGCACAAGCGCCCAACAACCGCCTCATGCGCTGAGAGCTGTGAGCTGAAAGCTGACAGCTTAGAATTTCGTCACTTCCGTAAAATTAAATTCCCTCACCTTCATCGCCGGAACCACCATATCAAACGACTCTTCCCCGCTAGCCCGCACCAGACTCCCCATCGCCTCCACATTCGAAAGCAAATGAATCAAGCTTTCATTGAATCGAAAGTTAAGCACGCCGGTCTGGATCCTGCCGCCCTCAACCAGGAACGTACCGTCCCGCGTCATTCCCGTCAAAATCTTTTCATACGGATCGACCTCCCGGATGTACCACAGCCGCGTCACCAAGATTCCGCGCTCGGTCGAAGCCACCATCTGCTCAATCGTCTGCGGATTCGCCCGCGCCCCAAACACAATATTCATCGGCGCCTCGCCCATTTCGTTGGGAAGCGAAAAGCCATGCCCCGTAGCCGCAATCGGCCCAACCTTATCTTTATATTCCGATTTCTTCATCCGTTCCGCGCTAGCCCGCGCATACACCAATTGCTTCACTACTCCTTTTTCCACCAACTGCACCTTCTGTCGCCGAACTCCCTCACCGTCAAACCCCGCCCCCGACTGCAACGGATGGGCCACATCATCCCAAATATCAACATTCTCGCCAAACACTTTCGTCCCGACGCGGTTATTTAAAAACGACCGCTGATCCAGAATCGCCAGCCCGCCAAAGTCGTAGAACATGAACCCAACCATGTCCAAAACCGCCGCCGGCTCCAGAATCACCGTATACTTCCCCGCCGGAATCTCCCGCGGCCGCGCCGACCGCCGCGCCTTCTCCGCCGCAATCTCCGCGAGGTTCACGGCATTCAACTGCCCAACATCCGGAGAATTCGCCTTCTGCCAGCCCGAAGAATCCTCCCCCAGCATGGTGATCGAAATCTCCGATGCCGTCTGCGCATGCCACTCCGCCAGCCCCCGCGAATTAAAAATCCCCTCCACCGCCGCCGAACTGGCCACAACTCCCGCCGTAGTCAAAGAATTCTTCTTCGCGACCCCAACAATCTTCTCAACCGTAGCCGCCCGGTCTTCCGCCGTAATCCCAGCCGTCTCCACAAAATATCGTGTGGGACTGGCTTGTGTGGGGCGGGCGCCCTCGCCCGCCGCTTTTGACCTTCCCTCGCCCGAAAACATTGGCAGCAAATCTTCATCCGGCTGCTGCACCCGGGCCAGTTTCTCCGACGCCTCTACCACCCGCTTCAAACTCTCATCATCCAGCTTGTTCGTCGTCGCCCGCGCCGTCCGCTGCCCAAACCCCGTCCTCACCGAAACGACAACATTCTCCTCGGCCATATTCTGATGAATAATATTGTTGGCAAACCGTGTAAGCGCATTGGAAGTCGAGTAAAACAACACCTCCACCTCATCCGCCGAAGCGAACTTCCGAACCCGCCCAAAGATTTCCCCGGCCTTGTCCTGAGTCAACATTGTGAAAAGGTTTTCTCTGTGTCTCCGTGTCTCTGTGGTGAAACCCCTGTCTTTGACCTATTCCGCACCCTTATAAGCCGACCCCACCCTCACCCCCCGAAACCGTGCCGGACTCGCCCCATGCCCCGTACCCATCACCTGCTGCGGCTGCCCCTTCCCGCAATGCGGAATCCCCCAAAGCACCCATTCATCGCGCGAACAAATCGCATCCATCGACCGCCAGAAATCAACAGTGATTCCACTGTAAGACGGATTCTTCAACATCCGCACCCGCTTACCCCGCTTGATCTCCCAGCCAATCTCGCAGCCGAACTGAAAGTTGTAGCGCTTGTCGTCAATCGACCACGACCGGTTCGTCTCCATATAAATTCCGCCCTCGGTGTCGCCGATCAACTGCTCGCACGTCAGCGGCTTCTCTCCCGGCACAATACTCACATTGGTCATGCGGATAATCGGCAGCCGGTTCCATCCCTCCGCCCGCAGCGTCCCGCCCGACCGCGTCAGCCCGATCGTCGGCGCCGTCTCCCGCGAACTCAAATATCCGGTAAACAATCCATTCGTGATGATCGGCGTCGACTGCGCCGCCACGCCTTCTTCATCAAACGCAAATGTGCCCAGCCCCGGCCCATGCTCCTGCCGCGCATCCGCCACCACGTTTACCAAGTCACTCCCGTAGCGCAGCGTCCGCAACTTCTCCAAGGTCAAAAAAGACGTCCCCGCGAAATTCGCCTCCATCCCCAACACCCGGTCCAGCTCTATCGGATGCCCCACCGACTCATGAATCTGCAATCCCAGCTGCGACCCCTCCAGCACCACATCAAACTTCCCCTCCGGACACTGCTCCGCCCTCAGCAACGCCACCGCCTCTTCACCCACCCGCCGGGCGTTTTCCAGTAACTTCAATTCTCCGATCAACTCATACCCCTTGTTCTGCCACTGCCCGCCAAACGACGTCGGATACGACCGCTTCTGAATTTCATTCCCCGCAAACGCATGCGCCGCATATCCCACGCCCGTCGTGACCTTCGTCTGATGTATGTCCGCTCCCTCCGACGATGCAAACCACTGCTCCTCCCGGCGGAAATTCATGTTGGTTTCCGCCAAAGTAATGCCCGCCACCGCCCGCAACTCCGCATCAATCTTGAGCAGCAACTCGAGATTCTCCTCCACCGAAGTTGTAAACGGATCAATCCTGAAAGGAGTAGTCCACTCTGCCGTGACCGCCTTCTCCGCCGCCAGTTGCACGTCGCGCAACTTCACTCGCGCCGAAGCCTTGGCAATCTCCACCGCCCGCGCCGCCGTAGCTTCGACCGCCGCCTTGCTCAGATCATCCGAAGCCGCAAATCCCCAGGCTCCATCCGCAATTACCCGCACGCCCACGCCGAACGACTCCGCATCCGAAGCTCCCCCCACTTTCCCGTTCTTTGTGGACAGCGCGCGGCTGCGATCATCCGCCACCCGCACGTCAGCGTAAGAAGCCCCACGCATGGTGGCGACGTTAAGAGCCCAGGAAGAAATGTCTTTCATGGCAGAAATTCAAATCTACCACAGAGGCGCAGGGACACAGAGAAGGCGCTGAGGTGAAAAGGGTGCCCCGTCCAAGCTCCGCTTGGGCGGGGATGTTTGTTGCCTTTTCCTAGATGCCAGCTGACAGGAACTGCTCGTCCGCGCATGCTTGAATGCACGGAATCGTTCTTGCTTCCTTGAACAGATGCCAGGCTTCTTTGTACTGGCAGTACTTGGAATTTTTCTGCTTGGGATTGAAGAACAGGCTAAGCTGGCCTGCAATTCGGTCGGTTGGGACGATGTACCAAACGTCTTCCGGAATCAGGTACACGGCCACGAAATCGAACGAGTTGTACACGTACGGCCGCTGTTGGTTTCCGCGCACCTGGCAACTGAGGCCTCTGGAGCGCCGGTACATGGTGGACTTCACCTGAACCCGCATACATCGTCCATCGTGCTCGACAACCAAATCATAGGTGGCCGAATCCCCGTATGGCTTGCTCACCATCAAGCCGTGTTCGGCGGCCAGAGCCATGAAACGCATCTCCGCCCATTCTCCGCGCAGTTTGTGGTCTTTGATCTTTGCTCCGTTGATTTTTCTCACTAGGTCTCTTCTCCTGATAAATAGCAACGCGGCCTTCGCAGGCCGCGCAGTCTTCGAGCAATCTATTTCAGATTCGCACACGCCACCCGACGAAGTGAACCCCCTGCGAGCGATTTATGTCGGTCTCGTTCCCACTTCGGGAATGCGGCGACTGTCACAAAATTGTGCCTTGCGAGGCGCTACGTCCCTGCCAGTGCTACAATCCCGCGCATGAGCGGCACACATCCCCCCTCGGTAAAGACCGCGAAGGTGAGTCGCGCGCCCGAGACGGGCGGCGCGGCCAGGCTTCTAAGCGCTGTGGCGGCTGGCACGATTCTTGGGTTTGTGATCTCCTTCTGCCGACCGCTTATCGGAAAGGCCAGAGACATTCTTAAGCCCTATTTGTTGCCGCTACCCCCTCACGCCCTAGCGCAAACCCTGTTGGCGGCTCTGTTGCTGCTCGTTCTATGTTTTCTCGGGAGGCTCCCCGCCAAGGGCTGGCGTTCCCTGAAGGTCCGCCTCATTCCCTTGCAGGATTGGGTGTGGGTTCCGTCGGTCGCGACCTTCTGGGTCGCGTATGATTTGCATCGCACCCCAGCCTAGCGTTCGCGGTGCTTGTGACGGCAGCGGTTGACTTTGTCGGTCGAGGTGCGACACGCCTCCCCGAGGAAGTCTCAGGAATTCTTGAGTCCGATTTCCCCGTACCTGAGGGCGGCGAAGACCTGCTGGGGCGTCAGCCGATTGTGGACGGGCTGGTTTCTACGATCCTACTCGAACAGCCAGCGGTCATCGCTGTGACGGGTGGTTACGGAGAGGGCAAGACGAGCCTGCTGAATCTGACTGTCGGAGAGTTGAAGAAATTGGATGCAACCGAAGTTCCCATCGTCGTTAGGCACAGCCCCTGGCTCGCGGCTGATTCGAATTCTCTCGTCCTCTCATTACTAAACAGCATTGTTGCTGAGATTAAGGCCAAGTTCATTGTGCCCGGGTTGGGCCGCGACGCCGCGCGGTACGCACGCACCCTGCTCAGCATAGTCCCAAAGGCCGATCGACTAAAGGATCTCGTTTCAGAGCCGTCCCAAGAGACACGGATCGCCGCACTAACGGACCGCATCGCAAGGACTCGCCGAAGTGTCCTAGTCATCCTCGACGATTTGGACAGGATGGAGTCCGGCGAGCTGGAGGCAGTTTTTAAGTTCCTGAGGGGGTCCGACCAGCTGTCGAACATAACTTTCCTCTGTTCTTTGGACAAAACTGAGGTTGCTTTAATCCTTAAGGCAACGCGGCCATATCAAGATACTGACAAATTCGTTGAGAAGTTTTTCTCGATCCAGTTTCCATTGCCAAAAGTGGATTCTTCTGAGCTACGAGATCTGCTGTCACGAAAGATCGCCAGAGTAATAACCCGGTACGCCCCGCAGCCCGAGGAAGGCTTCGCGAAAGCGCTGGAAAGCATTTGGGAGGGCGGCGCCGGCCTCTACTTTGGGAATCTCCGGCGAATAAAACTATTTCTAAACAAGATCAGCAATTCCCTCGAGCGAATTGCTGGCGAGGTAAACGCTGAGGACTTCATCAGGCTTGAGCTCATTCGTGACATCGCACCCGACCTGTACGAGCGGATCTATCGCCAGCCCGAATACTTCCGGAACCGACGCTTCGCCTTTGAGGCAGGATTCAAGGGCCCAGATCCACTCGACAACAAGAAGGCGGAGACGGAGCGCTCAGAGTTTTACGGCAAGCTGGTGGCATCAGTGCCAGAAGACAAGCGCTACGTATTCCAATTGGTCGAGGATTTGTTTCCTCACTTCGCAAGATACCGAAAGAAACACATTACCAAGGCCCTCGACGCGACCGATGCGGAAACGGGAAAGCGAATATGTCACCCTCGCTGCTTTCGCCAGTATTTTCTCCTAAAGGTGCCGTCGGAGTTGATGAGCCAGAGAGAATTCACAGGCTTTGCAACGTCAATACGAGGATCGAAAGAAGAACGAGTGGTAAAAACGTTTAGCGAGAAGTTTCAGTCCCTCGTGAAGGAAGAGTTCAAGCGCTGGCACTTCATGCATCTTGTCGAGAATTCCTTCAACACTTTCGATCTTGAGGTCAAACGAGGCCTCTGCAGAGGTATGGCGCAGAACTCGTCCCACTGGACCACTAACGCGTTCGAGTTCATGATAGCGAACTGGACCTCCCGAGAAACGCTAACAAGCATCAGCAACAGCACTGAAAGGAGCAGGTTTCTTAGTCGTATCGTCCAAGAATCATCCTCCGACTACTACCTTCTCACGCTTTTGTGGCAGTGGGAGGAAAAAGAAAAGGAATCCAGCGGAAATCTCCTGCCAAGTATTTTGGAAGTCAGGCCAGCCCTCAAGCGGCGCTTAAGACAGCGATACCTTGGACCAAACGCCCCCTCGGTCTACGAGGAACTTGTCGGTATCAATCCCGGATTCGACCTCGTAGCGCCCAACCAGTTTCTCTTTGCGTGGCGACGACTTGGGCCCGATGCCGAGGCTGACCAAAGGCAGTACATCAAGGGCCTTTTTGCCAGGAGAGCTTCGGACTTGGATGCGTTCCTGAGGTCGATGTTTAGAGTCGAGTTCATGGATGACTATACCGTTCTTAAACCACTCATCGACTATGGCGAACTGGCTCAGCTGATTACCCTCTACGAGGACAAGCTTGACAAGGAAAAGGTAAGGCAGTTCAGAGAAAGGTACGCTGCGGAGAACCCTCCACAGCAGAAGACCGAGGAGGATCCCGGCCCAACCGAAAGCTGACCCTCTGTTCTGCAGTGCCACAAAGCAAAACCCCGAGCGCTTCGCGCCCGGGGCGTTAACCTGTCCAGCTACATTCACAATTATCGACAGCTAAACCTCGGAAGTCAAGGTTACGTGAGGAGCCTGCCTGTCCTGAGACTCCTCGCCAGCTCCCTACCAAAGACAGGGATGCTGTGGACCCGGCGGGACTCGAACCCGCACCTTGTAGCTGGACAGGCTAACGTGCTGCCATTACACCACGGGCCCAAGCGCAGGGTACGGGCCAGGGCCACGGGGCACAAGGTCACCCGTCACATCACGGGGCCGCGGTGTCCCGTTCCGGAACCACCGAGCCAAACCGCTCATGGCCCTCTCCGTGCCTCCGTGTCTCCGTGGTGAAGATTCTCCTCGGCGCCCTCGGCGTGCTCGGAGGCGAATACCCCATAAGAAAACTGAGTCCCTTCGCTCCCACACCCCCAAATACCCTTCCTGATCCGTTGCGGTTTTGTTAAACTTCGGCCATGGAAGTCCGTTTCACACCAGAGGAAGAGGCCCAGCTTTCCGCGATCGCCAGCCATGCCGGTATCGACCCCGAAAGTCTGGTGAAGGATGCCGCCCTGCGCTTGCTTGAGCGGGACGCACGCTTTCGCGCCGCCGTTGAGGAAGGGATTGAGCAAGCCGATCGTGGCGAGTTTGTAGACGAAGACGAAATGCAAGCCCGGATCGACCGGATGCTTCAGTCCTGATGCGCGTTCGATGGACGCCCGGTGCCGCCGACGATCTTCAACATATCTTCGACTACCTCATTGCGCATGACCCTCGTCTGGCTCGTCCGACCGTCACCTCAATCCGTGACGCGATTCTCTCGCTGAAGAAGTTCCCTCACCGGGGAAGACCCGGTCTAATTGAAGGTACGCGGGAGTTGCTGCATGGCCGCCTGCCCCACATCGTGAGCTACCGAGTACGGGAGGAAACCATCGAGATACTCCATATCTGGCACCCGGCCCAGGACCGCCGCTGAGTCGCGGCCACAAAGCAAAACGGGGCAGCGTGCGCCGCCCCGTCCTGACCAAGTGCCAAATGCTAAGTGCTTTGGCTGAGTGCTGAATGCTGACGGCTAAGTGCCTTCCGACCATCCCGCCAAATACTCTTCCTGCTCCGGCGATAACTTGTCGATCTTGATCCCCATCGACTCGAGCTTCAGCTTGGCCACGCGCTTATCCAGATCTTCCGGGACTTTGTAGACTCTCTTTTCCAGAGTCTTCGCGTTCTTGACCATGTAGTCCACCGACAGCGCCTGGTCGGCGAAACTCATGTCCATCACTGACGGCGGATGTCCCTCGGCCGCAGCCAGATTAATCAGCCGGCCTTCGCCCAGCAGATTGATTTTGCGCCCGTCTTTCAGCGAATACTCTTCCACGAAATTGCGCGTGGTGCGCTTCGCGGATGACATTTTCTCCAGCGTCGGGATGTCGATTTCGACGTTGAAGTGCCCCGAATTGGAGATGATGGCGCCGTCTTTCATCGCCTCGAAGTGATCCCGGGCGAGAACGTTCTTGTTGCCGGTCACGGTGCAGAACACGTCGCCAATTTTGGCGGCCTCGTGCATCGACATGACGCGGAAGCCGTCCATCACCGCTTCCAAAGCTTTCGTGGGATCGATCTCGGTAATAATCACTTCCGCTCCGTTGCCGCGGGCCCGGCTGGCGAGGCCACGTCCGCACCAGCCGTAGCCGGCAATGACGAACTTCGATCCTGCCAACAAAAAATTAGTCGCGCGAATGATGCCGTCAATCGTCGACTGCCCGGTGCCGTAGCGGTTATCAAAAAGATGCTTGGTGTCAGCGTCGTTCACCGCGACGATGGGGAACTTCAGCACGCCTTCCTTCGCCATGGCGCGAAGACGGATCACGCCAGTGGTGGTTTCTTCGGTGCCGCCGATGACGCCCTCGAGCGCGTCGGTCCGCTTAGTGTGAAGGATCGTCACCAGATCCGCGCCGTCGTCCATGGTGATGTGCGGCTTGTGGTCGATGGCGGCCAGAATGTGGCTGTAGTAAGTGTCGTTGTCTTCGCCCTTGATGGCGAAAACCGAAATACCGTGGTCGCGCACCAGGCTGGCGGCGACGTCGTCTTGCGTAGAAAGAGGGTTGGACGCGCACAGCACCACATCGGCTCCGCCGTCGCGCAAGGTGATGGCCAGATTGGCGGTTTCAGCGGTCACGTGCAGACACGCCGAAATGCGAATGCCGCGTAGCGGCTGGTTCTTGATGAACTCCTTGCGGATGATCTGCAAGACTTTCATCGACTGGTTGGCCCAGTCAATACGCTTCTTGCCCAGATCCGCGAACTCGATGCTCTTAACATCGTTACGAACTTGCGTCGGTATCGTTGCCATTACTTCTCCTGTGGCGCTATTTCCAGATTTTCTTTGCGACCTTTGCGGTACGACTTTGCGTACTTTGCGGTTAGAGGTTGGGGTGCGGGTGCCCCACTCCTTGCGCGTTCTCTGCGCAAGGGGTGGGAGGATCCACCACTACTTTTTCCCTGCGTGCGCCGGTTCCCGCAAACCCGCATCGCTGGCCAGCTTCGCGGCTTTGTTCGTCAATTCCCAAGTGAAGTCGGGATCCGTGCGTCCAAAGTGTCCATACGCCGCGGTCTTGCAGTAGATCGGCCGCCGCAGATTCAGCGATTCAATGATCCCCTTGGGCGTCAACTTGAAATGCGCACGAACCAACTGTTGGATCGTCGCATTGTCGACTTTGCCGGTGCCGAACGTATCCACAAGAACGCTGACCGGATCAGCCACGCCGATCGCATAGGCAAGCTGCAATTCGCAGCGATCGGCCAGTCCCGCCGCCACAATATTCTTCGCAATGTGACGAGCCATGTAAGCCGCCGAGCGGTCTACTTTGGTCGGATCTTTTCCGCTGAACGCCCCGCCGCCGTGCCGGCCCATGCCGCCGTAGGTGTCGACAATGATCTTGCGCCCGGTCAGGCCGGTGTCGCCCATCGGTCCGCCAATTACGAAACGTCCGGTGGGATTGATGTGATACTTGGTGTCTTCATCCAGCAGATGCGCCGGAATGGTGGCCTGAATCACGTGTTTCAGAATGTCGCCGCGCAGTTCTTCGTTACCGACGGTCTCCGCATGTTGGGTGGAGACGACGACTGCATCCACTCGCACTGGTTTGCGATGCTCGTCATATTCCACGGTCACCTGAGACTTCCCATCCGGTCGCAGATAAGACAGCTTGCCGTGCTTGCGCACCTCCGCCAATCGCATGGTCAGCTTGTGCGCCAGCGCAATCGGCATCGGCATAAGCTCCGCCGTCTCATTACAAGCATACCCAAACATCATTCCCTGGTCGCCGGCGCCGCCGATGTCCACGCCTAGGGCTATGTCGCCGGATTGTTTGTTGATGCTGGAGATTACGGCGCAGGTGTTGGAGTCGAAGCCGTAGAGGGCGTTGTCGTAACCGATGGAGGAGATGGTGCCGCGCACCAGGGTCTGGAAATCTACATACGCCTTGGTGGTGATTTCGCCGGCGATCACTACCAGGCCGGTGGCGGTAAGAGTCTCGCAAGCGACGCGGCTGGCGGGGTCATCGGTCAGGCAAGCGTCGAGGATGGCGTCGGAAATCTGGTCGGCGATTTTATCGGGGTGACCTTCGGTCACCGATTCCGAGGTAAATAAAGAACGATTTTTGTGCGTCAAGCTGGTTTCTCCTTATGGATGTAGGGCAGAGGAAATATGAGTGCTTTGCGGTCTCTAAAAAGCTATCAGAGAGTAGGGTCAGGGCGCAATTGTTTTGGATTGGAAGGCGGTAGGGGCCAGCGAATGGGAGTCCTTAAATGGTAGATGGGAAAACGAGACGGGTGAATGGGGATGACGCCAGTTTCTGGTTTCCGGTTTCTAGTTTCTAGTCAAGGCTGTTGAGGGGACGACTCCGATGGCGGAGCGGGCGGGCGCAACCCGGTGGCATCGAAGATCAAGGTTCTTACTTCGCCGTCGGCGCCCTGGGGGGGCAGCTTCTTTCCGTTGAATTCAAAATCGATGGCACCGACGTTGCCGGCTTTTACCACGATCTCTCTGGTAGCGTGCACGGTTTTTTCGGTGAGCGCGCCAAAGCTGCTGCCTTGCAGAATTTCGCGCCCGTCAGCGGTGACGGAGAGCCAGGAATCGGCGTGCAGGAGAAGGTGCAGTGTCAGAGGCCGTGGGACTGCGGCCAGCGGCGCGGGTTGGCTGATGGCTGGGACTGTAGCTGGGACGGGTGTGGTTGGGACCAAGTTGGGGGAAGCGGGCGGGGAGATGGTGGTCGATGAAGGTATGGGTGAAGTAGTTTTTCTTGTGTATTTTCTGGCTTCGCGGGAATAGAAGCCCCATACGGCGAAGCCCAAGGCCGCCAACAGCAGCAAGATTGCGAACGTGCCCCAGGGAAGGTTCGACTGGTTGCGCTCAGCTTCTCCCTGGAGTTCGAAGGACGAGGCGTCGGAGACGCCCTCGGATTTGTTGTCTTTTTCTTTTTCTGAGGGAAGGTTGCCGGAAGCAACGAGGTAGTCGGCGATGGCCTGATCTTCGTCGATACCAAGAACGCGGGCGTAGGCGCGGACAAAACCTTTATTGAAAATGCCGCCGGGGAGCTGGTCGAAGTGGTCTTGCTCCAGGGCGAGCAACATGCGAGTGCCGATCTTGGTGGAACTGGAGATTTCTTCCAGCGTGATACCACGCTGCTCGCGCTCCTGTTTCAGGCGGACGCCGAATGAAGCCACTCGACGGATCTCCTTTCGTCTTTAATATACGTTAAGTGGATTGCAGGGGCGAGGAAAAGCGTTTTACCGCCGAGGACGCCGAGAACGCAGGGAAAACCTTTTAACCACGAAAGACACCCTTCGACTGCGCTCAGGGCAGGCTTCGGTACGCGAAGGAGAACCTTCACCACAGAGACACAGAGTCACAGAGAAAACGGGCAAGGTGCCGGGAAGGCCTCGAACCAAAAGGAGATGAGGCAAGGAAGGCGCCAAGCTTCGCACGAGATGGTGACGAGCCGCGCCCTCCCACCTTTAGTTTTCGGTATCAAGGTGCGTAGTGAGTAAAGACGAGGTCGGTGGCCTTGGCCTTCTGGTGGCAGGGGAAGCAGGTTTTCATAAACTCCGCGGCGCCGGGTTTGCCGTCTGTGCCGAAGTGAGCGAACCCCCAGCCGCCGGTGGCGGCGTACTTGGTTGAGTCCTTGACCATAAACTGAATGTTGGTGGGTGCGCCGGGAACGAAAGATTGGGCCTGGCCGAACACTTTGTTGTTTTCGTCCGATGGGGAGTGACGATAATGCAAAGCAGCAATGATGGTGCCGTCGGGGAACGGAAGCTTGCCTTCCCGGTAGGCGTTGATGGCTATATCGTTACCCAGAACGGCGCCTAAACTGTTGAGGCTGCCGGCTTCATGGGCGGAGGAGATCCACCTCCAGTCGCGGTACCCGTGAGGGATTTCGGTAACGAATGGGGCGGATTGCCCATCCGCGTGTCCTGGTACCGGGGCGATGAGGGCGACAAGGCCGGCCATGGTTGCAACTGCAAGCAAGAAGAATGTGAAGTTTTTCATAGGGGTTTTCTCCTTATCAATACGCTGCGGTAAGCTGAAATCAGAAGTGCCAATACCCTCTCACGGGTGACCCGCCCTTGTGTTTTTCAACGCGGGCGGCACCACGAAAAAGTGTGGCCATTGTAGCGCGTTCACCGCCAGGACGCAGAAGAAACGCGTTAACCACAAAGGACACAAAGGTGCACAAAGGAAAACCTTCACCACAGAAGAAACGGGTTAACCACAAAGGACGCAACGTTGCACAAAGGAAAACCTTCACCACAGAGAAGACGCGTTAACCACAAAGGACACAAAGGTGCACAAAGGAAAACCTTCACCACAGAGAAGACGCGTTAACCACGAAGGACACAAAGGTGCACAAAGGAAAACCTTCACCACAGAGAAGACGTTAAGCGTGCACCCGCCTGCTGCAGCAAACGTGTTCGGCCTCATGACGGCTCATCTCCCGCGCCGACGGCCTTGCGGGAACCGATATGCTTCCGTATAGTGCCGTTCGTGCGCTCGCTCGGGCTGCCGCTGCTGCTTGGTCTCATTGTGCTGCCGTTCGGCGGGGCGGTCTACGCCGCCTGTCGATCCTGGCGGAAGATGAGTGCGGGCAAACGGATTATGGGCGGGTTGCTGCTGTCGCCACATTTTCTGCTGCTCGTCTGTTTTGTGGTTTCGTTGCTGTGCGGCCATCCCCGGCAAGGATCGCGTTGTTTCAACACACAGTTTGTATGCGGCGTTTTCATAGTGTTCTTTCTGCCGCTTCCAACTTTGGTGGGCACATGCGCGGCGTTCATCATGTTCAGAAGCGCTCGCGTGGGTTAGTCGGTTTAATCGTGGGCGAGCCTCCCGTCGAGGCGGGATCTGTGCGAGGAAAACCCTTTTGAGCTTCGCTCCGCCGGACAGCCGAGGGCGGCTGTCCCCACGCGGGCCTTGCTCCCAACATGCAGGGTCAACAGCGGCGGACAAGAGTGTCCGCCCCCCCCATGAAAACTCCGGAGGGTTAGATTAGGTGGGTTGCGCGGGCCAGCCCCCCAGCCGCCCATCAAGCTGGCTAAGAACTATTCCACCGTGAGCGTGATCGTCTGTTTCGCCGTGACCGCTTGACTCGCGCCGTTCGCGCTGGCCGGCGCGGTTGCGGTAACCGTCACGGTGTAAGTCTGCGCCTCGGCGGTCGGTGGAGGGGTGGAAGAAGATCCGCCGCCGCATCCGAACATGGTGATGGCCGACACCATCAAGGCAGCCGCGAAGAAGGCGGCAAACACGCTGCTCGAGAACTTGCGCTTTCGGGCACCGGCAAGGACCAAGCTCGCGACTCCGAGTGGTATCCAGAAGACAGCGTAAAGCCGGGGAACGGCGTGGAGAGCCGCACTCGAAGCCGGTTGAGCGCCGGAAATGGTCAGGGTGGTGCTCGAGACCTTGGCATCCGGGGTCAGGGGGCTGGCTGAACATGTCGCCGACGATGCCGGCGAGAACGCACACGAAAACGAGATCTCACTGGCATACGTGCCACTCGGAGTCACCGTCAGTTTATAGCTGGCAGACGCGCCGCTACTGATGGTCTGGGAAGAGGGTGAGGCGGCAAATGTGAATGAGGCGGCATTGAGTTTCTGGGCAACGGTTTTCGAGGTGCTTGCGCTATCGAAGGTATCGCCTGAGTAGGAGGCGACGATGCTATGAGATCCAACCGCGAGCGTCGAAGTGGAAAAGCTTGTCGAGCCGGAGCTGAGAGCCTGTGTGGCAAGGATCGTGGTTCCATCTTTGAAAGTCACGGTGCCGGCCGGGGTATTGATGCTCGAACTCTGCACGATTGCGGTGAAAGTCACCGACTGGCCGGGAAGTGCGACGGGCGCGGAACTGCCGAGCAAAGTGGCGGTTGTGGCCGTCATGACCTGAAGAAGCACAGGAGACGTGCTCGACAGGTTATTGGCGTCGCCAGCATACAGTGCGGTGATGGAATGCCGTCCGGCCTGCAATGCAAAGGCATTGAAAACGGCCTGACCCGAGAAGCCGGCGAGAGGCTGTGAACCGATCGGTACCGTGCCATCCAGAAATGTAACCGTGTTCGTAGGATTGTTGCCGGAGACCTGTGCGGTAAGCATGACCGGTCCGAGGGGTGCTGGATTCTGGCCGGAACTCAGCGTGACACTGGTTGCCGTGCCCGTTGTGGTGTTGAGGACGGTTTCTATCAACGGCAAGGATTTCGCCGCTGGATTCTGGGCATCGCCGCTGTAAGTTGCGGTAATGGAATGGGCGCCGACCGCCAAGGCCGTCGTGGAAAAGACAGCCACGCCGTTGGCATTCAATGAGCTCTGGCCCAGTGAGTTCCCATCTGCATAGAACGTTACGGTGCCGGTGGGGACGCTTCCGTTGGCCCCGGTGGCTGTAACCGTGAAGGTAACCTGGGCTCCGGAATCTGCGGGATTGGGGATCGAGGAGAGAGTCAGGGGGGTGGAACCGTTCCAGGATGCCACCAACGTGCCTTCGCTTATTGACCCTAAGCCAGTGGCCTCGTCATATCCGGTTCCAACCAGGAATCCTTCCAGCCCAGCGGTGGATGGATCGGTGGTGTTAGGGATGCTGTTGTTGCACATGCTGGGCACATGCAAATCACAATCAGCGACGCCACTGGAGGCTCCGGTTACATCGTTAAATGGTGAGTGATAGAAATCGGCACCCAGCAGATAAAGTTCGGGATTGAGATTGCCTTGGGCTTCATTCTGGCTCTGATTCAAGATGGCTGCAATACCCGCCATGCTGGGCGCTGTTGCGGAGGTGCCGGAGAACACCACGAAGCCGAAATTGCCGTTGTTCTGGATCACGCAATCTGACGGGGTCGACTTTGTTCCCGCGGATGCAAGGCACACGAAATAACCATCGTGTGCGGAGGCAGAAAACGCAACGTCGGGTGTATAGCGCCCAGTGCGTGCTGCCGGTACGCCCGGCCCTACCTGCCATGCGGGTGTCGGGATGAACTTGCTTGCGCCCCCTCCTCCGCTTGCCACAATCGGTTCGCCATTGTTGTCGGGTTCGTTCCATGCACCTTCCGGAATGTATGCCGTGGCCTGACCATCATCCCCATTCCAATAGTTGGAGCCGGGAGGATCGTTGAACTCTGTGCCCCCGACACAGGTTCCATAGCTTGACGAGCAAATGTAGTTGGGGCTGGCGCTCTGCGATACCGGAGGAGTCACGAATGGCTGGTCGCAACCTGCCGCGCCTGAATCTCCCGCCGCGACAAAGACCGAGATGCCCTCTGCCGCCGCCTGTCGGAACAACGTGTCGTACATCGTGACCCCAGCGCTGCCGGCGGTGGCTTCACAATTGCCGAAACTGAGACTCAAAATCTTGGCGGGCACAGGATTGGTATCGATTACGTAGTCCACAGCGATTTGGACGCCATCCTCGCTCGCGGTCGAAGCGCTGGCTACCAGGTTCACCGTGGCGCCGGGAGCGACGCTGGTGGCTCTGGTCACGTCCAAAGTAGCCTCTCCCTGGTCACCGCAGATCTGGCTCGGGGCGGTACAATCGCCGGTGCTCTTGGCCGCTCCGGGATCGGTTCCTGCGGGTGGAATGGTCTCGACATGGTCTTTTTTTGGCAATTCTGACAGGCTTTCGAAATTCTCCACGTCGGGTTTATAAACCCGCGACCGGCCAGCAATGGCGATGGTTTGCCCCGCGCCAAAAGTTAGAATGGGAAAGGAGCCGAAGCCATAGATGTTCGAGAAATCCAGCGGGAAAATGAAACTTTGGCAGATACCTTCGTTGCAGAATTGTCCCTGCGACCCAAAGGTCGCTTGTACATTGCTCTTCATGTACTGCGGCTGCGCCTGCAAGGTATACAGGCCGCTCACCGACTTGATGATGCCTGCCAGGGCCTTCGGAATCTGCGGATCGGAGGAGATGGAGAAGCGCTGCTCTCCGCTCACCCGGTAGTAGCGCAACGGTGCTCCGAACGCGCTTCCAACGGCCGAGGCTGGGCCGGTGAAGTGAATGCGGTTGCCCGCGTTGGCCGCCGACACGCCGTGCAATCCCTGCGACTCGAGCCAATTCTTGATCGCCGCCACGTCATGCGCGGACACACCGAACTGCTGCCCGATCTCAACCGGCGTCAGCCAGTGATGGTAGTTCGCAGAGCCAATCGTCTGCTGGTCTTCAAGCAGGCGCTGAAAGGCCGCTTCCCGCTGCGGAGTCCGCGCAAGCACCAGCGTCAAGCGCCCCAGCACCACATCATCCGGGACCGCGCCGGCATCGTTGGCGGCGACGGCCCACGAGGGGTGGTGGCCGCTCAGGATCACCCGCTGGGTAACGTCCACTTGAGCATGCACCAGATCATTGGTCTGTCCGTAACTGAATGGCAGCGCCCATAAGCTCCAAGTAAGCAGGTTTAACCCTAGAAGGACGGGCGCATAGATCCGATGGGCAACGGTGCGAAGACTGCGGAGACGTGGCATCTCGTACTTCCCCTGGAAGGAGATTCAGTTTTCCCCCTCAGGAAACTGTGCATAGCAACGTACGCGGGTCTGGTCGGGGTGTCAAGAGATCCGGCCGCATCGGTTCACGTGACTGGTGATGCCCGCGCATCGCTACGAAGAGAATGTTCGTAAACGATGTGATGCTGCTGGAAAACTTCTGAGTTTACTTGCCGGCGTTCCGGGGTCCTTCCGTGGCTTGGCGGACAAGAGTGTCCGCCCCACACGGTGCTCATTGGTCAGGGAGTGATCTGGAATACCACGCCGTTCCCAGAGTTATCTCCAACTCCACCCTGCTCGGTCACCCCATATAACTTGCCGTCGCGTCCGACCAGGGGCCCGGAGGGATACTGGCCATCGGCGCAATCGAAATCCTGGCTCACGGAACAAAACGTGTAGAGCACGGTCTCCTGGTTGGGCTGAATCTGGAACACATCGCCGGCCGCGCCATAGGTGCCACCAACAAAGGAGCTGGTACCGAACAAGCTCGCGTTCTTGGTGTCTACGAGGACCCCCTGACCCGGCTCGCCACCGTTCGTGCCGTCGAAAAAGAACCAGCGGGCCTTGGTAGGCGAGAACTGGAAGACACCTCCACAGAAACCCTGGTAGAGACAGCCGTCGTTGAGTCCGCCACCATAAAAGCCACCGTAGAGATTTCCCGCGGGATCAAAGCTGAGATTGCCGATAGGGTTGCCGGCGAGGACACCGTCAAAGTTGTAAAGCACAGTTTCCGTTCAGCCGGACTTAGGTGTCAGCTTGTAGATTATGCCGTGACCTGCGGAGCCTCCGTAGTAGGTCGAGCCGTAGAGGTTGCCAGCTCTGTCGAACACGACACTGCTCTCGGGATCCATACCATCGTTGCCGACGCCGAAGCTGTGCAGTACGGTTTCGATCCAGCCGCCGCCTGCCTTGGGAGTCAATTGAAACACTGCTCCGTGATTGGTGGCACCGCCGGCGCGAGTTGTGCCATAAGGTTACCGGCCGTGTCGAAGGTCAAACTTTGATCGGATTCGGATCCGTCTCCAGGAGCGCCGCCAAAGGTCCAGAGCACAGTTTCGGTCCAGGAGCCTCCACCGACGGGCGGGGAAAGCTCAAACACAACTCCGGGATTGGAAGATCCACCGCCATAGACGGTGGTGCCGTAGAGATTGCCGGCATTGTCCGAGATCAGACCACCCAGCGGTTCGCGACCGTCTGGACAGTCATCTGACACGCCTGACTGTCCGGTGGGACAGAAAGTGTAGAGACGAGATTCGGACCATCCGGCTTGCGAATGGGTCAACTTGTACACCGTGCCACAGCCAATCACGGTGAGACAAAAGGAGTCGAGGGCGGTAGCGGGGCCGCCGTAGGCGGTGACGCCGTAGAGGTTACCGGAGTGGTCAAAGAGAATCGATCCAGCGGGAAAACGTCCGTCGCCGATATGGACCGGGTCTCCCAGGAAGCTGTACAACACCGTTTCTGGAGACTGTGCGAAGGCACAAACGGCAGCGACGAGCCACAAAGTGGTGAAGAAGAGATAGCGGGGACGCATTTAGAGACTCCTTGCGAGTTGAGCCAACGACGACAGCTTCAGGTTCGGCGCACCCGGGAGCAGCGGCACCGACGCGATGCTAGCCTCCCTCGGCGCAGAGATGCAAGAGGGAAGAAAGACTCATGACACATAGGCTGGCGGCAAAAATGTGGCGCGAAAGGATGGGGCGACCCTCACTTGGGGTGGTGCAGGCGGTCCACGTGGCAATTGCAACGACGGCGGACAAGAGTGTACGTCCCAACGTGGCCTCGAAAGGCTTTCGCCCCAGGGGGGCATAGAGAGACACAGAGGAAAGCTTGAAGCGCAGAGGGCGCAGAGAAAAGCTCCGCGGAAATCGCGGAGCATAACTCGCAGGAGAAATTGGCGCTAGCGGCCGAAGTACTTGGCGTTGCGCTCGGTGAAGGCCTTCCACTTTTCCGGGAGATCGTCGAGGGCGAAGATGGCCGAAACCGGGCAGACGGGGACGCAGGCGCCGCAGTCGATGCACTCGACCGGGTCGATGTAGAGCATCTCTTCTTCCGCGTAGGCGGGGGAATCCTTCTTGGGATGGATGCAATCCACCGGGCAAGCGTCGACGCAGGCGGTGTCTTTGGTGCCGATGCAGGGTTCTGCAATTACGTAAGCCATAGAGTGTGTGTCTCCCTGATATCTATACCTTAAATAAGAACGGACATTCTAGCAAGAAAGGCGGGCGGTGGTACAGGGCGGGGACCCAATCAGTTCTCGGTTCCGTGCTCCCGCTTCTCAGGCTGCCTCGCGGAACTTGGGACAGTTCGCCTATCGTACAGGTCTTCTCGCTTCCAGGTCCGCTCTCCAACCTTGAACTGAAAAGTGGCGAAACTGTGCAGCAAAGCCTGACGAGCTTTTTCTCTGGAATCTTCCTTGTCTTTCATACCCTCACCAATTCTCGGTCTGCGCTGGGTTCGTATTCGACGATGTGTCCGGCTACGGCGCTGGCGGCAACCGTCAAAGGAGAAGCCAGGTACATTTGGCCGGGGCCGCTGCGGCCGGGGAAGTTGCGGTTTTGGGCGCTGATTACGACCTGCTCGGGGCGGGTGGTCACGCCGGGGCCGGCGTTGATGCAGGCGCCGCAACTGGGTTCGATCACTTGCGCGCCGGCTTTCTGGAAGACATCCAGATAGCCTTTACGGAGACAGTAGTCACGGGTCTCCTGCGATCCGAACTGGATGTAGAACTTGACCGACTCGGCGACGCGCTTGCCGTGTTTGAGGGCGTCGGCGAGGACGGCGGCGTACATGTCCATGTCTTCGTTCTTGCCGGCGGTACAGGTGCCGCCGTAGGCGAGCTCGACGGGGACGGGCGTGTTGAGGTCGCGAATGTATTTGCCGTTGCCGGGGTCGCCGGGAGTGGCGACCATGGGAGTGATTTCGGCGGCGTCGAGTTCGATGACGTGGGCGTATTCGGCGCCGGGGTCGCTGTAGAGGCCTTCGATCATTTTCTCGGCTTGATCACGTTTCATGCCGCGGCGCTCGATGAGGAAATCCACAGCTTTTTGATCGGGGGCGACGATGCCGGTGAAGCCGCCGATTTCCGCGGCCATGTTGGTCATGGTGGCGCGCTCGTCGACGCTGAGGGCTTCGATGGCTTCGCCGGCGTACTCCATGACTTTAGCGAGGGCCTTGCCGCTGCGGACGTAGTCGAGACTGAGGATCTTGAGAATGAAATCTTTGGCGGTGACGTTGGGATGCTTCTTGCCGCGGATGATGATTCTTACGGACTCGGGAACCTTGACGCGGACGTCTTTGGTGATCCAACTGTTGAAGACGTCGGTGGTGCCGATGCCGAAGGCGACGCAGCCGATGGCGCCGACATGGGGCGTGTGGGAGTCGGAGCCGATGTTTAGCTGGCCGGGCAGAGCGTAGCTTTCAAGGACGATGGAATGGCAGATGCCTTCGGAGCCTTTGCGGTCTTTTAGTTCGCCGTGGAGCTTGATGCCCTGTTTGACGGCGAAATCCTGTTGCTTGAGTTTGAGTTGAGTAGCGAGGTCGAGCAGGCCGAGCTTTTTCTTTTCCTCGGAGATGACTTCATCGAGGAAGGTGAGGTGATCGCGGAAGAAGAGGATGGAGGAAGCGTCATTTACTCTGGCATCTTTGCCGACGTAGCGCTCGAAAAAGATGGCGGCCATGGGAGTGACGTATTCGTGGCTGAAGCGGAGGTCGGCGCGGGCGAAGCCGGTGTCGCCGGGTTTGACGGCCGAGCTTTGCTCGGCTGGACGGGCGAGGTCGCCCGTCCCCACACTAGAACCGGTCATGTGGCGGGCGAAGATTTTCTCCGCGAGGGTCATGGGGCGCTTTTCGGTTTTGATTGCGGGAAGAAATACTTTCTTCTGCATGCGGGCTACGTTGAAGGGGAAAAGGCCGCCGTATTCGATGACTTGGCGGGTGATTTCGTCTTCGCCAGCGGTGAATTCGGCTAGCGGGATTTCGGCGCCGGCGCGGATTTTGTCGATCAGGGAGAAATTGGTGGAGGTCAGCAGGCCGAGGTTTTGGCAATTCTGTTTGTAGATGCGTTCGATGTTTTCGGCGATGACCACACGAATGCCGGCGCACATTTCGGCGTAGGGGGACTGTTCACGGCTGGAACCTTTGCCGCGGCGCTTGCCGCTGACGGCGGCAACGAATCCGCCTTTCCTCACATCGGAGCGGCCGATGGGCGTGACGTTGCCGCATTTCAGGCCTAGGTAGGGGATTTCGCCCAGGGTTTCGTCGAAATAGAAACAATAATGGGCGGGGGTGATTTCGTCGGTGGAGATGTCGTCGCGGAGCTTGGGGTTGTTGGCGGGGTTCTGCGTGTCCCAGGGCAGGTCTTCGCCGGCTAGCTGGCGTTTGATGAGTTCGGGGTCTTCGGTGAGAAACAGGATGCGGCCGGAGAAATGGACTTTGTCGGGGCGTTTGTCGATTTTGCGGGTTAGGAGTGAGTCGGGCACGATAGGACTATTGTAAAACCTTTTCACCACCGAGGCACGGAGACACGGAGAAAACTGACTTTAAGAAAAGCCTTTAAACGCAGAGAGCGCGGAGGGTCCGCAGAGGGCGCAGAGAAAAGCCTTAACCACGAAGGACACAAAGGTTCACAAAGGAAAACCTTTAACCACAGAGGACACAGGGGCGCACAGCGGAAATTCTTCTTAGTGGTGGGCGTGGGCGTGGTCGTATTTTTCGCCTACTGGCAGGGCGATGGTGAGGCGGTTTTCTTTGGGGGCCAGCGGGCAGGTCGCGTAGGGGGTGACCGCACACGGGGGGTTGTAGGCGCGGTTGAAGTCGAGGACTACGGTGCCGTTTACCACTGGATCGGTATCGAGGAAGCGTCCGCCGGGATAGGTTTCGGTTTTGGCCGTCAAATCGTTGAAGACGATGAACAGGCCTTTGGAGGGGTCGCTGCCGAGGTCGGTGAGTTGAAATTGCTGCCCGTTGAGAGTGAACACGACCGTTCCGGTGATCGGGGTTGGGTTCACGTCGCCGAGGACGGTGGGCACGTCGACGGTTTTCTTGCCGTCGGACGGGACCCACTTAGCGGTGACGCGGTAGTTGAGATCGAGGGGGAAGAAAACGAGATCGTGAAAGTTGCGAGCAGCTTCGCTGTCGAGGTCTTTGAGGCGGATGCCGATGCGGGCACCACGTTTGATGACATAGAAGCGCAGGCTGCCCATTTCGACGATGGTGCGTTTGCCGGAAGAGTCGGGCAGGAGGGTCTGGGTGATGGCGGACTTACCGGCAATGATGGCGTGGGCGTCGGGGGAAAACTTGGCGACCACATCTTCGCCCTGACGAGTGAAGACGCCGGCATGAGCGGGACCTTTGGGGAAGACGATGGCACTGGCGGCGTCGCTGCCGAAGGAGTTGTCGCCGGGCTTGAGCCAGAAAAGGCCGGCGAGCACGAGCCAGTTCGTCTTGAGGTCATTGATCTGCTCGGCTTTCCACTTGTCGAAAGATTGCTGGTAGGCGGGGTCGATGGTGTTGTTGCTGCTGGCTGTGGCCACTAGGGCGATCAGGATGAAGAGGCGGACGAGTTTGGATTTCATGTGACACCTCCCATAAGGAAGCGAGCCAAACGCGCGATTATTGTGTCGCAAAAAACGCGACACATCGCGCGGCTCGCTCAGATCCTTCGCTGCGCAAAAAACGCGCGCTCAGGATGACAATCATCTCAGTTCCGGTAGGGGCTCGAGGTCACGGCCGGAAAAGATTTTGTCGAACTCAAGCAACAGAGCTTCATGTATCAAAGTGTTAGACGCGAGAGTCTCACGGCTGGATAGCTCAAAAGGGCCGCCGCGGAAATCGGTGACCTTGCCGCCAGCCTCTTCAACGATCAGCACGCCAGCCGCGGTATCCCAGGGATTGAGATTGAATTCCCAGAAACCGTCGAAGCGTCCGCAAGCCACACAGCACAAGTCGAGGGCGGCGGACCCGGCGCGGCGCACGCCGTGAGTGCGCAGGGTTATCTGATGATAGAAAAAGATGTTGGGATTCTTGTGGCGTTTGTGGCTGGGGAAGCCGGTAGCGACCAGGCTCTCGGAGAGTTTGGCGGTTTTTGAAACGCGGATGCGCTGCTGGTTCAGGTAAGCGCCGCTTCCCTGCTCGGCGGCGAAAAGTTCGTCGCGAGTGGGATCGTAAATGACGGCGGCGATGCGCTTGCCTTTGTAGCCCAAGGCCATGGAAACGCAAAAGACGGGGAAGCCGTGGGCAAAATTGGTGGTGCCGTCGAGCGGGTCGACGTACCAGCGGTAGTCGCTGCCGGTATCCTGCAAGCCACCCTCTTCGCCGAGGATGTCATGCGCAGGCCAGTGCTCGCGCAGGCGCTGGCGGATGAGGGCTTCGGATTTGCGGTCGGCGATGGTGACCAGGTCGGCATCGCCCTTGTATTCGATGGCTACATGCTGGCGAAAATGCTCCATGAGGAGGGTGCCAGCCTCGCGGGCGATCTGGGCTGCAGGTGAAATGACGTCGGTTTTGGTGGTGGAGGTCATCCGCTACTTACGCCTGCCAGTATCTTCGGCGATGTACATGATTTCGTGCTTGAAGATGAAGAGATTGGGTTTGGCTTCGCGGGTGAGGCGGACCATGTTCTTGTCGTAGTACTCGATCCAGCCGTTCACGACTTCGCCGTCCGCCAGCTTGATGTTCACCGGCTTCTGCTTTTCCGACAGCGACTTCAGGTAGGAGGCTTCTTCCGAAGTTTCTTCTGGAGGTGAGCTCTTCGGCTTACGCGAGAAGCCTGGCGAGCCTTGACCATGAAATGACATAGGGCCATTTTACACGTGGCCTTCACCACAGGGGAGACAGAGATAGCCCGCCGCGGATTTATACGGATGCGCAGGGATCAGCAAAAGCCTTTAATCGCAGAGATCGCGGAGAAACCCCGCAGAGGACGCAGAGAAAAATCAACCACAGACCTCACGGTTAAGGGAATCGTGCCTTTAACCGCGAAGATCGCTAGGAGGCTCCGCAAAGGGCGCAGAGAAAAGCCGATCGGCTGCAACTAGAACGTGACTTTCACCGAGAACTCGAGGGCGCGGGGAGCTCCTAGCGCGAACACGCCGGAGCCGAGGCCGAGGCGGTTGCTGTTGGGCTGTTGGCCGGAGGTTCCGTTGACCGATCCGGGAGTGCCGCTGAGGACGCCGCTGAGCGGATTGGAGGGGCCGTCGAAGTTGGCAAAATTCAAGACGTTGAAGAAGGAGACGCCGGGATGAATCTCGAAGCGCTCTTTCACTTTGTAGACCCAACTCAGGCTGAGGTCGAGGGCGCGGAGCCAGTCCATGTTGGCCTCGTTGGCGGGCGCGAGGGGGATGAGTTGTTGCACTCCTCCTAAGCCCTGCAACTGACCCAAGGTGAATAATCCGTTATTGATGAGGACTTGGCCTGCGGGAGTGGGCTGGCCAGCGAAGTTCTGGTTGTAAGAGGTGATGTAGTCGTTCAGGTTGCTGGCCTTTACGCCTCGGCCAAACGATCCAATGTTGGTGCCGGGCAGAACGTCGCCGGTGCCGCCGTTGGAAGCGAAGCTGCCGTCGCCGGTGCCGTCTCCGGTGAGGTCGGTCTGGAAGATGCCGCCGGCGTTGCCGGACGGGGCGAGGGTGAGAGTCGCGGGCAGGGGGCTGTAGAAATGTGCGATCATGCCGAGCCGAAATGAGTAGGGCAAGTCCATGGTGCCGCCCAGGGAGAATTGATGACGGCGGTCGAGGCCATTGGGGCCGATGTAATGCAAGGGATTGTTGAAGTCGGTGGCGATGTTGACGAAGTCATTGTCGGTGGCCGGGGCCACATATTTCGAATAGGAGTATGAGATCAGCAGATCAAGATTGGAGATTCTCTTGAAGGGCTGACGCAGATTTCCCTTAAGAGACATTTGCAGGGCGTTGTAGACGGAGCGGCCGCTGGGGAACAACATCTGGTTGGCGCCGAGGTTTTCGTTGATGCCGGGAAAAGCAGCGGTGGGGCAGGGGGCGCCGCTGCACAGCGAATAGCCGGAATCGAGGCCGTTGGAAGCGAAATCCGCGATGGTGGCGGGCTGATTGTAGCCGGGGGCAGCGGTGACGGGATTGTTGGGGCAGTTCGCAATCGCGAGATTGATGGCATTGGCGCCGCTGACGCCGCAATTGGCCAAGGTAGTGTTGATGGCGGCGACGGCGTTGGTCATATTGAAAAAGCGGGCGTCGCCGACGTGGTTGGTATCGACCGCGAGCAGGGTGTGGGTCTCGATGTTGCGAAGATAGTCAGCGGTGAAGACCATCCCCGGGCGCAATTCGTGCTGGATGCCGAAGTTCATCTGCACGGATCGCGGGCTTACGTACTTGGGAGCAAACAGGGCGGTGCCGGTGGCGTCAATTCCATCGGAAAGCGCGTTGCCGATGAAGGCCGCATTGCTGGCGGGACCGGCGGCGAGAGTGGCGGACTGATATTGGGCTTGTAGAGCGGCGATCTGGTTGGCGACTTGGCCAATGGGTTGACCGCAGATCGGCGCCCAATTCTGAACTTGGCCGTTGGGTAAAGTGAAAGCGCCGCCGGTGCCGTTGGAACAAACCGTCTGGTCGATGAGGAACAACCCCGAGGGCAGGCGCGGAGGCCGATCAAACAACTCGTTGTTCCAGATGGAGTTCTCGTAGAACAATCCGATTCCGGCGCGCAGCACGGTTTTGCCGGCCTTGCCGGGATCCCAGGCAACGCCGACCTGGGGAGCGAAGTTGAGATTGGGCTGGTTGACACGGTTGCCGAGTCCGGCGCCAAACTGATTGAGAACCGGGATCGCCGCCAGATCGCTATCGGTGCGACCGGTATCGCGGACGTAACGCAGGCCATAGGTGAGAGTCAGGTTGCGTTTCATCTTCCAGGTATCACCGAGATAAAGCGAGATGCGATTGTCGGGGCCCAGGCCCCCGGCGGGAAATCCGAAGGCGGGAATCTCGGAACTGAAGCCCTGACCGTTGCTGAGGGTGACGCTGTTTGCGGGGTAGTTGAGCGGATTGGCGGCGCCACCGGGCAAGGCCAGGCAGGTGGCAGCGCAATCGCCGACGCCGGCGCCGACTGCGGGCGCGAGCGCGAGGAAGCTGGCGAAGCCTCCCCCCAAGATGCGGTTGTATCCGCCGCCGTAGCGCAGGATATGCGCGCCCACGGCTTTGCTGCCGTCGTACTTGATCTGCTTATTCGACTGATAGGTCTGTTGCGGAGCAAGGAAACCGGGCCCGGAGCAAAAGAAATCAGCGCCCGAAGTCAGGCAATCGGGATCGCTGCCGATGGCAAGTTCGAGGTTGGGAGCGGGATTGAAAATGGGAGAGCCGCCGACTGCATCGGTGATCTGATTACGGAACTTGGTGTAGCCGAAACGAATGCTGTGAGTGAAACCGCCGGTGTTGAAGTCGAGTCCAAAGGCGTGGACGGGGGTGTGATTGTTGTTGGCAAAAGGCTGAAAGGAGTTAGGAATGATGGCCAAGACGCTGCGATTCTGATCGAAGGAAAAACGGTAGAAGAACTTGAAGCGGTTGTTGATCTGCCAATCCAGACGGCCCACGCCCTCGGCCTCGCGGAAGGGAGAATCGAAACTGCCGGTCAGGGCTTGAAACGGGCCGCTGGGCAACACCGGATCGAGCAGGTCTTGCTTGGTACGCTCCGCGCTTAAGAAGAAGAACAGTTTGTCGTGAATGATGGGGCCGCCCACGCTGGCGCCGAGTTGATTTCTCTGAAAATAAGTGCTGCTGGCTCCAGGAAGGTTGGCGTCGAGGCTGTGGTCGCGAAAGAAGTAGTAGCCTTCGCCATGGTAGGCGTTGGTCCCGGACTTGGTGGTGACGTTGACCGCGCCGGAGGAGGTCAGTTCGGTGGAGAGATCGAGCGAGGATTGCTCGATCTGAAATTCCTGGATGGCGCCCTCGGGGATGTTCTGGGTGGTCGTGCCGACGGTTTCATCGCTGATGTCGAGACCGTCGACTTCGATGCGGGCGGTACGGCCGAAGCGGCCACCGAAGGAGATGGAAGAAAAACCGTTTTTGGTGGGATCGAAGTTGCCGCCGTCCTGGATTTGCACGCCGGGTTCGAGTTGTGCGAGATCGAGGAAATTGCGGCCGTTGATGGGTAAGTTCTCGATCTGCTGGCTGGTCAGGACTCCCTGCACGGTGACTTGCTCGGTGTTGACTTGAATCTGCGAAGCCTGGACTTCCACGATTTGATTGGTCTGTCCAACCTGCAGCCTGACGCTTCCCGCAGTGGTAACTCCGACCTGCACGGTGAGAGGAAGTTCGGCGCTCTTGAAGCCCGTGGCTTCGACGTGAACCACGTAATCTCCCGGGGTCAACGCGCCCGAGGTGTAAGCTCCGGCGGAAGTGGTGGTGACATTCACCACCTGGCCGGTGGCGATGCGGGTGATGCGGACCTTGGCTGCGGGGACGACGGCTCCGGTCTGGTCCACGACGATGCCTTGAATGTTGCCGGTGGAACTGGTGCTCTGGGAAAAAAGCAGAGCCGAAAGAGCGAGCAGAACCGCGACGGTGCGGAACGCGAAGGTGGATCGAAAGAACCCGGGGGCCATCGGCACTTTCCTTTCTGGACTTCTCATGACGGTGTCCAATACTTATAGCATGCGAGGTTGAGTCTGGGGGTTGCCCTCAGCGGCGTTCTTAAAAGTGCGACTTCCTGGTGTAGTAGCCGGTACGGTGGTGTACCTGGAATACGGAACTGCCGGATGTTCCTGTGACCTTTACATCAATGCGGCGGTAATTGGAATCGGAATTGCGCCGCGACGGATAGTAGGCCAGCAGATATTGGGTCCGCAGCTCATCGCTGATTTTCCGGAAGGCTTCATCGAGTTGCGGCACGGAGGTGGCATAAAAATACTTGCCGCCGGTATCTTCGGAGATCTGGATGAGGGCGTGTTCGCCGCCGAGATCGCGTCCGGCGCTGGCTTCGATGGGCACCACAATGATGCTGTAGACGATGACTTCGGCCTCCTGGGCGGCGCGCACGGCTTCCTTGTAGTCAACCCGACTGACGGTATCGCCGCCATCCGTGATGATGACCATCACCTTTCTTCCCTGCCGGCGTTCCACCGCCTGCGCGCCCAGATAGATGGCGTCGTAAAGCGCAGTGGCAGCTCCGTAGTGGACGCGGTCGATGCCGTGGTCGATGGCTTTCAGGTCGGGAGTGAAGGGAACAATTTCATCGACGGTTTCGCTGAATTCGTAGAGACAGAGCGCATCCACGGGACGAAGAATGGCGTGGGCAAAGCGCCGGGCTGAGGTCAATTCGAGGGGCAGATCTTTGCGCGTGCTGAGGCTGGTGTCAATATCCATAACGATGGAAAGCGGCAGGGCGGACTCTTTGTCGAATACCGAGATGGTCTGGAGCGTGCCGTCTTCGAGCAAGGCGAAATTGTCTTTGGTCAGCCCGCCCACGGGAGCGCCGTGATCGTCGGTGACGGTGACGAAGACGTTGACCAGCTTGACATCAACTTTGAAGGTTGCATCCGGATTCTGCGCGGCGTCGGGGCTGGAACCCTCGACGATCGGCTTCCGGGACGGAGTGGCGCCGCCGGCCCACGGCGGCTTGGGCACCTGGGCAGGACAAACCGCGACGGCCGCCGCCAGAAAGAGAAGGAGCTGTTTCATACTTACTAGAGGATGGAGCAAAAGGCTGGTCATTTAGATGCGGGCTTCCCGGAATGGCTGCCTTCGCCGAGGGTAAGATGGGGCGGAAAAGGCGTACCGTCGGCCCACACCGCGCCGTCCTCGAAGTATTCTTTCTTCCAAATGGGCACGGTGCGCTTGAGAGTATCGATGAGCCAGCGGCAGGCTTCGAAAGCGGCGGTGCGGTGGGCAGAGGCGACCACAATGGCGACGCTGGTCTCGCCGATCTGTAGACGGCCGAGACGGTGCACCAGGGCAACATCGCGGATAGGAAATTTTGTCAGCGCCTGTTGCGCCAGCAGTTCCATCTGTTTGAGCGCCATTCCCGGATAGGCTTCATAATCCAGGTAAAGTGTGCGGCGACCGAGCGTGTGGTTGCGGACCACACCTTCGAAAACCACGGCGGCGCCGTCGTCGGGTTGCTTGAGCTTTTCGAGAAGCGCTTGCGTGTCGATTGCCTGATGAACGATGGCAACGCAATGGCTTTCTACTGGTGGCCCGGTGACGGAGTTCGGCTGGGTTGAGCCGCCGCTGACCGGAGGAAGCAGAGCGACTTCGTCTCCCGATTTGAGCTGGGAGTCGGGCGAGGCGTATTCCTGATTGATGGACATGGCCAGAGAAGCGGAAATCTGGGTCAGGCGAGGAATCTGCTGCTGGTAGTGGGCGAGGAGATCATGCAAAGTCGCATGGTCGGGCAGTTCGAGCGAGTCAGCACTCCGCCCGGTGAGATCTTTCAGCATTCCGAAGAATAGGACGCGAATGTGCATGGGGAATGCGGCTATTGGCTCTTAGCTCTTAGTTTCTAGTTTTCCGACGCCGTGGGCTTTATTCTGACGCCGCTGCGCGGCTAAATCCGTTTCAGTTTCCGGCAACTGACAGACTGGAAACTAGAAACTGGAAACTGGAAACTGGAAACCAGTTCTCGGTCCCGGTTCTCAGTTCTCAGTGTACCGTGATTGGCGAAAAAAACATGCCGGCTCCCGCGAGGGGAGCCGGCTAGTGGGATGAAGCTGGGTTAGCGTCCGCCCTTGGGCTTTCCCGCGTGTGCCGGCGGCGCCGGATGCGAAGCTTTTGGTGCAGGTGCGCTGCGGTGCTGCTGCCAGGTGCTGAATTTCTGCGCCTCACTCTGATTGCGCTCCGGCCGGTCCTGAACCGGCGGAGCGGACCTGACGAGCGGATGGGCTGCGTCAACCGACGGCCGTGGAACTGCCCCTGGCCGGGGCACATTCGGCGCTGGGGGACGATTGCCGGCGCTGGGCGTCTGTGCCCGAGGCGCAGTTCCCTGCTCCTCCAAGCGCGGGCTGGCAGGCGTTCCCGGGGTTTCTGGACGAACGTTGGCCACGGGTTGCCGCTGCTCGAAGGAAGTTTGCGGGGCGGGCGCGCGAGTGCCAACCACGGAGCGGTTCATAACTGCGGCGGGTGGTCTTGCCGCAGCAGAGCGTCCGGCGCCGGTCACGCTGGCACGGGTGGGCTGAGCAGCGATGTTATGAACGACAGGAGCTTCCGCCAACTGCTTGGCGTCTACTTTGACCATACCCTGGGCCACGGGGCGAGCGTTGACGAAGGTTTCGTGCGAAACCGCGGTGACCGCGTTGGCCACGTGCTGATTGGCATAGGCAATGTGAGCCCCGCCGTAGACAGCGTTCACCTGAGTAACGGTGACCCGAGTGTTGGTGATGTTCACATTGTTCACGTAGACGCGGCTGGTGTGGTACCAGGGGACGAACACCTCACGCGGCCCCAGCGGGAACCAGCCGACTGGTCCGACGCCAATGCCGACACCGATGCCAAAACCGCGGCCGCCGACGAAAGCTACCAAAGCAGGAGCGTAAACCGGCCGCACGAGCACTGGACCCGGCACCCATCCCCAGCCGCCGCCGATGAAAGCCCAGCGACCGTAATGGAAGGGAGCAAAGCCCCAAGGCTCGTTTTCCACCCAAGTCCAGCCCCAAGGCGCGACCCAGACCCAATGGCCGAAGCGGTAAGGAGCCCATCCCGGGGCAACGCCGACGGGAGTCCAAACCGGACCGTAGTCGGCAGCGTAGTTCCAGTGACCATATTCGTCGAGGTCCTCAGCGCCGGTCATTTCAGGAGAAATGTAATTCGAGGATTCGGCTTTGTCTTCGTGCTGGTCACGATCGAAGGCGAAACTGTCGAAGTCATCGTTGCCGGGGACTTGCCCGATCTGGTGATCCAGTTTGTCGGTGCCGTTGAAGGTCGCGCGCTGGCCAGCGATGACGGTGAAGGAATCGCCTCCGCCGGTGACCTCGCCGCGGCCTTTCCATACCGTGACATCGGTTTCATCGCCGGCGGCATTTACGTCGACGCGATACTGACCGGGGCGCTGAACTTGGAAAGCAGAATTCGGAGTATCGATCTCGAAGCGGTCTTCGTCATCGAGATGGCGGACGCGGAAGACGAGCGAGCCCTGGGACAGGCGCAGTTGGGTGGTCTGGTCGTCAAGCTGGAGAAAGGTGACGCTGGTTTCAGAATCCATGCGCACGGAAGTGGAACCCATCTGGAACTCGGCGCGAGAATCCTTGTCCGCCCAAAGATTGTCCCCGTTGCTGAGGGGACGATTCTGGACAGCGGTTACCCAGTCGCCCTGGCCGCCGGGCTGGAAAGAAACGGAACCGTTGGAATAGCTGAGCCGGGCGACGCGTCCGGGAGGATCCTGGGCGGGAGAGGCATCGGGCTGCGGCGGGGCCTGGTCCGGCTGGGTTACGGTTTGATCCTGCGGCGCTTGCGATTGGTCCGGTGATGGCGCCTGGTCTTGTGGCGCGGCTTGGTCCTGCGGGGCGGACTGGTCCTGGGCAAACACTGGCAGCGAAATGGGCGACGCTAAAAATCCGGTTAAGACTGCGGCAATCAGTAAAAATCGTGGCGTCTTCATTGGTTAATTCCTCGTTTGCGGTTCGCAATCGACCGCGCATTCTTCTCAAAAACGTCTCAAAGGATTAAACACTAGTGGAGGACGAAAGTTCTACCCGGGGGAAACGCTGCGGTTAGCTGTTTACGCATACAGAATATGGAGAGATGCCGCAACCCCACCCTTTCGCAAAGATCGCGAAGAGGCTGGCGTGCGGTTTTCAAAACCAGTTCTCAGTTCCCGGTTCTCAGTTCTCAGCTTAGGCTACCGGTTGCTCGCTGAGGACTTTTTCCCGCTCCTCGGCATCCTGTTTTTCTTCGCGTGGTGTCGAGGGTAGGGCCAGTTGCAGGACTTCGTCGATGGTCTTGACGTAGTGGATGTTGACGTTTTCCAGTTGCTCGGGAGTCAGGTCTTCGACAACATTCATGCGGTTTTCCGCCGGCAGAATGACGTCACGGACGCCGGCGCGCTTGGCGGCGAGAACCTTCTCTTTCACACCGCCGATGGGGAGAACGTTGCCGCTGAGGGTAATTTCTCCGGTCATGGCGGTCAGCGGACGCACCGGGCGATTGGTCAGCAACGAAACCAGCGCGGTGGTCATGGTGACCCCGGCCGAAGGGCCGTCTTTGGGAATGGCGCCCGCGGGGACGTGAATATGAATGTCATGCTCGGCGAAGAAATTCTCCGAGATGCCCAGTTGCTCTGCGTTGGAGCGTACCCAGGTGAGTGCGGCCTGCATGGACTCCTGCATGACCTGGCCGATTTGGCCGGTCATGGTGAAACCGCCCTTGCCCTTCATGACATTGGCTTCGACGAACAGAATGTCGCCACCGGATGGGGTCCAAGCCAGGCCGACGACGACGCCGGCACGCTGCGTGCGTTCGGCGATTTCGCCTTCGACGCGAATCTTGATGCCGCCGAGAAATTCCTGCACAACTTCCGGAGTCACGAGCAATTTTTCGGGCTTGCCCTCGGCGAGACGGCGCGCCTGCTTGCGGCAGATGGTGCCAAGGGTACGTTCCAGGTTGCGCACGCCGGCCTCGCGAGTGTAGTGCCGGATCACGTATAGAACGGAGTCCTCAGGAAAATCAATCTGCTCTTTGGTGATGCCGTTTTCTTCGATTTGGCGCGGGATCAGGTACTGGAATGCGATGTGTACCTTCTCTTCTTCGGTGTAGCCCTGGAGTTCGATGATCTCCATGCGATCGCGCAGCGGTTCTGCGATGGGATCGAGCATATTGGCGGTGGTAATGAAGAGCACCTTGGAGAGATCGAAAGGAACGTCCAAGTAGTTGTCGCGGAAAGTGAAATTCTGCTCGGGATCGAGGGCTTCGAGCAAGGCGGAGCCGGGATCGCCGCGGAAATCGCGGCCAACTTTGTCGATTTCGTCGAGCATGAAGACCGGATCTTTGGTTTCGGCGCGACGAATGCCCTGGATGATCTGCCCGGGCAGAGCGCCGATATAAGTGCGGCGATGGCCGCGAATCTCGGCTTCGTCGTGCACGCCGCCGAGCGAGATGCGGACAAATTTCCGGCCCAAAGCGCGGGCGATGGATTTGCCCAGCGAAGTCTTGCCGACGCCGGGAGGGCCGACGAAGCAAAGAATCGGCCCCTTCATAGTGGGCTTTAGACGGCGGACGGAAAGATAGTCGAGGATGCGATCCTTGACGCGTTTCAGGTCGTAGTGGTCGGCGTCAAGGACTTCCTTGGCTTTGATGATGTCCACGTCGCCGCCGGAAGTCTTGGCCCACGGGAGCACCGCCAACCACTCGATATAGTTGCGGGTCACGCCATAGTCGGCGGCCATGGGCGACATGCGAGTGAGGCGGCCCAATTCTTTGAGGGCTTCTTTTTTGACGTCGTCGGGCATGCCAGCGGCTTCGATTTTTTGGCGCAGTTCTTCGGTATCACGCTGGCCTTCGTCTTGTTCGCCCAACTCTTTCTGGATGGCCTTCATCTGCTCGCGCAGATAATATTCACGCTGGGTTTGTTGAACCCGGTCCTGGACTTCGGACTGAATCTTGTTTCGTAGTTGCTGAACTTCCAGCTCCTTGGCGAGATGCTGGTTGATTTTTTCCAGACGAATACGAACGTCGGTGGTTTCGAGGGCGTCCTGCTTATCGGAAGTGGAGAGCGAAGGCAGCGACGAGGCAATGAAATCGACCAGGCGGCCAGGGTCATCGATATTCATGGCCACGGTGGAAAGTTCATCGGAGAGAGTTGGAGATCCGGCGACGATCTGCTGAAACAGAGTCAGGACGTTGCGCTGCAAAGCTTCCACTTCAGAGCTTTTGGGTGGAATGGCTTCGGGGACGGTCTCTACCTGAGCGAGCATAAAAGGCGCCAGTTGGGCGAATTGTCCCAACCTCACCCGTTCCAGACCTTCGGCAAAGACGAACAGACTCTGGTTGGGCATTTTGACGACTTTGTGGACGATGGCGAGGGTGCCGACGGTGTAGAGATCGGCGGGCTGAGGAGCGTCAACCCGGGCTTCGCGCTGGGCGACCACGACGATGGTCTTGTCTTCCCCCAGAGAATTGATGAGCTGGACAGAGCTTTCCCGGCCCACGGTCAGGGGTAGGACGGCGTGGGGAAATAACACGGTATCTCGAACAGGCAGAATGGGGAGCGCCCGTTCGGGCTCTGGCTTGTCGGTGGTTTCTTTACTACTGCGCTCGGGGCGCGCGGGCTGTGTCATGTTTCACCTTGAGTGTATTGTGCTCAAGTTTGGATGAGAGCAGTGCCCCAAAGGATGCAACTGGGCCGTCGAGGGCCGGTTTCTTAGGACCGCACTGAGTCTAAACCTTAATGGCTAGGTTTGCACCCATCCAAAAGTACAGGGCACAAGGTGCTAGAAAAGGGTGTGTTGGAGGGCTCCCACAGGGTCAGGCGGCCGGGTAAATCCCCAGCACTTTGACTAAGCCAGTAACCTGTGCAAGATGGCGCAAGGCGCTGCGGGCGACGGCGTCATCGCCGCGAAGAAAGTCAGCATAGAAAACGTACTCCCAGGGGCGACCCCGCATGGGCCGAGACTCGATCTTGCTCAAGCTGATTTTTCGCTCGGCGAACACCCCCAGAGCCTCGTGCAAAGCCCCCTGGACGTTGCTCAGGCCAAAAGCGATAGAGGTTTTATTCGCGCCCTGGAGGACGCGTCGTGTCTTACGAAGCAGGAAAAACCTGGTGAAATTATGCTTGTCGTCCTCAATCCCCGCCGCAAGGATGTGCCCCTTGTAGACGGCTGCCGCAGGGCGACCAGCGATAGCAGCCGCATCCGGCATGCAGTTCTCAATGACGTGCTTCACGCTTCCGGCAGTGTCATAGAAAGGGACGGCTTCAATGCCGGGGTGCTTGCGGAAGAAAGTCCGGCATTGGTCGAGGGCGACGGGGTGCGACAGGACACGGCGCAGGCGGTGCTGCTTCACTCCGGGAGCTGCGATCAGGTTATGCACAATGCGCAGGCGGAATTCGCGCTGGATGAAGACCTGGGAAGCCAGAAGCAGGTCGAAATGTTCAGCCACGGATCCAGCCAGTGTGTTCTCAATGGGAATCACGGCGGCGGCGACGGAAGCGCGAACCACCCGGTCGAAGACCTCCGCCGAACGCGGGCAGGCCACGATGGTGCAGCCCGGAAGCATGCGCTGTGCGGCTTCGTGACTGAAAGATCCGGCCTCTCCCTGGATAGCAACTCTCATTTTCGGAACTTAGCTGCTGGAAGGGGTCGAATGCAAATCTTTTTCCAGAACTAAGGCGTCCACTCCATTCGAGTAGTAGCGTGGGATGGTCTTGAGTACGCTGAATTGGCGCCGTTTGTAGAAAGCCAGGGCGCCAGCATTGTCGACTGCGGTTTCCAGTACGACGGTGTGGCAGGAAAGCCGGAGCAGGCGTTCTTCGACCGCGGCCAGCAACTTCGAACCCAGGCCACCCCGGCGACTCTCCGGAAGCACGTCGATGGTGATGATGTGACCCACGCCATGGCGGCTGGCCTCGGCGACGATGAAACCGGCCACGCGGCCGGGTTTTTCACCCCGGTGTTCGGCGACGAGAGTGAAGGAGCCGCGGCGGTGGAGGTAGGCGGCCAACTCCCGCCGGGGGTAGGCGATGCCAGGAGCGAAACACCTCTGGTCGATGCGCCACAGGAGCTCGAAATCTTCAGGCTGAAACTCTCGCAGGGAAAACTCCACCCCGGGATTCTATCCGGAAACGCCAGCCCGGCGGCGAGATGGAGCAAGAAGATGCATGCAGGAAAAGGAGTTAGAAGCGGTCAAAAAACCTCCAGGAAACGGTTGCGTGGAGCGCACCCCAAGACGTACCATGCGCATCTGAGATGGTTGTGGAATACCTGTTTCTTATCTACGTGGGGTTGGTGGCCGGCCTAGTTGTGCTCTGGTATTTCTGCCTTGCCGGGTATAACCGTCGCCGGGGAATCCTCGCCCTGCGAAGAGTGGAGGCGGCATGCTCGCACCGAGCCCGGGTGGTGGATGCTCGCTGGGTTGGGGCGTCGCGGTTGCAGGCGCATGTGCGTTTTGCCGCGCACTGGTTTGAGAATGCGCAAATCACCATCCGGCTGCTGCCTCGGCCCTCGCCGGTGCAATGGTTGTTGAGCCATTGGCACAAACAGAGAGAAACGGTGACGTTTGAGGCGGATCTGAACCACGCCCCCGGAGTACAGATGGAAGTGTTCCGGCATCACTGGCTGAGCGACAGCGATCGCGAGATGATCCGAAGTTCGCGCGATTGGACGGTTGTGCGTTCGCGGCCGGTGGTGCTCACGACCTCGAACAAGTGGCAGCAGGAACTCCCTCCGATCGTGAATACGCTGATGACTTCGCGCGGACACAGTTTGCTGAAGGTGCGTCTGCGGCCCGAATCGCCTCACCTGGCTGCGACCGTGGACTTGGATGCGCTCTCGGGCGAAGAGGCCGTGGCGGGGTTCCTGGGTGTGCTGCGGGAGTTGGCGACTGGGGCTTCGCGGTCGCGGCAGTAAGAGGTACCGACTAAAGGGCAACGGGTTTCGTTTCCCACCTTCCTTATCCGCCTTATCCGCGCGCGGGCTTACCCGAGGATGCGGCCTACGGGGCGGCTGAAGCCGCACCCTTTCAAAGCTCCTACCGCAACGGTCAATTCAGGAACTGGCGGCGAGGCTTCGCGGGGCTGGCGGAAAGTCTGGGGGTGTCGACGGATCGCCAAGCACAGTCAATAAATTGCACTTTTTGGAGCGCGTCTTTTGGCTTTGGGGCGGCGGCATCGAGGCATGGGCGCTCGAGGCGAGCAAGGGCGCGATCGACCAGGCGAGCCAACTCAGCGGCATAGTCAGCGCCCCGATCCTCACGCAAACAGCGCTTCGCCTGCTCGGGCGAAAACCAGGTGGGATTGCGTCCCGACTCCGGTGGTGGTTCCAGCCGTGTGACCTCACAAAGATAAGCATTGACGGTTTGCGCTTTCGCTGGGGATTTGCGGGAGGCGCCGGGCTTACGGCGAAGGTAGCTGGCGAAAGAGACTTCTTCCATGCGGCCATGAACTCCGGCTTCTTCGAAAGCCTCGAGGGCGGCGGCCTGGGCGTGGGTAAGTCCGGGCTCGGCGCCGCCTTTGGGGAAGGTCCAGCGGCCACTGCCGCGAGTCTGGACGAGCAGGAATTCGATACCGGCGCTACGAACGCGGTAGCAGACGGCGGCGACCTGGTGGCATCCGCGCAGACGGCGGAGATGGGCGAGGCGGATAAACTTCCGGGAAGGCCGCGGAGCAGTGCTCATGGAAGCAGAGTGCACGATGCGGGCGGGGTGTGGGTAGAGTCAAGGTTGGTTCCGGGGAGACAAGCTAAGACCAGTTGTCAGATCTCAGTTCCCAGTTCTCAGATGGGAACGGGCTTTCGGCAAAACTTGTCGAAGGCTTTCTTGAGTTCAGCGGCAATGTCAGCGGCGTCGCGATGCTCAATGTCGCTGCGCTGGAGGATGTGGAGCAGTCTGCCGTCGCGCAGAAAGGCGATGCACGGCGAGGACGGCGGATATCCGGTGAAGTAACTGCGGGCGCGTTCGGTGGCCGCGACATCCTGCCCGGCGAATACGCTGAACGTCTTTTGGGGACGAGTGGAATGCTGAAGTGCCATGCGCACCGCGGGCCGCATACGGCCAGCTGCGCATCCGCAAATGGAATTGACGATGACCATCGTCGTTCCCTCTGGGTTGGCGATGGCGCGATCGACTTCTTCCGGAGTACGCAACTCTTGCACGCCCAGGCGAGTCAATTCCTCGCGCATGGGAATCACCATGATGTCGGGATACATTGGACTCCTCTTAAGATCATCTCTCTAACATCCTAACCCAAGATTAAGGGTTGGGTCAGTTTGCAATCGAGATGCGGAGAACGGGGAAATAAAGATAACCACAGAGGGCACAGAGGCGCACAGAGAGGAATTGCGCTCGTATATATTGGTTTCGTCCCATGAAGGTCCAGGAAAATGTTCCGCTGGCGCCGCTGACCACGTTCAAAGTTGGTGGGCCAGCGCGCTATTTGGTGGAGGCGACGACCAACGCCGAAGTGGCCGAGGCGGTGCAGTTCTCGCGTGCACAAGGTTTACCGCTGTTTGTGCTGGGCGGCGGGAGCAATCTGGTGGTCGCGGATGCGGGATGGCCGGGTGTGGCGCTGAAGATTGCGATCGCGGGAATTGATGAACGAACCGAGGACGGTAAGCTACTGTTTGATGTGGGCGCGGGCGTGGAGTGGGACAAGTTCGTGGCGCGGGGGGTGGCGCGGAACTGCTCAGGGATTGAATGTCTGAGCGGCATTCCGGGAAACGTGGGCGGGACTCCGGTGCAGAATGTGGGCGCGTATGGACAGGAAGTGGCGGAGACGATTGAGGCGGTGCTGGCACTGGACATGAAGGACGGCCAGATTCGGGAGCTGTGCAACGAGGCCTGCGGGTTCAGCTATCGCACCAGCATTTTCAATACCCGCGAGCGTGGGCGGTACATTATTTTGCGCGTCACGTATGCGCTGGAGCCGGGAGGCGCGCCACGAGCTCACTATGCCGACCTGAAGCGATATTTTGCGGGGCGCGAGGCCCCGACGCTGGCGGAAACGCGAGATGCGGTGCGCAGGATTCGCGCCGGCAAGGGCATGCTGATTACGCCAGGGGAGGAGGATTGCCGCAGCGCTGGGTCGTTTTTCAAGAATCCGGTGCTTTCGGCGGGCCAATTTGGAGAGCTGGCGGCGCGGGCGAAGGCCAAGAATTTGCAGATTCCAAGCTATCCGGCGCTGGATGCGCAGAAGAAAGTTTCTGCGGCGTGGCTGGTGGAGCACTCAGGTTTCGGCAAGGGGTTCGGGTTCGGCCGGGTCGGGATTTCCCGCAAGCATGCGCTGGCGATTGTGAACCGCGGCGAGGCGACGGCGGGTGAAGTGGTGGCCTTCAAGGAAATGATCCAAGAACGGGTGGTGGATTTGTGGGGAATCCGGCTGGAGCCGGAGCCGGTGTTTGTGGGGTTTTGAGTTAAGCAGGAAGCACTCCGGCCCGGTCAGAGATCAGGCGGACATTATGAAAGTCCTCATCATCGGCAGGGGTGTGGTGGGAACGATTTATGGCTGGGCCTTGTCCAAGGCAGGCATCGACGTCACCCATGTGGTGCGCAAGGCGGGGCTTCCTGACAGCGACATCTTGGATCTGCTGGACTTGCGGCCAGGGTACTCGAAAAACATGCGCGTGAGCTATGTTTCTAAGACGGTCGCGCAGATCGGCCCTGCAGACGGCTTCGAGCTCGTGATTGTCGCTACCAAGCACTACCAAGCGGCTCAAGCTATTCGGCAATACCTGCCGGATGCACCTAGCGCTACGTTTCTAATGTTCACGGCAAATTGGGATGGAACCGCGGAGATCGACCGCCTTTTGCCGCGGTCTTCCCTACTTTGGGGCTATGCCGGCGCTAGTGGTGGCCCCGACGCACGGGGCATCCTCATCGCAACGGTTAACCCCTCAGTGCGCTTCGGAATGCTGGAAGGTTCTGATCCGGAAAAGTTTAAGGCGGTGACGGAATTGTTCCAGCGGGCTGGTTTCACCTTAGACATTAAACCCAACATCATCGAGTGGCTATGGGTGCATCACGCGATCAATGCCGGCGGCATTGGAGTTTGCCTGTGGGCGGGAGGGATCGCGGAAGCGACACGGAGGTTCAGGACCTTGAGGCTGGGGACGTTAGCCACTCGAGAGGCTTTGGATGTCGTGGCGACCCGTGGCGTGGACCTAAAGCGTTATCCCGACGCGAAAAGTGTTTTGAATACGCCTGTATGGCTCGCGGCCCTTGCCGTTGTTTATGCCATTCGGTTCACGGAAAAGGGTCGACGCCTTCTCAGCGCGAGCCACTTCACCCACAGTCCGGAAGAAATGAAACGCTACTACTTCGATGTGCTCAACACAGGAGAGAGTTTGGGCGTGGCCATGTCGCACTTGTCCTCGCTTCGCGAAAGAATAGAAGGTTATAGGGCGAAACCGATTTTGTCTGATTAGCCAGTTCCCAACTGGAGATGCGGTACTTTGCGGCAATCCCGTACGCAAGACGATCCGTTCTCTGCGTTCCTCAAAAGATTTATGAACAATCGCAGCCCCAAGGCGGTCTTCATGTTTGAGGACACGCGATTGGTAGCTGAGGGGATGGTGAGCCCAGCGATTGCAATGCCGCGAACCGACGAAGACGAACTGGAACTGGTGGTTCGGGAGCACGCGCGGCTGGTTTACCGAATCGCCTACGCGGCGCTGCGGAACCATCATGATGCGGAAGACGCGACACAGGAAACTTTCTTACGAGTGATGCGGTACCGGCAAAAGCTGGCGGAGGTGAGGGAATTGAAAACCTGGCTGGCGCGGATCGCGTGGCGAGTGGCGTTGGGACGCAGGGGAAGAGTGCGAGAAGTCGGCTGGGACGATGTCAGTGAGACGGTGAGCGAGGTACGGTCCCGAGGGGCTACCGCAGAGGAAATGGTCCAAGGAAATCAACTGGGCCGAGTTTTGCAGGATTTGATGGCTGCGCTTCCGGAGAAACTTCGTGATCCGCTGACGCTTTCTACTTTGGAGGATTTGACGTCTGCCGAGATTGCCGAGGTTTTAGGGACGAACGAAGCGGCGGTGCGTTCGCGAATCTTTCGGGCACGGCAGATTCTTCGCCAAAAGCTGGCTGTCCGATGGGAAGGGAAACATGGAACTTAACGATCAAGAGCGCTTGATAGATGAGCAGCTCGATGCGGCGCTGAAGAAATACGGAGCCGCCGAGCCGCGCCCCAGGTTGGAGAACCGCATCCTTGCCAGCCTCGAGAGCGCGCGCGGCAAGGTGGAATCTTCAATCTGGCGTTGGTGGCCCGTGCTGTTGACGGCGGCGAGCATGCTGCTCATTGGGACGGCGGTATTGGTTAAGACGCATCATTCAAATCCGCCGCTTGCGGTCGGAAGTGTCCCCGTGGTTCCGGCGGCCAAGGAGGTTGCGACGGCGCATGGGAACGAGGCCCGCGTGGCGCAGACTTCACCGCACCGCCGTGAGAAACGGGTCGTGGTCTCAACGCGCCGGCTGGAGCAGTTCCCTTCACCGCAGCCGTTGAGTGAACAAGAAGAACTTCTGACTCGTTACATCGAGCAGTTTCCGCATCAGGCTGTGCTGGTGGCGCGTGCGCAGACTCAGCTTATGAAGCAGGAGATGATGGAGCGGGACGTACCCGTGGAAGACGCAGTCTCAACAGATTCGCAACAAGAAAATCCATAAGGAGAAAGTATGAATCGGAAAATAGTCATACGGCTTGCCAAGTTACTGTTGATTTCATTGTGCTGGAGCACCCCAGCCATTGGCGCCCAGGAATCAGCGCCGTCGAAGGCGTCGTCGGAAACCGCGGAGAAACCGGTGGCGGCTTACCGGCTGGATTTTTCTGTCAACGAGATCGACGACGGCAAGAAGGTCAACACGCGCCAATACACGATGAACTTGAACGCGGGTGACTCGGGAAATTCATTGAAGATTGGCACGCGCGTTCCGGTGGAAGCCAAGCAGGGAGAGTTTCAATATATCGACGTGGGAACGAACATCTGGGCGAAGCTGAAGGAACGGGACAACAGCCTGACGCTGGAGGTCCGCGCCGAGATCAGCAATTTTGCGGTGCCGGATCAGGCCAGCCGCGGCAATAGCATGCCGCTACTACGCCAGATTCAGATCAACGGTAGCACGGTGATACTGGCGGGCAAGACAATGGTAGTGGGCAGCGTGGACGATCCCAACTCCAAACGGCAGTTCCAGTTAGAAGTGACGGTGACGCGGCTGAAATAGCTGGGAAGCAGCCGCCAGCCCCAGACGGCGACCCGCTTTAAGAATTCCCCATGTGAGCGGGAGGGTGAGCCAGTCCGGCTCCGGCGGCGGCCGCCTCCCCTTACGCATCGGCAAGTTTTGCCGCGTCTTTAAAAACGCGTCTAAACATGGCCTTGGTGAGCTTCCCGGTTTGAGTGTTCTGGTTCGAGGGGTGGTAGGAAGCCAGTAAGGTCTTTCCGTCTGCCATCTTGTAACGCGCGCCGTGTTGGAACGGGTAATCACGCTTGCGGGTGACGAGGCCGCGGCGCTGCAAGTAATTCAGGTAGGCATCAAAGCCGATCTTGCCCAGAGCGACGATGACCTTCATTCGTTTCAAACCCTCCAGTTCGCGATCCAGATATGGGGCACAGTTCGCGAGTTCTTGCGGCAGCGGCTTGTTGTCAGGCGGAGCACAACGAACCGCGGCGGTGATGTACAGATCTTTGAGCTTGAGGCCGTCGTTGCGGTCGGTGCCTGTGGGCTGGTTGGCGAAGCCGGTTTCGTACAGAACCGGATACATGAATTTGCCGGAGGCGTCGCCGGTGAAGGGGCGTCCAGTGCGGTTAGAGCCATGGGCGCCGGGCGCGAGGCCAAGAATCAGCACGCGTGCATTGGGATCGCCGAAGCCGGGGACGGGCTTGCCCCAGTATTCGTGGTCACGATAGGCGCGGCGTTTTTCGCGGGCGATTTTTTCACGGTATTCGACGAGGCGCGGGCAGAGGGTGCAGGAGATTACTTCGCGGTTGAGGATGGTGAGCCAGTTGGGCATGGGTGGTCGATTGGTCAGCGGCAGCCGGGGTGCACTCTCCAGCCTGTGCTGTTGATAATTTCCAGTTGGCATCTCGTGCCAGAGTAGTTTAGCCTTTCCCGGCGAGACGGAAGGCAGACGAGATGGCGGAGAACAAGACCAAGCCCACCAAAACGAGCGTGGCATCGTTTATTTCGGGTCTCACAGACGAAAACCGCCGGGCCGATGCCAAGGCGCTGGTCAAATTGATGCAAAGCGCGGCGGGAGAAAAACCGCAGATGTGGGGGCCGTCCATCATCGGATTCGGCAGCGTTCACTACCGCTACGCGAGCGGGCGCGAGGGCGACATGCCGCTCATCGGTTTCTCGCCGCGCAAGGCCGGATGCGTACTGTACGGCGTGGCTGGTTCGAGCGGCGCCAAGGCAATGCTCGCGAAGCTCGGCAAGCACACCACCGGCAAGGGCTGTCTCTATATCAAGAAACTTGCTGATGTGGACTTGGAGGTATTGGAGGCGATGGTCAACCAAGCAGTCGTCACCACGCGCGAGCGGTGAGGACTCATGGTTTCAGGTCAGCGGGCCAGTTGGTGATCAGGGTGAGCGGTTCGGTAATGGATTGCGGAAGAACGGTGTTCATCACGAATTTCTTGCCGTCGGCAGAAACGGTGTAGGGTCCACTGCCACTGGTAACAGTGGTGGCTTTAAACAGGGCGTGGGGTGTTCCCAGTTGGAGGCTGGCACCCTTCTGGTTAACGTCCACAGCCATCACCTGCTGGTCTGTTGAAAAGAAGAAAAGTTCCTTGCCGTCCTTCCGCCAGTTTGGTCTCGTTCCCCCGGCGGTCGATACCTGCCATCGGCCGGCGCCGCTGGGGAACGGCTGAATGTAAACCTCCATGCGGCCAGTCTCATTGTTGGCATAGGCCAGCCATTTGCCGTCAGGCGAGAAAGAGGGTGAGACGTCCGCGAAATTCGTGGCTACCACCAGAAACGGTTTTTGCTCGCCGGACTTGTCCGGGAACATGGGCAGCGCCCAGATATCCAAACCGGTTTTTGATTTGGAATCGACCCGGTCGTAGGCGACGTAGCGGCCATCGGGGGAGATAGAGAATGGTAGGGTGTAGATACCGGGGTTTTCCAGCAGCTTCTCCTTGTCGCCCGTGCCGTCGGCGTTTTGACGGTAGAGAGAGTCCATATTCCCGCTTGGCCCGTAAGTGAAGACAATGGATTTTCCGTCGGGCCACCAGATAGGCCAACCGCTGTAAAGCGGGCCAAAGGTGATGCGGGTCCTGGTATGGCGGGCGAGGTCCACCACCCAGATGTCGCCGACGCCGTTGTTTTCGAGGGCAAAAGCCAATTTGCTGGCGTCGGGTGAAAGGATGGGCCAATAGTAATCGGCGTTTTCGGGCAGCACCAGCTCACCCTGCTTGCCGGATGCGTCGTACCAGAAGAGTTGAGAGCCGCCGCCGGCCGCGCCGTGCTGGTAGAGAAGCTCACCGCTTGCCGAGGCTGTCAGCACGCTTCGCCAGGTGTCAGTATTGACCGCGACATGGTCGGCCACAGGCTTGGCTTCACCCTCCAACGCCAGACTGCGCAAGTTGAAACGTTGTGCCACCAGGGTGTTGTCACGCACAAACAATAGATATCCGGGGGCGGCGTAGATGGCGTTGGAATCGTTGCGCAGCAGCAGCTTGCGGTCTTTGGAATCGAGCGCAGCCAGATAGATGCCGCTGTCTGCGCTGGTCCCGCCGTGGGCGAAGTAGAGAAAGTGGTTGCCGTCGGGAAGAAAATCGGGCCAGCGATGGGAAGTCTCCTTGGCGTCCGGCGTGGTCAGGGCGACGCGCGTACCGCCGGCGGCATCGACGCGAGCCAGGCCCAAGTTGGTCTCCGGCGCGAACACGATGGTGCCGGTCGTCCCCCAGGTTCCTCCGCGTCCAGCGGCAGCATCGCAAAGGGCCTGTGGAGGTCCGCCACTCGCATCCAACTTGTTCAGCTTGTTCGCAGCGAAGAACGCCACGTAGCGGCTGTCGGCGGACCAGAACGGGTAGGTTGCGCCTTCGGTTCCCGACATGGGCTGCGCGACGGCGGAGTTCAGCGGCCGGATCCAAAGCATTTGCTTGCCGTCTGCATTCTTGGCCACAAAGGCGATTCGCAGGCCGTCTGGCGAGAGCACCGGCGGTCCGGCGGTGTTTCCGGTCAGCACGAAGGTGGCTTTCTCCGGAGCCAGGATGTAGGAGTGGACCGAGACCTGAGGTGCGCGCAGGGATTGAAGATAGGCCAGCGCGAAGCCAATAGCGACGATGGCAAGCACTCCCGCCGCAACCCACGGCATCCAACTCTGGCGTGCAGGCGCGACGGCGGAAGTCTGGGTCGTGGTTGGCGGCGCATCGGCAATCCCTTGCAACTGGAGCTTAAGGTCGTGTGCGGTCTGGATGCGCTCGTCGGGATCTTTATCGAGACAGAGCTGGATGACGCGGTCCAGCCCCGGCGGAGTCTCGGGACGCAGAGTGCTGACCGAGGGCGGGTCCACGGCGAGAATCTGCCCGACGATGCTGGCCTGCGTCTTGCCTTCGAAAGTACGCTTGCCGGTGACCATTTCGAACAGCATCACACCGAAGGAAAAGATGTCGGAGCGGGCGTCTGCTTCGACGCCCTGGATCTGCTCGGGCGACATATATTGAACCGTCCCGATCACCGCTCCTGCCGTGGAAAGCGGCGTGTTGGGCGAAGGGGACGGCATGGTCTGCGTGAGGGCTGCGGCAAAAACGGAAGCCGAAGAGGTGCGTCCGGTGCCGGAGGCGACGGTCGCGCTGAGCGGCTTGGCCAGACCGAAATCGAGAAGCTTGGCGCCGGACTTGGTGAGCATCACGTTGCCGGGCTTCAGGTCGCGATGGACCACTCCGGCGCGGTGGGCTTTTTCGAGAGCGTCGGCGATCTCGATGGCGATGGTCAGAATTTGTTCGGGAGCGAGCGGTCCCTTTCGCAAGCGCTCGGCCAGGGATTCGCCTTGCAGGAACTCCATGACCAGGTAGTCGATGGGACCTTCGTTGCCCACATCGTGGAGCACGCAGATATTGGGATGCTGAAGCTGGGAAATGACCTTGGCTTCGCGTTCGAAGCGGGCGCGCAGTTCAGCGCTCGCCACCAGTTGAGCGTTCAATACTTTGATGGCAACCGTGCGTTCCAAGCGCGTGTCGCGAGCGCGATAGACCTCACCCATGCCGCCGGCGCCGAGCGGCGATTCGATTTCGTAAGGGCCAAGTCTGGTGCCAGAGGTCAGAGCCATGCGTGGGCGCAATTATAGCCTGTGCGTTGGAGAACATGGGGCGATTCTGGGTGGATAGTCGTTGGTCGTTCGTCCTTGGTCGTTCGTCGTTGGTCGGTCGGCCGCATGCGCTGAATTGGCAGAAATCACTGCCACACAAAACCGTGTCTAGCACCCATGCTGTCGAAAAAGACCCCGACCACCGCGCCGTTCGTATTGGAGTGGAGCACATTCGTGCCCCCAAATCTGCCGGTGGCATCGGGGTCATCAAGGGTTGTGAAGGTGCCATCCGCAGCGCGAAGATAGCCGTGCTGCTTATCGTTGACGTCCGTGTAATTGCCCAATATCGTGCCGTCGTCACCGATGCTGACGGCACCTGACCCTCCTACTACCCCCTGCGGAGATGCCGCTCCTGGAGGATCGAAAGTGGTGTAGGTGCCATCGGTCGCGAGCACGAAGCTGTGATTCTGCGACGCTGTGAGCAAGATGCCCGCGATGGCACCGCTTGTATTAATACCGAAGGCCTGAGTGCCAGAACCGGCGATTGTGCCTGCGCCGGGAGCATCAAGGACGGTCAAAGTGCCGTCTGCTGCACGTTGGAAGCCATGATAAACGCTGTTGGTGTCGGTGAAGTATCCGGCGACGGTTCCACCGGCGTTGATCCACATGGGCAGGGTTCCGGAAAACTGGCCGCCGCCAACTCCAGGGGCGTCAAAAGTGGTGAACGTGCCATCGTTCGCACGCACAAAACCATGAGCGAATTGGTTTGCGTCGAGAAATTCCCCCGTAACCATGCCTCCGTCGTTGATGCTGAAGGGAATCGTGTCGGAACTACCAGCGACGTCGAAAGTGGTGAAGGTGCCATCCTGAGCGCGAGTGTAGCCGTGTGTCACTAATTGCTGGTCGATGTAGGACCCTGCGATCGTGCCAGATGAATTAATGCTCTGCGCGTTGGTCCCCGTGCTATTCAGCGTGCCGGCTCCCGGTGCATCAAACACGGTCAAAGTGCCCGCTGAAGTTTGTACAAAACCGTGTGATACGGCGTTTGCATCGGTGAAAAATCCAGCGATGATGCCGCTGGCGTTGATGTCCTGAGCAGTGGTTCCCAGATCGTGAGTAGTGCCGGCTCCCGGGGCATCAATGGTAGTAAAGGTTGGCGTTGGGACAGGAGGTGGAGTGGAGTTACCCCCGCCAGAACTCCCACCGCTGGAGTTTCCCCCGCCGCAAGCCTGGACTGCCAAGAGGATGCCGCACACAAACAGACTGGCCGCGCAGGTTCTTCGTCGATGGGCTGCGAAATCGAGATTCTTTGAGTGAGTGGCATTGGTCATGCATTAGAACCTCGCTACCGACCAGGGGCCCCTCGCTTCGGCTGACCGTCCTACGCCAGCCCGCTTCCCCTGAGCTACTGCGTAGAGTACCCCGCCGCGACGCTTCAGGCAATGATCGCTAAATAAGGTGCACCAGCCGAGCGCAGGGAGGGAGCCACTCGGGGAGAGGATAGTCGCAATACAGCCCTGGTTACCAAAGTCCCAAAATGAACCACAAAATCCGGCTCCGGCGTTTGACGATGCTCTCTACATCTCTTTACACTCAAGACTGTGAGCCCCACGGAAACCCCTACGAACACCAAGCGTGAAATTCAGGTGGAAGTGCCTGCCGCGGAAGTGGCGCGCGAGACCGACACCTTGATTCAGAAGTATCAGAAGCTGGCGCGCATTCCCGGCTTCCGGCGGGGGCATGTGCCGGCGTCGGTCATTAAGCAGCGATTCTCTGAGGACATCAAGAGCGAAGTGGTGGACGCGTTGGTGCCGCGTTTCTTCCGCAAAGAGGCCGATAAACAGGGGCTGATTCCGGTATCGCAACCGCGCGTGACCGATCTGCATATTCACGACGGCGAGCCGCTACGTTTCAAAGCCACGTTCGAAGTGATGCCCGAGATCAAGGTGGAAGGCTACAAGGAACTACGCGCCGACAAGCCTGCGGTCTCGGTCACGGATGAGGAAGTCGAAGAGTCGCTGAAGGGCATACAGGAGCAGCGGGCGACGTTCACTGCGGTCGAAGGCCGGGCGCTGGCGGATGGCGATTTCGCGCAGGTCTCGCTGGACGGCAAACCCAAAGACGGCGACGGCAAGCCGGTGCACATGGACGACATTCTGGTGGAGGTTGCGGGCAAGACTACGATGCCCGAGTTCACTGAGAACCTGCGCGGGGCTTCGGCGGGAGAGGAGAAGACTTTTGATGTTCTCTACCCGAAAGATTTCTCTGACCAGCGGCTCGCGGGCAAGACGCTTACCTACACCGTGAAAGTGCAGGGAGTGAAGCAGAAGAGTCTGCCGGAAATGAATGACGCCTTCGCCAAGGAATTGGGAGAGTTCGCCAGCCTCGAGGAAGTACGAAAGAAGCTGCGCGAAGGTATGGAAGCGGAGCGGAAGCAGGCAGCGGAGCGGGAATCCAAAGACAAACTAGTCGCCGAGCTGATCAAGCGTAATGATCTGGAAATGCCTGAGGCGCTGGTGGAGCGACAGATTGATCTGCGGCTGGAGCGAGGATTGCGAGCGCTGGCGGCGCAGGGGATGAAATCGGAAGATATGAAAAAGATGGACCTGAACCGGCTGCGCGCGGGTCAACGCGACCAGGCGGTGCAGGAATTGAAGGCGGCAATGTTGCTGGAAAAGATCGCCGACCAGGAAAAAATCGAAGTCGGAGATGAGGAGATCAATCGCGAGGTCGAAGCGCTGGCGGAGCAGTCAAAACAGCCGGTAGAAAGCATCCGCGCCCGTTTGACACAAGAAGGGGTGCTGGATAGAATCCGGAACAGAATCCGCAACGAAAAGACCCTCGATTATTTGTACCATCAGTCCGCGTGAGTAGCCGCTTTTGCCCCCACAGAAGCCGAAGGTTCACTGGGGCAGGAGTGTGAGAGAGCGAGTTCAAAGGAGCAAGTGATGCTGGTACCGATGGTCATAGAGCAAACCGGACGCGGGGAGCGGGCGTACGACATTTATTCCCGGCTGTTGCGGGACAACATCATCTTTATTGGGACGCCGATCGACGACAACATCGCCAATCTGGTGATTGCGCAAATGCTGTTTCTGGCGCAGGAAGATCCCGAGAAAGACATTCAGCTGTATGTCAACTCTCCCGGCGGGTCGATTACCGCGGGCATGGCGATCTACGACACCATGCAATATGTGAAGAATGACGTCATGACTTTGTGTGTGGGTCAAGCGGCTTCGATGGCGGCCTTGTTACTTTCGGCTGGAGAGCCCAAGAAACGTTTAGCGCTGCCCAATTCGCGGATATTGATCCACCAGCCCTCGATGGGCGGGCTTTCCGGGCAGGCGACCGATATTGACATTCATGCGCGGGAAATCCTCCGGATGCGGGAAATCACCAACCAGTTACTTGCGAAACATAGCGGTCAGAAGCTGGATAAGGTAGAAAAGGACGTAGAACGGGACTTCATCATGAATGCCCAGCAGGCTAAGGAATATGGAATCATAGACGATATCATCTATAAGACCGCAAAAGCGGTATGATCGGGGTCGTTTCCCACGCTTTCGCAAAAAGCGCGAAAGGATGGGGCACCGAGCGGGTCTGAAGGTGAGTCTCGAGGAGCAAGCTGAGTGAAAAGCAGAAGTGGCACTGAAGAAATCCTACGCTGTTCGTTCTGCCATAAATCGCAGGACGCGGTCGCCAAGCTGATTTCATCCCCCAGCGATTACCCCCGGGCGTACATTTGCGATGAATGTGTAGCGGTTTGTAATTCCATACTGGAAGACGACCGCGCCTCCACGCCTGCGGCGAGCACACCCAACCAACTTCCCAAGCCGCAAGAAGTGAAGACCTTCCTGGATGAGTATGTGATTGGCCAGGAGCAGACCAAGAAGAAGCTGGCAGTGGCGGTGTACAACCACTACAAGCGCATCTACATGAACCGGCAGAAGACCAGCGACGGCATCGAGTTGGCGAAATCCAATATCATGCTGATCGGGCCGACGGGCACAGGCAAGACCTTGATGGCGCAGACGCTGGCGCGCATGTTGGATGTGCCGTTCGCGATCGTGGATGCGACTACGCTGACCGAGGCCGGCTACGTGGGCGAAGATGTTGAGAACATCATCCTCAAGCTGCTGCAAGCGGCGGATGGAGACGTGGGCCGGGCGCAGACGGGGATTATCTACATCGATGAAGTGGACAAGATCGGACGGAAGGATGAGAATCCGTCGATTACGCGCGATGTTTCGGGCGAAGGCGTGCAGCAGGCGCTGCTGAAGATTCTGGAAGGGACCATTGCCAATGTTCCTCCGCAGGGGGGACGCAAGCATCCGCACCAGGAATTTACTCCGGTGGACACCACCAACATTTTGTTCATCTGCGGCGGGGCTTTTGTGGGACTAGAGAAGATCATCGGACGGCGCGTAGGAAAGAAGTCTCTAGGATTCCGGGCTGCGGAAGAAGCCGAAGCCGAAGAAACAACGACGGCGACACGCAAGCGGAATTTCGAACTGCTCAGCGAAGTTCAGCCCGAGGACATGATTAAATTTGGCTTGATTCCGGAGTTTGTGGGTCGTTTGCCGGTGGTCGGCATCTTGGAAGACCTGGACGAGTTTGCGCTGATCGAGATCCTTACCCGGCCGAAGAACGCTATCGTCAAGCAATATCAGAGGTTGTTCGAGTTCGAGAACGTGCGCTTGAAGTTCAGCGATGAGGCTTTAAAGGCGGTAGCGCGGCAAGCCATGGCGCGCAAGGTAGGGGCGCGCGGTCTCAGGATGATCCTGGAAGAATTGATGCTCGAATTGATGTACCATTTACCCAGCCAGAAGAAGGTAAAGGAATTCGAAGTGACACGAGAAATGGTGGAGAAGCGCAATGTTTCTCTCGCCATGATGGAAAAAGCAGGATAAGCTGCTACTTCTGGCTCTGCCAGACCTGAGATAATGAGACAATCGGCGCTAACCAAGGCCGGCCAGGAGTTCTGTTGGGAGACCCTTTGACCACATCCAAAGAGAAGTTCGAGACCAAGAAGTTGCCCATGATGCCCATCCGGGATGTGGTCATCTTCCCTTACATGATGACCCCGTTCGTGGTGGGCCGGGAATCGAGCGTGCGCGCGCTGGAAGAGGCCCTGGCGGCTGACAAGAAGATTTTCCTGGCGACACAGCACGATGCCGGTGTGGACGAACCCAAGCCTAACGAGATTTATCAGGTGGGGACCGTGGTCAACATTGTGCAGAGTTTGAAGCTGCCCGATGGCAACATCAAGGTTTTGGTGGAAGGCATTGAGCGCGGCAAGGTTCTGCAGGTCACCGAGACTGAGGGCTTCATGCAGGCTTCGGTGCGACTGGCGCGGTATACGGTCGAGACCAACCCGCAGATCGAAGCCGGCATGCAGCGGGTGACGACGCTGTTTGAGCAGTACGTAAAACTCTGCCAGTCGCTGAATTATGAAACCATGATCGCGGCGGTGCGCATGGAAGATCCGGCCAAGCTGACCGACACTATCGCCGCCAACCTGCAACTGTCCATTGAAGAAAAACAGGAACTGCTGGAGATTTTCGATCCCGCCGAGAGATTGAGCCGGATCGGGGACGTGCTGGACATTGAGATTGAGAAGTTGAACATGGACCGCACCATTCAGTCGCGGGTGAAGCGGCAGATGGAGCGAGCGCAGAAAGAGTACTACCTCAACGAAAAGATCAAGGCCATCCAGAAGGAACTGGGGCGCGGCGAGAAGAGCGAATTCGACGAACTGAAGAAGAAGATCGAAGCCTCGGGCATGCCCAAGGAAGTGCGGGACAAGGCCATCCAGGAACTGAAGAAGTTGGAAGCCATGCCGCCGATGTCAGCGGAGTCCACCGTGTCCCGCAATTATCTGGACTGGCTGCTGGCGGTGCCGTGGAAGAAACGGTCGAAAGAGATTCGCAACATCACCCGAGCCGAGAAGACCCTGAACGAAGATCATTATGGGCTGGAGAAAATCAAGGAACGCATTCTGGAGTTTCTCGCGGTCCGGCAACTGGTAAAGAATCCGAAGGGATCGATTCTGTGCTTTGTCGGACCACCGGGTGTGGGCAAAACTTCGCTGGGAATGTCGATTGCGAAAGCCACGGGGCGCAAGTTTGTGCGTATGTCCCTGGGCGGAGTGCGGGATGAAGCCGAGGTGCGGGGCCATCGCCGGACCTATATTGGCGCGTTGCCGGGCCAGATTATTCAGATGATGAAGAAGGCGGGGACGAAGAATCCGGTATTCATGCTGGATGAAGTGGACAAGATGTCGATGGACTTCCGCGGAGACCCGTCGGCGGCGCTCTTGGAAGTGCTCGATCCGGAACAGAATTTCATGTTTGTGGACCATTATCTGGATGTGGAGTACGACCTCTCGCAGGTATTTTTCATTGCGACGGCGAACGTGATGCACACCATTCCTCCGGCTTTGCAAGACCGCATGGAAGTGTTGCGGCTGCATGGGTACACCGAACCGGAAAAAGTCGAGATTGCGAAGCAGTTCCTGGTGAAGAAGCAGATGACCCAGGCGGGGTTGACGGAAAAGAACATTAAGTTTTCTGACGACGCGATCAGGTCGCTGATTCGTTCGTACACGCGGGAAGCGGGAGTGCGCAATTTGGAGCGGGAAATCGGCAACGTGTGCCGGAAAGTGGCGCGCAAAGTGGTGAAGGAAGGCGAAGACTACAACGTCTCGATCACGGGCGAGAATGTCAATGATTTCCTGGGCGTGATCAAATTCCGCGACAGCCTGGCGCATGAACGCAGCGAAGTAGGTCTGGTGACAGGACTGGCTTGGACCGAGGTCGGGGGGTCGATTCTCAGCACAGAAGCCACCGTGGTGGACGGCAAAGGCAAGCTCACGTTGACTGGCAAACTGGGCGATGTGATGCAGGAGTCGGCGCAGGCGGCGATGTCTTATGTGCGGTCACGGGCGCAGCGACTGGGATTGCCTCGCGACTTCTATCGCAGCCTCGACATTCACGTGCACGTGCCGGAAGGCGCGATTCCGAAAGATGGGCCATCGGCAGGAATTACCATCGCCACGGCCATCGCCAGTGCATTAAGCAAGATTGCGGTGCGCCGTGATCTGGCCATGACGGGAGAAATCACGCTACGCGGCAAGGTCCTGCCCATCGGCGGATTGAAGGAGAAGTTGCTGGCGGCGCATCGGGCGGGATTGTTCGAAGTGATTCTGCCGCTGGAGAACGAGAAGGACGTGGCGGAAGTTCCTGAGAATCTACGTAATGAGATGAAGTTGCACTTCGTCGATACCATGGACCAGGTGCTGGCGGTGGCCCTCGAACGTCCGTTGCCCGAGTTCAACGAAGAAACTGCCCAGGCGATTACGCCGATTCCTCCGGCGGTCGAAGGGCCGACGGCGCACCAGTAGGCGAGCTGGGCAAATACAACTGCTGCCCCAGAACTCGCTTTTCACGCATCCACTAGTCATTCAGCTCTGAGGGCGCGCATGGGATCCACCGAGGCCGCCCGCCGAGCCGGCAGTAGAGCCGCCAGAAATGCCGCCAGCAGAAGCACGGCGATACTTGAAATGATGACCGTGGGATCGCCGGCTTTGGTTTCGTAGAGCAGGCTCGCGATCGAGCGGGATGCCGCAAACGCCAGCGCCAGGCCAGCTAGAATGCCTCCTACGACCGGAATGGCCGCCTGTCGCAAGACCAATTTAATGAGCGCAGGTTTGTCGGAACCCAGGGCAACGCGGATTCCGAACTCCTGCTGCCGCAGCGACACGGAATAGGCCAGCACCCCGTAGACTCCGAGCACGGCGAGCAGCAACGCTGCGATGCCAAAACTCGACAGCAACATCGCCTGAAACCGCTCCGTGGCTACTGAGTCGTTCACTTGATCGTCGAGTGATTTCAGCGTCGGAATGGCAACCTGGGGATCGATGTTCCAAATGGTGCGGCGAATCGAATCTGCCAATGCAGAGGCCGGTTGCGGACTGCGGATGAAGAAGAACGCCCTCCACCAGGGATTCTGCCAGTAGGGCACATACACCATGTTGGCCGTGCGCTTGAGGTCGTTGATGCGGGCGTCGGCCACGACACCGACGACGGTGTAATGGTCTTCTCCTCCGACCTCGAAGGTTCTGCCGACAGGATCTTCGCCGGGCCAGGCGGCGCGCGCCGCCTGCTCGGATATGAGTACGTTTGTAGGATGGTTCTGGTCGGAAGGCTGAAGATCACGTCCGGCCACGAGGGGAATCTTCAAGGTGCTGATGTAGGACGGACTCACCCAGCGTATGTTGGCGCTCGGCTCCTGTCCAGGAGGTAGGGGATGGTCCGAGCGAAGAATGTTACTGACCCAGGTTTCGCCGGCGATGGGCAATTCGCTGGTCATAGCAACCGATTCGACTCCGGGAAGCCGGCCCAGGTCGGTCAGGGCATGATCAATGAAACTGGCGCGGACTGCGGCGGCCTCCTCTGGTGAATTGCCGTATCGAGGTGTTCCCAGACTCACCCCCGCCAAGGTGATATGGCCGGCGTCGAAGTCACGCTGCTGCATCAGCATGCGTGAAAAGCTGCGCACCAGCAGTCCGGTAACGATGAGCAGAACCACGGTGCAGGCAAGTTCTCCGCCGACCAGCAGGTGACGAGTGCGCTGGCCTTCGCGGGTGTTGGCGACGCGGGCGGGATTGGCTTGCATGGCGCGCTGGGGATCGACGCGGATCGAGCGGAGCGCCGGCAGCAGGCCGAACAGCAGCGCGGTCAGGATCGACAGACCCGCGGCGGCGAGCAGGGCCAGCCAGCTTACGTGCACTTGATCCAGACGCGGAAGGCTGGCGGGAGCGGCGGCCACAAACAGACGCACCCCGGTGAACGACAGGAAGATGCCGAGCGCGCCTCCAAACACGGCCAGCAGCAGGCTGTCCATGAGCGCAGACCATACCAGGCGTCCGGGGCCTGCGCCCAGTGCGGCTCGTACCGCGATCTCGCGCTCGCGGGTTACGGCGCGCGCTAGTTGCAGATTTGCCAGGTTCACACAGCCTATCAGCAGCACGGCTCCGACGGCCGCCAGCAAGAGCCATAGTGCCGTGCTCACCCGGCCTGCCACTTCCTGCGTCAGCGGCTCGACAAGAACAGTAGTGTCGGCAAACGTATGGGGGACGGTTCGCAAATAAGCTTGTTGTAGACCGTTGAGTTCACTTTGTGCCTGGGTCAGAGCAACTCCAGCCTGGAGGCGGCCAACGACCAAGTAGTTGTAGTTGCCGCTTTCCGACATATCGGGCACGAGCGGTTTGAAAACTTCATAGGGTCGGACCGCGCTCTCGGAAAGGGCGGTCGACATTTCAGTCATATGCGGGAAGGTGAAGTCCGGGGGCGCAATTCCGACAACCGTCTGTGGGATGCCGCCGATGCGCAGCGTACGGCCGATGGCATCCGGATCGCCGCGAAAATATTTCTGCCATGCGCTCCAGGAGAGAATGAGCTCCTGATCGTGCCCCTCAACCGTTTCGGCGGGCAGAAAACTGCGCCCGAGAAACGGCTGAACCCCGAGCACCGAAAAGAGATTGGGGGAAATTTCCAGGCCATCGACGATGCTCGGGTGATCGGTATCTGCGGAGACGCTATAACCCCGGTTGCGAAAGATGGCCGCGTCGGTCAGAGTCTTGGAGTTGGTTTTCCAGTTGAGATAGTGTTTGTAATTATCGGGACCGGGCGGCTCGTTGCGCTCGCGTGCGATCTCACGCAACACGACCAGACGTGCAGGGTCGTGGAAGGCGAACGGCTTCAGGAGAACCGAATTCACCACACTGAATACGGATGTGACGGACCCAATTCCCAGGCCTAAGGTAAGGATGGCGGTGAGCGCAAATCCTGGCGACTTGCGTAAGGTGCGAATGCTGAAGCGCAGATCCTGCAAGAGAATGTGCATGGCAGCCTCTAGAGACACCATTTTACCTACCGGTTGTAGAGGCATTTGCCATGCCAACCGCTTCCACGTCCAAATCGTTTATCTACCAACAGATATGCTGTGGGGCTCAAGGTTTCTGACATTAAGCGGTGTTCGAAATGAATCACTGCTGTTCGTTAGTGAACATTCAGTCCAAGGTTGTCGTGCTCTCGAGAAACGAAGCAACCGCTTTAGAACCAGCTCCCCATTCCCTGTTCAGTTCTCAGACCGCCTCCGGCTTGACACTAGCCCTTCCGCGCCCGTAGATTGAGAGCACTTTCCAGCCTACCGAAGCCGCCAAGCAGGTCTATTCTCTGAGAAGCAGGAGTATCCTGAAGCCATGTCCAGTTTCGAATTGAGGAGCGGCGATGTGGGCTTATTTCCCGAGCCGGCCAATGAGTCGCCGGAGGGCCGGAAAGACGGGATTCTGCCCTACCAGACGATCAGGGAATTGATTGACAGCGGGCGGATCGTGGGTAGTCCAGCCATTCCAGACGACAACATTCAGCCAGCGAGTCTGGACTTGAGGCTGGGAGATATTGCACACCGGGTACGGGCAAGTTTTCTGCCGGGGCCGAACGGCACGGTGGAAGACAAGATCAAAGAACTGCGAATGGCGCGCGTGGACCTGACGGGCGCGGCGGTTTTTGAAAGAGACTGCGTTTATATTGTGCCGCTGATCGAGGAAGTACATCTACCCAACCACATTTCCGGGAAAGCGAATCCCAAGAGTACGACCGGGCGATTGGACATTTTCACGCGCCTGATTACCGACCATGGAGTTGAGTTCGACCGCGTGCCGCCCGGTTACAAGGGCAGACTGTACGCGGAGATTGTTTCCCGCACTTTCACGGTGGCGATCCGGGCGGGGATGCGGTTGAGCCAGCTTCGCTTTGTGCGCGGCAATCCGGACTCGCATGATCGCGACATCAAGAGATTGGATCAGAAGCAGACGCTGGTTTACATGGACGAAGACAGTCCGGTAAAAGCGCGGCTTGATCGCGGCCTGCGAGTTACCGTAAACCTAGAGGCCGGCGAGAAGGGTGAGGTGATCGCTTACAAGGCGCGGCGGAATGCGCCGGTGATTGAATTAAGCAAAATCAACTATTACGCACCGGAAGAATTCTGGGAAGCGCGCCAGGAAACACCCAGCAAATCTCTGATCCTTGAACCCAACGATTTCTATATTCTGGCATCGCGGGAGCGGGTACGGGTTCCGGCTGAGTTTGCGGCGGAGATGGTGCCGTTCGATCCTTCGGACGGCGAATTTCGTATTCATTACGCCGGATTCTTTGATCCGGGTTTCGGGTACGGTTCGAGCGACATCAAGGGCACGCGCGCGGTACTTGAGGTTCGGGCCCACGAAGTTCCGTTTCTGATGGAGCATGGACAAATGGTGGGGCGCCTGAACTACATGCCGCTGCTGGCGAAGCCGGACAAGATTTATGGCCTGGGGATCGGGTCGTCGTATCAGCAGCAGGCGCTAACCTTGAGCAAGCAGTTCCGGCGATAGTATTGATTTTCTTGGGCGCAGGTTGCATGATTACTAAGTCCTTACAGATCAGAGAGCTTGCAAATAGCAAAACATCGTTGGAGCATCGGGGTTTATATCGCGTGTAAGTTTTCGACAGTGCGTAACGTCCTCGCAACCCGCAGCATCAAAGCATGACCGGGAACGAAGGCCGTTCCAGCGGAGGGAAGGTATGGGAATTATTCGTCACGTTCGTTGGGTGGTACTGGCGCTGATGCTGGTGGTTTCAGTGTCGTCATTCGCCGGCGTGTTCATCTCGGTCGGCTTTGGACCACCGGCGATTCCGGTATATGTGCAACCTCCGTGTCCGACGCCAGGTTTTATGTGGACGCCCGGGTATTGGGGCTATGGACCTGACGGCTATTTCTGGGTGCCCGGCACGTGGGTAGCGGCACCACAACCTGGCGTGCTTTGGACGCCGGGTTATTGGGGTTGGGGAGGCGGTCTGTACGCCTGGCATGCTGGCTATTGGGGGCCGACGATCGGCTTCTACGGAGGCATTAACTACGGCTTCGGCTACGGCGGCGTGGGATACGAGGGCGGCTACTGGAGGAACGGGGCATTCTTTTACAACCGCAGTGTGAACAACGTGACCTCGATCCACGTGACCAACGTGTACAACAAGACGGTCATCGTCAACAACAATCACACTGCCTTTAACGGCGGCGAGGGTGGAATCCAGGCGCATGCAAGCCCGGCGGAAGAGGCGGCGGCGCATGAGCGCCATATCGAAGCGACGGCGGAGCAGAGCAAGCACGAAACTGCGGCTGCCAGCAACCCGCAGTTGAGAGCATCGGTGAATCACGGAGCGCCAGCGATCGCTGCGACGGCGAAGCCGGGTGAATTTACCGGTCACGGAGTGGTAGCCGCGAAGGCGGCGGGAGCGCCCTATAAGGCTCCCCCTGCCAACGCGAAGGCAGCCAACAACGTTCCGCGGCCGGGGAACAATACAGCGCATCCGGCAATGGCGGAGCACACAGCGACGCCGGCGCACAACGCGCCTCGTCCGCCGAGTGCTATGAACAGAGAGGGCTCACCGCGGCCAGTGAACACGCCGAAGGGAGCAGCTGCGCCGCGACCGGTGCCCAAAGCGGTTACGCCACATGCCAATGCGGCACCGCCGCATCCGGCGGCGGCACCGCATACAAGCGCGGCGCCGAAGGCGCAATCGCATCCGGCGGCTAAACCGGCACCCCATGAAGAGGGTCATCCGAAGGGGCGGTAGCGTTAGCGGGTTGGTAGTCGAAGAACGGCTGGTGGCGAGAGCTACCAGCCGTTTCGTATTGGATCTGCTGGCATGACAACGGGATAAAATTGGTCATCAAACTTTGCATGGAGCCGACGCCTCATTCCGGAGCCAGAAGGACTCTCAAGGGCACGGCTGGCCTGGTTATCGCTCTAAGTGTGGTTGCGATTCTGCTGATTGCGCTTCCCGCTTATCGATGGTTTTTTCTGATCAGTGTGGGAATCGGATTGGCGGTGGCGGGAATTCTTTTTCTGTGGCACAGGCTCAGACCGATCCGGGAGAAAGATGTGGAGAACAAGCGGCCGCTGGGGCTGGGGTAAGAAGCCTCCCGTCCGGGGGAGAATATGCTTTCGCCGCTCCGCGGCGGGAGAACCCGGCTTGCAACTTGCATATAAAACACTGCAAACTGATGCATGCGTGTTCTCGCCCGATTTATGCTGGCCGCGACCGATGCCGGCCACTTCCCTGCTCCGGCTTTGCCGGAGGTGGCTTTTCTGGGGCGGTCGAACGTGGGGAAATCGAGCGTAATTAATTCGCTGGTGGGCAAGAAGCTGGCGAAAACCAGTTCGACGCCAGGGCGGACGCGCAGCATCAACTTCTACGAATTGCGCTGGGCTGGCAAACCGCAGCCAGAAATGGTCTTCACTGATCTGCCGGGTTACGGCTACGCCAAGATATCGCGGGAGATTTCCAGCCAGTGGCCAACCTTCATCGAACCCTACTTGAAAGAGCGGCGTTGTCTGGCGCTGTGTCTGGTATTGATCGACGTGAATGTGCCGCTCCAGGAAAGTGATCGGCAGCTCATGGAGTTTCTGAGTGCGGGTGGACGGCCCTTCGTCGTGGTCGCCACCAAGAGTGACAAGCTCTCGGCCAATCAGTTGAATAACTCGTTGCGAACGCTAGCGGGAGGGCTGCCGGAAGCGAAGATCGTTCCCTATTCCGCCAGGACCGGCGCCGGACATGGCGAGTTGTGGCAGGAGATTCGGGGAGCGGTTAGCGCCTGAGAGCTTGTCAATCAAACCCAATCCGTTATGATTGAGAATTCATGTCCTCATACCTGATCACAGGGATTGCCGGGTTCATCGGATCAACATTGGCACGCGGGGTTTTGGCGCAAGGAAACCGGGTGCGCGGACTTGATAACCTGTCCACGGGCAAACGGGAAAACCTGGCCGAGATCCGCGACCAGATTGACTTGCGCGAGGCGGACCTGCTGGATCTCAAGAGCGTGCAGGAAGCCTGCCGGGGCGTGGATTACGTTCTGCATGAAGCGGCGATTCCGTCGGTGCCGCGGTCGGTGCTGGATCCGCTGGAGAGCAATCGCGCCAACGTGGATGCGACCGCCAACTTGCTGGTGGCGGCCCGCGATGCCAAAGTGAAGCGTGTGGTCTATGCGGCTTCGTCGTCGGCGTATGGCGATACTCCGACGCTGCCCAAGCGCGAAGACATGTTGCCCAACCCGATCTCGCCGTACGCCGTGGCGAAATTGACGGGTGAGTATTACATGACTTCGTTCTGGCGCTGTTACGGGCTGGAAACGGTTTCTCTGCGTTATTTCAACATTTTTGGACCGCGGCAAGACCCGACGTCTCCGTATTCGGGAGTGTTGGCCAAATTCATCACGCAAATGCTCAAAGGCGAACAGCCGGTGATTTTCGGCGACGGCAAGCAGAGCCGCGATTTCACCTATGCAGAGAACGTCGTGACTGCGAATTTGCTGGCTTGCCAGAGGCCAGCGGGCGAAGTCGCCGGCCGGGTGTTCAACGTGGCCACAGCGACGCGGATCGACTTGAACGAGACTTTTCGCGTGCTCAAGAAACTCACCGGATACAGCGGTGAGGTGAAGTACGAAGCGGAGCGAGCCGGCGATGTGAAGCACTCGCTGGCCGACCTGTCACGGGCGCAAAAGCATCTGGGATATGAGCCCACGGTGGGGTTTGAGGAAGGCTTGCAGCGCACCATTGAGTGGTATCGCGGCCAAGCCTGAGCCCGCATTACCTTGGTTATCTGTGGTCTGGTGACCCGGCAGACTACAGTTGGCGAATGACGCTTTCGTCCCTGCTGGTTTCCCGTGATTGGTCTGAAGTTAGCGTATTGGAATGCATCCTGGGCGGTCTTCACATTGGGGTTGATGTCGAACCGGAGCCGGAACGCGCGCGCGCCAAGCTGGCGCGAACCAAAGTCGACGCGCTGATTGTCGATTACGACCTGGCCGGCACGGCCGACTTTCTGAAGGGACTCAACGACGAATTGAATACCGTTCCATTGGTGATTATCAGCAGCGCGAATGGCCGCGAGCGATTTGAGGACAGCGATGCGACCTTCGTCTTCGAGAAGCCGATTTCAGTGGAGCAGGCGGTACACACGCTTTCGGCGGCGCGCAATCTGATTCTGGATGGCAGACTCCGCTACCATCGCCATACCCTCGACCTGCCGATCTATGTGACGCTCGCCTCCAAGAAGCGGGTGAAAGCCAGCCTGTTGAATCTGAGTCAGGGAGGGGTTGCGGTGCGGCCTTGCCGGCCTACCGGGATCGCGGGTCCGGTGCGAGTTAATTTTGAGCTTCCCGGGGCGCGAGCAGGATTCAAAGTGCAGGGAGAAGTGGTGTGGAACAAGCAGGGGAATACGGGCATCCGTTTCGCTGAGATGAGCCGGCGCACGAGCCGGGATTTGCAGTTGTGGCTGGCAAGACAGTATTTGACGCACTAGGTTATTTGTTGGACTGCAGGATCTCGAACACTACGCCGCAACCGGAGCCAAAGCAGTTGGTGCTTGTCCCGCCCTGCTTGGTGGTGCCGTACAGGTTCCCGGACTTGTCTTCGATTAGGCTTGCGAGGGGGACGGAGCCGTCCGTGCAGTTCGGCTGGGAACAAAAATTGTACAGAACAGTCTCTTGCGCGGGCGCCACGATTTTGAAAACGTTGCCATAGCCAGTCCCGCCGGACTCGGTGGTTCCGTAGAGAGCGGCGTGTCTCGAATCTACGAGCACTCCAGCGGCTGGGGTTTGCCCATCGGCACCGTTGTTAAACAAAAACTCGGTAGCCTGCCCGCGAAGACTTAGTCGGAGTACGCCCCCAGGGTTCTGGGCTGCGACCGAGAACGTAGTGTAGAGATTACCTAGCGGGTCAAAGCTCACGGTACCCAGTGGTGCCCCGGAGCCGAAGATCGAACCCGCCTTCAGCACGGTTTCCGTCCAGCCGCTCGATCCGGGCGAGAGCTTGTAGACCGTCCCGCCTCCCCGGGTTTGAGATGAGCCACCAGCCTCGGTGGTGCCGTATAGGTTCCCGGCTTCGTCGAAGGTCACACCGGCTTGAGGGGCTACGCCGTCCGGACAGATGTTGTCGTGCCCGGCTGCACAGAATTTATAGAGGACCGTCTCCGTCCATCCGTTGGGGCCGGGTGATAGTTCAAACACAGTTCCTCCAGCGCAGCATCCGCTGGTGCCCCCGGTACCGCCAGTAGATGTGGTTCCATATAAGTTTCCGGCGGCGTCAAACGTCAGTTGGCCGAGCGGCGCGGCTCCGTCCAGACATATGTTGTTTACGATATTTGCGCAGAAGCTGTATAGCACGGTTTCTGTCCATTGGCCACCGGGAGGCGAGGGTGGAGATAACTCGAACACGGTGCCACTGACGCTTTGCGGACCTGGGTGTGCGCCGCCGTATATGGTGGTGCCATAAAGGTTGCCCTTGGCATCGAAGATCAGACCTGCCTTGGGCGAGTCTCCGTCGAGACACAAACTGCCGCCGTCGGAGCAGAAGTTGTACAGAATCGTCTCCTTCCAGGTACCGTCTTGGTTGGGGGATAGTTTGAACACAGTCCCGCAGCCGATGCCGCAAGCGGTAGCGTTGGAGCCGCCAACCCAGGTTGTGCCATACAGATTTCCAGAGCTATCGAAAACCAAGTTACTGACAGGATAAGCGCCATCGCCGAACTGTCCCCCCGCAAAGCTGTACAGAACCTTGTATTGTTGGCCGAGGGCGAAGCTGCTGGCTAGAACGATGGCGGCTGCGCAAAGAAGCGTCTTCATAAGTCCTCCGACGCGGGCGTTCGAGAGTATAGATGAAAGCGTTGTAAGTCGGTAGGGCCGAACGGCCCCTGCGGGCGAGGGTTCGCGAGGGATTTCTTTCGCCGCTCTGCGGCTGCTTCGCTTTTTCACTTTACCCACGGCTTGCGCCGTGGGCTTTATTCTTGCGCCGCTCCGCGGCTGGCACACTCTGTGCGCGGTTTAGCGGAAGCGGGCTTGATCTTCTTTCTTCAAGATTCGCCCGGCGGAAGCTCGTCCGGCCATTTCTGCTAAACGCCTTCCTGGCGTGGTCTTGAACCATAGCGAAAACAGGAATCCATAGAGCAGGGCGAAGATGCCGCTGACTCCGAAAAGGAGCGCGGCGGCGATGGGCCACGATGGAAGCATGTCGATCAGCGACAAGGACAGAACACTGAAGAGCAGCACGGCGCAGAGCAGCGCCAGGCCGTCCACCAGCCGGGCAAAACCATGTGCGGAAACCGGCATCCATAACAGTCGCAGAGGGCGAGACGCCGGCTGGCGGGCTTTGTCTAGCCGAATCGCGGGCCGCGCCGCAGCCGAGAACTGCAATTCGTCAGCAGTGTTTCCGCGCAAGCGATGCGCATCGGCGAGAAGCTGGGTGAATAACCACTCTCTCAGCAGACGGGCGGAGCGCGGAGACGGATCAAGGAACTCGATGCCGGCCAGGCCTGTGGAATTGATCCAAGCCACGCGGCCGTCGGCTTCGAGATGAACGCGGGGGTCGGCTAGGTCTACGCGCAGGCGCACGGGCTGGTCGGGGCTGAGAGGAGCAAGAACACGAGTAGCCATTCCGGACTCGCCAATGTCTAGCAGGATGCCTCCGTTATTGGAATCCACCTTTACGTAGGCCAGGTTGCGAAGCTTCTGCCGGTGATGGCGGCGGCGCTTGGGCGCAGCCAGTTCGACGGTTTCAGTCGAAGCTGCCCGGTGGGAGCGAGACCACATCCTGAAATTTTAGCGTTCGGTGGAGACGTGCCTCAGTACCCGTGATGGTTCACGCGACCGGATGAGAGGAAAAATCAGGAGGCGTTGCGGGTGGGTTCGGGTTCAGCTTTCGGTGGGGGTGTCCCGGTATGAGCACGGTCCCAGGCGATGAGGCGGTTGAGATCGTAGCTGTAGGGACCGTAGGAGCGAAAGTCTTTCTCGTTGAACAGGCGCTTGATGCCGCAGCCGAGGCAAACCTGGTAGGAATGGTCCTGGGCGCGAACCGGCCAACTCATTTTGCCGTGCCAGCAGCCACGCATGACCACTACGCCGATGCCAGCCAGACTGGTGGCCAGCAACCCCAGCGGCCACAACCAACCCGACTTCTTACCAGTTTCAGCCACCCGCCACAACCTCGTAAGTCATTCCAACTACACAGGATACCCCCATTTCGAAGGCAGCGCAATGGGTTTGGAACTGGTTGAATCGGAACCACTTACTTACGAAAGAGCAGGCTCGGGTTCCCACTTTCGTGCGCGGAGGGTATGTTGCGGTTGGGGCTGGCGGTCTGTAAGTTACAGAGGTGGTGTGTCGGCAGGGTTTGGGGATGTTCTTCGCGGTCCTTATTTTAGCGATGCTTCGCGTGCTTGGCGGGTGAGAGCTTTTGAACCGCAAAGGTTGCAAAGCGTTCGCAAAGGTGGCAAGGATGATCGCGGCGAATTTCTCTTTATTCTTGATTCTTGCCTGATTAGGATTGGTTTTCCTGAACGGAGAGTGTAACTGGTGAGTGCGAGTCCGAAAATGGGAGTGGAGGTGGAGGCAAGCGTGGTCACGTTGCCCTCGACTTCGCTGCGGGTTGCGCCGGCCACAACTTCGAGCGGAGAAGCTCTGCAAGCTCTACTGGCTTTTTCCGCCCTGCACCAGCAGATTCGCCAAAGACGCGCGCACGCCGAGCACGATCACGCGGCTTCGAGTGCGGCGGATGCCTGGCAGTTGGAACATTTCGTTCTGGATGAAGTACTGCAGTTAGTGGCGGAACGCGCTCTGGCCATTACGGGCGCGGATGGTGTGGCCATCGCGCTGGCAGAAGGAGACGCGATTGTCTGCCGCGCGCTGGCAGGAAAGGTTACGCCGGACGCGGGCGCGCGGCTGGATCCGAACTTGGGATTTTCCGGGGCGTGTCTGACGTCAGGGCAGGTGGTACGCTGCGACGATTCGGAAACGGACTCGCGGGTTCATGCGGAGACGTGCCGCACTCTGGGCACGCGCTCGATGGTGGCAGTACCGCTGTCAGCGAAGCAGACGATTATTGGTCTGGTGGAGGCATTCTCCAGTGAGCCGTATGGATTCAACGACTGCGACGTTCGCAGCCTGAGCCTGCTGGCGGAATTGATCCTTGCCGCATTGCGGCCGGAGGAAGAAGACCGGCTAGCGGAGATGTCGCAGCGAGTGGTGGCGCAGGCAGCGGCAGCAGAGAGCACTGCGGTTGCGGAAAGCACTCCGCAGCAGGACGAGCAAGATCGGGTCGAACCGGATCAACCTGAGCCCCGGCAAGAGCAAGAACACATTGAGCAGGCTCCCACGCAGTTACAGGAAGCGAAACTCAGTGCGGAGCTCGAAGAAGCAGCGGTCATTCTGCCGGCTGTTGCGGCACCGGAAACTGATGCGGTGCCGGAATTTGAAGCGGTAAGGGACTCACGGCCCGGGCTGGCCGTGGTGATTGCGCTGATCGTAGTGGCCGTCGCTTTGGGAATGGGGCTGTGGTGGAACATTCGTCGGCATGCGTTGTCGGTTGCTTCTACGCCGAAAACGATTGCGCCAGTGCAGACGAACTCTGCGCCTACGGCGCAGACACCGACGTCGACCCCGACGGCCGCAGCGCCGATTGCGGAATCTGCGGAGCCTGAGCAAGAAGAAGTTGCGCAAGAAGCGCCGAGCGCTGCGGCCTCGGGCCAAAGACCTGAAGTGACCGGCATCCGGCACTGGTCGGCAGCGGGTTCGAGTACGGTGGTGATTGATCTCGAAGACCAGGTGCAATATGAAGCGCACCGGTTATCGCATCCGGAGCGAATCTATTTGGACCTACATGACACCCGCTTGGTGGCCTCGCTTTTTAACAAGACGATTGACGTGGGCGATTCACTGCTTCAGCGGGTTCGGGTGGCCCAGCCGACGCATGGTGTGACGCGGGTGGTGCTGGAAACCAAAGGAGCGTCGAATTTTTCGGTGAGTCTGGAACCGAATCCTTATCGTCTGGTGATTGAAGTGAGGACGATTGGAGCGGAGCCCAAGCCGCGAGCGAAGGTGGAGCTGTTCGGGCCGATGGGGCAGGCAGCACCAGGAACTTCCCCACTTCCCGGAAAAACCGCGAGAAATGGGGCACCCACGCTGAATGGGGCACCAAGTCCGGTTCCTCCCATGCTGGACGGTAAGAAACTACAAGCAGGCGAACCGAAGTTGCGGATCGTGCTGGATGCCGGCCACGGCGGATGGGACCTGGGAACGGTGGGGCGCAAAGGGTTGCTGGAAAAAGATCTGGTGCTGGACATTGTAGAACGGCTGGGCAAGCTGGTGGAGAAGCGATTGGCGGCGGCGGTGATCTATACGCGCACCGACGACAACTACATCGCGCTGGAGAAGCGCGCTGAGGTCGCCAATGTGGCAAAGGCGGACCTATTCCTGTCGGTCCACGCCAACTACAGCGACTTCCCTTCCGCGCGCGGCGTGGAAACCTATTACACCAATACTTATTCATCAGTGCGCGCGCGCACCCATGACAATGGAGATGCGGAAACAGCGACGCCGGATGTGGATTGGACGAATGTTGACATCCGGGAAAAAGTGCACGAATCGCGGCGCCTGGCGGCCAACATACAGCGGGCGCTTTATGGAACGTTGTCGGCAACAAATCCGGGGCTGCCAAACCGGGGAGTCAAGCAGGCGCAGTATGTGGTGCTGACGGGAACCTCGATGCCCGCGGTGCTGGCTGAAGTTTCGTTTGTTAGTAGTCCCACGGACGAGAACAATCTGCAGAGTTCGAGTTACCGTCAGCGGATTGCGGAAGCCCTCTATCAGGGGGTTGCCCGCTATACCGAGGAAAGCCGGGTCAAGATGGCCAGCGCGGCGGGGCCGGCGGGGCAGTAGCAAAACAAAAACGCCACGGATTTTCAAGGATTGACAGCGATAGTGTCACCGCTACTTCACCGGAACTCCGCCGTATTTCTGTAGCCACTTCAACTCTTCCCGCACTTTGATCTTGCCGTGCCAGGGATTTTTCTCCAGGCTGTGACCCTCGCCCGGGAAAACAAGCAGCGAACTCGGCACTCCCAAGTTGTACAGAGCGTGGTCGAGCAGGTAGGCTTCTGCCACGGCTACGCGGATGTCGTCAGCGCCGGCGACAATGAGCGTTGGCGTGCGGACTTTGTTGATCTGAAAGATTGCGGCTTCATCCTGGTAATTCTGTGGGACTTCCCAGGGCAAACCACCGAGATCGAAGGCGTCGTCGAAAGTGGTGTCGTCGTTGCCCCAGTTGGCAACGTTCTCCACGGCGCCCGCGCCGGTGACGGCGGCTCGGAAGCGCGTAGTCTGGGTGATAAGCCAATTGGTCATGTAGCCGCCATAGCTGTAGCCGCCGACGGCGAGATGAGCGGGGTCGGCGATGCCGTCTCTCACCAGCGCGTCCACGCCCTCGAGAATGTCTTTGCCGGGGCGGGAGACGATGTGCGGCACCATCTGCTCGAGGAATTTATCGCCGTAGCCGGAAGTGCCGCGATAATTCGGCTCGAAGACCAGCCAGCCTTGGGTCGCGGCCATGCGGTCCCAGCGATACCAATCGGCCTGGAAGTGATAGCCGTCAGCGTCGTCCACGTCGTCGGGGCCGCCGTGGATGAGCACGAACACCGGCAGGTTGCGCGCTTCAAATTTTCCCGGGGGATACATCAACATGCCTTCGATGGTGGTACCGTCATCGGCGGCCCAGCGATAGGGCTTGCCTTTAGGCAGATCCCGCTCGGTGAAAAGCCGGTTGAAGGAAGTAACGGGCCGGGCGTCTGGCAGCGTGGCCAGGCTTTCGGCGATATAGACTTCGTTGGGTTTCTCGAGCGAGGAATGAATAAAAGCGATGCGCGGTGAGTGCGTGGCGGTGGCGATTCTTTCGTAAGTGCCGGGCCATCCGGTCAGCTTGGAAAAAGTTGCAGATGCTCCGGCCTGGGCATAGAGCTGTACTTCTGTGCCCCAGCGGCCGGTGGCGACGGCGCCGCCATCGGGAGTGACCCCGTAGGAGCCGATAGCACCCGCGAAATCGGTTGCCCAGCGCTTGATTTCGCCGGTAGCGGCGTCAACCCAGTAGAGGCGAGTCTGAGTGTCGTGATACTTCCCTTCTGCTGATCCGTATTCCACTTGAAAGAAAATATGTTGGCTGTCCGTGGCCCATTGCATGCTCTGTTCAAGACCCTGGTTCCGCGTAACCTGGTGCGGGGGGTGATCGGGAGCGGCATTGGCCAAGTCCACCGTATAAATCTCGAAGTCCTCAACTTTTTCTTCACGCTCAGAGATCGAAGTGGTCAGCAGGGCCAAGCGGCTGCCATCGGGCGAAGCTTCCAGAGTTTGAATTCTTAATGGAGAAGTGGCAACAGCGTGGGCGCCGGGGATCGCGCCAGTGGCCTCATCCGGCTTGTCCTTCGAGGTTCCGCGGGTGGCGTGACGGGCGAGAGCTTGGGCAAGGCCAAGGCTGAAAATCGTGTCGCCGCGTTCGGCGGCGCGGTACTGAATAACATCCTTCCATTCTTTCTTGTAATCATCTTTTTGTGCGTGGGTCCAAGGCGTGCGGGTGGCGAAGTAGAGCGTGCGGGCATCGGCCGACCAGGCAAATGCGTGGACAGTTTCATCTCCGGCGGTCACGGGGAAGGCTTCGCCCCCGGTGGGCGAGATCAGATAGAGCTGCGTGGCCTCGTCGGCGGATTCGTCGCCCGGGTCGTTGGCGGTTTTTCGTTCGGAGAGGAATGCGATCCAGCGGCCGTCGGGGGACCACTGCGGCGCGCTGTCGTGGCCGGACTGGGTAAGTTGCGTGGGCGTGCCGGTGCCGTCATCGTGGTAAAGCCAGAGGTCGTCGCGATAAATGTTCAGGTTCCAATCGGCGCGCTCGGTCTTAAACACCAGCGAGTGCCCGTCGGGAGAAAGCTGCAAGTCGGCAATATCGACCGAGTCAAAAAACTCGTCGAGCGTGAGTTTAGGCTTGTCGACGGCATGGGAAACGGTTGCGACGATGAGGAGCAATGGGACGAGAAGAATTTTATTGGGCATGGCCTGAGACAGAGGTATAACGCGGCAGGGCAGGACTTGTAAACAGCGATTCGGAACCACTCCCGGTGAAGAAGAACCCAGTTGTCAGATGTCAGTTCTCAGTTCTCAGTTGAGGATGTTAATCAGGCGACGGCCTGGAACAAAAGGGCGATCAGAAATTTGGCCCTCGAAGCGGGGCGCCCAGCGGCCCGGAAGCGCGGTGGCGCAGGAGGGACAACGGCCGTCCGGCGTGAGGCGATAGGCTTCGACAAAATAGCTATGGCGGCGGATGAGGGTGTCGCCGCAATTCTGACAGCGAGTGTTCTCGTGCTCGCCGACCATGCCGGGCAAGTTGCCGGCGTAAACGTAGCGTAGGCCGGCTTGCTTTCCGATCGCGGCCGCGCGCAGCAGATCGGCGGGGCGGGTGTTGTCCGGATCCTCCATTTTGTAATCTTTGTGAAAGGCGGTCACATGCCAGGGAATGTCGGGAGAAACACTGGCCAGGAAGTTGGTCAAGCCACGCAGTTCGTCGTCGGAGTCATTGAAGCCGGGAATGAGCAGGGTGACGAGCTCCAGCCAGATTCCCCTCTGGTGGAGGCTGCGGATGGTTTCGAGGATCGGTCCAATGCGTCCGCCGAGTTCGTGATAGTGACGGTCGTCGAAACTCTTGAGATCGACTTTGTAGAGATCAATCCAGGGATGCAGATATTGCAAAACTTGCGGTGTGCCGTTGCCGTTGGAGACGAAGCCTGTTACCAAGCCGGCAGCTTTGGCCTCTTTAAAGACAGCCACCGCCCATTCGCTAGTGATGAGGGGCTCGTTGTAAGTGCTGACCAGGACTTTCGCACCTTGGCGGAGGGCGTCCTTCACCAGCGCCTGGGGCGAGGCCTCGAGCGGTGGAGAGACAGCATCGGGATCGCGCAGGGCTTGCGAGGTGACCCAGTTCTGACAGTAGGCGCAGTGCAGGTCGCATCCCAACATGCCGAAGCTGTAGGCCAGAGCGCCGGGATAGGCATGGAAGAATGGCTTCTTCTCAATGGGATCGCACTGCACGCCGCCCACATAGCCCCAGGGCACGTATAGGGTTCCACCCTGGTTGTAGCGGACTTTGCAGACGCCCGGCTGACCCTCAGGAATGGGACAGCAATGGCCGCAGGCGTAGCAGCGGACGCGATTGCGGTCGAGTTTCTCGTACAGCTCACCTTCGCGGACGTGCTGGTTCAGGATGTCGCGCAGGGCCGGCACGGGAAACCTCTACAAGTCATTCTAGACCCTATGGGCCGGGGTCTGGACGGGGGAAAAGCGAAGTCTTAAAACGCAAAGATCGCAAAGTAAACGCGCAAAGGTCGCAGAGACTTGGCCCGCATCGTAGGGCTACTGCGCAGAGGATGAATGTTTTGCGGCGGGGGCATGTTGCATCATCCAGTCCTTGGCTTCTTTCTGAGCAACGGCGATCTGACTGGGCGTGAGCCGTGTGGCCAACAACGCGACGCGAGACTTGCTGGCCTCATCTCCGGCGGCCTGCGCCAGGAAGGACCAGAAGTAAGCTCGCATGGGATCGGGGGGGACGCCGCGGCCCGCCCAGTAGCAGTTGCCCAGCATGGCTTGCGCGGCAACGTTGCCTTGCTCGGCAGCCAGGGAAAACCAGCGCACGGCCTGGTTGTAATCCTGAGGAACCTGGTCGCCCGTCCAGTAGCGCACTCCGAAATCGAACTGCGCGGCGGGGTCGCCGGCGTCCGCCAGTCTTTGCAGTGTTTCCAGCTTGTTGGCGGAAGGCGCGGGCGGCGTAACTTCCTGCGGCGGAATGGATGCGCCAGCTTCGCTGCGACTGTTCGTCCTCCAAGGCTGGGTCACCCACAGTAGAGCGAAAAGAACAGTCATGAGGATACTAAGCAGAAGAAGATTGCGGGAGCGTGAGAGATGAGGGATGGGAAGATCGGCGGGAGTCTCCACGGGAAATTCGTCGTCCACGCTGGCTGCGGAAGCCGGCGGAGAAGACGATTCCGGGAGGCTGGCACGAAGTACCGCGGCGGAGACGACTTCCGTCAAGTGCTGCAAGGCCAGCTCATGATCCGTCTGAAAAATATTGGGATGGGGAGAAAAAACTTCGATGAGTCCGATGACCGCACCGCGCGAACGAATGGGGGCAGCGATCATGGAACGGATGCCGAGAGCGCGGCAGCTCTCGCGGTCAACCCGGCGATCGGTTTCGGAGTCGTCACAGCGCAGCAGGATGCCGGAGCGCACACATTCTCCGGAAAAGCCCGAACCCACGCGCAACCGCACGCCCACGGCGGGCGCGTTGGGGCCGGCGGTGGCCCGGCAGATCATGTCGTCATCTTGGGCGAGGCCGACGGCGGCTGCGGTCGAGCGGGTGAACACCTGGGCCCGGCGGGCGATCAGGTGCAGGGCAGCGTCCAGGTCAGGACCGAGCGATTCCACTTCCTTTCTTACCGCGGCCAAGGCGGTGAGGACGGAGGTATGGTCGGGTTCGATTTCCTTCCACGGGTCTGGCGGCTCCACGACGCGATTTTCAGCGGCTTGTTGGACACAACCCGCAAGCGCATCAACGAAGAGCCATTTCTTCAGGGCGGACAGCGACTCGGGGGGGAGATCGAGAAAGTGGATTCCGGCACGCCCGGAGGTATCCGACCAGATCACGGTTCCGATGGTCTGGATTGAAGCATTGGTCTCTGGGAGATCAAGAAACAAATTCTCGTCGCGTCCGACTTCGAGCAGCGATGCGGTTTGAATGGCCATGCCATCCTGGCTGAGATCGATGATCTCGCAAAGGTCCTGGGTCTGGTGTTGTGCCGGGTTCAAACCCACATAGGCGGGAAGGTGGAGCTTGTGGCGCACACGCCGACGACGCTCTGGGGAGGGCACGGTTGGCTGGCCAATCTGCGCCGGATTAGGCCCGAGGGTCGGCATACTGCTAATTGGGTACATCTTACTCCAGTTGCGGAGCCGGCCAGGCGGCGGCCAAAACACAAGGTCTTAAATCGCAGAGGTCACGAGAACAGCCGCAGAGTACGCAGAGAAACCCGGCAGGAGCAAACTGAGAGCTACCCGCAACTAATGCTTTCCTAACTTAGAGCCCACTGTCATATCTCCGTTCCCAGTTCTCAGGTTGGACAGGCGAGAGATGGCTGCGACCATCATGCTGGAGAGCAGTTGCATGGTGGCGACGTCGCGGTGGTCAAAGGCGTTAGGAGCGGCCGAGAGGACCTCGAATACGCCGAGAGTACGGCGAAAGTGGCGCAGCGGGGCGGCCAGGATGGAACGGACACCTAAACGGCGGCAACTGGCGAGATCGACGCAAGGATTTCGTTCGGCATCGTGACAAAGAACCACCTCGCCGGTGCGGACGCAGTCGGCGGAAATTCCGGAATCGGTTTGCAGGCGCACACCGAGGTCGGGCGCGGTGCGGCCAGTGCGGGCACGGCAAACAATTTCGTCGCCGTGGCGTAAGGCGATGGCAGCGCCGGTGGCTCCGGTCAAAGATTGGGCACGCTCGGCAATTACACTGATCGCGGGTTCCAGGTCAATTTCCCCAGGATGGATCTCGCGATCGTGGGCCGGCACCATGCCCGGGAGGGAGTGTGGGCCGGCAGTGCGCGCGTGGCTGCGCGAGGGAGCGAGAACGGCAAAGGAAGCGGGCAGACGAGTGTCAGAACTGGAGGACGGAACGCTGCGGAGTAGTTCACGCACCAGGCGGTCGAGTTCCGCATCGGCGATCAGGTGCGCCGTCTGTTGCCCGTGCAATGACCCGCCGAGAACTCGGGACAAACTCAGCACGGCGCGGCTGCCGCAGGCCAGACAATACGGAGTACTGTTCTTGCTGATCAACTCACATTCGACACAAAACACGGCGGTTTGCAGCTCGATGAAGCTGATGTCCTGCCCAGTGAGTGTCTCCGCCATCGTGCGCTCTGCTCCTCCCGATTTCGAGCGAAGCAAGAAAATAAATGGCGCTCGGGCGCGCAGAAAGTGGCAGGGCTGGTTCCAGCCTGTGGATAACATGGTGTGCCAGGCGGGCGATGGACATTACCACCCGTCAGGGTCTTCCGCGTCACCAGAGAGATGTCCGCTACATGCTAAAATCCAAGTGCGAGCGAGTCCCTTGAAGATGACTGCCACTTCTACAACTTCTGCCAACGTGTTTTCCGCCCTGAAGAGCAAGATCGAGGAAAAACGCGCCGGGGTCGCGATTATCGGGCTGGGCTATGTGGGCCTGCCTTTGGCGCTGCTCTATAGCGAACAGAAATTTCCGGTGACGGGGTTTGACATCGATCAGCGCAAGGTCGCCACCCTCGACCAGGGAGGAACGTACATCTTCCGCATTCCGGCCGCTGAGATTCAGGCCGCGAAGGCGCAGGGCTTCAGCGCCACCGCGGACTATTCCCGGCTGGAACAGATGGACGCGATTATTATTTGCGTGCCCACGCCGCTAAACAAGTACCACGAACCGGACTTGAGTTACATCACCGAAACGGCCAAGGCCATCGCGCCTCATTTGCGGGCGGGCCATCTGGTGATTCTGGAGAGTACGACGTATCCCGGCACCACGGAAGAAATCCTGATCCCGATTCTGGAGAAGGGTAACCGGCAGGGGTTGAAGGCCTCGCGCGGCGGGAGTTCGGATGCAGCAGAGTTCTATGTGGCGTTTTCTCCCGAACGCGAGGACCCGGGCAACACGGCGGTGGCGCGACGCGACATCCCCAAGGTGGTGGGAGGGTTGGATGGGAAAGCGTCGGATCTAGCGGCGGCACTGTACGGCGCGATTTTCAATCGCGTGGTCAGAGTTTCCTCGCCGGGCGCGGCGGAAATGACCAAGCTGCTGGAGAACATTTACCGCTGCGTGAACATTGCGCTGGTGAATGAACTCAAAATGTTGTCACTGCGGATGGGAATCGATATCTGGGAAGTGATTGACGCGGCAGCCACTAAACCCTTTGGGTTCCAGCCGTTTTATCCCGGCCCTGGACTGGGCGGTCACTGCATCCCGGTGGATCCATTTTATCTTTCCTGGAAAGCCAAGGAATGGGACTTCCGCACGCGGTTCATTGAACTGGCGGGAGAAATCAACACCAACATGCCGTACCACGTGCTGGAATTTGTGGCGCGAGCCCTGAATCAGCAGAAGAAGGCGCTGAATGGCTCGCGAGTGTTGTTGCTGGGAGTGGCTTATAAGAGAGACATCGACGATCTGCGCGAGTCGCCGGCATTGGCGATCATTGAATTGCTGCAGAAAGAAGGCGCGCTCGTCAGCTACAACGATCCGTACTTTCCCACCATCGGCAAAGGGCGCAAGTACGACCTGCAAATGAAATCGGCTTCTTTGGACACGCTGGGGGAGTATGACTGCGTGCTGATTGTGACCGACCACTCCGACTACGACTATGCGAAAATCGTGCGCGATTCGCAACTGGTCGTGGATACGCGTAATGCCACTCGCGGCATCAAGAGTCCGAAGATCGTGCGCTGCTAAGCCCCAGCCTGTGGGAATGGACGTCCTCGAATAGAGAACTGCGCGCTAGCTTCTATGATGGTGAAACCCTGAGAATGGCGCGAAAGATCCCGAGACGGTGCTGCGGCAAAGGCGGAAACGACAACTGGAGAGAAGGACGCTGAGGCAGCGGGAAGAGCGGGAGCGTCGCCCGGCGACCTACTGGGCGATCGAACTGGAGACTGACGAGAACACGTTGTTGGCGTTGGCCCCGATCAAGCGGATGGTGCCCACCACGATGACCAGTACGACTGCCAACATCACCGCGTACTCGGCGACATCCTGGCCGCGTTCGTCGGACCAGAGTTGATGCAAGAACTTTGCCACAGGTCGCCTCCTCGCGAACCCTTGACTATGCACTGCGTCCAGGAATAACACAACCCCGCGACACCAATCACAGGGGAAATGCCAATTGTGAGTTGGTTCAAATATGGTAGTGTCTGTGCCGTCACCAGGCAATAGCCCAGACGGGTCGGGCAATGGCACGAAAGTGCTATGTCGTCTAGGAGATAGGCTTTAAGGGCAAGGATTGATTAACCGCAAACAGGGCGAGTTCCAGACGCGTGGAAACCCCCAATTTGTCGAAGATGTTACTAAGATGGTGCTTGACCGTATCCTCGCTGATCTTGAAGTATTCTGCGATCTCCTTGTTAGAGTATCCGGCTACGACGGCGGAAACGATTTCCAGCTCGCGGGGCGTGAGCCCAAACTTCTTTTTGCGGGCATCTTCGCCGGAAGACTGAACCAGGTTGCGGAGATACTGCACCAGGTTGGAGACGCTCTCGCGTCCCACCCAGTATTCTCCGGCCATCACGGTATGAATTGCCTTGAGCAGCAACTGGGTGGCGGAGTCCTTTAGCACCACACCGCGCGCGCCTAACTGCAAAGCTTCGACGATCTGGTTCTTTTCCGCGGCGGCGGTGAGCAGGATCACACGCACCCCATCCGAGCCGGGACCGGCGCTCATCTCGCGCAGCGCTTCCAGACCGGGGTGGCGAGGCATAGCCAGGTCCAGCAACAGGATGTCGGGCTTGAGCTGGCGCGCCAGCTTGACCGCTTCCGCCCCGTCACAGGCTTCGCCAATCACTTTGAGGTCCGGTTCGGTTTCCAGAAGGCGCCGTAAGCCATCACGAAAAATCGGGTGGTCATCGGCAATCACGATGCGGGTAGGTTTTCTGTTATCCATGAATCGCGCCTTGATGCTGAGGAATTGTAATCTCCAGGCGGGAGCCCTGGCCCGGAATTGATTCTATCGTGAGTTCGCCCTCAATCAAACGGACACGTTCCTTGATGACCAACGGTCCCTTGCCCAGATCGTCGAGTTGCTGCTGAGAAAGCCGGCCGGTGAAGGGGAAACCCTGGCCATCGTCTTCAATGACAATCTTCCAGCCGTTGCCACTGGCGCCGAGGCGGACGCCGACCTGGCGCGCCTGGCTGTGCTTGCGTACATTCACCAGTGCCTCTTGCACAATGCGGGCCAGCTCGCGGCACACGGGCTGCGGCATGTCAAACTCCTCCAGGTCGGAAGTGAAACGGGCGACGATCCCGGTCTCGCGCTGGAAACGTTCTACGGTATCGTGGATCACGCCCAGAAGCTTCCTGGAGTCTACATCCAGGGTCTTCATTTGCTGCATGAGTTCGCGCAGCTTGAGAACTTCTTCGCGGAGCAAGGCCTGGATGCGGCCCAACTCCTTTGGCACTACGTCGGGCTTGATGGCGGATTGCCGACGCAACACGTCCACCTGCATTTCCACGGCGATGAGCGATTGTACCGCGCCATCGTGTAGTTCGCGGGCGAAGCGGGCGCGCTCCACGGCCCCGGCCCGCAAACGCAAGCGGCGTAGCAGAAGCACGTTGTAAACGGCGGGTCCCACCTGGCGCACCAACTCCTGGAGGAAGCGCAGTTCCTCCTCGGTGTCTCCGGTAAGCTTGGGATCCAGTAAAAAGAGCCGCCCCCGCCACTCTTGTCCGAACACAAAGGAAACCATCATGGCGCTGCGGAACTCGTGTTTCCGGGCGATGGGATCGAGGAACTCGAGATTCACGTTCTCGATTCTGGTTTCCTCGTCGAGCGCCAGCAGGGAGAAGTGTTCAGTTCCGTCGGCACCATTCCGTTCCGCATAACACGCGACGGATGGGGACTCTATCAGATAGGTCTGGCGGTCGCTGTCGGAGGGATCCAGCCAGCGAAAGCCGGACCCCTGTTCCGGGTTACTCAATTCGCCGACATACACCCGATAGCTGCTGAGCTCCTGGGAGGCAATCACCAACAAACGGGCCCGGTACATGGAAAGCAACTCGCTGGCAATCTCGTGGAGGGTACCAACAACGCCGGCTTCCACCCGCGCCTTTCCGAGGGTGCGTGCGATTACCGCCTTTTCCGCGCGGAGTTGCTTCTGCTGCTCGGCGAGATAACCGAGCAGGAACCCCAGCACCAGGAGATAGATGGAGCGCATGAAGAGCCCCTTGGGCTCGAACGAAGTGGGATCGATGCGCAAAGGGGGCAAGCGGTAGCGAGCGGCGAGGCCGGTGATCCATGACATCAGACCCCAATGGAAGCTCAGGGCTTGCAGCCAAAGCAAGGAGACTTCGGCGGCGGCGGTGCCGACGGTCTCCCACAGGCCCCAGCGATAAGCCGCGGCGGCCAGGACGAAAACGAAGAACAGAAAGAAGGGATTGTTCTGACCACTGGCAAAGACCGAAATCAGGGCCGGCCAAACGATGTCGGCACTATGCACCAGGAGGCGGAAGGCTGGAGTGGATTCCTGGCGCCGCCGCAGGAAGATGATGATAACTACGCCTTGGGCCAGATAGAAAGCCAGCAGGGCGAAGGCCCAAAGGGAATAGCGAATCGCCCCGGGATCCATCCAGATGGCAACCAGGGCGGAGACTGCCAGGAAGACCCGGGCGCTGGCCAGCCAGCGTTCGATACGCCGAACTTCGCCCGGCCCCATAGGAGCCCGGAGTCTCCAAAGGAACCGATCTCGAACTGCACGAAAGGGCAATGGAGTACGTCCCCCTGACGAAAAGTGGGGTGCCACGAATGTTATTTATTATGCGACCGAAGAGCAAGCGAAACTTCGGCGGCCGGCACACTCAGGTTTTCCGCCGACCCGTTGCCTCGACCCGGCCGGGCGGATGGGTGCGACGGTGGATTACCCAAGTAACTTTCTGCGTCGCTTGCTCACTCTACAATGACAACGTATGTCGAGGCGCTCCAAGCTGTGGATTTTCACGGCGTCGGGCCTGCTGTGCGCGCAGGCTGCGGCATCGCTGGTGTTGCCGCAGGGCTTTGTGCTCATTGCCCTGAGTGACCTTACCCAACTGTTGCTGCTGCTTTCCGGAACCATGGCCTTGCTTCTGGTGGCCTGGTCGAGCCACGGACGGGCGCGAATGTTTTGGGCAATGATGACGATGGGTTTGGCCTTCTGGTTGGCCTATCAAGGGCTTTGGTGTTACTTCGAAGTGTTTCTGCGGAGAGACGTTCCTACACCTTTTGCCGGCGACGTGGTTATTTTCCTGCATCTGGTTCCGATGACCGCGGCCCTGGCGATGCAGCCCCAGGTGGAGCAAGACAGTCGCACGACGCGGCTGGGATCGCTTGATTTCGCAATGCTCTTGGTCTGGTGGCTATATCTCTATGTGGTCACCGTAATCCCCTGGCAGTATGTTTATGGAGACGACACCCGTTACCAACACAATCTGAATATCCTGTACCTTATCGAAAAGATCGTGTTCCTGGGTGGGTTGGCGGTGTTGTGGGCCCGCAGCGGTCATTCCTGGAGGACGATCTACGCGAGCTGGTTCGGCTGCACCTTGACCTACAGCTTGAGCTCCTATCTGGCGAACTGGGCCATCGAACGAAGGGTTTATTTCTCGGGGAGTGTTTACGATGTGCCGCTGGCGGCTTCGATGGCGTGGGTCACGTGGATTGGATTGGAAGCGCTGGAATCGGCGCCGCAACAAAAACCCTCGGGCAGTTCCAACGGACACGGAGTCTGGGTGGCGCGGTTGGGTATGATTACGGTTTCTTCCCTTCCCTTGCTTGCAGCCTGGTCGGTGTTCGACGTGACCACCCCGCAGCGAGTGCGCATGTTCCGTTTGTTTGTGACTCTGGCCAGCATGCTGGCATTGGGCTCGATGGTCTTTTTGAAGCAGCACCTGCTGGACCGTGAATTGCTCCATCTGCTGGGGGCGTCGCAGCAATCTTTTCACGACTTGAGGCGGGTGCAAGCGCAACTGGTGCAATCAGAGAAACTGGCATCCCTGGGGCAACTGGTGGGAGGGGCGGCCCACGAATTGAACAATCCCCTGACCGCGATGCTGGGCTACTCGGAATTGCTGACCGCCACGCCCCTGAACGGCGAACAACGCACGCTGGCGCAGAAAATCGAACACCAGATTCGCCGCACCCGGACGCTGGTTTCGAGCCTGCTGAGTTTTGCCAAGCAGGTCCCGGCCGACAAGACATCGCTCGACATCAATGCCATGGTGCAAACCGCGGTCAAGCTCTATCCCCCGCAATTGCGGACGGCGAATGTCCAGGTGCACACCGATCTGGCCAGCGACCTTCCCCGAGTGCTGGGGGACTCGAACCAACTTTTGCAGGTATGCCTGCACATCACCAACAACGCTCTCCACGCTATGGCGGAGACGGGCGGTTCGCTCACGGTAAGTACCCGAGCGAGCAATGGCATGGTAGTGATCGAGTTTGTGGACAATGGGCCGGGCCTGCAGGAGCCAGACCGGGTGTTCGATCCTTTTTATACGACGCGTCCGGTGGGGCAGGGTGCTGGGTTGGGTCTGAGCGTCTGCTATGGAATTATCCAGGAACACCAAGGGACAATCTTGTGTCAGAACCGTCCGGAAGGCGGGGCAGGATTTCGCATCGAGCTGCCGGTGGTGACGCGAGGCGATTCGTCACCGTCCCCTGCATTGTTACCGGCGCGGACGCAAGTACGAACCGCGGGCGCTTCCTAAGCCGCGCCAGCTTCGAGGCTGCGTTTCAATTGACCGCAGGCGGCGTAGATGTCCCGCCCGCGGGGGCGGCGGACGAAAGCGGGAACCCCGGCCGACCTTAGGATCTCCTTAAATTCTGTGACGCGCGCCTCCGTGGGAGTTTGAAATGCAATTCCAGGGCCAGGATTAAATGCGATCAGGTTGATCTTGGCGCGCAAGCCGCGAATCAACTCCACGAGTTCGCGGGCGTTTTGCACACCGTCGTTGATTCCCTCCAGCAGAACGTATTCGAAGGTCACCTTCTCCCGGTTTTTCAGTGGAAAATCACGAGCGGCAGCCATCAGCTGTTGCAGATTCCATTTGTGATTGATTGGCATCAGGCGGGTGCGCAGCTCGTCGTTGGATGCGTTGAGCGATATTGCCAGTTTCGGGCGGATGGGTTCGGCGCCAAAATCGTAGATGCGGGGAACGATGCCGGCGGTGGAAACGGTCATGCGTGATTCGGCGATGCCAACGCCTTCGACCAGCAGGCGCGCCGCCTTCATGAAGTTGTCGTAGTTCAAGAAAGGCTCACCCATCCCCATGAACACAATGTTGACGCGCGATTGGGGCGGAGAAACCTGCTGATCATTCAACACGGCGCAAACCTGGCCGACGATCTCTCCGGCGGTCAGATTGCGTTTCAAACCCAGCAACGCGGTGAGACAAAACTGGCAATCCACGGCGCAGCCCGCCTGGCTGGAAACACAAATCGTGCTGCGATCCCGGGTGCGGCCGGTGTCCTCTGCCTGACTGCCAGCTTCACTGCCATCGCCGGCTTCGCCGTTATCACCTTCGGGCATCCAAACTGTTTCCACGGTCTGGCCGTCGGCGAATTCCATCAAGTAACGCACGGTGCCGTCGCTCGAGGAAAACTTCTTCGTGATCACCGGCAGACCGACGGCGAGCCCTTTATGGCTTAGGCGGGCGCGAAAGTCCTGCGGAAGCGTGGAGATTTGTTCCGAAGCCGCAATTCTGTGGGCGTAGATCGCCTCGAACAGTTGGCGGCCGCGATAGGCGGGCTGGCCGGACTCCTCCGCCACCTGCGTAAGCTCTTGCAGCGTAAGGCCTAATAGCGTGGTTTGTTTGAGTTCAGTCATGCATCTAAAGTAGGGTCCCCTTTGATTGTAGAAGAGTATGAAGGCGAAAACCCCTGGGAACTGGCAAGAACGCGGCCACGGCCGTTTAGCTGATTGATTCTAAACAATTTAATGCGCCGCTGCCAGACAGTAGCGCGGTGTGTAACAATTGAGGTTGTTCGGCTGGGTTTACCAAGTGATAACCCTGGCGTTTTTAGAACCAGTTGTCAGTTCCCAGTTCTCAGTTGTAAGGGCCTATCGTGAAAGAAATCCGTAACATTCATCGCGAGGTGCTGCCCAACGGGTTGACCATCATCACCGAGCAGATGCAGCACATCCGCTCGGTTTCGATTGGGATCTGGATCAAGAGCGGGTCGCGTGATGAGGATCCGCAATGGAATGGCATCTCCCACTTCATCGAGCACATGGTGTTCAAGGGCACGAAGCATCGCTCGGCAGAGGATATTGCGCGGCAAGTGGACTCGATCGGCGGAGGCATGGATGCTTTCACCGCGAAAGAGTGCATCTGCTTCAACGTCAAAGTGCTGGATGAGCACCTCCCCATTGCGCTGGACGTGCTCAGTGATCTGGTTCTGAATCCGGTTTTTGCTCCCGAGGATATTGGCCGCGAACGGGGCGTGATTCTGGAAGAAATCAAGATGGATGAGGACAGTCCGGATTATCTGGTGCATGAGATCTTCACCCAAAATTTCTGGAAGGACCACCCGCTGGGAAGGCCGATTCTGGGCACCAAGATGACGGTCAAGAAGTTTGAGCGGGGCCCGATGCTGGAGTTTTACGGGGAGCGGTTCGCGCCCGGCAATGTCATCATCTGTGCGGCAGGAAACCTGAAGCACGAGCAGTTTGTGGAACTGGTGGGCAAGCACTTCCAGCACATGAAACCGGTAAAGAACGGCTTTCACAGCCCGCAACCCGAGATTGCGCCGCGCATCATCATGCGCAACAAGAAGTCGCTGGAGCAGGTACAGATTTGTGTGGGGGTACCGTCGCATCCGATTGCCCATGAGAGACGCCACGCCTCGTACATTCTGAACACCCTGCTGGGTGGGGGGATGAGTTCGCGTTTATTTCAGAATATTCGGGAGCGGCAAGGGCTGGCGTACGCCATCTATAGCGATCTGAACCCATATCGCGACACCGGGTGCCTGTCGGTGTATGCGGGCACCTCGCGGGAGTCTGCGGTCAAGGTGGTGGAGTGTATTGTGTCTGAATTTCGAAAGTTGAAATCGGAGTCCGTGCCCACAGAGGAATTGCGGCGGTCCAAGGACCAGTTGAAGGGCAGCCTGATGTTGTCACTGGAGTCTTCGACGGCGCGCATGTCGAACCTGGCGCGGCAAGAGATGTACTTTGACCACTTCTACAGCATGGACGAACTGCTGGAGAAAATCGAAAGCGTGAGTGCGGAGGAACTGCGGGCACTGGCCAATGAGTTCTTCCATACGGATTCGGTCGCGGTTACGGTGCTCGGCAATCTCAATGGACTGAAACTGACGCGGGAACAACTGGCCTGCTGACCCCCGTTTACCGCCTAGAACCCGGTCAACAGTAGATTTGGCGAGCGTTTCAGGGCATACTAGGACGACCGGCAGGGAGATTTGCCTATGCCCATCACCCTGAAAGACGACAGCAATCTGGAAGCGCAGAGCGCTCAGCCGGCGCCCAGGAGCGAGGTGAAGCAGCGCCGCCGCATGCTGCTGGCCCTGGCCGTGCTGCTGGCTGCGGTGGTGATTCTTTTTATTAAAGACCGCCAACTGTGGCTCTCGTCCGGCGCCGTCCCCGAGTCGGAGATCACCAGCCAGAGTGCGGCACCACCCCCACCCGGCCCGGTTCCGTCGCTACCCGCCGCAGAAGTTGGCGCACCGGCTATTGTTCCTCGAGCCGTTATCAAGAAGCGATCGGCTCCGCGGGCTCCGGCGGCGGACAACACTCCACCGGGTCCAATGATTACGGCAACCGACCGCGCGGTGCTGCCCCCGCTGGAAGTCGAGGTGGTTGCTGGTAATCAGCATCAGGCCCTGGCCCCGTCCAAGGGTTCAGTAAAGGTAGAGATGCAGCCCGCCACCCCTGCGGGCGCCGGGCAAGCGACTGCGCCGGCACCGAGCCAAGCGGGAAACTCGGACGCGCACGTAAGCCTTTCGCAGAGTGCGGCGGCAAGAGTTACACGCACAGTGGAACCGGGTTATCCACTACTGGCCAAGCAAATGAAGGTTCAGGGAGCGGTGGTGCTGCAAGCGCTGATTGACAAGACGGGGAACATAGAGGATCTGCACGTGGTCAGCGGACCCACGATTCTGGCCGCCGCCGCTCGGGAAGCGGTAAAACAGTGGCACTTCAAACCGTATTATCAGGGAAATCAGGCGGTGGAGACAGAAGCGCGGATCACGGTGAACTTCACGATTTCGACCTATTGATGGGGCGGGTTAGTGCAAAAGCTAGCCACGGATTTTCCCGGATCGACACAGTGCGCAGAGGAATCCCGCTAAAGGCGGAGAGAAAGGCGCTGCAAAAATTAACAGGCGTCCCGACCCTTTCGAGTCATTGGACGCCCGGGCAGCCCTCCCCCAGAACTGCTCACCTATGACCTTAAGTGCAGTGACACTTTTTGTGAATAGCCCGTCCGTGCCGGTGTGACCCACGGACGTGCTATGGGCGGGGCGAACTGCTTGGCTGGCCTGTACAAAACTCCTCCGGAACCGTGTTCAGGCTCAAGACTCAAGGTATGAGGTAGGTTCGGACTGACGGCCTGCGCCGCTGAACGCATGGCAGGAAATCTTGAAGCTCAGTCTTAGCCGGGATCGAGTCCCCGGCCAACCCGGAACACGTGGCCATCCGGATGTCGAAGGTGCATCTCGCGGACGTTCCACGGCATATTGGTGGGTGGAAATGTGACCTCCAACCGAGCGGCGACGCAATGCTTGTGCATCTCGTCCACGTCGTCCACCCAGACCGACATCCAGACGCCCTTGTCGCCCTCTTCGTCTCCGTCCTGCTGAAACGTGGTGGTGTTGGGACCGCGGCCGCAGCCTCCCTGCGCCCCCTGACAAAGAAAGATGCACGTTTCCTTACCCGATCCCACCGCGCCAAACGTCGGAGGCGTTCCCCAGTCCCACAATTTCTTCCATCCCCATTTCTCAAACCACTTGACCGTGCTGGCGATGTCGGACACGTTCAATATCGGAGTCAAACCTTTGGCTTCCATAACGGAAGCAGGATAACACCCGGCGGACCGAGGGATTTGGTCGACTGTTTGCAAATCGCCATACCCTCATTGACCGGGTTCTGAGTGAAATCACCTAATTCTAGACCCGGACCTACCCAATTCTGAGCGGCCGGGTGAACGGCCGGGGCCACGACCACCCGATTCCGTCCCTCGGCTTTGGCAGCCTAGAGCGCGGTGTCGGCTGCGCGCAACAGGAATTCAGCTCTATGTCTTGCAGAATCAACAGATGGCTTTGGGTGACTACAGCCCTGAAAAGGCTGGCGTCGGCGATTCAACTCCGTCCCTGCTCACAATTTTATGACAGTAAAATCAATGCCTTATGCACAGTTGACTGGATTGAGGCACCCGGGGATAGCTCTTTGTGTTTTCTTATCCAAGGTTGCACTACTTGCCCTTCTCTTTTGGCCGCTCCACAAAACGGTGGAGGTATCTGGATCCTTCTCTCTCATACTCGTGAATCCCGCCTCTAAGAAGCAGTTCGCAAACTTGGGCCAAGCTTCGCCCTTCCTTCTTGGCGATCTGCAATAGCGCAGCCTTGATCTCGCTGGAAGCTCTGAACCCAATTCGTTCGTCTTTGGCCGTCATAACCTGCGGGAATTCTAGAACTTTCATCCACACCGCGCAAATCATTTCCCCGCTTGACACGACATTCAATATGGTGGACACTGTTCAACATAGGTGGCCACAGGAGGACGTTCTATGAAGTCCGCGTGCTCTAAGACTAAGCAACTTCTAATCACCGAAAACTTGCGCTTCGTGAAGCGATTCGTATCCCAGAACCTGAATAAAGCGGGTATCTAGTACCTGGGTAGGGCGGGTACGAGCAACTTTCTTGCCCTGCAGATTGAGGGCGCGAGCGTTACATATCCGCCATACTCAGGCTTGGCCGTTATAGATATCCGTTTTACTCAGGCCTACCCGATGTTGTAAATGTAGGAGCATGCAAGAGTATCCGCGTACTTTAACCGAGTTGATGGCGAAGATCCCGACCAAGGAGGCGTGCCAGGAGTACCTGGAACGGCTCCGTTGGCCGGCGGGTTTTCGCTGTGCCCGCTGCGGATCAGCGGAAGCGTGGCGGGTGCGAGCTCTGTGGGAGTGTGCTGGGTGCGGATACCAGAACTCGGTCACCGCAGGAACCATCTTCCAGGACACACGGATCCCCTTGCCCGTGTGGTTTCGCGCCATGTGGTGGGTGTCCGGCCAGACGAACGCAGCGACCGCGTTGGGATTGCAACGAGAGCTGGAACTGAAAAGATATGAGACGGCCTGGACGATGCTGCGTAGATTGCGCCGTGCCATGGTAAGGCCGGGGCGCGATTTGCTCACCGGCAGAGTGGAGTTGGATGGATGCAATGTCCGCTGTGAGGAGAAGGGCTTGGGCGGCGCGCTCAATCTAGAGAGGGGGCTGATTTTCATTGCCGCTGAAGAACAGGGGTCCGAGGTCGGTCGAATTCGGATGCGCCACGTTGTATACGCTTCGACCGCAAGCTTGGTAGCCTTTGTGCAGGACTCGGTGGCGCCGGGCAGCGTCCTCCTCACCAACGACGTGGTGAGATATCGGCCTTTGGAGAGCAGAGGCTACTACCACGAGGTCAGGTTTCCAGAGAGAAGAAAGAAGGACTGGAGTGAATCCGAAGCGATGCCACGGGTTCGAAAAATGACCTCAGCGCTCAAACAATGGCTGATGGAAAGCCAACAAGGAGCGGTCAGTCGCAAGCTCCTCGACGACTATCTGGATGAATTCACCTTCCAGTTCAATCTCCGGCAATCTGAACGCCGAGGCGAGCTTTTCCTTCGTCTGGCGCAGCAGGCCGTCACCGCCGATCCTGTTCCGAGTGATCGCATCGTTGATCGGAACTCAGCGAACGCCACAGCCAAACCACAATCTGACGGCGCGACCTGAGCAGCGCGGATATCAAGTACCTGAGTGAAATGGATCGGCAATTTTGACCCTTCTTGCAGATTAAATGGAATCCGTAAAGTTGGAAGTCGCTTTTCTGCTCGGAAAAACCTCGCATCAACAAGTTGCCTGGACCAATTTGGTTCGAACCAGAAATTCCGGGCAGGACTTTCAGCTCAGGGGTTTCGCACCGGACCCGCGCGGACCGGTGCCTTCTCTTCGTTCCTGAATTCCTTCCCATCGTTCAACACACGAGTTTCGTGTTTTTCGGCGTCAAAACCCTTCGCACGGTGTCCAAGTTCGAGTCTGGCCGACGCAGAATTCGGAGTGAAATTTGCCAAGAAAATCACCGCTGAAATGACGGCACAAAATCGTCGCAGGTCGATTTGTTTCATCCAGACCGCGAGAACAGTCAGGAGAATCTGGGGCAACAAGAACCTTTGCCCCAACTTCGTCATCGGTTCCGTGGCGTTCTTCCGCTACAATGTTGCGTTTGACCTTCAAGCAGGGGGAAGATGATCTCGTGATTATTGGCGTGCCCAAGGAAAGTTATCCCGGCGAGCGGCGGGTGGCCCTGGTTCCCATGGTGATTCCGATTCTGGCGAAAGCCGGGTTTCAGGCCATGGTGGAAGCGGGAGCAGGAGAGCAAGCCGGATACCCGGACGCGCTTTACGTGGAAAAAGGCGCGAAAATTGCTCCCGACCGTGCCTCGGTTTTCAGTGGCGCGGACATCGTGGCGCAAGTTCTGTGTTACGGGTCGAACGACGTTAACGGGAAAACCGATGTGCCGCTGATGCGTCGCGGGCAGGTGCTGGTGGGCTTTCTGCGGCCACTGGGTTCTTTGGAGATCTTGCAGGAGATTGCCCGGACCGGTGTGACTTCGTTCGCGGTGGAGTTGATGCCGCGAACCACGCGAGCCCAGAGCATGGATGCGCTCTCCTCCATGGCAACCGTGTGCGGCTACAAGGCGGTGCTGATTGCCGCCGACACCCTGCCTCGAATTTTCCCCATGATGACTACCGCCGCCGGAACGGTGACCCCGGCGCGCATTCTGATCATTGGCGTCGGAGTGGCTGGACTGCAGGCCATTGCCACGGCTCGCCGGCTGGGAGCGGTGGTCTCGGCTTATGACATGCGGCCCGCCGCCAAAGAGCAAGTCCAGAGCCTGGGCGGCCGCTTCGTGGAATTGCCGATTGAGGCCAAGAACGCGCAAGACGCCCGCGGCTACGGCACCGCGCAGGATGAGAGCTTCTACGCCAAACAACGCGAACTTCTAGGCCGGGTAATTGCGGAGAGCGATGTGGTGATCACCACGGCCGTCGTCCCCGGCAAGAAAGCCCCGATCCTGGTGACGGCAGAAATGGTGAAAGGGATGGCGCCGGGCTCGGTGATTTTCGATCTGGCGGCGGAGCGCGGTGGCAACTGTGAGTTGACACGGCCCGGCGAAAGCATCACCGCGCACGGAGTCACCATCATTGGCGGCGTCAACGTGGCGGCCGCAGTTCCGTATCACGCCAGCCAGATGTACGCCCGCAATCTGACCTCGTTCCTGGTGAACCTGGTAAAGCACGGCAAGATACGGCCGGCTGCGGAAGACGAAATTATTCGGGAAACGTTATTGACCCGCGATGGTGAGATTGCGAATGCGCGAGTAAGGGAATTCTTTGCGCTGCCGGAGCTGGCGACGCAAGGAGCGAAATGATGGGATGCGAAAAAAGCAGGCGGAAGGGGCGCCTGCGGGAGGCAAAATGAATTCCGCATTAATCAATGGGCTATTCGTTTTCATGCTGGCGGCCTTTATCGGATTCGAGGTAATCAAGCGGGTCTCGCCGCTGCTGCACACGCCGCTGATGTCGCTGACCAATGCGCTGGACGCGATCGCCGTGGTTGGCGCCATCGTGCTGGTAGGTGAGCACAAGAGCAATCTGTCTTTCATTTTGGGGGTTCTGGCCACCATCGCCGCCACCAGCAATGTGGTCGGCGGATTTCTGATCACCGATCGCATGTTGAAGATGTTCAAATCCAGTCGTCCGACGAAACCATGACCACAGAGTTCGCAGGCAGCCAGCACATTATCGAGATCATTTATCTGATCGCCAGCGTGCTCTTCATTCTTTCTCTGAAATGGATGAGCGCTCCCAAAACCGCCCGCCACGGCGTGTGGGCGGGCGAAATCGGCATGGTACTGGCGATTGCCGGGACGCTGCTGCACCACGGTATTGTGGATTACAAGTGGATCGCGATCGCGCTGGTGATCGGCTCCGGCATCGGCATTCCCCTGGGTCTGGTGCAGATGACCGCAGTCCCGCAGCGAACTGCGCTCAGCCACGCTTTCGGCGCATTTTGCGTCACCCTGGTCGGCACCGCGGAATTTTATTTGCGCGCGCCCGACGTTCCGCCTTTCATGATGGCCGTCATTTGCATGGAGGTGATCCTGGGTTCGCTGACCTTCACCGGCAGCCTGATGGCTGCGGGTAAGTTGCAGGAAGTCTTGCCGCAGCGGCCGATCACTTATAGGGGACAAAACATCGTCAACCTGGGCTTGCTGGCGATTGCGATTGCCGCCGGCATTTATCTTGTCCTCCATCCGGGTGCCAAACAACTGTTCCCCGTCATGGTGGTCATTCCGCTGTTCTTCGGCGTTTTCATGATCATGCCCATCGGCGGAGCAGACATGCCCACGGTGATCTCATTGCTAAACTCTTACGCCGGACTGTCGGCGGCCGCCATGGGTTTCGTGGTGGAGAGCAAGCTTCTGATCATCGCCGGCGCGCTGGACGGCTCCTCGGGATTCATTCTCTCGGTCATCATGTGCAAGGCGATGAACCGGTCATTTACGAACGTGATGTTTGGAGCCTTCGGCCAGGTGCAGGCAGCGGCAGCAGCCGGCAAAGAAGAAAGGACGGTTCGAAGCGCGACCGCCGAGGAAGCTGCCGGCATTCTTGCGGCGGCGAACACCGTGGTCATCGTCCCCGGTTACGGCATGGCGGTTGCGCAGGCGCAGCACAAGGTTCGCGAGCTCTACGATGCTCTGACCAAGCGCGGTGTAAACGTGCGGTTCGCCATTCATCCAGTGGCCGGACGCATGCCCGGCCACATGAACGTGCTGCTGGCGGAGGCGGACATCCCGTATGACAAACTGATCGAGATGGATGACATCAACGGAGACTTTCCGCAGACCGATGTGGCGCTGGTGATCGGCGCCAATGACGTCACCAACCCGGCTGCGCGCACCGACCAATCCAGCCCCATTTTCGGCATGCCGATTCTCGACGTGGACAAGGCCCGCACGGTAATGGTGATCAAGCGCAGCATGAACCCGGGTTTCGCCGGCATCGACAATCCGCTCTACTACCTTGACCACACGCTAATGCTGTTCGGCGACGCCAAGGCTTTCGTGAACAGCATTGTCCACGAGTTGGCGGGAAATTCGCATTAAATGGGCGCGCGCAGACAGTTGCATCAGTGGGCCTTCCGAGCACCGATGTGGCGGCCGTTGGCAATACCCTATGTACGTTAGTTCTTAATAGGTTATAAGAGCGTCGCCAAACCCTCACCGAGCATCTAAAACCCCAGTTGTACGACTTCGGTTTTGGGCAGTTACGTCGGTGCCTATGAGGATTACTTTTGCGCAACTAGTGTGCCAAATCGGAGTTTAAGCTTAGGAACCACGATGTCGGTTCGCAGCCCATATCGACGGCTTCAAACTCTAGCGCTACTCGTGTCTTTGTTGGTTTTGCCGAAGGCACACGCGGACGCGACCCTGCTGCTGGAAGAGCCTTACGGGCACTTTGGCGCTTTCACAGCCACCGGCCACGCCGCCGTCTATTTGGACCGAGTATGCGCGGAAACTCCGGTGCGGTTGCGGCGCTGCATGCCGGGCGAAACCGGCGTGGTGATCAGCCGCTACAACAAGATTGCGGGGTACGACTGGATTGCGATTCCTCTGATTCCCTACCTTTATGCGGTAAAGGGGCCGGAGGACGTTCCCCTGTTCGTGAATCCCAAGGTGGTTGCCTTTCTCAGAAATCAATATCGAAAGACTTACCTGGAAGCAATCGCGCCCGACCTGCCCAACGGCGAGCCGCCTGCCGGAAACTGGACGCAGCTGGTGGGGTCCTCGTATGACCGGACAATTTACGGCTATCAGATCCAGACCAGGCCGGAGCGCGATGACGAGTTTATCCGCGTATACAACGAGCGCAACAACCAGTCGCACTTCAATCTGTTGGCGCACAATTGCGCCGATTTCGCCCGCGGAGTCATCAACTTCTACTATCCCAGGACGCTGCATCGCAATCTGGTGGCAGACATGGGCATCACTACGCCCAAACATATTGCCAAACTGCTGGCAAGGTTCAGCGCCAAACATCCTGAGCTACAGTCTTCCAGTTTTGTGATTCCGCAGGTACCGGGCAGTGTACCGCGAAGCACCGCGGTGCACGGGGTGGTGGAATCGATGCTGAAATCGAAGAAATACATTGTGCCGGTGGCGGCGTTCGAACCCATTGCTGCGGGCGCCATGGCGGTAGCCTACGTCAGCGGCGGCGGCAGGTTTGATCCGAAGAAGAACGCACTGGTGCTGGCGCCAGGACAGCCACCGGAGCCTGCACTGGCGACTGCCGAGCGCCGCAGCTACCAGCACGAGCTCAATACCGCGCTAGCGAAAGCTGCGCCTGAGCTCAAGGCCCGGCGGAACGAAAAGATCTGGGCGCATCTGGAGAACAGTTCCGAGCCTCAGCTTGATGAATACGGGCGGGTCACGTTGCGCGTGCAGATGAATGACGATTGGGTGGATGTAGGGATCGCGCGCGAAAACGTTCTGCACGATGGCACTCCGCCCGATCTGGCGAAAGAGCTGCTGGCCGCCCGCCTACAGGAAGAACTGCGGTCCAGCGACAGCCCGCGCGCCTCGCAGACCGAGGTGATGAACGACTGGAAAATGCTGCGCCAAGTACTGCCGCTCCACACCGACTGAAAAGAGCTACCCGCGCTACCCCCCAAAGTTCACGATCCGGCACGAAACTTCGGGCCGCTCCGATTGCGAGAAAGCTGACGGCTATTTTGTTTTTGTCCAGACAACGTCTTCGTTGTTCCGCCGGTCGATCAACGCGTCCACTCTTTCTCTTTCGTCGCGTCGGAACAGCCGCCGGCCTTCCACGCCCTTGCGGAAAAATATGTCCGGCGCCTCGGGGAGCAGCAGGTCCTTAGACCTGCCTGCCCTTTGCGAAAACAATTCCCTGCCCTCACTCCATACGGTCATCGTCGTTCCCGGCGTAAGCTGGTAGGTGCCCACGTAGTCCGGGTATTTTTTCGGATCTGGCTTGCCCGGCGCTGGATCTTCGTAGTATCGAAGCACTTGTTCTGCGACGATCTGCCATTCGCGATTTCGCCGAATCCAGGTGTCGGTTTCGTGATATCGAGCCTGCAATTGCTGGCCGAAAATGGTTTCCGTTTCGTCCAGGTCGTAACTCAAAATAGCAGTGTCGCCCAGAATCCGGCTCTGCGGCTTCACCAGTTTGATGGAACCAGAGATTCCGGCCGGTAATGGGGATTGGTCTTCGACGAAGGCCTTCTTGTCCATGCTTCGGCCCTTCTCATCAAAAATCATGCAGTCCGCAGCGAAGTATTTTTCAAACGGCGTCCGCTCTCCACTCCCCGCCGCGTCCATAATTTCCTGCGTCCTTCGAACCAGCTCTTCCTGCGTGATGGTTGCACCCTTGCCAGAGCAGATCACAAGGCTCATGGTCATTCCAACCGTAACGCAAAGCAACGCGACTCTGGTCATGCATGTCCTCCGTCGAAGAGATTAGACGATGACTCCGCCTCTGCGATATCCGAACCGGTATAGCATATTCGTCCGGAGGAACTTTTTCCGTCACTCGTGGCACTCCCAATTAGTATCTTAAAAGCGTTGCTGCGTTGCTTCGACACTTGGCGACATCACCCCCGGCAACCAAAGCGTCGAATGACCCAAAATGTCTGCGTAAACGTGGGCAAGAAATGGCTCCTCAGGTAGGACTCGAACCTACAACCCTCCGGTTAACAGCCGCAAAGGGTGAAATCTAAGTGCCTGAGTCGCCGTTGCTTACTGGAGAGCAATTCTGGATTCTACCCCTTAAATGGGCTACGGGGCTACGAGCTAAACCCCAATTACGGAAGTTGGACTTGGTCCCAGCAGTTCGGTACCGCATTGGATTCTTGTTTTTCCTATACGTCCAGTTGGCCGCAGCAACGACGCCGATGCGAGAGTGCACGCGATCCTGACACCAAGAGAACTTGAGGTGTTATTCGCGTCCGCGAACGCTCTCCCTTCTACCTTTCGCCGACCTCTTCGTGTGCTTCGTTGCGTCCTCTGGTTTCCAGGGTATTCAGGGTATAGTAACCGCCGTCCACGTATTTGTGGCCGTACAAGCGTAAAGCGCAGACGGAGAGCCGGTGGTGTTTGAGTACAGCGATCCTGTTTCACAGCTTGACGACGGCGCTCCAGAACCGGCCGTCCAGCAGAGACTGGAATTCCCAAGGCACAAACCATTTGCCGGTGGGGCGACAACCCTACCCGCGAACGTGGTTACAGGTGTGCATGAGAAATCGTTGTAGAAAGTGGCATTCTGCGCGTTGTAGTTATTGACCATACAGATGGGGCCGCCAGCGCCAGTGTTGGTCAAATCCATACCCGTGGAAAACAGCGTATTGCCCTGCAAAAAGCCGCGGCTGGCGTTTTGGGCATCGATGACATGTGCAGGGTTGGCGAAGCTGTTGAAATAGGTATTCTGCACCACCAGATCAGCGGTGCCTAAGTCCAGATGGAACGCATAGACAGTCGATCCATTGCCGAACACCGCCCCGTCCACCCACTTCATCCCAAGACACTCCTCGGCGGTCGAGGGGCAGTCCAGCGCATATCCCGTCGTGCCGACCTCTGCCGATACATGGTCAAAGACCACACTTGCGGCATAGATAACCTGCACCGCGTCCACATTGTTGTTCGGTTCCAGGGCGCCGCCGGTCATGTGGAAGGCAGTTGTGAGATAGCCTGACATCGTCATCTGTGACCACGTCCCCAACATGACCCCACCCCCGGTGAAGTGAGTGTTATCTACGTTGACCACTTCATTGACTCGGCTCGTCAACAGCATGGGAGTTGAAGAGGTCGCGTTATCGCAGCGGATGTAGCTATCCTTGATGATGGTATCAACGACATTCTCGTCATTCCCGATCAGCACCGCAGCCTTCGAAAAGCAGGTCTGTGAGTTGATGGTGACATTCTCCATGCCGGAATGGTTGAGGCAGCAATTCGAGGAGCCGCCGAAGTCAATCGCTACCGTACCCGTTCCAGTGTTGTCGATGGCCAGATCGCGGACCCACGCTTGGACAGCATTGCCTGAAAGGACAATTACTTCCCCGCTTCCGGTGTACTGCAAATCAGTGCCCACCAACTGATTGGGTGCGCTCGGGAAGGTCGGAGTTCCAGCGCCCGCTCCGCGAAATACAACATTCTTGTTGCAATTGGTAATCGTGTTAGAAAACTGAAAAATCCCCGGCGGAAAAATCAACGTCCCCCCGCCAGTCGGCAAATTGGCACAAGCATTGTTCGCTTGCGCCCCAATGTCGTTTCCCGGGAATTGGTCCACATAGAGGACGTTTCCCGGCCGCCCTGGGCCCCATCCTCCAGCGACGGTCCACGACGCATCCCGGAAGACCGCCATCTGCATCACCCAATTTCCGCTGCCAGCAGTTGCGGTCGCGCGCTGAAGGGCGGTATTGCCGGACAGGACTTCATATTCTGTAATGCTGCCACCGTTCTTCTGCACGAGGCTGAAGCCTGTACCGAGGCTGGCAGTCCCGGTATCGCTAGTGCCCCCTCCGAAGAGCAGCAGGTTTGCGTTTGCCGGGGCAACAGTGCCACTGTCCAGCAGCGTGGTCGGGTTGCCAACAGTACTGTAGCCCGCCGAAACACTATCAAGCGGGTTTGTGAGGTCTGCGCCGCTAGCCTCCGCAATCACGCAATTGGAGGAACTCGGGGCAGAGCTGAAAGTCACCGTGACCATGTCGGTGCTGCCTCCGGTTATGCTCTTGGCGTAGAAAATCTGGCTGGCGGTACTCGAGGCCGACTGTATCGTCGGCCCTACCGCGCTCGGAAACAGGTGGGTCGTGGGATCCCCATTGTGCAACGAGTCTGTGACCGATGCGGTTATGCTATTTGGCCCGCTTGTCACCGCCCAGGAGGTCCACACGACGATTAGGTCGTTATTTGCCGGAAACGACGTGAACGTAACAGCGCAGCTTGTGCCGGAACCGCTCCAATTGTGCTGTGATTGAACCGGTGCGATTGTTGCGAACACCGGTGAGGCGAGAAGGAGGACGATGCAGCGGAGTACGTGCTTTCTCACGGCAACCTCCAGATTTTGCGATTATCTCTTCGGGGCCCGTACTTGAAATTTCATGCTCCGATTCTGCTTGACCGGCAGCCGTCGAACAAGTAGCTGGGCGTATGCGGCCAATGACCCAGGGAGGGTCTAGCAAGAATACGGGAGTCCAAGGCCGAGCAGAGATGCCACCCACGTCGCTGTGGGCGAGCGCGATAGGCTTTGGTATCGCGCTAAGGGGTAAGCTTGAATACTACACCGCAACCACTTGGCGGAAAGCACGCGGTGTCGCCGCCTGCGGTGGCCACGCCATACAGGTTACCCGCGCTGTCTAGGGTCAGGCCCGCCCACGGGAATCCGCCGTCCGCGCCGCCAGTGAAACTATGGAGGACCGTCTCCTTGCCGGTGGCGTCCAATTTGAAGACAACCCCGCACCCTGCTCCGTTGCATCGAGAAGCACCACCGAAATAAGTGTTCCCGTATAGGTTCCCAGCGGTGTCCCGAACTAAAGGACCGGCAATAGGTTCCTCGCCGTCGGCGCAGCTGAGGAGAGTGCAGAACGTGTAGAGGGTGGATTCCGTCCAGCTTCCGCCCGAATGGGGCGACAGTTTGAAGACCACGCCGCAACCATCGCCGCCTCCGCACGCCAGGTTGCCTCCGCCCTGCGTCGTACCGTAAAGGTTTCCGTTCGCGTCCGCCAGCAAAACTGCGGCGGGGCCGCCCCCGTCCGAAAATCCCGTGAAGCTATAGAGCACGGTCTCTTTGCCGGTTCCGTCCAGCTCGTATACCACGCCCGCGCCGTAGATGCCGCCCCCGGCTACGCCGTAAAGATTACCTGCCGTATCGAGTATTACACTTGGATAAGGACTATTACCGTCAGCACAATTCGCCTCCGAACAGAAGTTGTACAATATGCTCTCATTACCCTCTTTATCCACCTTAAACACCGTTCCGGCGTTGTCGAAGGCTCCCCCCTCGTAAGTGGTCCCATAAAGGTTCCCCGCCGCGTCCTCGACCAGCAGCGCCTCCGGAGACCAACCATCCGGTGTCCCAGTAAACTTGTGCAGTACCGTCTCCTTTCCGGTCTTGCTAATCTTGAATACCGTGCCGCAGCCGTATGGCGGTTCACAGGTCGTGTCACCACCGAATACCGTGGTTCCATAGAAGTTCCCCGCTGCGTCCCGCAGCAGACCCGCGAGTAGGCTAAACCCATTTCTCCCGTTGAAGCTGAATTTCGCTATCTCCTTACCGGCCTTGTTCAGCATAAACGCCGTGCCGCAGCCACCGTAGTTGCCGCATTTCCCCACTCCGCCTGCGGTAGTGGTTCCATACAGGTTTCCGGCTGAGTCCCTGATCAGCTGACCAAAAGGGCCCTCGCCGTCGGTCGGAGCACCCGTAAAGGTGTGCAGCACGGTGAACGTCTGTGCGTGCGCCGGGGCGGAGAAAACTGCTGACGCCAGAAGCAACGTCCGGAAAATCTGGGGAACTACCTTTGCTGCAGAACTTGGTTGCATGGCTCGGTTTACCTCGCGCTGGGTGGGCCGGGGGGGGAAAGGGAGCGGGTCAGGCCACATCCTGTGGGCAGTTTAGCACGGAATCTTTCAACAGGGGAAGGCGGAGTTCGAGCACCCTCTGGAAATCAAACTTTGGCCGACCGCCGCCCTTGCCTACCCGGCGCAACAGAACAATAAGGTGTACTTCCTCCGTATGTTTCTTGTACGCGGCGCATTAGGGTCGTTACGGTACACGGTTTCCAACAATGCTGCCAGCGTAGTGCGCCATCGAAGCGTTGTCAATTCAGGCACTTCACGAGGTTACTTCTCGGCAGTTGCCCTTCTCCGCAATGTCTCGCTAGAGTCTCGACGACAAGGAGGCTACGCGGCCATGAAATACACAAAGGTAAGGTTCGACGTAAAGCGAATCGTGAAGTTGTTCAAGGCGGGAAAGAACGTGAGCGAGATTGCCCAGGCGATTGGATACCCCAAGGGCCACGGCCAGAATCGCACACGCGCGGCGCTGGTAAAGGCTGGCGCACTCAAAGCAGCAACCAAATAACCGGCCACGTGGCGTGTATCAGCACGCCGCGTGACCTAACCAAAGTCGCCTACGAGGAGGCAAGATGGCTGTACCGAAGCATAAACCGTTTTACTACCGGCTGCACAGCGGCCACATCACCGTCCACGTTTCGCGCGCTGAACTGAAAGCGTTGCACAAGAAGATTGCGAAGGTCTTGGCGCAACGTGGGCGCGGCCATCGTAGCTACTACGTCGGCTTGGCTTTCAAAGGTCGCTGTTTCCACAGGCTGACAATCACGCACCACAGCGCCCACAAGCGGCACGCGACACACAAGGCCGAACTGGAAAAGCCGTGGGTGATGCTATAGCTTCATCCGGTGTGAACTACAGGCCAGCCGTGAGGCTGGCCTTTTCAATTGTCGATAGAAGTATTTTTCGTGAGGCAATGTGCTGTGCTTTGAACATCGGTGCACATACGCCAGCGGCGTGCAGGTATTCTTACGCACAACCGCATCGGTGGCCAAAACAAGAGTTAGAGATGTCACGAACGTTAGGCCAGACAGATACATTTCCGCAGCGCCCGGAATCGTGGAACGACTATGTGTCGGTTTTCGACCTTCCTTTTAGCCGGATGCCCCTCATACATGCTGGCCAGCTACACTTTCAGCAATGACTTGCCGGCGGCAACCGCATCCACGGCCGAGATGATTGCGCGTGGCCGGTAGATGCCGCTTCGGTTGAGAGCTTTCACAATTTCCGCATCGAATGGGATACCACGCGCGGCGCACGCTTTCTTTACCAGCACTGGTACCTCGCGCGCCGGTAGCGGGCCAAGGCGAATCTTGACGCAACGGTCGAACAGCGCGGGGTCGAGCTTTTCTGGATTCGTCGTACAGAAAACAATCGTGAGGTTTGGCCGCGCCGGTAAGGTCTTCAACCGCGATTGCTGGCGCACGTCAGTCAACACTTGAGCTTCGTCCACGATGATGAAGCTGGGATCGGAAACGTAAAAAAACCACCGCAGCTTGCAATCCTCAGCAATGTCGAAGTCCAAGCCATGAACGTGGCTCACATAACCCGAGCGCCCCGGATGGTAGACGGTTTGGTTTTCTTCGATGGTCACGCCGGTGCGCTCCTTGCACAATGCCAGCGCAAGCGAAGTCTTCCCGCAGCCCATCGGCCCGTAGAGGCATATCATTCCACTCGGTGTGGCTTTCAGTTCCGCCAGGGCGTCTTGGTTTCCAACCATGTCGCTAATGGTTGGCAATTTCATCGCTTGCCAAAGCTGTTGCATCGTCTGCCTCCCTGTTGCGTGCTAACCATTCGGAAGCCGCATTGCCAATCATCCAAGCCACGCGGTTCCTTCCGTACTTATCCATCGGACAATTTGATTTCGCATCCAAGCTGCGGGTGTAAAGCTCCTCGTAATCGTTGGCTGCGATCACGACGGTAAGCGTTCTCCACGACTTCTCCATGTCCGGCACACCGATTGCGTCGTCGGCCATCTTCCGAATCTGGCGCGCCGTGTATCCGTACTCGACGGCTTCTCCCAGAAGCTTGTCGGACAATTCCGGCAAATACTTGCACAGGACCGAATGGTGATAGAAAGTCAGCGCCTCAACGCGGCGCTCCGGCGGGAATCTCTTGGCCACGCGGGTGCATGAGTAAAGCACGTTGCGCGAAAATGCCGTGGCTTGTTGTGCGAGGTCATAAGCTATCTTCACGCCGTAGTGCCGCTTGCCGTAAAGGATGAAGTCGCCAATCCACCAGTAAGTGCTCATGCAAATGTGCGCCAGCGCGCGGCCAAGTTGCATCCACTCTTGCTCGGCAAGCCCCTCCGAGATACGCAATTCAGTTGGCGAAAAACGCGCGCCACTGATGTCGTAATCAGCGATGCTCTTGTACTTTGCTGGCGCGAGAATTGATCGTTCGGGTGGAAGAATTTCCGGCTTGCCGGAATTGTGCGCCTCGTAGATCTCGAATTTCTTGTCGGCTTCCTGTTTGAGATGAGCGAACGCAGCGGGGTAATCTTTCATCTTGCTGTAGCTGGAGAAATACCCATGTTCGTTTAACCACTTGAACGAGGGCACGTATCCGTTGTTGGCTATGGCAAGCTGTTCCAGAATCGCAACGTGCTTTTTGAGGCACGCATCGCTGATCTTGCCCTTCTTGGCGCGCAATTCCGGCAGCGTCTTTTCGACTTTTGCGAGTGCAGTGGTTGCCATACATTTACCGGCGCGTGTAACAAGGTTGCCTCGGCGGGCGCTGTGCTCAAGGTTCGCGTAAAAGTGAATACCACCTGACATGGCAGCATTCCGCCAAGGACTTTTGCGCCGCTACCATGAACCATACCGGCGCTGTTGTGCCAGCTTCACGCCACCTCACGGTGTACGGTTATCGGCCAGCACGACGTTATGCGGCGACCACAGCAATGGCCACCAAGACTTGGTTGGTTTCTGAAACTGTGAACCTAACGTTCTGGCCAACCGCGAAAGCGTCAGCCGACATAAACGTTAGCGGCGCGCGTCCAGTGTTGCCGCTCAGTTCACCAATCGAATAAAAATCTGAGCCGTCGATGTTTCCTACGAGACCAACGAAAAGATTGAGCCACGGCACCCAATGAATCGAAACCACGGAACCGAAGACGCCCGTATCACCGGGCTGCAAATTGCCGGGGTTGTAGCTCACAGCTTCGACCTCAGATGGGCAATCAATTCGAGGCGCGCTTGCCGCTTTGCGGCTGGCCAAGCAGCGGAATCAATCTTCGCGAGTTCCAGATGTGCCAAGTATCTGGCGCGGTCAGCTTTCAGCTTTTCAACAGCGGCCAGCAATTCGGCATCGCCCACGATGGTGAGGTCTCCGCGTTCGCCTTTTTCGCCACGTGGGCCGGTATCGCCACGGTCGCCTTTTGGCCCCGGTACGGTTGATGGCGCGCCAGTATCACCGCGGAATCCTTTTTCTCCACGTGCTCCGGTATCACCTTTGGCTCCGGGTTCGCCACGGTCGCCTTTGAATCCACGTTCGCCACGTTCCCCGCGGTCGCCTTTCGATCCCGGAATTGTGGAATCGTCGCCGCGCTCTCCACGTTGGCCTTGTGCGCCGGTATCGCCACGGTCGCCCTTCTCGCCTCGTAATCCTTGCGGCCCTGGCACCGTTGAATCGCGGCCATCTTTGCCAGCCGCGCCGGTATCGCCTTTTTCTCCGGGTTCGCCTTGCCTACCAGATTCACCATGCGGCCCAACGGCGCGCACAGCGGGTTCCGCGCGCAAGAGGTCAGAAAGATTCAGCAACGTTCCATCGCCAGCCGCAAAGTATAGGTCGTGCGTATGGAGTTCAGCATTCTGCACCCAGTACACGTCTCCGGGTACACCTTTGCTTGGCGGTCGTCGTAAATTGTGAAATTCACTCATAGGAAAAATTGAGGTGGCGTGCCGAAACAAATTCAAGCCTTGTCGGTTAACAAAGGCCTCCGAAGAACCGTCGGCACGCCATGAGCACGCCCGGAGTTTTAAGGCTCCGGGACAGCACAACTTTTTATTGCCGCGAATCCACTACCAGCTTGACGGCCTTATCGCGCGCCATGCCGGTGGCGACGTGCCGCGAAATCTCGGCCAATTCCGTGGACGTGAAGCTCTTGCGCTGATTCAGTGGCAACACCGCTGGGCGCGACGCAATCTCTCGTTGATTGTCCTTTTCCCACTGTTCGCTACCGTATACGGCGTGCGGACTTCTCGATGGGAAGAAAAGCCCATCATCGTGAAGTGTTGACATGGTGCCTCCTAGTCGGCCAGCGTTGCTACGCCGGAAATAACGGCCTTGTGCGCGTGCTCGAAACCTGTCTCGATAACAGCGCCGGTTGACTTCATACGAATCTTTATCGGGGAAGCAAGCTTGTCGCCAGCAGCCTTGCGAATCTTGGCGTCCAATTCGCGGTAAGCCGTCGATTGCTCTGGCACGGCTTCAATCTGTGCTTGGACGTGAGCTTCGCCCTTAGTAATTGTTTCGTGGTTCACGATGCCTCCTGTTTAGCTATGGAAAATCCCCGCCGAAGTTTTCATCCGGCGCTGCAAATCCTTTTCAGCGGCCAACGCGCGGCGCTCCGGCAACAGGCAGTAGTACCGCGTACGTGCCGCTTGCGGCGCTGATTTCACCCAACCCATGCCGTAGGTCTCGCGGCTGTCGTTATCGAGAATCACGTGTCCCCCGCCATCAATCTGGTACGGCCAACGGTAGCAATCCTCTTCTTCCGCATCGCCGTCAAAAGAATCTGGCACGGCGTAGCAGTGGGACGTATCGCACGAAACCAGCCGGTAGCCGTAAGCCTTGAGGGCATCATCCAACCGCGAGGAAACAAACTCCTCGATGCCGGATACTTCAGCGGCGGTCATTTCGCGCTTGTCCTTTTCGACGAGCTTTCCGATTTCGGCAACACGCTTGTCTTTCTCAACCAGCTTGCCAATCTCGGCAACACGATTGCGCCGCAGCTCATCGCCGGGGGCGTAATCAGCTTTCGAGCGCGCGCCAACGGCTGTGCCATTCGGGTACGCGGGATAGACCACCGCTGAAACATCAATGAGGCTCACATTGCGAAGAATGCGCAGCACGCATGAATTGCCGTCGGAATCCAGCACGCTTCCGCTGTTCCAATCGTCGCCGCCATCTGGAACCGTGAAGGCGAAAGAGCACTCATCCACATCGCCCCTCTTGATGCTGGCGTACAAGGACTGGTGCGCTTGGTTGCTCTTGTCCAACTGGCAAACGTAACGCAATCCTTCCGGAGAATCCGTAAGCTTGAGCGTGCCATTTTTCACGCGGCCCAGGATGGCGTTCGCATCGTGGTTGAACAGGCATTTCACGTCGGCATTGCCGCGCAAGGCGGAAGCGAAAGCCCCCGGCGCGATCATCTCGACAAACCCGCCAAGATTCGAGCTCTTGGTGTTGTAGGCGGCGGCGATGCCAGAAAGTTGGAAATCACCAGCGGCACGCAGATTGCCAGCGGCCATACTCCGTCGTTGTTCGCCTTTTGCTTTTTCAAAGTTCATAAAAGTACCCTCACTATCCCGGCTGCGTGTTACTGGTCGCCGCAAATTCAGCTTTCAATCGCGTCGTCCGTTTGGAATCCTCCACGTACCGGCGCGCGGCATTCATCAAGTACGCGGCGTTGTGGAAAAGGTCTTCCGGCTCCTCCACGTGGCCAACTGAAAGAATCGCGGCCACAATCGCCAGTAGTTCTTCGTCCTTCATCACAGGTACTTGCCGTCGGCATCCTTCCGTGGAAATTCTGGAAGGGTTGCGGGCGCGATCCCGAATGTGCCGCTGGTATCAGCAACCGGCTGGCTTTCCCTGTCAATCGCAGCCTCTTTTAACTGGTGCTTTTTCGCGTCCAATTCGTTCGCAGCTTTGCGGTTGGCATCAGAGCCAATTCGTGCATCGCCAAGATTTACCGGGCCGTTGTGCTTGTACAGACGCCGGTAGCGGTCAAGAATGTTGTCGGGAATCTTGAAACCTATCCGGCCAAAGTGCGGCACAGCACCATCAGGAGAGCCAGGGTAAACGTACCGGCTTCTACCAGTGCCGAGCGTGATGCAAAAATACTTGATGTTTGTATCCACCGCGTTGCTGACCATCTCCACGTCCCAAGTCGGTGTTGGATAGAACGGAATCTGTTGATTGACGGGGTTGTGTTGATGCGTAGGTTCTGACGCGCGCGCTGGCGCATTGATTCGCTCCAAATCGCCGGGGAACATTTCCTCCAGAACTAAAGCGGTGGCATTATCAACGCGGCGGAATTCTTTCCCGGTGGATTTAACACGTAGGTCTGCCATTGCGTTTTCTCCTTGGCCGCAAGGTTGCGGCGATTAGGCTTTGTGAGCCTCTACAAACTTCCACGCGCGTGTTACGAGGTACTCAATCCCACACGGCCCACCAGCGTTTGCCGCCAGAGGTTGTGCGCCTTGTTTTCTGTGCCGCCAATACTGCGGCATCGAAGGACTCCAACGCGCAATACGCTTTCTTCAAATTCGTGTTCACGATGTTCAGGTTCCGAAAAGCATTCGGGTAAGCGTTGCTACTGATCGGCAACGGCAGCATTGCGGCGCTGATGTTTTCCAAGTCGGTGATCTTGGCCACCAGTTTGCTGCGGTTCTGTTTCTTTTTCTCTGCTCTCTGTTTTTCGGAATACATGAACTCCTGCCTCTCTTACTTAAAAACGCGCTCTCGGTTGCAGTGCCAGCGCAGTTTGAAGTTGTGTACGAATCGCGGCCTTCGTTTCAGCCTGTAGATTGCGCGCGGCGGCCAACGAATCCATCGTCGTGAAGCTTTGCGCCATTGCTGTCGCGGTTGCGGCTTCCTGAACGGCTCTGTGCTTCAGCACGATTCCGCCAAGCGTGTAGAGCTGCCACGGATTAAGCTTTATGGAATCGAAACCGACGGCGTCCAAGAACCGACGCCAGCGTTCGCCAATCGCTATCTGACTAGTCAATTCCGATTGATTCATGTTCGGCTCCTTCTAACGCGGTGATTTCCTCTTGCTCTGGCGGCATTGCAGCGAGCTGGCGTTTCAAGTCCTCCAGCGACCCAGGAACAATTGCATCTTTCTTCGGCGGACGCGGCGCGGTTGGTTTTGCCTTTTCACGACTGGCGGGAGTGATGCCAAGCTGAATCAGATAGCGCGCCAACGTGTTGTCCATTTGTCCGACCAATTTCGTGGACGGATTCGGCACGCTTCGTGTGTGCGCTTCCCCGTTTTTATCTTGGAACTCCTGCTCCACATAAGCGCCGCGCTTCTGAACGTCGTCGTTGTACAGCCGCCAGCGCGCGTAAAGTTCGCTGACAATTTCCAGCAATCCGGCATCGGCAGTTGTTAGCGTGCCGCGCTTATTCAAAACGCGCACCAATTCCTTCCACTTTTCTTGGGCCAAAGGCGATAGGGTCTTCGGCATTCGCGGGCGTCCACCAGCAAAGCCGGATTGACACGGAGTCTGCCGCTGTGACTTCGTGCCTTTCAATTCGTGCAGGTCTTCAGATAGTTCCGGGCGCGCCATCACTGTTCCTTTCCAGCAATCAAGATCGGGGTGTTAAAGCAACACGGTTTTGTTTCGCTGGCCTGCACCGGCGCGGCTGGCACCTTCTGGAAGCCGTTCCGCTTTGCAGCGGCCAGTTTCTTGGTGCTACGGCTGAGACCGCCCTTGCGACCGGCTTCTGCGGCTGACATTCGTTGCTTCATGGTTTGTCCTCCGTGGTACACGCTTTGTCCTTGACGTGTTACGGGTCTGACAAACTGGCTCGAATGTCGCTGGCGTTGGCTGGTATGCTCCTCGGATCGCGGCGTAAGTCCAATGATTAAAGGTAGAAACTGCGGGAAAAATAGAAAGGCAAAGCGTCGTCAAGTGGCGAGCGCCAACCAGAGCGAGGGTAAAAACAGAAGTAGACCGGCTATCCTCTCCGTTTAATGCGCCACGGCGCGGGCTCAGGCCGTAGCACGCGGCCATGTGTGCATGGAACAACGCCGAAGCACGCACGAATGCGGTCACATCGCACGGTTGGTGCGTTGATTCCAGCCCTATGCAGCACGGCGCTGCTGGCCCAGGACTGGCGCTCAGGCCGGTAGGCTGGAAGCGGCCAAGTGAGCGATGTCGCGGCTACGGGTACCTTGGTGTATTCGGTCTGGTGTGGGTGGTGTGTTGCTGCGGTCTGTGTCTAGCATCTTTGTGGAGATGGCTGTTGTGGCTGATCTCTATCGGGGTTGCCGGAAAGTGGATTTTTTTTCTAGCGGGTTAACTATTCCGGCAGGTAGTGTTCAAAATTGACCAGTCCCGCATGAGGTTCCATAGCATTATCTCTGGGCGATGAAGAAGCAACTTAGCCCTAAACAGATATTAGCCATTCGGTGTCCCACTTGCGGCGCTGCTCCCGGGAAGAAATGTGAATTGAGTACTGGACAACCGCGAACTACGCCGCATCGGGACCGCCGATTGATTGCGGAAGATTGAGGGGTTTTCTATTCATTCTGCGGGGGCGGGGTGTCGCCCTCAAGGCGGTGTCTTTTTACTTCCAGCAGCTCGTTGATTTCTTTGACGAGTTCTAACAGCTTTTGGGGGTCTTGTTCATCGGCGGCCAATCGCGCCAGTTCCATCCAGCGTTCCCGGTTTTTCTGCATAATGTCCCCAGCTTTCTTTTCTGCTCACCGGTTATAGCATAGTGGGTTGTCTCAATCGCGGATGTTTATTCGGCGCACAACCGGACGAGGTGTCGGAGGGCGTAGTTCAATCACTTTGCGGCCAGCGCAGTTGGCAAGCAATAGGTGCTCGAACAGTTGCACGTTTCCAGCGTGGAAGTCAGGAACGGCAAAGGGGCCGGTTCCAAGTATCTGAGATCCGGGGAACTGCTCACGTGCGATTGAGCACCAATCGGGTTGGGAATTCACAACCACAACTTGTACCGGCGCGTGTTACGAAGTTGCTGCTTTTGCTTTTCGTTCTTCACGCCCTTTTTCCCATTGCGCTGACTCAACTTTCATCTGGAAAAACAAGTTGCCTTCTTCTAGCCAGCATGTCCAGCGGCCAAAATCACGGCCTTCAATTCGTGGACTCCGGTTGTCAGCCCATTCGGTAACCGCATCGAAGAATCTTTCTGCACCGACTTGTTCTATCTGGGATAACAAAAGCTCGTATTCGTTGTCTTTCGGCAAAGCGGCAACCATACTTTCTGGCAGAACATCACCCACTTTTATCACTTCACGCCAGCGCGCTTTTGGTGTTGGCTTTGCCGTTGCTTTTGGTTGAGAAGAACCACCACCGACGCTCGCATCCAGCCTGCCTGCCTTGCCTGCCGCTTCTCTAATCGCGGCGTTCTGTGCCGCGATTTGTAATAGGCCGGTTGGCTGGCTGGCCGGTTGGTTTTTTGTCGGTTGCTTCTCGGTCTCTTCGGACGGTTGTGTGCAATCTTCGGAGGTATAATCCGGCTTCGGCGGCGTAGATTGCACATCTGGGGCTTGTAGATTGCACAACTGTACCGGCGTAGATTGCACATCTGGCGATGAAGATTGTACATCTGTAATCGGCGTAGATTGCACATCTGCCTTGGCCAGAATCGCGGCCACGTTCAGGGTGCGAAGCATTGTTTCTTTGAAACCGGTCAAACCGTGGTTGACAAGAAAACCCAGCCGTTCCAAATCAAGTAACCGGAGGTATATCTTGCCGCGGGACCAGCCAAGCGCGTGGCACAGCCTAGCTTCGCCAACCGTGATGCTTGTACCGTCGCCATTGGCAAACGTCGCCAGCTTTTCGGTGAGACGTTGGCGTTCGATTTGCAGATGTTTTCCTTGGCGGCCGTCTTTTTCCAAGGCATAGATATGCGGCGGAATATCGCGGATGTCGCGAACGCACTTTACGGAACTGTTCATTGGGGCCTTTCACTGTGGGCCTTGCCGTTCCGGTTTGTGCCGGTGCCAGGGCGAAGTACCACCAACTTCCCGGTCATGTGTTACACAGGCGAAAAAACCGCGCTATAAGGCCCTCGGCGGCATAAGTGTACATGGACTTCTTGCCTCCAACAGCCGAGTCCGTGTACACTTATCAAATGCCACGAAACGCGGATAGCTGGCGAAAGGATAGAGGGCGACAGAAATCCGCCACGGATTACCCGTGGTTCGGTAACGCGAAAAAGCGGTCTGAAATATTGCTGACTGCAATGGAGCGGCGCGCCGGTTTGCTACGGCGGCAGACTGGCACCGAAAGAGAGCGACGCGAACGTGTGATCGAAAAGCTTTTGCCAAAGAGTGAGACTTTAGACTTGGAACTTCGCGGGGTGGAGCAAGACCATGAAATGGATGTCGGAAAGCAGCTTGCAGAGCGCCGCTTCCTTAAAGGCCGACTCCAACACATTTGGATAACTGAGAAGTTTCCAGAAATCCTTGAGGCAATACTGGCCGAGCTGACCGACGCCGAATCAAGGCCTCGAACGCTTCGCCAAATCGCCAGCGGGCTTTATCCAAGACAGCTTTCGATAGAGGTTAATCCTCTCCTCCGGAGAATTCGCGTTGGCAAGAACACAGTCGCGCAATGGTTGTATCGGGTCGAAGCAATCGCGCGCGAACTGCACCCTGAGGAATACAAGGCCAAGCGACAACCGCCGCCAATGAAATCTACCGGGGTTGATGAAGCGGCCCACCGCCGCATCATGGCGCACTTGAGCAAGAGAGCATGCGCCCAAGCCAAAAAGATAAAGCCGGAACGCTTCTGGCAAGCATTCCGGCTCCGTGAAAGGTATTCCGCATGGCGCGGAATCCAATGTCCATACTGCCAGCGTCGTGTTACGCCACCTCGTTACCCAGCAAAGCCCATGTACACTTATCGAGCAAATCCTCTTTAAGCAGGAATCCTGTCACATCCGGCTGAGAATTCATGCCAGCCGCCGAGTTGCAAGCCACAACGCCTTCCACTAATCTCGCAGACGCAACGGCGATTCAGCACAGAAAAAGAGGCCCGTGCTTGAGTCGTCGAACAGGTCAAAGTGGTGGAGTGTTTCAACGCGGATTCGCAAAATTGTGGAATCCGAAAGTCAACGCATTCGGACGCTTCTATGTTGATATTCCCGGATGCAAAACAAGAACGCGCCGGGTGATCTCGCTTGGAAGTTGCCCAACGCGCACAATCGCACGACGCAAACTACGCGAATTTATTGAGCAAGAAGGTATCAACAAGTCCGCGTATTTCGTGCCAACTGGGACCCCGACTTTCACTTTCCGTGAACAGGCCGAGATATGGATCGAGTCTTTGCCAACGCGGCGGCGACGGCCGGTAAAACCAGCCACCATCCACGGTTGGCAGCACGCACTGGACAAGTGGATTTTTCCAGCCATAGGCGACATGCCCGTGGCCGAAGTTTCTAATGCGGCGTTGAAGCTGTTAATCGACACAATGGCGGCTGGCGGACTTGCTGCAAAAACAATCGTGAGCTACACGTTGGTAGTAAAGCTGGTTGTTGCTTCGGCTGTGAATTCCGAAGGAGACCAACTTTACCCTCGCAAGTGGAATCACGATTTTGTAGGAATGCCGATAGTGGATAAAAACAAACAGCCACGGCCAACGGTAACGGAAGCCCAGGTTGCCACCATCCTTGCGAATATCTTGCCGAGGTATAAACCACTCTTTGCTTTGCTGGCCGGTACCGGCTTGCGAATCGGCGAGGCCTTGGCGCTGAAAGCAACTGACTTTTCGCAAGATTGCCGGATTCTATCTGTACAGCGTTCAATCTGGCACGGTAAGGAACAGGAACCGAAAACGCCCGCTGCTGTTCGCGTGATTGATATTCCGGAGCCGCTGGCCGCGCTATGTGCGAGTACGTGGCTGGCATCCCCTCCGGTTATCTGTTCGGCACGCGAAAGAGCAACCGGCCACTCGGCCAACGCAATCTTCTACGAGCCTTGCACGACGCTGGCGTGAGCACTGGATTTCACGCCTTTAGGCGTTTCAGCACAGAAACGTTGCGCCGTGCGCGCGCGCCGGAGGATTTGATTGGCCTGTGGCTTGGCCATGCACGACGCACCATAACCGACCTTTACGCCAGCGGTTTGCAATCCGACGAGGCGTGGAGGCGAGAGTGGTGTGAGCGCGTTGGCCTTGGGTTTTCCTTGAATGGGCTACAGGGGCTACAGAAAATTGTCGCAATTGATTCGGCGAAAGCCGCGTAAACCATTGCAGGGGTAGAAAAAAGAATGGCTCCTCAGGTAGGACTCGAACCTACAACCCTCCGGTTAACAGCCGGATGCTCTGCCATTGAGCTACTGAGGAGTGTGGCGAGGCACGCCGGAGAAGCGTGCCGTTCCAATTGTCACTTTCATCATATCATTCGACGGAGCATGAGGAAAACCGGCGAGAATAGCAAGGGTGGGGACGATTCCGCAGAATGTGGCACATGCGCGTTCCAGTCTCGCAGATCTCCCTCAGCGGCTAAAGCCGCTTTAATATTCGAGGACCCACGGCGCGCCTGAAGGCGCGCCCTTTCAAGGCGTAGCTTGGGTCAAGAGTTGTTCTTCGGCCCGCCTAATCGATCCGCTTGAGCGGGATGTCCCTGCCGTCGGCGTGGAGAGTCATGGAAGTGACGCGGCCCTGGGCATCGACTTCAAATGTATAGGCGTCGTCATCGACCTTGGCAAAGAAGTCGCGGTCGCTCTCGCCGAATAGCTCCTGTTTGGGTTCGTCGTTTTCCTGCACGGAAAGATGATCACCTTCCCGCCGAATGACGAGAATAAGATCGGGCGGCGTTCCATAACGGCCGACGTAGCGGTCAAGCAATTGGGGATCGACCGTGATCTGCTTGTGAACTTTCAGCGGCGGTCGCGGCGGAAGCTTGTCGTAAGGCGTGTAGCGCTCCCACTCAATCGGTGTGTACGGGTTCTTCAGTAAAGTCTCGATCAGCTCTTTGAACATGCCTTCGCCATTGGCACTGTTGGTCATGATCATGAGGCCGGTTTTCGACTGGTCAAAGCAGACGGTATAGTTTCGCCAGCCTACGTCGTGACCCTCCTTGAAAAATGCCTTGCCGTAGGGAGTCCAATAGAGGCCCCATCCGAGGCCGTAGCTCAAGCATAGCTTGGTTTTCGTCGGTGGAGATGGTCTCCATGGTGGGAAACCCGTGCTTGGTGAGAATTCTGATTTGTTGACTTAGCATGAGCTCGCGGGTTTTCGGCTTTAGGCCTTTGCCATTCATGACCGCCAACATGAACTGGGCAAAATCGCGTGGAGTGGTTTGCATGGAACCAGCGGCGTCAGCTTTCGGGCGACGCTCGGGGCCGATAGAACGGCCATACTCATCGTAGCCGTTGGCATAGTCACTTTCGAAGCGATCCTCCCAAACCATGCTGGTGCGGGTCATGCCGAGCGGCTGAAAGACTTGCGCTCGCATGAGTTCTTGCGGAGGCTGGTTGGTGATGGTTTCCACCACGAACTGCAACAGCTCGATGCCTTCGCCGGAGTAGGCAAATCTGGAGCCAGGATCGAAATTGATGTTGAGCTTTCTGTCGTCATTGATCCAACGGAAATTGGGAAAACCGCTGGTGTGACTGAGGAGCATTCTGGCGGTGATCTTTTTGTAGCGGGGATCAGCGGCCAGGTCTCTGTAGGTGGGATACTCCGGCAGCGGTTTGGGAAAATACCGGTATACCGGTTTATCCAGATCCAGTTTGCCTTCCTCGACCAACTGCATCACGAGATAAGCGAACGCAACTTTGCTGAAAGAGGCCGCAGTCATGACGGAGTCGACCGTCAGAGGCAAATTCTTCTCGGTGTCACGGAAGCCGTAGGCTTTCAGGTAGGCGACTTTGCCGTCATTGAAGATGGCAATTCCAGTGCCGGGGACCTCTGCCGCCTTCATTAAGCGAGTAACGGTGGCGTCGACTTCCGCGGGAGTGATGGTGCTGCCGTCGAGGCGTTTGATTGTGGACTGTGCGGCGGCGGGCAACGCGGATACGGCCAGGACAATCGGTAGTAGGAGAAGTTTCAGTGTCATCTGTACCCTCCGCGGCGTTTCTTCTTTACTAGGGTGTACGCAGGTTTCTGGCATCAGGTTCCCCATACTAGGCTTCCGCCGCAAACAGAAAATCTTAAATCGCGGAGGTCGCAGAGAACAGCCGCAGAGTGCGCGGAGAAAGCCTCAAAGGAACTGACGCACTTCCAGTCAACTGGTTTGGTTGACCATCGCTCCCTAACATGTTATAAAGACGAGTCTTGCTGCCAGGTCAGCTTTGGGGACTGTGCGTTCCCTGCCCGTTGACTAACGCCGCAGGCACTTGTGCTGATAAGTTATACGTGGCACAGGGAATATCGGACGCGGCCAAACTCAGCATTCCTTATTGAGTCTTGCGGTGGAAGCGTGTTCGGAACTCCGGCCATATGCCGGACAAGCTGCTGAAACCCAGTCATCCTTAAAATACTTAGTGGTGGAGGAATTTATGCGCATCGGGCTCGCTCATGCCGCGTCCCAGGGACGCTGTTTTGCCCGGACTTTGGCCAAGGGGTTGGCGTCCGCTGTGGCGGTCATGACTTTGGCATCGGCCGCGTTCGGCCAGCCTCCCGGCGAAGTCGGTGGTGAGGCCAACCTTAAGCTGCCTGATCTTTCGTCAGTCAGCTTTCTGCAGAAGCTTGTGACCAATGGCGTTGATGGGCACAAGTTGCTGCTGGTTGGCATTTTGTTCTGCATTTTTGGACTGGGCTTCGGGCTGGTGATCTACACCCGACTGAAGAACCTGCCGGTACATCGCGCCATGCGCGAGATTTCTGAGCTGATTTATGAGACGTGCAAGACCTATCTGGTCACGCAGGGAAAGTTCCTGATGCTGCTGTGGATTTTCATCGCGGTCATCATCCTGCTTTACTTCGGCGTGCTGCTGAAGTTTGAAGCGGTGCGGGTGGCGATCATTCTGCTGTTCAGCGTGGTCGGAATCGCAGGCAGTTATGGCGTGGCCTGGTTCGGCATTCGGGTGAACACGTTTGCGAACTCGCGCACAGCCTTTGCAGGCTTGGGAGGCAAGCCGTATCCGATCTATAACATTCCGCTGCAAGCTGGCATGAGCATCGGCATGATGCTGATCAGCGTGGAACTGCTGATCATGCTGTTCATCCTGCTGTTTGTGCCGGGGGATTATGCCGGTCCGTGTTTCATTGGCTTTGCCATCGGCGAGTCGCTGGGCGCGGCGGCGTTGCGAATCGCAGGCGGCATCTTTACCAAGATCGCCGACATCGGGTCGGACTTGATGAAGATCGTCTTCAAGATCAAAGAAGACGACGCGCGCAACCCAGGCGTGATCGCGGACTGCACCGGCGACAACGCGGGCGATTCGGTCGGGCCGAGCGCCGACGGATTTGAAACCTACGGCGTTACCGGCGTGGCCCTGATTACTTTTATTTTGCTGGCGGTGAAGCAACCTACGGTGCAGGTGCAACTGCTGGTGTGGATCTTCGTGATGCGCATCGCCATGCTGGTCTCGAGCGCCGCCGCTTACTTCATCAACGGCGCAATCGCCAAAGCCAAGTATGGTCACGCGAATGAGATGAATTTCGAGCACCCATTGACTTCGCTGGTCTGGATTACCTCGGTGGTATCGATCGGGCTGACTTACTTCATCTCGTCGATCATCGTGCCGGATCTTGGAGGCGATAACACTCTGTGGTGGAAGCTGGCGTCGATCATTTCCTGCGGCACGCTGGCGGGAGCGGTGATTCCAGAACTGGTGAAGGTATTCACCTCGGTGGAATCGCGGCACGTTAACGAAGTCGTAACGTCGGCGAAAGAGGGTGGAGCATCGTTGGGCATTCTGTCGGGCTTCGTGGCGGGCAATTTTTCGGCCTATTATCTGGGCCTGGCCATGGTCGCGCTGATGTCGATCTCGTACTACTTCAGTCTGGAGGGGGTTGGAGCTTTGATGGCGGCGCCGGCGGTGTTTGCTTTTGGGTTGGTGGCTTTCGGGTTCCTGGGCATGGGGCCGGTTACCATCGCGGTGGACTCTTACGGCCCGGTGACCGACAACGCGCAGTCGGTGTATGAGCTTTCGTTGATCGAGCAGGTGCCGAACGTGAAGGCAGAGCTCAAACGAGAATTCAATATGGACGTAAACTTCGAACGAGCCAAGGATCTGCTTGAGGCCAACGACGGCGCGGGCAACACTTTCAAGGCGACGGCGAAGCCAGTGCTCATCGGCACGGCGGTGGTAGGAGCGACCACGATGATCTTTTCGATCATTATGGCGCTCACCAATGGGCTGACGGAAAACGTGCAGAAACTTTCGTTGCTGCATGCACCGTTTTTCCTCGGCCTGATTACGGGCGGGGCGATGATTTACTGGTTTACGGGCGCGTCCACGCAGGCAGTAACCACGGGCGCTTACCGGGCGGTCGAGTTCATCAAGGCCAACATCAAGCTGGAGGGCGTGGAGAAAGCGTCGGTTACGGATAGCAAGAAAGTGGTCGAAATCTGCACCAAGTACGCGCAGAAAGGGATGCTGAACATCTTTCTAGCGGTGTTTTTCGGCACGCTCTGTTTCGCGTTTGTGGAGCCGTTCTTCTTCATCGGGTATTTGATCTCGATTGCGATATTCGGTCTGTATCAGGCCATCTTTATGGCCAACGCCGGCGCCGCCTGGGACAACGCCAAGAAGATTGTCGAAGTCGTGCTGAAGCAGAAAGGTACGCCGCTGCACGATGCAACCGTGATCGGGGATACGGTCGGCGACCCCTTCAAGGACACATCTTCGGTGGCGCTGAATCCGGTCATCAAGTTCACGACGCTGTTCGGATTGCTCGCGGTAGAGTTGGCAGTCAAGCTGACGATCGAGGCGGGCGACACGCTGGGTCACTTCCTGGCGTTAGGGTTCTTTCTAGTCTCGTTTTTCTTTGTGTACCGGTCGTTCTACGGGATGCGGATCACGGAGAAAGCAGGTCACTAAGACACGCTTTTGCGTGGTTGTGAAAAACGCCATCCAACGCGGGTGGCGTTTTAGTTTGAGGGCCTGGCGTTCCGAACGGAATCAGCGCATGCTTTCGACCCAGGCGCAAACGGCCTCCCGTTCCTCCTGAGTAAGCCGGGCGCTGCGATGGATGAGCAAGTACTTCCCATCAGGCATGTCACCGTTGACCACCTGATCGCAGATGGCCTCGAGTTTCTCTTCTTGTTTCCTTGGCGAGTACATGCTCCACTCGGAAAAATTCATCTGCCTTCGTCCCTTGTGTACGTCGTGGGCGACGATCCACGAAAACGGAGCCACGTATCTATACCACGGCCAGGCGGTCTGGTTGGAGTGGCAGTTCTTGCAGGCATTGTCGAAGACGGTGCTTACATTGACCGGTGCAGTGGCATACACAAGGTTCGGAGGCGGCGCAGGAGGATTGTCTCTCGCCACCGGGACCAACTGCGCGCCCGCGGCCAGGGCCAAGGCCGCAAGGGCCACTCGTTTCGCTCTGACCCTAGCCACGGTTTTGCTCGCTATTCATGAAGCGATTTCAGATAGGTGATCAGTTGCCAGAGTTGCGGGTCGGGGAGCTTGGCCCATGAAGGCATGCCTTTTTTCATGCTCCCATTGACCAGCAGCCAGTGCAGGTCGCCCTCGGTAGCTTGCTGCTGAACGCGTTGGCTTCGGAGCGAGGGGCGCTTTTTTCGGCCTTCAGCATTTTCGCCGTGGCATTTAGAACAGTGCTCCTCAAAGATGTTGCGACCGGCGGCGATGGCGTCGGGCTGCGCTTGATAGGGGTTAGTTTTTTGATGATCGCCGGCCGGGACCTTGGCCAGCCACGCGCCGTCGGCAGTGGCGAACAGCGTTGCAGCAGAGAGCAGCGCCAGGAACAACGATGCAGGCAGTCTGCGGATCATCAGTTGCCTCCCCGAAAGATCCCCAGGAACTGTTCGATCTCGTAGGAGATGCCAAAGCGGTAAAGGCGCGGAATGCTGTAATCGTTGAGCCCGAATTGCGGGGAAAATGAAATCGTCGTCCCGTTGGGCGCACTCCAGTTGACGGTCGGGCCGACATAGTGCGAAGTCTGATTCAGGCCGAAGCTGTAGCGGTCGCCCAAGCCTCCGTACATCTCCAGGCCAGCCTGGAAACGCTCGGCGCAGAACGCGCACTTGTGCGCGCTGGCCGCCAGTTTCAAAGGCCGGCTGACCGCCCAGGCGTAGCCGAACTCCCAGGGATCATTGGACAAGTTTTTTTCCGCGATGATGTTCTCGCTAATGTTCCAGCCGCGATAGTTGCTGCCCAGGATTAGTTTGGTTTCAATCTCACGTTCTTTGTCCTGGCGGGCACGCCAATTTGGAACCAAAAAATCAGGGGCGCCATCGTGGCCGACGACTTCCCGCAGAGCTTTGTCGGCGCTGGTGTTTTCAAATTCCACGTAGATGACAGGATTGATCCAGTGTTCGCGTAGTAGGGGCCGAAAGCGGTTCTCCCAGCGGTAGCCGGTGAAAATAGTGCTGTCATTGGCGGTGGCCTGGCCATCGAGGTAAAACTCGGTAGTCCACCAGGTCTTCACCCCGTATTCGAACTCGATATTAGAACCGAGGAAGCGATTGGCTCCTGGTGGCTTCCCAACGGCGTTGAATAGTTCGATATCGAGGTTTCCAGGTTCCTCCATCTCGTGAGAATAAGTGACGAAGTAGGGACGCTCCTGCGCCTTCGCGGGCAAGGTAACGGCCAGGGTGGCCAGAAGCAGGCGTGCTATGGCTTTCATGGAGTCCTTTAATCAGTTGCAACTCCGTTGCAAGTAAGATGGCAGATTCGATACTAGCGGCCCCTCGGTCTGCGGTCAAGCCTCGGCACAAATTTAATGTGTCAAAATTGTTGCAACCAGTTGCAATAGTAGCTGGCGCTTATTGCTGACTGGCGGAACGGCACTGCGCGCAGTAGCCGCCGACCTCGAGTCGGGTCACTACGATATGGAACTGGCAATCGCGCTGAATCTGGCCCTTCAGGCGGTCGAATAGGTCGCTCTCGAATTCTGTGATCTTGCCGCAGCGCAGACAGGCCATGTGAATATGGTCGCGCTGGGGGCGACGCTCATAAAAATGCTTCTCGCCCTGCATGTGCATGAGGTCGAGTTCATCCACCAGGCCATGACGCTTGAGCAACTTCAGAGTGCGGTAGACCGTGACCCGGTCGATCTGAGGATCGAGTTTGCGCGCCCGGCGCAGAATTTGGCTGGCGTCCAGGTGTTGTGTCGCGGTTTCGACGACGCTCAGAATGGTACGGCGCTGGTGGGTCATGCGCAGACCGCGCGACATCAGTTCCGCTTGCAGTCGCCCGGGGGCTTCGGTTTGGGGTAGTGGCATGACAGGCTCGATGATTCGCTATTGATATCGAGTTGCAATTATAACGCGGGGCGCAGAAGCGTGCGGAATTTGGGGCGGCAAAAAGGAAGGAGATACGTTTCGCCGACCCAACAGGATGGTTTCAGTTGCCCTTCATCTTTTCCTTCACGCTGTGGGCCAGTTTCTCGATTTCCTCGGCCTTCTTGATGACATCGAGCGAAAGCGTGTTCTCGTTTGACTTGTCTACGTACTGTTTCAGTTGCGTGGACAGTTGGTAGAGACGTTCAGTGTCGCGGCGAAGTTGAGCTTGCCGCTCTTGATTGGCCTTCTTGAGCATCTCTTTTTCCAGCGCCTGACGATCGGGATCCTCGGGGGCGGCGTTGGGATCGTGTATGCGCGGGCCGGGAGCGGCGTTTTGTGCGGGGGACGAAACAGGCAAAGCGAGTATGAGCAGCAGAAACAGAGTCGCGAGCAATCGCACGAGCACCTCACCGGACTGGAATAGCTGAATTATAGGCGTTCGGATTGTGCGACCCAAGTTGCTGGCACGACTAAGATGGCGACAAGAATACACACTACCAGAAGCGTAGCCCCCAGATCGTCTTTGATTCAACTTCTGTCGGTAGACGCCTATTCTTGACCGGTCATCACCGTCAGCACCGCCATCGCGTAGATGACCAAGTATCCGACGTCGGGCTGGCCGTGAAGGATGTGGACGATGGCTGCGACCCCAAACGTGGCGAGCAGTAGGCGGCCTCCGGCCAGCACGGTGGGCGGAAGCAGGAACAGAATTGCTCCCAGCAGCTCCACCGATCCAATGGCAAGGCGGAACCACTGCGGCAGGTGAGTGGTCTCAAAGGAATGCTTCGCGCCCGCGGAAAAAACCAGACGGGAACATTCGTAGATCAAGACCAGACCCAGCGACCATTGCAGGCCGGTTCTGGCGAGTTTGTTGGCGTCCTGGGTCATGACTTTGTTCTCGTCTTGGGGATGGACTTTCGAGCTTTTCGCCGCGCAGCGGCTTCCTTCAGGCGATGGCTGGCGCTGGCGGTCAGCTTCAAACCGTAAAACTTCTTGAGATCGGCGATGCGCCGAAGGGACTCGGGGCTGAACGGCGCCTTGCCATCAAAAGCGTGTAGCACGATGCCTTCGAGCAGATCACCCAGAGTCATGTCTTTGTAATCAGCGAACGCCTTGAGGACTTTGAGCAGGCGTTTCTCCATGCGGACGCCGGTTTGGACACGTTCAACGATAAGGCCGCGGGTCATCCGCATACTGTACTACGGTACCTTGGTACATTCAAATAACAAAACCTAACCGCAGAGGACGCAGAGAAAGGCGCGCTGAGATCGCAGAGGAAAGCTCGGGGAGGAAAAAGGGCAGGCGAGGACGCCTGCCCCTACGTGGGTCCGATGAAACCTTACAACGAGCTCATATTCGCCAGGAACTCGCTGTTCGACTTGGTTTTGCTGAGTTTATCGATCAGCAATTCCATGGCTTCGACGGGCGACAGCGGGTTCAGCACTTTGCGCAGAACCCAGATGCGGGTCAGGTCTTCCCTCGGAATCAGCAGCTCTTCTTTTCTGGTGCCGGACCGCTGAATGTCGATCGCCGGGAACACGCGCTTGTCGACCAGTTTGCGTTCCAGGATGATTTCCGAGTTGCCGGTGCCTTTGAATTCTTCGAAGATCACGTCATCCATGCGGGAACCGGTGTCGATCAACGCGGTGGCGATGATGGTCAGCGATCCGCCTTCTTCGATGTTACGGGCCGATCCGAAGAAGCGTTTCGGACGCTGCAAGGCGTTCGAATCCACGCCGCCGGATAGGACTTTTCCGCTGGGCGGAACGATGGTGTTGTAGGCGCGGGCCAGACGGGTGATGGAATCGAGCAGAATTACCACGTCGCGCTTGTGCTCGATCAACCGCTTGGCCTTCTCGATCACCATTTCGGCGACTTGTACGTGGCGGGCTGCTGGCTCGTCGAAGGTCGAGGAGATCACTTCGCCCTTGACCGAGCGCTGCATATCGGTCACTTCTTCTGGACGCTCGTCAATCAGCAGCACCATCAGCACAACTTCGGGATGGTTTGTCGTAATGGAGTTGGCGACGTTTTGCAGCAGCATGGTCTTGCCAGCGCGGGGCGGCGAAACGATCAAGCCGCGCTGTCCTTTGCCGAGGGGTGTGAGCAGATCCATCACCCGGGCGCTGACGTTCTCGCGGACGGTTTCGAGCTTCAGGCGTTCCTGCGGATACAGCGGCGTCAGGTTATCGAACAGGATCTTGTTGCGGGCCTCGTCGGGTGACTCGAAGTTGACGGCTTCGATCTTCACCAGAGCGAAATACTTCTCGCCTTCATGCGGCGGACGTACCTGGCCGCTGATGGTGTCGCCGGTTTTGAGGTCAAACTTGCGAATCTGCGAGGGCGAGACGTAAATGTCATCGGGGCCGGGCAGATAGTTGTAGTCAGGCGAGCGGAGGAAGCCGTAGCCGTCGGGCAGGATTTCGAGCACGCCCTCGGCGAAGATGTGGCCCTCTTTTTCGCTTTGTGCCTGCAGGATCTTGAAGATCAAGTCCTGCTTGCGCATGCCGCTGGCCCCTGGGAGTTCCAAAGATCGGGCGATCTTGGTCAGCTCAGTTATATTTTTTTCTTTCAATTCTGCGATGGTCATTCTCTAGTTCACCTGCGAAGGGAATTTTCAAAAGGAGGGTCAACTCAGGAAAGACTTGCCCGTGCGAGGGGAAAAGCGGGGCTGCGATTACGCAGCCCGCCGTTGCGCCTCGGCGAAGTTTTCCGGCTCCGACAGAACCGTCTGCCGTTCCGAGCTTGCGATCCGGTCCAACACTTCGTTCATGGTTTCCTGGATGCGGGTGTTGGGCTTGTGAAACTTCCGGGTAGCTTTGGAGGCAAGCTGGCAAAGCATATATCGGTTCCGTAATGTCTGTAAAGCATCAAAAACGCGATCAGAACGCATGATAGATTGTCCTTCCTGATCCGAGCCGTCCAGTCGAGCGCCCATCTGCGTGCTGCCGCGCTTCGGGTCAGAGCACGTAAACTACACATTGCAGATGGGTTGTACAGGAAAGCTCTGGCTATTCGTATAGATGCTCCGCTTGACCCGAAAGTTTCTCACTATTTGGGAAAAGCCGCGATTGTCAGCGGAGGTTCGTCGGGCGAAATCGGCTACTTAAGCCTTCGGAACGCTATACCCTACGTCAAAGAGAACGCGGAGTCAAGGTGTTTCTTGCGGGGGTAGTGGGTCAGTATGCATCCACGGTGGGGTATGCTCCACTTGACATGCACTCCAGGCAAACTTACATTTTATCCGTGCTGTAGGGCGCAACGGACCTTCGGGCCGGACGGGCGATGCCCGCCTACATACCAATCAGCGAGCCGCCCTATGCCCGATCTCGAAAACCTTAAAAAGCAAGCGAAGCTCTATTTGCGTTGGCATCGTGATGGTTACTATCCGGTGGCGGCGCAAATTCGAGCGCTGCTGCCACGTTTCCGTCATTTAACCGATCAGGCTGTGCTCGCTCACAGCTTCAGGTTGTCTGACGCACAAGAGTTAATTGCGAAAAAACGAGGGTTCAAGAATTGGGAGGCGCTCCTTAAAGGAGTCCACACGATGAGTGATTTACATATCGAAAGTCTGTCCAAACCGACACTTCTTGCCGCCGAACCCCAGCTCTTTGTCGCCGACGTGGTAAGGTCATGTGAGTTTTATACGAAAAAGCTAGGGTTTACGGTTGCCTTCGTTTATGGTGAGCCGCCATTCTACGGACAAGTCTTTCGGGATGGAGCCAGATTGAATCTCCGATATCTACCCCACTCCGCAATCAATCCCGAGCTTCGGGATAGAGAGCATCTGCTCTCAGCATCCATCACACTCGATGATGCAAAGCCTCTCTTCCTTGAGTTTCAGGCAGCAGGCCTCGTATTTCATCAGGCGCTCAAGACAGAGCCATGGGGAGCTCGCACCTTCATCGTTGGCGATCCCGATGGCAATCTGATCCTTTTTGCAGGGCGAGGACGGTAGACACACGCAGTTTGGCCGACCCGGCTGGTGCACGAGGAGAGACTTGTCGAAGTATGGCCCATGTTCTTACGCCCCTACGGGGCTTCTGCTTCGTTCCGCTTTTCACCCACGCCTTACGGCGTGGGCTTTATTCTGGCGCTGCTCCGCAGCTTTTATTCTTCCCCGTCACCCACGCCTCACGGCGTGCGCTTTATTCTGGCGCTCGTCCCCAGCTTCTTTCTCTATAGGCAGACTTTATTGGGCACGCCTGACGCTGCTCCGCAGTTTTGCTTCTTCGTGCATCGAGTTGCATCAGAGCCGCGTAGCGGCGTAAGAATAAAGCCCACGGCGCAAGCCGTGGGTAGATTCGAAACGAGTCGGCAAGCCCCGTAGGGGCGTAAGAAACTCAATCCCAGAGGTAGCGTTCGTCGAATGGGAGGTTGTTCTTGCGGAGGAAGGCGAGAAATTCGTCTTGAAATGACTGTTTTTTATGATGCTCCTGCTGATGGGCGATGTAATCCACAACCGCATCTACTCCCGATTCGCTAACCGAAAACGCCCCGTAGCCGGTTTGCCAGCCGAACTCGCGACGATCGGGCCAGCGTTCGTGGACCCAGCGGGATGAGTTGGTCTTCGTCAGGCAGACAAGATCGGCGACGGATTGTTTTGCCGGCACGCGCGTCAGGATGTGCACGTGATCGGCGGTTCCGTTGATTGCGAGGGCCACACCTCCGATTTCGCGGATGATCCCGCCGAGGTAGGCGTGGAGATCGGATTCGATTTCGGTGGTGATGAATGGGGCGCGTTGTTTGGTGCTGAAGATGAGATGAATGAGGAGATTTGTGCAGGTGTGGCCGATGTTCTTACGCCCCTACGGGGCTTCTACTTCGTTTCGCTTCCTACCCACGCCTTACGGCGTGGGCCTTATTCTTGCGCTGCTCCGCAGCTTTGATTCTTCCCCGTCACCCACGCCTTGCGGCGTGGGCTTTATTCTTGCGCTGCTCCGCAGCTTCCCGTTTCACGAACTCACGCCCAGAACGTCCTATCCAGCGTCCGGTATTGAATGGCTTCGGCGATGTGTTTCGGTTCAATGCCGGGGACGCCTTCCAGGTCGGCGATGGTGCGGGCTACTTTGAGGATGCGGTCGTGGGCGCGGGCGGTCAGGCTTTGTTGCAACATGGCACGCTCCAGCAGGCGCTCGCAGTCGGCCGAGAGTTCGCAGAAGGTGCGGATGTGGCGGGCGCCATTTGCGCGTTGCAGTAGAGCTTGTCGAGTGGGGTAGCGGCGAATCTTCGCAGCTGGGCTTCGCGTGCCCTCACCACTCGTTCACGAACCGCGGCGGAGTTTTCCGGTTCAGTTTTCGAGCGGATTTCTTTGTAGTTCACCGCAGGCACATCGATGTGAACGTCAATACGGTCGAGCAGCGGTCCGGAGATCTTCGACATATAGCGCTGAATGATGGGCTGAGTGCAGCGGCAATCGCGGGTGGCATCGTTGAAGAAACCGCAGGGGCAAGGATTCATGGCCGCCACCAGCATGAAGCGGGCGGGAAAGGTGAGAGACATTGCCGCCCGCGCGATGCAGACGTTGCCGTCCTCGAGCGGCTGGCGCATCACTTCGAGCACGTTGCGGGGAAACTCCGGAAGCTCGTCGAGAAAAAGCACTCCGTTATGCGACAACGAAACTTCGCCGGGACGAGGCACGGCGCCGCCGCCGATCAGGCCGGCGTCAGAAATCGTGTGGTGGGGCGAGCGGAAGGGGCGAACGCCGACCAGACCAGCTCCGGCATCGAGTACGCCGGCCACGCTGTGAATCTTGGTCGTCTCCAGGGCTTCTTCAAAGGTGAACGGAGGCAGGATGGTCGGCATGCGCTTGGCGAGCATGGTCTTGCCCGATCCGGGGGGGCCGATCATCAGGAGGTTATGGCCGCCGGCACAGGCTACTTCCAAGGCGCGCTTGGCGGTTTGCTGGCCGCGCACATCTTTGAAATCTACGGTGTAATGGGCAGCTTCGTTGAGCAGGGTTTGGCCATCCACCTTGAGCGGCGTGATTCCATTGCCGGTGTTCACAAAGCGGATCACGTCGAGCAGCGACTTCACGGGATAGACATCGACACCCCCGACCATGGCGGCTTCCCGGGCGTTGAGTTCGGGGACCACCAACCGCGCAATCTTTCGGCCACGAGCCTCAATGGCGATGGGTAGGGCACCGCGGACGCCGCGAACTCCGCCGTCGAGCGACAACTCGCCTACGAACAGGCAGTCCGGGACCTCCTTTTTATTAAGCCCTCCGTAGGCGCCCAAGATGCCCAAGGCCATGGGAAGGTCGAAGCCCGAGCCTTCCTTGCGGATATCGGCGGGCGCGAGATTGACGGTGATGTGGGTGGAGGGAATGTCGAAACCACAGTTGCGGAGCGCGGAACGCACCCGGTCGCGGCTTTCGCGCACCGCGGCATCGGGCAGGCCGACGGTATGGAAATGGTCTTCCATGAGCTTGATGCCAGAGACATCGACTTCGACCTCGATGATGTTGGCGTCGATGCCATACACCGCCGCGCTCATGGTCTTGTAGAGCATGGTGTTATGTTTGGGGAAAATCCCGGTTGTAAGCCGCAAGGCTCCGCCTACACCCGTAACTTCGAACTTAGCCTTTTCCGCCAAGAACTCTTAGTGACTGCGATCACAGCCAAACGGTGACCAGTGACCCAAAGTTATGTTTGAACCAGGTTAAGTGTGAACCAAACTGTCCACTATCCCTCCGGTTGTTTGCGTTTGTCACGTGCACTACGATTCATTTACGGCCTAGCTGCCAGATGCGGCTCACCGTAGTAAGAGCAATCGCAACTTATGGCAGAGGAAGAAAAACAACCGGGACAGGTCCGCACTCCCAGCCACCTGGAAAAGGAAGAAAACTGGCTGTGGCGAACGGCGCTGCTGTTCCTGGTGCTTATGGCCACCGCGCTGGCGGCTGAGTCCTGGGAACGTCTACAAAATCTCCCCTACCATCTGGGTCTGCTTTCTATTGGCCTATTGTGCGTCGCCATTGCATTTGCGGGTTTTGCCTACGGCCGCCGCAAGCGGGTGACGGAACTCAAGGCCTTGGTGCGAGACTTGCAGGAGCGCGCCAGCACTCCCAGCGAACAGCAACTCGATCAATTGGGGCAGCTGATCGCGCGTTCGCAACGCAGCTTCAAGGAACTGATTGACTCCTTCGACGACGTGGCCTTTGCCGTCTCGCTGGATGGCAAGTTGCGCACGGTAAACCGTCGCATGGCAGAACTGTTGGATATCCCTTACACCGAGGTCGTGGGCCACAAGCTCGACGAGTTCCTCGATGAGCCGAAGCGCGAGGATGTGGAGCGTGGTCTAAGCCGTTTCCTGGAGAAGCATCGCTGGTCGGGAACGGTGCAGGTGCGACTGAAATCGAGCAAGCGCACCCTGTACTTTGATTGTGTGGTCAACGCCATCGTGAAGGGCGATGAGGTTGTGGGCGTAAGCATGCTGGCCCGCGACGTGACCGAAGAGCACGAAAAAGAGCGCCGTTTCACCGAGCTGTTCGAGACGTTGCAAGAGGGCGTTTACTTCAGCACTCCGGAAGGCAAACTGCTGGACGGCAATGCGGCCCTGGTGCGAGTGCTGGGATATGAACGCAAGGAAGAACTGCTGGGCCTCGATCCCAAGGCACTGAACTCCGATCCCAATCAAAATCCGGTGCTGGGACGGACTGCGGACGATCAGGGGGGCGTACGCGCGAGAGAGATCACGCTGCGCCGCAAAGCCGGTGGCCTGGCAACTTTTCTTGATACTTCGCGGGCGGTTTGGGACAACTCGGGCAAAATCGTGCGCTACCAGGGGACGCTGGTTGACGTTACGGAGCGGCGCGAGATGGAAAAAGCCCTGCGGCGGCAGGAGGAGTTTCAGCGCGACTTGCTCGAGAGTTTCCCTGACTTGATTCTGGTCGTCGATCTCGACGAGCGCTACAGCTTCGTGAGCTCACGCGTCCGCGACCTGCTGGGCTACACACCGGAAGAGCTGTTGAAGAAAAAAGTCGAATCGGGACAGGGCTATTCCGCCGAACTACTGACGCTGGTGCGCGACCTGATTGCAGGGCGGCGGCAATTCGGCACCTGCGAATGCGGCGCCCGCCACCGCGATGGAAGCTGGCGGACCATGCGCGCCTCGGCCAGTCCACTGTTCGATGCCGAGAGGAAATTGAGCGGCGTGATCGTTTCGGTGCGCGACATCACGATGGAAAAGAAACTGGAGCAGCAGATCATCCAGAGCGAGCGTTTGGCGGCCATGGGGCAGATGATCGGAGGATTTGCCCATGAGTTGAACAATCCGCTCACTGGGATTCTGGGGATGAGCGAGCTGTTGCAGGATTCGCAGCCCGCGGAGGCGGCCCGCAAACAGCTGGAGATGTTGCAGCAGCAGGCGCGGCGCGCGGTGGAAATTGTCCAGAACCTGATGTACTTCTCGCGGCCGCCGGCACCTGGCAAAGCTGCCATCGATCTGGGAGAGCTGGTGCAAAGGACGCTACATCTGCACGCGTATTCGTTGCGCAAGAGCAACATCACAGTGGATTTTCTGCGGGAGAATTCCATTCCTTCCGTGACCGGGGATGCGCACCAGCTCATGCAGGTGTTCCTCAACCTGATCCTGAATTCCGAGCAGGCCATGCGCGAAGTGCGCGACCGGGGTACATTGCGTATCCGGCTGGAGAAGCGCGATAAGTGGGTGGCGGTGATCTTTCAGGACGATGGGCCGGGAATTCCGCCCGACATTCTGCCCAACATTTTCGATCCTTTCTATACGACAAAACGCCCGGGACGCGGCACCGGCTTGGGTCTCAGCATCTGCAAAGCGATCATGCGGGAACATAACGGGAATGTGGAGGCCGCGTCTGGACCGGGCGGCGGGGCTGTGTTTACAGTGACGCTGCCCGTGGGATGAAGCGAATTCCACCTCCCACATCCGGGGATCCCCCTCCGTAGAGCCGCCATTGAAGCCTGCAAAATCACCGGCGCAACCTCTTTGGGCTATAATTCCACGCACGCATGGCTCTAGCCTCTGGCACGAAACTCGGCCCTTATGAAATCGTTGGCCCGCTGGGCGCGGGCGGTATGGGTGAAGTGTACCGCGCGCGCGATACCCGTCTCGACCGCGATGTGGCCATCAAGGTCCTCTCCGGGCATTTTGTCTCCAGTCCCAGCTTGAAGGAGCGCTTCGAACGCGAGGCGCGGACCATCTCCCAACTTTCTCATCCCAATATCTGCGCGCTCTATGACGTTGGCTCCCAGGATGGCTTTGACTACCTGGTGATGGAATGCCTGGAAGGAGAGACGCTGGATGCGCGTCTGGTCCGCGGCGCGCTAACGCTTGAAGAAGTACTGCGCTACGGGGCCCAGGTGGCGGATGCGCTGGATAAGGCGCACCAGATGGGAGTGATCCATCGCGACCTGAAGCCGGGAAACATCATGCTGACCAAAGCCGGAGCCAAGGTGCTGGACTTCGGGCTGGCCAAGCAGGCGCAGGCGAAAACGCCGAGTTCCAGCGCCCTGACCGCCATGACCACGCCCAAGGCGCTGACGGTCGAAGGCACCATCGTGGGCACGTTTCAGTACATGGCGCCGGAGCAGATTGAAGGCAGCGAAGCGGACGCGCGCAGCGACATCTTTGCACTGGGCTGCGTGCTGTACGAAATGGCCACCGGCAAGCGGGCGTTCGCAGGCAAGACCCAGGCCAGCGTGATTGCATCCATTTTGGCGACCGAACCGCCGCCGCTCGCACAAGCAGCGCCCATGACCCCTCCGGCGCTGGACCGACTGGTGCGCTATTGCATGGCGAAGGAGCGCGAAGAACGCATCCAGAGCGCGCACGACGTTAAGTTGCAACTGGAGTGGATTGCCGAGGGCGGTTCGCAGGCGGGCGTACCAGCGCCGGTGGTGGCAAAACGAAAGGCATCGCAGAGGTTGGCTTGGGTCGTGGCCGGGTTGGGGATTGCGGCGGCCATCGTATTCGCAGTGGGCTTTGTGTTACGCGCGCCGGTGCCGGCACATCCCTTGCGAGTCAGCATTCTGCCACCGGAGCAGCACACTTTTGATCCGATGAGCGCTGCCATTTCGCCCGACGGGACCAAGTTGGCGTTTGTGGCAACGACTGCGGGGATGGCGCCGCAACTTTGGGTTCGCCCGCTGGATTCGACGGCAGCTCAGCCGTTGGCGGGAACCGAGGAAGCCAGTTTTCCCTTCTGGTCGCCCGATAGCCGGAGCCTGGGGTTCTTTGCGCAAGGAAAACTCAAGGTCATTGATGCCGGCGGCGGGGCGGTACAGACCTTGGCTGACGCCTCTGATACTCGCGGTGGAACCTGGGGAGCGGAAGGGACGATTCTGTACGCTCCCAATCCAACCTCTCCGCTGCTGCGCATTCCGGCAGCTGGTGGAACTCCATCCCCGGCGGTGGGTCAACAGAAGGAAGGTACCGCGATCACCGCTGGTACGGTAGCCGCTTCCCAGCGCTGGCCCGCATTTCTGCCAGACGGACGGCACTTTCTCTTTTTCCAGTTTGTACGTAACGCCTCGGCCGGAGCGAGGGGAAGTATTCATCTCGGCGCACTCGATTCGCAGCAGGATACAACCTTGACGGGCGCGGACTACCGTGGTGAATATGCCAACGGATATGTGGTCTACGTTCGCGGCGGGAATCTGATGGCCCAGGGTTTCGATGAGAAGAAACTCAAATTGACCGGGAGCCCCGTTCCCATAGCTGAGCAGATTCGCGGCGACGCCCGAGGAGGAGCGGCATTCTCGCTCTCACATGATGGCAAGTTGATCTTCGTAGGCGGACAGGCGGCCACTCTCGACCTGGCATGGTACGACCGCAGCGGAAAGAAGGGCGACGTCATTGACACCGGGACATTCCAGGACTTGCATATTTCACCGGACGGGAAGAAAGTCGCAGCTGCCAAGGCGGACGCCAACGGGCATCTCGAGCTTTACATTTACGACGTGGCCCGCGGCACCAAGTCGCAGTTCAGTTTCTCGCAATCCAGAGATGACGATCCCACCTGGTCTCCGGATGGGAACACCATTGTTTTTGACTCCGGACGCAATGGGCGGATCGACCTGTACATCCGGCCGGCCAATGGCTCCCGCCAGGAAGAACTGCTCTATCACGATGATTCGGACAAATATCCGAGTAGTTGGTCTGCAGACGGGAAGTACGTGGCTTACGAAGGCTTAGTGAACGGCCACTACGACGTGTGGGTGATGCCGATGTCCGGCGACCACAAACCATACCCCTTCATCCAGGAGAAATTCAACACCCGCAACGGCGTGTTTTCGCCCGACGGCAAGTGGATGGTTTATGAGTCGTTCGAGACCGGACATAGCCAGGTTTATGTCGTGGCGTTTCCCAAACCTGGGGGCAAGTTTCTGGTGGGAGACGGGATTGCGGCAGTATGGGGCGGCAACGGGAAAGAGATTCTTTACCTGGACGACCACGCACGTATGATCTCAGTGGAAGCCACGGGGCATGGCGACAGCATCGAGCTGGGCAAACCGCAAACTCTGTTCTCTACGCAGCCCGTGGGACCCGGCCTGTTCGAGGCCACGACCGACGGCCAACGCTTTGTGATGATCCAAGCCCCAGTGCAGAATTCCTCCAACCTCACGCTGGTGGTGAACTGGCTCGAAGGACTTAAGAAATAGAGTTTGCTCTTCCCTGCTGGGTTCCTGGAGTTGTCTTTTTTATACCATTGACAATCTATCCATAGATAATCTATATATCAACGCATGGCCAAGAAGTCCGAATTACTGCCGGGCACGCTGGACATGCTGATCCTGAAAACCTTGACCCGCACGCCGTTGCACGGCTATGGGATTGCGCTTTCCATCAGGCGCCTTTCTGAGGATGTGCTGACCGTCGAAGAGGGATCACTCTACCCCGCGCTGCAACGGCTGCTGCTGCAACGGTGGGTCAAAGCAGAATGGAAGAAAACCGAGACCAACCGGCGGGCGCGCTATTACTCCTTAACGGGGTTAGGGCGGAAACAGCTGGGGCTTGAGCTCTCCCAATTCGAGCGAATGATCGCGGCCATCGGCCGCGTACTGCAAGACGCATAGGAGGCGAGGATGGACGCCATAATTCGCTTCTTCAAGAAGTTGAGCATCTTGTTCACGCGGGAACGCTTTCACCGGGAACTGGAAGAAGAGATAGCCTTCCATCGCGAACAACAGGAGAAAGCGCTGCAAGCGGAAGGTGTGTCTGCCGAGGAGGCGAAGTACGCTGCGCGGCGCCAGTTTGGAAATGCCGCCCGGTTGAGGGACGAGAGTGTTGATGTGGTTGGATTTCGCTTCGAGAATGCAGTGCAGGATTTTCGCTATGCCCTTCGGCAGTTGAGAAAGAATCCGGGCTTCGCTGGCACAGCCATCCTAATATTAGGGCTTGGCATTGGGGCCAGCACGGCGATCTTCAGCGCGGTGAACCCGATTCTATTCGAACCTCTGCCCTATCCGGACGCCGGCCGGATCGTGATGATCTCTTACATCAGCGATGACGGCACCCGCATCGCCCAGACGTTCCACACCTATCGCGAACTGGCCGAGCGAAACCGTTCCTACGAAACGCTGGCGGTCGCCGACCCTTGGCAACCGACTCTTACCGGGGCCGATCGGCCGGAGCGGCTTGATGGCCAGCGAGTAAGCGCCGACTACTTCCGCGTGTTAGGAGTGTCTGCAACATTGGGCCGGGACTTCAACCCTGCGGACGATGTGCTTAACGGCCCGAAGGTTGTGATCCTTAGCAATGGGCTGTGGCGGCGTTTCGGCGCTGACAATGCCATTGTCGGGCGGCAGGTCAAGCTCAACGACGACAGCTATACCGTGATTGGTGTGATGCCGGCCCAGTTCGACAATGTTTTACTTCCCTCCGCCAACGCCTGGGCGCCATTGCAGTATGACAGAACCAATGCCGCTTCCATTGAGACTCGAGAATGGGGCCACCACCTGCAGATGATCGGACGGTTGCGGAGAGGCGTCAACATAGGCCAGGCGAGGAGTGATCTCGATCGAATCGCTCGCACCTCAATTCCCGAATTCCCTCGGCCGTCATGGGCATCAATCAAGGACGGGGTTGCCACCAATTCACTTCAGGACGATGTCACCAGTGGCGTCAAACCGGCGCTGCTTGCGGTTCTGGGTGCGGTGGTTCTGCTGTTGCTCATCGCTTGCGTCAACGTTACGAACCTGCTGCTGGCCCGTGGCGCACAGCGGCGTGGCGAGTTTGCCATGCGCGCTGCGCTGGGCGCCGCACGATCACGATTAGTCCGTCAGTTGCTCACGGAGAGTTTGCTGCTAGCCGCGCTGGGCGGAGCATTCGGTTTGATGACGGCCCAATTTGGTGTGCGAGCCCTGGTCGCATTCAGCCCCGCCGAACTGCCACGCGTAAACGCGATGCACGTCGACAGCGCTGTATTTGGCTTCGCATTCGGTATCACACTCCTGGTGGGCTTCGGAGTCGGACTGATTCCAGCACTCAACGCTTCTCGCGGTGATCTGCATATCGGAGCACAGGAGAGTTCAAAGCGCACTGCCAGTGGACATCGATTTACGCTCCGCACGCTCGTGGTGGCGGAGGTAGCTCTGGCGCTGGTGTTACTCGTGAGCGCCGGATTGCTGTTTCGCAGTTTGCAGCGCCTATTTGCCATCGATCCGGGATTTGAGGCTTCCCACGTCCTCACCATGCAGGTGCAAGAGGCGAGCCGTCGGTATGACACCGACAACGCGCGGGCGCGGTTCCTCAGTCAGGTCCTCGACGCAGTGCGGCAACTTCCAGGCATAACGACCGCGGCATTGACCAGCCAGCTGCCCTTGAGCGGGGATTCTGAATCTTACGGCATACAGTTCGAGACGGACGCGACCGGCAATGGCGACAACGGATTTCGCTACGCGGTAAGTCCAGACTATTTCGAAACCATGCACATTCCGCTTCGCCGGGGGCGTTTGCTGAACGACCATGACGTCATCGGAGCGCCACAGGCAGTTCTGATCAGCGAATCATTCGCCAAGCGAAAGTTTCCCAATCAAGACCCGCTCGGACAACGGGTCCGCATTGGTCCTGACATTGGCCACGCGGACCGGCCGTGGGGGACGATCGTGGGCGTGGTCGGCGATGTGAGGCAGGCTTTGCTTGCCCTGAACGATTCGGATGCGTTCTAAACCTCTTCAACGCAATGGTCCTGGGTAGACAACGTGCAGTCGCTGGTGGTTCGCACTCGTGGCGATGCAGCGGCGCTCGCTCCCGCCGTCAGGCAGGCGGTCTGGTCGGTGGACAAGGACCAGCCGATCGTGCGGGTCGCCACCATGGACAACCTGCTCGCCAAGTCAGAAGCTGAACGGCGTTTTGTGCTAGTTCTGTTCGAGGCATTTGGCCTAGTAGGGCTGGCGCTCGCAGCCACAGGAATTTATGGCGTCTTATCGGGCAGCGTCACCGAGCGCACGCGCGAGATCGGCGTGCGAGTGGCGCTGGGGGCGACCCCGGGGAACATTCTCGGCTTGATCGTTCGCCAGGGGATGACGCTTACCGGGTTCGGCGTCGTGATCGGGCTGGGTGGGGCGGCGGTCGCGAGCCGAGCCCTGATCACGCTGCTTTTCGCAGTGTCCCGGCTTGATTCGGTCACGTATCTCGGCGTGATCGCCCTGCTGGCAGGGGTGTCAGCTATTGCATGCTGGGTTCCCGCATGGCGGGCGTCACAAGTCGATCCGGCGATCACGTTGAGGGCGGAGTAGATGTCAAGTCCCGGACCAGCCTATCCGCGGTTCTCGTCTCTTCCCTTCATCTTCGTAACCGCTACCTCACGGCAGACCCAAACTTCCGTAAGACCTGGGATAGGTCACAATGCCCCAGGGCAGTTTGAACCCTTCGATGGTCCCGACCTGCTGGTACGAATTGGCGTCGATCACAACGATGTTGTTCGACCGCCCGCAGGCCAACAGGACCTTGGAATCGTCGGGAGTAAATGTGAAGTGCCAGCATCTTTTGCCGGTAGGCACTTCCGCGAGGAGTTGCAGAGAATCGGCCGAAAACACCTGGAGTTTCCCCGCCTGTGCGGCGGAAACGAAGATGCGCTTGCCCGCGCGGTCGAACGCGACTCCGTAGGGTTTCGCTGCCGTTGCCACAGACTTGATTACCTTGAGGCTAGGGTCCATTGTCAGTAACGTCCCCGAGCTCTCCATCGTCACCGCGTACTTATCACCCTGCGGCGAAATTCTCAGGCCTCGCGGACGGATTCCGTAGGACTTCAGGTCGACGTCTCGCAGATGACGCCCACTGGCTTCCTCGAACACTCCGATGGTTTCTTGCGATTCGTTGGCGACCAGCATCAGCTTGCCATCGCGCGAGAATTCGATGCCTTCGGTTTCCTGTCCGGCAGTAGAAACCGGGCCGGGGACCCAATCTCCGATATGGAACGAAGCGATCTGAGCGGGCGGTCCATTTTTGTCATCGCGGTCGTTCCTGGCTTTTGAAGCTCCGGGAGGTCCGCCTTCCGACGTAGGTTCGAAAGTTGCAAAAAGTCGGTCGCCAGCAGGATTGATTTTGATGAACTCAGGGCTCTGACCGATGTGGATTCGTCTAAGCAAGCTCAAATCCGCCGTACTGAAGATTGCACCATCGCTTGTGTTTTTGTTCGAGGTGATGACGTATTTTCCATCGAACGTTACCGCCAGGCCTCGTGGCGCGATATCACTTGGTTGGACCCGGCGGATCACCTTCAGCGTGCTCAGGTCGATCACGCTGACCCCGCCCTCCTCCTCGCTCACGTAGGCAACGTTGGTCGGAACTTTGGGGGAGTCTGTCCCGAGGGTTCTCGCGATTGGGGCGATTACGATAACCGTCAACAAACAAAAGCGGAGTGTTCTTGGTCCCATCATGCATTCTTACCCAGATGTCAGTATAGAGCCGCTCTCGGCGTCCTGGGGACCCGGTTCTAGAAGGTGGTTACAAGGCGAAAGGTATATTGCCGCGCCGGTCCGATGGCGTTACCGGAGAAGAGCCCGCCGAAATCGATTACTTCGAGCGTGTTGCTCAGATTCGCGACGTCGGCCTGAAAGCGTACCGAGCGTTTTTCCCGCTGGTAGAGATCGACGCCCACCGAAGCATTTTGCGTAAACCACGGATGGATGCGCTCGCGACTGAAATTGAGGTGATTCACCACTACTTGCCCGTATTCCGTAGCATATTGCTGCGGGGTCAAATCCGGTTCAAACGGCAGCCCGGTGTTGTAATCACATCCCAAAGCGACCCACATGCGCGGGACCACCTGATAGCGGACACGGCCATGCACGGTATTCCGCTGATCTTGGGCGTCGGGGAAATGTCCGGTGGTGGGGTTGATCGCATCATCGCCCAGGAACAGTCCGCCGGTCACCGGGAACCAGGCATTCCCGACGATGTAGGAGTAGCTGGCGAAGCCTGAGAACCCCTTCCATTCGAGGAGTTGCAGCTTGCCTTCCGCGCCGTAAAGAATGGCGTGTTCAAATGCGATGGGAAAACTGATCCCGGTACTCAGGATTTGGGAGTCATCGGCATAATTGTTCACGTCACGACGGAACGCATTGGCATCCAACCGCAGTTTTCCGAAGAATGCTTTCGTGGCTCCCCATTCGAAATAATTCCCGTGGGAAGGCTGGACCGGCAACTGCAGTGTGGGCACGCTGGTGTCGATGGCCTCGGCAGCCGGAGAACTGGCTAGAAGTATGTTTTCGAACGATGGTGTCTGGAAGATGCGGTCATAGGAGAAGTGAACATTGACGCCGGCGGAAGGAAAGTAGCGCGCGATGGCGACACGCGGACTCACCGCGTTCTGGTTCACCAGCAACTGATAGTGGTCCCAGCGCAGTCCGGCGCTGACCGTCCAGTTGCCGAGGCGGATTAAACCCTGAACATAGGCCGCTTGTTCAAGATCCGGACGGTGGCCTTGAAAAGCAAACCTGGGCGCGCCGGAATCGAGAATCCCCAGATTGATAGGACATCGCGGATCGGTGGGATTCGCACAGTCGGGGATCACGTAGCTGGTGTTTTCGTGGAGAAAGATCGCATCGGATTCAATACCCGCCTTAAATTCCTGCCTGCCATGATGAATGGAGATGCTGCCGTGGAAATAGATCTCCTTGAAGTCGTTGTGCTGGGCGGCGTTGAGGGGCCAGGAGGACAGGTTGGAAAAGAAATCGGTGGAGTTATCGCGGACCATTCCTCGCAGCGAGCCGATCGCATCGGAGGAAAAAATGTGCTGGTAGGAGGCGATCCCCATGGTTTCAAAGTTATCGCCGGTCTGCAACTGTCCCCCGGGAACGAACACGCAATCGCTCGGCTCCGGGGGCGCGAGTGGACAGCCGGTGGTGTTGTTCGCGTTCGGTAGATAGGCTCCGTTCTGCTGTACCAGTTCGTTGGGGATTTGATAGCGCGCGAGTTCGTGCCGGGCAATCAGAGTGAGACGGTCTTTCGGCGTGAGCTCACGCTCATAGCTGGCCGAAAAATTGCCGGAGGTGCCATGGTTGGTGTAATTCTCAGGGACCACCGGATTGAGATAGTGGGCCGTCATGTCGCCGGAGGCGCTGATGCCAAACGTATTTCCCTTCCATGTGTACTGGTCCTGGGTGCTGGCCCCGGCCGACTCGTAGCTGCCGCCGTAGAGGGTGAGTTGCCCGTGAAATCCTGGGTCTTGGTTCCTGAGGGTGTTGACCTCCACCACCCCGCCCATCTTTCGGCCATATTCCGCGGGAATGCCGGCGGTGTAAATGTTGAGCGAGTCCACGTCATCGGCTTCGACGGGTTCCGGGCCAAAACTCGGCGAACGGTTGTCGGTGAGGGGAATCCCATCCACTACAAATTGCGTTTGATATTCCGATCCGCGCGGGTGGAGCACGGCATTGCCTTCGTAAAGCCAGCCAGGTTCTGAATTCACCAGGTCCTGAATAGAACGGCCGGGCAGCGCGGTCAGTCGATTCTCAATCGTCTCGGAACCGATTTCATTCACCGAACCTGCCCGGTAAGGATCGACCAGGGTGGCAGGCGCGCTGACGTTCACCGATTCGGAGACGGAAGCTATCTTCAGCCGAATCGTGCGGTCCAATGGGAGAGCGGATCGTATTTCCACCGACTCGGAAACTTGGGCAAAGCCCGGCACTCGAATCTGGACCTGGTAGATTCCATAGGGCAGGCGCTTGGCATCCAGATTGCCCTGCTCGTCGGTCGTGATGGTTTGGCGATAGTCATTGCCTTGGCTGACGAGTTGCACGGTGCTCTTCAACCCCAACCCAGCGGGATCGGTGACCGTTAAACGCAATTCCCCGGTGTAGCTTTGCGAGAACATGGGAACGGCCCACAAGAGGACAGCAATGATTTGCGCTTTCTTCATCTTTAGTCGTCACCCAATGGGCATCGCGACCCGGAATAGGGCGCCACACCTTGTTTCGCCCTCACGTTGAAAATTCAGTTTCCCACCTTTTTTTTCAGTCTTTTTTTCAATCTCATGAGGAAAATTCAAGAAAGAGCGATTGCAAACCCTTGAACAAAGGGGACGATTCTAGAATATATACTTTAGGAACTAAGCCGATGCCTCCAAACGTTGCCCTCAACCAGATACCGTTCTCAATCTCGACCCGCATGGGGGTAGTTGCGTTAGAGGAACAATTGCACCAAATGGTCTGCGCCGGTACGCTCGACCTGTCCACGGCCCAGCACGACATTGCCACGGGACTGGATCGCGGCCTACAAAAAGTATTTCCACACGGAGAGACCTCTCCCAGTGAGATCCTCCTCGAGAGCCTATTTCGCGAATCGACGGACGCCGCAGGTATAATCGCCTGTCGATGGCACTTGTCCCGGGTACAAAACTCGGACCTTATGAAATCGTCGCCCTTCTGGGCGCAGGCGGCATGGGAGAGGTGTATCGCGCTCGTGACACCAGGCTGCAACGTGCTGTAGCGATCAAGATCCTGCCGGCTCATCTGTCCTCCAACCCAGAACTGAAGGCGCGCTTCGAGCAAGAAGCCCGGTCCATCTCCGGGCTGCAACATCCCAACATCTGCGTCGTCCATGACATCGGCTCACAGGCGGGCGTTGACTTCATGGTCATGGAGTACGTCAGCGGGAAAACTCTGGATAAATTGATTCCCCCCGGCGGCATGGCAACCGATCCGGCTTCGCAGTACGCGGTGCAGATTGCCGAGGCGCTGGCGCGTGCGCACGCTGCCGGCATCGTGCATCGTGACCTGAAACCCGCAAACATCATGGTGGATGAAACCGGGCTGGTGAAGGTACTGGATTTCGGCCTGGCCAAACTTACCGAGCCAGCTTCGGCGCCGGGTAGCGAAGCAATGACCATGGCGACGACGCCTGGGATGATCGTGGGCACGGTCGCGTATATGTCGCCGGAGCAGGCGGAAGGAAAACCGATCGACTCACGCAGCGACGTTTTCTGCTTCGGTTCGGTACTTTACGAGATGCTGACCGGGCGCAGAGCTTTCGAAGGCCAATCCAGTGCTGCTTTGCTTTCGGCAATCACGCGTGACGATCCCAAACCTCTGAGCGAAGTCTAGCGAGATGTTCCGCCGGAGGTTCGCCGGATCGTTTCTCGCTGCCTGGCGAAAGACCCCGCGTCGAGATACGCCTCCGGCGCCGAACTCGCACACGAACTGCGGCAGTGTCGTGACCTGCTGTTCCCTCAATCAGGCGCGGTGCTCAGCCCGGCGCGAATTGCCAGAGAGGTACAGCGCCCGCGAGTGCTGGTTCCATTGCTGCTGGCGGTGGTCCTCGTTGGCGCCGGAGCAACCTGGCTGGTCACGCGCTATCGCGATCAGCGTTGGGCGCGCGAAGTGGCTTTGCCACAAATTGCGCAACTAGCAGATCAGGGGAAATTCGGGGATGCATTTGCGCTGGCGTCAAAGGCAGAGAGAGCGATTTCGGGTGATGCCTCGCTGGCGAAACTGTGGCCGGTAATTTCGTACCAGCTTTCGGTGGATACGGTACCCTCCGGCGCCGACATTTACCGCAAAGACTATACCGATGCCAGTGCACCCTGGCAGCCGGTGGGGACAACTCCGTTTAAAAACGTGCGGCAGCCGCGTGGAATGTTCGTTTGGAAGATTGAAAAACCGGGGTTCGGCACAGTTCTTCGCACGACAATCGCACTGGTGGGACGCGCCTTCAGCGTAGGTGACTCGGTTGAGGCAAATATTACCCTGGATGAAGCCGCGAAAATTCCTGAGGGGATGGTCCGAGTTTCCCCCGACAAATATCCCAAGACGCTGTACATCCCCGGCTATGAGGGTATGCCCGAGTTGGCGTTGAAAGATTATTGGATCGACCGGTACGAAGTGACCAATCGCCAGTACAAGCAGTTCGTTGACCAGGGTGCATATCAGAAGCGCGAATATTGGAAAGTTGATTTCGAGCGCGAGGGCAAACGCCTTTCCTGGGATGACGCAGTGAAGGAGTTCCGCGATAGCGCCGGGCGTGCAGGACCGAAGGATTGGATTCAGGGCGAATACCCGAAAGGGCCGGACGACTTTCCGGTCACCGGAATCAGTTGGTACGAGGCTGCGGCTTATGCCGAGTTTGCCGGCAAGAGCTTGCCGACCATTTATCACTGGAACCGGGCGGCGGGACCGTTTTCCGCAGCCTATAGCGTACCGCTCAGCAATTTCGGCGGCTCCGGTGTTCTGCCGGTCGGCAGCAAACCCGGGATGAGCCCCTGGGGCGGCTATGACATGGCGGGGAATGTGAAAGAGTGGATCGCGACCGAAGCCGACGCGGGCAAGCGCTATGTGCTGGGCGGGGCCTGGGACGAGCCTAATTACATGTTCGTCGATCCTGACGCGCAGTCGCCGTTTCTGCGGGCGTCAAATATTGGGTTTCGCTGTGTGAAGTACATCGATGCGGCGATTCCCAAGGTCGCTTTCGACGTGATGAGCATGCCCAGGCGGGACCTATCGAAAGAGAAGCCGGCGTCGGAAGAATTGTTCAAGGCGTACAGCGGCCAATACACCTATGACAAGAAGCCATTGAAGGCTTCCGTGGAACCGTTTGGTGAAGAACTGGAAGACTGGAAAGTGGAAAGAATCTCTTATACAGCGGGTTACGGCGATGAGCAGGCCGCCGCGTACCTGTTCCTGCCGAAGAAAGCCAGACCTCCGTTCCAGATGGTCGTCTTCTTTCCGGGATCCAATGCGTTGCAGCTGAGGAAATTCACCCTTTATTCCGCTGCCGCGTTGGATGCTATTCTCCGTAGTGGCCGGGCAGTGCTATATCCGGTGTACAAGAGCACCTACGAACGCGGCGACGGCATGGAGTCAGACGTGCCGGACATGAGCAGCACGTGGCGCGACCATGTCATCATGTGGGTGAAGGATGTGTCGCGGGCGCTCGACTACGCAGAGACGCGCCCGGAACTCGACCACAATAAGGTCGCTTACTACGGCTACAGTTGGGGTTCAGCCATGGGCGGGATCGTGCCAGCCATCGAAACGCGCATCAAGGTAAACGTTTTCGCTCTCGGTGGGCTCGAATTTCAGCGTTCACTGCCTGAGGCCGACCCGATCAACTTTATCACCCGCGTAAAGCAGCCCACATTGATGTTGAATGGCCGCTACGATTTCTTCTTCCCGATCGAGTCGAACCAGGAGCCGTTTTATCGCCTGCTCGGCTCGAAGAAAGAGGAAAAGAAGCACATACTCTACGACACCGGCCACAACATTCCGCGCAACGAATTGATCAAAGAAACGCTGAACTGGCTGGATCAGTATGTGGGGCCGGTCAATTAGATCGTTTATCGCTCAATGGCCATCGCCACGGCGTTGCCCCCGCCGAGGCAGAGCGCAGCTATCCCGCGGTGCACGTCGCGGCGAATCATTTCATAGATCAGCGTGACCAGCACGCGCGCGCCACTGGCTCCGATGGGATGCCCGATGGCAACCGCGCCACCGTTCACATTGACCTTGTTGGGATCGAGACCGAGCTCGCGCATTACCCCCAGCGCCTGCACCGAGAACGCTTCGTTCAGTTCGTAGAGATCGACGTCTTCGTTCTTCCAGCCGGTCTTCTCCCAAATCGTGCGCACAGCTCCCACGGGGGCCATCATCACCCATTTGGGTTCGACGCCGCTGGTGGCTTGCGCGACGATGCGGACCATGGGCCTGGCGCCGAGTTCTTTGGCGCGAGTGGCGCTGGTGACGACCACGGCGGCTGCGCCGTCGTTCACACCGGGAGCGTTGCCGGCGGTGACGGTTCCGTCTTTTTTAAAAGCGGGCTTGAGCGCACGCAGAATTTCAATCGTGGTGTCTTCGCGCGGGGATTCGTCTTTATCGAAGATCACCGGGGCTTCGCCTTTTTTCTTTGACGGCAATTCCACGGGTACGATCTGCGACCTGAAGCGGCATTCTTTGATGGCCGCCACGGCCTTGCGATGCGAGTTCACGGCGAACTGGTCTTGCTCCTCACGGGTGATGCCATACTTCTCGGCCACGTTTTCGCCCGTGATGCCCATATGGTAGTTGTTGTAAATATCCCAGAGGCCATCGTTCACCATAGAATCGACTACCTGCGCATTGCCGAGGCGGTAGCCTTTGCGCGCCTGCGGCAGCAAGTAAGGTGCATTGGTCATGGATTCCATACCGCCGGCAACCACGATGGAACTGTTGCCGGTCTGGATGGCTTGCGTCGCGAGCGCGACTGCCTTGAGCCCAGAGCCGCAAACCTTGTTTATAGTCATGGCACCCACTTCAGGAGCGAGACGTCCGAAGATGGCAGCCTGCCGCGCGGGATTCTGCCCCAGTCCGGCGGAGAGGACGTTGCCCATGATGCATTCGTCCACTTGTTGAGGATCGAGCTGAACGCGCTTCACGGCTTCGCGAACTACGATCGCTCCGATTTGAGGAGCGGAGAGATCTGAGAGACTGCCTTGAAATTTTCCCACCGGGGTGCGACAGCCGGAAATGATGACAACCTCGTCGAAAGCGGCCATATGAGTGCTCCTGCGAGTATCTGTACTTGTCAAATTATAGATGCGCGACGCGAGAAAAAGTTGAATTTGTGCAGCGACGGGTGACGCGGAACAACATTTTCGTAATGAAATCAGCATGCGAGAGGAAAATAAGAGTATGCGAGCGTTGCGTCCCTTTTTGCGCAGCAGATTCCCTCGCGTCGCATTTGTGCCGCCGCTGGTGCGGAGAAATTTTCTTCTGCATCGCGCTTCGAGTGACTTTGGTGTGGTGGCCGAATGCCACCGTGACCTCATTTTTTTCTTGACATCACTTTTCATTGACTCTAGATTTCAAACAGTCGCAACAAACCATCGTTGCGAATCCATGAACAATGGAAAGGGAGAATAGTTAAATGGCAACCAAGAAGAAAGCAAAGAAGGCTGGCAAGAAGAAACACTAGGCCTTCAGTCAAGGCAAAAAGCAAAGGGGACGCGGAAAGCGTCCCCTAAGTTTTTGGGTGGGAGAAATTTGAATCCTAGCCACTGGACTTCTGTGAATTTCCCGAAAGGCGCTTTTCAGTTGCAGGACACAAGACCCGATAGGCGCAGAAGCGGCAACTGAAGCTGGGTTTGGCGTCAAACCTTCCTGCCGCGATGCTTTCTGCCACCTGTTCCACCTTGGCTCTGGCTTCTTGAAGCTGGGCCTCATTGCGGTGAGTGAAGACGGAAGTGTTCTCACTCAGGTTGTAGAAGGCGAGATGCTCGGCGCGGTATCCCCAGGTTTCGCGGGCTGCTAGAGCATAGATTGAGAGCTGCAAACTCTCGTCCGCGTCCTCTTGCGAAAGCGGCCTTCCCGTCTTGTAGTCAGTGATGACCACGCGGCCGTCGGGAAGCTTGTCGACCCGGTCGATCCTTCCGGCCACCGTGGTAGCACCGACCTTCACCTCGAAGAATTCTTCAGTATGCAGGACCTCGGGCATTTCTCTGCGGCGGCACAAAGCCAGGAACTCCTTGAGCTGCGCGATCCCCTGCTGCAGACAAAGGTCGTGCTGGTAGGCGTCTTGCAGCTTGGCGTCCTTGAGGTCGGTGCGAAACAGTTCGAGCAGGGATTCCTCCGCCATAGCGCGACCCTGGCGGACGGAATCGTAGTAGGCCCGCAGTACGCGGTGCATCGTTCCGCCGTACTGCATGGCGGCGGGGACTTCGCTGGGGATTCTCCACTCGCGGTCGAGCTTGAACTGAAGTGGACAGATTTCGTAGGTCTGCACCGCGCTGGCGCTGAGGCGGGCGCTTAAATCAGAAGCAGGCGGCAGCGCAACCCAGGCGGCCACACCCATCGGCGCGGGGCTGGCGTGGGCGAAGATATCGGTCTGGAAGCCCAGAGGCGGGCGCTGACGCAGATAGCGGTGAAGGGTCGGATCCTTCAGAAGGGGGCGCAGGTAGCCGGCGGGCGTGGGGTCGTTCTTGCCTGTACCGCCTTTGGCATAGATGGTAAGTGAGTCGCGGGCACGGGTCATGGCCACATAAAACAGGCGCCGCTCTTCCTGTTCATAAAGGGTTTTGTCGTCTTCGGGAACTACCGACTCGAGGTCGCAGAGTTCGCGGGGGAACTCCACCAGGGACTCCTTGTAAGACGCGGGAAAAGATCCAGAATTAGCTCGAAGAATGGCAACGTGTTCAAATTCGAGGCCCTTGGCGGCGTGAGCGGTCATCAGACGGACGGCGTCGACCTCGGGCGACGACAGGGGAATCGTGCCGCCGGCATCGCGAAAGTAGTCGAGGTATTCGAGCAGTTCGGAAATCTGGCCGCTACCGGTGATGGGTTTTTCCTCCCACTTGCGAATGAACTCTAGAATCGCGACCAGAGCGGGTGAGTTGCGATCAAGTCCCAACTTGCCGACGATGATCTCGACTGCGGCGCGGCTCTTGGCGTTAGTCCTTGCGATTTCATCACGCACTTGCTGTAGCGCACTGAGCACGTCGGCGCCGCCGGGGATTTTCTCCAGGACGGATGCAACACCTCCGGTTTCCTGATCGCGCGGCAGCGCGCGGATTCCCGCGCGGAGCCTCTCCGGGTCGATGGTGAACTGGGGCAATGCGGCGACGCGGAACAGGCTGGCGTCGTCTCGCACAGAAACGACCGCACCCAGGCAGGCGAAAAGATCGCGGGCCTGCGGCGTGTCCACTACATCCATGTTCTCGATGGAGAAGGGGATGTTCTGCTCGGCCAGTTCGGTCACCAGCTCGTCACGATGAAGGTGCTGGCGGTAAAGAACCGCAAGGTCTTTCCAGTCGCAACGGGATTCGCGTCGCCGTTGGCGGAGCAGGGTGGCTAGGTCAGCACATTCGACGTCGCGGTCTTTGGGTCCGAGGGTCACGGCTTCGACGGGAAGGCTGGGAAAAGCTTTGCCTGCGCGAGTGGCATCTTCCTCCCGGGCTGACGTCAGCTGCCCGCGTTGGAAGCGAGCCCCGCCCGGTTTGATTGATGAGAAATCCGGGTTCCTGAAAATGAGCCCGTACGCGATTTTCAAGATGGGCGTGGTGGAGCGGCGATTCTTCTCCAGAGCGACGACCCTGGCTGCGGGGAAGGTGTGCTGAAAGAGTGAGAAGGCTGCGCTCGAAGCGCCGCGAAAACGGTAGATGGCCTGGTCGGGATCGCCGACGGCAAAGACGTTCTGATCGCGGGCGGCCAGGTTCTGAAGGATTTTGACTTGAGCGACATTGGCGTCCTGAAATTCGTCCACCAGAATGAAACCGGCGTGTTCCCGTTCACGCGCGAGCAGTGCAGGGTCGTCAGACAGTAAATCATGGGCGCGGGTGATCATGTGGCCGAAAGTGCCAAGGTTCCTTTCGCCGAGCATGCTCTCGATTTGGGTGAATACACGGGAGATTTCACGGCAGCGGTCGAGGACTTCCTCGTCGGTGAGAGCGGCTGCCTCCTTGGATTTGCTGACGCGCGGAATGGGCAACTCGCCTTTCTCCAGGCGCTCGACGTAGCGTGCGTATTGTTCCGGGCCCACCAGCTCATCCTGGCAGCGGCGCATAAAGTCGAGAAGATCGTGCAGGAACTTGCCGACATTGGCTGGAATCACGAAATGCTTCAGGTTGAGCTCGCGCAGCCGTTTGCGCAGAAAAATCCACAGATCGAAATCGTCGAGCACACCGAACTGTTTGCCATTCCGGATCAGCAGGTTGTTGCAGTAGGCGTGAAAGGTTGCAACCTGCATGGCCTGGGCGCTGCTGCCGAGTTCGGTCCGCACACGCTCACGCATTTCCGCGGCTGCATTGTCGGTATATGTGAGGGCGAGAATTTGTTCAGGGCGGGCGTGGCCTCCGCGGACCAGGTGCGCAATGCGGCGGATGAGAACTGTAGTTTTACCGGTTCCAGCGCCGGCGATGACCAGCAACGGCCCGCGCAGATGCTCGATGGCCTCGCGCTGGCGATCGTCCGGCTCGAAGCTTGGGGCGGCAGGAATGGGTTTTGACATCGCCACTGGCGAGGAGGATATCAGAGATAGGCGAGATATTTTGGACGGCGCATCAACAGTCCGAAATTAAGCCGGTTGTGGAGATCGCATAGCACGCTTCCGAAGGCGCAGGATCCACCATCCGAGAATCCCTAGGCCCGCCAGCAGAGGCGCGCCGCAAAGAAAACCCGCAAACACCTCGAACCAGGTGAAACGGTATCTGCCATAGATGGTGAAAATGGGCTCGAGCTTGGGTTGGATTCCCAGTTGGCGGGCCGCTGCGGCGAGGGCTTCGTAGGTCGTGAAGTTGGTACGCTTGCCGGTTCTCGTGCCCAACAGGAAATAGGTGTTCACCTCATTGCGGCTTTCACGTTCCGGAAATGACCGGTTGTCGGCGCCACCCAGAAGATACGGCCCAGCAAGTTGCACCAATCGGACGCCAGCGACGGCGTCTTCCTGCTCACCCACGCCTCCGCCCGGCCCTTGCGTTTTGGGGTTGTAGAGCCAGCCGTCGTCAGTGTCGTCGATCATCATCACGGAGTAACCGTTGAGCAAAGGGCAGTGCCAGGTGTCTCCAATGCCGATGTCGCGATTCAACAGTCCCTCGTTTACTGCCGCCTGAAAAACAAAAACAAAAACTGCTCCAGCCCAAGCGAGGCAAAGAAATGGAAACAAGCCAGCCGTGAGGATCAGCTTGCGGCGGCCGGGGACTCGGCGGGTGAGAAATGCGGTTGCCCCGCCTAGCACAAGAGCACCCACGCCGGCGATAACCAGGCCGGCGATCACCCAAAAAATGAAAACGATACCCAGTCCCATAGATCACCAGCCTAGCAGCTAGTGCAACTCGGAAGCCACGATCGCGATCGCGGCAATGGCAGCCGTTTCGGAGCGTAGGATCGTGTCTCCTAGCGAGGCAGACAGCCAATTCGCATTACGAAAGAGCTGCAGTTCCGAGTCTGTCCATCCACCTTCAGGGCCCAGAGCCAGGACAAGATCGTCCGCCGGATTAGCACGGAGGACGTCTCTCAACGTGGCCTGCCGTTCCGATTCCGAGAGCAAAATACGGGTGCTCGCCGGCAAAGGAATTGCCTCCTTGAGTTTGATGGGCTGACAAACTTCGGGAGGCGAGGCTCGGCGAGACTGCTCGGCAGCCTGACGGACGATGCGCTGCCAGCGCCCCACACGATTGGCAGCCGCGCTGACGAGGTGGGATTCAGTGCGGTGGGCGATCACGGGAATGATGCGGGCCACGCCCAGCTCGGTACACTTCTCGATCGCCCATTCCATACGGTCGAACTTGAAGATGGAAAGCGCCAGGGTGACTTGCGGAGCGATTGAAACCGGAATCGTGTCTCCCAGTTCGAATTCCACACGATCTGGGTCAATACGGGTGATGCGGCCGCGGCGCACTTCGCTGCCGGAGGCGATGTCGAATTCCTGGCCAACCCTGGCACGCAGAACGCGGGAGAGATGATCGGCATGAGGGCCGACGAGGGCCACATGATTTCCGGAAACTTCGTCGGCGATCCAGCGGCGGCGGGTCATGGGAAAACAATTAAACCACGAAGGACACAAAGGTACACAAAGGAATGCCGATGCTGGCACGCTTTGGGGTGGAGTCTACCCGAAGATATCTTTCACTTTTCCCAGCAGGGTGCGGCGCTGCGGCTTGTTCTCGACGTGGATTGTGCCTTCCAGTTCCTGCAACAATTCCTTTTGCCGCTTGTTCAACTTGCCGGGTGTCTGGACGCGGAGTTCGACGAATAGATCGCCTTTGCCATGGCCGTTCAGCACGGGCACGCCTTTGCCACGAATCCGCATGGTAGTGCCCGACTGCACTCCTTCGGGGACTTTCAAAGTGTGTTCGCCTTCCAGGGTGGGAACGCGAATCTCAGTTCCGAGCGCAGCCTGGCTGAAGGAAACCGGAATGACGCAATGCAGGTCGGTACCTTCGCGCTCGAAGAACGGATGCTCTTTAACATGCAAAATCACATAAAGATCGCCAGCCGGACCACCAAAGGCCCCGGCTTCGCCCAAGCTGGTGAAACGGATGCGAGTACCGTCTTCCACTCCTGCCGGGATCTTGGCCTCGACGGTCCTCTGACGCAAAACCCGGCCTTGCCCTTTGCACTTGGAGCAAGGATCAGTGATAACACTGCCGGCACCCTGGCAGGTGGGGCAGGTACGAGCCATGCTGAAGAATCCCTGCTGGTAGCGCACCTGTCCCCGTCCCGCACAGGAGCGGCAGGTGACAGGGGCCTTGCCGGGAGCAGCGCCAGAACCGCGGCAATCTTCACAGGTTTCGTGGCGGCGGATGGAGACTTGGGTCTCCTTGCCGAATACTGCCTCCTCGAACTCCAGCGTGATGTCCTCGCGCAGATCCGGACCACGTTGGGCACGGGTGCGTCCGCGCCCACCGCCGCCAAAGAGATCGCCAAAACCGAAGAAGTCGCTAAAAATCTCGCTGAAATCCTGGACCGTGGGATCGAATCCTGCCGCCCCTCCTACTCCGCTTACTCCGGCGTGCCCGAAGCGGTCGTAGGCGGAGCGTTTGTCGGTATCTGCCAGAATGGCGTAGGCTTCGCTGCACTCTTTGAACTTTTCTTCCGCGTCGGGATTATTGGGATTGCGATCGGGGTGGAATTGAAGTGCCAGCTTGCGATAGGCGCTCTTGATTTCCTGCTCGCTGGCCCCCCGGGCAACCCCGAGGACCTCGTAGTAATCGCGTTTTACGTTGCTGGCCAGAATAGGGTTTTCGCTTTCCGGAGATTATGAAAATCAATGTTTGAGGTTGCGCGCTACTCGCACCATCGCCGGCCGCAGCAAGCGGTCCTTCATTTTGTAGCCATGCTGCAACTCATCGATAATCTCATGGTCGGCGGCCTCCGTCGTGTCCACCATTTCGATGGCTTCGTGCCAACGGGGATCGAATGGTTCGCCTTTAGCGGGAATGGTGCGCAAGCCAAGTTTTCCCAGTGCGTCGTGCAACTGCTTAGAGATGAGTTCCACCCCGTTGCGAAGCTCCGACTTCTCTCCGGAGTGGACTTGCAACGCGCGGTCAAAGCTGTCCAGCACCGGCAGCAAGGACTTGAGCGCATCTGCCAGGGCGTAATCGCGGAACTCCTGCTGGTCGCGGGCCGCGCGTTTGCGGGCGTTCTCAAAGTCAGCCTGCATGCGGGCCAGCCGGTCGATCACGGAGTCCCGTTCCGCCCTCAGCTTTTGCAACTCAGTGCCATCGCCGGAGGCAGAAACCTCGGCTGCAGCTTGCGGCGAGTCTTCCGACCCGTCGGAAGGAGGGAGTTCGCGGTCAACATCAACTGCCTGCGGCTGCAACTCGGATTTTCCATTACCCCTGGCCATAAGGATCGTTCACTCGTATTCGTTCAAAACTTTGTCAAACAGCCGCGCAATATAGGAGACCGCGGTCATAGTGTGCTGATAGTCGATCCGCGTGGGACCGATCACCGCCAGCGATCCCATGACTTCGCCGCCCACCCGAGCGGGGGCGCCGATCAGCACAAAGTTGCGCATGGAAGGCAGGGTGTGGTCGAGTCCAATCACGACGCGTACCGCTTCCTGCTTGGCGTCGAGATACGCACCCAGCAACTCGACGATGCGCTGCTTCTCCTCCAGGGTCCGCAACATATCCTGCAAGCGCTGGCGGTCCTCGTCCCCGGTGAGGAGATTGGCGGCGCCTTCCACATAAACCATTTGCGGCCCCTCATCAGCCGTCAAAGCTCCCTGACGATGGAGTTGTTCCAACGATGTCATCAGCCGGTCGTATTCGCTGCGCTCTTTTTCCAGGCGGTGATCCAGCTCCGCACGCATGGCGTCGATGGTCCAGCCACGAAAATTATCGTTGATGTAGCGGGCAGCAACATCCAAGTCTGCCTGCGGAAGATCCAGCCGCAGTACCCGGTCTCGCACCACTCCCGAGCGAGTCACAACCACCGCCAAAACCTTCTGATCTCCCAGCCGCGAAAAGTAAACGTGTTCAAGAGCGTTCTTCGGCCCACCGATGGCGACCGTGATTCCGACATTCTTCGAGATCAGCGACAGCACATGCGAGGTGCGCTCCATGAATTCCTGCACGTCAGTGACTCCGTGGAGGGAGCCTTCGATGATGCTCTGATCCTCATGACTCAGTCGCGCTTTGCCGGTGAGTTGTTCGACGTAGTAACGATAACCCTCAGGGCTGGGCACGCGGCCAGCGGAAGTGTGCGGCTGCTCCAGAAATCCCACCTCCGCCAGATCAGACATAACATTGCGGATCGTGGCCGGGCTGAGGCCTTCGCGATTCGAGCGCGCCAGAGTTCGCGATCCCACCGGCTCACCCGTCGCAATGAAGGTCTCGACGATGGCAGTGAGAATCTCGCGTTCCCGGTCACCGATTGGGCTTCCTGAAGGCATATCTTCTTGTATCACATTGAGTCACTGAGACTCGGGCGTCTCTGCGATATTATTACTAAGTTGTTTAGATGCAATAGTTAACGTGGAGGATGCAAATGGGACTTGCCCGATTCTAGGAAGCCTGCCCCTCCCTTGTCAAGACTTAGCACTCTAGATGCCAGAATGCCAATTGCCCATGATAACCGTGGGAGCATATTGTCAAAGAGCCGGACAATACCCATGGAAATCGTAAAAGAAGCCGCTGGCCAACACATTGCTCACGCCGCCAAAATCGGGATCGCTGGAGTGGTGTCGATCCTCGCCGCCAAATTGCTCAAATTGCCCCAGGGCTACTGGCAGCGATCAGCGCATTCGTGGTCATGGGATCCGATGTGGGGGCGACGGTTGTAGCATCGCGCGACCGATTAATCGGCACGGCCATTGGTGCGGCACTGGGAGCCGCTTTTGTCGCTTTGTGGGGAGCCCATCTGGTGTGGTTCGGCATGGCGGTCGCAGTCACGGTGCTAGTGTGCGAGAGCCTGGGTCTCGGGCAGAGTTATCGCCTGGCATGCGTTACGGTGGCGATCGTCATGCTGATCAATACGGCGGGCTCTCCGTGGAAGAGTGCTACCTACCGGTTTCTGGAAGTTGCTTTGGGGATTGTGGTCGCATTGGTGATCTCGGCGTTGCCGCCGAAATCGGTGGATAATCGTTAGGTGGCTTGGGCCAAAATGCCCTCCAAACCTCACATCATAGTTGTCGGGGCAGGCGTATTTGGGGGATGGGCTGCCTTGCATCTGTTGCGGCTTGGAGCTCGGGTCACACTGCTCGATGTGTGGGGGCCGGGGAATGCACGCTCGTCGTCCGGAGGAGAAACGCGGGTGATGCGCGGCACGTACGGGCCCAATCAGCCGTACACGAAGATGGCCGCGCACTCCCTGCAATTGTGGAAGGAGCATGAACGCCGCTGGAACTGCCGGCTCTTTCGTCCGACTGGCGTGTTGTGGATGGCGACCGCGGGCGACGATCAGTTTGAGCGTGGGTCTTTGCCTTTGCTGCACGATGCTGGCATCCGGTTTGAAGAACTGTCGTCAGCGGAAATGGCGAGGCGATGGCCGCAAATCAATTTTGAAGATGTGCGCTGGGGAATTTATGAGCCTGACAGCGGGTTCCTGTGCGCCAGCATTGCGTGCCAGGCAGTAGTGCAGGGATTTGTCGCAGAGGGTGGCGAGTACCAACAGGTGGCCGTGGTGCTCGACGAGTCGGAATCCATGTATCGACACGGGTTGAAGCTCTCGGATGGGTCAAAGCGGGTCGCTGACCAGTACGTTTTCGCTTGCGGGCCATGGCAGGGAAAACTGTTTCCGGAAACCATCGGCAATCTCATCCGGCCGACGAAGCAGGACGTGTTCTTCTTCGGAACACCGGCAGGAGACGATCGCTTCTCAGAGGACAGGCTGCCGGTGTGGGCGGATCATCGTGACCGGTTCATCTATGGGATCCCGGCGGGCGATGGACGCAGCTTCAAACTCGCCGACGATACTCGCGGGGCGGGGTTCGATCCCACTACTGGTGAAAGAACCGTGAGTGCGGAAACCCTCACAATGATCCGCAACTACCTCGGCTTTCGTTTCCCCGCGATGAAAGGTGCGCCGCTGGTGGAGACACAGGTCTGCCAATATGAGAACACACCAGACAATCACTTCATCGTTGACCGGCACCCGGCAGCTGAGAACGTTTGGATCGTGGGAGGCGGATCGGGTCACGGGTTCAAACATGGGCCGGTGCTCGGGGAAATGGTGGCGGAATTGGTGATGGAAGGAAAAAGCGCCGATCCGCTATTCCAGGTGAAAAGGTTCGGGAAAGTGAAGGACTAAGCACTTTTCCGGAAGGCTTGCAGCGCAATTTTTTCGTCGCTGTAGATTTCGAAGATCGTGTTCACCCGAGTGATCTGAAGCAGGTCCTGCACTCTCTGCTGGAGGTGAACAAGTCTCATCTCGCCTCCCCTCTGCCTAATGACGCTATAACACCGGACCAGTTCGCCCATGCCGTCGCTGTCAATGAAATCCACGCCCGCCAGATTGAGCAGGAAGTGTTTGTGACCATCGCTGGTGAAGACGTGAATCAGGTCGCGCAGCCGTGTGCGACTATCGCTCAATGTGAGCCGCCCAACCGCCTCCACGATAACGATGCGGTCGAGCTCTCGGGTGGTGATTTCAAAGGCCATGTGTGTGTAATCCTCTACGACTCGTTAGCCAAGCCCACGTTGAAGTTGTCGCGCAGGAAGCGCACGGCTTCCCCGTGCTCGGGGGACGCGGTGTCCGGCGTGGCGTTCAGATAGATCACGTATTTCTCCGCAGCCCCTTCCAGATCGTTGTCGCGCGCGCGTTTACGGGCATCTTCGAGAATTTTCTCCGGGAGATGTGCCACTTTTTGATGGACGGTTTTGATCAAGGAGTCCCGGGCCTGGGTTTCCAGATCAGTCATAAAAGCGAGGTCGTCGGGAGCGGCAGTTTGCAGGTGAACGCCCTCGGTGTCATCTGACCTCACATTCTCCAGAAGGACATAGACCTTGTGACTCTCCTGTTTCAGGGGTGTGGTGGGTTCGATCAGATTGTTGCCGATATCCACGATGCGAAAGGCGAGTTCGATGACGCCGCCCAGGTCCACGGAGGTTCGGGTGTAGTTGTAGGATTCGATGACAGCTTCCGGGCGAGTCTGTTCGACCGCGTCCATCTGTGTGCGGGCATCTTCGGCCTGTTTTTGCGCGGTGTTCAGAGCCTCCTTGGTAGTTTCGATTTCCTTCTTCTTTTTCCGTCCCACTGCCAGATCGTACTCGCGCTGGGCATTGCGCACTGCTTCCAGGGCGGCTTCGTAGCTTCGACTGGCCTTCAACCAGGACTCGTTTCGTACCTCACGCGTGCTGGCGCGGTACTTGGACTGCAGCGTTTCCAGGGTTGGGGTCTTGGTTTTAAGGTGCTCGTTAATTTCGCCGGTCAGCACGAACAAGGGCTGCAACGTGTTAGGGTCGACGGTAGTGGCACTTTCGGCCGTCTGACGGACTACTTTCACGGAAAGACCGGAGCTTTCGAGATCGGTGGCAATGGCATCGGTCAGTTGATCGGCGAATCCGATACTTTCGCGGCGCGAGGTCTGGTCGCGAAAGACCACGCTAATGGAGAGCTTGGCGTGCATCTGGTAAGCCGACTTGTAGCGGGTCATCTCGTCCTTCACCGCATCCAGATTGGGCTTGAAGCGTTGCGCTTCTCCCAGATAACACCAGCCCAGACCGACTCCGGAGGCCAGGGGTTTTTCCAGATAATGCTTTGCCCGTTCGAGATAGTAGGCGCTGATTTTGTCGGACAAAAGATCGAGCTTCAGCCGGATGGACTGGTCGTCGCTCAAGGCACCGGCGCTGGTGAGCAGGTCATAGGCTTGCCGAACGGCGTCCTCGTCGGCGCGGCCTTTTATGGGCACATGCACTTCCTGCAGGCTTTGGGCGCGTTGGACTGCGGCCGGCACGTAGTCGGACTTCAGAGCATCCATCTGGTCTTTGACCAAGGCCCGTTGCGGGTCACTGAGGTTGGCCAGTGCCTGGTAGGCATCGATGTATTGCTTCTGTTCCGCATACACCTTGCTCTGCTCGATGGCTCGGTCGGCAGCATCGCGATTGCGAGTGCTGACCAGCTGGATTTCCGCATCTTTCAAGGCGGCTTTGGCTTCCGGGTTGTCAGGACGGGTCTCGACTGCTTTGCGAAACTCCGGCACAGCTTTTTCCCAGTCTGACTGGGCCGCGAACTCCTTGGCGCGGCTGAAATGGTAGGTGTAGACGGCGGACACGACTGCCTCCACCCGTGGCACTTCGGCAGCGAATGGACGATATACGCCCAGCGAGAGCAGCGCATCGTCGTAGCGCTTGGCGGTAAGCAGCCCCTCGGCAGTCTGCAGAGTTGATTCCAACCGTGACGCTTCCTTGATGAGGTCGCTCTGGAGTTCAAGCGCGGGAACATAGTTGGCGTCAACGTCGAGTATCTGGTCGTCTTCCTTCCTGGCCGCGGTGAGATGGCTGTAACCGGCGGATTGGTTGAGCAGCGCCTTGCGGTAAGCCAACAGCTCGGCGCGGTCGGCGGCGGTCAGCGTATCCAGTTCGGCACGAATCTGTCCCAGCAGCTTGACCCCTGCGGGATAGTTGGGCACGGTGTGGACAGCCTGCTCAGCTTGTTGATGGGATTGCTTCAGCGATGACCAGTCCGGAGGAGCCGTCGCCTTACGGTATTGGTCAAAGGCCGACTCAGCTGCCTGCTCAAACAAATCGGCCAGTTTCTTCCGAGCATCAGCGGCGTGGGAAGAAGCTGCGTAGCGGGTTAGGAATTCCTGCCACACCACCACCGACTTCGCCCGCTGCGCTCGCAGATATTCGGCCAATTCGGTGTCAGGGGCACCGATGAAAAAGACTTGCACGCCACGCTTGACCGGCGGAATCTCGCTGGGTTGGCCCTCCGACGCCGCTACTACGCTCCCGACCAGCGCCGCCTGGTCGGCCAGTTCTGCGGGCGTGTATTGCTTTTTGTTCTCAAAGCGCAAGTTGCTAGGCAAGACGCAGATGGGTTTCTCACCCCAGGCCATCATCAGCACGCCCTCAGGGGTGCGTTCGAGCGAGGTAGCGCCTTTCATCTGGATCTTGGATGCCTTGCCATAGGCAGACTTGTCCATCTTGGTGGCGGTGTCGCACGTCCGGATCTCAGTTTTGCCGTTGAGCATCACGCCAGTCATTTGGACGTAGGCAGCGCCCTTGGGACCGTCGAAGAGAACGATGGCGGTAAGGGAGACGTCCTTGGCCGTGGCGGAGGCGGCTAGAAGGGCAGCTACAAATGAAACGATTATGGTTCGCACGGCCCAGTTGGCGAAGTGGCGCTGGGACCGGGCCAAAACCGATAGAGGCATTAGCCGTTCTCCGTTGTAAGTGCGGAGTTCAATGACTTTAGCTTGGCTAGGATACTCAAGGTGGGAACTAAGTCAAGTTCTTGCATGTTCGGAATCGCCTTAAGACTCCTCCGGCGAGGAGACATATGCCTCTTGCCAGAAACACCGTATTCCTCTTGTCAGAAAGACAGTTAAGGACTAGATTTGTCTCGCCGGTTCTGCCGCTTCGTCGCCCCCCAGACCGGCGCAGTCGAATCGCAAGTTCGCAAAGGACAAACGAACTCGGTGGGTGCCCCGCAATTCAGCGTGCGGCCTCTCGGGATGATAGGCCAGACCGTCTCGCACTACCAGGTCATTGAAAAACTTGGTGGGGGTGGGATGGGTGTGGTTTACAAGGCTGAGGACACCTTTCTCAACCGCTTTGTCGCCCTCAAGTTCCTCCCTGAAGACGAAGCCCCGCAAGGCCAGGCTTTAGAGCGTTTCCGCCGCGAGGCCAAAGCGGCGTCCTCACTGAACCACCCCAAGATCTGCACCATCTATGAAATCGGCAGCCATGAAGGAAAACCCTTCATCGCGATGGAGTATCTGGACGGGCAAACGCTGAAGCACTGCATCATGGGCCGGAAGATGGAACTCGACACCCTGGTGGATTATGCGACGCAGATTGCCGACGCGCTGGATGCGGCACACGCGGCCGGAGTGGTGCATCGTGACATTAAGCCTGCAAACATCTTCGTGACCAAGACCGGCCACGTCAAGGTGCTGGACTTTGGCGTGGCCAAGATGAACCCTAAGTTGGCGATTGCCTCCGACAGCACGACAGAATCGACGGCATTGACCAAGCCCGGCGGCGCCATTGGCACCGTCTCCTACATGTCGCCCGAACAGACCCTTGGTAAGGACGTCGATCATCGCACTGATTTGTTTTCCTTCGGCGTGGTGCTATACGAAATGGCCACGGGATTGCTTCCCTTTCGGGGAACTACCACCGGGGCGTTGTTCGATTCCATCCTTCACCAGATGCCAGCAGCGCCGGTGCGCCTGAACCCGGACGTACCACCGGAACTGGAGCGGATCATCAGCAAGGCGCTGGAGAAGGACCGCAAGCTACGCTACCAGAGCGCCGCCGAAATGCGCAGTGACCTGCAGCGTCTGAAGCGGGACACGGATACAGGGTCCAAAGCGCCCAAGGCGGGCACGGGCAGAGCTCTGAAGGTGCTTGTCATTCCAACGGCCCGGTCGAACAAGATTATTTATGCGGCGATCGTGGCCGCAATCGTGGCGGTTGTGTTGTTTCTTGGAATTCGAGGTTACCGGGCAAGATCCGATGCTGGAAAGCAGAGCATGCAACCGGCAACGGTTCAGCCCAGTGTAGCTCCGTCGGTTGCGGCAACGGCACCGGCTCCCGCTGCCGTGGTTCCGGCGGAGGGCCAAACCCCTAGCACGGCCACGGTCCCGCCCGCGGCACAGTCCGATTCCAAAGCCGGGCGGCGGGCTTCCTCCAAGGTAGCAGGCTCCGGGAGTTGTGTAAGCGCCGGCGGGTTTCACTGCAGCGACATTCCCGATCTGTTGAGCAAGGCCGACGCCGCTGCAGGGCGCGGTGATTACGGCGTAGCCCGGTACGACTATGGAATTGTGCTTCGCATGGACGCGCGCAACGAAGCGGCCCATGCCGGGCTTCATAAGATTGAGCAAGCGGAAAAGATGCCTCACTGAGCGGCGAGTAGGCTGGTCACGAGAATGGCCATTCCAAGAAGGACGCAGGCTTGATTTCGTTTCCTCGCAGCTCAGGAACGTCACAGACGAGACCAGCGTCAGCGGGCAACTCAGAGACCTACTTCCCCAATCCACCAGGCGGAATTTCATCCTCGGGGGTGTCGGAAGAGGGTTTACTGAATCTGGATCACATTTTCGGGGGCGTTGGCCTTGATCTCGTTTACCCGTGCGACTACCTTGCGGGCGAAGTCATACAGCGACTTGGCGTGGGGAGAGTTCTCGCCTTCGAGGACAGAGGGCTTGCCGCTGTCTCCCGACTTGCGGAGTTCGGGGTCGAGCTGGATGTTTCCGAGGAACGCGACGTCGAACTGTTTCGCGGTCTTCTCTGCTCCGCCGCGAGAGAAAATATCGATCTCGTGCTGGCAGTGCGGGCAGACGAAGTAGCTCATGTTCTCCACCATGCCCACGATGTCCACTTTCATTTGGCGGAACATTTCGATGGCCTTGCGGGCATCCTGCAAAGAGACATCCGAAGGAGTCGAGACCACGATGGCGCCGGTGAGTGGCACGGTCTGAATCAGTGACAGCGCCACGTCGCCGGTTCCCGGCGGCAGATCAACCACCAGATAATCCAGTTGTCCCCATACCACAGAACCCAGGAACTGCTTGATGATGGAGTGCAGCATCGGCCCGCGCCAGATCAGCGGCTTGTCCCCGGGATTCAGGAACCCGACGGAGATCACCTTGAGTCCGTGGACCTCCAGCGGTTCGATTCGATTCTCGGCTAGCACTTTGGGTTGAGCGCTGGTACCGAGCATGAGGGGAACGTTCGGACCGTAAACGTCGGCGTCGAGCAGACCGACTCTGTGGCCAAGCTTCGCCAGCGCAATAGCCAGATTGACGGCGAGCGTGGTCTTGCCGACCCCGCCTTTGCCGGAACCCACGGCAATGATGGCTTCTACGCCGGGCAGGGGTTGCGGCCCTTGTGAGGGCGCTTGTCCGGGATGCATGTGTGCGTTCAAGGAATCACCTTTCGGAATGCTTGTAACTCTTGATTATACAGGCGTGAGACGAGCACTCAGCATTCAGCCAAGAATGGTCATTCCTACGCCGCGAGCTAACGGGGCTGAGTGCTGAATGCTGAGTGCTGTTCTACACCGCCAAATACCCTCCATCCACGGGAAACACAGCGCCTGTGACCCAAGAAGACTCGTCGCTGGCGAGATACACGGCAAGACCGGCGATGTCTTCTGGCTTTCCCAAGCGGCCTATGGGGTGACCCGCGATGCGTTCGCGGCGTACGGCCTGGGGATCAGGAGCAGTACCGAGGATTCTGGCGGTGAGATCGGTCTCGACGAACGACGGACAGATGGCGTTCACCCGAATATTCTCGGGCCCATGATCGATGGCCATGCACTTGGTGAGCAGAACCACAGCACCTTTCGAGGGAGCGTACGACGCGCGGTTGCGGGCACCGTTGATGCCCAACACTGAAGCCATGTTGATGATCGATCCGCCTCCGGCCTTTCTCATGTGAGCCAGGACAGCGCGGGAAAGCAGCCACAGGCCGCGAACGTTAGTGTTGAAGGTTTCGTCCCACTGCTCCTCGGTAATTTGTTCGACGTTGCCGACGTGAAGCACACCGGCATTGTTCAATAGCACATTGATGCCGCCAAATTCCGCAACCGTGCGAGCCGCCACGTCTTCTACATCGGATTTCTTGGAGACGTCGGCAGCAATAACCAACGCGGAAGCGCCGATCTCGCGCGCCAATTGCTGAAGTTTTTCCTGGCGTCGTCCGACGAGCGCCAAGTATGCTCCCTCACGGGCCATGGCCAGAGCGCAGGCGCGACCGATGCCAGTGCCAGCCCCCGTCACGATGGCGACTTTTCCCTGTAACCGTGAACTCATGGCGACATCAGTTTAGACGAATGTCTGCAAAGCTGTGCTACTTTCAGAATGAAGCAACTTTGGCCACCATCGCTCAATCTAAGCTGGCCGGCAGAGGCACTATCTCATCTCTTCTCGACATCGTCGCCAGTTTTGCGCCGCGTGCGAAGCCTACCGCCAAGCCGCATCCGGTGAATTATGCCGCCGTCCTTCGTCATCTGGGAGGACTCGGATTGTTCATGGTGGCGGTAGTGGATGGCTCGCCGCTTCCGACGTTCGGCGGTCCCGATATTCTGACCGCGATCCTCGCGGCCCGCCATGTTGAGCCCTGGTACTACTACGCGGCGGTGGCCACCCTGGGCTCAGTCCTAGGAGCCTATTTGACCTATCGCGCCGCACACATGGCGGGGGCTGCCTACTTGCAAAAGAAGTTCGGGAAGCGCAGGGTCAAGAAGTCCTTGGCTTATTTCGAAAAATGGGGAACCGGCAGCCTGGCAGTGTCGTCGGTAGTACCCTTTCCGTTTCCGACCAGCACTCTGTTTGCGGCAGCGGGAGTACTGAAATACCCGGCGCGCAAGTTTCTTGTAGTGGTGACAGTTTGCAGAGGACTACGTTACTCGATGATTGCCCTGATTGCCTTCCACTATGGGCGGCATTTCATCCGGGCGCTAAGCCATCCCGGACAATACTTCGGCTGGGTCCTAGCCATAGTGATTGCGCTGGCAGGGCTAATTGCAACCGCAGTGTTGATGCGCAAACGACTGGCGGCCAGCTAGATCGCACGGCCTGTCGCTTCAGTAACCCCCACCCTCGAGCCGCACCTTTCCACGGAACATGCGGAAGATGAAAACAAAATATGCAAGTGCCAGGACAAACCCAATCGACCACCACGTAATCCCGACCGTCAAGCCATGATGTCCCGCGGCCGAGTTGTAAATCGTCAGACTGTAACTGGGGTCGGTGCTGGCCGGCAGCACTACCGGGTATAAGGCAAACGCGGCACCCACCAACATGCCGACAATGTAGAGGGCGGAAGCTACAAACGCGGGCTTCTCTTTGCCTTTTGACGTAGCCCAGAGCATGGCTCCCAAACTCGCCAGTACCACTAGCGGTATCAATATGCCGATGGGATGCTCACGGTAGTTGTCCATAACCTGGGGCTTGATGGAATAGGTCGCAATCAGACTGACAACGGTCAGAAGCACCTGGATGGGCCACATGCGCAAGGCCACTTTGCGGGCGCGAAGATTCAACTCGCCTTCGGTTTTGGTTACGACGTAGAGCGCGCCGTGCGCCGTTAAGGTCACCAGCGCAATCACGCCAGCCATGACGGTGTACCAGTCGAGGATTCCGGGATGTGCACTCACACGGAAGTCGGTCCAGAGAGGTTCAAAGAAGTAGCCATCCTGGCTGAGCGGGACTCCGCGAATCACGTTGCCCAAGGCGGCACCGAAGAAGATGGCTAGAAGAGCGCTCGCGCCGAAGAAGATCAGGTCGAAGACGCCTTGCCAAACAGGTTCTTCAATGTAGGCCCGGAACTCGATACCAATGCCGCGCAGCATAAGCAGCCAAAGCACCATCATCAGAGGAAGGTAAAACCCGCTGAAGCTGGAGGCGTAGAGTTGCGGGAAGGCGAAGTAGAGCGTGCCTCCGGCAGCGAGCAGCCAGACTTCGTTCCCATCCCACACCGGGCCGATGGCGCGCAGCACCATGCGACGTTCCGCGCTGCTCCTGGCCACGAAGGGATAGATGACGCCAGCGCCGAGATCGAAGCCATCGAGCACCACGTAAGCGGCCACCATGACCGCGACCACCATAAACCAAAGCGTTTCCATAGATCCTCTAGTGGGCAGAAACCAGTTCCGCTGCCGGTCCGTGCTCAATCTCACGGCGGACCAGGAACAGGAAGAGAATTCCCAGCACCGTGTACATTCCCATGAAACCCAGCAGCGTGAACATGCCGTTTCCGGCGGAGACGGTCTTGGAGTAGCCATCCGCCGTTAGCATCAAGCCATAGACCAGCCAAGGCTGACGGCCCAATTCCGCGGTCATCCATCCCGCGGTGTTAGCGATATAGGGAAAGGGCAGGCTTAGCAGCAGAATCCACAACATCCAGCGGGCATCAAACAGCTTGCCGCGCCACAGCAGAAAAACGGACATCAACATGATCGCGATGAAGACCGTCCCCAACCCAACCATGATGTGGTAGCTGTAGTAGAGCAGGGGAATATTCTGCGGCCACAGCCGTTCGGGAAACGAATCGAGGCCCTGCACCTGCGCTTGCCAGCGCCGGTAGGTCAAGAAACTGAGCACTTTGGGGACCAGCAGCGGGTTGTCAATCTTTCGTCTCTCGACATCGGGCTGGCCGATGATCACCAATGGCGCCCCAGGCTGGCTGGCAAACAACGCTTCCATCGCGGCCAGGGTGACGGGCTGTTGCTGCGCCACCATGCGGCCTTGGCCATCGCCGGTAGGGAAAAGCTGCAGGAGGCTGAAGATACAGCCAGCCACAACACCGGTGCGCAGGAAAATCTGTCCGTGGTCGCGGTACTTCCCGGAAAGCAGATAGAACGCTCCCACCGAAGCCATCACGAACGCGCCCGTAACCCCCGCGCCGCTCATGTTGTGTGCGTACTGCCACCAGGCCCACGGATTCAGCACCAGCGCCCAGAAACTGCTGAGTTGGGCCGAGCCATCGGCTGCGCGTTCGTAGCCTACAGGATTCTGCATCCAGGCATCGGTGGCGATGATGAAGTATCCGGAAAGCCACGAACCGAGAAATACCGCGACCGCCGACCACCAGTGCGCACGCGGGCTGAGTCTCTTTTCCCCGTACAGGAAAAGTCCGAGGAAGGCCGATTCCAAAAAGAATGCGAACATGCCTTCCATGGCGAGGGTTTGACCAATCACGCCACCGGCAAAGCGCGAGAAATGGGACCAGTTGGTGCCGAACTGGAACTCCATGGGAATGCCGGTCACCACGCCGAGAACAAAGTTAATGCCGAAGATGCGCGCCCAAAACCGGGCCGCCTGGTTGTAAGTTTCGTCCTTGCGGCGCAGCCCCAGCGTTTTGAGGACCACAATCAGTGGCGCAAGCCCCATGGTGAGTTGGGGAAACAAGTAATGAAAGGTGACGGTGAAGGCAAAGTGCAGGCGATGAACCAGTAGAGCGCTATCCATGGAGAAATCTCATTTGAGTAGTTGATGAGAAATGTCTCAAATCCGCAAAGCATCCGTCTGTGATGCCGGTCACAGGGACTTCGCTAACGCGAACGGCGGCGTTCCAGGTGTGCGCGGCGAATCTCGCGGCGCTTGCCGGCTTCATCATAGCGGCGGCGCTGCTCTTCGGTTTCGGGAATGATGGCCGGAACCGAAACGTGCCGCCCGCCGGCATCGACCGCGACAAACGTGAGATAGGCGGAGCTGACGTGCTCGCATTCATCTTGCAGAAAGTTTTCCACCCACACCTTCACCCCAACTTCCATGGAAGTGTTGAACACGCGGTTGACGGAGGAACGGAGGATCACCAGATCGCCCACATGGACCGGAACTAGAAAGTCGAGATGGTCGATGGAGGCGGTGAGGGCATAGTTGCGCGAGTGGCGATGCGCGGCCATAGCGCCGGCCAGGTCGATCCAGTGCATGAGGCGTCCGCCAAGGAGCGCGCCGAGCGGGTTGGTATCGTTGGGCAGGACAATCTCCGCCATCTCGGACTGGGAATCGCGGACAGAACGGGGCAGCAGGTGCAGCGCATCAGTCTGAGTCATGAATTGGCCCTCGCAGTGGGGTCCGCCGGAGCGGACCGGATTCTACGCAATAAATAAGATTCCAGATAACATTCCGCCATTCTCTGAATGCGGGCATCAGGATGAGGAGTAATCCATTTCTCCAGGAACACGTCAAACTCCAGCATGCCGTGCCCCGCCGGACGATGGCCGGACTCACAGACAAACCAGAGCAGCAGGCGGTTACCGCGACCATAGGCCACGGAAAAGCGGACGGCATCGCATGAACGCTCCTGCGGCAGCCACGAACAGCCCGCTGCGTAACCAAGATTGCAAAATTGGCGAAGCTCGTGCTCAGGCGGTTCGGAACCTTCGTGGCCCGGAGCGGAACAGTGTCCCTGCCAGCCTGCCCCCAAGGGCAGGCGTGTCGGATGCAGCCAGCCTGCATCATCCAGCTTACGGGTCGGCACAAAGAATGGGCAGGCCACGAAGTATTTTCCTTAGGATGGGGCAATTGTATCAGGGAAGAAACGCGAGAGAGGAGTCAAGTTCGGATAGGTGGGTTCTCGATTGGGGAGCGAGCGGGCCTTCGACGCCACTACCTCCTAAAATGCGGCAGCACCGCCTCGCCAAACAACTTGGCCTGTCCGGTGCGGTCGTCTCCCCAGATTTCCAGCATGATGTGGGTGCATCCCGCGGCGCGGTATTGCTCAATGCGCTCAATACACTCATCAGGAGTTCCAGCTATGGCGCAGACTTTTTTCAGGATGTCGTCCGTGACGGCTTTGGCAGCGGCTCTGCGTCCACCTTTTTCCATGGCATCGGCGACAGGGCGTAGTTCTTCAAAGGTGAGGTTGGCACAGCGCAGCAGTTCGTCGGCTGAACCTTTGATGTTCTGCACCTTGTTGGCAAGATACATCGCTGCCTGCTCGCGCGCGCCTTCTTTACCCTGGGCGGAATCGCGACCGATACTGCCGACGATCACCGATCCCAGCGCCAGCTGCGATGCATCTTTGCCAACTTTGCGCGCGCCCTCTTCCATATTCTTGCGCGAGTAGCGGACGAACTCCGGCGTGGTGATACTGGCGGTTAGAAGGCCGTCGCTGATGGAGCCGGCCATTTTCTGTGTTACAGGGCCGGTGCCCGCAACATAGATAGGTGGAGTGTCGCGTGGGGTGTGAGCGTCGGCCTTCAACGCGGGAACGCTGGCAGCAAAAACCTTGCCCTGGTATTCGAAGGCATTGCCCGAAAGCACGCCACGGATGACTTCGATGCTTTCGCGCATCACCGTAGCCGGACCGACCTTTTCGCCTTCACCTTCGCCGATCTCTTTCATGAATATTTTGGACGCGCCCAGGCCGAGCAGGAAGCGTTCAGCGGCGAGGTCCTGCATGACGCGGGCTTCCATCGCGATCTGCACGGGATGGCGAGTATAGGGCGAAATGATTCCCCAGCCCAGTTGAATGCGGCGGGTTTGGGCCGCCATCACGGCTAAAATGGCGGTCGAGGAGCGGGCTTCGAACCCATGCTTGCGCCACCAGGGGTAGGCCTCGGCGATCCAGAATGCGTCGAAACCTGCGTCCTCGCAGGCTTTCGCCATGGCGACGGTTTCGCGCACCGGTTCCATACTGAGTTGCAGAACTCCGATGTTGAATGGAATGGACATGAAATGGCTTCTAGCTTCTAGCTCTTAGTCAATCTGGATCTTTCCACGATTGCTCCAAACCCTTGATCAGCGCCCACATAGTTCGGTTGAGCGGGGTGGGCACGCCAATCTTCTCACCCCACTGCACGATGGCGCCGTTCATGAAATCGACTTCCGTCTGACGCTTGGCGAGTATATCCTGCAGCATACTCGCCCGGTGCTTTCCGGGGGCGTTCGCGCCCTTTTGCACCAGGGCGCGCGGATCGCCGTGCAATTCGATCCCCAGCTTCTTGGCAACTGCCTCGCCTTCGGCAATCAGATCGTTAAACAACTGACCGGTAGGCGCGAATCTGGTAGCAGCGCCGTGGTGAAGCAGGGTCAGCGCGCCTACGGGGTTAGTGGAGGCGTTGAAAATCAGCTTGGTCCACTGCGCTCCGCGTGCGTCTCCGAGAGCGATGGTATTCATTCCGGCGCGCGTGATGAGCCCGGCCAGTTCTTCCACTTTGGTCATCGGAGTATTCGTCGGCTCGAACGGCCCGATCCAAGTGTCACCTTTGATGTCGTACCCAATGTGTCCGGGGGCGATGGGATGCCCGGCGGGAAAAGTCGTTCCGCGGATGACAAGTTTCACGTGCACGGCGATGATTTCTTCGTTGCCGACTCCGTTCTGCACCGAGCAGACTGCGCTGTTCTCATCGAAAATGTGGGCGACTTGCGCGATTGCGGATCGCGTGTGGATTGCCTTGGTGGCCACGATGCCGTAATCGCAGCGGGGCAGGCTTTTGGGATCGCTGGTGGCGTTGAGCCGGGTGGTGAAATCGGCAGCGCCGGAGAGACGCAGTCCGTTGGCGCGAATGGCGTCGGTGTGCTCTTTCCAGACGTCGTAGGCCCAGACTTCGGCTTCGCCGGCGTTGGCCAGATGGGCCGCGAACAGGCTGCCTACGGCTCCGCAACCGATGATGCAGATTTTCATTCAGACCATTTGTAAGAAATCAGTTCTCAGATCTCAGTTCCTAGTTCTCAGTTCTTCGCCGGTGAAGAACTTCCAGGGTACATCCGCCAGACACTCGCCTTCCGTCTTGCCGATGCGATAAGTGTCTTGAGTATAAAGACAAACTTTGCCGTCTTGATCCACTACTTGGGGATGGAGTGAAAAAATCATGTCCTCTTGCAGCGGCACTTCGCTCTTAGCTCCGATGGCGGGATATTCCAGCATGGTTGCGCCAATGCTGTGGCCGGAGAGGTGGCCGAGGGCAAAACCGTACTTGGCGAAAGTATCGGCGACGGCGCGATGCACCGTGCTGGCAAGTTCTCCGGCACGCATCAGCTTGCGGGCTGATTCGAGCGCGTGAGGATACGCTTCCGCCATGGCTTGAGTTCCCGCACTCAATTTGCCGCGAATGAGCGGACGCGAAAATTCCACCCAGTAGCCACCGGCGCCAGTGATCTCGAGTGAGTAGAGCAGCAGGTCGTCGGCGGCGACTATGCGATGTCCGGGCACTTTGAAAGACGCTTCGGCCTCGCCGTGGGTACCCGAGAGCAGAATATTCATCATGCGAGGACCGGCGCCGCGGGCGAAAAATCTTTCCACCGCGGGAGCCATGATTTCGGCTTCGGTCTTGCCCGGTTCGTAAGCCGCGACCAGCGCCCAGAAACCGTCCACAATGATGTCCATGGCGTCGCGTATTTCGTTCAACTCTTCTTCGCTCTTGACCGCGCGGGCCATGTCAAATTGACAGTCGAACGGCACCAACTCGAGCGGACCATTCGCGAGTTCGCAGTAGTCGCGAACCGCCATCACGAAATTCATGCCGTACACGCCGATCCGCTTCCAGCCGCGTTCGCGGGCGCGATCGCGAATCCACTGACCGGGAACATCCGGCCAGACGTGATCTTTTACCCAGGGCTTCTTTTTGTCGCCAATCCAGCGGGCCTCGCGGGGAAACACTAGTGTGGGTTCGCCTGAGAGCGGCAACACCACATACACGTAACGGTGGACGATCTCGAATCCTGAGACATAGAGGACAGCGCCCTCGAAGCCGGCGTACTGATTGCCACAGACAATGAGAGCGTCGAGGTTCTCGCGCTCCATTGCGGCACGAAGATTCTTATAGCGGCGTTCGATTTCCTGCTGGCTTGGCAATGCGTCCTCGGACTAGCTGCTTAGGATTGCACGCCGCAGAGTTCGGCGGCAACCAATGCGTAGATTTTGGTGATCTCCACCAGCGTCTTGATTTCGACTTTTTCGCCTTCTCTATCGCGCGGCCCACTGGAAGGACCGTAGTTCACGGTTTCAATGCCGTACCGGCTGAGCACACTGGCATCGGAGCACCAGGTGACCACTTCGCGGTCTGGCCGCTTGCCCATAATTTGCTCGTGGTTGGCGTCGATGGCTTTGATCATCTCGTGCTCTTCGCTGATGCGCGCGCCAGGAACAGAAACATAGGTTTCGAATTCCAGGCCCCAGTCGGGATACTTTTTCTCCAACTCGAAAAACATCTGCTGGATATTTCTCCGGGCGTCGTTCATGGGGATGGTGGGCGGCACGCGAACGTCCAAAAACAAGTCCGTTTTTTCGGGTGTGCGGCTGGCGCGCCAAGCGTGGCCGCCGCGAATTCCGCCCAAATTGACCAATGCTTTCTTTCCCCCGTGCGCGGCATTCTTTTCCCAGTTTGCGATCCATTTCAGAATCGTTTCCATCAACTCCTGCATGCGGCGGATGGAATTCATCTCCTCGCGGCCTTCGCAGAAAGCAGTGTGAACGTAGATGCCGGTGCAGGAAATGCGCGCCCACATGGATCCAAAGTGCTCAAGCACCACGTGCATGTCGGTGGGCTCGCCGAGAATACACATGTCCGGCAGGACACCGTGATTTACCAGATAATGCGTGCCGAATCCGTAACCGCGGTATTCTTTGCCTTTGAATTCGCCCCACTGGGTCTTTTCAATTTCTCCGGCGACGGCGGCGATGATGACATCGCCTTTTAACTTGACTCCAGCACGTTGCAGCGTCTTAACGGCGTGCGTGTAGCAGACCAACGCGCCCTTCATGTTGTAAATGCCGAGGCCGTAGATGAAGCCGTTCTTGACCACAGCACTGGGTTTGTAACCGATGCCGGTGAGAAAAGTTTCGCGGCCGGTGTTGGAGGTGTCCATGTGGCCGTTGAACATCAGGTTCTTGCCGCCGCCAGAACCGGTCCATCGGCCAACCACGTTGGCGCGGCCCTCCTCCACTTCTTGCCAGGTAACATTCAGGCCCAATTGCCGGAGAGCGGATTGCATGTATTCCGCCATGTACAACTCTTCTCCGGTTGGGCTGGGGATGTTGATCACGTCGCTGGCCATGGCGACGATCTCGTCCTCGCGCACTTCAGCGATGATCCGGGAGATCAGTTCGGGATCGAGTTTCGAGTTTGCTTTGGGCACAATTCTCACGGTGCCAGCCGGAAATCATCCGGATAGCTGCACAGCTTTTCACTCCCCTGATCGGTGATTAAGAAATCGTCTTCCAGGCGGAGGCCGCCTCCGCCATCCCAATAAATACCAGGCTCAATGGCCAGCACCATGTTCTTTTTCATGGTACCGCCTCCGGCCTGATGCGCATAGGGCGGCTCGTGGGCACGCGCGCCGACTCCGTGGCAGATCGGATGCGACGGTTGGCCAGGGTATCCGCCTTCGGCAATGCGAGCGCGCACCAGGCGATCGAGTTCGGGAAAGCTGGCGCCGTCGCGCGCGAAAGCAATCGCCTCATGGAAAACTTTCAGCAGCAGATCCAGCAGCTTCTGATACGGAGACGTCAGCTCGCCGGGGCAAGCATTCTTGGTCAGGTCGGTCCAGTAGCCGTCCACACATACCCAAATCTCGAACAGCGTAGGCTCATTCTTTTGGATCGGGCGGTCCCCGGTCGCTGTAAAAGTCGCAATTCCCTTCCCCGACCACACCAGAGTAAACGCACGTGCCATTTCGACTTTGCCTTTGTAGCCAACGCCCAGCCCATGAACGAAGCTTTCGTAGATGCCGCCAACTTCACTTTCCTTCATGCCGGGACGCATGTGTTCGCGAGTGTGTTCCATGGCCAGCGCCGCCAGTTCGTTGGCCAACCGCATGCGCTCAATCTCCTGCGGAGTTTTGATGGCGCGGGCTTCGTTGAGCAGCGGCGTCGCGTCAACCACCTGCCCGCCGACTTCGCCGAAGGCATCGAAGAACATTTGGGTTGGCGTGGTAGGTTCGCCCACCATGCGATCGGCGGATTGGGTCCCCATATTGAGTTCGATTGCGACGTTGTCAGTGAGGCTGCGCTCTTTGAGGACATCCAGCGCAATATCCAGCGCACGATACTGCGGCGGGCGGGGATCGCTCGGGTGATAGCCTTTGAACAGGCGGATGTCCTTGGTCCAGGAATTGCGCTGAGCGTCGGCGAGCTGGGGCTCGAGAGCAATCAGCGTAGGCTCACCTTCGCGGGGAAAGACGGCGATGTCGTAGCCCTTCATGCACCAGTAATTGGTGAGGTAGAGGAGGTTATCGGGGGCCCGCACCACCAGCGCGGAGAGCTCCCGATCCTTCATCAGAGAGCGCACTCGGTCCAACTTGGATTGATCAATAGGCCAGGACATGGTCAGTGTGAAGTGCCTTTGCTGTGTGTAGCGACCGCACGGTTCTCATCTTTAAAATTCCACGACGCCTGTTTTCCTTTGATTAAGCGGTACACCGCGGTATGCAGCGGCGCCGGGACTCCACAGCGTTGCGCCTCGCGTGCGATAGCGCCGCTGAGGAAGTCCACCTCCGTCGGCAAATGATGACGCACGTCGTAAAGCATGGAAGGAGGGTGGTTGGTCATGGCGCCGATTTTGTTCATCTCCCACGGATCCTCGGTTAATTTAACCCCAACCGCATCAGCCACGCACTTGCCTTCGTCGATCAACTCATGCAACAGGTGACCGAGACTGGAAACCTTCGATTCATCCGCGAAATGCGGCGAGTGCGGAAGTCCGGTCAGCGCCGACGCCCCGTTTACTGAGGCGTTGAAGATCAGTTTCGACCACTGCGCTGGTCGCGCGTCCGACAGCGCCTCGGCCTTGAGGCCAGCGGCTTTAATCAGTTCGGCAATCTCCTTCACGACCGCGAATGGTGTGTGGCGCGCTTCAAACGGACCGATCCAGGTAGCGGTGTCGAGTTCCATCTGCACGTGGGTGTCGCTGTGTTTGGTCCCGCTCATAAAAGTTGTTCCGCGAATTACTTGGCCGCGCGTGTGGGCAGCGATGATCTCTTCGCTACCCAAGCCATTCTGCGCCGATAGCACCGCACCATGATCGACGCGGGAACCGACAAGCGTCATCGATTCCGCGACCTGCGTGGCTTTAGTGGCGACGATGGCGAGGTCACACTCGGGAAGCTCATCAGGGTTCGTCGTAGCCTTCAGCGATACATGAAATTCATGCTTGCCGGAAACTCGCAGTCCATCATGATTCAGCGCCCGGGCATGGTCTTCGCGCCGTACGAACGCCCAGACTTCCGCCACACGCGCCAGATGCGCGGCGTACAGACTTCCGATGGCCCCGCAGCCGACAATGCAGACTCGCTTCATGCGCCTTATAACTCAGCACAAAACCTGCGGGCGAGGGCGCCTGCACCACACCCGCCTAGCACTTCTCCACTTTCACGAGCTTGTCTATCTGACTGATCTCTTTCGCCACCAGCGCTCGGAACAGGCTGTCCGCATTGTTGAAGGAATCGTCGATGAAGACCCCCTCCGCGAACAGCGCGTCCTGTAACGCCGCCGAAATCGTGTGCAGCGGCGCGGCGCCGCCTTCGCCCATGCCTTTCGCGCCACTGTAGCTGTGCGGCGAGGGGGTAGAGATATGGCCATACTTTACCTTGGGCATATTCATGGCGGTGATGGGTATGTAGTCACTGAAGGTGCTGGTAAGCATGTTGCCGACAGCGTCATACACACAATTTTCCATGAGCGCCGCGCCGATTCCGTGGGCGGTCGCGCCGTAGACCTGGCCTTCCACGATAGGCGGATTGATGACGGTGCCGCAGTCATCGATGGCAACGTAGTCAAGAATCCTCGGAATAAAGGTGTCGCGCTCGACCTCCACCACGGCAATATGGAGCTGCGAGGCATACGTCATGGTGAGATTGCCGTATTTCTTCTGCTTGTCCGGAACCTTAAATGGCGCGCGCCAAATGTAACGGCAGTTGAGCGTGAGCTGGTAAAGCTCCTCGGGTAACGCCGCGCTGTTGGCGTTGACCAGGTTCGCCAGGCCCCAATAGTTGATCGACTTGCCTGTGCTCTTGGCACTCAGCTCCGGCCCTTGCGCGCCGGTGCCGAACTCGACATCGTCTTCTGTGGCTTGCAGCACAAATGCGCCGAGACGCTTCATCTCAGCCTTCAATTTCTGGGCGGCGCCGTGGACGGCCGAAAGTCCGGAAACGGCGAACTGGCTGGCATAGGTCCCGGAAAATCCAGTGTGCACGTTGCGTTCGGTATCGAAGCCGGTGCGCACCGTGACCATGTCGGGATGAATGCTCAACACATCGGCGACCACCTGGGCGGCAGTGGTTTCGTGTCCCTGACCTTGCGGGCAGGAGCCGACCGAGACTACGACTTCGCCGTAGATATCGAGTTTGCAGTTCGCGCCCTGCGAATTACCGGAGTAAGGCAGACCGGGATTGACGATCTGCGACTGGCCGAAATTGTTGGTGCCGGAATCAAGCGTGGTGCCGATGCCGATACCGATCAGACGACCTGCTTTGCGCGCCGCTGCCTGCTTCTCTTTCCATTCCTCCCATCCGATTTTCTGTTTGGCGAGATCGAGCATCTTCGGATAGTTTCCCGAGTCGTAGATGCATCCGTTGGGCGTCGTGTAGGGAAACTCTTCGGTGCGGATGTAGTTGCGCAGACGCATTTCGTCGGGAGCAATTCCCAACTTGTGGGCGCAGATGTCGACCACACGTTCCAGAAACCACAAATGCTGCATGCGGGAGTATCCACGGTTGGGACCAACCGGACACTTGTTGGTGACCGCCTGCGAGAAATCGATGCGGGCGTTTTTGAAGCGATACACACCCGGAAAGACCTGAGACCAGATGACGCAGCCTAGAGGCTCATAGCGCGGATAAGCGCCACAATCGTCAATGTGGCGGGAGGTGATGGCGGTAATGACGCCATTCTCGTCGAGTGCGATGCGGGTGTCACGAAAAGTCCGCTCATTGCCATGCGCGCTCGACGTGATGTGTTCGGAGCGTGTCTCGACCCACTTTACAGGACGGCCGCCAGCTTTTCGTGAGGCCAAAGCGCAGACGGCCATCTGCGGGTAGCTGGTGATCTTGATGCCGAAGCTGCCGCCGATGTCGGAAGTCTCAACCCGGATGCGGTCGATGTGGACCTGCAAATGCGCGGCCAGAAACTGGATGGCAAATGAAGGAAAAGAATTGTTGCACTGGTAATAGATGCGCTCGTCTTTCGCATTCCACGTGGCAATGACCACATTATTTTCCAGCGGCGTGCTGGAGAAGCGATGGAAGTGCATGCGGTCGATGGTCACGACATGGGCTGCGTCCTGGAAAGCCTTGGCGACATCACCGTATTCGAAAACGCCGTTCCAGACCCGGTTGGTGCCGGCTTCTTCATGGAGCAGGCTTTTGTTTTCCAAGGCGTGCCCAGCGTCAATCACGGGATCGAGAGCTTCGTACTCGACTTGCACGAGTTCGGCGGCGTCGTCGGCGAGCGCGGGAGACTCGGCTACCACTGCGGCAACCGGCTCGCCCTGATAGCGCACTTTAACGGCCGCCAGGGGATAGTCTTTAATTCGCGCGAAGGGATCAGGTCCGATTTCGATGAAGGGCTGAGTCTGAGAAACGATTTCGGCGCCGGTTAGAGCGCAGGCGACGCCGGGAAGTTTCTCGGCGGCTGAAGTGTCAACGCTCACGATTTTCGCATGAGCGTAGGGCGAACGGACGAAGCGCAAGTAAAGCATCTCCCGCAGCTTAATGTCGTCGGAGAAGCGGCCGCGGCCGCGCAGCAGACGGTTCTCTTCCTTGCGTGGAAGCGCCTGGCCGACCCAGTTCTTCGTAGCTTTACCGTTTGCACTGCTCAAGTCTTGATCTCCACCCAAGCCTTTGCGATCTTTGCGGCCGTTCTTTGCGAGCTTTGCGGTTAAAGGCTCCTAGACCACAAAGGGCACAAAGACTTCTTGCAAAAAACGCGAAGAATACCTTCTACCCCAACGCTGCCTGCAATCCGTCAATCAACTTCTGTACGTTTTTCTTGCCTAACGGCTCCAGCAGGCCTCCGGCGACTGAGGCCAAGCGTCCGAAAATTTGGGCCTCACCCTGCCACGCCACTTTCGTGCCGCCATCTACCGCCGACAAATCGAAGCCGGCAACAAACGAAACATTCCCTCCCGCCACGCTGCCCTGGCCTTTGTACTGCGCCCGCCGGGGACGGTCCGCCTGCGCCAATTCCATTTTCACGTCGGCAGCGCCCTTGATATAGGAAATGCCAACGTTCACTTTGACGGCAAAATGGGTCACATCCTGCACCGACATACTCTGAAACTCGGGCAGCAGCGGCGCAAACTTATTCGGGTCAGTCAGAAAATCGTAGACGTCTTCCAGAATGCGCTTGACCTCGAATTCGCCGTCCAGCTTGATGGCCATCGCCTCAGACCCCCTTCATGTTTTCCGCCGCGAATCGCATGGCTTTGAGAATGTTCTGGTATCCGGTGCAGCGGCAGGTGTTGCCGGCAATGGCTTTGCGCATGGCTTTGTCGTCGGGCTGCTGGTTCTGTGAAAGCAACTGTAGAGTCGAGAGCATCAGCCCGGGCGTGCAATATCCACATTGCAGGCCGTAGGCATCGCCGAAGGCTTTCTGAATGGGATGCAGCTGCCCATCTTTTTCCAGGCCTTCGACGGTGGTGATCACGGCACCGTCGGCCTGCACGGCAAACATGGTGCATGACTTCACCGCGGCGCCGTTCACCAGAACTGTGCAGGCGCCGCAATAGGTCGTGTCGCAGCCCACGTGGGTGCCGGTGAGATCGAATTGCTCGCGGAGCATCTCCACCAGCAGCATGCGCGGCTCGAGTTCGAGCGAATGCAGTTTGCCATTGACGGTAACTTTCACCGGGATCTTGGCGATGGTTTCAGGCATAGATATGGCTCACTTCAACGTGCTCTCCCCGGGCGCGATGGACAGCGATGTCAATTGCTCGCCTGACTAATGCGCCAACCAGCGTGCGTTTGTAGTCGGCGGAGCCGCGCATGTCGGATTGCGGATCGGCGGCGGCGCGGGCGGCTTCCGTGGCTGCTGCAAGAGTCTTCTCGGAAATCGCTTGGCCGCGCAGGGCGGCTTCGGCGTCTTTCGCCTTGATCGCAGTCAGGCCGACACAACCCAACGCGACGGCCGCGTCCGTGCAAACGTTTCCCTCCATAGTGAGCTGCACTGCAGCGCTGGCCGTGGGATACACCGGAGCCGCCCGCTTGAATGCGAGATATGCACCACCGCTTCCCTTGGGCGGTGTCTTGACCACGACTTCGCTGACTAGTTCGTCATGGGCCAGTGCGGTGGTGTAGGCATCTTGAATGAAATCGTTCAAATCGACGGTACGTTCGCCATTGTTTCCGAGGCATCGAACCTCGGTGGCCAAAGTGGAAAGCACAACCGCCCAGTCGCCGCTGGGGTCGGCCTCAGCCAGCGATCCGCCGATGGTGCCGCGATTACGAACTTGCACGTCAGCGATGCCGGCAGCACAGTCGTGCAGAATGGAGATTTTGGAGGCGACAGCAGAATTCTCGATTTCTGCGTGACGAGTCAGCGGCCCGAAGTGGAGCGAGCCTTCGCCCTCCTTAATAAAGGACGTTCCGGGGATAAAGTTCAGGTCGACCAGGTGAGGTGGGTTAGCGAAACGTAACTTCATCAGAGGGATAAGGCTCTGGCCGCCGGCCAACAGCTTGGCGTCGTCCCCAAGCTGCGACAACATCACCGCTGCCTCTTTCAATGATGCAGCACGGTGATAGTGAAAGGCTCGCGGATACATCGGTTGTCCTAGTGACGCATGGCCGTCGGAACGGGCATAAGCCGGGCGAATAAGCTTAACAAAGGTCGTGACATCGCGACTACAGTGACGCTAGCTTTTTGACGGATTGATCTTTCGATATTGGCCCCGGAAATAGAGCAGCGGTTCGCCTTCCCGTACCACCACGTCTTCAACCTCGGCAATAAAAATGGTGTGGTCGCCGGCATCCTGTGCGGTGTGCAAACGGCACTCCAGATAGGCCAATGCGTCTTGCAAAACCGGCGTGCCGTGGGCGGTGCGGTCGAAGCGGGCTCCCGCCTCGCGTTCCGCATCCTGATGGGTCTGCGCAGGACGGGCGTAGTACTCGGATATCTTGCGCTGGCCCTCGGACAAGACGTTTACTCCAAACCGTTTGCGGGTGTGCAGGTGAGTGTGTGTCCGGGCTTTGTGGGCGACGCAAACCAAGACCAGCAAGGGATCGAGAGACACAGAAGCGAAGGCGTTCGCGGTCATCCCGTGCACCTGGCCTTCGTAGTCCACGGTGATGACCGTGACCCCGGTGGCGAAGCTGCCCAGCGCTTTGCGGAAGTCGGCCTGCGTGACGCTCATTGAAGGTCTGAAGGTGACCTTCAATTCTATCCGAGGATGGCGCAGGGAGTGGCGTACCCAGTTACTGCACCGCGCGGGATGGTAATCCATTAGAATCAACCGAGGTCTTAAACTTGGCGGCGGGAATTGCAACTCGGGTTGAGGTTCGAAAGAAGGACCTTGAGGGGACTTTGTCCGAAGCGCGTGAGGCCGCGTGCCGTCTGATTCGCTGCCCGGACGAGCAACTTCCCGAACTTCTAGCGGCGGCGGTCGCAGCCAAGGAGCGATTCAAGCCCGGAGTGATCACCTATTCGCGTAAAGTCTTCCTGCCGCTGACCAATCTGTGCCGCGATTATTGTGGGTACTGTGTTTTTCGGCGTGATCCGGGTCAGCCTGGCGCGCACACTATGACGCCGGAAGAAGTGCTGGAAGTCGCCCGCGCCGGCGAACAGCTAGGCTGCACAGAAGCCCTGTTCAGCCTGGGTGACAAGCCTGAACTCGCCTTTCCGGAAATGCGCGAGATCTTGGGGCGGCTGGGATACAACTCGACGTTGCACTATCTGGAGGCGATGTGCGAACTGGTGTTGCGAGAGACTAGCTTGCTGCCGCATCCCAACCCCGGGTTGCTGAGCGCGGAATGGATTGCGCGGCTCGCGGCGGTCTCCCCGAGCATGGGTTTGATGCTTGAGACCACAAATGCTTCGTTGCTGGCTTCAGGAGCGGCACACGATAACGCTCCGGACAAAGTACCTGCCAAGCGCCTGCGCACGATTGAGGAGGCCGGCAGACAGAGCGTTCCGTTCACAACGGGCTTGCTGATCGGGATCGGGGAAACGTCCGAAGACCGGGTGGAATCATTGTTGGCGATTCGCGGGCTGCACCAACGCTACGGTCATATTCAGGAAGTGATCATCCAGAATTTCCGTGTGAAGCCTGGGATTCCCATGCGTGAGTGGCCGGAGCCGACGCAAGGAGAAATGCTGCGAACCATCGCAGTCGCCCGTTTGCTGATGCCGGAAGTGAACCTTCAGGCTCCGCCCAATCTTTCTGCTCCAAACTACGAAAACCTGCTAGACGCTGGCATCAATGATTGGGGCGGAGTTTCGCCGCTCACGCCGGATTTCATCAATCCGGAACGACCCTGGCCTCATGTCGACGAACTGCAACGGCGCACGGAATCGAAGGGATTCATCTTGCGGCAGAGGCTCCCGGTTTATCCGGAGTTTCTGCCAGCGGCGACGTCGCGCCCCGGCCTGCTTGCGGAAAGAGTTCTGGCGGCGGCTGATTCCCAGTGCTACGCGCGGAGGGCAGCATGATCGTTGTACTCACCGGTGGCACCGGAGGCGCAAAATTTGTGGATGGCTTGCGGCAGGTGGCCCCCGCGCAGGAGCTCACGTTCGTGGTGAATACCGGCGACGACCTGCAATGGTGGGGCCTTTACGTTTCTCCCGACCTGGACTCGATTACCTACGCGCTTTCAGGCCTGCTCAGCCGGGAACGTGGTTGGGGAGTGAAGGGCGATACATTTTTCTGTCTACAGGCGATGGGCGAACTGACCGAGCCGACCTGGTTCCACGTGGGCGACCGCGACCTGGCGATCCATCTGCTGCGTTCGAAGATGCTGGCGGAGGGGAAAACTCTGACTGAAGCTACCACGGAAATCTGCGCCAAGCTGGGCGTGCAGGCGCGCATCCTGCCCATGAGCAACGCACGGGTGGAGACCAGAGTTGACACGCCGGTCGGCGAGCTTAGTTTTCAGGAATATTTTGTGCAACGCTGGTATCAGGACCCGGTGAAAGCGGTACGCTTTGCCGGGGCGGCGGAAGCCGGGGCTGCGCCCGGCGTGGTGGAAGCAATCATGTCTGCTAGCGCAGTCATGGTTGCGCCGAGTAATCCAGTTACCAGCATTGGCCCAATCCTTTCTGTGCCAGGCATTCGAGAGGCACTGCGGAAAACAGAGGCAACGGTGGCGGCCATCAGCCCAATTGTGGGAGACGCGGCGGTCTCAGGACCGGCAGGAATTCTGATGGCCGCACAGGGGTTCCCGGTTTCGATCGCCGGAGTGGCGCGGGCTTACGAGGATTTTCTCGACATTCTGATTGCTGACCTGCGCGACGCGGAGGCTGCACGCCAACTTACTCGTCCCGGCCTGCGGGTGCACTGTACCAACACCATCATGCGAAACGCTGACGATAAAGCAAAGCTGGCCAGGACCGTGCTCGCATTGCTGACGGCGGAAAGTGCGGCCCGAGCGGGAGCCGACCCGTCATGATCCTGGTTCCGGTGAAGAATCTGTCTGGCGCCAAGCAGCGGCTGGCCTCGCTGCTGGGTCAAACCACTCGCACCGAACTGGCGCAGACCATGCTGCTCGACGTGACGGAGACTCTGGCTTCGTGGGTAGGCCGGCCCCAAGTTGCGCTGGTCACCAGCGACCGGTTCGCCGGCGAGTTGGCCCGGCGCCTTGATTTTGAAGTGATCCCCGATTCGGCCAACCGCAGTCAGACCGACGCAATTGAAATGGCCACCCTGGTTTGTCAAGCGCGCGACGTCAGCTTCACGTTGGTGATTCCCGGCGATATTCCTTTGATGCAAGCTTGGGAGCTGGAGAAGATTTTGCAGGCCGCGCCCGAAGAAGGTGCGGTGCTGGTTCCCGCGGCCGATGGCCGTGGCACCAATGCAGCGTTTCGGCGTCCCGCTGGGCTCTTTCCCCTGCGATTTGGCAATGACAGCTTCAAGCCACATTTGGCCGCAGCGCGGGCGTCCGCGAAACCGGTGACGGTCCTGGCGCTTTCTGGTATCGCGCTGGATATCGACAGTCCGGCGGATCTGCGCCGCCTGGCAGAGTCGCCGGGCGAAACCCGCTCGCAACGCATGGTTCGACGGTTCGACCTGACGGATTTGCCTCTGGCAGCAAACGAATAATGACGCAGTCATCTCCGCTTCGAGGGTTGCAGATCGTGCCCGTCCCTTTCTCTGAGGAAATTCGTCCCGGCGACTCGCTGGTGGAGAAACTCCTGGAAGCTTTGAAAGGCAACCGACTGTCGGTAAAGGCCGGGGACATTCTGATCGTAAAGCATAAGATCGTGTCGAAGGCGGAGGGTCAGTTTGTAGAGCTGGCCAGGATAAAACCTTCTGTCAGTTCGCGGGCTTGGGCGCGGCGGTACAAAGTTGATGCCAGAGTGGTCGAGCTGGGGCTGGCCCAGAGTCGCCGCGTGGTGCGGCGCAAGCGCGGCGTGCTGATCACGGAAACGCGTCACGGGTTGATCTGTGCGAACAGTGGAGTGGACGTTTCCAACGTCGATGGAGGTCGTCACGCCGTGTTGCTACCCAAAGATCCCGACGCCTCCGCGGCACGGTTACATCGCGGACTGAAGAAGCGGCTGCAGCTGTCGGTTCCCGTGATCATCACTGATTCTTTCGGGCGGCCGTGGCGCGAAGGCCTCACCGAGGTCGCAATTGGCGTGGCGGGAATGCAGGCGGTACACGATTACCGCGGCGACCGTGATCCCTGCGGCTATCCCTTACGGGTTAGTATTGAGGCCGTGGCTGACGAACTGGCTTGCGCAGCGGGGTTGGTCTGCGGCAAGCTGGCACGCACACCGGCATGCATTGTGCGTGGCTTCAAGTACCGTCCCGCGCGCGGACGAGCTCGCGACCTGATTCGCCCAGCGGCGACGGACTTGTTTCGGTGAGCTCTGGAAGGAGAATTTGTGGCTCGATTGTTGGCACAGTCTGAACTCGAGAGTTTTCCCTCGCTGGAATGGTCTGAAATCGCGCCGCGCTTGAGCACCGGCGTGCCGACGGCTATCGAGCGAGTACTGGAAACGCTGGATGGTGGCGTGCTCACGCGGGAGGATTGCTTGCTGTTGGCCAATGCAGAGGGCGATGACCTGCTCGGCTTGCTGGTTTCCGCCAATCATTTGCGGCGCGAACTATCCGGCAATCTGGTGACGTATGTCGTAAATCGCAACATCAACTTCACCAATGTCTGTTTCGTCGGCTGCAAGTTTTGTGCCTTCAGCCGGGGGCCGCGGGAGTCCGATACATATTTTCTGACCCCGGAGCAGGTGGGACAAAAGGCGCTTCAAGCGTGGGAAATAGGCGCAACCGAAGTCTGCATTCAAGGTGGCCTGCCGCACGGTCTTCCTCCTTTCTATTATCGTGACATTTTGCGCGCGGTGAAGAAGGTCACTCCGCGGATGCACATCCACGCTTTCTCGCCGATGGAAATTGTCTATGGCGTGGAGCTCACCGGCATGCCGCTAGATGATTATCTCCGCATGCTGAAAGACAACGGACTCGACACACTGCCCGGTACGGCGGCCGAGATTCTTGATGATGACGTGCGTTTCGTTCTTTCTCGCAACAAGCTCTCTACGGAACAGTGGAAACAGGTCATTCGCACTGCGCACGCCTGCGGCATTCGCAGCACGTCTACGCTGATGTACGGGCACGTGGAAATTGCCGAACACTGGGTCAATCAGCTGTTACTCTTGCGGCAGATTCAGCAGGAAACTGGCGGTTTCACCGAGTTTGTGCCGCTGGGTTTCGTGCATCAGAATACGTTGCTGTTTCATCAGGGAATTGCCCGGCCCGGGCCGACTCTGGCGGAACATTTGAAGATCCATGCGCTGGCTCGAGTGCTGCTGGCGGGCGCCATCAATAATATTCAAGTGTCGTGGGTAAAGCTGAACCGCGGCTTGTCGCAACTCTGCCTGCACGCCGGCGCCAACGACTACGGTGGCACCCTGATGGAAGAGAATATTTCCCGCGAGGCCGGAGCCACGGCCGGCCAGTACACCAGCCCGGAGGATTTTCAGTCGTTGATCGTTGAGGCCGGGCGAATTCCCGCGGAACGCAACACCACCTACACCAAAATCAACATCAAGCTGCCACTGGAGGAGTTGGTGGCCGAACAATCTCTGGAACCGGAGTTCGCATGAGCCGCACCATCGCGGTTCTTGGGGGAACCGGGCCCGAAGGCTTCGGCCTGGCTCTGCGCTGGGCGTTGGCAGGTGAGACGGTGATCATCGGCTCGCGCGACGCCAAGCGGGCACAGGAAGCGGCAGACAAAATTAAGCAACGCGCTGGCGCGAAGGCGAATGTTGCAGGAAAGGAAAATCTTGCCGCCTGCGCCTTGGCAGATCTGCTGGTGCTGACGATTCCTTTTGAAGGCCACGCTACTCTCCTTAAGCAGTTAAAACCTGCTTTGCGTCCGGGAAGCATCGTGGTAGACGCAACCGTGCCATTGGCAGCGAGCGTTGGGGGCCGCGCCAGCCGCACTCTTGGCGTCTGGCAAGGATCAGCTGCGCAGCAGACCGCGGAACTGGTTCCGAGCGGCGTTTCTGTGGTGGCGGCGTTTCAAAACGTGGGTGCGGACATCCTGAACGCTGAAGGCCCGGTGGATTGCGATGTGGTCGTGTGCAGCGACGACATCGAAGCCGGCAAAACCGTGCGCGCGCTGGCCGCGAAAATTCCCGGAGTTCGCGCTATTGATGGCGGCAAACTGGAAAACGCGCGTATTCTCGAACAAATCACAGCGTTGCTGATCGGATTGAACATCCGCCACAAGGGCCATTCCGGAATTCGCATCACCGGCCTGCCGCCCGGAGCCTACGCCGGACAATAGACAAACTTCCTCTGTGCCCTCTGTGTCCTCTGTGGTTACAATCCTCGCAGAGCCGACTGGCGATGGGTATTCCCCCCAAAGACCGCGCTGCCATCGAATTCTGCAACGTCTCCTATGGTCTGAACGGCGGTTCTGAGGTGCTCCGCGGTCTGAATCTGGAGATTCGCCGCGGGGAAACCCTGGTATTGCTGGGCCGCAGTGGTTCGGGAAAGACCACTACGTTGAAGCTGATTAATCGTCTGCTCACTGCTACGGAAGGCGAAATTCGCGTGGATGGACGGCCGCTCGGCGAGTGGGACGTGATCCGGCTGCGCCGCATGATCGGTTACGTCATCCAGGAAGCCGGACTGTTTCCTCACTACACCGTCGAGCGCAACATCGGCCTGGTTCCGAAGATGGACGGTTGGCCGGCAGGCCGCATCCGCGAACGAGTGCAGGAATTGCTGCAAGTTGTGGGCCTAAAACCGGAGATGACGTTACGTTATCCACGCGAACTTTCCGGCGGACAGCGGCAAAGAGTCGGAGTGGCGCGGGCGCTGGCGGTTGATCCTCCTTTTCTTCTGATGGATGAACCCTTCGGCGCCCTTGACCCACTGACCCGCGCAGAGCTGCAACGTGAGTTTATCGCACTGCAGGAACGCCTGCGAAAAACAGTCGTATTCGTAACTCACGACCTGCGTGAGGCGTTGCTACTGGGCTCCCGCGTTGCGTTGCTGGAGGCAGGGCGACTGGTCGCCGTTTACACGAAACCTGAGTTTATGGCTTCGGATGTTCCGTTGGTGGTTGCGTACAAGCACGCGTTCGCTGCTGACCCGGGAGAGCGTTCATGAACCTCTGGCAATTCGTTGTGCAGAACCATGTGGAAGTCGTCGAACTCACGCTTGAGCATTTGTGGCTTGTGGCCCTATCGACCGGGCTGGCCGTGCTGGTCGGAATCCCGCTGGGCATTCTGATCACTCGCCGGCCCTGGCTCAACAAGCCGGTTCTGGTTAGCGCAAACATCATTCAAACCATCCCCAGTCTGGCCTTGTTTGGCTTTCTGCTGCCTGCGCCCTGGATTGGGGCGCGGGCCGACCGCCTCGCCATCCTCGCGCTTATGCTGTACGCGCTGCTGCCGCTCATTCGCAACACCTATGCCGGCATCAAGGGCGTGGACCCGGCGGTGGTCGAAGCCGGACGGGGCATGGGATTGACGGACCGGCAACTGCTTTTTCAAGTTGAGCTGCCGCTGGCGCTGGGAGTGATCATCGCGGGGGTGCGGGTTGCGACCGTGATTTCAGTGGGTCTGGCCACCATTGCTGCCGCCATTGGCGCCGGGGGATTGGGCGAGTACATCTTTCGTGGGCTGGCCATGGTGAACAACACGGTCATTCTGGCGGGTGCGATCCCCGCCGCGCTGATGGCTCTGGCTGCCGACGTTGGGTTGGGGTGGTTGGAGAAAAAACTGAGTCCACACTGAGAGCTGGGAACCAAGAACTGAGAACTGGTGTTCAATTTCTCTTCATGTCTATGGGAAGAATGCTGTGGCGCATGTCGATTTTGGCGAGCATTGTGCTGCTTGTCTCCTGCGGCCCTGCCCGCGAGAACCGCATTGTCGTTGGCTCCAAGAATTTTACCGAGCAGTTGGTCCTGGGCGAACTCATCGCGCAGCAGATTGAGGCAAAGACGAAGCTGCCGGTTGAGCGGCGCTTTTATCTCGCCGGAACCTACATCTGCCAGCAAGCGATTCTGGCGGGACGAATCGACGTCTATCCGGAGTACACGGGCACGGCGCTGACTGCGGTGCTGAAGCAGAAGGCGGAGGGTGGCGCAGAAAGCGTATATCGGCAGGTCAAGAACGAATACGCCAAACGGTTTGGCCTCAGCGTGGGGCCGACCTTTGGTTTCGACAATACCTTTGCCATCGAAATTCGCGGCGAGGATGCGCGGCGGTTGGGTGTGAAAGCTATTTCTCAAGCCGCTGCCTACACACCGCGGTGGCGCGCGGGATTCGGCTACGAATTCATGGAGCGCCCGGACGGCTACAAAGGCCTGGCGGCAACTTACGGCCTGCGCTTTGCCGGGTCTCCGCGCATCATGGACCTTGGATTGCTGAGTCGTGCTTTGAAAGACAAGCAGGTGGACCTGATCGCCGGCAACATGACGGACGGCCTGATCCCGGCCCTCGATTTGTTTGTTCTGGCAGACGACCACCATTACTTCCCTCCCTACGAGGCCGTCCCGATTGTGCGCCAGGACATGCTTGCCCGGCATCCTCAGGTCGGGCTGGCGTTGGATGCGCTGGCGGGAGAGATCTCGGACGACGACATGCGCCGGCTGAACTATGCGGTCGACGGGGAGCATAGGGATGTGAAGGAAGTGGTGAGGGAGTTCCGGCGGAGTAAGGGCCTTTGAAGCTTTGGTCATACTAAGCCGATCTCAAATAGAATTCATGGATCACGAGGTGGGCCAAATCAAGTATGGCAAAGCGGCTACAAGTCACACTGAAGGATCACGAATACCACGAATTCCAGCGCATGGCCCGCAAACAGCATGTATCCCTGTCGGAGTGGGTCCGGCAGGCGCTGGGCTTAGCCCGTAGCCGGAAGACGATAGGGAGCGTCAGCGTGAAGCTCGATGTCATCCGTGTGGCGGCGCAACACAACTGTCCGACAGGTGATATCGACAGCATGCTGGCTGAGATTGAAAAGGGGTACGAAAGCCGTCGGCGTCGATGAGGACTTCTAGGTGAGAGCAATTCTTGTTCGCGTCGGGATTGATCAAGCGTATGGTGCTTGGAACTCGCCGGCCGACCCCCGAACTGGGCGATTTGTTTTTGTGCCTATCCCTGACGCGTCACCAGATCGTAATCGCGAGCGAACTTATGCACAGTTTCTTAGTGACGCACGTGGACGGGCATCCGGCGACAAGGACCGCGAACGCGGCCAACCAAGGCAGTGCGCTCCCAAGAGACGCCGGACAAGCCCTTCGAGTTGTTAGTTCTCAGGCTCCTCTTCACATCAGCCACAACGCATCCACATCCACAATTACTTGCGTGCGGGGGATTTTCTGCTGGGCAGCGTAGGCCAGCATCGTGCGCAACAGCGCATTGAGTTTTTCCCGGCTGGCGGATTTCACAACGAAGTGGTAACGGTAGTCGCGCTTGAGTCGCACGATGGGCGCGGCGGCCGGGCCGAGCACGCGAATGCCTTCGTGCCGCGTTTTCTGGAACCATTTGCCCAGAATGCCGGACCAGGTTAGAGCCTCGTCGAGTTTGTCGCTTCTCACCAAGACATTCGCCAGGGAGCTGTAAGGCGGATAGTGCATCCAGCTGCGAAAGCGCAGTTCTTTTTCGTAGAAACCCGCGAAGTCATGCTGCGCGGCATATTGCACGGCATAGTGGTCCGGGAAGAAAGTCTGCAAGACGACTTTGCCCGGAGTCTGCCCGCGCCCCGCACGGCCAGCGACCTGGGTTAGAAGTTGGAAGGTTCGCTCGGCCGCGCGGAAGTCGGGGAATCCCAACGCTGCGTCCGCTCCCACCACGCCGACCAAGGTCACGCCATGAATGTCGTGGCCTTTGGCGATCATTTGAGTTCCCACCAGCAGATCAAGTTCTCCCAGGTCCAGCGCGTTCAACGCGCGTTCGAAATCTTCCCGTCCCCGAACCGTATCGCGATCCAGCCGTCCGATGCGCGCTTGCGGGAACAAGCCGTGCAGCAGTTCTTCCAGCTTCTCCGATCCAGTTCCGAGGAACTGCACATATTCGCTGCCGCACTCGCCGCAGACTTTCGGCACTGGCGTCATGAAACCGCAGTAGTGACAGACCATGCGATGCGAGCGCTTATGGTGAGTCATGGCAACTGCGCAATTTCTGCACTCCAGGTGGCTGCCGCAGGCGCGGCACAGCACCAGCGGGGAGTATCCGCGGCGGTTGAGCAGCACCATGACTTGTTCTCTTCGCTCCAAACGCTGCCGGATCTCCTCCGTGAGCTTGCGGGAGATCACTTGCTCGTGTCCGGTTTCCTGGAACTCCTGCCGCATGTCGATGATCTCAACTTCGGGCAACGGCCGCTTCTCAACACGGTCAGGCAGTTCGAGCAACGTGTACTTGCGCTTGGTTGCATTGAAATAAGACTCGAGAGAAGGCGTGGCCGAGCCTAGAACGACAACTGCATTTGCCATCTTGGCCCGCATGACGGCCACGTCGCGGGCGTGATAGCGCGGAGTTTCTTCCTGCTTATAAGAAGAGTCCTGCTCTTCATCGACAATTACCAAAGCCAAATCTGAAACCGGGGCAAACACGCCGGAGCGGGTGGCGACTACGATGCGGGCTTCTCCACGCTTGATGCGGTGCCACTGCTCGGCACGTTCCTGATCCGAGAGAGCCGAATGCAGGAGAGCAACTTCGCCCCCAAAGACTTGATGAAGATTGGCGGCGGCGGCGGGAGTCAGTCCGATCTCCGGTACCAGCATGATGGCCGAGCGCCCGGCTTCGAGCACGAATCTCATAGCCGCTTGGTACACCGCGGTCTTGCCGGATCCCGTGACTCCGTGCAGCAACATGCCAGAGAATCTTCGGGCGGCCACATCGCTGCGAATACGCGCCAGCGCTTCTTCCTGCGCCGGGTTGAACTGAAAGTCCAGAGGCAATGGCCGGGACTTCACACCAGACACCGCGAATTCCGCCGGCTCCACAACGATTTCCACCAGCCTTCGTTTCACCAGGGTCGCCAGCGTGGTGCGCGGAACTTCTAGCGCCTGCAGTGTCTCGACTGGGACTCCTCCGCCTGCGGCCGCGAGCGTATCCACCAGCCGCCGTTGATTGGTGTTGAGTTTGCCTTCGGCGCTCCTTAAGAAAGCGATCTTCACCGTGCGTTCGGCGTCGCGAGCGCCCGACAAGTCTGCGCGGACAATCCATTGCTTGCGAACCATGCCGGCGAGGACGGATTTCGAAATGCCGACGGCGGTGCGCAGAGTCTCTTCGCGTACCATTTCTCGTTCGCCAAGGTAGTCGAGGGCGCGAAACTCGGACAACTGCTCCTGCGGCGTTCTCCGGGAGCGGGCGGACGACCCCGACACTCCCGCCAGATGCAGCGCCGTGCGCCCTGCATCGGTCATGCGGTAGCCGATGGTCCGCTTGAACTCGGCGGCCAACGGAAGCATGGTGCGAAACACCTCGCCGAGAGGCGCCAGATAGTAGTCGGCGATCCATCTGCCGAGGCGCATAAGCTGATCGTCGAGCACGGGCGCGGCGTCCAGCACGCTAATGACGTTCTTCGCCGCGACCTTCGGCGTGCGTTCGTGGAGCTCGGTGACGATGCCCGAGACACGCTGCTGACGGAACGGGACCAGCACTCTTCCACCCACCACCGGCGCCATTCCGTCCGGAATGCGGTAGGTGAACACGATGTCAAACGGCCCGGCTACAGCTACGTCGCAGAATTGCGGCATGGTTGCGTCCGGCGGGAGCTCCAACTCCGGCTGCTTCAAGTGGTTAGCACCTGCCTGCCGTCATGCTAACAGTCCCGGCCAGTCCGCCGGGAGAGCCAGGAATTTTACAAACTGCTGACAATTCCCTTTCCAAGCCGGACTACTATTCTGGCGACTAGAAAGTGACCCGTGGTTGGTGGAGTTGGGCGAAAACTGGCCCCCGCCGGCCCGACCCCAATGCCTCGTCGATTCTAAGGAGAAAGCAACATGCAACGATGGTTCAAGCACACTCTCACTTTAGCCGTATCCCTCGGGCTGGTTCTCATGTGCTCCAGCTCGGCCCTCGCACAATACACACTTACGGTGCTGGACTCAAACGTGTCCGGCCATGGACACCTCGACCCCCTGTTGATAAATGGTTGGGGGCTGGCCTACCTACCCGGGGCTGCATTCTGGGTGAGTGACGAAGGTAGTGGCTGGTCGACGCTCTATGACGGCAGCGGAAATCCGCAGAGTTTGCAGGTGATTATTCCTTCCGCGAATGGCCAGTACGCAGGCACGCCTACCGGGATCGTCGCCAACAATTCTCAACAAGGATTCCTGGTACAGGGCTGGCCATCGTATTTCATCTTCGCCACCCTGGACGGAACGATTCAAGGTTGGTCGCCGGCCTTTTCCAGCGAATCCATCATCGCCGTCAACAACAGCAGTACAGGGGCTAGCTATACCGGTCTGGCCATTACCAACAAATCCTCTGGAAACATGATTTATGCCGCCGACGCCGCCAATGGCAAGGTGGACATGTACGACAGCAATTTCCATCTGGTTCAGTCCTTCACCGATACCAGCCTCCCGAAAAACCTAACGCCTTTTGGCATTCAGGATATTGAAGGACACCTTCTGGTTGCGTATGCTGACGCTTCCGGCGGCCCGGGCGGGGTCATTGATGTGTTCACCGAAGCAGGCGTGTTCGTGACGCATTTTGCCAAGGGCGCTCCGCTGAATCAGCCCTGGGGAATGGCGCTCGCCCCCAGCAATTTCGGCTCCCTTAGTAATACTCTGCTGGTCTCCAACAACCTCAATACGGTTGGCGATATCAACGGCTTCAATGTTAAGACCGGGAAATTCGTTGGCACGGTAACAGGTTCCAATGGAAAACCGATCCACATCGACCAGATCTGGGGAATCGAGTTCGGGGGGGGGAGCGCCTTGAACGGGAAGACAAACCAGCTTTTCTGGACGGCAGGTCCACTCAACAACGTGGACGGAGCCTTTGGCTATATTGCACCGCAGTAGCGGCATTCGCAGACCGCGAGTTGAAATGCAGGCGAGGCCGGACACGCCGCTTGAGTTGCGCGTAGTCCGGCTTCGCTTTTTTGCGCCTGGACGATGTATTCCCACAACGGGCACTGTCAAGATGCTTGCAACCCTTGCTTGCACTGGCGAGACCGGACATCGCCTGCTAACATCCGTGTAGATGCCTGCTCGCAAACCCACCCGAAGAGGCAAAGTTCGCGCCGCCGTGCGGACGCCAGCGCGGCATGAGGGGCGTGCGCCTGCCGAGTTGGTCATTATCACGGGCATGAGCGGATCGGGGAAGGCCTCGGTGCTGAAGGCTTTCGAGGATCTCGGTTACTACTGCGTGGACAATCTGCCGGTAGGATTGATTCCCCGTTTCGCCGAGTTGGTGGGCCAGTCTTCGGAAATCAAGAGCACCGCGTTGGTGGTGGATGTGCGCGAAGGGGCGCAACTGGAGGATTTGCCGGAAATCGTGAAGTCGGTCAAGCGCATGCTGCCGACCAAAATGATTTTCCTCGAGGCGGCCGATTCCGTGCTGGTGCGGCGTTTCAGCGAGACGCGGCGCCCGCACCCTTTGGGGACCGATGCGCCGGTGAAGACCTCTCTGGCGGCCGAACGGCGGCATCTGCGCCGCATTCGCGCTCTGGCGGATCTGGTCATCGACACCTCCAAGTTCAACGTCCACGAACTTCGCGCTTACATCACGGAACGGTTTCAGAAGCACGAGTCGGACAAGAACATCCTGGTTTCTTGCGTGAGCTTCGGATTCAGGCGGGGCGTGCCGGAGGATGCTGACCTGGTATTTGATGTGCGCTTCTTGCCGAATCCGCATTTTGTGCCGGAATTCCGTCCGCTGACGGGACGCGATCCAAAAGTCGCAAAATACATTCGCTCGTTTCCGCAGAGCCGGGAGTTCATCAAACGAATCTCGGCATTGCTGGTCTATTTGCTTCCCCACTACATTCGCGAGGGCAAGAGCTATTTGACTATCTCCTTCGGGTGCACCGGCGGGCAGCATCGGTCAGTCATGATCGCAGAAGAGGTGAGCAAGCGGCTGCGGAAGGCTGGGTATCGTGTGAAAGTGGTGCATCGGGATAGTCCGGGGTAGAAGGCGGTTGTGGGTCGTTGGTCTTTGGCCAACGACCAACAGCCTGCCCTGAGCCGAATGGCGAAGGGACGAACGACCAACAACTCAAGTAGAATAAGACCTTGCGACGCATGCCGATTCCATCCGCTGCAGGCCGTGCCTGGCTGCGCATGGGGAGCCCCCGATGCGGCAATTGACCCGTCTGGTCCGCTATGTGCTTCCGTTTCTGGTGCAACTGGTGCCAGGTGTGTTGTTGCTGGCCGCGGTTGGATTTCTGGAAGCGTTTCGGCTGGTCCTGGTCAAGCCGGTTTTGGATCGTGTCCTGAATCCCGCATCCGGGTCGGAGAACATCCAACTCTTTACCGTCCCAGGCACGAATCACGTGGTTTACCTGCAGCAGTTTGTTCCATCTCACTTCCACAACGCCTGGACGATTGTGGCCTATGCGCTGGTGGCCTCAACCGTGTTGAAAGGAATTTTTGATTACGCGGGCACGTACCTGGTCAACCATGCCGGCTTTGGCATGATCACGGATCTGCGGAATGATCTCTACAACTCCGTATTGCGACGTTCGGCCGCTTTTTTCCAAAAGCACACCACCGGAACGCTCATCTCCACCATCATCAACGACATTGAACGCGTGCAATATGCCATGTCGAGTGTGCTGGCGGAGTCCCTGCAGCAGTTTTTCACGTTCTTGTTCATGGCAGCGGCGGTCGTAATCCTGGGGCGGAATTTGTCCTGGGTGTTGGTGGTGTTCGTTCCTTTCATCATCTACTCCGCCAACAAAATCGGACGGCGGGTTCGTACCACCACGCGGCGCGGGCAGGACAAGCTGGCCGATATCCAGAACATTCTGCAGGAAACCATTACTGGGAACCGGATTGTGAAAGCCTTCAGCATGGAGTCGTGGGAAATTGCGCGTTTCCGCAGCGCTGCACAAAAATTGTTTCGCGCGAACCTGCGATCAGTCGCGGCCGCTGCCATCAGCTCTCCGTTGATGGATGTATTTGCGGCGATTGCCATCGCTTTACTGTTGCTCCTGGGCCGGCAGAAAATTGTCCATAACGAATTTACTCTGGGAGAGTTTTGCGCTTTTATTGCCGCAGTGTTCAGCCTTTATAACCCGGTTCGTAAGTTTGCTCTGTTCAACAACAATCTTCAGCAGGCCCTGGGTGCCTCGTCCGAAATCTTCAAGTTCATGGACTCCCAAGATGAGGTTCGGGAAAAGCCCGGCGCAAATCCGTTGCCGCCGTTCTCTCACAACATTCGTTTCGAGAACGTAGGTTTCTCCTACGAAACCGACGGCGATGAGGGGCGAGACATCCTGCAGAACATCGACCTGGAAGTGCATGCCGGGGAAGTGCTGGCAGTTGTGGGTTCCAGCGGCGCCGGCAAGAGCACCCTGGTGCACCTGGTTCCCCGCTTCTTCGATGTCAGCTCCGGCCGCTTGCTGATTGACGGCCGGGACATCCGCGACACCACACTGGCTTCCCTGCGAGCGCAGATTGGCGTGGTCTCCCAGGATACCGTGCTCTTCAACGATACCGTGCGCAACAACATTGCTTACGGACAGCCCGGCGTCCCCCAGAAGCAGGTAGAACAGGCCGCGAAGGCCGCTCTGGCGCATGATTTTGTCATGGCGCTGCCAGGGGGCTACGGCGCTGTAATCGGTGAACGTGGAGTTCGGCTTTCGGGGGGTGAGAGGCAGCGCATCGCGATTGCCCGGGCGCTGCTAAAGAACGCGCCTATTCTGATACTCGACGAAGCCACTTCCGCGCTGGACAGCGAATCGGAGTCGCTGGTGCAGTCGGCGCTGCACAACCTGATGGCCGGACGCACCGTGGTGGTGATTGCTCACCGCTTGTCCACGGTGCGAAGGGCGGATCGGATCGTGGTGCTCGAACACGGGACCATCGCAGACATTGGCAGTCACGAAGACCTCATGAAGAGATTCGGCACCTACCGGCGGTTGTACGATCTACAGTTCAAGGACCTGGAACCGGCCAGCCAGAGTGCGGCTCCCGTGGGAAACGACTGATGACCATCCGCTCTATGACCGGCTTCGCGCAAGTCAAAGGACAAGTCCACGGCCAGCTTAGCTTCACTCTGTCGCTGAAGTCGGTGAATCACCGTTTTCTGGACTTGCACTTCCGCATGCCGCCGGACAGTGACGACCTGGAAATGCAACTTCGCCGCAAGCTGAAGGAAAAGCTGGCGCGCGGCCATGTCGAACTCACTCTGAGCCTGGAACGAGGCACGAACGAGAACTTCTCACTTAATCGTGAGATGGTGGGCGGCTACATTCAGGCGTTTCGGGCGGCCGCCGCAGAATTCGGGCTGGCGGCGGAGCCGGACCTCAATGCCGTTCTGCGTATTCCGGGCGCGCTGGAATCCGGGGTCTTGCCTGCGGATGGGGAGCTGACGCCGGTGGTGCTCTCAAAGATGGAGGACGCCCTGGCTCGCCTGAATGGAATGCGCGAGGAGGAAGGGCGCGGCACGGTGCGGGAACTACGGCAGCGCATGGCACACGTACAGCAGGCCAAAGAAGAAGTTGAAAAGCATCGCCAGGCAACGTTGCGAACTTACACTGACAAGTTGAGGGCCAGAATGCAGGAGCTGATTGGCTCTCAGGTGGAACCGGAACGAATTTTGCAGGAAGCGGCATTGCTCGCGGACCGCAGTGATATTCAGGAAGAACTGGTCCGCCTGAGTGCACACGTCAAGCATTTCCTGGGCCTGCTCGAGGAAGGCGGAGAGGTGGGCAAGAAGCTGGACTTCCTGTTGCAGGAGATGAACCGAGAGGCCAACACACTGCTTTCGAAAACTTCAGGGTTGGCGGGCGAGGCTTTGAAGATTACCGAGTCGGGGCTGTCGATGAAGTCCGATATCGAAAAAGCGCGGGAACAGGTGCAGAACCTCGAATGACGACGGTCTACATCATTTCGGCGCCCTCGGGGTCGGGCAAATCCACCCTGGTGGAAAAGGTGCGCCCGATCGTTGCCGGACTGGATTTTTCCATCTCCTACACCACGCGGCCGCCGCGCGGCAATGAGCAGAACGGGCGGGAGTATTTCTTTATCGCCCGGGAAGAATTCGAGCGAATGATCCATAGGGACGAGTTTCTGGAACATGCCGAGGTTTTCGGCAATTACTACGGTACCGCTAAGCGCTTCCTGGAGAAGGCCAAGCAGAGTGGACATGATCTGCTGCTCGACATTGACGTGCAAGGAGCCGCGCAAATCAAAGGCAAACTCCCCGGTGCGGTCAGCATCTTTATCCTGCCGCCCGACCGCAAGACGCTGGAGTCGCGGCTGCGAAATCGGAGTCTGGACGCGGAAAAAGTGATCCAGAACCGGTTGGCCACGGCCAGCCGTGAGATTGAGAATTACATGAAATACGACTATATTCTGGTTAATGACCGTTTGGAAGAATCGGTGGAGACGCTAAAGACGATTCTTTTGGCAGAACGGCTGAGAGGCTCGGAAGCGTACCCGTCGCCTGCCGACCGAGAGCTGCTGGCCAAAGCTGAGCAGTGCCGTTTAAGCAACGCGCGGGAACGTTTGCAACCGATCTTGGCCTCATTTGTCGCAACCACAACCCCCGGTGGACGTTAGGAACAAGGGAGAACACCATGAAGTTGATCGAAGGGTTTGACAGCAACTATCGCTACATCCTGGTGGCGGCTCGCAGAGCCAGACAATTGCAAGGCGGAGCGCCGCCGGTCATTGACACCAGTTCCCGCAAACCCTGCCGCATTGCGCAGGATGAAATCCGCGCCGGCAAGGTGAAGTGGTTGATTCCGGAGACGCCCAAGTCGCCGGCAGAGATTGCCAACGAAACCCTGGAAAAGGTGCTGGGGCAGGAATGAGCGCTGGCTCATGAAAGTCGCACTCGGCGTCAGTGGCGGAATTGCAGCGTATAAAGCGGCGGAAATTGTGCGCCTGCTGCAGGAACGCGGCATCCGGGTGCAGGTCATCATGACCCGCGCCGCGCAAGAATTTGTGCGGCCTCTCACCTTCGCGGCTCTCTCCGGCGAAAAAGTCATCACTGACATGTTTGCCGCGGGGAACGAATCACCCAACATCGAATCCGCGATAGAACATATTGCCGTAGCCCAATCGATCGATGCGCTGCTGGTGGCGCCGGCCACGGCTGACGTGCTAGCCCGGTTCGCGCAGGGCATTTCTTCCGACTTTCTTTCCGCCCTATATTTGGCAACCACGGCGCCCGTGGTCGTCGCCCCCGCCATGAATGTGAACATGTGGAATCATCCGGCCACGCAGGCGAATCTGGACGTCTTGAAGAAGCGCGGAGTGCACGTGGTCGAACCGGGCGAGGGATACTTGGCGTGCGGCATGACCGGGCCCGGACGACTGGCGGAGAATGAATCTATCGTCGCGGCGACACTGGAGGCCCTGGGCGCATCGCAGGAATTGGCCGGGGAGACAGTTTTGATCACCGCCGGTCCGACGCGAGAGAAGATTGATCCGGTGCGCTATCTGACTAATCGCTCCAGCGGCCGCATGGGATATGCCTTGGCGGAAGCTGCGTTGCGCCGTGGGGCTAGGGTGTTGCTGGTGAGCGGCCCAACGGCGTTGACGCCTCCGGGTGCGGCGGAAATCACTCGCGTGGAATCTGCCGAAGACATGCGCGAGTCAGTGTTAAGGCTGTTACCGCAGGCAACGATCGTGATTAAGACCGCCGCGGTGGCCGACTATCGGCCGAAATCAGCGGCATCGCAGAAAATCAAGCGTACGGGACCGATGTCGCTTGAACTCGAGCCTACGGCCGATATTCTTGGCGAAGTAGCGCGTCATAAGCATTCGCAGATCGTCATCGGCTTTGCCGCCGAAACCCAGAACGCCCTGGAAAATGCCCGCAAGAAGCTGGCGGCCAAGTCGCTCGATGCGATTGTGGTGAACGATGTCTCGCGCGAAGGCGTGGGTTTCGATTCCGACCGCAATGCCGTGACCATCATCACTCAGCATGAGGTCGTCGAAGTGCCCGAGACTACCAAGTGGGAAGTGGCGCAGCGGGTGCTGGATCAGGTGGTGAAGTTGCGCGAGCGGAAACCGGCATTGAGGAGCTAACCTCCATCGATTGAGGCTACGCATCCATGACAAACGTGGATTCCAGCGACACCCCTGGGTTGCTCTTCATGGGCACTGCATTCTTCGCTTTTGGACTGACCATGATTCTCCGGCCCGGCTACGTCCGGACGAGCTTTGACCGACTCCATAACAGCTGGAAGCAGGACAGTTGGCATCCATACAAGATGCCTTCTTGGGGATTGCGCTTTGCGGGCGTTGTCATAATCACCATGGCGACGATTCTCTTTTATGCCGCCTACCTCTCTTACGTTCGCTAGGTCCTGCTTTTCCACTCCTTTTCCTGATAGTCTCGTTCACGAATGCCCCGGACGCTCGATCCTCAACTCAAACGTGATCTCGCAGAACGCGTCCGCTACTATCGTGAACTGGGAATTTACGACTTTTATGAGCGGCCGGTCGCCGAAACCGCATCCTTTCAGGAAATCCAGCCGGAATCACGAGACGAAATGACTCCTAAGAGCAACGCTGCTGTGGCGGTTGTGGAAGAAGACCTATTTGTTGTGCCCAAACCTGAGGTCGGAACAAGCGACCCGGTCAAGGCACTACGGCTGATCCGCGAAGATCTCGGAGACTGCACCCGCTGCCCTTTGCATAAACAGGGACGCAAGCAGATCGTCTTTGGCGTGGGCAATCCGAATGCTGATCTGATGTTCATCGGAGAAGCGCCGGGGGCGGACGAAGATCAGCAGGGCGAACCGTTCGTCGGGCGCGCCGGGCAGTTGCTCAACAATATGATCAAGGCGATGGGGATCAGGCGCGAAGATGTATACATCGCCAATATCATCAAGTGCCGTCCGCCGGGAAACCGCACCCCGGAGCGGGATGAGTGCGAGACCTGCTCACCATTTCTGATGCGGCAGATCGCGGCGATTGGGCCCAAGGCGATCGTGGCCCTGGGCGCGGTGGCCGCGAAGACGCTCCTGGCGATCAACGCGCCCATGTCCGAGTTTCGTGGCCGCTGGTTCGATTTCCGCGGGACGAAGCTGGCAGTCACTTATCATCCGGCATTTTTGTTGCGCGATCCGCGGCAGAAAAAAGAGACCTGGAAAGACTTGCAGATGGTGATGAAGGAACTGGGGCTGGCGGTGCCGGCGAAGGGCGTGGAGTAGTACGTTCTACAATCGTTGTTACGCTGCCCTTACGAATCTCTGCTCTTTCGCCGCCAAGGCCTGGAGCAACATCGCGGGAAGCCGCAGTATCCGAATCTTGGATTCTTGCCTCGTCCTCACGTGAACGGCAATGCCCTCGCCATCAGGAAACGGATCCGACACAATTTCAAGTTCTTCCCCGTAGATTCGTACCCGTTTGGAGGCTGCATAGCCGAGGCGTCTTACTCTTGTGCATACTTCGGTCAATGAGGTACCGCTGCAGCTATCCACGATAACACCTGCGCTTTCCGAAGGGCTGAGACGGAGAAACCTTGTTTCGCAGTCAAAGAATGCAGTGATTTACTTTAACAACCTGATTGAGACACTGTCAGTGATAAGAGTCACGGCTGGCGGTGATATCACCCTTGCCACTCCTGGGTGATCGGCTAACCGATGAGAAGCCGTTGGCTTGGCGCGAGTTCGTCACACTCGGAAGGGAGCGGCCAAAAGCCTCGCCGGCAGCGTCACCACTGCCCACACCAGCTTCAAAGCTCCCTCGACCGCAATCCCGACCAACCGGAAGGGCAACAGGAACAGCCACACCAGCGGATACAGGATCAGCGCGAGCAGGGCCAGCGGCCAGCAGATCAGGAACAGGATGCACCACAGAAAGAAAGCAGCCATGACGGACCTCTTTTGTCTTCTGATTTATTTTACGGAAAATCCAGCCGAAAAGTTCCGGGCGCTAACCCTTCACCACAGAGGGCACAGAGAACACAGAGGGACATCATGCAGCCAGATGCTGATTTAGGAACGCGAGAGTGCGCAGGCCGGAGTCGCGCCAGATTTCTCCACTGAAACCGTGGCCCACGCCGGGATAGATTTTCATTTCGTACGGAATCTGCTTTTTCTCGAGCATTTGCTGTAGATGATAGGCCTCGGCGACGGGCACGGTTGCATCTTGCTCACCGTGCAAGATCAACACCGGACAGAAGCGGCGCATGAACACCTTCATCTCTTTGGGAAAGCCGCCGAAGTAATCAACCACAATCTTGACCCGCGAATCGATGGCCGCAGCCGAGAGCGCGAGATAGGCTCCAAGCGAAAATCCCAGCAGGCCGATGCGCTCAGGATCGACCGACGGTTGACGGGCCACGAAGCTGACCGCGTCCCACAGGGTCTTCATCCACGCGGGGAAGTTGCGGGCAATGGTTGCCAGTCCATCGATTTGTGTCGTTCCAGTGCGCTCGAAATAATGCAGCACATACACCGCGTAGCCCTGAGCGGCCAGAAGGCTGGCGGGTTCGGCCATGCTGGCGTGGTCGCCACCGGAGCCGTGCAGCCCAATGATCGCGGGAAAACGCCGGCCCCCGGCTGAAGGCAGAAAGCAATCCAGGCAAATGCTTTTGCCGCCACTTTCGAAAACGAGTTGGGATTGAGAGAACATAGATACAGCAGCTGGCAATTGGCACTTGGCATTTGGTCATTCAGGAACGTTGCCGATGCGCGAACGAACGGCGATCGGCTAAATGCTAAGTGCCAACTGCTAACTGCTGGTTACTGCCGCCTGCGCCGCCAATCTTGCTAGGGTTTCCCCGTAGGGTGCTCGGGCAATGCCGCGCTCGGTCACGATGGCGGTTACGAACTTGGCCGGGGTGACGTCGAATGCGGGATTTTCCACTGCCACTCCGTCGGGGACCATCTGCTTGCCGGCAATGTGAGTGACTTCTTTGATGTTGCGCTGCTCGATGGGAATCTTGCTACCGTCGGGCGTATCCATGTCTATTGTTGAGAAAGGCGCGGCCACATAGAACGGGATTTCATGTTCTTTGGCCAGCACGGCCACGGTGTAGGTTCCGATCTTGTTAGCTACGTCCCCGTTGGCGGCAATGCGGTCGGCCCCTACGACAATCGCTGCGATTTTTCCCTGCTTCATCATGGAGCCGGCCATATTGTCGGAAATCACCGTGGTGGGGATTCCGTCCTTCATCAGTTCCCAGGCGGTGAGGCGAGAGCCTTGCAGGAACGGCCGAGTTTCGTCGGCGTAGACGTGGATTTTCTTGCCTTGCTCGACGGCGGCACGAATCACGCCCAGCGCGGTTCCATAGCCGCAGGTGGCCAGCGCTCCGGCGTTGCAATGGGTGAGCACGCCGCCGCTGGCGGGCATGAGCATGGCTCCGAAGCGTCCCATGGCCTGGTTAGCGGCGATGTCTTCAGCGTGCATGCGCTGGGCTTCCTCAATGATGGCCTTCTTGATTTCCGGAAGCGGGCGCACGCGCAGAGACTCGAACTTATCTTTCATGCGGCGTATGGCCCAGAAGAGATTGACCGCCGTGGGCCTGGTTTTGTCGACGACTTCGCAACAGCGTTCGAATTCCGTCTTCAGTTCGCCTACAGTCTTTGCTTTCGAGTTCTTGACTCCTAACGCGATGCCCATAGCCGCAGCCACACCGATGGCGGGCGCGCCTCGCACTACCATTTTGCGAATTACGTCCGCGACCTGATCACAGGTTCGGCAGGTGACGTAGGTTTCTTCGGTAGGCAGCTTCGTCTGATCGATGAAGCGTACGCCGGAGTCGGTCCATTCGAGGGTTTGAATCATGTTTTAGTCGTTGGTCATTCGTCCCTTCGCCATTCGGCCCAGGGCAAGCTGTTGGTCGTTGGCAATTACATCCGGTGCGCGGCGCAGCGGTTTCTTGGCATGTTGGTTACGGCCTGCCGGCCGCACACTTCGCAGATTGCACCCACGGCGAAAGTTGGAGAAGAGCGACCACTTTTCACGGACCGCCGCACTTTGGCCGGCCGATACACTTTTCTCAGATCATTCGCGGTAAAGATAGCCACGAACGGCGTTGGCGACGCAGCCTGCTCCACGTTCGGACGGCCGTTGGCTTCTTCGCGCTCTACCAGGCACATCACACCGATGACTTTGAAACCGAACTCGCGCGCGGCTTCAATGGCCTGAACGGTCGAAGCTCCCGTGGTACAAACGTCATCCACAATCACCACGCGCGCGCCTTGTTCGCGAAAGCCTTCGATCCGCTGGCCGGTCCCGTGTTGCTTTTCGCCCTTCCGCACCAGAAAGCCGTTGATTTTTCCGCTAGTGACAGCTACCGCCGTGACAATCGGGTCTGCGCCCATAGTCAGGCCGCCGATGGCCTTGGGTTTCCAGTTCTGCTTCCTCATCTCTTGCAGAAATACTTTTCCGGTAAGTTGTGCGCCGCGGGCGTCGAGCGTGGTGGTGCGGCAGTCCACGTAATAGTCGCTGACGCCGCCGGAGGACAGCTTGAACTCGCCCAGACGAAACGACTTCCTGGCGAGCAGACGCAGCAGTTCCTGGCGAGCGGAAGGCATGAATTCTTAAGATAACAGCGGCCAGCGGGAGTTGCTAGTGGCGGCCCGGCACTATTGGCTCAGCCTCTCCAAATGGCGGAAGCCGCCGGTGCCGGCAAAGAGCAGAACCGAGATGGTGCCGTTGTAGGCGACGTGCATTAGAAAGCCTGGTGCGACGGACTTGGTCACGGCGCGGGTGATGGTGAGCGCCAGTCCGACCAGAAAGACCACCAGCACGGGCCCCCAGGCGCGTCCCAATTGCGGGGCGTGAATGAGGCCAAAACTGGCGGAGGTGAGAATGATGGCGGTGCCCGTTCCCAGACGGCGGGCCAGCACCGGATAAAGGAAGCCGCGGAAGAACAATTCTTCCATCAAGGGAGCAAAGGTCATGCCGAACAGCGACAACGCCCACGCTTCTCGCGCGGTGCGGAAGAAGCGGTCGATGGGCAGCTCCCTCGGCATCGGTAGCAAATGTGCAAAGGCCTGCAGACCTACCGACAATACGAACCCAGCCACCAAGTATAGCGGCCAGTTGTGGGGCCACCTCCAGCGTAGTTCGTACCAAAACTTGTGGCCGGGGACCCGCTTGACCACGGCGACCATGAAGCCCAGGACCAGAACGTACGCGAGCAACTGCGCTACCACCGTCACCAAGGGGAATTGCAGGATATCCACGAATGGGCTCCGTGGATAGAGAATCCGCTTGGCGCCGACGGCGGACAGAAGCAAGAAAATTACGATGGAAACCACGGTAAGCAGGGCAATCTGCAACACGTCCCACCCGTTCCAGACGGGATTCTCAGAGGCTGAGGGTTGGGGCGAAAGCGGCGATTCCGGAAACGATGGAGCGTCCGGATCAGGCCACGGATTTTGGGAAGAAGACACGGGATGGGACATCTCGAATCTACACGAAAAGCTGAGCTGATGCCGAGAAGGTCGAGAGCTCTCACCGCAAAGATCGCGAAGAACAGCCGCGAAGGACGCAAAGGAAACTAGGCACGTGGTAGTTGACTACGCCGTCGAAAGACTCTTTTCTGCGTTTCGGCCAAAGTACTGGGCCAACGCCTGGCCGGTGTACGACTTCTTGTTTCTTGCCACTTGCTCGGGAGGGCCTTGGGCCACGATTCGTCCTCCGTCTTCGCCGCCTTCGGGGCCGAGATCGATGATCCAGTCGGCGTTCCGAATCACATCCAGATTGTGTTCAATGATGATGATGGTATTGCCGAGGTCCGTCAGCCGGTGGAGCACGTCAAGTAATTTCTTTACGTCGTCGAAATGCAGCCCGGTGGTCGGTTCGTCGAGCAGGTAGAGAGTCTTTCCGGTTTGGCGCTTGCTCAACTCGCGGGCCAGCTTGATGCGCTGGGCTTCGCCGCCGGAGAGGGTCACCGCCGATTGCCCCAAGTGAATGTAGCCCAGGCCAACGTCCACCAGGGTTTGCAGCTTCTGCTTCACTTGCGGAATGTTTTCGAGAATCGGCAGGGCATCGGCAACTGGACTCTCCAGCAAATCGGCGATGGAGTATCCCTTGTACTTCACGGTCAGTGTCTCGTGGTTGTAGCGCTTGCCGCCGCAGACTTCGCAGAGCACATACACGTCCGGCAGAAAGTTCATTTCGATGCGGCGCTGGCCTTCGCCCTGGCAGGCTTCGCAGCGGCCACCGGAGACATTGAAGGAGAATCGTCCCGGCTTGTAGCCGCGTTCGCGCGACTCGGGCAGCATGGCGTAGAGATCGCGAATCTGGGCGAAGACTCCGGTGTAGGTCGCCGGATTCGAACGCGGGGTGCGCCCGATGGGAGACTGATCGATACGAATGACTTTGTCCACGTTCTCCGCGCCCGAGATGGCCTTGTGCGTCCCAGGCTCTTCCCGCGAGCGGTAGAGAACCTTGGCCAGCGCGCGATACAGAATGTCATTGACCAGCGTGGATTTGCCGGAGCCGGAAACCCCGGTCACCACCGTCATCACGCCCAGGGGAAACGCCACATCGAGATTCTTAAGATTGTTCTGACGAGCTCCCAGAATGCTGATGCCGGCGCCGTTGGTACGGCGGCGCTGGGGGCGCATTTCGATTTGTGCCCGGCCCGAGATGTAAGCCCCGGTAAGCGACTCGGGCGTGTTCATGATTTCCTGCGGTGTGCCGTGGGCGACCAGCTCGCCGCCGTGCCGCCCGGCCCCGGGACCGAGGTCAATCACATAGTCCGCGCGATTGATTGTCTCTTCATCGTGCTCGACAACTAAGACGGTGTTGCCTAAGTCGCGCAATTCTTCAAGAGCATGCAGTAAGCGGTCGTTGTCGCGATGGTGAAGGCCGATGGAAGGCTCATCGAGGACGTAGAGAACGCCGCGCAGCTTCGACCCGATCTGTGTAGCCAGGCGAATGCGTTGGCCTTCGCCACCGGAAAGCGTCGCAGCTGACCGGTCGAGCGAAATGTAGCCCAGTCCGACCGCATCCAGGAACTGCAAGCGCTCGACAATCTCGTGCACAATACGGCCCGCGATGAGCGCTTCCCTTCCGGTGAGTTTGATCTTCCTCGCGGCTTCCAAGGCGCGCGCAACCGGCAGGCCAGTGAATTCGGCAATAGACATGCCGTTGACCTTGACCGCCAGGCTTTCCGGCCGCAGCCGCTGGCCATGGCAAAACGGACACTCCGTCGCGGACATGTAGTCGAGCAGGAAGTCGCGGTAGCCGTCGGAGGTAGATTCCTCGAGAGCTCGTTTGAGATAAGCAAGGATGCCGACGAATCCCGTTTTACCGCTTTTGCCGGCTTCGCCATTGAGCAGCAGATTCTGAATTTTGTCGGGGAATTTCTCGAATGGTGTACTCAGGTCGAAGCCGTGGGCTGCGGCGGTGATTTGCAGCATGTGCACCAGATTGTGCGAAGCCGAACCCGGTCCCAGGCCGCCTTCGAGAAGGGGCTTGGACCAGTCTGTGATCACCTTGCCGGGATCGAAATCGTAGCGGCTGCCGAGTCCGTGGCACTCGGGGCAAGCACCGTAGGCACTGTTGAAGGAGAATGACCGTGGCTCCAGTTGGGGCACGTTGATGCCGCAATCCGGACAGGCGAGTTTCTCCGAGTAGAGCTGTTCTTCCCCGCCGACCACCGCGACTTGAACCAAGCCGCCGGCCAGCTTCATGGCGAGACCGACGGACATTTCCAGGCGATGTTCAATTCCCGGCTTCACCAGCAGCCGGTCGACCACGACCTCAATGGTGTGGTTCTTGCGCTTATCGAGCGGGATGTCGTCGTCCAAATTAAGCAACTCGCCGTCAATGCGGGCGCGCGTGAAGCCGTGCTGCACCAGCTTCTCCATCTCTTTTTTGAACTCGCCTTTGCGGCCACGGACAATCGGCGCCAGCACCATCACGCGGTCCTCAGGGGTGAGCGCCATGACCCGCTGCACAATCTGCTCAGCCGATTGCCGGGCAATGGCGCGGCCGCACTTGGGGCAATGCGGCGATCCGATGGAGGCAAAAAGAAGGCGAAGATAATCGTAGATTTCGGTGATGGTCCCGACGGTGGAGCGCGGACTGCGGCTGGTGGTTTTCTGCTCAATGGAAATCGATGGGCTCAGCCCGTCAATGGCATCAACGTCGGGGCGTTCCATCTGGTCGAGAAACTGGCGGGCATAGGCCGAAAGCGTTTCTACATAACGGCGCTGGCCTTCGGCGTAGATAGTGTCAAAGGCGAGCGAAGACTTGCCCGAGCCGCTTAGACCGGTAATCACGGTCAGGGCATTGCGGGGGATATCCACGTCAATATTCTTGAGATTGTGCTGGCGCGCCCCGCGCACCGAAATCTTCGTGATTGCCATAAGCCGAGAGTAATGCCCTTCCGTAACGTGGACGAGTCAGCAGAAATGTTGGAAAGTGAGGGTGCGCAACTCTACTCACGTATCTTACTTGCCAATAGCAGGAAGCGTCAACGCGGGTAGATTGGGGATGCGCGCCAGCGGCGGACGTACCGGCCATAGAACCGGGCGAGGCAGCGGCACTTCATAAGGAAAGTTGGGGCTGACCTTGGGTGGTTTGTTGAGTGCTTTTGTGCTCTCCTTCACTGTATTGGTGGTGGTAACAATCGGAATTGTGGCGGCGTATGCCGCCATCATCGGCATCCTGCGCGCTCTCGCTCCGCGCTCCTTCGCGCGAAAGAGCGAATCGCCGGTAGTGGCTGCGGGCCAGGCCCGCGCTGCCCACGCCGGCGGCGACTGAGATTCTCCACGTATAATTCTGCGGAACTTTGAACTGAGAATCGCCGTAGGCTGAACCACGCGCGCGCTAGTCGCCACTACTGCGGCTGCTGAGGTGGCTGCGGAAGGCCGGGCGGCATTCCGTGCGGACCTGGCAATCCCGCGGGAAGGCCTAGCTGCTGCTGGCGCTGCTGGATTTGCTGTTCCATATCCTGCTGACGCTGCATATCCTGCAACATCTGCTCCGGAGTCCGGGGACTGGCTGGCTGCCCGAAAGGAGTCGGGGCTGGGGTCTCGGCCTGGTTTCCCGGGTCCTCGGCAAACAAGTTTTCTTCTGCCTGGTCGGGCGCCTGGTCTTCGGTGGTGGCCTCCGCGGTTTCCGCCGGTGCGGGCGCGGTGGCGGATGCCGTTTCAGGAGTGGCCGACGGCTCGCCGGTGCTGGACTTGACGATGAGGATCACACGCTCCAGCGCATCAGCATTGCTGGCTGACCCTAGCAAAACATAATTGAAATGCGATCCGTTCAGCAGAGAAGACAGCACATCCCGAGCCGGGCCGGGACCGAAATTGCCGGCGACGCGCTCCGTGGCGTTCGCAGGAACGTCTACGTTAGCGCCGGTCTGGTTGCGCACTGCACGCAGGATGTCCCCTAAAGTGGAATTCTGGGCGGTGATGCTCAACTGCCCGTCGTGGAAAGCGACCTGCGGAGGCGTAGCCGGCATTTGCTCCGGGCGCAACGGAATGGAGGGCGCTGTAACCGGTTGAGGCTTCGCGGCAACCGGTGCCGGCGAACGACGGACCTTGGCCTTGGGCTGGTCAGCCCAGCCTAGACCTGTCAGAAGACAAGCCGTGGTCGCGACCAGCATAAATCGAAGCTGCACTCTGGCACCTGCCATAAGGAACGCTCGAAGCAGCGGATCTTGCGCCCATCCCTCCGACAAAATTGTAGCACCACGAGTTGCCCAAGATCCGGGAAAAAGAGGCGCGAAAACACGCCTTGGGCGCGGGCCGTCTGGGTTATTGGCGGGGCGCATAATAGCCTTTGCGGGCCCGGACCTGGGTATCTTTCTTGAGTGAGGTAATCTCGATCGGGCGGTAGCGCCCGTCGGCTTCGAAGTCAGCCGGATGATAGGAAATGGCATACTGGCTGCGCAGTTCATCCTCGATGGCGGCAAATGAGTTCTTGACGTCCTTGGTCTTGTAGGGGAAAAAGGCGCGGCCCCCGGTCCAGTCAGCCAGTTGCTGCAAGGCCCTGTCGCCACGGAGAATCAGGCCACTGTCGTCAGTCGAGATGGCATAAATGATGACTTCGGCGCGCTCCGCCATTTCAATAGCCTGCATGGCCGTGACTTCGCTCTGGTTATCTTCTCCGTCGCTGACCACGATGATCGCCCGCCGTACCGGATGATTCTCCTGATCTTTGGTGAGTTTGGTCTGGCAAGCGTGATAGATGGCATCGTAAAGCGCGGTGCCGCCGCCATTGTGCAAGCGTTGAACCCCGGCGGCTAGGAGCGCAGAATCATCGGTGAAATCCTGTGTGACCAGGCTGTGAGTATTGAATCCCATCACAAAGGCCTGATCGAAGTTGCGGCGCAAGGTTTGTCGCAGAAAGCTGACTGCGGCTTCCTGCTCGAAGGCAAAGCGAGTGCGTACTGAACCGCTGGTGTCGATCAGGAGCCCCAAGCGCAAGGGAAGGTCGGTTTCGCGCCTGAAGTTCACGATGGCCTGCGGCGGCTTGTGATCATCGAGAATGGAGAAGTCGTTCTCGGTCAGGTTACGAACAAACTTGCCGTGCTTGTCAGTGGCGATGAAAAGCAGGTTGACTTCATTGACGCGCTTTTTGATGGTCAGAACCGACTGGTCGGACGAGGCGGAGTCCTCGGTGATCAGGGGCGCCGGCGAAAGCGGAGCGTGACCGGACGCGAGGTAGCTGACCTGCGCCAGAGTCGCCAAAGGAGCAGCTGCCAGCGTCAAAACTACGAGAAAAAAATACCGCTTCGTGTACTTCATTCCACGTCCAATAGGGGCTGAACCGGCAAAACCCCGCTGCATCATAGCCCCGAACCTAGGATGCACGTCAGGGGCCGAAAGTCCTGCTCCGCCTGACTGTTTTGACTTTAGGAGAGGCATCCGCCGGTGCCAAGTTACAAAAGGAGCACCCGTTTGGTCATGGAATAACGCTTGCTCGAAACGCAGGGTAGAATAGCCCTACCAACAAACTTGAAGGAGATCCCATGAAAAGGTTCTTGGCAGTGTTTCTGGTGTGTGCCCTATTTGTACCGGTTATACCGGCCTTCGCCGCGGACAGCGGCACCGAGGAAGATCGCGTGGAAGAGTCGGGCCATGTGCTCAAAGAGATTCTGAACATACCAGAGGACATTCCGCAGGACCTGCTGGACAAGGCCGAGTGCGTGATCGTGATGCCGTCGGTGAAGAAGGCTGCCTTCGGGATCGGCGGAAGCTATGGCCGTGGGGTGATGATTTGCCGCAGCGGCATCGACTATACCGGACCCTGGGGAGCGCCCGCGCTGTACGCGTTGGAAGGCGCCAGCATCGGTTTCCAGATCGGCGTGGAGGGAACTGATTATGTGTTGTTGGTCATGAACCCGGCGGGCGCGCGGTCTTTGCTGAAGAGCAAAGTAAAGCTGGGCGCGGACGCATCCGCCGCCGCTGGCCCGAAGGGCCGCACGGCCGCCGCCGCAACCGATGTGGTGATGACCGCCGAAATTCTTTCCTACTCGCGCAACAAAGGGCTGTTCGCCGGCGTCTCGCTCGAGGGATCGACTTTGCGTTCCGATGGCAGCGCCAACCGGAAGCTATACGGGCGGGACCTGAGCGCGCGCGACATCATTCGCCGCGGCAAAGTGAAGACTCCCGAGTGCGCGGCGGAACTGGTGGAAGTGTTGAACAGCAAGAGCCCGAAGAACAAATCTGATCCAAAATCGTTGAAGTAAGAGCTAGACTCGTGTGCGGCGGGCATTCTCGCCCGCCTCGCTTTTTATGCCGAGAAAACGCGACGGTTCCCTGACTCGCTGTCCTTGGGCTAGCAACGAACTCTCTATCCGCTATCACGACGAAGAGTGGGGCGTGCCTGTACATGACGACCGCAGGCTTTTCGAATTTCTCATTCTCGAAGGCGCTCAAGCCGGCCTGAGCTGGGACACGATTCTCAAGAAACGCGAGAACTACCGCGCGGCGTTTGACAACTTCGATGCCGCAAAAGTAGCAGGTTATGATCGCCGCAAGCTGCAGGCTTTGTTGCGTGATCCCGGCATTGTGCGCAATCGGCTGAAGATCGCATCGGCGGTGAAGAACGCTCAGGCGTTTCTTCAGGTGCAGAAAGAGTTCGGCAGCTACGACCGCTACGTCTGGCAGTTTGTCGGCGGAAAGCCGAAGCAGAATTCACGGCGCTTCCGCAGGCAAGTCCCGGCGCGCACTGCTGAATCTGACGCCATGAGCAAGGACCTAAAGAAGCGCGGATTCACCTTTGTCGGCAGCACGATTTGTTACGCCTTCATGCAGGCGGTAGGCATGGTGAACGATCACCTGACGGATTGCTTCCGCTGGCGAGTAGTCAGCCGCTAGCCAATCCGGCCGATTCCGGTATACTGACGCTCCGTTTCGAGTTGGGGAGGCGTCTGATATGCCGGCAACCCGCGGTGGGCCGATTACAGCGGCCGATGAGGCCGCGATCCACACCCGCCGTCAGATCGCGGTGCGGCTGCTTCCCTTCCTGTTCATTCTCTACGTCACTAACTATCTTGACCGCACCAGCGTCGCGTACGCGGCGCTGGATATGTCGCGCGACCTAGGCTTCACCGACCGCGTATTCGGCCTGGGAGCCGGCATTTTCTTCATCAGCTACGTCGCTTTGCAGATTCCCGGCGCGCTGCTGGTCGAACTGTGGAGCGCGCGTCGCTGCATCACCATCATTATGGTGGCCTGGGGCTCGCTGACCGTCCTTACCGGACTCGTGCATACCGCCAATCAGCTTTATCTCGCACGGCTGGTGCTGGGAGCAGCCGAAGCCGGCTTCTTTCCTGGCGTGGTGGTGTACTTGAGCCACTGGTTCATTCGTGAGGACCGGGCCAAAGCCACTAGCAACTTTATGGCGGCGATTCCCTTGTCGTTCATCATCGGGTCGCCGGTGGCAGGGTGGATTCTGGGCCATCACTGGCTGGGTTTCGAAGGCTGGCGCTGGTTGTTTGCGTTGGAGGGCCTGCCAGCGATGTTGCTGGGCGTGGTGGCGTTTTTCTACCTCACGGACTGGCCGGTGCAGGCTTCCTGGCTGCGGCCGCCGCAGCGCGACTGGATAGCTCAAACCCTGCAAGAGGAAAAGGCGGCGGACGTAGGCAGAGTAAGCATGTGGCGGGCGCTGGGCTCACGACCGGTTTTGTTGCTGGCTGCGGCGGCTTTTCTCGAGTACTTCGTCTTTTACACCGTGGCTTTCTGGTTCCCCACGATTTTGAAGCGGCTCACTGGGCTTTCCAACCAGCGTATCGGCGTGCTGGGTACGGTCCCTTATGTGGCCTGCCTGGCGGCGATGCTGATCAACGGGTGGCATTCCGACAAACAGGGCGAACGGCGCTTGCACTCGGCCATTCCATTATTCATTGCGGCGGCCGGGTCGCTGGGCCTGCTCACTTTGCCGGGATCGCTCTGGCTTACGATGGTTCTCTTCGGCATGTTGGTTGTGGCGGAGGCGTTTCTCGCTCCCTTCTGGGCCTTGGTCACCGAGATGCTCGGGGAAACCGCGGCGGCGACGGCCGTGGGGTTCATCAACGCCGTTGGCAGCGTGGCTGGGTTTGCCGGGCCCTACGCCTTTGGATATCTGAACACCCGTACCGGAAGCTTCTCCGCTGGGCTGACGGTGATGCTGATCTGCTGCTTGGGCTCGGGATTGCTGCTCCTCTGGGCTCCGGAACCCCCGAAGCTGCCCGTTTGATGAGGCTGGGCCTGCGTTGCTCCCACCCAGTAACCTGGGTAACCTGCGAGTCATCCTGTGGCTGTGGTATAAAACCAGCAGTACCAAGCCAAAAAATTTAAAGCGGCAGACGGGGCCAAAGCGCCAGCGTTTGCCGTGGGTCTTGAGGAAGGTCCTTGAGTTTCATCAACTTTGCAGCCCGGGAAATCAATTGCAAGATCGTCTACTACGGCGCCGGGCTGGGTGGGAAGACGACGAATCTCCAGTTCATCTACCAGAAAACTGCGGAACAGCAGAAGGGGAAGATGATCTCGCTGGCGACGGAAACCGACCGTACGCTGTTCTTTGACTTTTTGCCGCTCGACTTGGGCTCGGTACGCGGCTTCAAGACTCGCATTCATCTCTACACAGTTCCCGGACAGGTTTTCTACGACGCCAGCCGCAAGCTGATTCTGCGCGGTGTGGATGGCATCGTGTTCGTCGCCGACTCGCAGCAGGAGCGCATGGACGCCAACCATGAAGCGCTCGACAACTTGATGGACAACCTCAAGGAACACGGCTACGACTTCAAAAAGATTCCCTACGTGCTGCAACTCAACAAGCGCGACCTACCCAACATTCTTCCCGTAGACAAACTCTCGACCGAGTTGAAGAGAAAAGACGAGCCGGTGATCGAGGCCATCGCCTTCAAAGGCAATGGCGTCTTCGAGACCCTGAAAGAGATTGCCCGCCAGGTGCTGGTGGAGTTGAAGCAGGGATCGTAGCTGGGATTCTTCGGCGCTCTCTATGCTCTCCGTGGTTAACAATTGTTAAGTGCAATGTTGATGTCTTCGCGACCTTTGCGAAAGACTTTGCGTCCTTTGCGGTCAAACGCTTTACCGCAAAGCGCGCTAAGGCATCGCACAGGGCGCGGAGAACGAACTTCGTCCGAGCAAAACTGCCGACTCTCGTCTAGAATTATCAGCCGCTAACATAAATTCTTATTCTGGTCAGGCCTTCGGAGAAAACATGCGCGTTCTTAGAGCTCTGGCGGTGATTTTGTGGTGTTCGTCTTTCGCGTTCTCACAATCTTCGTCACTTCACGGCATTGACGTCACCGATCTCGACCGCAAAATTGACCCCTGCACCGACTTCTACGAATTTGCCAACGGCACCTGGCGGGCGAATCATCCGATCCCGGCGTCGATGGTGCGCTGGAGCAAGCGCTGGGAATCGGGCGAAACCACCAAAGACAAGCTGAAAGAAGTCCTCGAAGCTGCGCAACAAGACAAGACCGCCGTCAAAGGGAGCACCGATCAAATCATTGGTGACTACTACGGAGCCTGCACCGACGAGTCGCGAGTCAACGCCCGCGGCATCGAGCCACTGAAAAAGTGGTTCGCCGAAATCGATGCCGTGAAGGACAACGCTGGCCTGCAACCGGTAATGGCCGAGATGCACGACATCCTGATTTCCGTGCCCTTCAATCTTTCCAGTTCCACCGACCCGCACAAGCCTACCTGGGTGATGGCCGATCTCGGCGCCAGCGGTTATGCCTTGCCCGATCGTGATTACTACCTGAAGCCCGATGCGCGGTTCAAGGAGGCCCGTGAGAAGTACGTGGTACACATCGCCAAGATGTTCACGCTGGTGGGTTGGAACGAGAAATCTGCCGATGCTGGGGCGCAGACGGTGATGGCCATGGAAACCAAGTTTGCGGAAGCCGCGCTGGACAATGTCACCCTTCGTGACCCGAGTGCCACAGACCACAACAGCTCCTTTGCGCAGTTGCAGGCCATGGTCCCTCATTTCGACTGGGCCGGGTACTACAAGCACAAGCAACTGGCTCAAGATGTCGATATGAACATTGACCAGCCCAAGTACATGCAGGAGTTCGACCGCCAGTTGCAAGAGACGTCGCTGGCGGATTGGAAGGTTTATCTCAAGTGGCAGGTCTTGAACTCCGCCACGGAAGCTCTATCCGCTCCCATCGTGGAAGAAGACTTCGCCTTCTTTGGCAAGTACATGCGAGGCCAGGCGGAGATCAAGCCGCGCTGGAAGCGTTGCGTGGAATCTACGGACCAGCTACTAGGCGAGGCTTTAGGCAAGAAATACACCGAGAAATATTTCCCGCCAGAGGCTAAGGCGCGAGCGCAGGAAATGGTGCGGAATCTACTGCTGGCTATGCGGGACGACATTCTCACTCGCCCTTGGATGAGCGACGAAACCAAAGAGCGTGCGATGGCCAAGATCGCAACGTTCAATCCGAAGGTCGGATATCCGGACCACTGGAAGGACTACAGCAAGGTTGAAATCCGGCGCGACGCTTTCTTCGAGGACTATTTGGCTGGCCGCCGCTTCGTGATGGAAGACGATCTCGAAACCGTTGGCAAGCCTGTGGACCGCAGCCGTTGGGGAATGACACCGCCGACTTCCAACGCTTACTACAATCCGCTGTGGAATGAGATCGTGTTTCCTGCCGGGATCCTGCAGCCTCCGGGGTTCGACAACAATGCCACGGATGCGGTGAACTACGGTTCGGTCGGAGTAGTTATCGGCCACGAAATCTCGCATGGCTTTGACGATCAAGGTGCACAGTACGACTACCTCGGCCGCCTGCGGAACTGGTGGACGGATAACGATCTCAAACAGTTTAAAGAACGCGGCGCGTGCGTGGTCGACCAGTTCGACAACTACTTCATCGAACCGGGCGTCCACCACAACGGAAAAATGGTGCTCGGTGAGAGCATCGGCGACCTGGGCGGCGCCAAGGTCGCATTCCTTGCGTACGAGAAGTCGCTTGAAGGCAAACCGAGGCCGCCGGACATTGACGGCTTCACCGCGGAGCAGCAGTTCTTCATCGCCTGGGGACAGTGGCGTGGCGATGCTGTCCGCATTGAGGAACAGCGCGTGATGATGCAGTCGGATCCGCATCCCATCGGGAAATATCGCGTCAACGGGCCGTTATCGAACCTGCCGGAGTTCCAGAAGGCGTTTAGTTGCAAGGCGGACGCGCCCATGGTGCGACCGGCAGGGAAACGGTGCGAAGTGTGGTAGGGCTCGGATTCACTGTGCACAAAAAAGCGCCGGCTGGTTGGCAGGCGCTCTTTTTCTGCAGACTTACGTAAAACCTATTTGGTTTCGCCGTTGGGGCTGGCTCCGAACTCGCGGCGAACAATGGGCCGTGCGGCACGCGCGGCAGCCGGGGGCACTGCGGCGGCTGCGCCGTATCGCTCCATCAGCAACGGCACCATGGCATTCTCGGCTTCCTTCACGAAGGTCAGAGAGTTGTCGCCATTCATGTCCACACGAATAAAATCGCCCAGCTTGACCTGCCCGGTCGCCACCAGGTTGGCCAGCGGAAACACCAGGTGACGCTCGATTGCCCGCTTCAGGTGGCGAGCGCCATACTTGGAGTCGGTGCCTTCTTGCAGCAGGAAACCCTTCACCCGATTAGTGCAGTTGAACACGAACTGATTGGCGGCAGATGCCATCAGCACACGCTGTTGCACCATCCCTAACTCAATTTCCAGAATCTGCTCCAGGTGCTCGGACCGCAGCGTCTTGAACACCACTACTTTGTCGATGCGGTTCATGAACTCGGGTGTGAATTTGCGGCGGGCAGCATCGATCGCCGTGCGGTCGATTTTTTCGTCCAGGCTGGCATCCACCTGCTTGGCTTTCTGTGCGAAGCCCAGGCCGCCGTCCACCAGGTTGCTCATCTCGCTCGACCCCAGGTTCGAGGTCATGATGATGATGCATTGCGAGAGATCTACGCGGCGGTTGTCGCCGAGAGTGAGAGTTGCCTTGTCGAGAATGCCGAGCAACAACTGCCAGAGCGCATCCGAGGCTTTTTCAATTTCATCGAACAGCAGCACTGAGAGTTTGAGCCGGTCGGTGTGCCACTGATTCAGCGCTTCCTGGGTGAGCAGGGGATGGGTCTCGCGATGGCCGAGATATCCCGGCGGCGAACCGATCAGCTTGGCGATTTCATGAGAGTGCTGGAACTCGGCGCAATCGATCTTGATGCAGGCGCGGGCGTCTCCGAACAGGCCCTCGGACATGGCCTCGACCACGCGCGTCTTTCCGGAACCGGTGGGCCCGAGAAAGAGCAGGTTGCCGACCGGGCGTCCGGGAGGATTCAACCCCGCGAGAAACATCTGGTAGATTTCGACCACCTTCTCGACGGCAGCTTCTTGGCCAACGATCTTACGCCGCAGGGCGGCCTCAAAATCGCGAGCGTCGTTACTCCGCAGGGTAGGATCGAGCACGGTGTTCAGAGCATTCTTCATAGGGTGACGGCCCTTGTCTTCCTCGAACTTAACCCGATTGAGTGACAAAATGTGTCACTGGCGGGCAGTCCATGATAGGCTCTAGGCCTGTCGCTTTACCTCCACTGCAAATGATTCGCCATCGGGTGGAACTGCTTGTGGCTGAGGTTTTTGCCAGAATTCGGACGCCTTAGCCCCTCCCCAAAGCCGCCACCCCTTGTGGGACTCGACCCAGTAGAGGAAATACTTTGCGCATGCAGGGAGATTTCTGCTACCCGGAAGTGCCGCCGCACACGGCTCTGACCCGACGTAACTAGCTCCCAAAAGCCTGCCCAATTAGCCTCGGGTTACGTATTTGGAGATCAACCGTGCGTCGTTTTGGCTTGATTTTAGCGGTCGCAGTTCTGGTTCTCACGCTGGGAGTTCTGTTTCGGCACCTGCCCTCAGCAGCGGCGCAAGCAGCGGAATCCGCGGCATTGGTGCGCACGTCCAACTCTGCGCCGGTTACACCCAAACCGCCCCTGAGTAGCTCGGCGCTCTTGACCCCCATCGCTCCTCCCGGCAGCACCTTGTATCTGGCCAGGCATGGAGACACCATCCCCACAGTTGCGCACCATTTCTTGTCGCAGACTTCGTTTCTGACCTCGAGCGAATTGGCAGAGGCCATCCGCAAGGCTAACCTTGACCTGGAGAAGAAGACGTTTCTCAAGGCGGGCGAGCCGGTGGTTGTGCCTGGAATTCTGGATGCACCGATCGTCGAGAAAACCGTTCCTGTGGCGCGCGATTTCGAGGTTCGCGCGGTGTATCTCACCGGCCTCATGGCAGGCAGCGATCACGGTTTAAAAATCATTCGCCACTGGCGCGAAGTCGGCGGAAACGCGGTGGTGTTTGACATCAAGGACAGCGACGGCAGCGTGAATATTCCTTTCGAGCATCCCCTGCTGGGCAAGCACCATACGCCGCTTCCCGATCTGCCGAAGTTTGTGAGATTCCTGCATTCGCAAAACATGCACGCCATCGCTCGCGTGGCCATTTTCCGCGATCAGCGACTGGTGGTTGAGCACCCGGAGTTGGCAGTGAAATCGCACCGCACCGGCCAGCCGTGGCAAGAGAATCGAAAACTGGTGTGGACCGACCCCTCACAGCCGAAAGTTCAGCAATACAACATCGCCTTGGCTATGAAGGCAGCCCAGTCGGGCGTAGACGAAGTGCAATTCGACTACGTGCGCTTCCCCGCCGAAGGTGATCAGAAAGACGCCACTTTCGTTTTTCAAAGCGGGCACCCCGATTGGCATCGCACGGATGTGATTACAGATTTCCTGACGCACGCCTACGCCGAACTGCATCCCACCGGAGTGTTGCTATCGCTCGACGTATTTGGCGTGATGGCGTGGCAGCGGCAGGTGGATCTGGCTCACACCGGCCAGGACATCGTGGGGATGGCCCAGCATTGTGACGTCCTCTCGCCCATGATTTATCCCTCACACTTTTTCGGCATGGACGGCATCGCCCATCCCGGGGATGCGCCGGAGCACTTTATCGGCGAATCGATGGACCGGTTTGAGAAGATCACCCAGGGCAGCGGGGTGGTGATTCGGCCCTGGCTCCAGGCTTTCCATTGGCGGACCAAGACCTACTCGCCGCAATACATTGAAGTGCAGGTACAGACCGCGAAGGACAAGGGTGGGGTCGGCTTCTTGTTCTGGAACGCCGCCAACGACTACAGCAAGCCGTATGTCGCCATGCCCGAAATGCGGGCGGCGAAAGGACAATATTTTCGTGGGGATGAGATACCCAGCAGCATGCAGGCCAGTCTAGGGGACGAGAACGCACCACCGCGGCCGTCGACAGCCCCGTAATTTGCCGGAGGACTGGCCTTAGAACCTTTGACCACCCACCCGACGGTAGACAAAAGACTCCTGTTTTCGTGGCCACAGAAATCTGAGTCACGAAAAACGTCCGGAATTGCTTCACCGCTCAGTTATAATCTGGTTCGGCCTTTAAGTGCTGTGCCGCGTGCGCCAACCAGCGGATCCGCCCACGGCAGAAAACTTGGCGCCAAGAAACGCATCCGACAGCCGTACGAGTGAATCTTAAGTTCAGGAGTGCCCATGGCGATTCAGGAGACCGAGAAAATCTGGCACAACGGCAAGCTCATTCCCTGGAAAGACGCGCAGCTTCACGTGATGTCGCACGTGGTGAATTATGGCTCGTCGGTGTTTGAAGGGATCCGCTGTTATTCGCTGCCTTCGGGACCAGCGATCTTCCGCACCCAGGAACACATGCAGCGCCTGCTGGATTCGGCCAAAGTGTACCGCATCGATGTCGATTACACTCGCGACGAACTGATCGCGGCCATGGTGGAGTTGGTGAAAAACAACGGCGTTTGGCCGTGCTATGTCCGCCCGATTGTGCTGCGGGGCTACGGCGAAGCCGGAGTCAATCCGTTCAACTCTCCCACTGAGGTGTACATCTGCAACTATCCCTGGGGCAAGTATCTGGGCTCAGACGCCGAGCAGGGCGTAGACGTATGCGTTTCGTCGTGGACGCGCATTGCCCCCAACACACTGCCTGCTATGGCGAAGTCGGGCGCCAACTACATGAACTCACAGCTCATCAAGATGGAAGCCATTTTGAACGGCTATGTCGAGGGCATCGCGCTGGACGCCAACGGCTATGTCAGCGAAGGTTCGGGAGAGAACGTGTTCATAGTGCGCCACGGCGCACTTCAGACGGCGCCCCTGGGGAACTCGGTTCTACCCGGCATCACCCGGGATTCGGTCCTCAAGATTGCGCAGGATCTCGGAATTCCAGTCGTGGAACAGGGCATCCCACGAGAGCTGCTCTATCTTGCGGACGAAGTGTTCTTCACCGGAACCGCAGCTGAGATCACACCGATTCGTTCGGTGGACAAAATCAGCGTCGGCAAAGGCGTGACTGGGCCGATTACGCGGTCCATTCAGAAGGAGTTTTTTGGGATCATCCGCGGGGAGAAGCCTGACCGTTTTGGCTGGCTGACTCCGGTGCCGGTCAAGAGCAAGCAGCCGGTCGGGGTGTGAAGATCGAGGTTTTTGCAGAGAGCCGCCCTGCGGGGCGGCTTTTTTTTAGCCGTCCGCTCTAAGCACTTGTACCGAATAGCGGTCGAAAATCCGGTCGGAACTCATGAGAACCATGTCTTCCAAATTGGCTTGGGCAACCAGCAATCGGTCGAACGGGTCGCGATGATGAGGCGGAAGGGACGAAACCGCAAGAGCATGACGGTGCGAGACCTCAAGCGGACGGACTCCTTGTTCCGCCATCCGCCGCGGAACGTATGTCGCCGGGGGTTCAGGTAAACGGAGCTTTCCTGATCCAGATTTGATGGCGATCTCCCAAGCGGACGCCGCCGAAAGAAACACCTCCTGACTGAGGTCGGCAACAACGTCGTGCGCTTTTCGGGAGAGTCGCGACGGCTCGAAGACGCTCCACAACCACACGTTTGTATCGAGTAAATATTTCACCGCTTCTTCTTCCGGTTCTTCTTGCGAGGGCTATTCGTTGTAAACGGGGCATCGTAAAACAGAGCCTCTAGTTCCGGATCGGGGGCGTCGAAGTCGTCTGCGATCCAGATCTTCCCCTTGTCCATCCCCATGGGCCGTTTGCCATTTGGCGGACCGATGGCGATCAACTTAATGACGGGTTTTCCGGCGCGTGCGACAGTAATCTCCTCGCCTGCCTCAACACGCTTGATGAGGCGGGAGAATTGGGTTTTAGCTTCGTGAATGTTAATTTCCATGCCCTTCCATCATGGACTAAGTCTGTAGACTAAGTCAATACTAATAATTTGCCACATTCGCACTGCTTAGATTGAGGGGAACAGTGCCACAGCTCTATTTCTGCCTGTTACACTCGGGGCATGCGCCGTTCGACAGCATTGATGCTGACCGCCCCATCGTTGGCGGAAGCCATCTGCGCATCCACGCTTGTCCGTCCAAACGTGCTCGGAGCATTCTTAGCCCCAATCATGTTCCTCGCATTTCCTACCCTGATCGCTGGGGTGGCGATTGCGTCCAAGCACCACGACGGCACGTCCCGGAGCATTTGGACGCTGCTAGCCATCGCCGGAGTGGCGCAAGTAGCGATATTTATCAGTTTAGGGGCATTGCGATAAATCGCTCCTTCACCGCTAACTCGGCATTCCGACTCGCCAAAGCCCACTCCTCACCCCGTTACTTAGGTCATCTTGGGCGAACGCGCATTTCGGTTCATGATACGAGAGGCCTCAAGGAACCTCTCGCATGAACATTGATGACCTGCTGCGCATTGCCATGGAGCGGCGCGCCTCCGACTTGCACCTGAAAGTCGGCAACTATCCGCACCTGCGCATCGACGGCGAACTGATTCCGCTGACCGATCAGCCTCGCGTCAGTGCGGAAGATATGCTCACCATGGCGTTCAGCATGATGTCGGCGCGGCAGAAACAGAAATTCAAAGAGAGCACCGAAATCGACATGGCCTACGGCGTGGCCGGACTGGGCCGCTTCCGTGTGAACGTATTTCAACAGCGCGGCAATGTGGGACTGGTGCTGCGCGTCATTCCCACCAAAATTCGAGCTTTGGATGAACTGTATTTACCCAAGGTGGTGGAGCAGATCTGCGACCTGCCGCGCGGCCTGATTCTAGTCACCGGCGTCACCGGTTCCGGTAAGTCCACAACTCTGGCCGCCATGGTGGACCGGATCAATTCCACGCGCGCCGAACACATCATCACCATTGAGGATCCTATCGAATTCCTGCACCGCGATAAGAAGGGTTACGTCAACCAGCGCGAAATTGAGGTGGACACGCCCTCGTTCGGCGCGGCGTTGCGCGCGTCTTTGCGTCAGGATCCAGACGTGATCCTGGTCGGCGAAATGCGCGACATTGAAACCATCGCCACCGCCCTCCATGCCGCAGAAACCGGACACATGGTGTTTTCAACTTTGCACACCCTTGACGCTGTCGAAACCATCAACCGTATCATCGCCGTCTTCCCTCCGCCCGAGCAGAAGCAGATTCGCTTGCAACTTGCCGCGGTGCTGCGTGCGGTCGTCAGCCAGCGTTTGGTCAGGCGATGCGACGGAGAAGGCCGCGTGCCGGCCGTCGAAATCATGATCAACACCGCGTACATCCGGGAATGCATTCTGGTGCCGGAAAAAACTCGGTCCATACGCGATGCCATCTCCGCCGGAACGTCGCAATACGGCATGCAGACTTTCGACCAATCGCTGTGGGACCTGTTCCAGGCAGGACTCATCAACTACGAAACCGCGCTGGAGAACGCCTCCAACGCCGACGACTTCAAACTGCGCATGCAGGGCATCTCTTCCACCAGCGACATCTCGAAGAACGCCATGCAGTCTTCCGGCTACGGCAACTGAACGTTCGCCTTAGAAATACCAAAGGCGCGCTGCCCAGCGCGCCTTTCTGATTTTGGAGGGAGGGCCAGAATTTCCCGTGGAAAGGCGTCCAATCTTCTGGCCCTTAAGAAGACCGATTCAGCAAGTCGCCGCCAGCCGGGTGTGGCTACACGGGCTGCCGCCCAACACGAACAAAGCGTGATCCAGGGTGGAGATGTCGAACACATGGTCCAACTGGGTGCGCACCAGAATCTCGCGCACAAAATGCGACGGATTCACCAGCTTGAGCTGGACTCCGCGACTGCGCGCCCACTGATGCAGCGAAAGCAGCGTAGTCAGGCCACCGGCATCCAGCGACTCCACTTCCGACAAGTCGAGCACCACAATGCGGCTGTCTTTTTCCGACACCACCGCGCTGCGCAGCGCGCGAACCTCTTGTCCGCGAACGATTCGTCCTCCGCATCTCACGACTGCTACATCGCCGGTTTTTTCTACATCGATGGTAAGCATGACTGGCTACCTCTCAATCTCAATGATTACTACGAGAATAGACGGGCAAAAGTTCCCGGTGTCACCAAAACGGATGTAAAAAGAAGTAAAAGCGGCGGAACTAGAGTGAGCGGAATGATGTGCGGCGGCTTTGGTGCACAATAAGGTATGGCGGCTCTATGAGATCGGGCCGGGTTTCAAGGTCTCGCGATTATGTCGTTTCCACGTCCCAAAAAGACTGACTCGGAAGATGAACTCTATGAGTACGCGGTCGGCGCGCTGGCGCGGCGCATGCGTTCGGTGGCCGAGCTCAAACGGCTGCTGCGACCGCGCGTGGAGGCGGAAACCGAATACGGACAGACTCTCGTGGAACTCGTCATCTGGCGGCTGAAAGATCAAGGCTATTTGAACGATGCCCGCTACGCTGCCGCCTACTCCTCGTTCCGTAAAGACAACGAGAAGTTCGGGCGCCGGCGCGTGATTACCGATCTGAAGATCAAAGGCGTTCATGCTGAGGTAATCGAGAAAGCCGTCGAGTCGGTCTATGGGGGCGTGAGCGATGAGCATCTGGCGCGAGAATATCTGAAACGCAAACGGCTGGTGAAACCCAAAGACCAGAAACAGAGCGCGCGAATCTTTCGTCAGTTGATGCGTGCCGGATTCACAGCCAAGACGATCTTTGTCATCCTGAGAAAATGGGACGTGGATGATGACACGCTGAGCGCGCTGGAGAGCGAAATCGAATGAGCTTTTCCCGCAGTGGTTGCAAATCACGCCTGAGATCAGCCATACTCTAGTGTCCCAATCCAACACACAGGAGATTACGATGAGACTAACCTTCGGGAGAGCCCTCGCCATATCGGTGCTGGCTTTATCGGCTTTCGTGTTCGCGCAGGACGCCGCTAAAGACACGGACACCGCTGCTAAAGACACGGCCCACGGAACCAAGGTCGCCGCCAAAGATACCGCCCACGGAACCAAGGTCGCCGCCAAAGATACCGCCCACGGAACCAAGGTCGGAGCCCAAGACACCGCCAAAGGCACTGCGAAGGGTGCAAAGGCAGTGGCTCACGGAGTAAAGAAGGGCGCAACCAAGACCGCCGACGCAGTGAAATAGTTCGCCTGCTAAATATCAACCATAGAGGACACAGAGATCACAGGGGCCCGAGGTACGACCGGTTCGCCTCTGTGACCCTTGTGTCCTCTGTGGTTTAGAATTGATTTCTGATGCTGACCGGTTCTGAAATTCGGCGAAAGTTCCTGGATTTCTTTGTCCAGAAGGGACACCGCGAGGTGCATTCGTCGTCGCTCGTCCCGGCCAACGATCCCACGCTGCTGTTCACCAATGCGGGCATGAACCAGTTCAAGGACGTCTTCCTCGGACTCGAAAAGCGCGACTACAACAAGGCCACCACATCGCAGAAGTGCGTGCGCGCCGGCGGCAAACACAACGATCTCGAAAACGTCGGTTTCACCAATCGCCATCTTACGTTTTTTGAGATGCTGGGGAATTTTTCCTTTGGTGATTACTTCAAGAAAGATGCGATCGCCTATGCGTGGGAACTGGTTACTTCACGCGAGTGGTTTGGAATTGCGAAAGAAAAGCTGTATGTGACGATCTTCAAGGGCGAAGCGGGCGTCGATCGCGATGCCGAAGCCTACAACTTGTGGGCCGGGCAGGGAGTATCCAAAGACCGAATTTTCGAGATGGGCCTGAAAGACAACTTCTGGCAGATGGGCGACACCGGCCCTTGCGGTCCCTGCAGCGAAATTTATTACGACATGGGAGCGGAAGCTTCGGGTCAGGGGCACACAGATTGCAAGTTTCCATGCGACTGCGGTCGCTATGTCGAGATCTGGAATCTGGTGTTCATGCAGTTCGATCGTGATGCGAGCGGCAAGCTGAACCCGCTGCCAAAACCATCGATTGACACGGGCATGGGACTGGACCGGACGACTGCGGTACTGCAAGGTGTTGTTTCGATTTACGACACGGATTTGTTCACGCCGCTGATTAAGCGAGCGGCAGAACTGACAGGGACATCGCTAAGGAAAGAATTGGACAAGGAAGCGCACGCGAAGGGCGCGGCTTCGTTGCGAGTCATTGCCGATCACTCACGAGCCGCAACGTTTCTGATTTCGGACGGAGTGCTGCCGGCGAATGACGGACGCGGTTATGTGCTGCGGAAGATTATTCGCAGGGCAATTACGCACGGGCGCTTGCTTGGGCAGAACAAGCCGTTTCTTTACGAGATGGTGTTCGCGGTGCGCGATCTGATGCAGGATGCGTACCCGGAGTTGGAGGAAACTTCAGAGCGGGCATCGAAGGTCGTGCGTGGGGAGGAATCTCGGTTTGCAAACACGCTAGATGTGGGACTTGCCCGGTTGGAACAAGAACTCGGGACAGTTACCGAAAATCCAAAGTCTCCTACCTTCCTTCGTGGCGACGCGCTGTTCTACCCCGGAGATTGGGCGTTCAAGCTTTACGACACATATGGATTGCCGCGAGACTTCATGGAGGACGCGTGCAGGGATCGTGGAATAGTTTTCGACGAGGACGGTTTTGACCGGGCGATGGCGGAGCAGCGCACCCGTGCTCGCGCTTCCTGGAAAGGCACCGCTAAGCAAACGGCGAATCCGGCTTATCAGCAGCTTCCAAAATCAGATTTCGAGGGTTATCGCAAGACCCGTTCCGACAGCTGCGAAGTTCTTGCCATCATCAAGAACGGCCAAGGCGCGCAGCAACTCAAGCCTGGCGAAGAAGGCGAAATCATTCTCGACCACACGCCGTTCTATGCCGAATCCGGCGGGCAAGTGGGCGACCGTGGGTGGCTCTACTCCGCCGATCACAACACCGTCGTCGCCGAAGTGAAAGGCTGCTACTCGCCGATTCAAGGCGTTCGCGCCCATCAAGTCATCGTCAAACAACCGATTCGCGTGGGAGACAAAGTGGATGCCGTGGTCGACACCAACATCCGTCTCGCCACCATGCGCAATCACACCGCCACGCACTTGCTGCAGGCCGGACTGCGCGAAGTGCTGGGCAAGCATGTGAAGCAGGCCGGGTCGCTAGTCGCGCCCAATCACTTGCGCTTCGACTTTTCGCATTTTACCGGCGTGGCTGACGAAGAATTGCAGGACATCGAAGACCTCATCAACAAAGAAGTCCTGCGCAACGAGAAAGTCGAGGTCATCGAGAACGTGCCCATCGACGTCGCGTTCAACGAATATCACGCCATGGCGTTATTCGGCGAAAAGTACGGCGACAAAGTCCGCGTCATCAAGATCGGCGACTTCTCCACCGAACTCTGCGGCGGCACGCACACGCTTGCCACCGGCGAGATCGGCCTGATCAAGATTCTCAAAGAAGGCAGCGTTTCGTCGGGCGTGCGGCGCGTCGAGGCCGTGACCGGCGAAGGCTCGCTGCAGCACTTCCGAGAAGATCATCTCTTGGAGCAAGAAGCGCGGCGATGGATAGTGACTGACACAAAGGGCGTTGGGCCCAAACTCCAAAACCTAGATGGCTCGGTCACTCAATTTACGTATGAGGGCCATACCCGCTTACGCCACGCCTTGCAAGAGGAATTTACGAAGAAAGACGCTGAGATCAAGCGCCTCGCCCGGGAACTGGATCAGGCGCGAATGAAGTCGGCGTCGTCCTCTGTCGGTTCGGTCGACGACAAGATCAAAGACGTGCGCGGCGTCAAAGTTCTGGCCCACCGAGTGGATAATCTGGAACGCGCGCAAATGCGCACGCTGGTCGACCAACTTCGCGACAAGTTGGGTTCGGGGGTGGTCGTGCTCGGCTCGACCAGCAACGGCAATGTATCTTTGATCGTCGGCGTCACCAAGGATCTCACCAGCCGCATTCAGGCGGGCAAAGTGATTGGTCCGGTTGCCCAGAAAGTCGGCGGCAAAGGCGGCGGCCGGCCGGACCTGGCTGAGGCTGGCGGGAAGGATTCCGCCGCGCTGGATGCCGCGCTGGATGCCACTTATGGCGTGGTCGAGGGTTTGCTGGCTTAGTTCGTGTGGGGCGGACACTCTTGTCCGCCGCTTTTGATGTTGATCTTGCCATAATCCCTTCTGTTTTCGCCTAATTACACTCAACAATGGGCAAGAGTGTCCGTCCCACACTCGCCGATCGATGAACCAACATGGTTTGACATAGCTATCGGAAACCGCCATCATTCATGCACGCAAGCCCAGTCCCCGGTTCCCAGGTAGGAGATTTTGATGAAAGATCGCATCCGGTTCATCACCCATCAGGGCAAGAGGATCTTATTCGTGGATTGTTCGCACTGCACGGCCGAGGAATTGGAAAAGATTTCCCGCTTCGTTCCCAGCTACGTGACCGCCGAGCCCAAGGAATCGGTGCTCATCCTGGCGGATTTCACCGGGGCACACTTTGACCGCAAAGCCGTCGAACGTATGAAGCAAGACACGGTTTACGACCGTCCCTACCTGAAGCGTTCGGCTTGGTTTGGAACGGACACTCTGCCCGATGTGTTCTATGAGCACCTCAAGAATTTTTCTCAGCGCGACCTACCGACTTTCAAGACGAAAGAGGAAGCCTTGGACTGGCTGGTGAGAGAGTAGGAAAGCCGTCTCCGCAGGCCCAGTGGTTATCTCAAGGTCTCCGCCAACAACTGAGTGAGCTTTTCGAAGGCGCGTTCCGCCTGCGGGTGATTGTAGGCGTGGCCGCCGGGCACAGTCCAACCGTGCAGAACGCCTTCGTAGGTTTCACTTTGATAGCGCCCTCCCCAAGCTCTTAGTACTTCCTCGAATTGTGCGATTGATTCTGCGGGCATGCTCTTATCATCGACCGCATGACCGAAGTAGAGACGAGCCTTGATGCGCGGCAGTTCGCGATGTGGGCTGGTGGGTTGGTCGGTATAGAGGCGGCCTCCGTGGAAGGACGCAGCCACGGCAATGCGGTCGGGACGGGCAGCGGCAGCGCGCATCGCCATCGCTCCGGAGAAACAGAAGCCGACCACTCCCATCGGGCCTGGATCAACGGTCTCACTGGCGGCAAGGAAGTCCACGTAGGCGGATGCATCGCGTTCCATGGCGTCCGGAGTCAGCGGCGCGGAAAGTTCACCGAGCCGTTTGGTGGTGCGCTCGTCCCCAAACTTGAGCGGGAAGTCGAAGACCGGAAGTTTGCTGGTGCGGTAGAAAAGGTTCGGAACCAGGACCGCATATTCCTGCTCCGCCAAACGCCGGGCCATGCCGAGGTTGGCTGGGCGAATCCCGGCAATGTCGGTGAAGTACAGAACCCCAGAGTGGCGATGGCTTGAGTCAGGAATGAAAAGAGTGCCCTCGGCGGTCCCATCAGGCGTGGATATGGCAACGGACTGTTCGATCAATGGCGCTCCATTTTCGTTTATGGATGAGGACTTCAAACCGCTCTTTGGATTTCTCTGCGCGTTAGCAAGATTCAAATTGTCAACTGCGCCACTTCAGCGTGACCGGTCCAGTCATGGGATGTTCCATTTCCGTCCCCGTGCGCTTGGCCTCGAGATGCGCAGCCTTTAGAGCAAAATACCACTTCGCGGGACGGTCTGCGTCATCGATCAGCATCAGGTGAGGGTTGTGCTTTAAACCTTCCGATTGTTTCTCCATCGTCTGCCGGTCTTGTTCCACAAATTTCGCAAATACGAACTTCAGCAATCCGGCGCCGAACGGCACCCAGCGAAACAGGTTCCAGCAGGCAACCACATCGATTCGGCAATGATTGCGAGTGATGGGCGTAACCGTGGTCAAGCTGGCAAACCAGTACTTTCCTGCCTGGATGGTTTCGTAGCGCTGGTTGGGCAGAACGAAGTCGATGGTGGTAGTGATGGCCTCGGCGTCGGCGTACATCCTCAGCAGCTTGTAGGGCGCGCTGTTGGAACTGGGGGTGTGCGCGCTCATGCGGAAGCCCTGGGGGATCGGTTCGAAGTTCTTATGCTTTTCGTGGATACTGTGGCGCGAACGCCACCACCAGGCCTGGTGGACAAACGGCCCATGCGCGGGATCCATGAGGCCGATGATGCCGTGGTCCACGCTGCAAGGCAGTTCGGCGGTCAGGTGGGCGATTTTGTACTTGCCGCTAAAGGCCGGAACACGCGGCGCGGGTATTGGTGGCTCGGCAGCCTTGGTGAATCCCGCCCCGGGCGGCAATGGCTCGGGAATGAAGACCCAAACATAGTTGTCGTGCTCTTCGCAGGCGTAGGCACCGGCATAAATGCGGTCGAACTTGAGGTCTTGGTCTGGGGTGAGCGATGGAATGAGCTGGCACTGGCCGCTGTGGGCATCGAACCTCCAGCCGTGATAACTGCATTCCAACTGCTGGCCGTCGAACTGCCCGTGGGAAAGCGGCATGCCGCGGTGGGGACAAGCGTCGCGCAAGGCAAACGGCTTGCCCTGGCGGTCGCGACCGAGGACGAGGGGCGTTTCAAGCAGCATCGCCTTGTGGAGGCGGTTGCGGGTCAGCGCGCCGCTAGCCATCGCCCGATACCAGAAGCCGTAGAGCATCAGGGAGTCGGGGGTTTGCCGCCAGTTATCAAATTCCGCCATGGTTAAGAGGGCAGCGTAACACAGTCGCGGAGGTAGCTTGGACGCGGCGACCGAAAGAGCATCCATATAGCACCGCTGTCCCGTTGCTAACGAGGACGATGGTAACTTTGCCGCCCGCCAAGGAGCTCTTACCATTCGATGAGAAGACGATGAAACCGGTATTGCGGGCGCTGGGGATCGGAGCGGTTCTGGTTGTCGGCATCGGAATGCTGGCCGCAATCACCTACGACGGCCCCTTAGCGATGTTGCTTTGGCCTGGATTCCTGATCATGAACTATGCCTTCTCTGCTTTGGGTTTCAGCGGGATAGCTTTTACAGACTTTGGATGGCTGTTCTGGCCGGCCTTGCTGATCAACGTCGCGCTGTACGGGTTGTTGTATTTCTTGTTTCATCAAGCCGTAGCATGGAAACGGAAGAAGGTCCTGACGAGGCCGAGAATCTAGGTTACCAACCAGTTAAGCCATTATTTTTCAGCATCTTGCGCAGATTACCACCGTGGTTCTATGCCCCTTCGATAGATTGCCCTGCTCCTCCCCGAGGCCTATAATCGACCTACTCTGGTAAGGGTTCTTCGTCAGGTTCTGTGCAGGTAGGCGTGGAGGAGGGTTGTGTGTCCACACGCCGATGTCGATACCGACTATGCGAAAGCACCTGCAACTCGCCCTGATGGCGCCCGTTATCGCGACCTTCCTTTCTCTCACGCCCTGGGTTCGGGCTGAAGCCGGTTCCGACAACACCGTGATCACTTCCACCACCGATAACGACGGACGGACCATCTACGTGAATGAGTCGGTGCCTGCGGCCAGCAAGCGGTCGCAGACTTCGGCACGGCAAAGTTCGCTGGTGTTTTGGAGTCCGACGGAACACCGCTGGAAGCCGGTTCCTTCCGCCAATGTGCGGGCGGCCCGCTCGGCAGCGGAAGAAGTGAACCACCTGCTGGCGTCAACCGAAGGGTTGTCGCCGGCTTTGCGGCCGGTTCGAGGCCGGACTTTTTCGCAGCAGGAGATTGATGCTGCCATTGATCAGGCGGCTGCGCGGCACAACGTGGATCCCAGCCTGGTTCGGGCGGTGATCAAAGTGGAGTCGAATTTTAATCCCAATGCCGTCTCCCGCAAAGGCGCCATGGGGCTGATGCAGCTGATGCCGCAAACCGCGCGCCAGCTCAACGTATCGAATCCCTTCGACCCGGAACAGAACGTGGATGCGGGGGTTCGCCAACTGAAGCAGTTGATGGAGAACTACGGCGGTGATGTGAAGCTGACGCTGGCGGCCTATAACGCCGGGCCGGGAGCAGTAGCTCGTAGCGCGGGTGTGCCGCATTACGCGGAGACCCGCAAGTACGTAAAGCGGATTACGCAGCTCTACTACGGCGGTGGGGATTCGAGCGAGGACCGCATCCTGGGAAGTTCGTTTCACGAGCCGATTCAGGTGGAGCGAGACTCCCGGGGTGTGCTGCACATCAGCAACACCGAGTAAGAACCAACGCATCTCACAACAAGACCAGGTTCGGAACGACGATTACGGGCTGGTAGGTTGATAAACAAATCTTCAGGCAGACGTGGGCGGCTGGGGTTGGCGGCTGCACCGGTAGCGGTGTTGCTATTGCTGTTGCCGGCCTATGCGCGCCCGCACAGACCCGAAGCCTGGGCCCGATCTCAGTTCGCCGCAGCTCAACGCTCATACCAATCGCTCGAAGCGCGGCCCGCCCAGCAGCTTACCCGCTCAGATTACGAGCGCGTGATCAATGCTTACCGCTTGGTCTACTTGGAAGCTCCTGCCTCCACTCGGGCCGATCCCAGTGTGGTTGCCGTCGCCCAATTGAAAGAAGAAATGGGCCGTCGGTTCGAAGACCACGACATCCTGCGCTCGGCCATCGAACAGTACGAATTTCTGCGCCGCCAATATCCCGGCAGCAAGGCGCGCTTTGGGGCGCTGTTCCGCATCGGCGAAATCTATAGAGACGACCTGCACGAGCAGACACGCGCCGACGCGACCTTCCGGGATTTTCTGCAGCACTATCCCCACAACCAGTTCGCTGAGCAGGCGCGGAAAGCGCTGGAGGAGCCGGTCGAGAAAGCCAGCCAGAAGACGGTGATGAAAAAGCCTGCGCCACCGCAGCCGAAGGAGGCCGACGATGCGGACGATGATAAGTCGGGGGCTGATGATGCCGGCAAGGATACTGAAGCGGTCGAGGCCCAGGCGGGAAAATCCGTGCGGGTCACCGGAATCCGGCACTGGTCAACGCCGACCTATAGCCGGATCGCGGTGGACTTGGACGGAGGGGTAAAATTCGAATCCCAGCGCATCGACGGCCCCGATCGCATCTTTTTCGATCTGTTGGATACCCGGCTCGATCCCCAGCTTCTCGTAAAAAGCTTCGATGTCGATGACAGCTTTCTGAAGAAGATTCGCATCTCGCAATTCCAGCCCGGACGCACTCGCGTGGTGCTGGAGGTAAACCAGGTTTCCGACTTTCATGCCTATTTGAAATCCGACCCGCCGCGCCTGGTCATTGAGGTGCGCCACACCGAGGTCCGCAACCTTGGTATGCGCAATCAGCCTGCGAAGGCGGCACCGCCACAAGACGATCCAGCCCCCGCTTTCGCGGATGGGCACGAGGGCGCCGAGGACACAGTTGCGAAGAATTCGGCCAACGCAGAGGCCCAGGCGGACTCGCTGATTCCATGCCGTGATGCCGATTCCGACCCGGAAAACTGCGTCTCCACCAAAGAGGTGAAAGCGCCAAAGAAAACTGTCGTGGTGAGCAGTACACGCGTCAAGAAGACGGTCGTGGACGCCGACGATGACGACAGCCCTGCGGTCAAGACCGTCGCCAAACTTGATCCGCCGGAAATCAAGCCGGTCCGCAAAGCGGCGCTTGCAGTCGCACCCGCCGAGTTGCCGGCCGGCAACAAAAGCAAACGGCCAGCTCCTGCGGATGATGTCATCGCTCGCGAAGCGCAGCCCACGGCGAGCGGCGACCGTTCGCTGACTCGCGCCCTGGGCCTGAAAATTGGCAAGATCGTCATTGACCCCGGCCACGGTGGCCATGACACGGGCACCATCGGTCCCAAGGGCCTGCAAGAAAAAGATCTGGTGCTTGACGTCAGCCGCCGTCTTGGCAAGCTGCTGACGGCGCGGCTGGGCGCCGAGGTGGTCTACACTCGCAGCGACGACACGTTTATTCCGTTGGAAACGCGCACTGCGATTGCCAATCAGCAAGGCGCAGACTTGTTCGTTTCCGTCCACGCCAACTCCAGCCATGATCCCGACGCGCGCGGAGTGGAAACGTACTACCTCAATTTCACTTCTTCGCCCGACGCGCTCGAAGTTGCTGCCCGCGAAAACGCGGTCTCGGACAAGACGATTCACGAGTTGCAAGACCTCGTAAAGAAGATCGCCCTCAAGGAAAAGATTGAAGAATCGCAGGAGTTCGCCGGCGACGTGGAAAGTTCGCTCCACAGCGGTCTGGCAGTCAAGAACCCTGGCCTGCGGGACCGCGGAGTCAAGAAAGCTCCATTCATCGTGTTGATCGGAGCGAATATGCCGTCGATTCTGGCGGAGATTTCTTTTGTCAGCAATCCCGCCGACGAGCGCAAGCTCCGCGCCCCCGACTACCGTCAGCGTATCGCAGAATCGCTCTATCGAGGCATCGCCAAGTATGTCAGCGGTTTGAGCGGGGTGAAGGTCGCCAGCAAGATCGAAAAGAGTGAGGGACAGTAGGGTCTCGCTTGGCTGGAAACTTTCTCCGTTCCCCGGTAGTCTAATCCCAGAGAATTAGTGTGCCTCCATGCGGCTTTCCAGGCTCCATTTCGTGCTCGTGCTTGTGCTCGCGGCGCCGCTGTTGGCGGACACTCAGGCCCCCTCGGCACCAATCCTGCCGCACCAGTTCGGGGGATGGCAGATCTCAGGCGTTGCCCGCTCAAGCATCGATCCCGGCGTCGCCGACCCGGTGAACGCCGCTGTGCTCAAGGAATATGGCTTCAACGATTTCGAGTCTGCCACCTACATTCGCGACGACGGCCGCAAACTGACGCTCAAGGCAGCGCGCTTTGCCGACACCAGCGGCGCCTACGGCGCTTTCACCTTTTACAAGACCCTGCCGATGCTGGTGGAAAAAATCGGCGATCAGGCGGGTTCGCTCAATGAGCGCGTCTTGTTTTACCGCGGCAATATTCTAATCGACGCTGTTTTTCAGAAGCTCTCCGCGATGTCTGCCGCCGAGTTGCGGGAACTGGCCGGCGATCTGCCATTGGCTAAAGGCAGCACGCAGGGCCTGCCCGGGTTGCCGGCGTATCTGCCTGCTCAGGCGTACGTGAAGAATTCGGCCAAATACCTATTGGGGCCGCTCGCGCTCGAGAAAGTTAACGCTCCCATTTCATGGCAGTTGGCTGACTTCAACGCCGGTGCGGAAATTGTGCTGGGAAGATACGCCAGCTCCGGCGGCGAAGCGACGCTGATGCTGATCTCTTATCCCACGCCGCAAATTGCTGGCGATCACTTGCGGAAAATCGAAGCCGCACAATTGCAGGCCGCAGCGCCAGCCGCCATCTTCTCCCGGCGCACTGGGCCGATCGTGGTTGTGGTCAGCGGCCCTCTCTCGCAAAGCGAAGCCAAGTCGCTGCTGGCCTCGGTGAACTACGAAGCTGACGTCACCTGGAACGAGAACACGTACTTCGACAAAAGAAACAACATTGGTAATCTGGTTTGGAACGCCCTGGTGCTTTGCGGCATCCTCATGCTCTTCGCGCTGGTGGTCGGTGTCGCCTTTGGCGGTCTGCGCGTGCTGGTACAACGCATCATTCCCGAAAAGGTATTTCACCGCGAAGAGCAGATGGAATTTATCTCGCTGCAACTGGCCGAAAGCCCTCCCAAATCCCGAACCGAATCGTAAGTTCATCAATCAAAGCAGTTTAGGTTCTCGAACCTACCTTTCGTCTCACAATGAGGCAGTGGAAAATCCCTGTTAACCTATTTTCTAAGTGATTGAAAATAAACCTATTTATTTCCTAGAAATTGCTTGACACCCCCCTTTTTCGGCTCATAAGATTTCGCCAGAAAGTTTTGACGGTCAAATCTCCGTTGGAACTATTCTCCCTTGAAAGAAAAGGCCGCCTGTTGCCGGGTGGCCTTTTCGTTTACGCAGCAGCGTGGGCCCAATTTGTGATCTACCGGAACGTTCCTCGCTTGTAGTTCGTATCTTCTGGTAGTAGAAGTGGGTGAGCGTCAGGAGGAACCATGTTCTGCGACAAGTGCGGCAGCGCGATACAGGCAGACCAGCGTTTCTGCGGCAAGTGTGGGAAGGAATTCGCCGCCGGCGCGGGGGGGGGTTCCGCGGCGCAGCCGGGTGCGTGAGCACATTCGTCTGCTGGGCATTCTGTGGCTGGCGCTTTCTGCATTCAACGCGGTCGGCGCAGTCGTCCTGTACGTGCTCGCCAATACTCTGTTCCGCCACATGGCCGAGATCGGTGGGCCCGCAGCGGCTACTGCCTGGCTGCGTCCCTTCCTCGGCGTAATCGCCCTGATCATCGCGGGGAAAGCGGCACTCGGATTCGCCACCGGTTGGGGATTGTTGCAAGCGCGAACCTTGGGCCCGCATGCTGACCATCGTGCTTGCGTTTCTGGCTCTGTTTAACATTCCGTTCGGAACTGCACTGGGCATCTACACTCTTTGGGTGTTGTTGCCAGCCGAGTCAGATGAAGAGTATCGGGAGCAGGTACGCACGATCGCCACGGCCTAATGTTCCTTCGATTGCGCGCTTCACCGGCGAGGCATTTACCGGGTCCGAAACGGACGAAAGAATTCCCGCAAGTCCTGAGCCAATAATTCCGGCTCTTCCCATGCAGCAAAGTGGCCGCCGCGCGGCATCTCGGTCCAGCGCCGAATGTTGTAGACGCGCTCCGCCCAGCATCGCGGCGGCATCGGCTCTTCTTTGGGAAATCGGGCGACTCCGCCGGGAACTTCAATTCGCTCTCCCCGGCCAAAATGCAGGGGAGCTTTCGCGCTCTCCACATACAGCCGCATAGACGAGCCAATCGTCTCCGTCAGCCAATACAACGAAACGTGCGCCAGCAGTTCATCTTTGCTGAACCGGCGCTCGACGTCGCCGTCGCAATCCGCCCAGTCGCGATACTTGTCGATAAGCCACGCTGCCAGCCCCATGGGTGAATCGTTGAGCGCGGCGGCAATCGTCTGCGGCTCGTTTCGCTGCACGTGCCAGTAAGCTCCTTTTTGATCGATCCAGCGCTCGGTGGAAGCAAGAAATGCCTTCTCTTCGTCGTTCGTAGGCGACGAGGCATCGACAAACGGCAAGTACGACCCTGGAATGTAATTCAAATGGAGAGCGACGACGCGCTCGGGATATTTCCATGCCAGCACAGTCGATACATTGGCGCCAAAATCTCCTCCCTGGGCCGCGAACTTCTCGTATCCCAGTTGCTGCATGAGCTCGGTCCAGACCGCGGCGATCTTGAAGGTGTTCCAACCGGGCGTGCTGGGCCGGCCTGAAAAGCCAAAGCCGGGAAGCGAAGGCACAACCACGTCGAACGCATCGTCGGGATCTCCGCCAAACTGCTGTGGATTTGCCAGCAGCGGGATAATCTTGAGTATCTCCAGAAACGACCCTGGCCAACCATGCGTGACGATGATGGGCAAAGGCCGCTTCCCTGCTCCGCGCACATGAATGAAATGAATCTTGAGTCCCTGGATTTCTGCCTGGAAGTGCGGCAAACGGCCCAAGTCTCGTTCGTGCCGTCGCCAGCCGAACGTGTTTAGCCAGTAGTCACGGAGAGCGCGCAAATATCCGCTGTCGAAGCCATAGGCCCATCCAGAGTTGACGACCTCATCCGGGAAGCGCGTGCGGGCAAGACGCTCTCGCAGGTCGGTTAACTGGGCTTCCGGGACGTTAATCTGGAACGGGGAAATGGGCATGGTGAAATTATACGGATGAAGGCCCCGCCCTTTACGCCTCTTCCCTGCACATTTAGAATCGATGGCAGGCCGACGTAGCTCAGTTGGTAGAGCAGCCGATTCGTAATCGGCAGGTCAGCGGTTCAAGTCCGCTCGTCGGCTCCAGTCTTTCAAGCACTTGCGATCAGTTCACCGCGACCTGCTGCACAACTGCTGCACAAGCTATTTTCTCCTCCAGTCGCCTCATCGCCTCGGTCACCACGCTGGGCACCGTCTTGATGTAGCTCCTCTGCGTCGTCTTAACGTCTTCGTGACGCAGGATCGCTTGAATCACCTTGTCCGGTACTCCGAGTTCGTGCAGGTTTGTGGCTAAGCCTCGGCGATAAGCGTGCCAGCCTTTCCACTTCAGACCGTTCGCCCTGAACACTGGTTTAATCACCCGGTCGGCAAGATTGTCGAGGTCGAGTGCTCCTCCAATGCTGTTACCGAACATCCAATCTGGTGACATGCACGCTGGGCGTGCTGAACGAATCACTCGGCTCAAAGTTCGGGCGCGGCGTAAGACCGAAACGGATCGTCCTGCTTCGACATGCAGGCTTTCCTCCGAAGCAGCCACGCCTGATTCAAATCGCCTACTCATCACCATGAGCGGGCTTAGTATGTTCCTCCCAAAACCCTTCGACCTTGGTTACCCAATGACCCCGACCGCCGAACTTGAAGCGATGTTCGGCGCACGACCACTTGGCGACCGTGTGAGTGGGTAGTTCCCAGATCAACATATAAGCAGGCTTGGCGGGATGCGGCAATGCTCCCTTGTATTGGCATCTTGGTCTATCCATAGAAGTCTCTTCAGCAACTTTGCAAGCCCGCCTACTAAGGGGACGGAAGTTGCGACTTTCGCTAACGCCGACAAACTTTTCGTCTATCAACCTACAGGATGAAAGGCATAACTGTGGGCAACCGATACAACAGGCGGGGCGACAGGTACGCAATCCTGAATCGCATCGCAAACGACCCAGACCTCACCGCAGCCGAGGCTGCGAGGCTGTTCTATGTGTCGCGCCATACGGTCGAACGCTGGTGCCGCGAGGCGGGCATTCCTCTCATTGGTCACAAAGCACCACGCGTGGGCTTCGTGCTGAGCATAAAGAAGCGCAGGTGGAAGCGGCTGACGCAGGAGTTAGCCAAGCTCAACCACGAGATCAGGGCACTGGAAGAGCTAGACCCAGCCGCGCCATACGTAAAGCCCAGAAAGAGCAAAAAGTGAGTATTAGACCCATGCCGGAGCTTTCAAGCTCAAAACCGGGGGCGAGTTTCTTCTTGTGCCTACTCGCCCCAACTGGTTTCAACGGCTCCCTCGGCAGGGAAAGCAGACACAAGAGACGGAACGGCACAATGACACCCGAACAACGCAACGAAGACGCACGCGAACTGATTTCGCCTGAGCCTAATGGTCACCTTGCTCAGTTTCATTCGTATTCAGCCTTCTGCTTGCGAGTACACCACGACACGCAAGCCGGACGGAAACCATGCTGCTGGGGGAGCCTTTAATTGTAAGTGGTCTTGGTCAGAAAACAAAAGGTGAAGCCGCAGAGTCGCGTTCTGAGCGGCGTCTCTATGTAAACCCATTGACAGGGTGGTCACAAAGGCTATTTTCAATATCTGAAACGCCCCACCCGACCCAAACCCCGTCCGGCAGCCGAATCGCCCTAGAATCGGCTCCCTAATGGGCACCTTGATAAAATCCCCGGCGAGGGAGTCCGCATCCACAATTGGTTCGCAATGGGAAAGTTCTCACCGACAAAGCTACACGGCGACTGCGAGGAGATCGCCAACCCGTCCACCGCATACGGACGTCGGCGGGGCAACTGGATCGACGCGCACGGTTCCGTGCCTGCTGGGCAAGTGGTCGATGCCTCGTGCGGAAACCAGCGCTGCATCACTCTCAAGCACGCCTACCTCCGTCCACGGGTCGAGCAGCCGGGCACATATCGCAAAATCGCCGACCGCGTTCATAGGCTGAAAATCGGTCACCACTTCGATGTCCGAGGCGTTGGCACAGATGAGCGGAGCCGAAACCGATTTCGATCTGGGTTGTACGCGGCTGCCCGGCTGGACAGAGTTTCGGTGCGCGGGCTGCCGGACGGCGGCGTGCGCATCACCAAGGTCGGGGAATGGTCTAGCTTGCGAGCCTGAGGAGCGGGTGCGAGCGCCTTCTGTATCATCCTAGCCCATGAACAGATCACCAAAGCAGGCTCCCATCGTTCCAAGGCTCGTGAAGACCAAGCAAGCAGCCGAATATCTTGCCATCAGCGAGTGGAAGCTCCGCAATCTCGTTCAGCTAGGTGTGATTCCGTACATCGAAGACGGAGGCGGCACCAGTCCGTGGCGTTTTGATATACGAGACCTTGACGCCTACGTTGAGCGAAGTCGGCGAGTGCTCTAGCGAAGTAGCTCAACCGAGCGTGCCCGTCATGCCACTCGCTTCTTGTGTAGGAAGCGATTCAGAACGGCGGCGGGAATTCTCAACACTCGATAGCGCCTTTTGTGAAGGCGTTCGGGCGCTCCCAGATCAATCACGCCGGGTTCTTTCTCGAAACGACGGCTGACCATATCCGGGCTGACCTTGAGCATCTTGGCGACTTCACTCACCGTGAAAAATTCTTGCTCTTGCATCGTATTTTCTCCCCTTCGGTTACTCGATTACGGAATGACCCTTCCAGAACTCGACGACACTCTCTCGCACTGGCGCAGGCTGCCCAAACTGACAAACCTGACCTTCCGCCGATCCTTTGTCAGCAGGGTTTCCCCCGTGAATGGAATCTTCCTCAGTATCCCCGGCTTGTGGCGCACCGAGAACTTCCCGAAGCTGCCCAGCTTCAGCGTGAACCCGTCTGTAGCCAGATTGCTGAGCAGAGTGGCTTCAAGCGCCGCGACCACGGTACCCACAACCATCTCCGCTTCTTTCTTGGTCGGCAGCGCCAACGCCTGCTGAACTCTGACTACCAACTCTTCGCGACCTCCTACGCTTGCGCTCATGTCGTTCAAATCCTTTCGAAAGGGAATTTCCCCATGCAGAGCAATACCGTCGAAATCGATAACCAACCGATCAATTTTGCAAGTATTCCTGTGGAAAACCGCACGCCCGAACCGTTTACTGTTGTTGACGGACGCTATGTCGGACACGACGGGTTCGTCGTTCCGAAGGACTTTGACGAATTCCACGAGAGATTTCCCCAATACGTCCGCAACTGGGTCAAGAGGCATGTGGACAGGTCTGCACCGAGGGAGGACGTGGAGGACTGGTCACAAGACCTGCTGATCCACCTGCGGTACCTTCCCGCGACCTCCAAGCACCGGGAGGCTGGCAAGCAGGACATCGTGCAAACGTTCGATCCGCACAGGCACCACGGAGCGAACAGCGCCCGGTTCTTCAACTACATCAACTTGTGCCTCGGAAACAGGTTCAGGACGATGCACTCAGCCCGGATGAAGAACCCAGTCTGCCTCGCGGGGAACGTCTCCCTCGGCGGGCACGTTGATGAGAGCGATTCCGGGCAGGTGGACGACGAGTTCTGCTACGCGCACTCGGCATACTTGCGGGAGAGGTGCCAGAGTCAGGAGAGGAAGTGGGACGCGAGTCATGCGCTGGCTGAATTTGTAGAGTTCTTGCGGCGAGAGGATGCAAGTGTTCTCCCTGTCATGGGAGCGATTGCGGCGACCACAACGCCCGTTGCTGCTGCCGAGTTGCTGGGGATTGCGAAACCCGAATTTCGCGGTCTCCATAGCCGCCTTCGCGAGTTGGGGCAGTTCTTCTTGAAGCCAGAAATGCGACGAAGGCGATCCGCAAAACCCAAAGCTCTTTCCAACCACTGTGAAACCAGTGCGACCGATCCGGTACATTCTTGCTCCGCTTGGAACCGAGTTGAGTTGTACAACGAGGTGTGGGATCAGCCGCTCGTGAAGCTCTCGCGGAAGTATGGAATCTCAGACGTCAGGCTAGGCAAGGTGTGTCGGAAACTGCAAATACCCCACCCCGGACGAGGCTACTGGGCGAAGAGGAAAGTTGGCATACCCATCGAGCGGCAGCCGCTACCAGAGTTCAACAACGCGCCTGTTGTGCGGCGAATGAAAACGAAGAACGCTACTGCTGCTCGACAGGGTCTCCATGCGCAGTCAGCCAGACGGAAGCGTGCGGGTCATGAAGGTTGGGGAGTGGCATAGACTGGGAATCTAACTGCCAGACTAACGCCTACGATCATGACAACCTTTACCCAGCCCAAACCCCTGACCGACGCCGAACTCGACCGCCTCGGAGATTTCCTCAAGTCATGCAAGGGCGGCAAGGCAATGAATCTGGAAGAACTCGACGGGTTTTTCGCAGCCCTGATCGCCGCGCCGGAGACCGTGATGCCGAGTGAATACAATCGCGAGGTTTTCGGCGGCGAGATGTCGGAAGTCGTGGAGTTCTCCGGTCTCGACGAAGCACAGGAAATTCTGAATCTGATGATGCGGCACTGGAACAAGATTGCCTCAACGCTCTACAAGGGCGAAATCCACGTTCCGCTCATCTTTGAGGACGAGAAAGGGCGAGCTTCACGGCAACGACTGGGCACGCGGGTTCATGCGCGGGATGCACATGAGACACGACGGCTGGGCTGAGCTTATCAACGACGAGAAATATGGCGGCTCCCTGACCCCGATGATGATGCTCTATCACGAGCACGACGAAGACCCGGAGATGCGACCCGACCCGATTACGCCGGACAAGCGCGAGCAGGTCATCGCTTTCATGGCAGCGGGTTTGATGAACGCCTACGAGTATTTTCGGAAAGAGCGGGAGGGCGATCTCGGCGTCGATGCACCTGAACCCCGGCGAAACGCTTCCAAGGTCGGGCGGAACGATCCGTGCCCCTGCGGTTCCGGTAAGAAATACAAGAAGTGCTGCGGCGGGGCGACGGTGAACTGATCTGACGCATGAAATACTACAGTCGGCACCTCACCAATTACGGTGCTGCACAGCGCTGTGCAGCAGGACACACGTAGCTCAACTGAGCAGTGGATAAAAGCTCGGCTACTCAGAGCGCGAAACTGAATCGAACTTTGTCGTCAGTCGCGCATCGCGAGTGAAACTAATGCGAAGATTCGGCGAATGGGATGCGAAGATTTGGCGCTGCACAAAGTGCTGCACAATCCCTTCCCGAAACACCCTAGATTGCACCAAAATCGCTGCAACGCGACCTATATTTCACAACAACATACGCAAGGTTGGGTCTTTTCGTAATCGGCAGGTCAGCGGTTCAAGTCCGCTCGTCGGCTCCATTTTCCGCTAGCCCTTCGCCTCGAGTTTTCGTGGTGGAACATTCTGATTCAGCCGGAAGAAGTTCTTTGGATCATAGTGCGACTTCACCGCGACCATGCGGTCCCAGCGTTCGTGGTAAGCCTCAGGCACGCGGTCCTGCTCATCGCCGCTCATGAAGTTCACGTAGACACCCGGCTTCATGGCTGGACGAAGCTTCTGAAAGAGTCCGCGGACCCAGGAGATGTGGGCCGCATCGGCAGAAGCCTCTGACCAGTTGCCAATCAGGTTCATGATGAAAGGAGCACTGCGATCGCCGAATGCGGTCTCGTCGGCTGCAACTTGCCCGGCTGCGCCGCCCAAATAAGCCAGCTCAATCTGGGTTTCCGCCGAAGGGATTGTCGCAACCGCCGACACCATGCAATCAATGGTGGCGTCGTCGAGCTGGGGAAAATACCCCGACTTGGTGTAATAGCGCCGGCCATGCGGGAAAGCGGCATCGGCCATCGTCTGCAAATCGAGAAACGACATACCTTTGCAGTTCACCGAGTCGGGGCTGCACAGGGAAAGTGCAGGCTTGAAATATTGCTGGAAAGCACCCGGATCACCGGTCCATAGCAGCCAACTCGCCGCCACTGGCCGCCCGCGCAGCGCCACGGGTACGTTCTCTGTATTCGGAGCAAGGCGGAGATCAACATTCCATTTCAAGTCGAGTGGCGCGTCAGCCATGAAGTCTCGCCAGCGTTCAAGCAGCCGACGAATATCAGCCTCGGGGCACAGTCCTTCCGCGAGCACCACCGAAGTAAGCGGATGCAGTTTCACCTCGAATTCTGTCACCACTCCGAAGTTGCCGCCGCCTCCACGCAAGGCCCAAAACAAATCCGGATTCTCATTTGAGTTGGCGCGCACGACGGAGCCGTCCGCCGTCACCAGCGTGAACCCTTCGATGTTATCGCATGACAATCCGAACCGCCGGGTGAGCCATCCCGTCCCTCCGCCCAAAACCAGTCCTGAGGCGCCAGTGTGAGAGACCACGCCGGATGGAAAGACTAATCCCGTTTTTTGAGTTGCGGCGTCAATCGACCCCAAAAGACACCCCCCGGCGAACCGCGCCCGACGGCGCTCGGGATCAACCGTGACCTGTCGCATTCTCGATAGATCGATCACCAATCCGCCATCGCAGGTGCTAAAACCTGCGAGGCTATGCCCACCACAACGCACGGCGGTGAGAACCCCGGCCTCAGAGCCGGCCCGGACCGCGCTTTGCACATCGCTTACATCGGCGCAGCGTGCGATTAACCCGGGCGTGCGCGCAAACATGCCATTCCAAATGGCACGCGCGTCTTCGTAGCCGCGCTCTCCAGGGCGCAGCAAATCACCTTTGAATCGCCGGTGGAGCGAAGAGTAAACATCCTTGCTGGCTTGGTCCATTTCGTCATTTCCTCGCGGAATGTCCTTGTATACCAGACATCACGGCCGCCGGCTTCGCAAATACAAGAGCGAGATCATACCTAGGAAAACAGAAAATGCCGGGACCGACCATTGCAGGCCATCTACAAAAAAGGTTGTGCCCGAGATCGCAAGCAGCAATAGAATGCCCACCACCGTAAAAAACGGGTGCGCCCGCAAGCGCATGGGCAAACTCAAGAGCCGCTCGCGCGTGATTGCCCTGCGAAAACGAAGATGGGTGCTGAGAATCACCAGCCACACGAAAAGCATTCCGGCGACCGCGGTCCCATACAGCATGAGGAAAGCATTCCTGGGAGCAAAGATGGCCAGCAGAATGGCGGCGATGATCCCCGCAGTTGAAGCCAGCAGCGCGCGATGCGGCACGCCGTTGGAGCCCACTTTGCCCATCCATCTGGGCGCATAACCCTCCTGTCCCAAAGAGAAAAGCATTCGAGTAGAAAGGTAAAGATTGGTGTTCACGCTCGAAAGCGCGGCCGTGAGCACGACGAAATTCATGATCGCTGCGGCGAAGGGTATACGAGCCGCCGTAAACGCGGTCACAAAAGGACTGCCAGAAAGCCCCGACGAACCGCTGGCCTGGTTCCAGGGAACCATGGTCACCATAATTGTTATCGCCAGCACGTAGAACAGAATGAGCCGCCACACAATACTTCGCATGGCATGCGGAATACTAACTTCCGGATTCTGCGCCTCTCCCGCAGTGACCGCGATAATCTCCACTCCCATGTAGCTCGTCACAGTGATGGTGAGCGAGAGCCATACGCCTTTCCATCCCGCCGGCAAGAATCCTCCGTGCTGAGTTAGATTGGCCAAGCCAATCGCGCTCCGGGAACCAACACCACAAATTAAACCGAGGCCGACAATGATGAAAGCGACGATGGCGGCCACTTTGATCATGGCAAACCAATATTCAAACTCACCCAGGCGGTTGACCTGCATGGAATTGAGCACCACCAGGGCGGCAGAAACCAACACTACCCAAATCCATTGCGGAACATGCGGAAACCAAAACGAAATGTAGATGCCGGCGGCGGTGACTTCAGCCCCGATGGCAATGATCTGCGCGACTCCATAGGTAGCGCGAACCGAAAAACCTGCCCAGGGATTGAGGTACTTCTCTGCGTAGACTCCGAATGCGCCGGCGACGGGATGGACCACTGCCATCTCCGCCAGTACGTAGGACATGATCAGAGCAATCCCTGCGCCCAGAAGATAAGAAAGGATGACGGCGGGCCCGGCCAGGCGAATGGTTACGCTGCTTCCCAAAAACAAGCCCACACCGATGGCTCCGCCTATAGCCATCATAGTGAGTTGCCGTTGGCTTAGGCCGCGATGAAGACCTTCGGCTCCCGGTGGCTGCATCAGTGGCTCGTCACTTCAGCCAACGCGCTTCCGAACCGGCGAACCTCTTCCACGGTGTTGTAATGCACAAGCGACGCTCGGACTGCGCCAGTCTCTTTGGGAAGCCCCAACCGGTTCATCAGCCGGGGCGAATACATGTGGCCATCACGTGCACCAATATCTCCTTTCGCGAGCTCTTCGGTGACTCGAGCCGGCGAAATACCAGGAAGATTGAAGCAAAAGGTAGGCGTCCGGTGGGCGATCTCCTCCTTCGCGGTAATGCCATAGACGGTTGCTTTCGCGTTCGCCAGCGCATCCAGCATGGCGCGCGAAAGTTGCGCCTCGTAGCCACGGATGGCCTGCGTGGATGCCACCAAGGCCGCGCGTCGCGAGGGTGCAGCGGGATTGATTCGCCGCCCAAGGTCTTCCAGGTAGCGCACCGCGGCATCCATGCCGGCCACGTTTTCGTAAATGAAGGTGCCGACCTCCAGCTTGGCGGGGGTAGTGTCAGGCACAAAATCTTCGCGGAAGGTCGGCAGAGCATTGAGTGTTTCCAGACGGCCCCAAAGAAAGCCCATGTGCGGGGAAAACATTTTATAACCGGAGCAAACCAGGTAATCGCAGTCGAAGGCCCGGACGTCGATCGTCCCATGCGGGCCGTAGTGCACGGCATCTACAAACACCTCGGCTCCAGCGGCATGGGCCCGTTTGGAGACTTCGGCAATATCGACAACGGACCCGATCGCGTTTGATGCCAGTGTGCAGGCTACGATCCGGGTTTGCGGGGAGAGCAGCTTCTCCAGGTCTTCGAGGTGAAGCCGGCCATCATCTCTAAAATGCCACCACAAAATCTTCGCGCCTTCACGCTCAAGAGCCAGCCAGACGGCGATGTTGGCCTCGTGGTCAAGATCGGTCACGATGATTTCACGCCGATCTTTGAAAGACTGGCCCACGGCGATGCTGATGAGCCGCATGAAGGAAGTCGCATTCATGCCAAACGAGATTTCGTCGGTATGCCGGGCATTCACCAGCAGAGCGACGCTTTCACGAGCCTGCGCGATGGCTTCATCGACCTCCCGCGACTGCTTGTAGCGGCCGCCTCTCTGAACATTGCGATGAAGCAGGTGGTTGGCTACGGCGTCCAGCACACTCTGGGGAGACTGTGCGCCCGCTCCGTTGTCGAAGAAAATAAAACCAGCCTGTAACGCGGGAAACGCTGCGCGAACCTCTGTGATAGGGAACTCTGCCATGGGCTAAATGATATACCGGGCGCGGGTTCAGATCTTCCCACGGCAAGTCTTGCGGAAGTGTCAGCCGCTGCTGCGGGAGACTTTCGGGCGCTTGGGTTCGTGGCGCAGGCTGCGGCCTTCCACCAGATGGAATAACTCTTCGCCCAGGTTCTTGGCATGATCGCCGGCACGTTCGAAGGCCTGCGCCATCAGCAACAGGTTGGTGCTGTAGTCGAAATTGCGGTCTTTGTTCTGCAAATGGCGGCGGAAGACGCCGTGACATAAGTGGTCGATCTGGGTGTCGGTTTTCATCACCCAGTTAGCCGATTCCAGGTTGCGTTTCACGAACCCCTGATAGACATTCTCCAGCATCTTCTCCAGCACTTCCGCCATGGCGATCAGGTCGCGGCGGTCGTCCTTCTGCAGCCGCGACGACAAATGCTGCAGGCGCATGGCGATCGACCAAGTAAGGTCGCCGATGCGCTCCAGGTCAATGATAAATTTCAGGCAGGCGAGCAGTTCGCGCGCCTCAGGTTCAGTGACTTCCGTGATCGCGCTGGTGATGCGCTCGTCGATAGTGCGCTCCATCCGGTCAAGTTCTTTTTCGCAGTCCTTCACCGCGATGGACGCCATGTTGGAGGAGTTCTCCAGAAAGTCGCGCAGGTTGAAAGCCGCGTCCTTGGCCACCAGGCAGGACTGCTCGACAAGTCCGGTCATCTCCTTGGTGGAATCGTGTTCGCGGACGGCCTTGCGCCGGGCGGCGGTCATCATCAAGAAATCATAGTCCCCCGAGCCGTATTTTCGCCGGGAACGATTATTAAAAGTTGGTGAATGCCGGGGTCCGGCCCGACCCCGTTTCGCCGCCGAAACTGCAAAAACTTGCACCAGTCCCTATGCAAGTTGGCTTTTCGGGTTCTTTCGGGCCGTATTTCCACTTGCATACGCGCTTCCAGGTTGGGGATAATGCAGTCAGTAATCCTTAAATCGTGAGATACAGTCGAGCAGATTTGCTCCGGATTTTACGGCTCACGGCGCGGCAGTTGGCAGCATGGGAAAAAGCTGGACTGGTCGCCGCCGCGGAAGGCTATTCTTTTTTCGACCTCCTGCAAATCAAGAAAGTGCGCGACCTGTGTGCCCGCAAGGTGCGCCCGGCGGTGATCCGGGAATCGCTGGCGGCCATGCAGAAGCAGGCGGCGGGGATGGAGAATCCGCTGCTCGAAGCGGGATCGTTCAACGCCGGGCGCCGGGTTGCGTTCCGCCATGAGGGCAAAGTGTTTGAACCTATCGCGGGTCAGTTTATGTTTGACTTCGCTCCACGTGACAATGTGGTCACTCGCAACTCGATCTCCGTGGTCAAGCCGGCCACTGAGCCCAAAGACGTGTCTGAGCTTTTCGCCCGCGGAATCGCCCTCGAGGAAGATCCGAGTACGCAGACGCAGGCGATTGCGGTTTATCAGGCGGTGCTGGAGCAGGACCCCGAGCACGCGGCCGCCAATATCAACCTGGGCACGCTCTACTACAACCGGCAGGATTACGCGCTTGCCGAAAAGCACTACCGTGTGGCCATTGGGATTGACCCACGTTACGCCCTGGCATATTTCGATTTGGGCAATGTGCTGGACGAGACTGGGCGAGTGATGGAGGCGATCCAGGCCTACACCACGGCTCTGCAGCTCGCGCCCACCTACGGAGACGCGCACTACAACGTGGCGCTTGCCTACGAGAAAATCAAACAACCCCGCAAAGCCCTGCAACACTGGCGCGCCTACGTAAAGCTGGACACTGTGGGCCCCTGGGCAGTCCATGCCCGCAACCAGATCAAGCGCATCCTGCAGTCTGACCCTTTGAAGCTGGTACGCTCCCCCAACTGAATTCTGGTTTCCCAGGCCGATTTTCATGGAACCCAATCAGCTTAGTTTGCGTACCTTTTGCCATGATGACCCTGTTGCGTCAAAAGCCGATGGTTTTGCTGTCCTGCCTCCTGGCCACCAGCTTGCTGCTCGCTGAAGCCGCATTTGCCGAAGAGCATGATTCCATGAGCTGCCCCGGCACGCTACCGGCCACCCATGCGACCCTGGCAGCAGGTGATCAGGACAGCACCAGCCATCTGCAACTCAGCCGCAAGATCGAGACCGGAGCGGAGTTCGATCTGGATGTCTGCGCTGCCGACGTTGTCTTGACGGGCAGCAGCGACGGTATGTTTCGAGTGACAGTAGATATAGGCCGTCCGGCGCAGGAGCATACCGCAATCGATTACCTGCAGACGCTCGAGGTTATGCCGCATGACGTGAAGCTGCGCCTGCACCTGTTCCACCATCTCCAGGCCAGGGTAATTATAGAAATTCCCGTCACTACGCCTGAACTTACCGCCAACCTGGGCCGTGGCGACCTGACTCTAGTAGCCGACCGGATTGGGGGCGATCGCAAGATCAACGTCGGCTACGGCCACGTGGACCTCCAGGGCAATGCCGACGCCTACGAGTCCCTGAATGTCAACGTGGGATTGGGCAGCATGCACGACAACCGTCCAGACGGGCAAAGCCACCACTTCATCGTCTCGCGTTCGCTCGAGGGCACCGGCAAAGGATCGATCGAAATGAATGTCGGCATGGGCCGCGTGGATCTGAATCCCGGACAAGGCAAACCCATCTAGCCCGTCGTTGCTCCCCGGGCCTTCCGGCGCTGCCCCGAACGCTCCATCCAAGATGTTAAAATCCTTGGTTAACATCTCTTTCGAAGGTGCCCCAATATGCCGGAAACCGTGCTGCAAGCCGCCGCTCCCTCGCCCCTGACCAGGTTCACCGAAGACGAAATTCTCTTTCGCGACAACATTCGCCAGTTTGCCGAAGACAAAGTGCGTCCGCTGGTGAAAGAGATGGACGAGAAAGGGATTTTCGAGAAGGACCTCATCCACCAATTCTTTCAGTTGGGACTGATGGGCATCGAGATTCCGGAAGAGTACGGCGGCAGTGGAGCAAAATTCTTCGAAGCCATCTTAGCCGTGGAAGAACTCTCACGCGTCGACGCGTCCGCGGGCGTAGTGGTCGACGTGCAGAACACGCTGGTCAACAACGCCTTGATGCGCTGGACCACCGAAGATCAGAAAAAGCGTTACCTGCCGCGCATGGCAGCTGACACCTGCGGTGCCTACGCGCTCAGCGAGGCTGGTTCTGGGTCGGACGCGTTCGGACTGCAAACCAAAGCCGAACTCAAAGGCAGCGACTACGTCCTGAACGGACGAAAGCTCTGGATCACCAACGGCAAGGAAGCCGGCGTCTTTATTCTGTTTGCGACGGTTGATCCCGCAGCTGGGTACAAGGGCATCACCGCTTTCATCATTGAAAAAGAATTCCCCGGATTCACCGTCGGCAAGAAAGAAGACAAACTCGGCATCCGCGCTTCTTCCACTTGCGAGTTGATCCTCGAAGACTGCCGCGTGCCCAAGTCGAACGTCCTGGGCGAAGTGGGCAAGGGCTACAAGATCGCGATTGAGACCTTGAACGAAGGCCGCATCGGAATCGGCGCACAGATGGCGGGCGTGGCGCGCGGCGCCTGGGAGTATGCCGCCAAGTACGCACAGGAACGCAAGCAATTCGGAAAACCGATTGCCGACTTTCAGGGCGTCCAGTTTCAGATCGCGCAGATGGCAACCGAGATCGAAGCTACCCGCCTGATGGTCTACAACGCAGCCCGCATGAAAGATGCCGGCGTCCCCTTCGTGAAAGAGGCGGCCATGACCAAGCTGTTTTGCTCGCAAGTCGCCGAGCGAGTCACGTCATTGGCGCTGGAAGTGTACGGCGGCTACGGCTTCACCAAAGACTATCCGGTGGAGAAGTACTGGCGTGATTCGAAGATCGGCAAGATCTACGAAGGCACCTCGAACATGCAGTTGGCGACGATTGCCAAGCTGGTGATGGGAAAGTAGAGACGTAGCTTGCTAGGCCTCAGTCCCGGCGCGCAGGTTTTGATCGCGACAATTCTCGAACCAAATGCTGGAAATCGGCGGGCGGCTCGCAACTGATGGAAATCTTCTCTCCGGTCCGCGGATGGACAAACTCAAGGGTCGCAGCATGAAGCGCGACGCGATCGATTAGCCGCTCCGACGCTTCCGCAGGATGATATTTTCTATCGCCAATCACCGGGTGACCAATCGCCGAAAATTGCACTCGGATCTGATTCTGTAATCCGGTCACCAATTCCGCCCGCACCAACGAAGCATCCGCAAACAGCCGTTCGACGGAATATCGAAGTTCGGCGCGAGCCGCTTTGGGGTCTCGCTTCGTGCGCAACTGCTGATGCATTCCTTGACGTCGAAAATAGTGCACCAGCGTCCCTGCCTGAACTTCGAGCCGGCCGCGCACGATCGCAAGGTACTGCCTGGTGGGAGTATGTTCGAGAAACTGTTGTACCAGCGCATCCCGGTCGGCACTGGTCTTGGCAAACAGCAACGCCCCGGAGGCAAAACGATCGATGCGATGCACGATCATGGCGCGCTCTTTGTTCAACATGAGGTTTGCGGCAAGCACCGACAAAGCGGATGGAGTCTCGGAGCCCTTGATCGGCACAGCCAGTAGTCCAGCGGGTTTGTTGAGAACGACTACGGCATCGTCCTCGTAAAGCACGGAAACCTCGCGCGAGAAACGAGGACGGCGCCGGTCTTCGCGGGCCGAAACCCAACTCGGCTTTCCTGTACGGCTGCGAGGCTTTCGAGGAAGTTTCTTCATTCGACAGATAGACGACTGATGATCGGGCCATTATCAAGCGATCCCGCCCGCAAGTCACCTTCGTAACGCATACTGGTTACCTCTATTGTGCAGTCACTTGCACCTGAACCCTCCGCACAGCCCTCTAAAATCTCACTTAAGTGATTAACCAGCAATAGGTTACGAATCTCTCACCCGATGGCGTCCAAGCTGCACTTGCGGATGTGCCTTTTTCGCTGTTTAAGGGGCGCAGATCGGGGTGGCCATTGTTGAGTTGGACGTCAGATAACGCCCTTCTGGTTCCTACCCAGAAGCCCAAAGCCAGGCATTCCATGCTTCCGGTGCTTATCGTGCTGTTCCTGGTTTCCTATGGTCTGATGACCCTGCTGGTCGTAGAACAGGGACGCACGATTGACAATCAACGTTCTCTGATCCAATCGCTCTTCGATGACAGCGCGAAACTGGCCCAACTGAGAATTAGAAACCAGAGAGCCCAAGCCCAGGCCCAGGCTGCGGCTAAAGCCCACTCCCAGGTGCAAACTCCGTCGACCCAGGATAAACCGCGAGCCCATGCCAAGAATGACCCTAGCGTTGGCAAGCTCCCGAAGCCTCCCAAACCGCCTACGGACACTGCCACCATGGAAGATGAGCGCAGAAGCGTAATCCGCATCTGAATTTCGGGCCAGGAAACCCCATGAAGGTCCTGGCGACGTTGTTCCTAGTGTTGTCTCTCCCCGGTGCCCGCCTGGCACCGCCGTTGCACCCTTCCGTCGATCTTCTGGCTTCCCGCCAATCCACCAACCACGGCCAGTGGTACCTTGCTGACACCGGCCACGCCGTTTTCTGTTACGGCCCCGTCAGACTGGTAAAGGATTCCACCGGCGCCCTACAACGCGTGGCTACGTTTTGCCGGGGCGATAAGGCCATGGTGCCGCTGAAGGATTAGGCGGACTGAAGTTTTCCCGCCGAGGTGTTTCGAGTGTTAGGCAATTGAGAGTCTTGTACAATTGGTGCCGATTTCGGGGATTCCGCTTCAGGATAGGGAGGACTCCGATGAGATCGACAGGGTGGATGGCCGCGAGCGCCTTGGCTGCGTGCGTGGTGGCAATCCTCGCAGCAGAATCGCAAGCGCAGACTTACCAAGTACTGTATGCCTTCAAAGGCGCGCCAGACGGAAGCGGCCCGGCGGCAGGTGTGATTCAAGACTCGCAGGGCAACCTCTATGGAACCACCGCTATGGGAGGCAACTCTTGTGGCGCTAACACAAACGGCTGCGGGACAGTGTTCAAGCTGAGCACGACCGGCAATGAAACTGTACTGTATAGCTTCACGGGTGGGGCGGATGGAGGGGCGCCTTCGGCCGGATTGATCCAGGACGCTCAAGGGAATCTCTATGGAACCACCTACTGGGGCGGTGATATCTCGAATTGTAGCCCATACGGTTGTGGAGTGGTGTTCAAGCTGGATCCGACCGGGAATGAGACCGTGCTATACAGCTTCAAGGGCAGCGCCGACGGTGAGGGCCCTCAAGCGGGATTGATCCAGGACGCCCAAGGTAATCTTTATGGGACCACTACCTACGGCGGCGACCCTTCCTGTGTCGCTAGTGACGGCCTGGGATGCGGAGTGGTCTTCATGCTGAGCGCGACCGGAGAGGAGACCGTGCTGCACACCTTTGCGGGCGGCGTCGACGGGGCGTTACCCTATGCCGGAGTGATTCAAGCCGCTCAGGGAAACCTATACGGAACCACGGCCTACGGCGGCGCTGGGAGCTGCGGGATAGTCTTTAAGCTGAACGACACTGGCACCGAGACCATACTCCACACTTTCGGTTGTTCACGGAACGGCGCCAGTCCTGAGGCCGGGGTAATCCAGGATGCCGCGGGGAACCTCTATGGGACTACCCACTGGGGCGGCTATAACTGTCACCTGGCACAAGACGGCTGCGGAGTCGTTTTCAAGCTGAGCGCAGAGGGTAAGGAGACCGCGTTTAGCCCCTTCAGTGCGAACGGTGGGCGGAACCCCCACGCGGGACTGATCGAGGACTCCAGCGGGAATTTCTATGGGACAACCTACGCCGGCGCCTACCAAGGTCAGGGAACGGTATTTGAGATGAGCAGCACAGGCAAGAGGAACCAGCTGTATTGGTTTTGCAAGGACTGGCCCCAGTGCACCGATGGGGTGGATCCACAAGCCGGGCTGATCCAGGACGCCCAAGGCAATCTTTACGGAACCACGACATCAGGCGGCGACCCCTCTTGTGAGCAAGGCGCCGGGCGCGGAGTGGTTTTCAAGCTGATACCTTAATTCTCCCCATGCCCAAATTTGAGAAGCATATCTTCATCTGCGGCAACCAGCGGCCAGAAGGACATCCCCGCGGCTGTTGCGATCCTGCTGGCCAGGCGGAGCTACAGAAACTATTCAAGCAGAAGCTGGCCGAGCGCGGACTAAAAGGCAAGGTCAGAGCTAACCAATCGGGCTGCCTCGACCAGTGTGAGCATGGTCCCAATCTAGTCGTTTATCCCGAGGCGGTTTGGTATGGCGGGGTGAAGCTGGCCGATGTGGATGAGATTATCGACGCACACATCGTCGGCGGAAAGCCGGTAGAGCGGTTGATGATGAAGGACTCCTGCATCAACACCCAGAGTTGCGAACACAAGCAGAGAAAGACTTAGCGCGTCTCAATCGCGCGTCAATTCGCCTTCTTTTACGCCGGTGATAGTAACGAAGCGAATCGTCCCTGCAGCATCTTCAAACACCAGCCCGGTGCCGTCAGGATTCACGACTGCCGTGACCAGATGACCATACGACTTAGGGATGCCGCCGTGGGTCGGCGTCTTGTCATAGCGGGCCAATTCGCCTTCTTTCATGCCAGTCATACTGACGAAGCGGATGACGCCCTCGGCGTCTTCGAAGACCAGCCCGGTGCCGATTTGATCCGCGATTCCAGCCACCAGCCGGCCATACGACTTGGGGACGCTGCCCTGTACCAATTCACCGGCGTACGCCACCGTCGGCTTATGAGCTCCCGCCATGTAACCGGCGATCGACAACACGGCACTCCCTAAGACGAGCAAAACTCGCTTACGCATATCTCCCACACCTCTCTTAAATGGTTCGTTTCGACCGCTAGAGACTTACGGTCGACGTTTATGGCTCAACCAGGATTTTATGCATCATGCCCAAATCCTCGTGCAGCAGGATGTGGCAGTGAAACACAAAAGTACCGGCAATGGTTGGGTCGCGAAAATCCATACGCACCCTGATGCTGTGATAAGGATGGCCGGGGCCTTCCCAGAAAGGAATCGCGATGGAGTCGAGGTAGTCCTGATTCGGGGCCGGCTGCCCATCCACGTCCAGCAGCAGAAAGTGAATCTGGTGGATGTGAAAATCGTGGGTTTCCAGCGCACGGTTTTCTATTGTCCAGTCTTCAACCGCACCCACCTTGGTCGTGATCACCGGTTTTTCGTCTGCTTCGAAGACTTTCTGCTTTTGTCCATCCACCGTGATGTAGAACTGGATGGGCCCGTTGGTCCCGCCAAATTCCTCAGAAAAATAGATTTTCCGGTTGGTGGTCGGGTTCTGCTTAGCCAAGTCAGCAAACTTGAGGTCCTCCAAATGAAGCGCCGGGCCGGCGGACCCTGCATGCGCCTTGGCGGGGCTGTTGGTGAGTTGGACATCCGCAATGTTCTGGCCAAGGTCAGCATTGCCAGTCGGGCCGGTGGAATAATTCTCGGTTACGAAACTCGCGGTTGACCCCGCAGCCGGGGCTTGCACCACAAATTCCGCGCGTCCCGCCGGAGGCACCAAAATGGTAGTTTCCATTCTGGTTTTGGCCAGCGGATAACCATCGAGAGCCACTAGCTCCATTGGTTGAGCCACGCCATTGACCTGAAATTGCAACGGCAAAAAATCCTGGATGGTGGCATTGAGCACCCGCCAGAACTGTTTTCCCCCCGGCGCCATTTGGATCGTCGGGTGGGGAAACGGGAATGCCGAGACTTGGTAGTTAATCGTCAACTGATAGGGTCCTGGTATCCAAGGAACCAGGTACTGCTGGCGAATGGTAAATACGCGCTCGGTAAGGCCCGCCACTTCTGGGTGGATCTTCTCCATACCCTCCACCACCAGCGCCCCGGCAGCGCCGCCGTTCACTTGAAACTCGGTGAATCCGTGGATGTGCGGGTGGTACCAATACAGGCCTGGCGGCTCGTCCGTCGGAATCGGGATCTTGAATTCAAAACCCGGCGTACCCGGCTGAATCAAGGTGGTGAGCACATCATCCTGATGGCAATTTGGCGAGACGTTCATGCCGTGGAAATGAACGTTGGTGGATTGCAAAGTCGGAGTGCCTGTGTCGCCGCAAATCTGGCTGGGAAGTGCGGAGTGCATCTTCATCTTCATTTTCGTTCCCATCGAGTCATCGGCCTGGATGCGGTCTACGACGCCCAAGACCAGCGTGTCGCCTTGATTGAGGCGCAGCGTCGGAGCCTCCACATATCCCGTGGCAGTTTTGTAGTTGTAGCAATAGTGGGTGTAGCCGGACTCATCGACGGAGTGTCCCATGATGAACTTGGCTTCCAGAGTCCCATTCTGTGAATTGAGACTCAAGGCGTCCTGCACCACTGAACCGGGAGTGGGGCGGGCGGGACACGAAGCCTGGCCCATCGTCTGAATCGATGCTACTCCGCAGACCGCAATCGCTAGCAAACACCTGCACACAGAACGCATATCCAACTCCTTAAGTCTCTCTGGAATGACGGCACTCTCAACCTCAAAAACATTTTATCGAACCGGCTAAAACGGCCGGGGAGGAAAGGTTCCAATCGACAACAACCCACCGCTGTTCGGATCCAGCCGGGGCGAGTGGGGCGCTTCCTGCAGAGAACATTTCCCCCCGGAAGAATTGAGCTCAATCATCGCGATGGTGCTGGGCGCGCCAAACTCGGCCACATACACGCCTCCGCCATTCCCCGTGGCGGAAGCCAAGGCCAGAGCCCCCAGATAGGACCAGTTCGACGAATAGCCTTTCAGCAGGTCCGAGGCGCAGCCGAGTGTAAGCACGCCGGTGGTCGCGTCAAAAAATGCCGCGCTCACCCGGTCGCCTTGCGTGTCACTGACGTACAGCATGGTTTCATCCGGACTGAGCAAAATGTTGCTGGAACTGATGCTGAATCCAGTTTTATACACCACGGTCGGCGTCAACTTGCCGGAGGAAATATCCGACACTTCCACCACTACCGACGTGGCGGTGTCGCCAAAAATCGCGAAGTGCCCATCTTGAGTGATATCGATGGCACTCGGGTAAGTTGCCCCCTGCGCATTGATGGCCGCCGTCGAGTTCTGTGCATCGCCATTCGAGACCGGCGTTCCGCCCGAGATATTGAAGGATTCGATGGAGCCGTCCCCGTAGGTCACAACCAGCAGGTTGCCATGCGCCACCATGGCGTCGATGATGCCGCCTTGCAAACCGATCACGGTGACGTCATTGATAAAGCTGAGACTGCAATTCGGCTGGATCAGAAAAGTTCCGATGTTGCTCGAATCGGTGTAGCTGGCGTACAGGTACTGGCCGTTCATGGCCAGGCCGATGCCATTCGATGCGCCGGTGTCGTTGGCCGAACCAAAGGTACTGCTAGTCACAGCCAAGGTGTTCACCGCAATTCCAACGATGTCACCGGTCGCGGCTTCAGACGAGTACACACACTGGTTACCGCTGCTGTCGAGGACAGCCAGACGGTTCGCTCCAAAATAACCGCCCCCAATGCCATAGCCGCCGGTGTACACCGTTTGTTGCAAATTGATGAGACCACCGGTTCCGATTGAGTAAAAAGAAACGCTGGTAGTGTTGATGGGTGGATTCGTCTCCACGCCATCGTCATTGGTGACCAGGTAGTGAGGCGTGCCCTGTCCAGCAGCGGCAACGTTCAACAGAGAAACTCCAACCAGCATCACTGCCGCGCGCGATAACCAGGATTTAGCCGAAGTCCTCATAAATTCTTTCCTCAATACGGACAAGAGTACGGTGCGCTGAAATCAAACTATAGATACGCCGGAACCGACGGCAAGAAGTGACGGTACCACCGAAACCGGCAAAAGCGGAGGGAGTTTCCGGTTCAGCCAAGCTTGTGCAGCCAGCATCTTTCTACCGCCGCAAACGCAATCAATATACATCAGCATGTCAAATACTACATGCGCCGTTTTGCTCTTGGCCGGACACGGCTGTTCTCCCCTGAGTAAAAAGACTCTAGCGACGGTCAGGAATGCGCAGATTGCGGCATCCGGCGTCAGTAGATCGATTTGTCCGCCTGGGTGCTGTCGATCCTTCCGCGTTCCACTGCGACGAAGTAGGCTGTCCCTCCATCACCGGTCCAGGAAACAAAGTCAAAGTGTCCCCCAGTTGGGACTCTGTAGACACCAATCTTCAGGAACGTGAGTGCGACACCAGGCTGGCAAACTTGGGGCAACTGCGTTGGGCGCAGAAAGTAAGCGCCCTTCCCGCTTCCCACTACCGTTCCCTTCCCGTCCGCTTCCAGCAGCACCGCCGATTTCTCATCGATGGCCACCTCGCGCGGAGTTTGGGACCATCCGTCTTGCATGATCCGAGACAGGAAACCTAATGTCCGCCCCATGCGGTCCCGCTTCGCAAAGTGGGAATCCGTCAGTAGATTCTCCAGACGCGGAATCTTCAGGAAATCGCGAATCAGGGTGACGCGCTCGAAATAAGGATTGCGTAAAACATCGGTCGACGCCAGGTCTCGGTCATCCGGCTTGTCTCCCAGCGCGCCGTAAACAAACTCTCCCAGTACAGCGAGGCCCGCGCTGGTGCCGCCGATCGGCTTGCCCGCGGCGATGCCCGCGTTAATCGCATCTTCGACCGGACTGCCCTTCCAACCACGAATGTAGTTCGCCTGATCGCCCCCGGCGATGAATACTACCTCAGCTTTCCTGATGAACTCAGCCACCGCCGGATCCTGCGCAGCTTCGCGGCCAGGGATAATGAGTGTGGCAACGGAGTTCAGCTTGCACAATCCGTTCACGTAAGAGTTGTAATCGTCGTCTCCGGTAGCGCGCAGCACCAGAAAGTCGCCGCCATTGCCCTTGTTGCAGAGCCAGCGAAAAGCTTCATCCAAGTCGCTGCCCCCGCCCATCATGGCGATCCCGGCGGTTGGCTTGGTTTGGACGTCTTCCTTATTTCCGATGCGGATGTATTGATAGGAGGCCGCGTGGGCAAGACTTCCCACCAGACCCAGAGCTAAGACGTGAGACAGCAATCGAGAAAGCTTCATCATGGTCGGTCATGGGCACTATACCGCAACTTTACTCAGGACTAGTGATTACAGCGTGGCACGTAAAGACGAGACGTACCGCCACGCCGCTTCCTGCTATCCTGAGATGCTTCGCCACCGGGAGACTTTATGAAAATCAAGCCATCGCTTTTGCTGCCCGTGTTGCTGCTCGCGATTTCCGCCGCGGGTCAGACCGCGTCTCATTTCGACAGCCAGACCTGGTGGGACCACATCAAAGTCCTCGCTGACGACAAACTCGAAGGCCGCGATACCGGCAGCCACGGCGAGCAAGCCGCCCAAGCATACGCCGTGGAACAACTCAAGCGCGCGGGCGCTGTGCCGGCGGGCACCGACGGCTTCTACCAGCCTGTCAACTTCGTCGTCCGTCGGATCGTCGAAAAAGATTGCAGCCTTACCCTTCTCAGCGGCGGCAAACGCGAGCCGCTCACGCTGGGGGAAGACGCCATTATCGGCACCCGCGTCATGCCCGCTCACAAAGTCGAAGCGCCACTGGTTTTCGTCGGCTATGGTCTCAAAGTCCCCGAGAAGAATTATGACGACTTTGCGGACGTCGATGTTCGCGGCAAGATCATCGTGATTTTCTCCGGATCGCCGTCCGAAATTCCGGGTGCGCTGGCTGCACATTACCAGACCGCAGCTGAGCGTTGGAAAGTGCTACGCGCCGTCGGTGCGATCGGAATCGTCTCTTTGATCAACCCCGCATCCATGGATATTCCCTGGTCCCGCATCGCGCTAAACCGCGCTCATCCCAGCATGGATCTCGATTACCCCGAATTCCACGAAACCGAAGGCGCCAAGCTCACCGCGACCGTCAATCCCGCCAGCGCGGAAAAATTCTTTGCCGGCTCGGGCCACTCCTTCGCAGAAATCGCCGCTCTGGGCAAGGATCGCAAGCCGCTTCCCCATTTCCCGCTCGCGGTTTCGCTCGAAGCGAAAACAAAGGTCGAAGTCACCAAAGTGAGGTCGGCCAACCTGGTTGCTAAGATTCCGGGCAGCGATCCCACCCTGAAAGATGAGTACGTTGTGGTCTCCGCTCACCTTGATCACATCGGAATCGGCGAACCCATCAACGGCGACCGCATTTACAACGGAGCCATGGACAACGGCTCCGGCAGCGCGCTCGTCCTCGACATGGCTGCCAGCTTCAAGAAAAATCCAGAAACCCTCCGCCGCTCAATCCTGCTTGTCCTGGTGACCGGCGAAGAAAAGGGACTGCTCGGCTCGAAGTACTTCAGCGCTCATCCCACGGTTCCGACAAAATCCATTGTCGCCGACGTCAACGTCGACATGTTTTTGCCCATCGTCCCGCTGAAGGTACTTACCGTGGAAGGCCTCAACGAATCCGACCTGGGTGATCGCGCACGCGAGGTTGCGGAATCGCTCGGCGTGAAAGCTCAGCCCGACCCTGAGCCGCTGCGCAATCTTTTCGTACGCAGTGATCAATACAACTTTATTCGCCATGGTGTTCCGTCGGTGGCCATGAGCGTTGCTCCTGACCCCGATTCGCCTGAGCAGAAGAAGTTGTTCAAAGACTGGCTGACCTATCGCTACCACGCGCCCTCCGACGACGTGAACCAGCCCGTGGACCTTGCCGCCGCCGCGAAATACGAGGAGATTGTCAGAGCATTGCTCATCAACGTCGCCAATGACGACCATCGCCCGCAGTGGAAGCCAGACAGCTTCTTCCGGCGCTATGCAATGTAAGCGTTGGGTTAATCCATGGGTTGAGGCAATTCGCCGCAGGCGAGCTAGTGCGCGCCCAGGTCCGCGTAGCGATTGAAGTTGGAGAGCGCTACCTGGTCACTGCCGGGAAGGTAGAAACCGAATTTTCCTCCCGAGAGATTGGTTCCGCTCCATTTGTCCACACCTACCCAACCGTCTCCATTTCTTACCTGGTGATCGATTTCCGTGTTTGAAATGTGAATCTGGATGGTGTGAAAACTCTTTTTCTCGTTCTTGAACGGGAACTTGGCTTCGTCCGTCTTCTGACCATTGCGCAGCACGCTGCGATAGAAATTGTTTTCGTCCATCTGGAACAAGATGTAATTCTGGGCGTCCACGTAGTTCACCACCCATTGCAGGCGGCGGCCTTTCTGCAGCATGGCAGAAAAAACAAACGTCCCCGACGCGGGAGACGCGTTGTACAGCACGAAATCTCCCCCCTTGTGGACAAAGGTTCCCTTGTCCTGCTTCCATCCGGAAGGGTCATCCCACAGGGACATTCCGCTTGGGCCTAGGGGCAAGTCAACGACTTTCGATTGACCCGCCACGATCTCAATCGTCGAGGTGCGAGTCAAATTCTCCCCCGAACGCGCGGTCAGCGTGTAGGTCCCCGGGGGCAAGTTGAGTGCGCTGCCGGAGGTCACTTTGACTGGAGCTTCCCCTGCTTTGCTCAGACTTACGGAGGCATCCGAAGGTGTGAACGTGATCTTCACTTCGCCGGTGGCGGCTTCCAGGGTTGCTTCCGCTGGTGTGATGGCCACATTCGCTCCCGCTACGACCCGCTTCTGCACCCGCTTGGGCTTGAAGCGGTCTTTGCGCAGCTCCACTACATGGTCGCCGGGAACGATGTTGGCCGCAGTGAAACTTCCGTCGGGTTGTACGGTTCCGGCTGGCGTTTGGTCGATCACAACCTGGGCTCCGGGCGGTCCTCCTTGAATAGACAACGTCCCAAAATGCGGAAGCGGTTGTAGATTAAAAGCCAGCCTGCGCTCCTCGCCCTTGCGGATGTGAACTTTCTGCTCGGGAAGTTCTTGAAAGCCGTTTTTGCTGACCTTTACCGTGTAATCCTTCGGCTGTAGATCTGAAATTCGCAGCTCGCCTCCGCGAGTATTCTCTTTTTGTAGCTCGCCGTTAACGAAGACGCGGGCCTTGTCTTCATTGGTCACGACTACTAAAGTGCCGACGTTCCGGCCCGACTCCAGAAAAATGGTCAGGGACGGTATGGGACCGGCGTCGACATCGAGCTTGTACTGGCTACTGCCCTGGATCAGGGATAGTTCATGGGTGCCGGGCGTCACCTGCGTGAGTTGCCAGCCGTCTTGACTCATGTCAGCCGGAGGTTGCCCATCCATGCTGAGTCTTACGGCGGGATCGCTGGCCACCACCTGCAAGCGGCCGCCGAGATTGCTCACCACCACGGCCAACACGCCCTTCGCCGTGATCGGTCCCTTGACGGATGGCGCGGCGCCCGCCTCAGCCGCAAAGCTGAACGACGCACTGCCTTGTGGCCCCTCAAACTTGAGTTTGTGATCGCCGGGCTCGATCTTATCGAGAGTCCATTGCGCGCCTTCAAGATCGCCCGGCGGCTGATCATCAAACGAGACTTTCCCGGCGCCAGTATCCGACGACAGCTTCACCACCGGCAGCGCCGGCTCTAGAGTAAGGTCGAGCGAGTTCGCCGCCCCGGCCTTGGCATCGAACGTCGCAGTCTTGGGCTGGTAGCCCTCCAGCCGCGCTTCGATCTCATAGGTTCCAGCGGGTAAATCGAGTTGCAGGTCCGAAACGCCGCGAGCTTCCTTGTTGACGAGTATCGCCGCCCCGGCGGGAGTGGTGTGAATCTTAATGCTGAACTGCGTGACGGCCGACGGCGCAGTGCTAGGTTTGCGATTTCCCGAAAGCAGTCCGAAGATCAGCAACAAAGCAACCGCCGCGGCTCCCGCTGCAACCATCTGGCCGCGTGAAAGTTTCTCTGGAAGCTTCAGCCACGGTGGAATCGTTGTGGGGAGTTGGAACTTAACAGGCGCCGCTTTGGTTGGAGGCTTTGGCGGGACCGTCGGCGCAACTGGCTTGCCTGCTTTAGGCGGTGGTGGCGCATTCGGGCTCTTAGCCGCCGGTTGCACATCCATCGTCGCCGGAGAGTAGACCGACATGGTGTTTTGGCCGGCAGCAGGCGACGGCGAATCCGCAGCCTTCCTCGGTTCATCCGATTTAGGCTTTTGCGCGTCCTGACTCGGCTTGTTTCCCTTCACCGTGGCCAGGTTCAAGCGTTTCAGCAGGCCATTCGCGGAAGACAAAACTTCCTCGTCTTCCAAATACCGATGGGCCAATGCCTGGACGCGTTCCCCTAGATCCTGCTTGGTCTTGGCATCTGCAAGCGTCTCGGCTTCCTGCTCCATGCGTCGTAACTCTTCGAGATCGCGCCGCCTGGCCTGGCGGCGCTGCGTCTGGAGTTCCCGTTGCAGCGTGTCTTGGATCTGAATCAGCCGGGGCTCACGCGGATAAGCCGCCAGCACTTCCTCGATTCGCGCCGCCGCCCCCGTCAGATCCCCTGCAGCTTGCAGCTTGCGGGCTTGGGAACCGCATTCGCTCACCAATTGCTCCCGCTTCTGATCGGAGATCAGTGTGCGCACCGTCTTGGCGAGAGGATGGCCGGGATTCAAATCGATCGCCTGCTGCGCCAGTCGGTCGGCTTCCTGCCAATTGCTCTGCGCTATCAGGCGGGCTTGCTCGACCAGTGCATTCGAAAGTACGGCCCGGGTCAGGGCATTGTGCTCGTCCAGTTCGTAGGCGTCGTGCAGAAGTTTGATCCCTTCCGCAGCCCGATTCTGTCCGCACAACTCCTGGCCTTCGGCCATCAGGCGGTGCGCCTCTGTCGAACGCTGAATTCCGTCATTGGCCAGCTTCTCCAGTTCCGCCAGTTCGGACTCGTTCGGGAATTCCGCCTTCGCCTGCTGCAGCAAGTCCAGGGCGCGCCCGTAGTCGCTGGATTGCATGCAGGTATCGATCTGCTCCACCCACCGTGTTTTGGCCTCGATGCGGCTCTGCTGCTCGCGGCGTTTCTGCAACCGCTCCACTTCAAACTTTAAGCCGGGATACTGGCTGTAGATAGTTCGCAGGATTTCCCAGTCGTTGATCGCGTCGACGAACTCACCTTCTTCTTCATGATGGTGGGCACGCGCGACGATTGAGTTCACCAGGTCGCGCTTGTCTTTTACCAGTCGCAATGCGCGCTCGAAGTGCGTCTCCCCGGGATGCTGCTCCAGGGCCTCTTTCAGGATATTGACGCGCTTGTCCAGATCGGCCTCGGCTTCCACCTGCCGGTCGACGGTGGCAATGAACGCCGAAAGCTGCTGCCGCTGCTGCTCTTCAATGTCGTACTTGAGCGCCTGAAAAATCGCGTGGTTGGGATACTTCGTGAGGTAGGCTTCGCAGGTGGCCAGTGCTTTAACGAAGTTGCGTTCTCCCAGGTGCTTCTTAGCCTCGGCGTACGCGGTGTTCATCGCGTCATGCTCGGAGCGGACTTCGTTGTAAAAACTTTGGTAGGTGGCGCCGCGCTCCGGAGCGGAAGCGTCGGGCGCGCGCCGGTCCAGTTCCAGGACCACCGCCAGCTTACTGAGCGCGCTGCTGACGTCTCCCTTCTGCCAGGCTTCCATGGCGGCACGGTGAATCTGCATCTTTTCCTGACGCAGCTTGTTGTATTCGTGCTCTTCGCGATCCACTTCCGCGATGAGCTGCAATGCCCGTCCTTCCTTCGGCCGGAGCTGCAACACGTTTTGCAAAGCTTCGCGGGCGTGCGGGTAGGCGTGATTCTCCATGTGCTGGCGCGCCAAGCGGTACCAGTTTTCAATCTGCTTTTCGCTGCGCCGGTTTTCGATCTGGCTCTTCAGCGACAACGCCTGCGCATTGTCAGGCTCCATCTCCAATACGTCCTGGAGTTTCTGCAATGCCAGCGGGTCTTCCTGCTCTTCGAAGCGGGCCTTGGCGGCTTCCATGAGCTGCGCAATGGTTTTGCGCCTTACGGTGTTGTCGAGCTGATGCCGCAAAGTGCTGATCGAACTGTCGATGTGGCCTTCCGCTTCCAGTTCTCCCAGGATTTCTCCGGCAAACTGGTAGTCGCCAGTCTCCAGCGCCTTGGTGGCGCGTTCCAGCCGCGGCCGGGTGCGTGCGGGATCGAAGAATTCGATGGGCTCATTGCGCAACGCCTTGTTCAGCACCTCACCGAACTCGCGTGCACTCGCAAAACGGTGCCACGGCTGCTTAGCCATGCCCTTGTGCACCACGCGGCCTACGGATTGGCTTACTGCCGGATTGATTTCCGAAGCCGGCGGAGGAATTTGTTTCCGGATCGCGTCCACAATCTCGTCTGCCCGCGCCCGCTGGAAGGGTTGCCGCCCGGTGAGCGCTTCGTAGCACACCACGCTCAGCGAAAAGATGTCGGACGCCGCCGACAGCGGCTTCATTTCGATCTGCTCCGGAGACATATAGACCAGCGTGCCTTTTTGTCCCCGGGTGTGGGTGTCGGTCATGTGCGCGACACCGAAATCGATGATTTTCACCGAGTCATCTTCCATGACAAAGATGTTGCTCGGCTTCAGGTCGCGGTGCACCAGGCCGCGCTCGTGCGCGGCCTGCAAGCCTCGGCAGGTCTGGGAAATAATTTCGACCGTGCGTTCCACCGTGAGCCGATGGCTGGACTTGCGAATAAATGTATCCAACGTCGTGCCCGGCAGTAGCGGCATCACGAAGTAAGGCTTGTTCTTGCCGTCTTCCTCGAACTCGCCAATGTCGAAGATCTCGACAATATTGGGATGGCTCATGGAGGCGAGCACATCGCACTCTTTATAGAAGAGTTGCAGCGAGGCCGGATCGGGGATGTCGAGGATAGTTTTGACTGCCACTTCGCGCCGAACCACGGTATCGTAGGCGCGATACACCAGTCCCATGCCGCCTTGCCCTAAGATCTGTCTTACTTCGTAGCGGCCGGCCAGTTTTCGCTGAGCTGTGGGATCCTCCATGACCCTCCCCCCGGGAGAGGTCAACGATCTTAGCAGGCATTAGCGGTAGGTTCCAAGAGCAGTAAGTTAGGAGCAGTATGGGACGGGCAAACCCTTAGCATACAAATCTTTACGATTGGAGTCTCCGCAAACTGGCATCTTTCCAGTTACACTATGACATCGAAACATAACAACGGATTTAGGGTTTGGGTTCCTTGGCAGTCAACGCGGAGCCGTGTCGATCTCGACCCGAGGTCAATCTGTGGGAATGCGCAGCATTGTGAACCGAACACCTTTAACTCTTCTCACTTCGTGGAGGATTCTATGAAGCATTTCAGCATTGCAATTATGCTTTTTATGGTTATGGCGTTGTCCGGCTGCGGGAGCAGTTCCAGCAGCACGATCAACGGGAACTGGTCGGCGACGTTGACTAGCGGAGACGGAACCCAGGCTCTGGCCTTCACGGTAACGCTGGCACAGAGTGGCAGCGGGCTAAACGTCACCAACCTTAGTTTTTCAACCTCGTCCTCGTGCTTTGCGTTGGGAACGACCGCGACGGGCGCGTTCACCGCCACTGGCACTTCGGGCGGCGTCACCACTGGCACTTTCCAACTGACAGTCCAGTCAGGAACCGGGAATACCAACGGGACGAACCAGCTCACCCTCCAAGGAACGTTGACCAATAATGCAATCGCGGGTAACTGGACGCTGACCGGAACCGGTGCCGGCTGCACCGGCTCGGGAACCTTCACCATGACCGATTGATGAAGAAGCATGGATCACGGGGACTCGGCAGAGATCAAGCGTCTCAATCGACTGTGCACTTTCTTGCATCTGCGCACTTTGTATTTGTTGAGCTCGAACTACCGCTGTGGCGGCCTAGAACCAATGCCTGTAAGGCGTCTTAGAATCATATGATTGTGAAGAACTCTACGCTCAAGGCAGTTTGAGAGAGTGCCGGTTCTTCCCAGGCACACAGATCGTCGAATCGCATGCACATGGGTGTGCATGAAATTAAATTGTCAATTTTCTCTAGAATTCTCGAATTCCTGATCGAACCCGAAGTATAATGCTCCGCCGACGGAGCTTGGGACTTGCCACAGCTGTTCGCTCCCCCATTCTGTGGTCGATGAATCAACGACTCCGCGTTGTAAGTCTAGATCCCCAAAGGAGACCGCAGAAATGCAAACGCAATGCGCGAAAATGTTGCGATTCCTCGGAATCGCGTTGATGGTGTTGGCTTCTTCCATGATTGCCAGCGCTCAGGAACCGGCAACCGGAACCTGGACGAAGCTCACACATCAGCCAACCTTTCAGACCGACACCGCCCTCTTGCTCACCGACGGCACAGTCATGATGCACCAGTACAATAGCGGAACCTGGTGGCGACTCACGCCCACACTGGCCGGCAGCTACGTGAATGGCACTTGGACACAGTTGGCCTCGATGCAGTCTGGGTACGCACCGCTCTACTTTGCCTCTGCCGTGCTGCCCGATGGCCGAGTCTTGGTTGAAGGCGGGGAGTACAACAATCTCCAGGGAGTCGAAACTACTCTAGGCGACATTTACGATCCGACTACCAACACCTGGACTACAGTAGCTCCGCCCAGCGGATGGCGCACGATCGGCGACTCTCCGGCCGTCGTCCTGCCCAACGGGACATTCATGATGGGCCAGGGAGGACAGCCATCCAGGCAGCAGGTGCTGTTCAACGCCAGCACTTTGACCTGGAGCTCTACCGGTACAGGAAAGGCCGACGGATTCTCCGAAGAGGGCTTCGCCCTTGTTCCCAATGGCGACGTACTCACCGTGGATACAGAGGACGGAACCAACTCTGAGCTCTACAATCCTTCCACCAGCGTTTGGTCCAGCGCGGGCAGCACGATTGTTGAACTGCCGAGCAGTGGTGGAATGGGGATCGTCCCAGAAATGGGACCGCTGGTCCAGGGCCCCAACGGCATGGTTGCCGCTTTTGGCGCGACCTCTAACTCCGCCGTTTACAACACGACGACTGGCACATGGACCGCAGGTCCTGTGATTCCCGGTGGGAACATGATGGCCGATGCGCCCGGCAGCATTTTGCCGGACGGACGTGTGCTGGTTATGACCAGCCCGTTCTTCAACAATCCGTCTACGTTCTATGAGTTTGACGGGACCGCGTTCACAGAGGCTCCTGGCCCAGCGAGCGCCGCCAATGAGCCCAGCTTTACCGGCCGGCTATTGGTCCTGCCCACCGGCCAAGTGCTCTACTGCGCGGCGGATGGCGAAACCATCGATGTCGAGCTTTACACGTCCCCAGGTAAGCCGAAAGATGCCTGGAGGCCGACCATCACCTCCGTTCCCAGTTCGGTTACTCCTGGCGACTCGTACACCATCTCGGGTACGCAACTCAACGGGCTCTCAGCCGGCGCTGCCTATGGCGACGACGCGCAGATGGCCAGCAATTACCCGCTGGTAGTGATTCGAAACAATGCGACGAAGCATTTCTTCTTCGCCCGCACAACTAACTTCAGCACCATGGGTATTGCGACTGGCAGCACCGTCGTTTCTGCCTCGTTTGCAGTCCCCGCAACCATCGAAACAGGCGCGAGTACCGTGTATGTGGTTGCCAACGGCATTCCGTCGGCTGGCAAAGCCATCACGGTAAATTAGCAATTTGTAATCGCCCCGTCTTTCCGGGAAAACACGGAAGGGCGGGGCGTTTGTTAAACCAACTCACCGCGCAATCGCAAAGCTTGCCAGCTGTTCTGGCGCAGCAAGTCCCGCTTGCAATGAGCAGGGGAACCGAATCGAAGTCTGGTGGATCCCTGAAGAAAATACTGATGGGCGCGCAGGAATTGAACCTGCAACCCTCGGATTAGAAATCAGTCGCTAGCCAGGTGGGTTCGATAGTGTTCAACCGGATGCGCGATCAGCACTGTCTGCCTGCCGAACCACGCGGATGTCGTGATCGCCTGTTAACCGTGGCACGGGGCCAAGGTAGTCCGCGATGCGAGAGGGGGAGTCAGGTTCGCGTTCAGAAAGAAAATGGCGCGAGCCCTTGTGGGCCCGCGCCTGGTGAATCGACCACTTTCGTGGCCGGCTTCCTTACTTGCGTGGCTTTTCTTCGGCCGGGGCTTCTTTCGCCGCCGGACGAGGCGCAGGCTGAGCATGAGCTACAGCCGCTGGACGCGGTGTACTCTGACGGGGTGCGGCCTCAGGCCGTGGTGCGGGCTGCGCATGAGCTACTGCCGGACGAGGCGCAGGCTGGGCATGAGCTACTGTCGGATGAACAGCGGGCGTTGCCGGACGAGCAGCGGGCTGGGCATGAGCTGCAGTTGCCGGGCGCGCCGCGGTCGGCTTCTTAGACTCAGTGGGCGGACGAGGCACGTTCGAGCGCGCTGCTGTAGTACTGCGGGCGGTTGTCGGGTGAGAAGCAGGCTGGGCGTGAGCGGTAGGCTCTTTGGCTGCAGGAGCTGCCTTCGGCTTTGCGGCCTTATTCTCATTCACGCGAGACGCAGCGGCTTTATTCTCGGCTGCCTTGTTCTCAGCAGCTTTGTTCTCGGTCGCCTTGTTCTCAGCAGCTTTGTTCTCAGCTGCCTTGTTCTCGGTCGCCTTGTTCTCAGCAGCTTTGCTCTCTTCTGCCTTGTTCTCGGTGGCCTTGCTCTCGGCAGCCTTGCTCTCTTCTGCCTTGTTCTCGGTGGCCTTGCTCTCGGCAGCCTTGCTCTCTTCTGCCTTGTTCTCGGTGGCCTTGCTTTCAGCAGCTTTGTTCTCGGCTGCCTTGTTTTCGGTCGCCTTATTCTCGGCGGCGGCCTCCTTGGCTGCTACCACACTCTTGCCGGTAAACTCTCCCGGTTTAGATGTTGCAGCGATTGTCGGCTTGCCATGGTTCACCGACGCCAGGAGTTCGTGGTTGGTGCTCGCAGCGTGCTCATGCTGGGTCTGGAGCGCCGTAGCCGGCGTGTGTTTCTCGCGTGCTGCGGTCTCTTCTTCCGCAGTTGGACGAGCGCTAATTCCACCGGTGCCGCCGTTATAGCTGACATGGTTATCGGTGGTGTTGTTGATCACGGTTTTGTTGTAAACGTTGGTGATGTGTGTGCCGCCGAAGTTATTCACCGAGCGGTTGTAGCTGAAGGCGCCGTTATTCCAATATCCGCCTTGATAGCCGACACCACCATAGCCGAAGCCATAATTAACGCCGCCGTAGAAACCGACGCTCGCACCCCAGTAGCCGCCATTCCAGGCGAAAGCGCTACCGCCCCAGCCCCAATATCCAGGAGTCCAGAGCAGGCCAACTGCGGGAGGCTGTGCCCACGTACCCGGCACCCAGAAGTAGCCTTCTTCCCCATAACCCCAGTAGCCGGGCGTCCACAGGTAACCAGCGGCGGGAATCGCGGGTTGCTCGTATACAGGCAGCCCGGGCGGAGCGATCTGCACAGATACGCCGATCTGTGCGAAGCAGACGGCCGGTATGGCCATAATCAGAAGTGTTAGAAACAGCAAACGAATATTACGCATTTTGATCACCTTGCCAGATCATCCTTCGATTGCCCGGTTGTGCGTTGCTGCTGCGGGCTGCGCGGATTGAAAGGCAGCGCGTCCTATACAAGGATTCCACCGCTAGGATCGCACGGTGGTATTGCCCAGTCTGTGCACTACTGCTCACTTTTGGGGAATGTTGCATTTAAGCCCGGAAAGACCAGTTTGTTCGAGATGACTTGCTGACGGTGCAGAAGAAAGCGCGGGGCCAGAGGGTGGTGGCCCCGCGCCGGTTAGACTCAAGCCGGTTGCGGCCTCGATGCCGCACCCGATGATCCGCTACAGGGTGAAACTGAGTGCAATGTTGACGCCCGGAAACGCCGGGTTACACAGGTAGTAGACGCCGCCGATGTCATCCACAAAGACGTCTTGCGTGTAGAGCCAATTCGATGGCCATACACCAACGAACCCGAACGAATAGCCGCCGTATTGGAAGCGGTGGTTCCTGTAATCGCCTTCGCTGACATGGAAGGTGTGTGCGCGTCCAAAGTTGGCCTGGAATTTGGCGTCTGGAATGCGGTTGTGCTGTGCCTGCTCTCCGCCTTTAGCCTGCACTTCGTGTTGCTGCGTGGTTTTCTCTGCGGGCTTGGCGCTCTTGTTTTCCTCCGCAGTTTTTTCCTCCGGCTTTGCCGCGGGTTTCGTTTCCTGCGCTTTCTTCTCTTCCGGCTGCGCCTTTTTCACTTCTGGTTTGGCAGCCTTGTCTTTTTGTTCCTGCTGGTCCTTCTGCTCTTCGTGTTGCTCCTGTGCAAGGACGGGAGCAGCGATTCCGAGTAGCAAAGACAGAGCCATGGTGCTGATGATTCCTGCTAGTTTCATGCGTGTTGCCTCCATTTGTTTCGAATCGTTACGTACGTTTGCCCTACTGCAAGCTTCCTGTGGTCGTCGGGACCGGGTTGCCGATGGCGTCGCCGGACACGAGAAGTTCCACTCTCCGGTTCTGCTGCCGGCCGGCGGAGTTATCGTTGGAGGCCACCGGCAATGTGTTGCCGTAGCCTTTTGCGCTGACTGAATCGGTCCCTACGCCCTGGTTCACCAGGTAATCGCGTACCGAGCCGGCGCGATTTTCAGACAAAGTCTGATTCATGGCATCGCCGCCGACGTTATCGGTATAGCCGCCGACTTCAATGTTGAGTCCAGGGTAGGCAAGCAGAATGCCGGCAACTTTCGCCAGCTTTTCCCGTGCACCCGGCTTCAATGAATATTGTCCAGTGTCGAACAAAACGTCAGACATGCTGACGATCAGCCCGCGAGCGCTGTCGCGCGTCTGGAGCACGGAATTCAACTGATCCGCCAATCGTGTGCGTATGGCGGCTTTGTCGTCTTCCGCCTGTTGCTCATTCTGCTGTGCTTGCAGGGCAGCCCAGCGGGCTTGGCCGGCATCGGCCTGGGCCGCGGCGACCGCGGCGGCAGATGCGGCTTGGCTTGCCGCCATGTCGGATTGCGCTTTTGCGGCATCGGACTGAGCTTCTTCCTTCTGCCGGTTGGCTTCATCGGCTTGCGCCTGGGATTGGATCTGCGCCTCGGTGGAGGCCTGGCGTTCATCGGCCTGGCGCTGTTCGTCTATCTTTTTGACCGCGATGGCGCGCGCATCTTCGGCCGTCTGCACGGTCTCGCGGGCGAGCGCGATCATCGGCTTCCTTTCACTGTGTCTTCGGGTAGCTAATTCGTCGGTGTTATTCATTAGTTGGACGGCGTGCTGATAGCTATCGCTGGCGTAGAGTTCTGCACCCTCAGATTGGGCGATGCGCAGCGCATTCCGTGCTTCGAAGAATTCCAGTGGCAACCTGGCATTCAAGATCACTGGGTCGAACTTGTAGCCGGTGGGAATATACCCGCCTCGCTCCATGAGCTCATACTTTGCATTGACCGCCTCGGTAGTTCCCCTGGTGTCGGCGCGCACCACATTTTCAAGCACGACGACATTGCTGGGCTGGCGGACGGCATAATAAGGTTCCGCAGTGACGACCAGTGCGAAGGCTTGTAGGTCGGTAGTCACATTCACCTTACTGCGGTGGTTATCGCCTAGTAATATTTCACCCAGGTTGACGGCTCGACCCTCGGGTGAAATCGCCCACAGGACGTAGGTCAGGTACTCAGTGCCAAAAGCTGTGGGCGCTTGCAGGTTGCCAAATTCCGCTTCGATCTCGATGGATCCCCGCTTGCTGTTTACTTTGGCCTCACCATTCGCTGAAGGCATCAGATCTGTGCCTGCGAAATCCAGCTTGGTAGCTCCGCTGCGATGCTGATAGTTGACCGCCTCCACACTACGGCTGACCACGGTCACGCGGAACGTGGGCGTGGGAGCCAGAGGCTGGAGTTCCATGGTGGCTTGGGGATTGGTTTGCGCCAGCGCGGACAAACTCAGTGCGACCGTAGCCGCTAAGAATATCTTGGTTTTCACGAATATCTCCTTGAGGCAGGGGTCTGCCGGGTTACGTTGTCTCGGCGGCCGTTGGCGGCCGGGCTTTGGGGGAGTGATCGCTGCCCTTCGTCATCCCTTGCCAATACGGATATTGGAGAGATTGTGAAACAACCCAAATACGTTCAGCAGCCACAGAACGACAGCAATGACCACCACGCCATTCAGAATTGACTTGATGGTTCCCTGCATTGGGATGAAGCGATTCACCAGCCACAGCAGAACACCCACCACGATGAGAACTTCCAGGAGTTGAATTAAAGGCATGACCTTGACCTTTCTTGTTTCCTGGGCTAACACCTCCCATCCGCCGGAGGTGCTGCCCTAAGGTTGATGTTCGAGAGCTCTAGGGTCGAATCGTGTTTGCCGGAGAGTACGCGGCAACCACACGGATGAATGCCAATGGGCTGGATGTGGGTCGCTGCGGCGTGACTGGTTGATCATCCGCAACGACCTGTGAATGAAAGCTACGAATTAGCGGTCGTGGCTCTCTCGACACACTCAGGAGAATAAAGAATGACAGGTGCAGATGTTTGTGTCTGAGCAAGATAGCTCACACGTGGGAATTGACGCGGCAATCCTCGGCGCAGCGGAATCAACTCGTGGCAGCTTCGGCTTGCCTCACCCTGTTCGGCGGCGTGTAGGAGGCGTCAGCAACGGTCGGCCGTTCGGTGTGCATTAACTCCCAGGAATAGTCGAATTCCCGCCCACACTCAAAGCACACCCGGTAGGTGCGCTTTTGAATGGTGAATACGCGGCTGAGGTCCTGGTGATGGCACCCAAACACCGACTCGAATATCCGCAATAGTGGTGTTGCCATAAATTGTGCCCTCGCGGGGCAACCGAAGAATACAGAATGAGAGATTCACAAAGCTGAGCAGGATAGCTCACATCAGGTACTGGTTTGCGCGCCGGCAAATCAGCGGCTCACCTCCACAGATCGAATTCAGCTCCACAATCGAAGCAGACCCGGTAGGTGCGGTGTTTGATGGTGAACACACGACTCAAATGACGGTGACGGCAACCGAAGACGAACCGGAAAACCCACAGCAGCGGGTTCATCGGTTCGGATCCCGCCTGCGCTCGCAACTTCCGTTGGCGTCCAGCCAGGTTAACAGAGAACGAATGCTCGCCCGGGCCAAAGCGATGGAACAGTCGGCGGCGCCATAGTAGAGATTGATGGTGTCGCCGTCGGGATCCAGCGTGTATCCGCAGGGGAAGACCACATCGTCAACGTCGCCGTGGCACTCGTACTCCGCCTCTGGCCCGAAAATCCAGGAATCGCCCCGTAGTAAACATTTCGCCGGATTCTCAAGATCGAAAAGGGCAAGGCCCAGTCGATAAAGACAGCCCGACGGCGTGTGCCGTACGCCGTGGTAGAAAACCAGCCAGCCTCTGGCAGTCTCAATGGGCGGAGGCGACAAGCCAATTTTGTTGGCATCCCACCAGGCACCGCGGCGGGCTTCCAGCATGAGCCGGTGCCGGCCCCAATAACGCAGGTCAGGAGAGTAGGAAATCCACATGTGCGCTCCGAGCGTGGTCATCGGGCGGTGAATCAGCGCCCAGCAGCCGTCGATGCGCCGAGGCAACAGGGCCGAGTCCTTATCGTCGGGTGGCATAATGACGCCGTATCGCTCGAAACTGCGGAAGTCCTTGGTTAGGGCCAGAGACACTCCGGGGCCACCGCGCGAATAAGAGGTGTAAGTGACCACGTATTGCTGCAATTCGGGAACGAAGGTGATGCGAGGGTCTTCGATGCCCCAGATCTCCTCGGGATACTCGTTGGGACTGGGTATCAATGTTGGCTGGCGATCGATCTCCCAGCCGTCCACGCCATTGGGGGAGCGGGCAGCGCAAAGATGCGACAAGCCTCGCCGATCTTCCACCCGGCAGAGCAGTAGAGTGGAACCGTCGGCAAGCAGAGTTGCGCCCGCATTGAAGACGCTGTTGATGGTGTATGGCCAATGCTTGGCGGTAAGGATGGGGTTGCCGGGATGACGCAAAAGCAGGGACTCATAACTGGTACTCGCAGGCTTCATGAGAACGGTTTCGTTGGCAGCGTCGTTCTTAGTCACGAGGGGATTTCCATCTGCTCAGGGTCTTGCAGCGAATGCATATCCAGCAGTGCCATTAAGAACGACAGGGTCGATTCCGCTCCCTGGTTCTGATTGACACGCTCGGGATGCAGGCCGTCCCGGCAGCCGCCGGTTACGGAGTCGTAAAGGGGAAGTTGCAGATCGTTGTCGCCCAGAAACCAGTTGCAGGCCGACCAGGCTTCGCTACGCCAGCGGCTGTCGCCGGTTACGCGGTAGGCTTCGAGACACGCCGAGACCGCGCCGGCGGCTTCAATCGGCTGTTGATCGAAGCGGGCCTTTTCACCGCCTTTGCGATAGAAGCCTTGCGATCCGATGGGCACGAAGTGACCGTTGATTTCGCAACGTTGCGTCTCCATGAGCCAGTCCAGGGCCTCCAGACCAACGGAGATCATGTGGTCATCCGAGGAGGCCGAGCCCGCCAGCAGCATGGCTTGGGGCAGTCGCGCGTTTCCGTAGGCCAACCCATCTTCGAACCATTTCCAATCCGGCGTGTGGACCGATACGTACATCTTGAGCAATCGCTGCGCGAGCGCAGACCTTACTCTCTGCGCATCGCGATCTCCGGGATACGAATTGAGATATTCCTGGATTCCGAGCAGGGTATAAGCCCAGGCACGAGGACTGCTGAATTCCACGGCCGCGGGCAAGGAATACTCGAACAACCGGCCGGCTGCGCCCCGTAATCCTGCGTCGTCAGACCGGCCCAACACCGTTCCCAGAGCCCACAATGCGCGCCCATGACAGTCTTCGCTCGGATGAGCGGAGCCATTGGCTTCGATCCAGCGGCGATTGTAGCCGAGAAAGTTTCTGAATCTACCGCTCATGAGGTTGAAGGCATGTTCGAGAAAGGCCAAATACCGGAAGGATGAATCTGCGGCAATCAGGTCTGGGCTCGCAACACCAGTTCTGGCAAGCTGTTCCCGTAAGACTGTAAAGACCAGCGCTCGGGCGTTATCGTCAGTCGTATATCCTTCGCGGCGATTGGGGACCGTAAAGATCGAGTGCTGCAGCATTCCGGTGTCATCGGTCAGCCGATGCAGGTGATGCAGTTTCAGTTCCGGCAATTGATTCAGCGATTTGTTGTGCGTGCGGGCGGAGAACTGAACGCGGGGACTCTCCATCCGATCGCTGCGCACCCGCGCGAAACTTTCCATGTAACCCTGGGCGACTCTTTTCCAGATCATGTCCCGCGCGAACAGATAGGCGCGCTTACGCATAGCATGGCGTATGGCTGGTGTGTCCAGGAGTTCGATCGTCTTGTGCGCGATGGCGGTGGGATCCTGAAAAGGGACGAGGGCGCCACGGCGATCGTCCAGTAACTCGACGGCGTGCCAGTAGGGAGTCGAGATGATGGCCTTGCCGGCGCCGAGCGCATAGGCGAGCGTCCCCGAAACTACCTGCGCCTCGTGGCGATAAGGAGTAATGTAAATGTCCGCGGCGCCGATGACCTCTGTCATTTCTTCGGGACTGACGAAGCGGTTGTGGAAGATCACTTTCGACTCCACCCCCACTTCTTTTGCCAAGGCCTGCAGGTACTCGCGATAGCGCTCGCCTTCACGACGGAGAATATGGGGGTGGGTCGCTCCGGCAACGATGTAAGCCACGTTAGAATGTTTGGCCAGAATCTGGGGCAGCGCCTGAATTACGTTCTCAATTCCCTTGTTCGGCGAGAGCAGACCGAAGGTAACCAGTACCGCTTTTCCTTCGACGCCAAAGCGCTGCTTGTAAAAATTCGGATCGAGAAATGGCAGGTCGGGGACGCCGTGGGGAACCATGTCAATCTTGCTGCCCGGCACCTTGAAGATCTCTTGCAGGAACTGAGAAGAAAGCTCGCTCATCACAATGAGCCGGTCCGAAAGCTCTGCGATTTCTTCCATCACTGCCTGTTGGCCGGGATTGGGCTCGCGCAGAACGGTGTGGAGCGTAGTCACGGCCGGCATCTTCAGGGCGCGCAGCAGATGCAAAATATGGCTTCCGGCCGGGCCGCCGAAGATTCCATACTCGTGCTGCAGGCAGACCATGTCAATGTTGTTGAAGTTCAGGAATTCAGCTGCTGCTTCATACGACTTCACGTCGTCCTGGGCAAGAGACCACCGGACGCGGGTTGGATAGTCATACCCCTGCTCGGTGTCGTTCACCGGCAGCGCCAACAATCGGGCGGTGCCGTATTCGGCTGAAATGGCCGCGCACAGATCGGTGGTGAAGGTGGCGATGCCGCATTGCCGCGGAAGATAATTCCCGACCACCGCGATTCGACTGGGCAGCGAGGGCTTCGATTGCGACCGTGGGCGCGCCGCCGAAATGCTGTCCCGCACCAGCGAGCGCGAGCCGACTACCTTCAGATCCCGCTTGGGAAACGTTGTGACGGCCAATGACATAGGTGCCTAATTGTGGTGAGAACAACTGTCGAAAGGGGCTACTGGTCAGTATCAACCAAAGTGGGCCTGCGGACTGGTCAAAATTGACCATCCTTCCGCCCCGAAAACTCGCATTATGTATCCATGAAAGTCACCGAAAAACAAGCGCTCGCAGTGCGGTGCCCGACCTGTGGCGCCAAGGTCGGAGAAAAATGTGAGCTCAGTACCGGCCAGCCGCGCACTGATCCTCATCGTGACCGGCGCCTGGCCGCGTCGGAGAAATAACTAATGAATCGAGAGTTTGCCACTTGGGACTACAATAGAGGGTGATATGGGTTCTGTTGCAGCATCCAAGAAGAACGGCGGGGGCAATGGGTTCAACCCCACCACCTTCCTCGCCACCATCGGCGAGGGCAGGAAGAGTCTGACTGTTTCCGGTAAGCAAGACATCTTCGCCCAAGGCGATGCAGCCGATGCCGTCTTCTATATCCAGAAGGGCAAAGTCAAGCTCAGCGTCGTGTCCAAGGTCGGCAAGGAAGCCACTATCGGTATTTTAAGTGCTGGAAATTTCTTTGGGGAAGGCTCCCTGGCAGGGCAGGCTCTGCGCATGGGGTCTGCGGAGGCCATGACGGAGTGCCATCTTCTGCGCATCGAGAAAAAGGCCATGATGGAAGCGCTGCATCGCGAACACGCCTTTTCTGATATGTTCGTCGCCTATTTGTTGGCACGCAACATCCGCTACGAAGAAGACCTGGTCGACCAGCTATTTAATTCCAGTGAAAAGCGCCTCGCGCGGGTCCTTCTCATGCTCGCGCACTTTGGCAAGGAAGGCGTGCCCGAGCCTGTGGTTCCGAAGATCAGTCAGGAAACCCTGGCGGAAATGGTCGGCACCACCCGCTCGCGAGTGAGCTTCTTTATGAACCGCTTCCGGAAAATGGGCTTCATTCAGTACGCCGGCGGGGTTGAAGGCGGGCTACAGGTACACAGTTCGCTGCTTAATGTCGTTCTCCACGATTGAGCCTGCACGCAGTCTGCTACTCGGTTGCTCCAACATTCTTAGGCCCGTCGGCGCGCCACACGTACAGGTATTTCTCGTCGCTTGACGTCAGCACGGGGATTTTTTTCTCCCGCGTTACCCGGTTCAGAGCTGACCTGAGATTTTGCATCTTCTCCCCGTTCAGAGTGCTGAGCGGAATCTTCACCGCTTGCTGATCGTTCAACCGGGAGAGGTCGGACAGAATGTCCGCCACTGCCTTCCGATGTTTTCCTTTGCGGCCCTGCGGAACATCGGACCGATTCACTGACGCATAGTGGCTGCCGTTTCCATTACGTCCCATGTCAGGCCCCCCGTCCTCGGATACGTACGCGTAGGCGAGAAATCCTACCGCAAAGAATCGTACCCTGCAACTGAAAATCTACGCGATATCTAACCGTACCCCCGATCCAGTTGCCCATGCGTACACTAACGTTATTATTTTTCAAATAGATGCACTGCCTGCGTTGCACAAAAACTTGCTAAGAGTTCACCCGTATGACTGGAAATAAGCTACTGTGCGTACGGGTATGGGTGGCTGAAGCGCAGCCGATGCAGGGCATATTGTTCTGGGCTCGCTCGAGGGGGCACCCAACCCAACGTACGGAGTGCTGCGAGGAGAAACGCGTCTGGGAAGCCACGAACAGCGGACCGCGGAGAAAGAGATTGCCTGAGACACTTATGATTCGGTTGCCAATCCTAAGAGACGAGTTGGCCTTTCTCGAAAAACTCCTGCCGGACTTGGAAACAATCCCGGAGTTAGGGCATGTGGCAACAGAGATCAAAGCTCGGATTGAGAAGATTCGTCAAGAGATTCGCGCCCTACAGGAAAAGGCTGGCAAGAGTTCAAAGTAGCCACTACTAAGAACGCTGATAAACAAAACCGTGGCGCCTCCCGGCGCACAATAACCGCTCGCCGCAGTGGGATTCAATGATTTTGCCTCGGCAGGCAGGAACCACAAAATAGGTAGTCAGACTTCTTTACCATCGGGAGAAGAGGCTTCCCTCGTGGACCTATTTCAAGCCCAGTTCACCGTTGTATTGTTGGGTGATCCCGTAGCACTCACAAGCGGAATCTTCAAGTTGCTTGCGATTCACGATCTTCACTGCACCACGGGTGTACTCGATGAGCTTCTTCTTCTGCAAAACACCAGCCGCCGTGCTCACGCTAGGTCTGTCTGTCCCGAGCATGGTGGCGAGAAAATCATGGGTGATGGGCAGCGACTCAGAATCCACTCTGTCTTGAGTCATTAGCAACCACCGCGCAAGGCGCCGCCTAATATCGTGCAGCCGATTACAGGCGGCGGTTTGTGCAACCTGCATTCCCTGAACCACGGCATAGCGGCTCAACATCAATTGCAGGTGTGGGCTGGATTCCAAAATCTCTTGCAAAGCTGCGACCTCTACGCGGAAGCCATCCCCGGTGATTTGTACCACCGCTTGCAGCGGGCTCCGGTTCAGGCCGACAGACGCTGGTGTTCCGATAAAACCCTCGTTGCCAACGATGCCGGCTTCGGCGGTCTTTCCATCTTTCATTACGACCACGAGCGAGATTAGACCGCAGTTCGGGAAATACACAAATTCTAGCTTTCCGCCCCCCTCGTGAAGGACCAGATGGTTTGGCAAGCTGACGTATTCGAGATGAGGACGTAGAGAGCCGTAGTCGCTATCGGAGATCGATAGAAGTATCAGGTTGCTGACAGGCTTTCCCTCGGCATTCGTCCGCTCGCCAGACTGCACGGTTTGGAGGCCCTTGTTTTCCACAAACTCTCCTTGACAGACGAAGGATCAGAACCGAAAACCCTCGCAAATGCGGAATGAACTCGAAGACCTATCAACGCTACGCTGGGTACGACCCGGATACTGAGCAATACCGACCGCAAGAAACGTGCAACCGGCCCTTAACCGATTCCGCAACTTCAAACGAGGCCAGGGTGTGCGCACGAACCATACATTTCTAGGGTATGTAGGGTACCCGACAGACCATCTAGATTGGCGCATGTAAACTCCGTCGCACGTACGCCCGCGGGCGCACCGAGGGGGAGCGAAATGGCTCGGAAGCTGGTCTGGATTGAACAGCCGAGCTTTCGGGGTTTTGGTTGCTCCGAATGCGGCTGGGTCTTTAGGGCTTCGAGCACGCCCGCGGGCAAGTCTTTCGATGAAATGATGCAGAACTTTGAGTCGCAGCGCGACCGGGAGTTTTCACTGCATGCTTGCGCCGCTTACCCAAGGGGCAAAGGCACCAAAGAGCAACAACGCTGAACAATTCAAACCTTCGCGCCTCCCAGTGCGCAATGGCCATGCAACGCAGGGGATTCTTTGATGTTGCCTCGAGCGGAGGAAGCTGCCTCTCCAGCCAGCTCACCGGATCCGGAAAAATGGGCGGGCCCGGGTCCAAACGTCGACATGGCCGACACTAACCCGTTCCCGCCCCAACGGGCCGCCGCTTTCTAGAGGGAGAGCTGCGTGGCGGCTTAGTTTGCAGGTCGTACAAATTGCACCTAGGACTTTCGACCTCGCACCGCCCTACGACTGTTCAAAATTGCACGCCTTCGAAAATAAATTAGCAGGGTGGTCACAGGCGCAGAGCCGCGTGCGGGCATGGTTGAGCAATTTTGAACAGACTGCTGCCTCTGACTGTTGAAAATGGTTCTGGAAGGTGAACCATGCCTCTCTCCGACGGTCCGGGACTCCAAAGCGCAGTACTACTCTGCATTGACGATGACGAGGATCTGCTGGAGTGCGAGAAGTCTTTCCTCGAGAGCTTCGGCTATACCGTTCTGACCGCTGCCAGCGGCGGCAAGGGCCTCGAACTGGCTTCCATGTATCCAGTGGACGTTGTGATCGTTGACTACCGTATGCCGGAAATGAATGGGCAAGAGGTCGCCATCGAAATGAGACGGCTTAACCCACAGGCGCCCATCATCATGCTTTCCGCAACCGTGGATGTTCCTGAACAAGCCCTGAGGCAGGTCGATGCCTTCATCGCCAAGGACCGTTTAGCCAGCCAGTTGTTGCCCGCGATCGCACAGTTGCACGGATGCGGATGGGTCCCTCCGTCATCCTACAACGCGTGAACCGGAGGAACTGTTTATGAAAGCACTGCTGTTTGCCGGCCTGCTCTTACTCGTGCTTGGCATCGCATCCCTGGTCGTGCCCATTCCCCACAGTGAGAACGAAAGCATCAAAATCGGAGACACGCACATCGGCGTTCAGACCACTCACAGCGAACGGGTATCGCCAATCGTCCGTGTAGTGCTGATCGGCGGCGGCATTGCCTTGGCCGTTGCCGGCGCGCGGACTGGAACGTCGAGAAACTGAGGAGTGCCCGCTCGGACGACTCACAGATTATTTCCACGACTGTGCAAGTTTGACCAGCCACCCAGCTATGCTCGCGTCATCATTCCAATCGTATGAGGAACTCCGGATCCGCCGTGACCACGACGGGGGTACGCATGAAACAACAGTCTGCCAGCGCGGCATTGTTCCTATTGATGGTTCTGCTGACGGGCTGCGGCAGCGGCGCGCCGGCTGTTGGTTTTATAAATGAGACAGCAATTCATTCCGATGCTCAGCTCATGGAGCTGTGGCATCAAGCGCAGCAAAATCTTTCACAAGGAATCTATCTCAATCCCATCCAACATCTTCTTTACGGTACTCCCGAGAAGTTTCTTCCAGGCGACGCCCGCGCTCTGAACTTCAAACCGCGCATGATCACGGTTCGGGTGGTTCCAGATTTGACTCCCGCCCAACTGCTCGTCTATGGCGTGGATCGCCCGGTTCCGACGGGGATGGTGGTCTGCCCTCAACCCTCGGATGAGCGAGTCGCTACGGCGTTTTCAACCCCAGCCGAGCGCCGCACTCATGTGGCGGCCTCGTGGGAACACAATGAACCCGATTGGGACTTGATCATGGTGTGGGAATTCGAGACCCACATTTTGTACGGGTTAGGCTACGACATTTCCTGGCGTTAGATCGGCGCTGATTCACCGGCGGTCAATTCTGACCAGCCTTGCAACGGATAAAGTTTAATACTGCGATTGGGGAAGGTTCTGACGGCAGGCAAATAGCGTCAGGGCCGCGACGGCAGGCCAGGGTTGGTGAAGGAGTCTGCCAGCGTAACGGTGGCCCCGTTATGCGGATAAGGAGTACATATGTCGAACAATGAATCGGAGCTTGAACGCCGCGCAGGGGTTGACATGGTCCCCGTTGGGGAATCGTTTGAATGGAATCCGGAGCCGGACGGCGGAGCTGCGATTTGCAAGTCCGGATTCTACATGGCTGTCACGGCACCGGATGAGCGCTCAGATTGGTGAAGGACCTTGCGTTGCTACGTCCCGGGGACTCTAGTCGTGCAGGACGACATTGAGCAGTGAGCTGTGGACTTGTAGCCCGCCATTGTAGTGAATAAATCCAAATTTTCTGAACCGGTTCATGAAGAAACTCACCCGCGAGCGGGTTGTGCCAATCATTTCCGCTAGCACCTCCTGACTGATCTTGGGAACGACCGTCTCGGGTTTGCCTTCCTTGCCAAAATGAGCGAGCAGCAAAAGGATCCGGGCCAGCCTCTTTTCGCTCGAATTGAAGAGCTGATCCACCAGATCTTCTTCATAACGGATGTTCCGCCCCAACAAATAGGCCACGAACAGGTCGGAAAATGCGTGTTCCTGATGAAGCGCTTCCATCATGGCCTTCTTGTCGATGCGCATAACAACGCAATCCGTCATGGCGGTTGCAGAGTCCATGCGGAGCTCCTGGCCCGCAAGCGAGCCTTCGCCGAAAAAGTCTCCCTCGCCTAATATGCCGAGGGTCGCTTCCTTGCCAGTCTTGGATACGACCGTGAGTTTTACCTTGCCCGTCTGGACATAGAACACTGCGGCAGCCGTGTCCCCTTGCGTAAAGATTTCCTGTTTTTTCTGGAAGAGCAAAGACTGCCTGCCCCCGCCAATGGTTGCGAGGAAGGCGTGGGGATCGAAATCGCGTCCCTTCTTGGTTGCTACCCTTGGACTTATCGCGCTCCGCTCTGTTTGGATGGTCGCGCCGGTTGGAGTGTTGCGGGCGATTTTCCTTACACCCGAAGAACCGTTGGGTTGGCGAGTAGGAGACATAGACACCTCCTCACAGACACCCCCTTACAGGCATGTTTCTTTATTTTATCACTCGCCGCGACACCGTAAACATCGAAAACCACGGCCCGTTAATGAGGTAAGGAGTCCCTTAGGCGGCGCTCTTTTTCTCAGTTGCTTGCTTGGAAGCGGGTGTCGCCGGGACGTCGCAGTGCTCGGCATGCAGTTTCGCAGCCTCGGCGTCGTGGTGAATTGCCTGCTGACTGTGTGCGTGGGCCAGGTAGGCGTGGTGCACAGCTCTTTCGTGCTCCTCGGCCTGGTCGTATTTCGCTGCCTCGTTATAGTGATAGGCCGCTCGTTCGTGATGGCGGCCAGCATGGTGGTAATGTTCCCAGGTCTTTGACATTCCGGTTCTCCTTTTAGTTGTTCGGCGGTTGTGTGGATCGAGTTTTCACAGTGTTGCGCGACCGTCACTTCACTTCTCAATTGTCTTCACGGCAACAGGCGCATCAAAAGCTGGTGGCAATTCGGCCAGATCTCCGTTGGAACCGTGGCGTTCGTCGCCTGCCAACGTCGACTCGATGGCATCCAGGTTGAAGGTCGTTGCCTTCCTGTCGGTTTTGAAACGGCCATCCACCAGATAGGCGGCCGCGAAGGCGCCTGCGACATAAGGCTGGAAGAAGGCCAGTGGAAGCAGATATTTCTTGGATTTGAAAACCGATTCCGCCATGCCGCGGACCGGCCGGCTGCGCCGAATGGTCCCCGGAACTTGCGGAATTACACGATTCACGAATTCCAGATCGGAATGCCGCCGGCTGTACTTGCTGAGTGACCTCGCAACCCGCTTTGGAGTGGTGATGCCAAAATCCGCGACGATCCCACGCGACACTGCTTTCGGGTAGTAGAAGTTCACGATGTCCCGGACAAAATCCGCGCAATTGTGTGAAACGACTCTGTACAAAGGACGATTGGGACGGGAATTAAGCCACGCAATCAACTGGTCATCCTGCTGCGGTGTGGTTTCGATTTCGTAAGTGAAGCTGGTGCGGTTGTACGCCGACCCCACAAGCTGTACCCAATTCCCACCCGTCAACTGCCCTGCAGGATCGTCGGGCGCAAGTTCTTGCAGGTGTGCGTGCCGGTACCCATCTCGAAGTGAGGCGACAATCTGTTTGTCAGCATATACGGGAATATCTTCCGGCCTGGTGACGGCATAAAGATAAGGGAGCAGGGGAATGGCAATCCAATCGTGCCCGCCGATGCCGTCGTAGCGGCTGATGACTACACCAGATTCTCCTTCGTCACAACGTCGCAAAGAAGAGAGCGAGGCCGCGCAGACCCGACTTAGATAAACCGCCGCATGGCCAACGCCGCCAAACGCGCCATCATAGCCATAGGGTTCTTCGAGCAGAACGGTAACATCCGCATGCATCTCTGGTAGCCACAGCAACGCGAGAAGCACTACAAACCATCTTGCAAGTTTCAATGTTGACTGCCCAGTCTGGGTGTATCCGATTTCTGATTTGCACTTAACCCAGTGACAAAGCGCTCACACCTGTCCACCAGTCTCTTCCAAGCTATCCGGTCGAGACTTCGCGGTCTGAGCTATAAAGCTCAACCTTGAGTGGGATTCGCCGCGACGGTCTTGGCATTGCGCACGTTTTCCACCACTGAGCAATAGGAACCAGTTTTCCTGTTCCCGCCCTGTCATAGTTCGAACCGGACCTAACCCAACGGTCCGAGAACGACGGCAAGTTGCCGGGGAGAAAGAAAATGTCTACAGACAATTCAGTTGTTGCGGTGTATCACACTCATCCGGAAGCGGACAACGCGGTAAGAGAGCTTCAGCGTTGCGGCGTTGACATGCGCAAGTTATCTGTCGTTGGCAAGGGCTACCACACCGATGAGCAGGTGGTCGGCTATTACAATACCGGCGACCGTATGAAGTATTGGGGCAAGACGGGCGCATTCTGGGGAGGCTTTTGGGGGCTTTTATTCGGTTCTGCATTCTTTATGATTCCGGGTCTCGGACCAATCCTGGTAGCTGGACCACTGGTTGCGTGGATCGTCGGAGCGCTGGAAAGTGCCGTGGTCGTAGGAGGGTTGAGTGCTCTGGGAGCCGGTCTCTACAGCATCGGAATTCCTAAGGACAGCATTGTGAAGTACGAAGCAGCACTCAAGACCGATCAATTCCTGCTGATCGCCCACGGGACGGCAGCAGAAGTAGCCAAGGCGAAGGACATCATCGAAGCTACTCATCCTCTCTACTGCACACTGCACACAGCTGAAGTAGCAGTAGCGGCCTAGCAAGAGCAAGCTTACAAGGCAGCTGGGCGGTCGTCGGATGACGGTCATCGGACCACGATCGTCTAGCTGCCCGCTCTATGTGGCTCGACTCCCCACCCGACCGGCAAATGGTACTAAGGTCAATATTGACCAGTAATCCCTAAGCCAAACCACGATACTGAACCTCGAATCAATCTCGACGGTTGAGAAAGCGCCGGATTCTTCGGCTATAGATCTCTTGTGAAACCGACAACATTAAGAGTTCTTGCAGCACCACCACCGCCGTGCGACCTAGTCGGAGAAAACTACAGGAGAGAACATGAAATCCCTTACGGTATTAACCATTGCATTCTGCCTGTTTGCGCTCTGCCTCCTCGTCGTGCCGACAGTAACGGCCGATCAGTTGAACAGGGAAACTGTCGTTACCTTCAGCGGGCCTGTTGAAGTTCCGGGCACGTATCCTCAAATCTTGCCGGCCGGTACCTATGTCTTCGAGATTATGTGGAACCAAGGCAACCGTCACATCGTTCGCATCTACAACCAGGACAAAAGCCGGGTCTTTACCACCATCATGGCGCTTCCCAATTTACGTTTGCATGCGACGCACAAAACCGTAATCACATTTAGTGAAAGGCCTGCCGGACAGCCGGAAGCCCTGAGAGCATGGTTTTCCCCCGGTCGGGTATTCGGCGAAGAATTCGTATACGCCAAGCCGAGGGCCATCGAACTAGCCAAGGAAGTAAATCAACCCGTTCTCGCGACGCCTGTCGAAGTGGCAGCCGCGCCGATCGAGGTTTTGCAAACTGCGCCGGTCGAAGCTGTGGCTCCTACGGGAGATCCAGTTGAAGTGGCTCAGGTGGTTGAACCACCGCCGGTGGTTGCTGACGAGCCCCTGCCGCACACCGCCAGCCCATTGCCGCTTATCGGACTGATCGGGATGCTGGCGCTGGGCGCCGGCTTTGCTTTATCGATTGCCGCAAAGCGAACCTAAGTTGACTTGGAGTCTGCATGGCGACGGAGGTGGTCACCAATACCACCTCCGATCGTCAGGCCCACGCAAATGAACAGGCCCCAGAGCGAGCAGCGAAGCGCCCTTACGCTCCCATGCCTGGTTGCGCTGATGGTCCTCACGCTTCCGGCTCTGGGCCGCCCTGCCGACGACTACACCATCGGCGTAAGCGTGGACATGGTGGTGTTGCAGGCAACCGTTCTGGACCGCAAAGGCACCTTGGTCTCCGGACTCGAAAAAGATAATTTCCAGATCTACGAGGATGGCGCGCTTCAACCAATCAAACACTTCAGCCATTCGGACATTCCGGTAACGGTCGGCCTGGTCATCGACAACAGCGGAAGTATGAGACCAAAACGTCACGACGTAATTGCCGCCGCCTTGGCCTTTGCTCACTTTAGCAACCCGCAGGACCAGATGTTCGTCGTCAATTTCAATGAAAGGGTTTCGTTTGGCCTTCCCAGCACAATTCCGTTCACCGACCAGGTGGCGCAGCTGGAAGTTGCTCTTTCCAGAATCGACGCCGATGGCCAAACCGCACTCTACGATGCCGTAGCCGCCGCGCTCGAGCATCTGAAACAGGGTAATCGCGACAAGAAAGTGCTGATCGTAATCAGTGACGGTGGAGACAATGCGAGCCAGCGCAACCTGACCCAAATCATGTCTATGGCTCAGCAGTCGGACGCAATCATCTACACCATCGGCATTTTTGACGAGGACGACGAAGACCGCAACCCGCATGTGCTTAAGGAGCTTGCGAAAGACACCGGTGGCGACGCCTTTCTGCCGCAATCATTGAGGGATCTGGCTCCGATTTGCGAACGCATCGCCCACGACATTCGTAATCAATACACCCTGGCTTACGTCCCCACCAATCGAAAGCGGGATGGTACCTACCGTGTCATAGAAGTAACGGCCAGCGGGAAGGGCCGAGGACACCTGTCAGTCCGCACCCGCGCTGGTTATTTCGCGTCGTCAGCGATTTCATCTCCCGCTAAGGCGAACCGGCCATGAACCTCAGAATTAAGCTGCTTCTTCCGCCGCAAGCTCGCGGCGTCTTTCGTTGGAGCGGACGTTTCCTGCTCGTGATTGGCATCCTCGCACTCGGCTACGTCGGCATTACTCTTCTCGAAGCGAGGATGTTCCAGGCATCTGCCGGGAGGGCGCTCGAAAGCCAGAGGCAGGTGGAGAAAGAGCACAGGGTCAGCCTGGCCACGCCGTCGGCTCGGCCGCCGCTGGAACCGGCAGTTAGACCCGCGGTCAAGAAGGGTGACGTCCTGGGACTCATGGAGATCCCGCGGCTGGGCTTGTCCGTCGCAGTTCTACAAGGGACTAGCGCGCATATCTTGCGGCTGGGTGCGGGACACATCGAAGGAACGCCACTTCCGGGCGATGTCGGCAACGTTGGAGTAGCCGGGCATCGCGATACCTTCTTCCGCGACCTGAAAGACATTCGCCCCATGGACGAAATTCAGATTGAGACGGCCACCGCGCTGTTCCGCTATCAGGTAGACTGGGTCAAGGTCGTCGATCCCGATGACCTCAGCGTCCTGGCTGCCTCCACCGACTCCGCGCTTACGCTTGTAACTTGTTACCCGTTCTACTTAGTCGGTCCGGCGCCCCGGCGGTTCGTGGTGCACGCGCGTCAGACTCCGCCGCAGACGCTGCCTGACCAGGAGTGAGCAATTCCGCACAGACGTGCCGCGGTGAATCGTCCACCATCTTTGTGAGGTAACTCATCATGTCCTATCCCCCAACCTCCAAAACAATCCTTTGCATCGACGACGATGCCGGCGTGCTGGAATATCAAAAAGCACTCCTCGAAAGGCATGGATACGCAGTGCTCACCGTCTCATCCGCCAGGGAGGGACTGCAAATTGCTACAGGCAGCGGAGTTGCTGCCGTGATCGTTGATTACCATATGCCCGAGATCAACGGGCATGAGGTCGCGCTGGAAATCAAGCGCCTCAAGCCAAATACTCCGATCGTCATGGTTTCTAGCGACGAGGAGATACCAAGCGAGGTATTGGAAGTAGTCGATGCCTTCGTTCCCAAGCACGAAGCGCCCAGCCGACTGCTACCGTTGCTTGCCGGCATCTGCGATGCGCGCTTCGTCGGATTCCCGGAAAAAGAGAGAACCCCTGCCTGACAATGACTGGCCCCTCTTTGGCCGCCAATGGTGCCGCCCGTTGTGAGCAATTTTGAACAGAATCGGTGGAATCCCGCCTGTATATCTGAGCGGTATGGCTACAAACAGCACTCTGCTTTGCATCCACCGGGACCCCGCCCAGCTGAGTTTGTTACAAGAACACGGCTACGAGCTGTTAATCGCAACCAATGGCCACGAGGGTCTGCGGCTTTTCATGTCCCAGCCTGTGGATGCAATTGTGCTCGACTATCAATTGGGCCTTTTGGATGGCGGGGTGGTGGCGGCTGCGATCAAGAACGTGAAACCCCAGGTTCCCATCGTCATGCTCGCAGGCGGCGAAGACCTGCCGGACGACGCCTTGAGGGCCGTAGACGCGCTCGTGGCCAAGGCCGACGGTCCTATTTCCTTGTTGGAGACCGTCCATTCAGTCTTGAAGGGCAACGCTACTCTGCGTCAGGAAGGAGTTCCAAGGACTGGACCACCGGTAAATCCCCGGCATCTTCGCAGGTCCTGGGACGGCGTGGAACGTCGACGGGCAATCCTTGCGCAATTGGCCATTGACGGGAAGGATGTCGCTTTTTCGCGAAAGGTCTGGCGCAGCATCCGCGATGGAACTGTTCGATTCTGACCACGTACTTAGGAACCCTTCCTATCTCGAGCCCTAAGCGACGACACTCCGTGCTAAGGTCGCACACCCATTGCCCAAACCCCGCAGCAGTTAGAAGGACTACAATGAAGGTGTGAGATATTACACCACGAAACCGGCGAACGGCGGCATCACCTTCACCTGCACTTTCTGCGAGCACAGTGTCACCACTCTCGATTTCAACAACACCGATGGCAACCGCCGCACACAGGCAGCCGCCGCCATTAATCAGCATGCTGCTCGCTTGCATGTGCGCTCGTGGGTACCGGCCAAACTGGGCGGTCGTGGCGCGCGTTGAATTGGCCGCCGCGACAAAAGGAGTTACATCATGAAACCGGGAGATCACGTGAAGATCATAGGACGAGACGGATTTTATGTGTTGCTGAAGGAAGTTCAAGGGACGGCAACGGTTCGCTCGGGGAGCGCCAAGAGCCCAGACGAGCCCACGCTGGCGATTCCCATTAATCGGTTAATTTCTCTGGAACCCACCAAATAGGCGGGCCGCACCAACTATGTTGAATACTATTGCTGTGAAGCCCGCGAAACTCAGGCTGAAGCAGATATTGTCCGTGCGGTGTCCTATGTGCGGAGCTAAACCGAAAGCGAGGTGTACGGCGAGTACCGGGCATCCTTCCGCCAAAACGCATCTCGACCGGGATCTGGCTGCGGCGAAGTACGCTCGCCCGGAGAGCTCAGGCGACGCCGTTCTGCGGGTCCTGCAGGCAATCACCAGCCGTGGCCTTCGCATCCTTTCCCAACATAAGTAGGACGCATGCCAGCTCGCGCCGTTACACCGTCCTACGGCCGCTCACCAGGTTGATGACCAACACCACCAAGGCTACGACCAGCAGCAAATGGATGAGACTGCCGGCCACATGCAGACTAAAGCCTAGAAGCCACAGAATCAGAAGCACTACGAAAATCGTCCAGAGCATTTTTTATCTCCTCACGGGTGAACTTCTCGCAGCGATTTGCCACACTCCAGGCAGAATGCTTTGGATCGTGCGGTGATCAGCCCGCAGAACGGGCACATCCTTTGTGATGGGAACTTCCCTGGGTAGACTTCCACCGTAAAGCGCTTGCTCAGTGAATCGCGGATCGAGCCGACCAGCCCGCGAACCCAAAAAAGAAAAGCAGACATCAGGGAACTCCATGGCCCAAACTCGCCACTCCCACAATGACACATCCACCACCGACCATTCTGTGCAGGATTGCTCACTCCAGAGGATGCCCCAGCTGCGCCAGCGGCGGGATGTGAGATCCCAGCTCGGCAGTGCCGGGAAGCGGAAATGGGACGATGCCAGTCCCGCCAGGGACGGCGCCCCGGGTTGCGTCACAGGCCGCAAGCCTAATTGTGTCATGCCCAACAGGATGCGGGCTTTAGCCCTGAGGGTTTCCAGCCAAAGTGAGCAATTCAGACCAGCAATTGTTTCTCGTCTGAGCCATCATGGCTCTAGAGACGAGCACTCCGGTCTCTCTTTCAGGTCCTCTGAGCTAAGTCAGCCCATCTGAAGTTTTCTCCTCTTAGTTCCGCACTCCTGAAAGGAACAATTCATGAGAAAGAGAATGTCACTGCTGCTGGTGGGTTTCATGGGCCTGTTTGGAACCTATGCGTTCGCCGGCACGGCCCGCGAAGACTCCGTTGACCGCCTGCAAAACTCCGTGGACGTCCTACACGCCATCATGGCAACCCCAGATAAAGGTATCCCGGAAGAAGTGCTGGCCAGCGCCAAGTGCATCCTCGTAGTTCCAGATCTGATCAAAGGCGGCTTCATCTTTGGCGCCAAGCACGGGCGCGGCGTCGCCACTTGCCGTACCGCTGAAGGCTGGAGCGCACCCGCATTCGTCTCGATCGGCGGCGGCAGTTGGGGTTTGCAGATTGGCGTCGAAGGCGTGGACCTGGTCCTGCTGGTCATGAACGACCGCGGTCTCCAGCATTTGCTCTCGAGCAAGTTTGAACTCACCGGCGAAGGATCAGTCGCAGCCGGCCCGGTTGGCCGTCATGCTTCCGCCGGCACTGACTGGAAGATGAACACTGAAATGCTGACCTACTCGCGGTCCAAGGGCGTGTTCGCCGGCCTGACCCTGGAAGGCGCAGTCGTCGAGCAGGACAACGACTCGACGATCGCAATTTACGGCAGCCACAAGCGGTTCCGCAACATTCTTTCGGGCCGTGTGGCAACGCCTCGTAGCGCAGATGCATTCATCAAGGCCGTATCCGACGCAGGCCAACAGGCGAGTGTCGCCGAAGCCAAAGCCGACACGAAGTAGTTGCATCAGCAAGCTAAGACTTAGGGCTGGCCGGAACCGCGCACCGGTTCCGGTCAGCGCTAACAGGACTCTATCGTCAGAAGGGCGGATACACATGAAGACTCTACAGAAATGTCTCTTAGCGGCCTGCTTTTCTGTTTGGCCCATTCTTCTATTTGCCCAGTCTTCCGGTCTTACGCAGAACCTGGACGCCTGCAAAGCCGGCCGCGAAGCCTGTGATCGCTCGAAATTAAGCACGTCAGAATTGGCGGACGTCGCCCTCGCCCAGCGCATCAGTAACCTTTCGAACTGCCGCAACGGCTTCGATCCCTGTGACCGTTCGAAGCTCACCCCGCGGGAAGCGACTGCATTGGCGGTGGCCGATCACCAGCGCGATGTTTCCGATTGCACCAGCGGCATGGGATCCTGCGATCCATCTAAGTTAACCGCGTCCGAGGCCCGTGATTCGTCCGTCGCCGAACGCAAGCGCAACCTCGCCGACTGCAAGGACAGAATCGGCGACTGCGACCGTTCCCAACTGACTCCGTCGGAAGCCACGGCAGTGAACATCGCCAGGCGTGAGCTCAACTTCTCCGACTGCAAGAATGGTTCGGGGCTATGCGATCATTCCAAGCTCACTCCCGCAGAAACCAAAGAAGTGACCGCCGCGGAACACCTGCGCAACGCGCAGAACTGTGAAAATGGCTGGGATGAGTGCGACCGTTCCAAACTCAGTCCAGCGGATGCGGCGCAAATAGATAACTCAGATCGCAAGCGCAACCTCTCCGCCTGCAAAGACGGCCAGGAGACTTGCGACTACGCAAAACTGTCTCCCACCGAAACCACGCAACTGGCCGATGCCGAGCATCAACGTAACTACGCTGCTTGCTTGAAGGGGTACGGCTATTGCGATGCCTCCCGACTGACGGCTGAGGAAACTCACTCTCTGCCAAGACCATGATTCAACGACGATGTCCCGAATGCAACAGCGAGTTGGTCCAGGCCCGTCGCCCGGAGAACCAATCTGGTCCAGGGCTCGCGACCGGCTCGTCCAATTATTGGCGTTGCAGCACTTGCGGATGTGGATTCACCGCGGAACAGATTCGTGAAACCAAACGTTCCAAACTTCCCTCCATGGAACGCGGATAAGTAAGTTAATTGGGTACCCTTTACTTCGAGAGCAACCCGCCGAGTTTGCCCTCGACTCTCTCCCAGCTTGCAATAAACTTGCAATGACTTTTGGTGGGGTGTGCCCGTAAGCTGTTCCAAGAATGGTAGGCGCGGCAGGAATTGAACCTGCAACCCTCGGATTAGAAATCCGATGCTCTATCCGTTTGAGCTACGCGCCCGGATTGTCGTATCCCACTGATTTTACAACGTGGCTGCATCTGCGGCATCTTGCGTTCTACGCCCGCGTTGCATGATGGTTGCGCTGATCGAAAATAGTAGACGGTGTAGCTTGCCGGGATTCCGTCAAGTCCGATACATTCTTAGAGGCTACCGTTCCCGCCGGAGCGACCACAGGCTATGTCACCGTCACCACTCCCAGCGGCACGCTCACCAGCAACGTACCTTTTCATGTGATCCCGTACGCGGAGAACCCAAATCGTGCTGCACCAATGGTAAAAGTCTCCTATGAGCAAGCCAAGGTTCGCGGTGGTTGGTGCTGGCGGGGTCGGCGGGTACTTCGCGGCCGTCTTGGCACGGGCGGGCTACTCGGTCTCAGTGGTGGCTCGCGGGCAAACTCTTGAAGCCATTCGTCGGGACGGGCTAAGGGTGATAAGCCCCAAGGGCGACTTCACGGTCGCAGTCGCCAAGGCCAGCGACAAGCCCGAAGAGATTGGCCCGGTCGACGCCGTAATTCTCGCAGTCAAAGCTTGGCAGGTCACGGAAGCCGCTCGTACGATGCGACCGCTCCTGGCGCCTTTGACTAAGGTGCTTCCGCTGCAGAATGGCGTGGAGGCGACCGCACAGCTGCAAGGCGTCCTCGGGCCGCAGCATTCACTGACGGGCCTTTGCCGGATCATCGCTTCGGTCGAGTCGCCGGGATGCATTCGCCACGGCGGACTGGAACCCATGGTCGCGCTCGGAGAGTCGGACGGCTCGGCTCTGTCTGCGAATGCGCTGGCGTTGGCAGAGGCGCTCAAGACCGCCGACGTCACTGTGCAGACTCCAGCCGACATGCAAGCGGCGTTGTGGGAAAAGCTGCTGTTCATCGCTGCGGTCAGTGGCACAGGCGCCGTGACGCGTTCCACGATTGGGGAGTTTCGCGCCTGTCCTCCAACTCGCGAGCTCTTGCGGCAGTTGATGGAGGAAGTCGCGGCAGTCGCGCGCAGCCGCGGTATTCATCTGGCCGAGGGTGCAGTCTCGCGCACACTCGCGTTTGTCGACGCCACGCCCGCCGACGGCACCGCGTCCATGCAGCGAGATTTGGCGGCGGGACGACCGTCTGAGCTGGAGGCCGTCATCGGTGCCGTGGTCCGCTTCGGTGACCAGGCCGGAGTCGCGACACCGGCCATGGATTACGTTTATGCCAGCCTGCTGCCGCAGGAGAGGCGAGCCCGCCGCCAAAGCCAGGCTCCCAGCGGATAGTTGTCAGTCCGATTTCCCCCTTGCTCCACAGGCCCAGCCTCAGCGAAGATGCTTTCATCTCTCTAACGCACCTGTGGCTCACAAACTCAAGCTGGCTCGCGAAAAGAATCTTTCCCCGGCTGCTGCCAAGCTGCGCCTGTTGAAGCGGCTGCGGTGCACATTGAAATTCGAGAAGCGGGCGTGGGACGGTGGAGCGCAGTTCGTCGCTGGCGTCGACGAGGTCGGCCGCGGATCGCTGTTTGGGCCGGTAGTTGCCGCAGCCGTTATTCTTGACCCGGCATATCGTGTTCGCGGCCTGCGGGATTCAAAACTGCTGCCGGCTGAACGGCGGGAAGTTCTGGCGGAGCGCATTCGTGAGCATGCCATCGCCTGGGCGATTGCCGCAGTGGACGCTCCCCGCATTGACCAAATCAATATCTACCAGGCATCGCGCGTTGCCATGCGTGAAGCGGTCATGCAATTGCAACCGGCCGCGAATCATCTGCTGGTCGACGCCGTGCGCCTGGATTGCGATTTGCCGCAGCAACCGATCATCCACGGCGATGCCCTGTCTGCCTCCATCGCCGCCGCTTCTATCCTCGCCAAAGTCGAGCGCGACCGCATGATCTGCGGCTGGGACCCGGTATTTCCCCTGTACGGGCTGGCGTCCAACAAAGGCTACAGCACGCCCCATCATTTGGCCGCCCTGCGCCAGCACGGTCCGTGTCCCTTGCATCGCCAATCGTTCGCTCCGGTGTGGAGCAACCCGGTGCCGCAGGAGGTGCTGGCCTTCATGCTGGATGAGAAGCCGGAAGAAGTAATAGACGAGATGCTGGAAGAGATCGGCGAAGCCGTGGGCTAGCAGGCTGCGGAAAACCTCTGCCTGCCGACGGAGAACGACCACAGTCTAGATTTCCCTTCCCAGCTTGGCGCTCACCTCCTTGCCAAGGCTTCGACTGCTTGCATCTTGGTCGCCGCCAGCGACGCGGGAGTTCCGGAACTTGCAGCGCCATTTCGCAGGACAGCAGCAACGCGGTGAGGGTGTCTTTCAATTCGTGATGCAGCGCCTGCTCGGCATCGTTCTTCGCGGCCAGCATTTCCCGCTTGCGCCGCTGCAAGGCCGAGCGTAATTCCCGCGCCGCGCGGGCGGTTCCAGTGATGGCAAAGTTCAGGTAAACCGGGACCGCAGATCCCAGGTACTTGAGCGCGGTGTCGCTCTCGTCAGGTTGCGCATCCAGCAAGAGCAGGTCAAAGACCACCGCCGAAAATTCCTTTTCCTGTAATTCCCGGACCGCTTCCTGTAGACCGGTGCAGACGACCACCGGCTCAAGGGTTGCTTCTCCCAACGCTCGGGCGCACTCCTGAGCTGTTGCTATGTAAGTAATCAGTAAAATCATGCCGGAACAGATTGCACGTAACTGGCCACAGAGCCTCTATTGAAAATGCAGGAGTTCCGTCGGCCCGCGAGCCCGCGCTGTCCCGGCCCGGGAATCCCGGTTCCTATAGTTAAAACTCCTCGGCACCATATTCCTTGAGCTTGCGGTAAAGCGTAGTTTTGCCGATTCCCAGCAGCCGCGCCGCCAGCAGTTTGTCGCCGTTGAGTTGCATGATGGTGCCGAGAATGGTTTGCCTTTCCAGTTCCGACATGGGAATAATCTTGGCCGAGCCGTTTTTGTCAATGGTGATGTGACCATTGCCCCCGTTGACCACGCTGGGCAGATCCGTGAGATGGATTTCGGGTCCGCTATTGAGGGCGCAGGCCCGTTCCAGACAGTTTTCCAGTTCGCGCACATTGCCTGGCCAGTCGTAGGCCAGCATGGCTTTCAAAGCCGCGTCGCTGAGAGTACATTCCCGTCCGCCGTCGCGTGACAACCGGTCGAGGAAGTGTCCCGCGAGTAAGGGAATGTCCTGCCGCCGCTCCCGTAAGCCAGGAATCTTCAGGCTGAGTACGTTCAGACGGAAGTACAAGTCGCGCCGGAAGTTTCCTTGGGCGACGGCTTGTTCCAAGTCACGGTTCGTGGCCGCCAGAATACGAACGTTGATCGGCAGCCGCCGTGTGCCGCCAACCGGACGGATTTCCTTCTCTTGAATCGCCCGCAGCAGTTTGGCCTGCAGGTCCACCGGCATCTCCCCGATTTCATCGAAAAACACCGTGCCGCCCTCGGCCATGTTCAACAGTCCGTCCTTCGCCTGTACCGCCCCGGTAAAAGCCCCTTTCACGTACCCGAACAGTTCACTTTCGATCAGGGTTGGCACCAGCGAACCGCAATCCACGGGGATGAAAGGCTTATCGCGAACGGGGCCGGAAAAATGAATCGAGCGTGCCACCAACTCTTTGCCCGTGCCGCTCTCTCCCAGGATCAGCACGGGGTGGTGGCTCTGCGAGGCTTTCGCGATCATACGGTACAACCGCTCCATCTCCGGCGCCGTACCCACGATTCCAGAAAAACCCTGCTTCGATTTGATCCTCTCTCTCAGGATGCGGTTTTCGCTCTTGAGTTTCAAGTGCGCCGACACCCGCTCCAGCAGGATGCGCAGTTCGTCCATGCTGAATGGCTTGGTCACGTAGTCGTAAGCGCCGTTCTTCATGGCCTGCACCGCCGACTGCACCGTGCCGCACCCGGTCACTACGATCACCTCCGCATCGGGCCACTGTTGCTTGATTTTATTCAGCGCCTCCAGTCCTCCTGCCCCCGGCAATTTCAGATCGAGCAATATTACGTCGATGGCGTGCGACTCCAGCAGGCGGTAGCTGTGCTCGGCAGAGTCGGCCACCAGGGCGTTGAAGCCCAGGTTGCGCGCAACCTCGCGGCAGACCTCGCGAATGGAACGTTCGTCATCAACAATCACCAGGTTTAGAAAATTCCCCGGCTCGGATGTGGGCATGTGGACAGCAGGAGCCGCAGCGGTAGTCATCGTTATCATCCCTCTCTTTAAGTCCCGGGTTCTGGCGCAGAAGCCGCCCCCAATAGGTCGCCGGCTTCCTGGGTAGTGTGAGGTGCGAGCTGCGCCGGCAGGCGAACCACCACTCGCGCCCCTTTGCCTGGTTCGCTCTCCACCACGATGGTTCCCCCGTTCTGTTGGACAATGCTGGAAACCGTGGAGAGCCCCAGCCCGTTGCCCTTGCCGGGCTTCTTGGTAGTGAAAAAAGGCTGGAAGGCGCGGGCACGGGTCTCGGCATCCATTCCGCAGCCGGTATCTCTGACTTCGACCTCGACGTGCGGCATCGCCGATGCCGTATGCCCGGAATCCGAGAACGCAACGCCCCAATTGCGGGTGGTGAGAGTGATACGACCGCCATCAGGCATGGCGTCCCGGGCATTCAGCAGCAGGTTCAAGATAATTTGTTGGGCGTGCGCCGGGTCCATCTTCACCATGCCCAAGTCAGCAGCCAGATTTGTAACCAACTCAATGTCCTCCCCAATCAGGCGTACCAGCAAGTTGCTCAGATTCGTGATGGCGTCATTGAATGACAACGAACTCGCAGCCACCTCCCCCTGCCGGCCCACGGCCAGCAGTTGCTAGATCAGCTCAGTGCCGTGCGCTGCCGCAATCCGGATTTCCTGCGCGTATCGCCGCAGTGGACTCTGTTTTTCCAGCCCGGCCAGCAACAGGTCCGAGCCCAACGCCACCCCAGTAAGCAGGTTGTTGAAGTCATGCGCCACTCCGCTCACCAAGCGGCCGATGGCCTGCAGCGTTTGTGCAGTTCGTAACTGTTGCTCGGCGATCGCTGCCGCCGATTCCAGTTTGGGCTGAACCTGTGCCAGTGCGTTCATGGGACAAAGAAAAATGATGAGTGGAGCGCGCAGGATCGGAACGCTTCCCGATCCGGTCACAGGGTTGGCTGAGCAAGCTCCCTATTCGGGAAGTTTAGGCGGATGAGTCGCAGGTAATTAGGACTGCCGTCACAGGGCAGAAGTGATGACCAAACTGGGACTTCAGGAATCAGTGGATATCACAACCACTTCTTATCCCTCGTTTTTTCAGTAGAAAAGCGGGACGCGATGGTGCCTATTCTGGCAAAGGCAGAGGCTGGATTAGTCGGAAGGTGAGTCGTCGGCCGGTGGAAAACTGAACATCATTCGTGCCAGCCGCCAATTCGGCGCTCGCTGCCGACCGGGGCTGTTCCCGCGGGTCGCCTTTCGAGAAGACGCTGGAAGTATGCAGGTCCATAGCTTTGCCATTCATGACTACCGCTGAAAGCGTCAATCGCAGATAGCCCGGCGCTCGCGGCTCGCAGGCTCTTGCCTCTAGAACCCTGCCCGTAATCGCAGTTCCGCTCGCGGCCAGGGCTTGTCCCTGAACCACAATCGGTTCCTCTAATACGGCCTGAAACTGGTCCCCCGAACGCGAGTCCGCGCTGGACAAGGAAGACTGCAAACGAATCATGATGGCAGTCCCGGCCGGAATCGAAGTGGAAGCAAATGCCTGCGTGGGAGAGATTCCTGCGCTGTGGGAGGGATTGTCAAACGGGAGCGGGTTGGACTGGGCATTCTCCTTCGGGGGCAGCAATCCCGGTTGGCGCGAACATGCCGGAAATAGCATCAACAGCCCCACAAGTACCCACACGGATCGCCCCGTCCGCTTCATGACTTGATCCTGCCTGCCCTCACGCACAACGGCAAGTCGCACGGCAGATGCCATCTCGCGGCCTCGATGGCTCAATCAGATACGGGCGCTGCAGAGCTGAACCAAGGAGTTTCTTCTCAGTAATTCTTTGCCATCATGGCAATCACGCAGGAGCGTGCTCAATCGTAGCCACGCCCTTGTCATCCACCTCACGCCATCCGGCCTGCCTCAGGAAATCTGCAGACACTTATTGACGTCGGTCATGATCGCTGACGCGGTGGGCTCGGTCAAGCCGCCGGCGAGAGTGGTGGGCACTCCGCGCGCCTCCACATCCACCCGATAGGAGATGGGGCCGAGCTTGCTGATGGCCCAATTCATCCCCGCGACCACGTTTTGCTGGCCACTGTTGGGGTTGGGGTTGGCGACCACAATGATATTCTCGGCAGCTTTCAGAACATGATTGCGAACGATCACGCGGTGGATGGCATCTTTCGGAATGCTGGCGCCGCCGACCTCGATGCCCGTCTTGGAAGCGCGGAATCTCGCGGGCGTGCGGTACTGCGTGGCTTGTTTCGAGTGCATCAGCAGGTACATCGCCCCGTAAATGAAGGCGCAAGCGATTAGCCCGTAGATAAAGCCGCTGGCAAACGCTATTAAGACCAGCAGAGCGCCGGGAATCGCTACCATCACCCACGGCCATGGCACTTCTTCCGGCGTGGTGGAGAACTCCGTTGCGTCGCCAGCTTGCTGTGTCTGATATCCCGCCATATTGTTCCTCCCCTTAGATTCGGCCAGAGCTTTACGAGCACAACCCCAAAGTTCCGCAAAACAATATACCAGCCGCTGGGTGGCGTCAATCTATAGCTATCCCCGTTCGCGCATACATTGACTCGCCGCAGCTTGGCCCCTCCCGGTTGCGAACCCCTCCCGCCGCGAGTTGGGCACGATGCGCGGCACTGCCCGCATCGTGGGCGACATCGTTTCTCCAGCCAGCGATGAAGACGATTGGGAAGTGCTTCGTCAATAACGTTCCCCGTTCGACGAGGTGGCATGCCGACCTGGTGACCCCGGATGAGCGACTCATGGAAATTCGTGAGACTTCGGTATTGGCCAATTGCGAAAGCGGCTAAGGAAATTAGGTCCCGAAGAAGGACATTCGCGAGGCATGACCAGAAAAAAGGAGCGGCTTACGCCGCTCCTTAAGTTTGTTCTAAAACGAACGCTAAGGTTAGTTGGTCGAACTGCCCACACCCGCTGACGCGCTGCGGTCGCCATCCGGCTGAACCACCACGCCATCAAACGGAGTTGCAGCTACGTAATGTCCGTGCACCACACTGATGCGGCGCAGCGGATATCCCGTGTCCGGCCCACGCTGCCAGCTCTGGCCGTTGTCCTGACTTTCGAAGACAACGCCAGTCTCAGTGCTGGTAGCCAGTAACCGATGGCTGCTCTGGTCATAGCTGATGGAGCTGATGTTCTTGTCGGGCAGGCCATTTTGCATATGCTCCCAGCCGCCGCCCGCGTTCGGACTGCGGAAAGCGCCTTCCCGGGAAGCAATCATGATCTCCTTGTCAGGAGTAATGGTCAGGCTGCGAATGCTGCTGACGAAAGGAGACAGAGTGTCCGACTCCTGCCAGCTTGCACCGCCGTTGGTGGAGGTCAGCACGCTGCTGCGTGTGGCCAGGGCAATCAATTCACCGTCGGCCTGTACCGAGACAAAGTCCTTTTGTCCCTTGACCGGCCCGCCATTCCAGCTCTGACCCTCATTCGAGCTGGTATAGAGCCCGGCTGCGGTCGCCGCCAGCCAGAGCTTCGAGGTGATCTCGATGTCGCTGACTTTGGCCGTCAGCACCGAGCGCACGACAGTCTTGGTCTTGCGCGTGGATCCCTTCTCTTCAGCGATGTTGTTGATCGGGCTCCAGGTGGAAGAATTGCGGCGCAGTTCGAACATGCCGCGATTGGTACCGGCGATCACATCTCCATCGGCCGCTTGCTTCAGAACAAATACGTCCCTGCCATCCAGGCCCGCGCTCTTCTGCGTCCAGTGCTGTCCACCATCGTGGGAAGCGAAGACGCCGCCCAGTTCGCGATCATTGACCACGCCTACATAGATGGTCTCAGGGTCTTTCTTGTCCGCGAGAATGGTGGTCACGTAGCGATGGGTATAACCGTGGTTGGAAGCGGTAAAGCTCTCGGCCCCATCACGGCTGGCCAACACGCCTGCGCGATCGGTCGCCAAAAGTACGCGCTGGGAGTCCCGAGGATCAACCATGACGTCGTTGACCACGACTTCAGGGTGGGTCACGCGCTTCCAGGTCTTGCCCGAGTCGGCCGTCTTCCACAGACCTTCGGTCGTTCCCGCGTAGACCACGGCGGGATTGCTCGGGTCCTGCTTCAGCACGCGGGTGCGTCGCGCCGAAAACGGAATGCCCTGAATCTTCTGGAACTGTTCGCCGGCGGTCTGACTCTTGTAGATGCCCGAGCAGGCGCTGGCGAATACTACTGAAGAATTGGACGAATCCACGATGACGGAGAACACATCGGAGTCGTCAATCATACCTTTGTTGATGTGCTGCCAATTAGCTCCGCCGTCGGCGGTTTTCCATGCCAGGTGCCAGGTACCCGCATACACCACGCTCGGGTCTTTGGGATCAACCGCGATGGATTCGATATTCTTGATCTCGGACTTGGCAGAGGAAATCTTCTCCCAGTTCTTGCCGGCGTCCTTGCTGCGATAGACGCCATCCAGCGCGCCGACAGTCAGAACTTTGGAATCGGAGGCAGCAATGGACAAGGCGCGAATCGACTTGCCGTGCATGGCCGGGACAATTTCCCAAGTCTGGCCACCATTGCGCGAGTGAAACAGGTCGCCAGCCTGCTGATTCTCAACGCTCCAGACTGCGGCATACATCTTTTCCGAGTTCTGCGGATCGAGCGCGATGTGGTCGATTACATAGTCATCGCCGCTACCCAGGTGCGCGATACGAGACCAGTCCTGTCCCCCGTTAGTGGACATGAAAATCGTGCCGGTACTGGTTCCCAAGAAGATGCGGTCGGGATTGTGGGGATCATAAGTCAAACTGCGGACATCGCCGCCGTCCGGCCCCAAAGCCGTCCACTGTCCCGCCCAGGCGCTGGCGCAGAGCAGGATAAATGACATAACAATCAACAACTTACGATTGACGAAGCTGCATGTTCCAAGAGTCATAGACTGAGTCGCCCCTAAATGGATGGAATTCCCACAGAGGCACAGCGTGACAGGGTAACACGGGCCGGGCAAGTTACCGAAGGGAAAGGCACGCTGGAACGGGCCGATTGGCCCATAGAGCGTCCAGCAAACCGTTGCCATGAGACGAAAAAGCCGGCCGAGATTCTGAGCTCGACCGGCTAGTTCTAGCGGTGGCGACCGTTTTACGGTTTCGCCTTCGCTTTGTTCTTTGCCGCCGCGCGGGGATGGTCCGGTACCGCCTTCACTTTGGATTCATCCACGGCTTGCGTGCCTTCGCCCGAGTAAGTTCCACCTGCCGGAACCACCCAGTATTCGGCAGTCTTGGTGCCTGCGTTACCGGTGCGCGTTTCAATGCGGCTGGGATCGATTCCCAACTGCGCTTCGCCGCTGGTGAGATAGGCCTTTGAATTGACGGCACGTTCCGCCGCCAGGTTCGGACGCTTCTCTCCCGCTTCGGCATTGCCGACGATCACCAGTTTGGCATCCGCATTCTGTTGCAGGTTCTTGGCAACATCGTCCAGGATGGCCTTGCAAGTGTTATCCACGCGCCACGGCTTCACCGGGTTGGGGAAGTCGCATTGGCTCAGCTTCTGGGCCTGTGGCGGCGCGGGCGGTGGCGCGTTCTCCACATTCACCTGCGTGGAAGCCTGTGCAGTGAGGCCACGCGAATCCGTGCAAGTCGCACTCACGGAAATCGCTCCGGCCGAAGCGCCGGCGGTGTTGAGCGATGCCGTCGATCCGCTGCCGGAAACGCTGCCGCCCGTCGACGTCCAATTGCTGACGTTGACCGGAACATTATCCCGACTGGTGCAAGTGCAGGTAATGGTCGAACTTCCGCCCGCCTGCAAGCTTGACGGACTGGCTGAGCACGACATTGTGGGTGGGTTCTTGGGCGCCTCTTTCACCGTGAAGTTCGCCGAGCAACTGGCGGTCCCGCCGTTCTTCATCTTGGGATCGGAAATGTGGGCGGTGACGGTGTAGCTGCCGCCGACAACGCCATTGGTGTCGATGCTGGCGGTGTTGTCCTTGCCCGCGAGCTTGCCGCCATTACTGGCCCAGGTGTAGGTCAGGGTGTGCTTAGGATTGAAATTGCTGCCGGTGGCCGTGGCTGTGATCGGCTCTCCGACCATTACTTCACTGGGTTGCACGGAACAACTGGCGCCGGGGGTTACGGCTTGCGGATAACCGAAGTTGAACACAATTCCGGTCCGCACCCGCGCGCCTTCGAGATCGATCCGCCGCAAACCTGGGAATTCAGGGGCTACGACGTCAGAAAAATTCTGATGTGCCCAAACCCAGTCGGCTTCCACCAACCGCAGGCCGATCATGTGGGTCAGTTGAACATCAAGGCCGCCTCCCACGACGGTTCCGATGCCGCTGCGGGAACTGAGGCCCGGGGCGGTCAGGTAATTCCAGCCCACCATGGCGTGCCCAAACAAGTTCAACCGGTTGTGCCGGTATTCGAGGTGCGGACCAAATGAGAGAGTGGTCTCATCGGAGTTGCCGTTCTGGTTCCGTCCGAAGTCACCCTCCAACCCCATGTGATTAGTAAAGAAATAAGTCAGGCTGGTGCCGCCACCAGCCGGCAGGTTCTGCAAATCAAATCCCACCGGGGCATTGGGACTCTGACCCGGGGCCGGGACCGTCCCACCCGGATGCAGCCATTGATAACCGAGAAAGAGCTCGTATTTCGGCGTGTCACCCTGCTGCGCCACAGTAATCGTCGACAGCAGCAACACTGCCAGGGCCACCAACAATCGACAACCGATTACACGCCCGCTGTACCTATTGCACAAAACCGACATGTCGTCCTCCGAACTTTCATGATTAGATAAATTTCCCCGCACGCGCATAAAACTAGAAATTGGGGGCTCCGCGCGCGGAACTGTTAAGATGCCCATCTCGTTGGGAACAATCCCAACCAACACACAGTTTGTAAAGAAGAAATGGAAAGAACATCATACCCGGCGGCCGCGAATTTCGTCTACCTTCGTATCCTTTTCTTAGTCTCACATTGATACCGCGCCTGGTCTCCAGAGTTCGCCTCGCCCGCGCGCGCGCTTGCAGTACTGGACACTCAGCCCCAATAATGAGTATGCACATGGCCGCGGAAAAAGTACTCATCGTCGAAGACGAGGAAAACGAACGCACTGGCTTGGCCGAGGTCGTCTCGGCCTGGGGCTATAGTGCCGAGACTGCCCGGGACGGGGTGGAAGGCCTGGAGAAAGTTACCCGTTGGTCGCCCGCCATCGTGGTAACCGACCTCAAGATGCCGCGCATGGGCGGTCTGGAACTAGTGGAGCGCATCACCGAACTTTCCCAGAACATCGCCATTGTGGTCGTGACAGCGCAGAAGACGATCGACAGCGCCTTTCACGCCGGGCGCCTGGGAGTGTACGACTACATCGAGAAGCCGATTGATACCACCCGGCTGCGTGCCATTTTGGAGAACGCATCCAAGCTGCTCGGCACTCGCAACGAACTGGAGATCACCAAGCGCGCCCTGCGTGACAAAGGTGCTTTCGGTCAACTGGTCGGCTCCTCGAAGAAAATGCAGGAGATCTTCCGCCTGACGGAGATGGTCGCTCCCAGCACCGCGTCGGTGCTGATCACTGGGGCCAGCGGCACCGGCAAGGAACTGGTCGCGCGTACCATCCATGACCTGAGTCCCCGACGCAACAAGGCATTCGTTCCCATCAATTGCGCGGCCATTCCCGAGACCCTGATTGAGAGCGAAATCTTCGGCCACGAAAAAGGCGCATTCACTGGTGCGCTAGAACGCCGGACAGGCTGCTTCGAACTGGCGGAAGGCGGCACGCTGCTGCTCGACGAAATCGGTGAAATGCCGGTTGCGACTCAGGCCAAACTGCTGCGCGTGCTGGAGGACCATAAGCTGCGACGCCTGGGCAGCAAGGTGGAGACCACGGTTGATGTGCGGGTCCTGGCGGCAACCAACAAAGTACCGGAGGAGGCCGTCGCTCGCGGGGAGCTGCGCAATGACCTCTACTATCGCCTGAATGTGTTCAACATCCACATGCCCCCGCTACGTGAGCATAAGGACGACCTTCCGGCGCTGGTGGAATGTCTGCTGAAAGACATGAACGCCAAGCACGCACGCACCGTGAAAGCCGTCAGTGACGCGGTTTTGACGTCGTTCCAAAACTACTCCTGGCCGGGAAACGTGCGCGAGTTGCGCAATACCCTGGAACGTGCGGTCATCGTCTGCGATGGCGCTGTGATTGAGACTAAACATCTGCCTCCCGGTTTCGGGCAGACCACGCTTCGCGCTTCGTCTGAAGACTCCGATGGCGTGCGCATGGTCGTGGGTACGACCGTGGAAGAGGCCGAGAAACTACTGATCCTGAAGACCCTGGAGTCGACCACCAACAATAAAACGCGCGCTGCTGAGATTCTCGGCATTAGTTTGAAAACCCTGCATAATAAGCTGAAGGAGTACGGCAGTGCAGCTGCCGATAAGGACGACCTGCCGGCCTAAAACGCCGGAGCGCCATCCACGGGTGCGTCGAAAGTGAAGTATGCGTCGAAAAACCCAGCTCGTGGTTGCCATCACCTTCATGGTGACCGTGGTGGTGTCATTTTCTTCCTACATCTACGTCTCGCAGATCCTGCGTCAAGGGATTTTCAGTGCACGCGACACTGCCGACCACCTAGCCTCGCAGATAGCGTACCTGGCCGACAAGGCGGCCCCAGACCTTACCAGCACGAAAGTCGATACCAACAACCCCAAGGCGGTGCGCATCGCCATCGCTGAATATCTTTCCGAAGACCGCGACCTCAATACCTTGATGGAATCCATTGAGTCCAATTGGCCAACCATCAACGACGCCGCCATCGTGGACGCCAACGGCATTGCCATCCTCCATTCCACTCCCGCATTGTTCGGCAAACCCGTCGGTGACCGGCCTGATTTTCAACGCTTAGTGGATGCCCCCCTCAAGGATCAATTTCGCAGGCTGTACTACCCCTTGCGAATCCGGCACGGTCTCCCCACAATTTACGAAGAGCAATTGGATTTGAAGTTGAATGGTGAGGCGTTCGGTAGCGTTCGTGTGGGCGTGTCCACGATATTCCTGGAAGGTGAACTGACATCGCGAGTAACTCATGCTCTCCTTCTTTCCGGAATCGCGATCCTGTTATCAATGATTCTCGGAGCTGGGTTATCCAACCTCGCCCTCGGCCCTCTAGAGCAAATAAGCCGCAGCCTCGACAATGTTACGGAAGGCAATGCCGAACCCGTCCCAGAGAAGAAACCGGGCAAAGACGAATACGGCCTGGTCACTTTAAAGATCGCCCATCTCGGGCGGCAAATGCGCGATGCCAAAGAAATCTTCTCTGCCTTGAAAGACAACGTTGATCAGATCATGGCCAACCTGCAGGACGGTTTGATGTTGTTCACCCGAGAGTCGCGGGTGGTGCTGGTCAGCGCTTCGGTGGAACGCTTTTTGGGAAGGCCGCGGCGAGAGCTACTGGGCCGCACCGCAGGAGAGATTTTTACGCCTGGTTCCGATCTTGGCGGTCTGATACTCGACGGCTTTCGACTGCAACGCCCGATTCCGCAGACAGAATTGGAATCTCCCAACGGCAAACGCGTGCAAATCTCGCTCGACTTCATCCAGGAACGGGGCACCCCGATCGGCGCGTTGCTGACTCTGCGCGACGCCGAGTCGGTACGGCAAATCGGCGATGAAATCGAAATGTCGCGCCGTATGTCCGCCAGTGGCCGGCTCACCCGCGGTGTCGCTCACGAAGTCAAGAATCCCATCAACGCTATCGTGCTGCACCTGCAACTGTTGCAGAACAAACTGGAGCAGGTTGATCCCGACACCCGCCGCCACATGGACGTGATCGGAAACGAAATTCATCGCCTCGACCGGGTGGTGGAGATTCTTGTCGACTTCACCCGGCCACGGGACTTGCACATCGAAGAGATTGATCTGAAGCGCCTGCTGGATGACGTGCTGGTGCTGGCCACTCCCGACGCTGAGCAGCACGGCGTCGCTATAGTCCGCAACCTGTCACCCAGTCCGCTGGGTGTGAAAGTGGACGTGGACTTCATGAAACAAGCCATCCTTAACGTCGTGCTCAACGGCGTGCAGGCCATGCCGCAGGGAGGAACTCTGACCATCTCCGCACGCAGCGAGGACGATCACGTGGTGACGGAGATTCGAGACGAAGGTGGAGGCATTCCTCCAGAACTCCAGGAGAAGATTTTTGAACTATATTTCACTACCAAGCAAGGCGGCAGCGGGATTGGCTTGGCACACACTTACCAGGTCATGCAATGGCACTATGGCTCGGTGGACTTCGTATCGGTGGATGGACACGGAACGACGTTCCGCCTGACCCTGCCGGTGAGCCAACCACAGACTGATGTTGACGGCGCCGCGCAAGCGGTGGCCGAAGATAAACTTCGTTCACGAGCCGTTTCATGACGCACATCACGCGACTTATTAGGGCGACGATTTTCTTAACAATGGGATGGTTGCTCACATCTGGAGCCCTGGGCTTCGTGTCGAATGTCGCACGCGCACAAACGGCTCCGGTTCAACCATCGTCGCAGTCGGGCGCAACGCCCGCCGCGGCCGCGCCAGCATCCCCAGGGGCCGTCTCTCAGAAGCCCTGTCCCACAGGTTCACCTTCCCAGTCGGCCCCGCAAACGGATTGCAAACCAGCCAGCAAGATCAAGAAGGCTAAAGGTAGCTCAACTGCTGCGGCCCCCGGATCGGGCCCCCACAAGAGAGTTGTCGACAATGGTGACACCACGGAGCCCCGTGTGGATATTTCTCCCGGCGTGAGTCCGCAACAGGCCCAGCAGCAACGCAGCAGAATAACCTGGCTACTGGAAAAAACAGACGAAAATCTGAAGGCCCTCTCCGGTCGCCAACTCGACGCCGCACAACAAAACACGGCGGATCAGGTCAAGAGGTATGTCGAGGATTCCGAGGCGGCAACCAAGAACGGGGATCTGCAACGGGCGTACACTCTGGCCAACAAAGCTAGAATGCTCTCCAGAGATTTGGTGAAGCACTGAGAGTTTTCCTGCCCTCGCCTAATTCCCCTTGGACCGCGCGGCGTTTACCTTCAGCAAAAGATCTTTCGCCGGTTGCTGGACCGGCCCGGCAATCTTGATGACGTCCGTCAACACCTCTCGTGCCTCGCTGACCTTGCTCAGTTTGGCATACGCATAACCCAGGCGGTAGCCGGCCACGGCGTATGACTGATCGTCCTCGCCCTTCAGCAGAGACACGGCGGATTTCAGATCAGGTATTGAGGCAGCAGTCTTGTCTTGCTTCATGAGCGCGTAGCCCAGCGTGGAGTATGCCACGCCGGCCGACACCTTGCGGGAACGGTCGGCGTCCGGGGCATCGGCTTTAGCCACGTCGATCGCCTTCTGAGCATAACCAGCGGCCTTGACGACGCTGCCCGGCCTTGGATCTTCGGAGTACGTGTTCGCCATGAGCAGCAGCGTTGGCAAACTATTGGGATTGCTCGCCAAGACTTTCTCCCCGTAAGAAATCAACCGCGCCGGATCCTTCAATTCAGACAACGACATCATGGCGTAGGTGGCAATCGAGTCCTGAAAGCGGGAATCAGGAAACGCCGGCGTGAACCGTTCGATATAGGCCATGCGGGTCTTGGCGTTGGTTTCGTTGGCAATCGAGTTGAAGGCAGTGGCTTCCAGAAACTCGTAGGAACTTCGAGCCGCGTTCTTTTCCTCCGCGATGCGCGTGGCGAACTCCTGATCGGTCTCGCCCTCCGGCTTGGATTCCTTGGCAATCGAATTGACTACCTCGCCTCCCTGCTCCGCGTATTGCATCACCTTGGCGTTGTCCTTCATCTGTTGTGCGATGTTGGCCTGTGACACGATGATGTCCAGGTTGTGCGGTGACCCCGCCAGCGCTTTTTCGCCGAATTCCATCGCTTTCGCCAGGTCCCCTGCGCTCTGATACGTCTGTGATATCTGCCAGTCGCCATAAGCTACGGCCGCCGGATTCGCCGCGAACTTCTGCACGAACTCCTGGTACATGGCCAGTCTCTTCTGGGCGTCCTGCTCGTTGGTGATCGCGGTCAACGCCTGATCTTCAGGCGTTCCCGCCGGGATCGCAATCTTGTCAACCTGCGCATTTCCGAAAAGACAGCACGCTTGTAAAACAGCTGCCACCAGCACACACCTTTGATCGCGTTTCATAGCCGCCTCCACGCTTCGCGCCGGAATCGTAGCTCCGATTGCGGACGCTTGCAAGCATGGAATTGCCGTCGTCGAAGTGGAGCCAACCAAGCCCCGTGCTATAGTCTGGGGCGATGAAGGGCCGCGACGAGAAGCAGCCGACTATAGTCGCGCCTGTGCAGCCAAACACCCCGTCTGGGCGGCGTCCGCTCCACCACTCGATTCTCTTCATTGTCGTGGTCGCTCTGCTGCTGCGGCTGGCCGTTATCGGCATCGGTCACACCTACCGCATCACCCCGCGGCGCGACCATTTTCAGTTTGGCTGGGAAATGGGTCGCCTGGCCCGCTCCATCGCCAGCGGCCAAGGCTTCAGCTCACCCACCGACCTGCCCACCGGACCCAGTGCATGGGCCCCACCGGTCTATCCCTACATTCTTGCCGGAGTATTCAAGCTGTTTGGGATTTACACTGCCGCCTCGGCCTGGGTAATCCTGACTTTCAATAGCATCTTTGCCGCGCTGACCTGCCTGACCCTTTACCTCATCGCAGAGCAGATGTATGGAATCGGCGTAGCCCGTGCCACTGCTTGGGCTTGGGCCGTGTTTCCCTACTTTCTGTATTGGCCCACGCGCGTGGTTTGGGAGACCAGTTTCACGACGTTTCTGCTGAGCCTGGCCCTGCTACTCACCTTGCGCATGGCCAGCCGGCTGCCGCTGTACCGCACCTGGATCGCATTCGGGGCGCTGTGGGGATTGATTGTTCTGACCAACACCGCGCTCCTCAGCCTGATGCTTTGCTGCTTGGTCTGGTTGTGGTTCTGCGCGCCGCGCAGTCCCCGGCGATTGACCGGGCTCATCCTATGTGTGCTGACCACAACTCTGGTGGTAACTCCGTGGCTGCTGCGGAACTACCACGAGTTCGGCAGATTTCTGTTCGTGCGCGACAATCTTCCCCTGGAAATGTACGAATCCAATAACGCCGAATCCGGGGGTTTGTGGACTCGCGGCGAGCATCCCGGCAACGATCCTGACGCCATGCGTCGCTTTCAGGAACTGGGTGAAATCAACTTCATGGATGAAAAGAAAGTCGAGGTACGACAGTTCATCCACGAACACCCAGGTAGATTCTTGTGGTTCACGTTGAAGCGTGCAGCGTATTTCTGGATCGCCCCTCCGCAGGCGACGATCGTTGGCGGTTACGACCTCATGATTTCCCGCCATGTCAATTTTCTGCTGGCAGCTTTCTTTGCGTTTGCCGGGTTGTGGCTGACGCTTCGCGACCGCGTGCGCGGAGGGCTGCTGCTGGCGTGCTTTCTACTGATTTACCCTCTTCCTTACTACCTGGTGAATCCCTTTCCTCGCTACAAGCACCCCATTGAACCGGTGATGCTGATGCTCATCGTTTACCTGTTCTCGGAGTCCCGTAAAGTGAAAATGCACTGGCCGTTTCGTTCGGCCCGTGCCTGAGATCTGCCACTCAGTTGGCGGCTCTCCGACAATCATTTAAATTAGACTATGCGGTCGATTCTTCAGAAGAAGGCGCTGCGCTTCGTCTTTGGCGCCAACGTGATCTCCATGCTGGGCAGCGGCATGAACGCCGCTGCGGTCGCCTGGTACATTCTGCAAGCCACTCATTCTGAAGTCGCGCTGGGAACGCTTGCCATCCTGCAAACCATTCCCGCCATGCTAATGCTGCCCTTCACCGGCGTCCTCATCGACCGCGAAGACCGCCGGCGGCTGGTGATGTGGCTCGATGCCCTGCGCGGCTTGATCATTCTGACGGTTGCGATTCTGGCGTTCCAGCGTCGCGTGCACTTGTGGCAGCTCTACCTGATGAACACGCTGGTGTCGGCCGGCTTCTGGATGTTCTGGCCCACGATCACCGCCCTGATTCAGGAACTGACCCCCGGCGAAGAGTACGTCCACGCCAACACTTTTCTGTTGGCGGGAATTCAGGGTGGCTGGCTCATCGCCGGCGCCATCGTCGGATTCGTCTACAACCACATCGGGTTGGGTGGAGTTTTGCTGATTGACTGTTCCACCTACGTGGTCTCGTTTCTCTGCTACTTCGGTGTGCGCAAAGGACGGCACGTGGTTCCACGCCCCGCCGAGTTGCACGCCAATATCATCGCGGCGGAGTCCGCTCTCGACCGCTTCGTACGCGAGCTTCGCGAAGGCATACAGTTCCTCCGCGTCCGGCCCAATCTGATGTTACTGGGAATCACCTGGGCACTTTTTCTGGGCGCGATGATGACGGCCGTGGTGGTCACCGCGCCGCTCAGTGACCAAGTTTTCCACGCCGGCGCGGTGGGCTATGGCTGGTTCAACGGCGGCTGGGGCACAGGAGCGTTTCTGAGCGCCTTAGTTGCTCCTCAGATCATCGCCGCGATTGGGTCGCGGCGGGCAATAGCGATTTCCATGGGGGTGTTGGCGATCTGCATGACCTGCGCTCCGCTGGCCCCGCTTCTCGCCATCGCGGTCCTGGTTTACGGAATCATGGGGTGGGCCCGCGGCATCAACAGCGTAGCCATGAACACGAGCATCATGGAACAGGTGCCGCCGCACTTTATGGGACGGGTGCAGAATACGTTTTACTTCGCGGGCACGGCGCTGCAGATCGTGCTGGCGTTGCTGGTTGGCACGGTTGCACAAGCCAACCTGGTTGCCGGCTTTTCCATCATCGGGATGGTATACGCGATCGGGATGGTCAGTGCCGTCTGGCCGGTGCGGGCGGCTGTGCCGGCCGGCGATGTCACACCAGCAGATTAGTCAAAACCTACCACAGAGCCACAGAGACACAGAGAAACAACTAGGTCGTCCTTAAATCAGAAGCAGAGGTTTTCCTCTGTGGCTCTGTGTCTCTGTGGTAAAGACTCACTGCGGACTGCTATCCTTACAGTTTCCATTTTTATCGGGAGATCCTAATGTCATCCGATCTTGCAGGCCGTAACGCCGTCGTCTTCGGAGTCGCCAACAAGCGCAGCATCGCCTGGTCGATCGCCCAGGGACTGCACGCCGCCGGCGCCAAGCTGGCCATTACTTACCAGAACGAACGACTGGAGCAGGAAGCGAAAGACCTGATTCTGTCCCTCCCCGGCGCCGAAGCCTTCATGTGCGATGTCTCCAACGACGCCGAGATCGAGCGCCTGTTCGCGAAACTCAAAGAACGCTACGGCAAACTGCACATCATGGTGCACAGTGTCGCCTTCGCTCCCGCCGACGAACTGAAGAACGACTTTGTGAACACCACCCGCGAAGGCTTTCGCATTGCCCACGATGTCAGCGTCTATTCGTTGATTGCGGTGTGCAAGGCGGCCGTGCCCCTCATGGAAGACGGCGGCAGCGTCATCACCATGACCTACTACGGCGCGGAGAAAGTCGTGCCGCACTACAACGTGATGGGCGTGGCCAAGGCGGCTCTCGAATGCAGCGTTCGTTATTTGGCCCAGGACTTGGGTAGAAAGAAAATTCGCGTGAATGCCATTTCTGCCGGACCGATCAAGACTCTTGCTGCCCGCGGGATTTCCGGTTTAGGCGACATGCTGAGATCGCACGCCGAACGCGCACCTTTAGGGCGCAACGTAGACGTGAATGAAGTCGGCTCGACGGGCGTGTTCCTGGCTTCGGATGCCAGTTCCGGGATCACCGGCGAAGTGATTTACGTGGATTGCGGCTACAACATCATGGGTTTCTGAGAGATTTTCTTTGCGCCTTTGCGCGATCTTTGCGCACTTTGCATTTAAAGCTTTTTGAACGCAAAGCGCGCGAAGGCCTCGCTAAGTTCGCAAAGAAACGCCTGGTTGGGAACTCACTTGAATTTTTCGTCCATCCTCCCCCACTCGCTCCAGCGCAATCTCCACATCCCGCTCCTTCACGAAGCGCGGAAACTTCTCTCCCCACTCAATCAGCAGAACGCTGTTTTCGGAAATCAAGTCATCCAATCCCAGGGTCTCAAGTTGGCGCGGCGTATCCACCCGGTACAAATCGATGTGATAAAGATTTGCCTCCGGCCCGCGGTATTCGTGCACCAGGGTAAACGTCGGGCTGGTCACATCGTCTTCTGATGCGGCCCCGAAACCAGCAGCGATTCCCTTCACCAGCGTGGTCTTGCCAGCACCCAGGTCACCACGCAACAGCACAATCTTCGGCGGCGTAAGCAGCTCAACCAACGACCGCCCCAACGCGACCGTTTCCTCCGGCGAATGCGTGATGAACTCCCGCTGATCCATCGCGAGATCAGTATAGCGAGAGTTCATCAACACTCGTGGGGAGGGCTACACTTTTCGAGAAGACTGATTGGGGCCGAGCAGGAAGTTCCGTTCCGTGGTCGAATTCACGGCGAAGCTCAGCGTCTTGTGATCGTTGTCGTCTAGGGCAATGAAGCGAAATGGCTGCAGGATCCCCTCGGCTGAAATTCGCCGGGGATGCAGCATTTCCGCCATTCCGTGCACCGGGCCGGATTGCGTCTGGAAAGCGACTTCGACAAAATCGCCCTCCTGCAATGCACGCGCCAAGCGGAGCAGTCCGCCAGTCACGGAAACGGTTTGGATTCGGGCCTTGGTGCGTTGGCCGTCTTCCAGTTTTACCAGGGCAGAGGCAGTTGCCTCCATTTTGACTCGAGTTGCGCGATTCTGAGAATTCGTTTGGGGAAAGTGAGTCATAGCAATCCCAATATGGCACACGGCCGTAACCCCAGGGAGATTACAAAAGGTCTGCCGGAATCAACGCCCAAGGAGATTGACATAGCACCGCCTGCCGAGCAGGCGATGTCCGAACGGACAGGGGGTAACTAACCACTAAACTCCACGGTGGCATTCTTCGCGGCTTGCTGCACCCGCCGGAAAGCTTCAGGCAGCGCTCGTACCAGATCGGTCGCGACCAGCGAATGTTCGCCCATTTGCTCCCGTGCCACGTCGCCCGCCAGTCCGTGGAGGTAGACCGCGGCAATTACCGCCTCGAGTACGCGCTTGGGATTTTGTGCCACCAGGCCTGCCACCATTCCCGTCAGGATGTCGCCTGTGCCTCCGGTCGCCATCCCCGGATTTCCCGTAGTATTCACCCAGACTTCGCCGCTGGAATCGGCGATTAGAGTGCGATGACCTTTCAACACCACAATGACCTGATGCTTGCGCGCGAAGGTTCGGGCAACGTTGATGCGGTCGCGCTGAACGGCAGCGACCGTCGAACCCAGGAGCCGTGCCATTTCGCCAGGGTGGGGCGTGATCACCAGCGATCTGCCCTTTCCATTTAGCTCAGCAACGTGATCTGCAAAAGCGTTCAGGCCGTCAGCATCAAGAACCGTGGGGAGCGTCGGCTTCTTGAGCAGGGCACGCACCAGCTTTGACGTCTGCGGAATGCGCGAAATTCCGGGACCAATCGCCAGCACTGTCATGCCTTCCGCCAGCTTTCCCAACCCTGCCAGAGCGCTCAAGGAAATGCTGCCGGCTTTGGTCTCTGGCAGTGGCTCAGTCATGAGCTCAGGATGAAATCCTGCGACCGTGGACAGAATCGACTTCGGCACAGCCACCGTCGAAAGTCCTGCACCACTGCGTAACGCCGCCATACCCGCCATGGCTGCTGCGCCAGCTTTTCCGAGCGAGCCGCCAATCACCAGCACGTGTCCGAAATTTCCTTTATTCGAGGCCGCCGGTCGCGGGCCGATGAGGGGCGCAATCTCCCGCCGGGTGATCAGATTCATTCGCAAAGCAGAAATAACCGCCTCGTCTGGTGAGCCAATCGGCGAAATCGAAGTTGTTCCGCTCGTCAGACCGCCAAAAACATGAGCTTGCCGCGGCGCGGTGAAGGTCACAATGGCATCGGCGCGGGCGACGGAGCCAACCTGCTCGCCCATGACGTCGGCATCCGCCCCGGATGGAATATCGACCGCGATCACCGGGGCAGGGCTGGCATTCAACGCGGCAATCGCTTCTGCGTAGAGTCCACTCACCGGAGGACGAAAACCGGTTCCGAGAATCGCATCCACTAGAACATCGGAATCAAAAGCTGTTCGTGCCGCTTCCTGCTCCAGTTCAGCGGACGACCGCGCCAACACGGGCGTGACCGGAAGTTTGGCGAACATCTTGGCAGCATCACCGCGCAACTCTTTCGCCTGCGCCAGCAAGAGCACCCGCACTGCCTTGCCAGCTTCATGTAGCTTGTGCGCCGCTACGAATCCGTCGCCGCCGTTGTTGCCCTTGCCACAGATGACCCCGATGCGATTGGCGGAGGGATAATGGGACAGCACAAACTGGGCAACGGCGCTTCCTGCATTTTCCATTAAGTCGAGGGAAGGCACACCGAAGCGGTCGCTGGTCGTGCGGTCAGTCTCGCGCATCTCGGCAGCAGTAAGAACTTTCATCGCAGGCCTACGAACCGACTATAAAACAAAACGGCCCTCCGCGTATGCGGAAGGCCACAGCGAAAATTCCGCATGGACTTATTGCGTCACCTCACTTCTTGCCGGCTTCCAGAGCCTGCACTTTGCTGTGCTTCACGCTGTAGGTGAAGTACACGATGAGTCCAATCAACAGCCAGCCAATCAGCCGAATCCAGTTCCAGGTTCCCAGTTTGAGCATCATGTAGCCGTTCGCGATCACTCCGAGGATTGGAATCAAAGGCACCCAGGGGGTGCGAAACGGCCGCGGCTGGGCGGGATTCGTATGCCGCAACACCACCACAGCAATCGACACAATGACAAACGCCAGTAAGGTCCCGATGTTCACCATTTTTCCAAGTTGGTCGATGGGCGTCACGCTACCGACAACGGCCGCCAACAGGCCCACCAGAATCGTGTTCTTCCAGGGAGTGCGGAACCTGGGATGCACATCCGCAAAGAATTTCTTGGGCAGCAAACCGTCATTGGCCATGGAGTAGAGCACGCGCGTCTGACCCAGAAGCATCACCAGCATGACGCTCGTCAGCCCAGCCAGCGCGCCCAGCGTGATGATGTGCGATGCCGTGCTCAGACCACGATCCAGAAAGGCGATTGCAACCGGCGCCTCGATGTTGATCTGTTGCCAATGCACCATTCCCGTCAGCACAGCCGCGACGGCAATATACAAGACGGTACAGATGGCCAGAGACGCAATCATGCCGATGGGCAGATCCCGCTGCGGATTCTTAGCTTCCTGTGCCGTGGTTGAAACCGCGTCGAACCCGATATAGGCGAAGAATATGTAGGCCGCGCCCGCGCCGATTCCCGCGAAGCCGTGGGGCGCGAAGGAACTCCAATCCATACCCCAGTTACCGCGATTGATATAACGAGAACCAAGCGCAATCACAAACAGCACCACCGACACTTTGACCACCACGATGCCGGTGTTGAACTCGGCACTTTCTTTGATTCCGACCACCAAGACCGCAGTGATCACGACAGCGATGATGAAAGCGGGCAGATTAAATCCCACTTCCCAGCCAAACAAATGCGGCGCCCCCATCAGATCATGCGCCCGCTGGAGCAACTCAGGAGACTGCGCGTTTATGATGGCGGAAACTTTATCGAGGAATGCTTGCGTGCCCGGCAGCAGGGTGGAATCCGAAGACGACGCCATCTGCCGCGCGATGACGGTCTCTGCGGTTTTCAGGGCCGTCCAGTGGTCGTAAGCCAGCCACAGCGGCATTTTGATGTGAAAAATATTCAGCAGTTCGATGAAGTGGTTCGACCAGCCCGAAGACACCGTGCTGGCGCCCATCGCATATTCCAGCGTCAGATCCCACCCAATGATCCATGCCAGCAATTCACCCAGCGTGGCATAGGCATAAGTGTAGGCGCTGCCAGCCAGCGGAATCATCGCCGCAAACTCGGCGTAACACAAGCCCGCGAACGCGCATCCCAACCCCGACAAGACGAACGACAAGCTGAGTGCCGGGCCCGCGTAGTGCGCGCCCAGCCCAACCATCACAAAAATTCCGGCGCCGATGATGGCGCCCACGCCCAGAGCGGTCAGTTGAAAAACGCCCAGAGTGCGCTTCAGACTGTGCTCGCCGGTTTCTCCGGCCTCCTCCATCAGCAAGTGCAGCGGCTTTGTAGCCAGCAGATTTGCCATTCCTTTGGTTTCTCCTCAGCTTAAGTTGACCGGCTTGCGCTTGCCTGACGCGAAGCCCGTGACCACAGGAAGTACACCGGGATTCCCAGCAACACGATGATCAATCCCGGCCACGTGTACTGCGGCTTGTAGCGTAATAGTACGACATCGATGAATAAAGCCATGACAATATAAATCGCCGGCAACACGGGATAGCCGATGGCCCGGTACGGCCGCTCGGCGTCAGGGTGAGTGCGCCGCAACACGAACAGGCCGATGATGGTCAGTATGTAAAACACCAGCACTGCGAAAATGATGTAATCGAGCAGCTGTCCATAGCTTCCGGAAACGCACAGCACACAGGTCCAGACCATCTGCACCATCAGCGAAACCGCCGGGGTTTTGTGGACCGGATTCAGCTTGGCCACGCTGCGGAAGAACAGTCCATCCTTGGCCATGGCGTAATAAACCCGCGCGCCTGCGAGAATCAGGCCGTTGTTGCAGCCGAAGCTCGACAGCATGATGGCCACGGCCATCAAGAGGCCGCCTGCGCTTCCGAACATCTGGGTCATGACCGCGGTGGCTACACGCTCTTCGGTAGCGTATTTCATACCCCGTCCCAGGATGGTCGCGCCGTTGCGAATTCCATCCAGCGGCAACACGTTGAGATAGATGAAATTGCATCCGATGTAGAGCGCGATCACAACGCCCGTGCCCAGTGCCAGCGAAAGCGGCAGATTGCGGCTGGGGTTTTTCACTTCCCCGGCGGTGAAGGTCACATTGTTCCAGGCGTCGGCCGAAAACAACGATCCCACCTGGGCAACCGCCAATACGGTCAGCGTGCCGACCAGCACGCCGCCCCCGATGTCATGCATCGCGCCCAGCCCGGCGTTGTGCCAGAAATTCCCCTGGAAATTCGCCGCCAGCGCCTGCGCATTTCTTCCCAGGAAAATTCCCAGCAGCACCAACCCAAACAGCGCCGAGACCTTGGCAGCGGTAAAGATGTTCTGAATGATTGCACCGGTTTTGATGCCAAAAATATTGATGACCGAGAGCACGACCACCAGAATGATCGCGGTCAGATTCTGCGTGCTCAGCCCTACATCCATATTTCCCAGGACCATGGGGCCAACGTGAATGGGCGGGACTTTCCAGAAATGCACAATCCAGTTCGAGGAAGAAATCGCCGGAAAGAAGACGCCGAGGAACTTGCCGAAGGCCACGCCCACGGCCGCAATGGTCCCGGTTTGAATCACCAGGAACAGAGTCCATCCGTAAAGAAATCCCCAAAGCGGGCCCAGCGCCTCGCGCAGATAAACATATTGCCCACCCGCGCGTGGCATCATGGCGGCCAGTTCGCCATAGCTCAGAGCTCCAACAATCGTCAGAAAGCCCGTCACCAGCCAGGCGCCAATCAGCAGTGCCGGGGAATTCACTTCGCGGGCGATTTCTGCCGACACTATAAAAATGCCGGAGCCGATCATCGAGCCCATCACCAGCATGGTCGAACTGGTCAGGCCGAGGCCCTTAACCAATTCCTTGTCTTGATGAGTGTGGAGATCCCAATCGCTGGGGACGCCGCTTGCAGCCGGAGTTTTGGTTTCAGTGCGTTCCATCTCACCTGGGGGACAGCGGCCCCGGGCCGGGCGACACCCGGCAGTCAAAACTCTACCCTAAGATGCGCAGAAATGCCTCTGCTGATTTGCCCGGCTCCCGTAACAGGTCAGATATCACTGCCACCGAGTCGGCCCCGGCCTCGATCACAGAGCGGCAGTTGTCGCGCGTGATTCCCCCAATTGCGACCAGAGGCCTCTTGGTCAACGTGCGCGCTCGGCGCACCCCCTCCAACCCTATGACAGGATCGGGATTTGCTTTGCTGGCCGTAGCAAACACCGGCCCCACGGCGATGTAGTCAGCGGAAGTCTGGTGAGCTTCTCTGACCTGCTCGACGTTATGCGTCGAAACTCCCAACCATAGCGTGTCGCCGATGACTTTCCTCGCGCCTTCGGGTGACAAATCATCCTGGCCTACATGCACCCCGTCAAAACCAGCTGCCAGAGCCAAGTCTGCCCGATCGTTCATGATCAGTTTGAGGGAATTTCCCAGCAGAAGTCTCAGTTCACGACCATGATCCAGCATCTGACGCGCATTGCCCGACTTGTTGCGGTATTGGATCAGGCTCACGCCGGCCGCCGCGAGATCCTCCGCCGCCCGAAACAGAGTTTGGTCTTCTCGGAAGGCAGATGGATCCAGAATCGCGTACAGCCTTGGGATTTGAATCATGCAAAATGCAAGACCAAGTTCGCGCGCGGGGGGACATATGGCCTGCGCACCTAGTGCTTGGCTTTTCCGCCCTTCGCCAGAAATCTTTCGATGAACGTGGTATCAATCTTCCCCGCTTTGAAGTCCGGATCCGCCAGAATCCTGCGGTGCAGCGGAATGGTGGTAAAAATCCCTTCGACGATGAACATCTCCAGTGCACGCGACATACGCGAACAGGCTTCGTCACGGTCTTTTCCGCGCACCACCAGTTTGGCAATCAGCGAATCGTAATACGGAGGAATCACCCCTTCCGCATACGCCGCGGTGTCGATACGCACGCCCGTTCCTCCCGGCGGATGAAACGCCGTGATCTTCCCCGCGGAAGGCGTGAACTTCTCCGGGTGCTCGGCGTTAATGCGGCATTCAATCGCATGTCCTCGATGCACGATGGGCCCGTGCAGCACATCTTCCAGGCGCTCGCCGGCGGCCAACCGAATCTGGCTCTTCACCAGGTCCACGTCGGTCACCATCTCCGTGACCGGATGCTCCACCTGGATGCGGGTATTCATTTCGATGAAATGCAGGCTGCGGTCTTCATCCATCAGGAATTCAATCGTGCCGGCGTTCACGTAGCCGATTGCGGAGAGGGTTTTCGAGAGTATGTCCCCGATCTGTTTCCGCATTTCCGGCGTAACCTGCGTCGAGGGCGACTCTTCCAACAGTTTCTGGTGACGCCGCTGGATCGAGCACTCCCGTTCTCCCAGGCTGGCGACATTGCCGTACTGATCTGCCAGAATCTGAAACTCAATGTGGCGCGGCCGTTCGATGAACTTCTCCATGTAGAGATCACCGTTGCCGAAGGCCGCGGCGGCCTCTGATTGCGCCGCTTTGAACAGCCCGGGAAGCTCCTCTTCGCTGCGCACGATGCGCATGCCACGCCCTCCGCCGCCCGCCGAAGCCTTGATGATCACTGGAAACCCGACCTGCCGCGCCCATTCCAGAGCTTCGCCATCGCTGGCGAGGATGCCTTCCGACCCCGGCAGAATGGGCACTCCATGCCTCTTCATCTCGGCACGGGCCTTTTCTTTTTCGCCCATCAGGCGCGTGATCTCTGGCGGCGGTCCGATGAACTTGATATTGCTGGTCTCGGCGACTTCGGCGAAATTCGCGTTCTCCGCCAGCAGGCCGTACCCGGGATGGATGGCGTCCACGTTGCTGATTTCCGCCGCGCTGATCACCGAGGGTATGTTGAGGTAACTCTGCGCCAGTTGCGGCGGCCCGATGCAAATGGCTTCATCGGCAAAACGTACGTGCAAGGAATGACGATCGGCTTCGCTGTAGATGGCAACTGTGCGGATACCCAGCTCTTTGCAGGCACAAATCACCCGCAGGGCAATTTCTCCTCGATTGGCAATCAGGATCTTATTGAACATTCAGAAATCTTGTGGAGGACCCGCGGCTTCACTTCCGCCGAATCACAAACAGCTCCTGCCCGTACTCGATGGGCTGGCCATTGGCGACCAATTTCTTCACGATCTCCCCGGCCACGTCTGATTCGATCTCGTTCATCAACTTCATGGCTTCTACGATGCAGAGTACCTGCCCCACCTCGACCACATCTCCCGGCTTCACAAACGGAGGAGACCCGGGTGATGGGCACTCATAAAAAGTCCCCACAATCGGCGAGCGCACCGAATGCACGCCCTCTTCCGCGGGCGGCGCAGATTCTTTGGCCGCGACCGGCGCGCTGGGAGTCGGACCCATGCCGAGCGAAGGCACGGCAGTCGGCGCCGGTTGCACGGCGAAATGGGGCGGTGCCGCCGCGAATGAAACCACCGGCTCACCCGCGCGCTTGATGCGCACTTTGACGTCGCCGCGTTCCAACTCGAACTCAGCAATGTCCTTCTCGATTAAGAACTCAATCAGTTCCTTCAGCTCTTTTTGATTCATCGTTGGCGGTGGGACTTCGCCTGCTTCCCTGGGCAGCCTGAGGCCCAGGCGATCATTACCAGTTCAAATCGTTACCAGTTCTTTGCCAGTGGGCGTCAGAATCTGGCACCCTTGTTCAGTAACCACTACCATGTCCTCGATGCGAACACCCCCGACTCCGGGAACGTACGCGCCGGGCTCAACCGTAATCACCATGCCTGCCCACAGGACATCGCTCTGCCCGGCTCCGAGACGCGGAGCTTCGTGAATCTCCAGACCCACTCCATGCCCCGTCGAGTGCGTGAAATGCTTGGCTAAACCTTTACTGTGCAGCACTTTACGAGCTGATCGGTCAACCGTACTGACGGCCACTCCTGCCCTGACCGTCTCCAGCGCAGCTTGTTGCGCGTCACCCACGGCTTCATAAATCCGCCGCATCTCCGGGCCGGGCCGCCCAACATGGACGGTACGCGTCATGTCAGAACAGTAGCCCGCGAGTATAACACCAAAGTCGCAGACCACGAACCCACTGGCCGGAATTGCTGCCTCCGAGGCGCGGCCATGAGGAAGCGCCGACCTGGTCCCGGACGCGACAATCGTGTCAAACGACATGCCATCTGCGCCGGCACGCCGCGCCGCGTATTCGAGTTCGGCCGCCACTTCGGTCTCCTTCACTCCCGGACGAATGGCTTTCAGGATCACATCGAAGAGGCTGGCTCCCAAAACAACCGCAGTGCGCAGACGCTCGATCTCTTCCGCGTCCTTGATCATGCGCGCCTGCTCGACCAGCGGCGGCGCCTCGCGCAGTCGCAGGCCCGCAGGCAAGGCCTTGGCCAGTCGGGAACGCTCAGCCACACTCAGGTGTTCTGCCTCAATACCCAGGGTCTTCAAGCCCAGCTTCTTCGCGTTTCCCGCCAACCATTCGGCAGCCGCTGCGAGCGGGGACTTGCTGGCCACGGCCACGCGCGAGCCTTGCACCTCAATCTTGGCCTGTTCCTTGTAGCGGCCATCGGTAAAGAAAATGCTCTTACCTTCGCTGATGATGACTGCGCCCGCGCTTCCAGTGAACCCGCAGAGATACCGCACATTGGCAGGGTGTGCAACCAGAAGAGCATCCAGCCGGTAAGTCGCCAGCAGGCTTTGCAGCCGGCGCTGTCGTCCTAGGTGGTCCATTCCGGCCAGTTTAACAGGAAGGATCGCCCCCAGCCGTTCACCGGATTGGCGTTCAAGACAAAACCGCCGGTGCCTTGTGCAGGCGACCGGCGGCTGTCTTTACTGCAACTGGTTGGCTAGGTCTGGATGATCCGCGGAGTGATGAAGAAAATCAGCTCCTGGTTCGTGGTGCTGACGGCAGTGTGCTTGAACAGGTTGCCCAGGTACGGGATGTTGCCCAGCAGCGGCACCTGGCTTACCTGCACCGAGTTGTTGGTCTGGATCACGCCACCAATCACGACCGTGCCCCCATCGGTGACCAGCACCTGTGTGGTGGCCTGTTGCGTGTCCAAGGTCGGGTTGCCCTGGATGGATTGGCTGAAGTCTGGCGTAGTGTTTTCCACGTCCACGTTGAGGAAGATGGTGCCTTCCGAGGTGATCTGCGGAATTACGGTCAGTCTCAGGAACGCATCCACGTAGGTTACGGTAGGGGGACCGCCTAACTGGGCGAGGGTCACGATGGGCACACGCACGCCCTGCCGGATCAGCGCCTGGATGTTGTTCTGAGTCACCACTCGCGGACGGGACAGGATCTTCACCAAGCCGCGCGATTCAGCCATGGTGAGGACGGCATCGAGACGCACGCTGCCGCTGGCATTGGTGAGATTGATACCACTGGTCGGGCTGGTCGCACCCAAGTTAGAGAACAGCGGGATCTGTACCCCGGTGGTTGAAGTCGGCACCGAGGTTCCAATAATCGGGTACTGCGGAACGATTCCGAAGGTCGCGGTGGGAGTGATACCAACCGCACTGGCTCCGCCCACACCCGTGGAGGCGTTGCCCCATCCAAAACCCAGCTGCGTGCCGATATCTCGCGCAAAACTGCGGTTCGCAGACACTACCCGGGCTTCGATTTCCACCTGCTGCGTCTTACGGTCCAGTTGCGTCAGCAGCGCATCGATCGCCGGGATCACGGAAGGAACGTCCGTCACAATGATGGCATTGGTACGTTCGTCGGCGATTACATCGCCACGCGAGGAGATGAACTTTTTGCAGGTGGTGACCAGGTCCTTGGCGTGGGCATAGCTGAGGAACCGGGTGAAGGTGGTCTTGTCCACCGCCAGGGCTTCTGCCTCATGCTGTGCGCGGCGAGCGTCGGCCTCATGACGCAAGGTGTCCACGGTGGCGATTCTCAGCACGTTGCCGTCGAGCTGGCGTGCGAGATCGTTGTTTTTGAGAACGATGTCAAGTGCCTGGTCCCATGCCACGTCGTCCAGCACGATGGTCAGGGTCCCCTTCACATTGGGATCCAACACCACATTGAGCCCGCTGATCTCATGGATCAGGCGGAAGAAATCCTTCAGGTCGACATCCTTGAGATTGACCGAAATCGGCTCGCCGGTGTACTTGGGCTGGGGAGGAGCCACCATCTGCATCGCCTGGACCTTCTGCTCCGCCGCTAGGTTTACGGCGGGTTGCATGGTGGTGACGTTCGACGCCTGGGAAGTCTGCTGCATAATGGCGCTGGCTGCGGGCAACAAGCTGCCTTCCGGCTTATCCACGAACTTGGCGGCCGCTTCGACCATTCGGGTTGGCGGCGTTGTCACCGCCGGCTCACTGCTGGAACTGGCCGGCTTGGCCTGGTAGGAAGGCTCCACGAACACAAAACTATTGGCCGAAGCGCTCGGCGGGGCCGGGCTTTGGTCAGGCGCGGATACGCTAGCCGGGGGTGCGCTGAGCGCAACCTGGGCCGGAGCCGCCGACTGCGTCAGGGCCGTGCGATGCATCGATGCTGGCGTCTTTGGCGCTTGCGGAGCTGCCACCGGCTTGGCCGTTCCGGCCGAACTCGCCGCTGCGTGCAGCTTCACGATGACCTTGCCGTCACTGCCCGGCACCAATTCATAGGTGCTGGCGCTGAGCAGGTCAATCACGACGCTGGTGGTGGGAGGCGTGTGGCCGTCCGTGCCGATGCGCACGCCCTTCACGCCGTTACTGTCCACGCTCAAATGGTTCTGCGCCGTGGCCCTCACGGTATTGGGCAGACTCACCACAACCCGAGTCGGCGATTCCAGCGTGCTGACGGTGGGCGTGACTTGCCCCCGGGAAGTGATCTCCACACTGATCCCGTCGTTTCCACGGATCACATCCACCTTTTGCAGGGTGGCGTGCTTCGTGGTGGCGGTGGCTGTGCTCGGGGTTTCCCCGATCGCGCTCAGAACCAGCAGTGGTAACAGAACAACCAGCAGTTGCTTTCGCATTTCCCTTCTCCCCACAGGCTCGCGTTGGCTCGCCTTGTGATCTCTTTCTCAAATTCCTGCTGCACGCCCTTTCCACCGGGCGCCCCCGGACACTACACCGCCGGGGTCGAAATCTTCTTGGTGACTTCCCGTTCGAACGGCTTGCCCATCTTGTCTTCGATCGTCTCTTTGAAGATGATCGAGTCGCCTGTGATCTTCACCACATATCCGTTGAAAACCGGGTCATTTTCCCGCAGGAAATATGCCTTGTTCAGCGCATTGACCACCACCGCGATCATGCCCCCATCCGACTTCACGATCCCTTGCAGGTTGATCTGGTCGATGGCCAGGCAGCGTTTGCCAGTGTTGCATCCTGAACTCAGCATGGTGCGGCTGACCACTGGGCTAATAAACGGATCCCGCCGTCCGTTCGCGCTGTAGGTCTTGGGCTCTTCTTTTTTGGGCTCAACCGGGTTCTTCTTGTCTTCGACCGCAACGGTTGGTTGGGGCTCCGCCTTCACTGCAATGGCCGTCGATTTCTTTTTGCCCGTCGTGGCCGCGGTTTGGCGGACGCTGCCGGGGGCCACACTTACCCCCGCCCCTTTGGCCTGCTTCGCGGCCGGCGGGTTGCCTTTGGCCGGAGCCGGACTATTGACAGCCGCCTGGCTCCCGGACCACTTCGCTGAAGTCGTCGCCGCAGCCGGCGAGGGGGCCGGGGCACTGCTTGGTGCCTGCCCGGAAGCGGCCAACGCTGCATTCTGATCAATCGTCTGTTTCTTCTGTACATTCTGCAGCGTGTTGCGTGTGTTCTCGATGACGTCCGGATTCTGGGCCCAGGCAGTGCCCAGACTCAGTCCCAGCGCCAGAATTGCAATGGTCAGTTTCATAAGGCTCCCTTGGCTTTACCCGGTGCGCTCGCGGGCGGCGTTATGTCATGACTGAAGAATGTGGACGCCTGGCAGGTAGCCACGATGCTTTCATTCGGAGCGTACTGATAAGTATGCTTGGTCTTAGCCTCGCCGGGCTTCTTCACGCTGGCAATCAAAACATTGGAGACATTGACGATGCGCTCCAGCTTCCCCACCCGGTCAAAGAAATTGAGAACCGAGTAATACGGCCCGTCGATTTCCAGGTCAAAGGGCACCTCGGTGTAGAACTCGCGGTTGGAGACCGCCTTGGCGGTGTAGCGGCGGATTTCGATCCCCGTCTTCAGCGCCTCGGCATCCAGTGCCTTGATGAAGTTATCCACTTCCTTGTCATCGGGCACGATGCGGCGTTCAATCTCCAACTGTTGTTTGAGATTGGCCACTTGCCGTTCCATGTCCTTGAGCTTGGGCCGGTAGGACTCCAGTTCCGCGTTCTCGTGCAGCTTGGCCTGCAAGCTCTGTTGCGCCTGGTCATTGGCCTCGCGCTTGGACTTGAACAGGGTGTAATGCAGTCCGACGCTCAGCAGCGCTGCCACGAGCAGCAGGGCTGCCCACTGTTTGATCCCCGACAATTCGCCGAAGTTACCCATAGTCTCCCGCCCCTTAGGACTTTGCCTTTTCGCAGGTCAGCGTAAACTGAAATGCCTGCATGTCTTTGTAGCTTTCGTCCTGATAGGTCTCTTTGATTTCGATGTTCTTGAAATGCCCGGTCTTCTGCAAATTCCCGATCAGCGCGGCCACGGCATCAGTGCTGAGCGCCATGCCTTCAATGTCCACGCTCGACCCTTGGTCCTTCATGGTGCTCAGCCACACCGCTTCGGTGTTGTTGATGGTATCGCCGATGGTGTTCAACAACTCCACCGGTCCCGACTGATTGGCACGGAGCTGGTCAATCACGTCCACCCGGCGCTTGTAGTTGTCGGCCTCGCGCTGCCGCTCCAGATACTTGGTCTTGACCTCGGCCAGCTCATGGTTCTTGCGCTCTGCCAACTCCATGTTCTGGGCGATCGTCTTGGCATTCTTGTCCAGGTGGTACCAGGTCCAGCCGTTGAAGCCCACGGCCAGCACCAGTGCAACTGCGACCTTGAGCATCGGCGAACCGCTGTCGCCCGCTTCCAGTACGGCCACAGCCGAGGCCGCGGCCGAGGCCCGCTTGCCCTTTGCTTTCGGTGTTCCCAGCAGGTTGATTCGGATCATAGGTTTTCAAAACTCCTTAACGCCAAACCCACGGCAACCGCCAACTGGCCGGCGTTCTTCTCGATCAACTCCACTCCCGGCCCTTCCGCCGGGGGCGCGATCTTCTGGAACGGATTGAAGATCTCCACCGGCAGCGAGAACTCCTGGCGCAGGGCCTCAATCAGCCCCGGCACCCGCGAGGACCCACCCGCCAGGTAAATCTTCTCGATGTGTTCTCCGGCCGCGCTGGCGCGGAAGAAATCGAAAGTCTTCTGAATTTCCAGCACGATGATTTCCGTCACCTGCTGCAGGATCGGCGTCTTCGCGTCTTCGCTGACCGTGCCCACCTTGTTCCCCAGCTTCAGGTTCTCGGCATCGTCGAAACTCAAGTCGAGTTCCTTCTGCAAGGAATCCGTGTACTGGTGTCCGCCCACGCTGACATCGCGCGGGAACAGCGGGGTAGTGCCTTTCACGATGTTGATGTTCATCACGCTCGCGCCCAGGTTCAACAGCGCCACCACCTGACCCGGCGCGGGTTCATAGTTATACTCGTAGCAGTTCTGCAGCGCCAGGGCATCGATGTCCACAATAGCCGGAGTCTTGCCTGCCATCGAGAGTACGTTGGTGTAGTTGAGAATCTTGTCCTTCTTGACCGCCACCAGGAGCACGTCCATCTGCGGGCTGCCGGCGTCTTCGGAAAGAATCTGGTAGTCGAGGTTCACATCCGCCAGGTCGAAGGGAATATGCTGTGCCGCTTCCTTCTGGATGGTCTCCGCCAGTTCCTGGTCGCTCATCGAAGGCAGTGAGATCTTCTTCACAATCACAGAGTGCCCGCTGACCGCAGTGGCCACGGCTTTGGTCTTGATCTCGTTTTCGGTAAATAGCTTCGTGATCGCGCTCGAAACCGTGCCCGAGTCCACGATCATGGAATCCACCACGATATCTGGCCCCAGCGGTTCCACTCCCAGGTGCACCACTTCCAGACCATTGCGCCCCTTGCGCAGCTCCACGGCCTTAATGCTCGAAGAACCCACATCCAGACCAACTATCGCCTTCGATCCGAATCCAAACATGTGTCCGCCTTTACGGTTGTCCGGCGGCTTTGGCAGCCACCTGCGTTTTCTTCTTGCTTCTCGCCTCCATTTGGGTGGACTTTTCTTCCATCCACTGGTCCAGCCTCGACTTCTTGAAGCGCCAGCGGTTCCCCAACTTGAAGGCGGGGATCTTTTGTTCCCCGACGTACTTGTACAGCGTGTCCGGACTCACTCCCAGGTACTGCGACGCCTGGCGAATATTCATCACTTCACGCGAGTCGGCCATAGTTCCTTTACCTTTTCACAGAACCGAAGCCCGTTTACGGCTTGTCCTTCGTGCCAACGAGCAGAATTGGGAGAGAGAATCCTTCGCACAAACTGCATACGAGTGAATTCAGGTGTGCTGAGCATATATCAGCCCGGAATTTCCTTAGGTCTGCGGGCTTTGTTGGGTTTTATGCCCATTTCTTGGAAAGTAACCAGAAGGGAGTTGCAGAGCCTATCTATAGGTTGTAGTCGACATTCGTCACGCTACAACCCATTGTATCGTCCGACTACGAGATCAAAGCCGCAGGCGAGAATCGTAACCAAAGTACTACAGACGGTACGAAGGTCGTGGGACGGGCGGAAAAGGCCTTTGATTTCAGGGCGATTCCACCAAGACTCCCCGAAACCCTCTGCCTACTTCTGCAAGATGCCCGATTGCGGTAAGCTGGTCATCTTCCAGGAGGAACAGCTTGCGCTTTCTCGACCGTTTGCAACCGCTCGCCCTTCTAGCTCTGCGGCTCATTCTAGGCGTCGTCATGATCGGCCACGGGTACGGAAAAGTGTTCCATGGTGGGCTCGCACAGCATGTGGCGCGTGTCAGCAGTCTGGGACTGCCCGGCTGGTGGGCTTATCTCTCCGCTTTCACCGAATTCTTCGGCGGAATGCTTCTTATCGCCGGTCTGCTGACTCGCTTTGTCTCGCTCGCTATGATGATCGACATGTTCGTCGCTATCTGGAAGATTCACTGGAAAAACGGCATGTTCGGCAAAGGCGGATACGAACTTACCCTGACCCTGGCCACCATCGCCTTTGCGCTTATTTTCCTAGGCGCCGGTCCCATTGCAATCGATGCCATCCGCGGCAGCGGTGGCCGAAGCCGTGCCAAGCCGGGCAAAACCTGAGCACGGTCGGTCAATCCGTGACCTCTGTGTCCTCGGTGGTTAACGCTCTTCGGTCCGCCTTCGACTAAACTGGCGGCAGATGGGCAAAACAACCAACACATTCACGCCTGCCGAACTTCGCAAACTTCGTAGCCTCAAGGACCCCCACGGCATCCAGCGTTTGCTCGATGACATGCCGTATCACCTAGCCACGACCGCCTGGTCGCCCCGCCGGGTGCTGCGGGAAAATACTTCGCACTGCTTCGAGGGCGCGCTGTTTGCGGCTGCGGCCTTGCGCGCCAATGGCTATCCTCCGCTGATTCTCGATCTCGAGGCCGACCACGACACCGACCACGTCATCGCTATCTACCGCATCAACGGCCATTGGGGGGCAGTGGCCAAGTCCAATTTCACCGGATGCCGCTATCGCGAACCCGTGTATCGTTCTTTGCGGGAACTCGCACTGAGCTATTTCGACGTCTACTTCAACCTGCGCGGCGAACGCACGCTGCGAACCTTTTCCCGGCCGGTGCACATGGCCCGCTTTGACCCGCATGGCTGGATGACGACGGAAGAACATCTCTGGTACGTGGCCGAGTATCTCTTCACCATCCGTCACCACCGGCTCTTCACGCCGACGATGATCAAGAGGCTCCATCGCCTTGACGACCGCTCGTTTCGGGCTGGGTGTTTGGGACGAGCAGAAAAACCGAAGCCCTAACGCGTAGCGTCCGAATTTGAACTGATTTGAGTTATCGGCTGTCATGTCCAAGGAAACACGTACAAACCGTACAGTCCGCAGAGCGGTAGAACGGCAAATTCAAAAGCTAGAATCCAAGAAACCACCTCGTCGTGGTCCCCTGTTGAAAGTTCTCGTTTTCCTGATAGGCATCCCGGGGGTGTTTGCCGGTGTAGTGACACTTTTGCCCAGGTTAACACCCTCCATCTCCGATCCTGTCGACCCAGATAATCCACGTTCAATCTCCGTGACGGTTACAAATACGGGTTATATTCCTCTCGATTCAGCAACCGCTGCAGTTGCGATCTGCGTCTTATGCACCAAAGGTTCGCGCTGTCAGGTTCCGGAGTTTCCACCAAGACTGACTCAATGCAGTCAGTGGAGTCGAGCTCAATGGAAGCATTACATGGCGATCGACGATAGGTTTACCTTCCCCCTCAACGATGTGTTTGATACCGCGGACCAAAATGGTCTTAGCTATGCCAATCTGGCGATAGTAGTGCATTACGAAATACCACTCATCCATTGGAAAGGAGAAAAAGCCTTCCCGCTTGCGACCCGGCAGCAACGAAACGGCAAGTTGTATTGGTATTGGCAGTAGGCTTCTCAATTTAGGACACCACGCCCCTAACCGACGGGCAACTCTGCGGAACCTGCGGTGTTCTATGAACGTAGTCACCTACATGCGCTTACTCTGCTTTGCCCTCGGCCTTGTCCTGTCCGCGACCGCTCTCGGCCAAGAATCGGTTCCACCTCAGCCCAAGAATCCCTCGTCAGCGACTCTCTCCGAGGATCAAATCCGCGACCTCATTCGCCAGTCCGCCGACCACGACCTCGAAAACGACAAGAAGCAACGCGACTACACCTACGTGGAGCGCGAAGAAGAGCGCCGGCTCGACGGCAAAGGACAAGTGAAATCCAGCGAAGTAAAGACCTATGACGTGATGGAAATCTATGGCGAGCAGGTGCAGAAGCTGACCGCCAAGAACGACCAGCCTCTCTCCGAGAAGGACGCAAAGAAAGAAGACGAGAAAATCCAGAAGCTCATCGACAAGCGCAAGAACGAGTCGGACGAAGACCGCAGAAAGCGGCTGGAGAAAGAAGAAAAAGATCGCGAGGAAAGCCGCCAGTTTGTGAAGGAGGTCGCTGACGCCTACAACTTCAAACTTGCCGGCATCGAATCCCTTGACGGGCGCGACACCTATGTCATCGACTGCGATCCGCGGCCGGGCTACCAGCCCCACATGAAGGAAGCCAGGTTCCTGTCAAAGGCCCGAGGCCGCGTTTGGATAGACAAAAACGACCTGCAGATGAAGAAGCTCGACGTCGTGTTCATTGACACCGTCTCCTTCGGCCTGTTCCTGGCGCGCATCCATAAAGGTTCGCGCATAGTGGTCGAAACGGTCCGGGTGAACGACGAAGTCTGGTTGGAGCAGCACGTCGCCGCCAAAATCGACGTCCGCGTGGCGGGCGCAGGAGGAGCCCACAAGCCTCGCCGTCTAACTAGAACGTGAACTTCGCTGCCAACTGAATTCCGCGCGGTGCGCCGCCGCCCAGGAACGGGTTGCCGACGCCAACGTCGCCTGTGGCGGCAATTTGATAGCCGCCGTTGCCGACTTCACGGTTGCCGTTGACGTGAAAACCACACGGTCCAGTCCCGCAGGCCTGTATGTTAGCGGATGGATCGGCAATGAACGCTGGAAGCACGGGATTGGCAAAGTTCGGATGGTTCAGGATATTGAAGAAATCCGCGCGCAACTGCAGCGATAAACGCTCGGTAATCGGAGTGTTCTTGTAGATTGCCAGGTCCCATTGCTTGTAGGTCGGACCCACCAGCGAATTCCGGCCCAGGTCGCCATAGTGCCGCGTCCCCGGCACACAATCGCTCGCGAAACCCGAGGAAGTTGCCGGGGTCACGTTTACCAGGCAGGGCATGGCAAATGAACTGAGTTGCAGGTAGTTTGCCGGATTGCGCTTGTTATAAATGATCGGCCCCACTACGTCAGGCCGGTCGAACCCGTCGCCACCGCCGCTGTAGTCGTCTTCAAAGTTATAGTTCAGGGTGAAGGGTTGCCCGCTCTGAAGCGTGGCTGTACTATCGAAGCCCCAACCGTTCTTTAACCGTGACCAATCACCGCCCTGATGTGGCAATTCGTAGCCGGCTACCCAAACGAACCGGTTCGGAACGTTGAAGTTCGAAGGACCGTATTCCCTCTGCGGGTTGTTGCTGTCCTGAGGCTGGGCAGCGTTGACCACGAAGTCTTCACCGTCGCTGGAATTATCCAGGGACTTCGACCACACGTAATTCACGATGGACATGAAACCGTGGTAGTTGTTGATCCGCAGGCTGGCCTGCAGCGAGTTGTAGTTCGAAATGCCGGTGGAGTTCTCCTGAAAGACATAGGTTGAGCCCGCAGCAGTGTTAAGGCCGCCAGTCGGGACCGCGTAGGGTCGTGGCACGTTGAAGTCCTGGATGGCTCCGGTGGTGGCGCAGGTGGCCAGTCCGAACGGACAATCAGCGGCGTTAATGGCTGCTTGGCTCGGCTGGTTGAGGTCAAAGAAGCGGAACAGCCGGTGCCCTTGTGATCCCACATACCCGACCTGTAGCGCCACGTTGCGCCCAATTTGCTGCTGGATGTTCAGATTGTAGTTTTCGATGTAGGGCGTCTTAATATGCTGGTCAAAGGAAAAAGTGTCGCATTCGACCGTGCAGCCCGGAGTTCCATAGATGTGCGTATTCGGGATATACACTCCGAGCTCGTTCGGATCGCCGTTGGGGCCAAACGCGGCGCCGTTAGCATTTGCCATCTGTACGGGATCGGGGCCGATGTTGTTATAGGCCGGCCCGGGCGCGTAATACGTCGGGTACGGCAAGTGGCCGAGGAGCATATCCTGCGAGAACGCATCAAAGAAAAGTCCGTATCCCGCACGAACCACCGTCTTCCCCGTTCCCAGAACATCCCAGGCCATCGCGACTCTGGGAGAGAAATTCCTGTAATCGGGCTGGTAAACGTTCGAAAGCCCTCCCGGACCAACTCGCTCGAGACTGCCAGTGGTTGCCGAAGTCGGGATGAAATCGGAGAACAGGTTGTTCTTCTCTTTCACCGGCGCAAAGTAGTCCCAGCGCAAGCCGTAGTTCAGCGTAAGGCGGGGGGTTATGCGGTACGCGTCCTGCGCGTAAAACCCAAAACCGTTTTGGCTGGTGTGGCGCCGCGTATAGCCGGTGTAGTCAAAAAGCCCGAAGTTCGACTCCTGAGGAGCCATCTCCAGCAAGCTCTCTAAGTCGGGGAAACGGATCCTTCCGCGGGAATATTTGTTGAACTGCTGTTCAACACTGGTGCGATGAAATTCTCCACCGAGCTTTATGTCGTGCTTGTTGAGCTTCCAGGAGAAACTATCAACGAACTGATTATTGGTATCGACACGTTGCCGCGGATCGCCGGAGGTGGCGCCGATCTGCGAGAAGAAACCAGCGGCTCCAGTGGCGTTGGGCACGAGAAGGATGATGGGAATACCCTGCGAGCTGCAGGTTGAGAAAGTCGAAGGCGTATTGCAGAGTCCAATGGTACTGGGATCAAAACCTCGGTCTTGCGGGAAGAATCCTTCCGCGAATCGATTCCAGCCGTAGCGCGCTTCATTCACCTTGGTTGGCGAAATTACGGTGACGTAGGAAATCGACACCAACTGCACCCGGGTGGGGGTCACCGTGTCGAATCCGGGCAACTGGCCGCCGCTGGCATTCAGCGCCAGCGGGAACTGCTGGGTGCTGTCGCCAAAGAAATAGCGGCCACTGATGTTGTTGCTGGGGTTGAAGCTGTGGTCGATCTTGGCGATGAAACTGCTCAAATTATTGAACGATGGCGCGATCGCGGTGTAGTCGGGTGCGAAATTGCCGCTGGCGTTGAAACACCCCGAGTCGGTTGACGTGGATCCAGGAATATAGTTCGCAGCATTGTGCGGCCAGAAGTTGAGCAGGGACTGACCCACGGTGCTTACCTTGCCGCCGGCGTTCAATACGCTCGTCGTTGCCTGGTTAATCTGGGCCAGCGTGGGCACACAAGCCAGCGAAACCACACCTACGTTTTCCCGCTGGCCTTCATAGTCCACATAAAAGAAGGTCCGGTCCTTAATAATCGGCCCACCCAACGAGCCGCCAAACTGATTATTGTGAAACAGCGCCTTGGGAGCCGAAGTCGGATCAAAATAGTTGCGGGCGTCCAGAGCGTCGTTGCGGAAGTACTCGAAGAAATCACCGTGGAGCTTGTTGGTTCCGCTCTTGGTCACGATGTTGACGATGGCGCCGCCGTTGCGTCCGTACTCCGGCTGGAAGTTGGAAAGCACATTCATATCGGAAATGGCGTCAATGGGCAGAATCGCTGACGGGGTCCCGAACACGCCGGCCTGGTTGATCGCGGGGTCGTTGCGGTAGCCGTCATTCATGTCGGTGCCATCCAGCAGGTAGTTGTTGGACCGGCCGCGGGCGCCGTTCATACTGAACTCGCCGAAAGAGCCCGGGGAATCGGTGATCTGGTCGGGGGATCCGGTAACGCCCGGAGTCAAAAAGATTAGCTTGGTGTAGTCGCGCCCGTTGATGGCCAGATCTTTCACGGTTTCCTGGGTGAGCACGCCACCCAAGTTGTTGCTGGTGGTTTCCACAAGCGGCAGGCTCTCGGCAGAAACTTCTACTTGTTGCGACACCTGCCCAGGCTTGAGCGCAATATCCACGCGGCGCTCCTGGGCCACTTCAACCGCGATGGCGGTAGTCACCGAAGTTTGAAATCCGGTCTGCGACACGGTCACGGTGTAGCTGCCGATGGGCAATTCTGGGACCGAGTAACTTCCGTCGGCGCTGGTCTGCGTGGAGCGTTCCAAACCAGTGTTCGCATTTTTCACCGACACCTTGGCGCCGGCAATCACAGCGCCGCTTTGGTCGGTCACCGTACCCAGGACGGTTCCACGGAACGTTTGGCCGAACAGCGCACTTGCTGCTGCCAGCACCGTTACCAGAACCAGCGTTGATCTCATGATCGTTCTCCTCAGTCCCTGTTTCATAAAGATAGGCTCCCCGCACTCTTGCTTGCGTTCGGTTTTTCCCCTTGCCGATGGTTCCGCCCAGCGCTTCATCTGCCGGTAGAAACGTAAAGTTCCCCACCCTGGCCGAAACCAACCGGAAATTGTAGCGCAGAGCTACCACAAAGCAAGTGCGAAAGCGGTTCCCCCCTCGGCACTTGGTTCTCGCGAGGACCCGGCGCACCGGATCAATTCTCCATGCCCATTTGCGTCAGGATGAAGGCATAGTCGAAAGCGGCATCGTGCAGGCGATCGTAACGGCCGGAGGCGCCGCCATGCCCGGCCGGACTTAAATTGGTCTTGAGGACCAGAACATTGTGGTCGGTGCGTAGCGACCGCATTTTGGCCACATACTTGGCCGGCTCCCAGTACATCACCTGGCTGTCATTAAACGAAGTGCGCACCAGCATGTTGGGATACGCCTTGGCCGCGATATTGTCGTAGGGCGAATACGTGATCATGTAATCGAACTCTGCTTCCTTCCTGGGATTGCCCCACTCTTCGAACTCCGGAACAGTTAGCGGTATGGACGCGTCGAGCATGGTGTTGATGACGTCGACGAAGGGAACGCCGACGATCGCCGCGTGAAACAGATCAGGACGCATATTGAGGACCGCGCCCATCAGTAGGCCGCCCGCGCTGGCTCCTTCGATCACCAACTTGTCCTTCGAGCCATAGCCCTGAGCCGTCAAATACTCAGCGCAGGTGATGAAGTCGGTGAAAGTGTTCTTTTTATGCAGCATGCGGCCATCGTCGTGCCACGCCTTCCCCATCTCTCCACCGCCGCGAACATGTGCGATGGCATAAACCACCCCGCGATCCACCAGACTGAAGATCTCAGAGTCGAAATCTACATCCATTGGCGCTCCGTAAGATCCGTAGCCGTAAAGGTAGAGCGGGCCTTTGCCATTCAGAATTGCGCCTTTCAAGTGCACGACCGAGATTGGGATTTTCACGCCGTCTGAGGCCGTGGCCTGAATCCGCTCCACCTGGTAGCGGCTGCGGTCATATCCGCCGGGGACCTCCTTCTGTTTCAGCAAGGTGGAAGTTCCACTCTCCATGTCATATTCAAAAACGGAGTGCGGGGTGATGAAAGACTCGTATCCGTAGCGGAACTTGCTGGTGTCGTATTCCCGGTTGACGTCATTTCCGGTGTCATAGGCTGTCTCGGGAAACTCGATTCTTCGTGATTGTCCGCCGCGCAGATCCGTGACGCGTATCTGCGGCAGCCCAAATTCGCGCTCGTATAGAACGTAGTAGTTTTTGAAGAAATCGGTGTCTTCCAGCATCACGCTGGCACGTTGGGCGATCACTTCCTGCCAGTTCTGGCTGCGTGGGTCGCTCACCGGCGCTTTCACCAGACGGAAATTGCGGCCAGTGTCGTTCACCCGGATATAGAAGAAGTTTCCGTTGTGGTCGGGGTAGTACTCGATGCCCGGTTTACGCGGTTCCATGATTTTCCACGCTGCCATCGGCTGGTCGGCGGGAATGTACTGCACTTCGCTGGTGGTATGACTCGCGGAGATCAGGAAAATGTAGGCCTTACTCCGAGTCTTCATGGCATACACGTCGAACCGTTCGTCCTTTTCTTCATAAACCAGTTCATCGTGACCGGAAGTGCCAACCGTATGACGGTACAAACGGTATTGGCGTTTGGCGGCGTCTTCCACGGTGTAAAAGAGGGTCTTGTTGTCGTTCGCCCAAGCCACCGACCCCACCTTCTCCGCGTGATCCACCAGCAGTTTCCCGGTACGCAGGTCTTTGACCGCCAGCACATATTGCCGAAATCCCGTGTTGTCAGTGGAGTAGGCCAGCAGATTTCCGTCGTCGCTGACCTCGTAGGCAGCCAGGTGCATAAACGCCTGGCCCTTGGCCAATTCGTTAGTGTCGAGCACGACCTCTTCCGGCGCGTCCAGGCTGCCTCGTTTGCGGCAACGGATCGAATACTGCTTGCCGGCCTCGGTACGTGAATAGTAGAAGTAATCTCCTTCTTTATATGGAACCTCGACGTCGGTCTCTTTAATGCGGCTCAACATTTCGGCGTAAAGCTTCTTCTGTAGCGGTTCGGTCGGTTTCATCACCGCCTCGGTGAAGACGTTTTCAGCTTCCAGGTAGGCCCTGACCTCGGGATTCTTCTTATCGCGCAGCCAGAAATAGTTGTCCACCAGTTTGTGGCCGTGGATCGTGGTGACCTTCGGCACTTTCTTGGCTACTGGCGGTGCCGGCAGCGGAGAGGAGGCGTCCGCCGCAGCCAGAATGACGACGGCAGCGAACAACGCCAAACTGATTTGGAGACGCTGCAACTTAAACCGGGTCATGGAAACACTCCGAAGATGAAGTAGGACTGGCCGCGTCAGTATAAACCTGTGATCCTCTGTGGCCTCTGTGGTTCGTCATTTTTTCATCACCACAGGGGACACAGAGGGCACAGAGAACGTAGGACAGAAGGCAGGGAACGCTCTACACTGAGATCGAGACACTGCATGCGGAAAACACGGGTCTTCCTTGTCAGCACATTCTTCTGGGTGTTTGCCGGAAACTGCCTCGCCGCATCTACACCGTTGGATGTGGAGCATTCCACGCTCACCATTCGAGTGTTCAAGAAAGGTCTGTTCTCGGGCTTCGCCCACGATCACGAAATTGCCGCCCCGTTGTCATACGGTTCCGCGGATCTCGCGGCCCTCTCGGTCGAAGTCCACTTCGATGCTCCCAAGCTCAAAGTGCTGGATCCGGACGCTTCGGATGGCGACCGCGCCAAAGTGCAGGAGACCATGCTCAGCGACAAGGTCCTGGATACTGCACGCTTCCCCGAGATCGCATTCGTTTCGCGTAGCGTCAAGCCCTCGGGAGAGAACACCTACTCCGTGGCGGGCGATTTAACTCTGCATGGCGTAACTCATCGGCTCACAATCGCAGTTTCGCTGCGGAATGGCCACTACACCGGATCCGTGGAATTGAAACAGACCGACTTCGGAATCACACCCATCAGCGTGTTCGGCGGCAGCGTCAAGGTGAAGGACGTGATCGCGATTAGGTTCAACATTGTGCTGCAGGAAAAGTAGAAGGGCTACTCGTAGCGCAGGGCCTCGATCGGATCCAGCCGCGAGGCCCGGATTGCAGGCAACATTCCGCTGACCAGCCCTACCAGGGCAAGAATCACGGTCGAGATCAGCAGCGTTACCGGGTCGAGCACCAGTCGGATGTCGCCGGCTTCGGCGTGTTGGGCCATGGCGCTGTACAGCGTCAGCCGGCCTACCGAGAGCGATACTACGTAGGCTAAGATGATGCCCAGCAACCCGCCCGCGAAGCTGATGGTCAGCGCCTCCGCCAGAAATTGCAGAAAGATGTCACGGCTGCGCGCCCCCAGAGATTTCTCCATCCCTATCTCGCGGGTGCGCTGGGTGACCGAGACCAGCATGATATTCATCAGTCCCACCCCGCCGATCCCCAAGGTCAATGTGCCGATGAAGCCCAGCAGAATCTTCAAACCCAGAGTGATAATTTCAAACTGCCGCACCTGCTCCATCAGGTTGAACACCACCAACGCACGCCGGTCGGCTGGATTGAACTGGTGCTGCATGCCCAGCACATTCCGCACCGCCTGCTCCAGCCTCACATACTCGGTGGTTTCGTAGTTGAACCACACTGAATCGAGGTAGTGCGTGTCTTTCAGATCACTCATGGTGGTGAAGGGCACGAAGTTCACGCGGTTAACGTCGCTGTTCCCCGCCTGCATCTTGGGCTCGAGCACGCCAATCACTTCGAAACTCACTCCGTCGATGCGCACCCTCTCATGAAGCGCATTTCTGCCCGAAAACAATTTCTCTTTGGTCTCAGAACCCAGCACCACTACGTGCGCCCGCTGCATCTCGTCCTGAAGATTGTAGAAGCGCCCCTGGGCCACGCTGAGTGCGCGCACCGAAAGCACACTGGGATAGTTGCCGGTCACGTTTAAAGTGTAGGTACGAGTTTCGTACTGGATGTTGGCGTCTTTGCCCACTTCCGGGGTGATGTGCATGATCTGCGGAATATCAGCGGTCAGCAAGTCCACATCATCGAGAGTCAGGCGCAGTTGCGCACCCGCCTTCTGCCCTCCCACCTGCATGGAGGAACGCCCGGGAATCAGGATCATCAGCTTGGTGCCGAAGTTGGCAAAGATGTTGGCGGAAGCTTCTCCGAAGCCGTTGCCGTAGGCGAGCAGCATGACCACGGTAGCAATGCCCCAGGCCATGCCCAGCATGGTAAGCCCGGTGCGGCGCCGGTTATGCTGCATGGCACCGTAGGCTTCGTGGAGCAGATCTCGCAACATGGCTTACTCCTGCCGCAGCGCTTCCACGGGCTGCAACCGGGCCGCTTTGCGCGCGGGATAGAGTCCGGCCACCACGCCAGCCAGAGTGAGGCAGACAATTGCCAGCGTGGCACTGGAGGGCACCAATCGAGGCGGATCAAATCCTTCCGGCCCTTTTACCGCGCCCAACGCCGCCATGAACCCGCCCGCCAGCACCAGTCCGATGAGCCCGCTCAACAAAGTAAGCAATACTCCTTCCAGGAAGAACTGGAGGAGGATGCTACGGTTGGTAGCGCCTAATGCTTTGCGCAGTCCGATCTCCCGGGTGCGTTCCGAGACTGAGACCAGCATGATATTGATGACACCGATCGCGCCCAACGCCAACGTCACCATGCCCACGGTGCCCAGAAACATGTCCATGGCATCGAAAATCATGCCCATCATTTCCGCCTGCTTCACCGTGTCCCAGCCCTCGAATGCATCCTCGTCGTGATAGTCGAAACCGTGGTTGCGGGCAACAATCTTGTGGGTCTCCTCGACGGCCAACAGGTGATCTGCGGCGCTGAGCGGTTGAAAATTGATGAAAGAAATCGCGTTTTGCTCGGATTCTCCCTTGAGGCGGAAATACGTGCTCATGGTCTGGTAAGGAATGTAGCCGCGCATATTAGTGGAGTTATCGTCACCCCGCCCAACTCTTTCGATGGTACCGACTACATCGAAGCTGATTCCATTCAGCAGCACCGTCGCACCCACCGCAGGCCGGCCGGGAAAGAGATTCTTGGTCATCTCATCGCCGAGCACAATCACGTTCCGCCGCTGGATTTCATCCAGCCCGTTGAGCCAGCGTCCCTGCTTCACCGGCAGATAGCGAATGCCCTTGTATTGCGGCTCCACACCGGTGATTTCGCCGTTGGCACTGGCGAACTCACTTACCGCACGCACATCGCTGCTGGTCAGCACCGGAGAAGCTGCCAACACATGCGGCGCTTCGCGGTGAATGTCGGCATAGTCCTGATAGGTGAGCCGGTAATAGCGAGCCGAATTCATGCTTCCCGCCACGGCCGGCGCTCGTCCTGGGAAAAGAAAAATAATGTTCTCGCCGTACTCGTTCATGCCGCGCTTGTTCCCGGATCGGAAACCCTCGCCCAAACCCACCAGCAGTAGCAGCGATCCCACGCCCCAGGCGATTCCAAACATAGTGAGAAACGAGCGCAGTTTGTGTGCCCACAAGGTGCGGAAGATTTGCCCCAGGATGTCGAGCACCATGCGCATAGGACGCCAAGTGTAGGCCCTCCCGATTTTACATGGAACCAGCACCGCGGTCAGCGACATCGACCTTCTCTCTGGGCAACATCAATTAGCGCAACCCACAGCCAGTCAATAGCCTGGGGCGTTTCGCTTGCTGGCATAGACGGGCGGGGTGGAAGCAAGTTAGCGAGTTGTAAAAGAGGTTGTAGGAACAGCTGGCTGGAACCTGTCTGATGAATGGCTTGGGAAGGGCACGGTTTTGGCCGAGCCGCCCGCAACCGACGGGAGGGCACGATTTCAATCGTGCCGTTACGTCTTGCACAAAATCTTGAGCTTTAGCCCCTGAGGGATATTCGGGCTCCCTCCGGAAACATTCGTACGGCAGCTTCTAAACCGATGATGGTGGCCGACTTAATACCTTCGTAACCTATCTCGCCGGAGGCCATGCAACTATTCTTTTCGGCGGGGGTTTAAGCCAGCATGGGAAACAAATTCACTAAGTCGTTGTTAGTCCTGGCAGCCGGAGCGTTATTTGTGGGCGTATCGGCTGCTCAAACCACAACCAGCACAACTTCAGGCGCGGGACCGGGCGTGGTTGATCCTGGCCATCCGCGGGTGAATGAAGTCAACGCCCGCCAGGAAGCTCAGCAGCAGCGCATCGCCAACGGCGTCAAGAATGGCTCGCTGAGTCCGAAGGAAACCGCCAACCTGGAAAATCGGGAAAACCACATACAGAACGAAGAAAAACGAGACATGGCGAAGAACAACGGCCACTTGACCAAGGCGGAGCAGAACAAGATCAATCGCCAGCAGAACCACGTCAGCAAGAGCATTTACAAAGACAAGCACAACTAGGTTAGCGTCAAGCTTTCCGGTTGGAGGCAAAGCCGCAGCCCGCTGCGGCTTTTGTTTTTAGGGATGGGGTCCGTTCCCGCGCGAGCGCTCAGAATGTGAAGTTTAATCCGCCGCGGACGGCCCGCGCCGACTGCACCAGATACACAGTGTGCCCGTCGTGTCCCACCACTGGCACGTAGCCTTCGGCGAGAAGGTTGCGCAGATCAATGACCGCCTCGAAATGTCCGGGGATGAAACCGTTGCCGGGTAACGGCTGCCGGAAGAAGAGGTTCAGATAAGGGTCGGCGCGCCCGGCCGAGGCGTTGAACATATCCACGGGCGTAAGTGCGTCCTGATTAATCCAGCGGTAGGACGCGATCCAGCGGGTCTTGGTCTTCGGCATCACACCACTGATCTTTCCGGCAACGCTGTGGCGGTCGCGGGTGCCGATCCATTGCTGCGCATCTTCGAGGTGAACTCCCGGCCTCTCCAAATCCAACACACCGCCGTATTCAAAATCCATAGTCGCAGTAATGTCATCGGCCAGCTTGCGCTGCACTACGAAGCGGACGCCTTCGGTCTTAAGATCGCTGCCTTGGTAGGTAAAGGTCCCGGAATAGATATCGGGCAGGACAGTGCCATTGTCGGTGCTGAACTCGCCCACGCCGGTCAAAGCTGGATCCACCACGCGATCGTAGAAAACCGCCGCCTGCAAGCTGGTCTTGCCCACGCGGTGGGAGAGCGAAATTTCGTGATGATGCGGATGCTCCAGCGCGGAAGCGTAGCCCACCATGCTCATGCGCGGCCCCGACTCACTCAGGTCGGCGGGGGCGCTATCAAAGCCTTTGTCCAGACGGTCGTTGGGTTCGGAGGTGGCGTAGCGGTATTCCACGACCGTGTCGGGTGAAAGATGAACATCCGCCGATCCGAAGGGCCGAAACGCGGTCACCCGTCCCAGGAACTGAATGGTTTGCAATTCGCTGCCAAAGTGAAGTTCGACCACATCGCCCAGCGCAAAGCTGTCGGCGGTAGTCAGTGAGAAGGCCTGCAATGCGTGCAGGCCGAGATCGGGTGCAGGCAGATTTCGCATGGTCAAGGCAAATGAGGGCTCGCTACCATCGTCCATTTTGTGGCTGAACGATGCCCGCAGGACCGAGGCGGGAGAAACGCCGCCATATCCGACGTTGCCTTGCAATCCGATGGTGTCGGAAGAAAAAATCGATCGCTCCAGCGAGAAGCCAGTGCCTAAATCAGAAGCGCTCCCAAAACCCTCCGCCGCGGAACCAGCGACCAGGGACAGGCTGCCACGTAAATCGTGCTCACTCTTTTGCGCTTCGCCTCCCGAATCCGCTGACTGGTCGTCGATCAGCCTCAAAATAGGCCGGTTTGACACCGAACGCAGCACCCACTTCCAATCGTCCGCCTCTGCGGGACCTCTGACTGGCGCTACCTTGATGGCTTCAAATAGCGTGTTGAGCGTGAGATTGACCAGCACTCGGGCTCCCGGCCTGAGGCCTACACCTTCTTTAATGGTGGGGAGAAAGGAAGCTGCCGAAACCTTGATGTTGTAGACACCGGGAAGAAGGCCACTCGCGGAGTAGTATCCGTTTTCGTCCGAGAATACTTCGACTGCCTGTGCCGCCGCGCCCAGCACTTCGACAACCGCACCCATCTGCGGCACCCCGCTGGCGCTGCGCACGTAGCCGGAAATGGAGCCGGGGCGGTCCGCCGACCAGAGCGGAAGCGACAGGCCACAAACCATCACCAGCCACACGAACCTACGGAACATCACCCACCACCTCGCGGTAGTCCAAGCCTCCGCGGTCACTCTACGGCAAACGTGGCCGTGGGGTCGACCGTCTGCTTGGAAATGTTGTCGTTCACCTTGATCTGGATGCGATAAACGCCTGGGTTAAGGTTGGCGGCCGAGAGGCTCTTCTGTAGGGTCACTTGCTCGCCAATATTACCCATCTGCTCGGTGGATTCAACGGTATGAACCACGGCAGCGTTGGTCGCCGCATTGATCACGTTGTATTCCACCGTTGCCGAAGGCTTGTGGGTCTTCTCGTCCACGGTCAGGTTATATACCTGCATCCAGAAACTCATCTTTTGTCCGCGTTTGAAGGTCACCGGTTTGCCGTCGGACGGTGGAACCCGGGGACGCACTTTGGTCGCGCCGATCACGAAACTCCCCGTTCCCACATTCTTCGCCGCCACCGGCTCCATCAGGTCAGCGACAATAAGCGAAGAGGCCGTCAGCCGGTCGTCGGCGAAATCCGGCACCTGCACGCCCTTGCTCCAGCTGCCCACGCGATCCCCGTTGACGTCCTTCACCACGATGTCGAAACGGTAACGCCCTGGGCGTAAGGGAAGCGCCTTCCAGTAGACCTGCGAATTCTCCGCCGCCTTGGCCAGCAACTCCGCCGGAACGTCCGCCTGTACGGTGTCCTCAAAGGTCTGCGCGACCCGTCCGGTCAGGGTAGTGACACGGCCGAAAATGTTCACGGTTCCACGCTGCACACCATCCTTGTTAACGAAGGTGATGTCGCGGTTCTTGATCTGAATGGTCACCGGCACCAGTACTGTATCGCTCGTCACTTTCACAAAATCTGCCAGTACATCGAAGGGCATGAGGTTGACGCTGATCTTGTGACTGACCACTTCTTCCAGGTCCTTGAACTTAACTGGCGGCGGAGCCTGAAGCTTGGAGTATTGCTCCAAGCGGTCGAATTCCTTGGCATTCTGCGACGCGGTCGAAGGCCCGACTCCAAGCGTCTCTAGCCCGCCTTGATCCAAGCGGCTGGCTTTCGAGGCCAAACCCATTCCTTCGTACAGCGTCAGACCGGCGTTGGGAGTGTATAGCAACGCATCTTTCTCGCCGCGGTCGAGGGTCATGTGGAATTCGCCACACATGCACTTGTCCACGAACTCGATGATGACTTCTTGCCCAACCCCCTCGAGGTAGCGGTAACGCCAGTCTTCAAAGGGATAGGTGGTCGTTGAGCCGCCACCCTCCTCGATCGGGCGGTCGTAGGCTCCGCCACCAGGATTGCCGTCGATCTCGTCCGGAGGTCCGTAGATGATGTAGATGCGGCCCCGATCCGTGCGCCAGCCGGCAATTCCCGCGGAGTAGTGTTCGTTGGCATACTCGATGCGGCGGTAGTGTTCTTCTTTGAATTCGTTTTCTTCGGTGTCCGGAGTGGGATCGCGACGCTGCCAGAAAGCCTCGATGAACTGGTCGCGCTCCTCATCGTTGGAGAGCTGTTTGAAGGCCCGGCGCTCTTCATCGGTGATGATCCAAGCCACGTCCTCATTGAGCCACTTCTTATAGGACCCCTCCAGTTCCGCAGTCAGGGCTTTGGCGTTCTTCTTTTTCTGCTTTTCGCCGACCGGGCGCTTGAGCGGATCAGCCGACGGAGCCGGCTGTGCGGAAGGAGTTGTGCTTTGCTCCGGGCTCCCCGGATTCGAGGTTTGGGCAAGGACGGGCAGTCCGGCGAAAACCAGCAACGACAGGGATATGAAAAAAGGCTGCCAACGTAACCCTACCCGGAACATAGACGGGACACTCCTCGTGGACACTCTGATGCAACTCATTTTATGTCCTTCAGCAACCGGAAAGCAAGGTTAACCATCACGTTCTAAACAAATTGTACGATGCGCGAAGCCCCCGTTTGTAGGATGCAGGCAACCTTGGCGAGGGTGCCCGGCCTCGCTGGAGGTGGGCCGGGCCGGTTGGCTTCTCGGGGTGCTCGCGGGTCGAGTGTCTGAAGCCCATTTCGGGATCCCGCGCCCGCCACACGGTGGCTTCGTCCGACTAACCGCGACCGGCGAATGCTGCACGCCGTAATGGCCCGCGCATCAGCTATCTAGACCCGTAGAAGGGCCGCTGGAATGCTTTGCCCGAAAGCGGTCTTTTTGCTAAGATGGCGGCCCTGCCCGGTTCTCCCCCTGGCAGAATACGGACCTCAGTTGCTCTCAGGAAAGGTGACCCATCTTGCAAAAATTCTCTCTTCTTGTGTTTTCCGTGCTTCTGCTCGGACTCACCTGCGTTTCGCAGGCGCAGTCGATTACGCGATTGACTCACTCAGCCCCCGACGGTGTGGTCTTGAGCTATCAAATGACCGATGGTACCGTGTTGGCTCAAGGCGGAAATGACTCCGATTGGTGGAAACTCACTCCCGACATCACCGGGAGTTATGTGAATGGGACATGGACCCAAGTTGCTAGTCTTCCCTCCGGATATGCGCCGGATGCCGAAGCCTCTCAGGTGCTGGCCGATGGCCGGCTCTTGATTGAGGGCGGGGAATACAATTTTGGTAATTTCGTACTGACCAATCTGGGGGCGGTTTACAATCCCAAAACCAATGTATGGACTCCGCTCCAGCCCCCGCCGGGCTGGTCGTATATCGGAGATTCTCCCTCGTCAATGCTGCCCAATGGCACATTTCTTATTGGCAACAAACTGGTCAAGAACGTGGCTGCGCTCAATCCCAAGACCATGCAATGGATACAGGGCGTTGCCCCCGGCAAGAGCGATTTCAACGCCGAAGAGGGCTGGACGCTCATGCCCGATGGCACCATCTTGACCGCCGATGTGAAGAACGCCCCTAACTCTGAGAGGTTCTTCCCTACCCTGAGAAAGTGGGAAACTGCCGGCAGCACCATTGTTGACTTGCACTCGCCTTCCCCCTACGGCTGCCTTCAGTTCGGCCCCAACGGGCAATACTGCTATTACCCGCCTGGAGAAATCGGTCCGGCGATTCTGCGTCCTGATGGCGCCGTCTTTGCCACTGGCTCTTACACCATCACCGGCGGGGCTGGGCATACCGCGATCTATACACCCGGAACCGAGTTGACCGACCCCGGTACTTGGACCGTGGGGCCGGACTTTCCCAATGGTGATAACGCCGGCGATTCATTCGCCGTATTGCTGACCAATGGCAATGTGATGGTCGAGGGCTCCAATACCGGGACCTTGTACACCTGGGACGGAACCAACTTCACGGCTGGCTTGTCTGCTGACTTCAACAGCCTGATGGTTCTCCCCACCGGCCAAATTCTTCTCGGCGGATCCGGAGTCTACAACTCGCCCGGAACCTATAATCCGGCGTGGGCTCCGGCCATTACCAACTGTCCCTCCAGCGTGACTCGGGGAAGCACTTATAAAATCTCCGGAACTCAATTCAACGGTATGTCGCAGGCGAACGCGTTCGGCGACGAATATCAAACCGCAACCAACTACCCGCTGGTTCGGATCACCAACAATGCCACCAAGCACGTTTTCTACGCCACCACCCACGATCACAGCAGCATGGGTGTAGCCACTGGCAGCACACCGGTGTCGACTAACTTCGATGTGCCTGCGGGCATGGAGACGGGAGCGAGCTCGCTGGTGGTAGTGGCGAATGGCATTCCCTCGCCGGCCGTGAGCGTTACGGTCAACTAACTATCCACCGCGCCCGTCCGCAGAAGCGGGATGGGCGCGGTGCTTCTTGATTAAGGGTGCCTGCCAATTCTGGCCTCCGACTATCGAGACAGAAATGCCAATCGCATTCTTAAGGCGACTCTTCCGTAGCGGCGTGATGCTGGCAGGACTTTCCTTGCTCGGCGGATTGGCCACAGCTGCCATTACCCCTCACTATCTGATCACCAACGACGACCCTAGCGCTAATTTCTTCCCCAACAGCCTTACGTTTTACACCATCGAGGCGAATGGCCAGCTGACTCTGAAACAGCAGGTCATGATCGGCGTCACCGGAGCTCAGGGCGGCTACTTCCCGGCAAATCGGATCGTAACGCTCAACGCCAGCGGCAATCAGTGCGTGTTCGCCTCTGACGCCGCATCCGGTGAAATCGACGGCGTGGACGTAAATACATTGACCCTGCTCGGGCATGCTCAAGGGTCGCCCACCGATACCGGCCTTTCCAATGGAGTTGGTCTCGCGCTCAACGCGCAATACCTGTATGCCAGCTTCACCGACTCGAACACCATCGGCACGTTTCAGATCGAGCCGGGTTGCGGGCTAAGTTTCATCGACGATATCACGGTTGGCGGCCTGCAAGGCGGCGCCATCGACGGCATGGCGGTGCATGGCAACACTCTGGTTGCTACCTACGGCGATGGTTCGATTGAATCGTTCAGCCTCGTCTCCGTGATGCCGGTGTCGAATGGAGACCAGCAGATTTCGACCGGCTCCTTCGACGGCAGCAGCTATCCCAGTGGTGTGGACATCACTCAGGACGGGCGCTTCGCCCTCTTCGGCGATACTTCGACTTCGACCATGGTGGAAGTGTCGGACATTTCTTCCGGCAAATTGAGCCCGACCGTGGTATACAAATCGGCCGCGAGCATCAGTTCCAGCAACATCATGCTGAGTCCGGACGAGAACATCCTCTACATCAGCAACACCCAGGGGGACCACATCACCGCGGCTTTCTTTGACAGCCAGAACGGAACCTTGACCAAGGGCTGCGTGTCGAACCTGCTGCGAGGGTATTCATCCTCATGGTCGTATCTGGCCGGCCTGGCGTTGGCCAGCCCGAAGGGAAATGGCCAGGGTGTATACATCGCTGAGTTTGGCACGCCCTCTACCATCGCCGAGGTCAGGGTCCAAGCGTCGAATGGACAGTGTTCCATGTCTGAAGCTCCCGGCTCCCCTATCGAAGATCCCAACAGCAACTGGCTTTTGTCCATTGCCACCTTCCCTCCCCGCTCTTTCTAGGGTGTTGCCTCGCGAGATAGCAGAATCCGGAGCAGTAGCAGCCAACGCCGCACATTGGTGGTCATCAGAAAATTTTCCTTCACGTGCTCGCGCCCGTTTTTTCCGAGCCCAGCAGCAAACTCGGGATGCGTGAGGAGATAACGGATTTGGTAAGCACACCCTTCCACTGAGTGCACTAACACACCCGTCAGTTTGTGAATGATCTGGTTGGGGATGCCCCCAACCGCGCCGGCGATGGTTGGCTTCCCTTTCCAAAGCGCTTCTGTGACCGTGAGCCCGAACCCCTCCTTGATGGATTTCTGAACAATCAGCGTCGAGGCCCGCTGTAGAGCGTTGATTTCCAGTGCGCACCAGGGGGGAAGGTCCAGAATAGTAATGTCCGGGTCATCGCCCGCCGCCTCCTTGACTTCTCCGAGAACGACCGCGCCTTCGGGATCATCACTCGCTCCTCCCCCAGCCAGCACCAGTTGGCAATCGACGTACTTCCTGGCCAGCTTGAAGGCCTGCACTACTCCCACCGGATCCTTCAACCGGTCAAAGCGTGAGACCTGAGTCACGATGGGCCGGGAGCGATCGATTCCAAATTCGTCACACACTTTCTGGACAAAGCTATCTTCCAGCTCCTTGTTTTTCTCAGACAGCGGGTCGATGCACGGATAGAACAAGTACTGCGGGATGGGCAACTGGCGCGCAAACGATTGAGAGGAAAAAATTGCTGCGTCGTATTGCTCAATAAAAGGCCTAAGGAAGCCCCACACACGTGGGTCGGGATTGGACAGATCAATGTGGCAGCGCCACACCCAGCGGGCGGCCGAGTCTCGACGGGCGCGAATGAGCGCGGCCGGCTGGGGATCATGAATCACCACCAGGTCTTCCGAAAACTGCATCCGCTGGCGGTTCTGCTCGTTGTACATCAGAAAGATTTTTTCCGCAGTCGGTGTTAAATCGTACTCACTGCCGTGCAGCGCGTTATGAAACGCCTTGGTAACTTCGAAGAAGTCATTGCCGCCAGTGATCACATCCCAGTGCGTAAGCACCTCGACCTCGTTAAGCAGCGGGACCAGGCGGCTCAGCATTTCCGCGACTCCTCCACCGACCGCGGTGGAGTTGACCATCTTCAAGGTCTTGCCCTTAACTGCGCCCGCCAGAAAACGCAACTCGTCGATTTCAGCGGTCCCCACGATGCTGCGATAGTCATCTAAATGGGGCGGTGGCACCGGTGCCGGAGGCGTTTCCCAGGTCCGGGGCAAAGTTCTTGGCTCCGGCGGCGCAGGCATGGACCGGGGAGATGGCCGAGAAGCAAACGGGGTTTCTGACGCCAGTGGGGGGCTTGCCGAGTCTGCCGGTTTCACGGTTTCGGTTGGTTCGCTCATCGTCGTCTAGGTCAATGCTTGTTCCACAATTTTCACCATTTGCGCGCGGACGTTTTCGAGCGTCGCAGTGTAGATGTCGATGCGGTTCAGTTCCCGCGCGGTCTCGGTCAAGCCTGCGTCCTCGTGCAGCCATTGCGAGAAATCGTTGGACATCAGCTTGAGCCGGAGCCGGGCTTCGATGAAATGATGGTGGATGGAATGCACGCTGACCTTCCGCAGCCCTTCAGCAAAGTCCTGCATGGTGCCGGCGACAAAACTGGTTGGCATTACTACAATGTCGGAGGCGCAGAAATAGAAAGTGTCCTCTGCCAGGCGCAGTCCTGCGGCCGGATTGTCGCGCAGGAACTCGGCGACGATCTGAACAAATCGTTCTCGCAGTTCGGCCACCGAAGTAAATTCTCTGACGTCTACGCTGGCCAATCTTTCGGCCAGGCCGGGTTCGTTGCAGGCAGAGAGTGTCCAGTGGGCAAAATCGTTGGAGAAACCCTCGCGAATAAAGTGGTGCTCCTGCAGCGTGCGGAAGCTGTGCTGAAAGATGGAATCCTCGGGACATTTCCGCAGCGCCTCCAGGAAGTCCGCGAGGCTGTTCGCTCTTTGGGTGGTGATGCGGAGCAGATGTGCTGAAGTATTGAAATAGAAAGGCTTCGCCGGCTGGCGCTGGAAAGTTAGTGCGACCGCTGGAGTAGTCATCTGTTCACACCCGCCGCTGCACCTTGGTTGCCGAGAGAGTCCTGTTTCTGACACGCACCCAGCCATTGCTCCAGAAAATCAAGCAGTTCCTCCGGCGGCTTGATCCATAGCTGTGCCGCCGTGCGCCGCCAGTGGGCGCGGACCAGGACGCTCAATCCGTGATCGTTCACCGCCCGGAAGGCGTGCTCATCGGTGCTGTCGTCGCCGAGGTAAGCGACGGGAGTGTCCGGGGCCATCTCGTTCATGATGGTGTAGACGGCACCGCTTTTGTCCGTCGCCGCAGCCCGGATTTCCACACCGCCATCGAATTCCAACACATTGAGGCCGGTGTCCTGGGCAATGTGGATCCAACCCAGCAGTATCCGTCCCCGAATTTGATCTGCCTCCCACTCGTCCAGGTCCCGCCAATGAACCGCAATACTTCCAAGTTTGAACTCCGCCAGATGCCGCAGTTGCTGGTACCCCAGCCAGTCGTCGGCCGCCGCAAGGGCCTCTGAGGCCGCCGGATCTGGATCCAGGATCTCGGCTGGGCCACCCGGTTTCAGCCGTTGCGAACCGTGAAGTCCCCACACTTCCGGCGGGGGTTGAATCCCCAGGAGCCGAATGGTGTCCTCTGCATCTCGGCCGGAAATGATGACCACGCGAGTGCGAGAGTTGTGGATGATTTTCTGCAGGACCGAAACAACGCCGGGATACGGAAAGGCCTGATCGCGCTCCCTGCGGAATGGCGCCAGAGTTCCGTCGTAGTCGAGCAGCAGCAGGGACCGGGGTGCGTCCGCGACCGTTCGCAAGAACGACTCAACCGTGGATTGCACTTGCGTCCTCAGGGTCTCCTCCCTTTTCTGGTTGGAATCATGCGAACGAAACGCTGGCCCGCAGTTTTTCCTGAGCGTCCTCCGGCGCATCCAGCCGAACCTCGCAAAGCTCCGTGATCAAGTTTCCCGCCCAGCGATAAATATTGTGTTCCCTGATGATCTTGCGCATGCGATGCATGCGCAGTTGTTTCTCTTCCGGCGCCATTTCCAGGGCTTGGCGGATGGCATCGGCGGTATGGTCGATGTCGTAAGGGTTGATCAGCAGGGCATCGCGCAGTTCGCGAGCCGCGCCGGTGAACTGGCTCAGGATCAGCACCCCGCGTTCGTCATGGCGGGCGGCCACGAATTCCTTCGACACCAGATTCATGCCATCGTGCAGCGAGGTGACGAGACACAGATCGGCAGCGCGGTAGTAGGGGGCGATCTCGCTGTGGCTGTGCTGCCGTTTCAGAAATACGATGGGCTTCCACTTGCTTGTCTGAAAGCGCCAGTTGATGCGCTCCGCCTCGGCCTCAACTTCGGCCAGCAAGTCGTGGTAGCGCTTGATGTGAGTGCGGCTGGGGGCGCCGACCTGCACGAAGCTGAATTTTCCTTGATAGTTGGGACACTTCTCCAGGAAACGCTCCACCGCCAGAAAGCGTTCGAGAATCCCCTTGGTGTAATCCACCCGGTCAACCCCGATCCCAAAGAAGGTGGCCTCGACTCCCAGACCGCGCAACAAGGCCGAGCGTTCCAGGTAGTTAAGTCCCTGGTTGGTGTGCTCGCAGGACTCATCTTCCGGGGTTAGGTTAACACTGATGGGAAAAGGACGAACCGCAGTGCGGTGGTCCTGGCGCAGCACAGAAAAATGCTCCCAGTCCACGCGCGACTCGACGATGCGGTCCGCGGTTTGCAGAAAGTTGTTGCAATGCGACTGGATGTGAAAACCAATGAGGTCGGCGCCCAGCAGGCCATCCACAAGCTGCCGCTGCCAGGGGCAGATGCCGAAGGCTTCCGGGTTGGGCCAGGGAATGTGCCAGAAAATCGCCACCCGGGCATCCGGCCGCTTTTCCTTGATGAGTCGCGGCAGCAGCGCAAAGTGATAGTCCTGGACCAGGACCACGGGTTTGGAGATGTCTTCGATTTCCTCAAGTACCGCCGAGGTGAACTTTTGGTTTACCTCCTGGTAATGCCGCCAGTCGTTGGCGCGAAAGGTCGGACGGGTGTGAGCGATATGGCAGAGGGGCCATAGCCCCTCGTTGGCAAAACCGTAGTAGTAACCTTCCTCCTGTTCCTTGCTCAGCCACACCCGGCGCAAGCTGTAGCGAGGATCCTCCATCGGAACCCGCAAGCGGTCGTTGCAGTCCACAACTTCCAGGTCCGCGTCTCCGCTGCCGTGGGCGATCCAGGTGCCATCACAGGCATTGAGGACTGGCTCCAGCGCCGTCACCAGACCGCTAGGCGGAACCACCACCGAGATCGTCTTCCCGTTGCGCTGATGCATGTAGGGTTCGCGATTGGACACCACAAAAATCCGGCTGCCATCCAGGCGGGTGCGAACTTGGACCGAGAGCCGATCCGCTGTCCACATCGATTCCACGGCCTCCCGCAAGCGGGCTTCATTCTCCGCGGCATTGCGTGCCTGATTGAGGCTCTCGGCCAGGGTGGCGACCTCGCGTGCCAGAGGCCTAAAAAGATCGAGGTCGGGAATTTCCTGTCGGGACGAAACTTTTCCCGTGCGAAGTGCTCGCATCCATTGCGCCGCCCGGGCGATCGGGCCCGCGATGCTCCAGCGCACGATTAACAACGTGACCAGCACAATCAGGAAGACCTGGGCGAGGACTCGCAGGAATGCTTCGCGCCATGCCCGTAGCGTCTGTTGGTGGATATAGCTTGCCTCGTGCACCACTGCGAGGCCGCCCACTACTTCATTCTGCCGGTCGAGAGGCAAAGCCAGGACGTGCGCCGGTTGGCCAGCCAAGCGGATGAAGGAACTCTGTTCGTGACTCTCGGAGATCGCCTTGGTCACCGCCGGGGGAGTGGCGGTGAGTAGCTTCCCAAGCTCGGAAGTCATCGCCACCAGACTCCCGCGGCGGTCGTAGACCGCGACTCCCAACAGATGCTCACGGTTGCCAAAGCGCTGTACCAGTCGCTGCAATTCAGCTTCTGAGCCTGACCCCCATGATCGCTCGACGTTGCTGGCAAGGCTCTCCCCCAGTACTTCGGCACGGTGCTCCAGGTCATTGCGCAAATTGCGCTTTTCCCCCACCACTTCCGAATATGAGAAAAGCAGAGACACCAGGGTGCTACCGAGAATCAGGGAAACGATGAGCCGAACACTCAGCAGTCGCATGCATCAATCTCCGGCTGCGAATTTGGTGATGGCCAGGTAGCAACCAACTACAATGCCGAAGGCTGGTCTGTCGTGGAAAGAGAAGAGAGAAGGGCGGGGGCGCACCGCCCGCTTCCGAACCATCACGCCGGGTCGATCGCACTCACGCGAATGGTCCCGGTGGAAGCATCCAGAACGCCCGTGACTGTCACGTTCTGGTTCATGAACTGTTTCGCTTTCTTCTGGTCGTCAAGTTGGTAGTTGGTCTTACCATCAGCGTCAGTCAAAACCAGTTTGCCTCCGGACTTCACGATTTTTCCGGTGAAGGTTGCGGTCTCCGCTGCCTGATTCTGATCGGCTGTCTGCGGCATGGATTGCTGTTGAGCGTTGGGATCGGGGTTAGCGGAGTTCTGCGCCATTGAAGGTTGGCTTATGAAAAGGCCCACAATCAACGCCGCTACGGGCAACATCTGGAGCAATGCTTTTTGAACTTTCTTCATTCCAGTTCTCCTTGGGGGAGGGATTTGTGTATTGACGAGGAGAGGAGCAACTGCTCTGCCAAAGTGAGGGGGACAGGCTTAAGTCGTTTAAATGCCGCCTGTTCTTGGAGACCCAGTAAGCAGCGACAGTGAAAGGATGACCGATGAGGAGAAAATTGTTCCTTGAGGGCTGCAGCAGGGCAGCGGAGTCAGCCTTGTTAACGGAGAGAATCCCAGGGACATTCTCCCCATTGCCGGGCACGCTATAATCAACATTTAGCGGGTGAATCCGCTGCATTTCTGGCAGTTCTGGCCGTTCCAACCATGGGGAACTTTTGCGCGGGGATAGCCGTATCTGAGGGTGTGTACCCCGTCGTCCCCGGCGGGCCGGGGGATCAGCCAGCTTTATGAGTCGGCCCCAGGACGGGCCGGCTCCGGGACGCATATGGGGAAGCAATGAGTACCTGGAAGAAAATTGCGATTGGCGTAGGTGCGGTCATACTGCTGGCCGCCATCGTCGGTTTTACCGTGTATCAGAGCCACAAGAACGTGGTCACGGTGCAAACCGGTAAGGTGCAGCGGCAAGACCTGGCAGCGATCGTCAGCGCGTCCGGAGAAGTCAGGCCGAAGACGTACGTGAACATCGGCGCCAATGCCTTCGGCAAGATCACCAAGCTCTACGTAAAGGAAGGCGACCGGGTAAAGCAGGGACAGATGCTGGCGCAACTGGAAAACGTGCAGGCCGGAGCGGACATGGATGCCATGCAGGCATCGCTGGAAGCGGCTCGCACCGATGCTGTTGCCGCCGAGGCTGGGCGCAATACAGCACAGGCCGACCTCAACCGCGCCCATTCTGATGCTGAACGTTCCGAACTGGATTGGACCCGCGCTCAGGGTTTATTTAAGGACGCGCTGATCGCGAAGTCCGAATATGACAATCAAAAGGCAGCCCACCAGACGGCAGTGTCAGGATTGGCGCAAGCCGAAGCGCGGCTCGCCCAAGCTAAGGCGCAGAAAGACTCGGCTGACCGCCGGGTCACACAGGCCGTCGCTAATCTCACTCACGCAACTGACGTCTTGAAGAAAACTACGTACCAAGCCCCGTTTGACGGAGTCATCACCAACTTGCCGGTGCGGGAAGGCGAAACCGTAGTCATGGGAATCCAGAACGCTCCCGGGAGCACGCTGATGACGCTCGCCGACATGTCGATCATCACCGCCGAGGTCCAGGTGGATGAAACTGACATCGTCAATGTGCAACTCGGTCAACCAGCGCAAGTGACCATTGACGCAATTCCCAAGAAAATTTTCAAAGCCGTGGTGACGCAGATCGGTGATAACGCCATCGTCCGCTCCACCGGCGTTTCCACTTCCCAGCAAACCGGCAGCAGCCAGGAAGCCAAGGATTTCAAGGTTGTGGTCACCATCCAGGATCCGCCGGAAGACTTGCGGCCCGGTCTTTCCGCCACGGCCAAGATCACCACCGCCACGCGGACCAACGCCATGACCATCCCCATCCAGGCTTTGACGGTACGGCGGCGGGAAGACTTGGTTCCGCAAAGCGAAAAAGGTTCGGTCGAGGCCGCCGCGCCGCCCAAAACTGTGTCTAATGATAAAAAAGAGGAGATCCAGGGCGTTTTTATCCTTCGCAATCATAAGGCGGAGTTCGTGGCGGTCGAATCGGGTATCGCAGGTACCGCGGATATCGAAGTATTAAAAGGACTTAAAGACGGCGACGAAATCGTCACCGGCAGTTACAAGGTCTTGCGGACATTGCGTCCGGGCAGCAGCGTAAAGGTCGATAACTCGGCCCCAAAGAAGGAAGAAGAAGAAACATAACTTTCGCGGCCATGGTTCGTCCAATGGAGAGCCAGGCTGGGCTGTGACACCAGATCGGAGAGCCGTTAGTGTCCCCAGAGGACCAGGAGAAGAGAATGGCAACCGCTGAAGTACTCAATTTTTCCCCACCCGCAGTGTCGGCGCCTCCCGACGCGTTCATGATCAACACCGTCGATTTATGGAAAACCTACGACATGGGATCGGAGCAGGTGCACGCCCTGCGCGGGGTTAATCTCACCATCCAGCGCAACGAATACGTTGCCATTATGGGCCCGTCGGGATCGGGGAAATCAACTCTGATGAACCTGATTGGTTGCTTGGATACTCCCAGCAAAGGCCAGTACTGGCTGAATAGCCAACTGGTGAGCGAATTGGATGACGACGAACTGGCGCACATCCGCAACAAGGAAATCGGATTCGTATTTCAGACCTTCAACCTGCTGGCCCGGGCCACGGCGCTGCACAATGTGGAACTGCCGCTCATCTATGCCGGTGTTCCTGCCGACGAACGCGCGGAACGCGCGAAGGCGGCGCTGGCCTCGGTGGGCATGGCGGATCGCATGATGCACAAGCCCAACGAACTCTCCGGCGGACAGCGCCAGAGAGTCGCGATCGCGCGCGCGCTGGTGAACCGCCCATCGATCATTCTCGCCGACGAACCCACCGGCAACCTAGACTCGCAAACCGGAAACGAAATCATGGCGGTGTTCGATCGTCTGCAGGCGCAGGGCAACACCATCGTGCTGGTGACCCACGAACACGACATCGCCGAGTTCGCCCATCGCGTCATTCACATCAAGGACGGCGTGGTGGAAAGAGACGTGGTGAAAGACAAGAGCTAGGGGCCGGCCCACCTACGCATCTAATCCAACTCTTTGGGGTGCCCCGTCCGTGGTTTAGTGCGGAATCGAGAGTAGACCGTATGATGGCGCCGCTTCAGCGAGGACGTACCTCGCCCGGCATTTTCGACCAGGCACTTCTCAGGTTATTCTGCGCCTCCGCGTAGTCCGGCTGAATTCGCAATGCCGCCTGGAATTCGGCAATCGCCTCTGGCAGCCGCCCCGTTTGCGCCAGAACGACTCCCAGGTTGTTGTGCGCTTCCGCGTCGTCGGAGTGAATTCGCAATGCCGCCTGGAATTCGGCAATCGCCTCTGGCAGCCGCCCCATTTGCGCCAAAGCGCTCCCTAGATTGTAGTGCGCTTCGGCATGGTTGGGATTAAAGCGCAGCGCCGCCTGGTATTCAGCAATCGCCGCCGGCAATTGGCTGGGCGTTTGCGCGAGAGCAATCCCCAGGTAGTCGTGGGTATCCGCGAGACTGGGTCTAAGCCGCAATGCCGCCCGGTACTCAGCGATTGCCTGCGGCAGCCGGCCGGGAATTTGCGCTAGCGCGAACCCGAGGTTGCTGTGCGCCTCGGCATAGTCGGGTTCGATCCGCAATGCCGCCTGGTACTCAGCGATTGCCTGCGGCAGTTGGCCGGGCACTTGCTCCAGTGCATTGCCCAGGTTCACATGCGCATGCGAGTTGGCAGGATTCAGCCGCACCGCGGCCTCGAACTCGGCAATCGCTTCCGGCAGCCGGCCGGGAGTTTGCGCCAGGATGATTCCCAGATTGTCGTGCGCCATCCAGCTGTTCGGATTACGCGCCAGCGTGGTCCGGTAGAGCGTCTGGCTATCGCTGTACATGCCGCTTTCCCGCCAGGTCAATATGGCGAGAACGGCTGGCACCATCAGCAGCACTGCCGTGTTAGCCTTTTTCCCCGGCGAGATTCGCGAGATTCCCAGCACCAGCCCGCACGCCACGGGCGCGATAATCCCCAGGCTGGCCAGATACTGAAAGTGGTCGGCAACGAAAGAGTACCGAAAGGGATAGACATTGAGGAAACCCAGCACCGGGAAGAGGGTGCCGCAGAAGATCAGGAAACCCGCCAGCGGGCCGCGCCGGGGCAGGCTCCAGAGTACGACCACTAAAATCACAACGCCGAGCGGATAAAGATATTGCCACCAGACGGTGACATCCGGCTGCCAACGCGGGTAGGTGAATATCAGGTTGGACGGCCACAGGAGTTTCCCGGCATAGAAGAAGATCATGCGGCCTGGCAGCAAAAGCCGTTGGGCTAGGCTGAGCGAAAACCCAGCGCCCTCCGCACCAACTCTGGTCTTTTCGACCCACGCCGTGAAGAGGCCAGCGCCTGCGCCAAGCACGAACCAGGGGAGCAGGGGGTGGACGTCGCGCCGCCAGTCGAGCCGGCCCCGCTGCCACCAGAACACCACCAGCAACGCCGCAGGGAGGGTGGCAGTCACAGTCTTGCTGAGCAGGGCCAGCACGAACAGCCCGAGTGCCCAAAGATAGCGCGACCGGCGGCGGCTCTGGTCGAAATGCAAATAAGTCAGCCCCGCAGCCAGATAGAAGACAGCCGAGAGTGTGCTCTTTTGCTCCGAGATCCATGCGACCGCTTCCACGCACACCGGGTGCAGGGCAAAGATCAAGCCCGCAAGCCAGGCCCCGGGCAGCGCCAGGCGCCGGACGATCAACACCACCAGACAGGCCGCCAAGGCGTGCAAAGCGACATTGGCAAGATGGTAGCCAAGCACAGCGTCGCCCCACAGGCGATGTTCGATCCAGAAAGCGCTGTAGAGCAGCGGATAGTATTGCTGCGTGGCACCCAGCTCGAACCAGATGCGCCACAGCCCGTGCAGGGATTGCATGGACGGCGCCATGACGTGGGCGGTATCATCCCAAACCAAGCCGCCATGGAGCGCGGGCCAGTATGCCAGGGGAACCGCGAGGAAAATCGCCGCCCAGGCGGCAAAGATGTGAACGTCAACGAACCTAGTGAGTGGCCGGAGAGGGGGTTGATCGGTGCTTGGACCCGGACGATCGCTCTGAATTTTTCTGCGCTGTGGCATTCTTGTCGGGTGCCCCACACATTCGCGCACTTTGCGAAAGTGTGGGTGCTGTCACCATCACACCGTCAAACCATCACATCTAATCACGCCTCGCAATCGATACCCTCGCCCCATGACCAAAGGACTCATCCGCTATTATGGCACCCGCCAATTGTATTTCATCACTTGCAGTTGCAATGATGGAGCAGTACGCGGCACCCACGCAAAAACGCGAATGAGTGGGGCACACGGCAAGATCCGCGAATTCTGCGATCGAGACTAAGAAACCTGATTGGTCACCTGGAATCCCTGCGCACGCGCCGCGACCGGGCAGCCGTGGGTGTCTTAGCCAGCGCCGGTTCATAGGCCGCCTGAAGCGTCCGCGTTGCAGAAATACCTGCAAATTTCGTCGGGCGCCGTGCCGTTTTTTTTGCGTTTGGCTCCCGTAGATGTGTTTCGCGAAGTTCAGCCATAAATTCCGCCCACAGCTTAGGCCCACCTTCTTCCAGGACCTGAGCCAAGCCCCTCAGCCTGGAGTCCGGCAGATACTTGTGCCCCCATACAACCATCTCCATCAGAAGAGGAAGCAAGCCGATGCCTTTTTCCGTAAGGCTGTAAATGACTTTCTGTTTATGGCTGGCGTCATCAGACTTGACGATGATCCCTTGCTCGATAAGCCTTTGAAGGCGATCGGCCAACATATTCGATGCAATCCCTTCTATCGACTTGGTCAGGAGCTCGCGAAAATGCCTTCGGTTCACGAAAATCATGTCGCGGATGACGAGCAGACTCCATTTATCGCCAAACATTTCGACCATTTGGTTGATTACGCACCCTGACCGGTGATGCTTGCGCACTCTGCCTCCACTTCGACTTGGCATTCCTTGTAGCCGAATCATGATACAACCATTATACAACTAGTTGCATATACTAACTAGTTGTGTTATAGATTTTTCTGGCGACTGGCAAAAAATACCGATGTGCCCTGAATACTGCATTCCGAGCCACCGCCATAGACCTGGCCCAGCCCCCATCGTGATTCCTTCCACCGCGGCGGCGGCGGACGTACCTGACTGGAGATATTTCCTGGCTGGGGTGTCGATTTGGCGCCCAGCCGTTCGATTTACCTGCAGAAGCGGCGGCGACGACTTGACCCCGAGCTTTAAGTCTGCATCACAAGTATTCAAGGAGAGAACCAAATGAAACGAAGGACCGTCAGAATGATCGCATTGGGAGTCTTTATGCTGGCCCTTGCGCTAGGAATGGCCCGGCAAGCGCAAGCACAGGACGCCAAAACGCCGTATCCCAGCATGGCTCCGCTGGATCAGTACCTGATAGCGGATCGAAACGCTGAGATTGCTCTGGCACGGACCGCGGCCCCGCCGTCGATTTCCCGCGATGCGACAGTTATGGTCCTCGGAAGCCATGGTTATGAAACGGCGTTTGAAGGCAAGAACGGCTTTGTCTGCATGGTAGAACGCGCGTGGATGAATCCATTCGACAGTCCCGAATTCTGGAACCCTAAGAATCGCAGTCCGATTTGCTTAAATCCACCCGCCGCTCGGACGGTGCTGCCGATCACTTTGATGAGGACAAAATTGGTATTGGCTGGAAAATCGAAAGAAGACGTCAAGGAGAGTGTCAAGGTCGCGATTGAGAAAAAGGAATTGCCGGCTCTTGAGGCGGGGGCGATGAGCTACATGATGTCCAAGGATGCGTACCTAACTGATAAGGGTGGGCACAACATGGCCCATCTTATGTTCTACATGCCGCTCGGTACGGTATGGGGCGCAAATCTGGTGGACTCCTCAAATAATGTGTCGGAACCGTTCCCGGGATCTCCACTCTTACTGGCTCCATCGTACAAAGGCAACCCAGAACCGATCGATATGTTCCTGATGGAGACTGGTGTGTGGTCGGATGGAACGGCGGCACCAATGTAGAACGCCGTGTTGAGAGAAATACGGGTGTCACGCCCGCGTGTTTGCTAGGCAGTTCGGTCAAGACTGGAGCGTGAGAGCGTGGTGAAAGCCGGATTTGCGAGAGCGGAAAGGACCGTCTCGCAGTGCGGGGGGCTTCTGCTGGCCGCGTTGCTTTTGTTCCCGTCAACTGCGCTTGGACAAGCGCAGTTACCGGCAGAGCCGGATCCTGCTTCTTTAGCCATCTCCCCAACAGTATTCCGGCTGGCGCCTCCCACCATTCGCCCGTTCAAAATGCATGTTCCGGATCAGGTTCTAATCGACCTTCGGCACCGGTTGGCGGGAACCAAATGGCCCGATCAACTTCCCGGCACGACCTGGGAGTACGGCGCCGACATCAAGAAGGTCCGAGAGCTGGCGGATTATTGGCAGAATGGCTACGACTGGCGCGCGCAAGAAGCGAAGATCAACCGCTTTGACCAGTTCACCACGGAAATTGACGGACAGCAGATTTATTTTATCCATCAGTGCTCGCCCCGCCCCGACGCAATACCCTTGCTGTTGATTCACGGCTGGCCCGGTTCGATGGTCGAATTTCTCGCATTGATTGAGCCGCTTACCCACCCCAAAGACAGCCATAGCCCCGCCTTCCACGTCATCATTCCTTCGCTTCCCGGCTTTGGATTTTCCGGACCCACCACAACTCGGGGCTGGGGCCCGCAGCGTATGGCCAAGGCCCTAGTCGTTCTGATGGATCGCTTAGGCTATTCCAAGTACGGTATCCAGGGTGGCGACTGGGGTTCGTTAATAGCCCGCGACATGGCTTACCAAGCGCCCGCGCACGTAATCGGGCTGCATCTGAACCTCATTACCGCGGATCCGCCGAACCCGGAGGCAGTTGCGCAAATGAGCGATGCGGAGCGGAAACGGTTTTCGTTTTTTGACCGACCAGAGAGCAGCTTTTTTTTCCTCCAGGCCGCTGAACCTCAAACCCTTGCCTACGCCCTGACGGACTCCCCGATTGGGTGGTTGGCCTGGATGATAGGTAAATTTCAGCTGCTTACGGACAACAACGGCGACTTTCTTACGGCGGTGGATCGCGACACATTTTTGACCGACGTCACTCTCTACTGGGTTACAGACACGGTGGGCTCCGCCTTGCGAATCTATCGTGAGCATCGGCTCACGGGAGAAGATGCGGCGCCATCGCCGCGCCTGGAGACTCCTGTGGGGTATGCGGACTTTCCGAGGGAGGTAGCTGTCCCTCCGTTTCGCTGGATTACTCCGACTTACAACGTAGTACAAAGGGCGGAGATGCCGAAGGGCGGACACTTCGCGGCTCTGGAACAGCCCGATCTCCTGCTTGACGATATACGGAAGTTCTTTGATGCGGTGATCGCACGGTGAAACTGAGCGTGATCGACACCCAAAGAAGGGAAACCCGGAGATGACGAAAGACCGGTTGGAAGAAAGCGATTACCAGCTGTCCGTTGCCGCAACGACGCCTGCGCGCGACGAACACACCACCATTGCTATCGAGAAACGTGCTGTCGACCACGTCCTTAGACCATGCAGCGCAGACCGGATCAGGAGGGCTTTCGATGCGGCGTTTCGAGGAACCGGGGAGGAGCGCTCCGCCGGATTGGCCGAAGGTCTGCCGCAGCAGCGGCAGTCGACCAAAATCGCGATCAAAGCCAACGGGAAAATTGTTTTCATTAATCCCGATGATGTCATCGCGGTTGAGGCCGAAGGCAACTATGTGTCACTGCAGCGTCGGTCTGACTCGTATTTGCTGCGGGAGTCGATCTCCGTCATGGCGGAGATCCTCAAGCCGTACGGTTTTGTTCGGATTCATCGATCCGCACTGGTGAACAGTTCGTCTGTGGAGCAGATCCAATCGCGGCCAGCCGGGGCTTACGGACTTCGTACAAAGGGTGGGAAAGAGTACACCGTTACACGGACCTACAAGAACAATCTCAAATCGCTGGCAGCAGCCTGGATCGGGACCGACATTTTTCTGGACGAATGAATCGCTTGCGCACTGGAACTGAGGCTGTCGGCGCCTTAGGTCAAAAACGCTCAGCAGGTGAGTAGTGAGACTGCGGACATAGCATCCACTTTCTTTTCGTCAAAGAAGACCACGCACAAATACTTCATTACCGCTCCCTCTACGACGACATGTTGGTCGATTTCACAAACTAAGTCACTTTCACCTTAGTAGTCGTTCGGGACACTCCATAATGGACAATATATCTATTGCGCCGTGTGGCAAGAACTGGCGTGAGGCCGGATCCTCTTCCATCCCTATGGCATTACGTAGACGGGCCAGCTCGGTACGACAAAAGGTGCGAAAGTGCATGAAACAGTTACGGATTGAACCAAGGTCCGGAATAGAAGGCGCATATAGTGATGTTGTGTTTGTGATTGAATCGGGCGGACGATATGTTTTCTTGGATTGCGCTTGCCAGCGCAGGCGGTTACCTCAACCATGCGCGCGTCCTTCCTTGTGTCGCTCACCACACAGCCGGATAATTTCGTAATCACGGTCGACATGATCGTGGAATAGCGCTTCACCTTTCTTCTAACTGGCGCGTCGCCTGCATCCTTCCACGGTGGGAAACGATTGTTGTTGCCGGAAACGCTCTAAGTGTTATGCAGCCGAGTGGGTTCCCTCCCTTCCCTCGGCTGCTTTCCGGCCAACACTATCTGATCCCCACTTTTGTTTAGGAGGACCAAGATGTTACTTAAGCGGTTATTTCTTGTTGCACTGGTTTTCGCCGTTGTGCTCAGTATGGGCACATCGGTAATCGCTCAGACGACCATTTCCCAAGGAAGTATTCAGGGAACCGTTACTGACCCGTCGGGCGCTGTAGTCGGTGGTGCGACGATCACCATCACTCATAAGGCTACCGGGCAGGTCATTACCACGACTTCGACGAATTCAGGCACGTTCAATTCTGGAGGTCTAATCCCCGGCGACTACGTTTTGCGCGTGGAAGCCAAGGGCTTCCGCACGGCGCAGCAAACGTTTGCGGTTCAGGTGGGCGTCACCTCTTCCGGCAGCATTAAGCTGGAACTCGGCGAGACCAGCCAGGTCGTTGAGGTGCAGGGTTCGACGATCCAGGTGAACACCGAGCAATCTACGGTGCAGGGCATCATCACCGGCGACCAGATTGACAAGCTGCCGGTCGATGGCCGCAACTTCCTGGATCTCGCGCAACTCGAACCGGGCGTGCAGATTCAGGACGGCCAGACCTTCGACCCCACCAAGGCCGGTTATTCTTCAATTTCCATCAACGGCGTCTTCGGACGCACTCCGCGCATCGAACTCGATGGTTTGGACATCAGCGATGAAACCGTTGGCACCACCACGCAGAACGTCGGCATGAGCTCCATTCAGGAGTTCAACATCAGCCGGTCGAACCTTGATCTGTCCACCGAGTTGACCTCGGCCGGTGCGGTCAACGTGACCACGCGGTCCGGGTCCAACGATATTCACGGCCAAGCCTTCTATAACTTCCGCGGCCGGGATGCGGGCACGGCTTCGTTCCCGGGCGCCCAGGTCGGCTACTATCAGCGCAACAATTTCGGCGGCCGCGTAGGCGGACCAATCATCAAAGACAAGCTGTTCTTCTTTGCTGACGGCGAACGCATGAAGCAGGATGGTCTGCTGCCCCTGGTGATTCCGGCTCCCTTCAGCGCGTTAAGCGGCGGCTTCCTTTCGCCGTTCCGCGACAGCGAAGTCACGGGCAAGTTGGACTGGCAGGCGACCAAAGACGTCCACGTTTTCTACCGCTTTACCTATAACTGGAACAAATCGGAAGCCAACTTCAACTACAACTACCAGGTCTATTCGAACCGGGACAACACTCCTTCGCACGCCGTGGGTGTTGACTGGTCTAAAGGGTCATGGTCGCACAGCTTCCGCTTCGGCTATTTGAAATTCCACAACCTGATCGGCGACGGTACGCAGGGTGCAAGCTTTTTCAATCCGCTGCCAAACGACGAGATCATCGTTAACGACCTCGGACTCCAGTTGTCGGGGCCGAACCTTTTGGCACCGCAACAGACCTTCCAAAGCAACAAGCAGATCAAGTACGACGGCAGCAAAGTGTACGGTTCGCATATCTTCCGCTTTGGTGCCGGCTTCAATGACATCAACGGCGGGGGATTCGCGAGCTTCTTCGGAATCGCACCGCTGGCTGTAACCACGTCCACTTCGTGTGCGGTCCCGGGCCAGATCACCACCTGCGAGCTCCTGGCGGGTGTTCTTGGTAACGGCCAGGGGTTCTTCACCGAAAAGCCGAACTTTGGCTACCCAGCGGGAGGACAACACGACAACCGCTTCCAGTTCTATCTCGGCGATTCCTGGAAGATGAAACCGAACTTCACCTGGACTTACGGCCTGCGCTACAACCGCGACACCGGCCGTTCGGATAGCGACCTAGCTTCGATTCCGTGCTCGGCGGTCGCAGCCGGACCTCTGGCTGCCAACGCACCGTGTAGCGGAAGCACTCCGCTGCTGGATCAGTTCGGACCAGGGTTGGGCAATGCAGTCAATCAACCCAACACCCAGTTCGGACCACAAATCGGCTTTGCCTGGGACCCGACCAAGAAGGGTAAGACTGTAATCCGGGCCGGCGCAGGCATCTACTACGAAAACTCCATCTTCAACAACACGCTGTTTGACCGTCCCGCCAAGCTGGCCAAGGGTCTGTTCTTCCAGGAAGCAGCCCTCGGCTGCAATGGCCCTGGCGCAACCACGTTTAACATCCCGGGACAAGGCAATGTCACTTCAATCAACGGGGTGGATCTAGGCTCGGGTGTCTGCGGACAGCCGCTCTCCGTTGCCGGTCCGTTGCTATTTGACCTGCAACAGGAGTTTCAAGCGGCAGTGAAGGCGCAGGGGCCGACGGCGAACCCCAGCTACATTGGCAATACCCTGATGGTCAGCAATAGTATTCAGGGCTTGTCAGCGTTTGATCCCAACTTCCGCAACGCACGTTCTTACCAGTTCAATGTTGGCATGCAACATGAGATCTGGAAGGGCGGCGTGCTCACCGCAGATTACATCCGCAACGTCAGCACCCGCTTTATGCTGACGATTGACGAGAACCACGTCGGCGATGCGCGGTTCCTGGATGTGAATGCGGCCAATACCGCGATCACAAAAACGCTTGCGGCGTGTGGCGCTACGACGATTGACGGCGCCATCACCTCAGGCGCTTGCCCCGGTCCCAATGGAACCACTCACACTGCCAACATCAATGACTTTGCCAGCAACGGATTGGATTCCGGCAATGTCTTTGGCGGCGGTCCGGCCAATCTGAGCGGCGCAGCTTTTGGTGGCGTTAACCGCAACGTAGGGGTTGGAGCCTTCGAGGTGCCGGAAGGCCGCTCCACTTACAACGCACTGCAGATGTCCTACAAACAACAACTGGTGAATCCGATGCCGGGATTTACCTCGATGGACCTGACCGTTGCCTACACCTTGTCGCGCTTCGTCGGCGACGGCGGCAACGACCAGTTCTTCAGTGCAGCGGCGGTTGACAATAATAACCCAGGTTACTTCACCGGCCCAACTTCGCTGGATCGAACCGATGCATTCAAGTTCGGTCTGACCGCGGAGGTTGCGCATCACGGACCGCGTCTCAGCGTGATTGGAAACTTTGGCACCCCCCATCCGACGACGATCCAGTTACTGGCAGCGAACGGAGGAACACAGAACGGGGTCACCAGTACGGCCGAGATATTCCACAGTGATTTGACGGGTGATGGTACCGTGCAAGACATCCTCCCGACAAATTCTGGTCAGGCCGCCGGAAAGCCCGGGCAGTTCATGCGCTCGGTCTCGCCGACTGCACTTACCAACATGATCAATTCCTGGAATGGCACAGTGGCAGGTACGCTGACGCCAGCAGGACAATCGCTGGTGGCCACCGGCTTGTTCACGACTGCGCAGTTGCAGGCGTTGCAAGCGTACAAGCCGTTTCTAGCTCCCCCGCCATCCGACGCTGTGGGCAACGGTATCTTCCGCGAGGTCAGCACCACGCTGGCCTGGCCCATCAAAATCACTGAACGGTTCAACATTGAACCCTCCATCAGTGCGTTTAACGTGTTCAACCTGGCGAACTTCGGAAATGAGTTCGGACCTCTGCCGTACTCGCTGACACCGTATACGCCCGGCGCCGTTGGTAATGCTGGTAGCGTTAACGGAACCGCATCGGGATCAAGCCGCGAATCACTGCGAACTGGCACCGGTTCGGGCATCTTCTCCCTTGGCGCCCCGCGGCAAGTGGAGTGGGGTATGAGGTTGAACTTCTAGCCGTTGCTCCCGGGACCAGAAGCCGCGATCGGTTCGCGGCTTCTGGACCAATTTTTCCGGCAAAGCTTTGGCGGGGATTTATTGCTACCACCGTGATTCTAGAAGACCGGGGTGGGGGGTGGGTCGCCCTTTTCGCCGTCCACCGACGAGCCACTCGTGCGGCAAAAATCAGCGAGTGTTGGGATAGATGGAAAGCGAAAACCCAGGTTGGGCGTTGTTGTCGATGGTATTTTCCAGCAGGGTCAAAGAGCCATCGGAATTAATGCGGAAGACTCCGATCTGATTGGCAGGTTCGGCGACCACCAGGGTGTTCCCGGTCGCGGCAATGGTGTTGATCGGCGAACCCTGAGTAATTGTGGTCGAATTCGTAACGGTGATGCTCAGTGGGCTTTCGGTGAATTTCGTCGTCACAACCGCGCCCGAGCTCATGCCGAAGTAGAGAGCACCGGAACCCGCGTAGCCCGCGGCCGCGAAGAAGGGCACAGTAGCGCCCGTGGCGTTTGCAGTGTTGGTCAGGGTCCATACCCGAGGATTGGAGAAGCCGCTCCGGCCGACGTTCACCGTCAAGGCGCTGGCGCCAGAAGAATTGCCAAAAACGACTACTTGGCTGTCCCGGGTAATGTCTATGCCAGTCGGAAAGCATCCCGTGCCGGCGCAGTTAGAATTGCCGGCATAGGACACCGAGCCGCGGTCGGTAAGTTCGCCATTCACGCCAATGGCAAACAGTTCGGCGGCTTCGAAGTCGGGGACGCTGACCACAACGTATTTGCCATTCGGGGCAACGCGAAGCTCAGAAAAGAAGTCGGCGCCGACGGAAGGAACGTAGGCACCCACGAAAGTTAAAGAACAGTTGCGATCGACTGCCCAGGCTCCGATGTTCATGGAGCCGCCGTAGGCCCCGTATAACGACGCACCATTCGGAGCCAGCACAATGCTGCCCCCGACACTGTTCACGTTGAAATTCACGTCGGGACTGGAAAAGCGGCCGGCCAGATTGTAAGTGGGACCCACGAAAGCCGCGATGTCATTCGAGGCCGTGTCGGCCACGAAGAGGCAGTGGGCGTTCGAGGCCACGGCTACTCCGATGCTGCCCAGCAAGCCGCCGCCCAGACCCCTGCCACCGGTATGCAACACCCGGGCCAAGGTCAGAGCGCCGGTAGCCGTATTGAGCGTATAGGCGGTAGCGCTGTTTCCGGCGGGGTTGTCATCATTCGTAACCACGAAGGGACCAACGGCAAAGCTTGGCACGCAAAGCAGGCTCACCAGCATGACGAGCTTGCCCAGGGACTTGGAGTTCGTCATCGTTACCTCCAGTAGCGCGACCAGAAATATTTCAACAGCAATCGGACGCAGATCTTGCGGGGGAATGAAACTGTGTCAAAGTTTACCCGCCACAGCGGCAGGACACAAGGGAGCCAAAAGTCTGGTGCTGGTTAGTTTGGTTTGCAATGCTTCGCGGGCTTTGCGAAGCCTTGGCGGCCTTTGCGGTTAACCGCTTTCTTACCGCAAAGATCGTAAAGAACAGCCGCTAAGGCGCAGAGTCTGAGTAGCCCTCACCGTGAAATTGACCCACTACCAAAAGTCTCCAACGCATCGCTATTTCTTCAACGAAACTGCCTTCACGTTCCCGCTGCACGATGGGTCCTCGTAGCACTTGCGGAACGGAGGAACCACCAACGCCTGCTCCAGCGAGGGATCGTTCAAGTTCGCCAGCGTCTCGCTGGCGCGCTTGGCGCCCGCGCTGTAGCCAATCTTTTGGTAGGCCAGCGCCAGCAGCTTCAGCGATGGTGGATTGTTCTTGTCTTCTTCCAAATGAGAGATGGCTTCGTCGTATTTGTGCTGCGAAAACGCCGCCGCACCGGCAGCGCCGTGATAGGCAGTTTCAATCAACCGGTCGTTGGAGCTAGCGGACATCTCCTCCAGCCGAACCAGAAGAGTGTGGACGGTCTGACGGTTGCCGGTTTTGAGCGCACTCTCCAGGCGCACGCGCAGAATCTGGGCCTGCTCCTGGTGAAGCGTGGCCGGCATGGAGTTCTTGCCCTCCTTAAGAGCAGCTTCCGCCTGGCTAAGGAGCATGAGCGCCTGCTTGGAGTCGGGCTGATACATCGCCATCTGACGGTAGACATCGGCCTCTTCGTGGCTCATATGCTTGGAATGTGCATCATCGGCGATCGCCTGGAAAGCATGATCCGCGCCTTTCAGATCGCCTTCGCGGACAAAAGTCTCTGCCTCCCGCGTCTGCCATTGCACCAGGTGCAATTCGGGCAAGGGAAACTTTTGAAATCCGGCCTCGTACTCCTGGCGGGCGCGGACCTGGTCGCCCATCAGCGAGTAGGTGTCGGCGATGCCGAATTGTGACGAGTAGAACTGAGGGTCAATGGCCAGCGCGGCCCGATAGTGCTCGAGCGACTTGTTGAAGTTGCCCGCCATGCGCAGAATTTCCGCGTAGGAATCCTGCGGGTTCGCATCTTTCGGCAGAGCCGCGACATACTTATCCATCTGCCCGAAGGCTTTGTCGAACTCGCGCATATAGGCATAGCAGTAGCCCATGTTGTTCATCAGGCCCGGGGAATCAGTGATGCCGGAGCGCTCATAAACGGCGACGGCACGCTCATACTGGGTCTGCGTGGTCAGCCAGTTGGTGACCATGAAGATGACCCATTTGTCATGAGGATACTGGCTGAGGACGTCGTTCATCTTGGTGATGGCGGAAATCAGCTTGTGCTCCGTGGCGTCCTGCCACCACTCGATCACTAGCTGTTCGGCGGGCGAAGCGTGGCTCTTGAGGGCAAGGGCTTTGGCGTTCTCGGTGACTTGCTCGGCGGGATCGAGGCTGTTCTGCGCGAGCAGTTCGTGCGCCATGGCGAAATCGGGATCGAGTTGGATGGCCTGGCGCAGCATTACATCAGACTGCTCCTGCTCCACCAGATCGAGACCCACGCGCATGGCCTCCACCACCAGACGCTGCGCCTCCGGAGACTTGGAGGTGAGCGGCAGGGTGGCCGATGGCGAGTCGAGCGGCGCCGGATTCGATTCTTGGGCAAAGGCAATCCCGGGTGCGAACAGCAGGGCCAAGCCAGTAAGCAAGAGCGTTGCGCGGCGGATTGCAGTCTTCGAGATCACAGGTGTGCAGACCATGTCTAGTTCCCCCTCAGTAGGTAACCTTGTTCAACCGGCAACTTGCCGTCGATTTTCAATACGTTCACATCTTTAGTGAGTGAATACAGGTCCACCACACCCACGGCACCGCGAGTGGACGAGACAAAATGGATCACGGCGTCATCGGAATCCGCGATCATGATCGCGCCTTTGTGAGCCTGGATGAAGGCATGCGCCTGTTCCTGCGACATGGCGAAAAGCTTGCGCACGACCAGTTGCATATCGGCGGACGATGGGTCCCGCAGCACGATCGTGATGGGCTTGCCGTCCGGCCATGTACGGGTATGTGCGTTGAAAATCTTCACCAAGTCTGCCGTGGTGAGGTTGGTGTTGGGGTTCGCCGTGTCCGTGACGATGGCCAGTTGCTTAGCCTGGACCATGCCCGGTACCGCGGCGAGCCACACCCATACCAGCAAGCGCCAAACCCTCATAGCTGATCATTGTGACTCAGGCGGGGTAACTGCGGTACGTCACTAACGTAACGGGGACGCTGCCGCACCCAAAAAAATGCGCCCCGGAACCGGGACGCCTTCTTCCCTAAAGCTAGCCTAAACCCTAGCGGGTCGAGGGATAGATGAAGAACGAGAGCGCGCCATCCGCGTTCGCGTCGGTCACCGGACCCTGCGTGGTTGCAGTCAGTCCGCCGTTATTGCCGATCGAGAAGACCTGCAGTTGGTTGAACCACTCGGCGACCACCATCCACTTGCCGGTATTCTGTATGGTCCCGTCATAGCCGTTGGGAGAAGTGATCAGGGTCGCTGTCCCGGGTGTAACTACTCCACCCGCCAGACTGCTCTGCAACACGCCCGCCGGGTATCCCGCACCGAAGCCAGAAAAGCCCCAGTACACATTGCCGGTGCCGGTCGTATAAGCGGCCTTGTCCATCCATGGAACTTCATCGTTGACCAGAGCTGCGCTGTTGGGCAGCGGAAGATAGGTGACGTTGGTGAAATAGGGTGACGAAACTTTCAACTGACTGGTGAACCCCGAAGCGCCGAAAGTCGAATTGCCCACGACCAGAAATTCCTTCTTGTTGATATCGAGTCCCGCGGGGAAGCAGCCATCGTTTTGTGCGCAATCGGTGTTGTTGAGGTTGGCGGAGCCCAGATCCTCCAGGCTGCCGTTTGCTTGGATGGCGAACGCTTCGAGCGCGCCCAGATCGTCAACGGAAACAATGAGACCTGCGCCGGTCGGGTCTACGACGAGGTTGCTGTAGGTGTCAGCCCCGAAGCTAGCTTGATAGGCAGCGATGAAAGTGAGCGTGCAGCCAGTACCTATCGACCAAGCGCCAATATTCTCGGTGCCGGCGTATGTTGCGTAGAGGTACTTGCTGTTGGGTGTGATCGCCATACTGCCGCCCGGATAACCGGCCGTTACAGCGGCGTTGGAGTAATTGCCCACTTTCGCCAGGGCAGGTACGGTAAACGCAGCGATGTCGTTGCTGCCACCGTCCATGACAAAGAGGCACTTGGCGTTCTGTGTGATTCCGTTGCCTACGGTCGCGAAGAAGCCGCCGCAATTGCCGAGGCCGCCGGTGGTCAGGGTCTTGTAGAGCCCCAGGCTGCCGCTCGTGGTGTTGAGGGTGTAGATGCTGGAAGTGTTGCTGGTGGCGATACAGTTGTCGTCGTTGGTTACCACATAGCTGGTCGCGGCAAAGCTGGTCGAACAAACCAACAGAACCATGCCGACGAGCGCAAGAACCATCAAAGATTTCTTCATCTGCCTGTTCTCTTTAAGTTTCTCTTCAAGTAGGCCGATCGTTGACTAAGATCCTGCCACGAGCCGAACCGTCGCCAATCCTAAGCCCGACTTGGGCTTGACGCAAGAGAGAAGGAAGACTCAGGGCCGAACCGTCGAGCTCAAAGCTTCGGCGGGGGAGTTGGGGAAGGAGCGGACTCTGGTGTGGGCTCGGACTCGGGTACGGTCTCCGACTCAGGGGCGGGCTGGGACTTGGCCGCGTCGGCCTTCGCGGCAGCTTCCAGTTCCTCATTCGAGCGCCAGCGACCGCCCATCAAATAGTGCATCCTGATTTCGTCGTATTCCTCCCACATTTGCCTGATCTTGCCATCTCGTACCTCGAGCATCCACATTGCAGTGGCCCGCAGGCCAGTGGGATGGTCTTTGGGGTCAGCGGTGTTGGGAAAGAGACGCTGCTTGTAGGATCCGGTGAAGGCCAGCCGCATCGCCACCCTGTTCCCCTGCACGATGGTGTCATCAATCTTGAAATTGAGATCCGGCATCGACGTGCGCCACGCCGTGATCACCCTTTTCAGCATGCTCCGATCCAATCGGGCTCGGTGTCCCCGCGAGGTCATAAACGCTGGAAATTGGAATATAGAGTCGATGAGGTCAAAGTTGCCCGTGTTCCAAAGCTCCACATACTTCTGGGCCAGGGCCTCAGGTGACTGCTTGTCCGCGGCGGGGCCCGGTGGAACGGACGGCGCCGCAGGTTGCCCCGAAGATGTCGCGGGCGTGGTGGCCGGTTGCTGGCCCTGCGCCACCGCGGCAGGGGAACAGAGTATTGCGAAGACCACGATTACAGTTACCGGTTTCACCTTGCTATTTCCTCCTCAAAGTCACGCAGCACCATCGCAATCTGGGGCGTCTCGGCAAAGTTGCCGTTGGTGATCGGGTTTGTTGGAGCCAGATTACTCAATTCGGGCACAGAGTGCGAGCGGTCGCCCGTGGCGTTCGCCCCACCCACCCAGATAAGCGCTCCACTGCCAGGCCCGCCATGAAGACAGCAAGCACCGTAGCAACCACGTAGGCGGTGTGTCCGAAGCGGTGCGCTTTCACGGTTGTGTGGAGTCGACCATTACCTCGGAGCCGGTGCCGGGGCTTCCTGGGCTGGCTCCTTTTTCACCTCGCCCTGTGGGCTTACTTGTGGCGCCGGGCTCGGCAGCGCACGGTCAGGTGTCGGGCCCCCGAAGTACGCCGGGTTCAATTCGAGTTCGACAGGGCCGAGCAGCAACTCCATGGAAGCTTGCATCCTCTCCCCTTGCAAGGTGCTGTGGATCTTGGTTTTCGCCTCAGTGAGAGGAATCATCTGCTCCGCGACGACTCTGTAAACATAGAAACCATCGGGACCAGCGAACACTTCGGAGACCTGCCCTGGTTTCAGATCGAAAACCTTCTGGTGGTCCTGGGAAAGACTCCCACGAGTCTTTTTCCCCAGATTTACGTTCGCAGAAGCCGACTTCAGCCCAGCCACATCAAAGGCTTCTTTCTGCAGTGCGGCAAAGTCTCCGCCAGCCGCAGCCTTTGCCCGGACCTTCATGGCTTCAGCCTTCATCGCCGCTTCTTCCTCGGCTCGAGCGCTGGCTGTGCCGGCCATGGAGTGTTGCGTCTTCTTGGGAATGAAAATACGCAGTAGTTCGTACTGCTGAAACTTGGCGGGATTGTCCTTGTAGTACTTTTCAACATCTGCATCGGAGATGTCTCCAGCTTTTTCTTGAAGCTGCGTGGTCAGCTGGTCAGTCAGAGCCTGCAAGGACGCCCAGCTCATCATTTCCTGGTAACGGGGCTCCTTGTCCAGGCCCATCTCCTTCGCCTTCTTGGAAAAGAGCAGCACACGCGGATAAGCGGTGGCAAACTGGCTGCGGCGGGCGGGCGGCAGATTGGGACCCAAGGAATCGATCAATCTCTCAAACTGCTCGCGAGTGACGACGATCTTACAGTTTGAAGACGCATCCTTTGCGGCGGTTCCGGTTGGCTGGTCGCAGAGACCTTCGATGGTAATGACCGGGCCGTCCAGCGGCACTTTTGACTTATCTGCCACGCCCTTGAGCTCCCCCTGATCTTCCGCCTTTTTTTGCTCAGCAGTGCGATGGGAAGTATCTTGAGAGGGAGCAGCGGAATCCTTATTTGCGGAGCTGCCGGGCGCGGGTTCTTGCCGTGGTTGCGCCATCAGTAGGGAAGAAAAAAGCAGCACAACCAGGCATCGCAAGTACATTTATCGTAGGCCTCCCAGTGTCAGCACGATGCGTGAACACGTTGGAATCCTAGCACAGCCGGGCTGAAATGACTGCCAGGCCTGGCAGTGATAGGACCCTGCCCGCGGACCCTTCGACCTGAATCCACCTCCGCCCGTGTGTTAGCATTTCATCGCAACTCTGGAGGCCGATTCGGCATGATTTTTCGTTCCCTGGCGATGGTTTTTCTGTCTTCCGCACTTATAGCTCAACAGGCCCCTGCCCCCCAACCGGCTCCAAACAAGCAAACCCCACCGTCTCGACAGCAGAGCGCCGCTTCCACTTCGAGTTCCTCGGCCGAGGCAAGTGCTGCGCCCGACGAGTGGGCGGACAGTTCCATGCACAGCATCGTATTCGAAACGGGCGGCGAATGGGTTCCCCCGTCCGAGGCTGCCGTACCCCACGACAGCGCTGTCATGGTCCTACACGGCGTATGTGACAACCAGCCGCCGTCCAGCCCCGATTGCCAAACTATCGTGACCCGCTCCGATTTCGAAGCTGCGGTGGACACCATTGATCCCGCCATGCCCGCGGACGCACGCCGCACCCTCACCAAGCAATACGCGGAAACGGTAGTGCTCGCCCGGAAGGCTCACCAGCTCGGTCTCGAGAACAGCGCAGGCTACCAGACTGCCATGGACTTTATGTCGAAGACAGACTTGACCAGGCTGCTAGGCAGCCGACTCAGGGAGGAATCGAAGGACCTGACTGATGCCGATGTTGAAGAGTTCTACCGGGAAAACCTGCAGTTGTTCGAAGAGATCAAGGTGTTGCAAATCGTCATCCCTCAGACCAAGGGATTCGGGGCCATTCCGGTGGAAAGCCGGCCCACACCGGAGCAGATCGCAGCCACCCATACAGAGATGAAGAAAGAAGCGGAGAGCATTGCCGAACGTGCCGCCTTGCCGGGGGCGGACTTTCAGGCGCTGGAGAACGAGGGTTGGAAGTTTTCCAATTATGCCGATGCCCCACCCGATGTCGTGCAGGCTCCCAAGCTGCGCTGGGAGATCTGGCCGTTGACCCGCCTGCCGATTTTTGATCTCAAAGTGGGCGAGGTCTCCAAAGTGATTGATGAACCCCACAACGGGCTGTACATCTACAAGATCCTCGCCAAGCGCCAGGTCCCACTGGAGGAAGCCCGTACCTATATCCGCTACCGCTACGCTGCTTTGCGAGATGAAGATGCGGCCTCGCAGTTGCTGCAGCCTATGAAGGTCACGCTGAACCAGGAATATTTCGGCGGTCACGAACTGATGGAGCACCCAGCTTCAACTCCACCTGCCCCAGAACCGCAGCCGGGCAAATCGACGACAGAGCCAACTCTCGACATCAAAATCCCCAGAAAGATGAAGCCCTAGCACGCTTCCTGCACAAACTCCGAGGCTGCAGGCTGATTTGTGGGGCTGAGGCCCTACGCTTTCACGATATCCCAACCGTCCGAGAGGCATATGAACGGGCGCCCCGCGCTGTCACCAACTTCTTCCTACCTCCCAATCAGCCCATAAGAGCGGGAACGTGAGGCGTTCAGATTCGAGGCCCTCTGGGAAATTGCCTTTTGTTCCGCGCATAACGTCAACAGCCTGAGACCTCCCGCTGAGCTTCCACGCTTTCACAAAAGAGCAAGAAATAAAAAGGGAGAAGCGTTGCGCTTCTCCCTGCCAAACTAACTGCACTTTGCTACTGCAACTTCCTATTTCAACACGCCCTGGGACATGCCAACCTCGGCGCAGAGGCCCAAGTCGGTGCACCAGTTCGCATAGGTAAAGCCAAAGTAAGCGGAGTTGAGGAACGGTCCGGTTGCGTTGGTGCCATCCGGCGCAACGGTGAAGTTTCCGTTGATGGCGTCCAGCGTGCCGTCAGTGGTGGAGGTGAAGTACTGTGCATCTGGGCAATTGGTGTCGCCGCTGTTGGTGCACTGCGGCTGCACGCTAAAGAAAACATCGCCCGCGGATACCCTGGTTTTGGTTGCAGTCAGTACTTCATACTCAGCGTAAACGCCGTAGGGGACGCGACCAGTGGCCGTAAAAATTGCTTTGCCACTGCCGGAGCCAGTCGAAGTTCCGCCGTTGCCTTCAGACACGCCCGAACGATAGTCCCACATCGCCGTCGCGGGGTCAAAGATGTCGCCGAGGGTGGGCTGAGTGTTGCTGAACGATCCGCTGATGCCGGCGGAGACCGGAGACTTCACTTCCCCGTACGTCCAAGTGTTGGGGACGAGCAGTGTGTTCTCATTCGCATAGCCGTTGGCGTTGGCGTCACCGGTGTTGAAGTCCCCACCGTAGTAAACGCACGCATGGCCCTTGGCGTACGTGCAAGCATGAGGAGCGCTCAGTTGAATTGGTCCGCCTCGCTTTACCTGGATCCCACGGCTGTGCAGAAGTGCCACGGCGTTTGTACTCTGGGCTAGTGCGGCGAGTGAGAATGCTGCGATAAGCGTAACTACAAACAAAACTTTTTTCACGAATGTTCTCCTATGTGGATTTCACTGAAGTTGGTGGTCTCTTTAGAAAACCGGCAAACGTACGCACCGGTAAAATCTGCAGGCCGCTTGGAAACCTTGCCAGTAGCCTGCGGATAGGCATCCTAGCTCGGTTCTTCCCAAAGTCAAGCGAAATCTGGCTGTGCAACGAGAAATTGTGACGTGTCCGGCAACAACTGCAACCATTTTGCATGTCTTCGAAAAACAACTGCGCGATTGCGGCACTCCAATCACGGGAGAAAGTATGTATCACGAGAGACCTTCTTCTCTATTGCCAGACATTTCATCGCGCACCGGTCGAAAAATTGACCCGACGAATGCGCCATGGACTTGGAGCTGGGGCGTTTGCTAGCCGGCGAGGGAAACGGCACAACCGCCCGAATCGGCATGCTATAATTTTCCATCCTGCAATTGGAATTGACCGGAGGATTGTATCGATAAACGTTTTATCCGCACCAATGAGCGCATTCGAGCGCGGGAAATCCGCGTGATTGAGGACGAAGGCGAGCAGCTTGGCATCATGCCGCCTTACGAAGCGCTGAAGAAAGCCCGCGAACAGAATCTGGACCTGGTGGAGATTTCGCCCAGCGCGCAGCCTCCCGTGTGCCGCATCATGGACTACGGGAAATATCTGTACCAGCAGGAAAAGAAAGAGCGCGAAGCCAAGAAGCACCAGAAGACGATCACCGTAAAAGAGGTCAAGTTCCGCATCAATGTGGATGACCACGATTACGAGACCAAGAAGAATCACGTTCTGCGCTTTCTGGACGAGGGCGACAAGGTCAAGGCGACCATTTTCTTTCGCGGACGCGAAATGACGCGGACCGGGCTCGGCCGCCAGATTCTGGAGCGGCTGATCAAGGACGTGGAAGCCGCACAGCATCGTGGAGTTTCGTCCGCGGCAGGAAGGCAACACGCTGCACGCGATCCTGGCTCCGAAGAAATCGAATCGCGAAGAGAAGCGAAAAGCCACAGACCGCGCCAGTGCAGCGGCCCGGCTCCGCGACGCGCAGTCGCAAGGCAGGCGTAGTAAAGCAGCAATTAGCATTTGGCATTGAGCCATGCAGGGTTGTTGCTGGTGTCTGCGCAGGTCGTTGACACCAAATGCAAAATGCTGATTGCCAAGAGCCGATTCTGAGGACTTATGCCGAAATTGAAAACGCACAAAGGCGCTGCCAAGCGCTTCAAGAAGACCGCGACCGGGAAAGTGAAGCGCCATCATTCGCACTTGCGCCACATGCTGACTTCCAAGGCGCACAAGCGCAAGAAGAAGCTGGGCCAGGGCGTCCTGGTGAGCGACGCGGATACGCCCAAAATCAAGCGAATGATTCCGTACTAGGTTTGGTACCCAGTACCTGTACCAAGCGAGCGGCTAGAAGCTAGCAGCTCGAAGGCGTGTGAAGAGGTCATGACGGTTATCGTCTCCTACCTCCAGCCGCCGTAAATCGAAGTAAAAAGGAGCTACAAATGCCTCGTGTAAAACGTGGGACCAAGCGCCGCGCCAAGCGCAAGAAGATTCTTGACCGCGCGAGCGGTTACTTCCTGACCAAATCCAAACTCTACCGCTCCGCCAAAGAGGCGGTCGAACGCGGGCTGAAGTTCGCCTATTCCGGACGCAAGCAGCGCAAGCGCCAGTTCCGCTCGTTGTGGATCGTGCGCATCGGCGCGGCGGCCAAGCTGAACGGCCTGAGTTACAACCAGTTTATCCACGGATTGAAAACCGCGGGCGTAGAGTTGGATCGCAAGATTCTGGCCGACTTGGCAGTGAACGATCCAGGCGCGTTTAAGAGTCTGGCGGCGCAGGCGAAGGGCGCGCTGGGAGCGTAGAAGCTTCTAGCTTCTAGCTTCTAGCTCTTGCGCGTGCTGCAGCAGCGTGTAGCCGCGTAGCGGCGTAAGAGTAAAGCCCACGGCGCAAGCCGTGGGTGAGCCCGCAATTCGAACGCCGAGCCCCGAAGGGGCGAAAGCATCGTGGCATACACCGTTCCCAAACTGAAGGATTTTTCGGCTGCGGCGCTGGAGAAAGCCGCTGCGAAGCTCCTGGCTGCCCTCGAACAGGAGACCGCCGCAGTTCGAACGAAGCTGCCTGGAAAGATCTCCGGGACCGCTGGATGGCGCGCAAGAACGGCGTGCTCACACAGATCAACGACCTTTGGCTCAAGGCCGCACCGAAAGATGCCAAGCGCGACGTCGGCCAGCAAGTCAACGAGCTCAAGAGGCGAGTCGAGCAGGCCATCGAAGCAGCGCAGCAGGGCCCTAAGAATGCTGGGGCATCGTCGCGACTGGAGACCGATCGTCTCGACATCACTCTCCCCGGCATTCAACGGCCTATCGGCGCCGAGCATCCGGTGGTCAAGACGATGAACGAAATCGTCTCCGTCTTCCAGCAACCTCGGCTACTCGGTGCAGGAAGGTCCGGTGATCGAGACCGACTACTACAATTTCGAGGCGCTGAATTTTCCGCCTAACCATCCTGCGCGCGATACGCAGGATACGCTTTTCATCGCCAGCCAGCAATCGAAGCCGCAGCGCGAGCGGCTTTTGCTGCGCACCCATACTTCGCCAGTGCAGATTCGCACCATGGAGAAGATCAAGCCGCCGATTCGGATCGTGATTCCGGGCAAGGTGCATCGCAATGACCCGCTCGACGCAAGTCATTCGCCGATGTTTCATCAGATTGAGGGCTTGGCGGTCGATACCAACATTACCTTTGGCGATTTAAAGGGCACGCTGGATCACGCCATGAAGGCGCTGTTCGGGTCGACTGTGAAGACTCATTTTCGACCGTCGTTCTTTCCCTTCACCGAGCCCAGCGCCGAGATGATGGTCAGTTGCTTCATCTGCGGCGGCAGCGGGAAACGCGGCTCCGAGCCGTGCCGCCCCTGCAAGAGCACAGGATGGATTGAGATTCTGGGCTGCGGCATGGTCGATCCCAATGTATTCGAGTTCGTGAAGGATCACGACTACGATCCACGGAAGGTTTCTGGGTTTGCCTTCGGGATGGGCGCCGATCGGGTTGCGATGCTGAAATACGGAATCGATGACATTCAGCTTTTCTTTCAGGGCGATGTCAGGTTTTTGCGGCAGTTTGCATAGAAGCTATCAGCTCTCAGCTTTCAGCCGTCAGTAGGCTGAGAGCTGAAGGCTGACGGCTGAAAGCTTTGCATGAAACTCTCTTCCCAATGGATTCGCGACTTCGTTGACCTCGCGGTGGATGACCGCCGCCTGGCTGACGACTTGACCAATGCCGGCATCGCGGTGGAAAGCATCAGTGGCGAAGGAAATCGGACGGTCTTCGAGATGGAGATCGGCACCAATCGCCCCGACGCAATGAATCATTACGGCGTGGCGCGCGAGGCGGCCGCGATCTACGGACTGTCGCTGAAACCGATTCAGCCTAAGCCCCCCGGCGCCAAACCTGCGGTTGAACCCAGGCGGATCGCGACCCAGCCGCAAGCTGCCGCGGCTTTTCCTGTAGAGATCAAAGACCCGCAGGGCTGCGCCCGCTTCACTGCCCGCCTGCTGCGCAACGTCACCGTAAAAGCTTCGCCGAAGCCGATCGTCGAGCGCCTGGCGCTGCTCGATCAGCGGGCCATCAATAATGCCGCCGACGCTACCAACTACACGCTATGGGAGATGGGCAAACCTACGCACGTTTTCGATCTTGATCTGCTCGAGGGCGGCAAGATCGTGGTGCGGCGGGCACGCGATGGGGAGAAACTCAAGACTCTGGACGGTGTGGAACGCAATCTGACCGCGGAAGACCTGGTAGTGGCCGATGCGGTGAAGCCGGTCGGCCTGGCCGGCACCATGGGCGGGTTCGACACCATGATCACCGGGAAGACTAAGAACATTCTGATCGAATCAGCTTGGTGGGACCCGGTGACGGTGCGCAAGATGGCGCGGCGCCACGGATTGCATACGGACGCTTCTCACCGCTTCGAGCGTGGCGCCGACTTTGAGTCAACCCTCTTATCCTGTGATCGCGTCGCGGAACTGATTCTCCAGTCAGGTGGTGGAAAGCTCATCGGTGACCCAGTCGATGTAGTGGCGCGGTGGCTCGATCAGGCTCCGGTCGGGCTGCGCATGGCGGAGGTGTACCGCATTCTGGGCGACGGTCTGGACACCAATGAGGTGGTTCACATTCTTCAGCGGCTGGGATTCGAAGTACTGCCGGAGCCCGAAAAGGAACCCGAATTCACGGTGCGCATTCCGAGCTGGCGGCTCGACATTGAACGCGAAATCGATTTGATCGAAGAGATCGCGCGCCTTCATGGATACGACAAATTCGAAAATACCCTGCCTTCGTTTTCCGGGTCGGTGATTGCAACCCCCGACGCAGCCAAGGACCAGAAACTACGTACTTCGCTGCTGGCCCTGGGTTACGACGAGACGGTCTCGCTGACTTTTATCTCGCATGAGGATGCCCAGGATTTTTGCGCGGTGCCGGTCATCGAAATCGCCAATCCGCTGAGCGAGGAAGCTTCCGTCATGCGCACCTCGCTGGTGCCGGGGATGCTGAACATGCTGGCCTACAACTTGAATCGCGGCAGTGACAATGCGCGCCTGTTCGAAACCGGCAGTATTTTTGAGGCGGAAAACGCGGCTGCTGTGGAGCTGAAGCGAATCTGCATCGGCGCCAGCGGGAGTGCGGTCAGCCCCAATGTCCATCAGCCAGCGCGGCCGTTTTCTTTCTTCGATCTGAAGGGCGATGTAGAGACCGTTCTTCACTTACTCCAGCACCATGTGCTTGTCTTCGATGCCCAAACCGCGGAGTACTACCATCCCCGGCGCTCGGCGCGGGCGGTGATGGATGGCGCGACGGTAGCCCAGTTCGGACAGCTTCATCCGGAGACCGCAGCCAAGCGGAAGTTCAAACAGGACGTGTTCATCGCCGAGCTTTACCTGGATCGTTTGTACAAACGCGGCCTGCGCGAGGTAGGTTTCGAGACCTTGCCGCGATTCCCAGCAGTGGAGCGAGATTTTTCGTTCGTGTTCGCGGACGCGGTAAGGTTTGCTCAGATCCAGCAAGCCGTCGCCGGATTGCATCTTAATGAGCTACGCAGCTTTGTTCCGGCAGAAATTTTCCGCGGGAGCGCGGTCCCGGCGGGTAAATATTCTCTCCTGCTCCGGGCTACATTCCAATCCCACGAACGGACTCTACGAGAAGATGAGGTAGCACGCTGGTCGGCCCAGGTAGTCAGGGCACTGGAAGGACTGGGCGGGACGCTGAGGACATCCTAACCCGCTCCTCGCGCCGAAGGCAGCTCTCTGCTAATATCATGCACCGAGGGGGAAACACATGCCAAGTCTTACGGGAGTACTAAGTCAGTTGCAAGCAGAGCGTCAAAAGATGTTGAAAGAAGTGAATAAGTTGGACCATGCGATCACTGTCATACGGGGCCTGAATCACACTACGGGCAATATTTCTACGCGACCGCCTAGCCGGATGTCTCTTGCGGCACGAAGAAGAATCGCTGCCGCCCAGAGGGTGCGCTGGGCGAAGTGGAAAGCGGCGCAGAAAAAAGCGGCTTAGGTTCGAGCCGCACACCCGCGTCACCTCGTCATTCAATAGTAGGATTTGCGCGGCCACAAAGGCGTCGCGCGGCCGAGTTTGCGTCCCAAACTTGGGGCATTCGACTCTGCCGCCGTCGTCGAGTGGCGTGAGCGTTCGTGTGCTAGTCTGACCGGGTTATGGCCGAAGCAGGCGTTCAATCCAAGCACTTCGTAAGCGACAAGGTCGAGCATTTCACGGAATCGGTGATTCGAGACATGACGCGCCAGGCCTTGCTTTATGGCGCGGTCAATCTAGCGCAAGGCTTCCCCGACTTCCCCGCCCCGGCGGAGATCAAGCACGCTGCCCAGGAAGCTGTTGCCGCGGACGTGAACCAGTACGCCATTACCTGGGGTGCGAAGAGTCTGCGCCAAGCCATCGCCCGGCAGATGAAAGAGTGGCAGGGAATCTCGGTCGATCCGGAGACCCAGATCACGGTATGCTGCGGCTCGACCGAGGCCATGATCTCGACTTTGCTCGCGGTCTGCAATCGCGGGGACGAAGTCGTGGTCTTCGAACCCTTCTACGAGAATTACGGCCCGGATGCCATCTTGTCTGGGGCGAAACCCGTGTTCGTAAAGTTGCGCCCGCCGCAAGCCGACGGCGGCGAGTGGACATTTGACGAACGCGAATTGCGCGCCGCTTTTCGCGCGCACACCAAAGCTATCATCCTCAATACTCCCAATAATCCCACCGGCAAGGTATTCAGTCGCGGCGAGCTGGAACTAATTCGCGATTTGTGTGTGGAGTTCAACGTGCTCGCCATCACCGATGAGATCTACGAGCACATCATTTACGACGGAACACAGCATATTTCCATGGCGAGCCTTGAGGGCATGCAAGACCGCACCGTCACGATCAATGGGTTGTCGAAGAGCTACAGCGTGACCGGATGGCGTGTGGGCTGGGCAGTCGGACCACCGGAGATCACCAACGCGATCCGCAAAGTTCACGACTTCCTCACCGTGGGCGCGCCCGCTCCTTTGCAGGAAGCTGGGGCAGTCGCCCTTGCGCTGCCAGCGAGTTACTATCAAGGCCTCGCCAGCAAATACTGTGCGCGGCGAGATCGGCTCATGCCAGCCCTGGCGGACGCTGGGTTTGGCTGCTTCCGCCCCCGCGGCGCGTACTACGTAATGACCGATATCAGCCGCTTTGGATTTGCCAACGATGTGGAGTTCACCAAGCATTTGGTCAAGGACATTGGCGTGGCAGCGGTCCCAGGATCAAGTTTCTACAATGATCCGAAAGATGGCGCGCAGCAGGTACGGTTTGCCTTTTGCAAGCGAGATGAGACCCTCGACGAGGCGGGCAGAAGGCTGAAAAAGCTGAGGGCGCGGGACACCAGGGACTGAAGCTCCCATTTCCGCCGCGCCGACGCCCGCGTGGCCTAAGACGACGTTGTGATCGTCTCTAGTCGTTGGCCAACCGCGCCGATCCGGAATCTTTCAAGAACGGTATTACGCCCAGGAAAAGGGCGATACCGGGTGGAACCGATACCAACAGCAGCACTGTGACGAAGTCGAGCCACTGATGCTGGAAGGGAACGATCTGTCCGACAACCGTCAAGAGGCTCACCAAGCTGAACAGCGCTATCCAAGGAAACAGGCCTACTACGAGGCGGGCGAGGCATTGGCCACCGCCGCGGCGCGACAAGTACGCACCTGCTGCGCCACAGAATGGCAAAAGAGTTAACCACGGGAGGTAGGCCACAAGCGGAATACTTGTGCTTGCCGTACTTGTATGCACCGTAACAAAGCCCCGCGCCACGAATCGAGGCTGCAAGCTCACCTGAGTTGAAATCATTAGCGAGACCATCGCGGATGCGAGGCTGATCAGTGCGGGCAGCCAAAAAGTCCTGGTTCGATAGTTCATTACTCCCCGCTTGTGTTTCGCACTTTGAATTTTTCGACGCAGCTTGTGCCAGTCAGTCACCTGTTCAAGAACAAGGCGGATCGCTTCCGACTCGCAGAGTCCGTTCGCGCGCCCATCCTCGTAAAGATCCTCTAAGTGGCTCGCGAGTTCTGCGATTGTCTCTTCCTCCTGCGCTGAAGTGATGCCAAGGCTTCCTATGCGTTCGCGAACCAGTGCGATCCACTCAGGCATGGCTCACCCCGGCAAGCCTGTCGAGCGCCCGGAAAAAGAAGTGCCACTCCTGCCGCAGCGGTTCGAGTTCTTTCTTGCCTGCGGTGGTCAGGCTGTAGTAGCGACGATCGCGTCCGGCAGCGTTGGCCTCCCAGCGACCTTTGATCCAGCCCCGTTTTTCGAGGTCGTAGAGCATGGGGTAAAGGGATGCCAGAGTGAAGTGCAGCATCCCGTCAGTCTTCTCCGTAATGTGCTTCGAGATTTCAAATCCGTAGAGCGACTGCTCAGCCAGCAACGCGAGGATGGAGATCTCAGCGCTGCCACGGGCAATTTGAGAACGGATACGCTTTATCATGGTGAATATAGGATACCTATACTCAGACAAATGCCTCAATTTACGTTGGTACATGTCCGGAAGGCGTCGGGTCAGGACTTCGACTCTGAGCGGTAACCATGGTTTCTTGCTCAAGAGGCGGGGGAAGCAAGCTATTTGTCCACAGCATTCTGCGGTATACTGCGGTCAATTCCAGGTTTTCAGGAAAAGATTCTCAGGAAAGTGCAATCATGGTTGTGAGAGTGGCTGAAGAGGTATCCGAACAGGTTTCCGTCGACGATTTTCAGGCGCTGGAACAGAAGGTTTATCGCACGATTGAGTTGTACAAAGCCGCGCGAGAGGCGCGGTCGGTTGCCGAACGAGACATTCATCGCCTGCGGGAACAACTGGAGGAGCGCGAGGAAGAAGTGGAAACCTTACGCCGCCAGATGGTGCAACTGCGTCGCGAGCGCGAGGAGATTCGTGGCCGGGTGGAAAAAATGCTGCAACACATCGAGAGCATCGCGGAACAGCCGGCTGCGAGTTGATTGATTTTGCTTCCTCGCTGCCGTCTGGAGGAGCAGAATAGGGTATGGCAATCGCCACCAAACCAGCGCCGGGTAAGGACACTACCAGCAGCGTACGCGTGGAGATCTTCGATCAGGCCTACAATCTCCGCGGCTCCGATCCAGACTACATCCTGAAGCTCGCAGAATATGTGGACGGCAAGATGCGCGCCGTCGCCGAACAAACTCACACCGTCGACACGGTTCGTCTGGCGGTGCTGGCCGCTCTGAACATCGCCGACGAATATCACCTGCTCAAACGCAACCAGGACAGTGGGACGGTCGAGTACTTGAAGCGGGCCAACAATCTTGCCAATGCGCTGGATGAAGTGCTCGAGGAAACGCGCAAGGCGGGATAGCGTGCGGCCTGCAAGCTTTCTTCTCACTTTCCTGTCACTCCTGTTCGTCAATTCCACAGTAGCGCAGGAAGTAACCATTCATGCCCAGTCCAACGTGGTTCTGATACCGGTACTCGTGAAAGACGCCCAGGGGCACGCGATATATGGGTTACAGGCGCAGGACTTCATCGTAGAAGATGATGGCGCAGCCCAGGCGGTTCGACTCGACGAAGCGGCAGAAGCTCAGCCCATATCACTGGTGATTGCCGTTCAGCGCGGCCGCCAGGCCTATCGTGAATTTCCCAGGATCAGGGGTTTGAGTTCAATGATCCAGTCGGTCCTGGACCAGGAAGGAACACTGGCCGCAGTGGTTGAGTTCGACAGCGGAATCGAACTGTCGCAGGAGTTCACCGGTGAGCAACGACGAGTCGAGAACACGCTCAAGACCTTGGAGTCCGGCGACGGTGGAGCGGCGATTCTCGACGCAGTGAAGTACTCGCTCAATCTGTTGGACCAGCAAGCCGCGGGGCGGCAGCGCGTGCTTTTGTTGGTCGGCGAGACTCGCGACCATGGAAGTCACGTTGCCAAAATCGACGATGTCGTAACCGCGATTGGGGAGACCAATACGACGGTCTATACGCTAGCCTTTTCACCGGCCCTGTCGAACGTTCTCGATACCGGCCGCGGCAACAACAAAGACGAAATGAATGCGGGGCCCGATCTGCTTGCACCATTGATACTGATCAGACAGGCAATGAAAAAGAACGTGCCCAAGGCAATCTCATCGATGACCGGCGGCGAGTACGCTTTATTTGACTCCCAAAACGGGTTTGAGACGCGAATGCTCGACTTCACCAATCACCTGCGTAGCCGATACCTGCTTAGTTTTCAGCCCCAAGACCCACATCCTGGGTTGCATCGACTTCAGGTACGATTAAGGAATCCGATTAAAGGCGAAATTCTGGCCAGGGAGAGCTATTGGGCAAATGGCCCCGCACAATGAGCCGATTGGTCTGCTTACCAAAGTCGCTGGCACACTGAGTGCCAACTTTTTGTGCCTGCCCCCTTGCTAATCTCCGCTGACTTCCCTAGGATGCGAAATTGAAAGCCGGCCTGCAAGGTTGGTGATGGTGGTCACCGATTTTTGAACCAACACCGAATGAACGGGGGCCTGACTCGCATTAGATCCGGTGTGCCATGCTCCGCCACGCGGAGACGCCTAAAGGGTCTCGGCAGGTCCCCATCGTCTACCGACGGGTTCATTCTCGGCCCACCACACGGCAGGCGCGGGTCGGCTTTTATTTAGTCGTTGGTTGCGGGTCGTCGGTGGTTGGCGAACCCAGCCACGAAGCCCTTCCGACAACGGCCAAGGACCAACGACGGTCTTCTCTCTTTCTGCTAAACTTCAGTCAGCAATTTCCCAGAACTTGGCATCTAACTAAAAGTGCTGCCCCGACTCTTTCATCTTGGCAATTTCAGCCTGCCCACCTACGGACTTCTGGTTTCTATCGGTGTGCTAGTCGGCCTGTGGATCAGCGTACGGAACTCCGAGAAGCAAGGCATCAATCCGGAACACGCCTGGAATCTGGGGATTCTGGTGGTGCTTTGCGGAATCGTGGGCGCCAAGATTCTCTACATTGTGAACGACTGGGGCTACTACACGGCCCATCCTGGGGAGATTTTTAGCTTCGCTACGCTGCAAGCGGGCGGCGTTTTCTCTGGCGGCCTGATCGGGGCAGCGGTAGCCGCGGTCTGGTACATCCGCAAACACCACATGCCATCGTTGGCCACCTGGGACGGCTTCGCGCCCGGCTTAGCCCTGGGTCACGCCATCGGGCGGGTGGGCTGTTTCGCCGCCGGTTGCTGCTATGGCAAACCGACAACCCACTTCTGGGGAGTGACCTTCAGGAACCCTTTGGCACAGACCTGGGTGGGAACGCCGCTGGGGATTCCGCTGGAGCCAACACAACTCTTTGAATCAGCCGTCGAGTTGGCGAATTTCTTTATCCTGATGTGGCTGTTCAAGCGCAAGAAATTTGACGGCCAGGTGCTGGGGGCTTACTTGTTTCTGTATGGGGTCGCGCGATTCTTTCTGGAATTCCTCCGCGACGATCCGGGGCGGGGCGAGGTTTTCGGGAACCTCATGACCGGCACGCAATTGATCGCCATCGGTCTGGTGGCGACGGGCGGCTTCATCTGGTGGCTACGGTCGGGGATGAAAACTGTGCCGGCGCACGCCGTCCGGTAAGCCTCAAGCCCGCAGAAGACGAGGACGCCGAGAATGCGACTTTCCCATTAGCGTTCTCCTCATTCCTCATCGTCTGGGCGCGCCATTCGCGCTATTCTTTCCTTGCGACGACCACAAATGCAGGATTACCCCAAGATTTTTCTCGCGGCACCCGAGGACGCGGGTAAGCGTCTGGATCAATTTCTCGCCCGCCAACTGGCCGAGACCAGCCGGGCGAGAGTGCAGCAGCTCATTACCGAGCAGAAGGTGCTGGTCAACGATGCCGCAGCCAAAGCCTCGTTCCGATTGCGGGGCGGGGAAAGTATTCAGGTCTTAGGTTCAGCTACACCTCCGCCCCTGCGTGCCATCGCCGAAAATATTCCGCTCGATCTCGTCTTCGAGGATGAAGATCTGGCGGTGGTCAACAAGGCCGCAGGCATGACGGTCCATGCGGGCGCAGGAGCCACGGAAGACCAGCGCAACCGGGGGACTCTGGTCAATGCGTTGCTGCATCATTTTGCGCAGCTTTCCACCGTCGGAGGCGAGCTGCGCCCCGGGATCGTGCACCGTTTGGATAAGGCCACCAGCGGGTTGATCGTGGTGGCGAAAAATGATGAAGCGCACCGCAAGCTGGCAGCCCAGTTCGCGCGGCGGAAAGTGAAGAAAACTTATCTGGCGCTGGTGCATGGTTGGGTGAAAGCCGACCGAGGAACGATCAGCAGCAGCATCAGCCGGGACCGTTTACGGCGCACGCGGATGACGACTCGGAGAGCGGGCGGGCGGGAAGCGATCACACATTACTTGGTGAAGGGGCGGATTGAATCGAAGTACGGGAAATTCACATGGTTGGAAGTACGGATCGATACCGGCCGAACGCACCAGATTCGCGTTCACTTGGCTTCATTGCGGCATCCCGTGGTGGGGGACACGCTGTACGGAGCGCCACGGGAGGTTCGCGGGAAAGACGCGGTGATTTCGCTTCCTAGGAATTTCCTTCACGCGGCGGAGTTACAGTTCCAACATCCGAGAACGAATGAGGTGATGAAGTTTTCCCGGCCCTTGCCTGCGGAATTGGACCAGTTCTTGAAGCTCGTCGCCGCGCAGTGACTACCCCGCACGCCCCCGTCATGACTTCAGGTCATTGGAATTAGGTTCTATCTTCTGCTCATCTTAGAAATATCTTGACGAACATGGCATTGCAGGAGAAACAATGGCAGACACAGGAAGTGACCTGAGGTACCCCATGAAGAAGAAAGGCATACTCGAGCGATTGCAGGAAGGGCCGGTTCTGGGCGATGGCGGCTATCTGCTGGAACTGGAGAAACGGGGATGGGTACGGGCGGGTCCGTTTACACCCGAAGTGGCGCTCACGCGTCCGGACGCGCTGCGCGAGCTGCATGTTGAATTTCGCGAAGCCGGGGCCGAAGTGTTGCAGGCACTCACGTTTTATGCCAGCCGCGACAAACTGGCCACGGTCGGGCTGGAGAACCGGTTGGAGGAACTCAACCGCGCCGCGGTGAAAATTGCGCGTGAAGTTGCCGGCGACCAGTGCCTGGTGGCGGGAAACCTCAGCCTCACCTGGATGTACGAACCCAACAGCCCTTCGGCTGCGGAGCGGGTGCGCAAGACTTTCGATGAGCAGCTTGCGGTGCAGGTGGATGAGGGTGTGGATTTCATTATTGGCGAGACTTTTTCCTGGCTGGGCGAGGCTTTGCTGGCAGTCGAGTGCGCCAAGAGGACGGGTTTGCCGGTGATGGTCACGATTTGTTTTGAGAACAAGGACGAAACCACGGATGGAAAGAGCGCGGCGGAGTCGGCCAAAGCTTTGCTCGCTGCTGGAGCTGACATAGTGGGAATGAACTGTCTGCGGCCGCCGGAGCACATTCTCGGTCCCATGGAAGCGATGCGCAAGGCGGTGAACGGTTATCTCGCGTGTCAGCCGGTGGCGTATCACACGCCGAAGCAGCAGCCGGATTTCTCCAGCCTGCCCGAATTTCCCCTGGGGCTCGACCCGCTGCAACTTACCCGTAAAGAGATGGCCAACTACGCGCTGCGCGCCCGGGAACTGGGAATCAACTACATCGGCGCCTGCTGTGGCGCGGTGGCCATGCACATTCGAGAAATGGCCCGTGCGCTGGGGAAAGTTGGTGAAGACCAGCGGGTTTGGAAGCAGGGTGGCGAGAAACCGATGTCCGCGTACGAATACTACGATCATGATAGTCTGGCCAGCGGCCGGAAGAAATAATCACTTGAAAGGAATTTTATGAGTGTAAAGCTGGAAGAGGCGAGACGTGTGATCGCGGCGGCGGAGAAGAAGGCAAAGGAAATTGCCCAGCCCATGAACATCGCGGTGGCTGACGAAGGCGGGAACCTGGTGGCGCACGTACGCATGGACGGCGCATGGCTGGGCAGCATTGATATTTCTATCAAGAAGGCATACACATCGCGCGCGTTCGACATTGCCACCAAGGATCTCGCAGCACATTCGCAGTCCGGCGGACAATTTTTCGGAATTCACGCTTCGAACCAGGGCAAAATCATGATCTTTGCCGGCGGGATTCCTCTTAAACGGGGTGGCAAAGTTGTGGGAGCAATTGGGGTGAGCGGCGGCTCCGGCGATCAGGACCATGCCGTCGCCGAGGCCGGAGCAGCGGCGTTCTAGAATCCGCCGTCGGTATCCTTAAAACTATCGAGGTCCCGGGACCTCTCGCCGGGAACGGGCCAGCAGCGATCACCCGTCCACGTTGGCTTCAAGCCTACGCCTTGCTGTCCCGCAGTTGTCACCAAAACTTCACGCAATTGTAATTTTTTGCTACGCCGCCCAGCCGTCAGGGATGGACATAAGCCGGGCTGTCTGGGTTGGGCGGCGGATAGTCGCTGCCGTACATGTTCTTGTGCCCCTCAGGCATGCTGGAAGTGGGCAACTGGAACGGGCCCAGGGTGGAAGTGCTCTGGGAGACAACAATCTCGCGGGCCATGCCGTTCAATCGTTCCGGCAGAGTGGCTTCATACCAAATTCTGAGGGTATAACGGCCGGACGCCACGGCCGGGATGATGACCTGGCCGCGGCGGTCGGAAATCCCATAGTAGGGAGTGTTCAGCGCCAGCACCACCGCGCTCATTTCGGGGTGAATATTGCAGAAGATGTAGGAGATGCCGGGCTTGTCAAAGAGCACGTTGCGGGTGGTTCCGGCCTCATAGAGACCCAGGTCGAAGCGTTTGCCTTCGAACAGCGAGAATACGTTGTGAAAGAAGGGGTCGCGGTTGGGAAACTCAACCAGCGATCCCACTCGCACCACCAGCACGTGGGGCTCGAAACTCTTGTTCCTCTGAATCAGGCGCGGGAGCGGGAATGACTGCGGAACCGGAGCGGGGGCAACTGCAGCACCATCGGAAGGCGTCAGCCAGATCACGACATTGCTGGCATCGCGGGTCTTGTTCTTTTTAGCTTCGCTTACCAGCGCTACTCTGGCAGTGATGGTGGTTTCCTGGGCGCACATGGCACCCACGGCGACCAGCAACAGCAACAGACAGCCGGAGTTGAAAGCTCTGGGCTTCAGAACAAGACCCCCATCATGACATTGAATTGGTCAGCGGCGTTGTTGGTGCTTGACACCGGGAATGACTGCAAGTATCGGTACTCAGTGGAAAAAAGCAGGTTGGAACGTGGGCGAAAGATGAAATTGACTAACCCGCCGCGGTTCTGAACCAACAACGGCCCGACATAGGCTTGACTGGCGGCCCCAGCCCGCACCTCGGCACTGAATGGATTGTCGAAGCCAAATGCGGCATTGAATTCCAGGCGGCTATTGGCCTTGAATTTCAACTGCGACCAACCTCCAACCGCGTCGAGTCCGTGGATTGCGGTGTAGGGGTTGCTGGGGTTGCCATCGAATATAACGCTGTTGCTGATACCACCGCCGATGCCACCGACGGAACGTCCGCGGTAGAATTCGCCAGCCAGGCTCAAGCGAGACACAATGGGGATTTCCCAATCCGTCATGCCTGCCCAGCCATCGCGATCGTGGTCGAAAGGCCAATCTTGGCGGCTGTAGTAGCCCGCAGCACCGACGGTGACGGTGCGACCGAGAAGGTTGGTGGTCCAGGCCGTACGAAAACCAAACGCGGGCTGGCTGGATTTTTCGCCCGGGCCTGGGGCTCGAAAATAGGAGTTCGACGGAAATTCACCGGCGAGATTATCCAAGATCCCCCCCTGCACGGTGATGCGGTCGTTGTCGGAAAGATCGAAGCGATGTTCGATCCGTACTTGCGGCGTCCATGCCCACAGATTTCCCGCATAGGTCAGCGCCGGGACGGCAAGAGAGGCGAACGAAGTGGGCGAGAGCGGAGAAACAAAAAGGTCATCTTGCCCCGCGACAATTGCCGTCTTTTCCCAATCCATTCGCATCCGCGCAATGCGCAGACGGAACACTCCCGAGTCCACTCCATTCCAAGTATCGGGAAAGCCGCCAGCGAAGTCCGCCTGCAAGCTGGCTGAAATCTTCGCGCCCGCCAGGGTGGGACCGAATGCATCCAAGCCGATTTCGGACTGGCGCAACGTAGCGCCGAAATTCCCGCCCTGGTTGGGGCCGGTCACAAAACTTGGAAAGTCGGTGTTATCCGTCTGTCCGCGGTTGCTAAAAAGATTCAACAAGACGATACCGGAGAGCCGCACGCGATATTTCGACGCGCTGTCGACCTTCGATTGATATTGGTCGTCCAGCTTGCTGTTCAGTAGCTGGGTCGTCTCCTCCAGCGCGGCTACACGCTCGGGCAAAGGTTCTGATGGCGCCGCCGGACGCGGCGAGACTTCGGGCGGTGCAGTAGGCGTTGCACTGGCCGTGGTGTAGGAACTCGAGGCGGATACTAGCTCTCCCGGTCCGGGCTGGGCTCGCATCGCTTGCAACTCACGGCGCAATGCGGCGGTTTCCGCCCGATATTGCGCCGCTTCGGAACGGATTTCCGCCACCGCGGCACGCAGTTCGCTGACCTGCTGCTGCAGGTCGTGGACTGCAGTGGAGACTCCGTCGTTCCCTGGCGGCGGTGGTGCCGCCGACACTTGCCCCCAGGCAGAAAAGCTACTCCCTAAGGCAAGCACGCCCACTTTGCTAAACTTCCCAACGCAATCAAGAAAAGCATTCCTCTGCTTCACAAGCGCCTCCCGCAAGACTGTGGAAGAACCGGGGCGAACTTTTCACTAACCTGAGACGGTGGAACTGGAATGGGCTGCAACCTATGCCATAGCCGGGAGAGAACGTCCCCGGTTGAAGCCTGCATTGCGCCACGCGGCTGCAAGATTCGCGTGGTGCGGATGCGGGTGAGCGTGTCTGCCGGAGCGCAACCCGGACTAGAATCCTACTCCACCGGCGTCTTTCTTGCCGAAGGAACGGGTGAAAACACAAGTCTGTTCTCGCGTTCGCCATCCCCCATGGACGCGGAGCTCAGCGGGAGAGTCAGCCGAAAAATGGTCCCCTCATTGGAGGTCTTCTCCACTCCCACATCGCCCCCATGGTCTTGAATAATCTTTTGTACGACGGTCAGCCCAAGGCCGGTTCCGTTCTCCTTGCCGGAACTGACGAACGGCTCAAACAGCTTATCCCGAACCGATTCCGGGATGCCACGGCCATTGTCTATGACTCGCACCTGCACTCCGTCCGGAACCCCGGTGATTTCGATATTGATGCGTCCATCCCCCACCGGGACCGCTTCACAGGCATTGAGCAACAGATTGTACAGAGCGCGCTCCAGTTTCTTGGTATCGAACCAGCCTCTGCAGTTTCCCTCCTGCCGAATGCTGATCCAGACCGGGTGGAAACGAGGATGAGAATGGATGATCTGCACAACGCGATCGACCGATTCCTTGACGTTCCCGAAAGTCAGGCGCAGGGACTCCCGCGTCCGCGAGAACTCCAACAAGGAGTCGATCAGTTCGGTCATTTGATTCACGCCGATCCGAACCTCCTGGTAGAGCTCTTCTCGCTGCTCGTCCGAGAGCCGGCTTTCCAACAGGAATTCAGCATTCGCGACAATGGCCGCCAGGGAGTGCCGCAAGTCATGGGAAATGGAACTAGCCATGCGGCCAATGGTGGCCAGGCGCTCCGCTTCCAGCAACTCCTGCTGGGTCTTCCGCAAGCTGGTCCGCATGCGGTTGAAAGCGCCGGTGACCTCGGCAACTTCATCGCCGCCGTGAGCGTCCAGCTTGTAATAGAAGTCTCCCTTCTCCAGGGCGCGGACGCCAGCGACTAGATTTCTCAATGGCCGGGTAAAGGTGTCCGAGATGAAGAACACCAGGGCGCTGCCCGCTCCCAGCGCAGCCAGCCCCAAAGCAAGCAACAGGCGGTTCAAACTGTCGAGGAAAGCAGTGGCCTGATCGTAGGATTTCAACACACTCAGCCGGACCGAGGCGTGGTTGCCGGGAGCTAGTTCCAGTGACGTGCCCAGGAAGTGCTCGTCGCCCAGTTGCACTTCTTCCGGCTCAACGGTGGCGGGAGTGGAGCGCAGTAAGGGATGGCGCGCCAACTCCGCCTCGTGGGCAGGATCGAGCGTGCTTCGTACGATGGTGTCCCCGTAGTAGAAGGCCACTTGGCTGGCGGCAATCCGGCTGACCTGCGACGCTACTCCGTCATCGATCTCGTACCCGATGACCAGAAAACCCAGCAGTCGGTTTTCCGAGGCTGGCCCAAAATAGATGGGCTTGAGAAAGACCTGGTAGAGATGTTGCGCCCCGAACCACCATTGCCCCGAAGCCTCAGTGTTTAGAGGCGAGCCCAGCGCCTGCTGCGCCATCTCGCGTGAAAAGCCTGGCGAGGTGGTGTGCAAAGCAGCCACTTTGCCCTCGCGGTCTGCCAAGACGAACAGATCGCTCCCGGCCAACCGCCATACGTCGGTGGAGGCATCCTGGATGGTGGCTTCATGGCTGGTGGTCATCAGCGCGCGCAGGTTGGGCAGATCAGCCAGCAGTTCGGCGGAATGGGTAAGGGTAAGTTCCCTTTCTCTCTGGAAACTCTGGAAGGTGCCGACGGAGTTGTGCAGGTCCGCAAAAATGCTCTTGCGGACCTGCTCCTGAACGCTATGCCGGACCAGCCAAAGACTGGTCCACGTCAGTCCTGCCGAAATCACCAGCATGGAGAGAAGAAACTTGGTTCGCATCTTAAGTTTCATCGCGCGTCCCCGTCTCCTTCGGATACTGGCCGTCTGCCCCTTTTGATGGTTAACGTCACTTTACGAACTTGTATCCCACTCCGTGAACGGTGCGGAAATGCGTGGGGTTCGAGGGATCTCTTTCCAGTTTCTGCCGCAGCTTCAAGATGTGATTGTCCACCGTGCGGGTGGAGGGATAGTTCTGGTATCCCCAGACTTCATTCAGCAATTCGTCGCGCGAGATGACTCGTTCCGGGTTCTGCGCCAGAAATTTCAAGGTCTTAAACTCCTGTGCCGTAAGGAAAACCGGCTCTCCGTCCCGGGTCACTTCCATCTTAGTAAAATCCACAGAAATTCCATCAAAGGTGATGAGTTCGCCGGTTTCCTTGCGAACCGTGCGTCGCAAGGCGGCCCGCACCCGCGCCAGCAGTTCGCGCGGACTGAAAGGTTTGGTGACGTAATCATCGGCTCCCAGTTCCAGAAGCAACACCTTATCGGAGACGTCGCTGGCCGCGCTCAGCACGATGATCGGTACGGAGGGAGCCTGTTGTTTGATCTCGCGGCAAACGTCCCGGCCTGACATCTGGGGTAAACGCAGATCCAGCACAATGGCTGAGGGCATGGTTCTGCGGAAAGCTTCCAATGCAGATTTGCCGTCGGAACTGATTTCGATTTCAAATCCTTCAGTCTCGAACAGACGCTTCAGGGCCTTCTGCACAGCGTGATCATCTTCTACGACCAGAATTCGCTCCATCGTATTCGACCCCTGAGTGAGGTTCGAAACCTCCTTGGGAAGACTGCCTGGCACCCGCTGAAAGCTTGGTTCCCGGCTGGTTTCTGCACGCATCATAGAATGTTCCTTTTCCGTTCAAGCTTGGCAAATCATGCACAAGCTTACTATTCCTGAGCCAGTTACACGGTGAAATGACTCAATTGTTGACAATGTTTTGACAATCCCGAGACATTTTAGGCGGTTCCAGGAGACATTTCCGGCGGCAGCCAGCCGAGGGGTTCGGGCATTTGGCGAATGGCGGAATGCGGTTTTCTGCCGAACTTGGATATATAATGTGGCGGCTTCGCACGGGACCGGCCACGACATCCATGCCACTGTCACTAAACACGCGGCGCGTAGGCAGGGTAACAATCATTCAATGTGGCGGGCGCATTATTGCGGGGCATGAAACCGAATCCTTGCGGATGCATGTCAGCGGAATGATGCGGGACCGCAAGGATTTTATCCTGCACCTCGGCGAGGTAAATTTCATCGACAGCAGTGGATTGGGAACCATGGTGCGACTGCTTACCAGCACCCGTCAGTCGCACGGAGACTTGAAATTGTGCAACGTTCCTCCCTCCATTGACAAACTGCTGCGCGTGACCAATCTCACCCGGTTGTTCGAGACCCATGAGTCGGAAGAGAGCGCAATTTCTGCATTCTACCGAAGGAGTACTGCCCCGGAGCCGGCAGCAGCGCCGGGTCCTCCGGTGGTGTGTGTCGATCAAAACGGCGATGTTCTGGCTTACCTGCGGGAACTTCTGCGGCGGGGCGGATACGACGTGCACACCAGCAGCAGTCTGCCGGATGCGTTGCTTTTGATGCGGGTGACGTGTCCGGTATTACTTCTCGTCGGCCCCGACCTGAAAGCGTCCCCGGCGAACCTGCAGGCGTTTGCAACCGCTTGCGCGAACGTGCCGGTGGTGGAGTTGGGAGCCGAGTTTTCCACTCTGGATGCCGGCGAAGCCGCATCCCGGCTGCTGGAGAACATCCAGGCGCGTCTGGCTACGAAGTCTGACCCGGCGTCGTAGCCTTTCAATGACGGGGTTTCATAGTTCCAGATTCCAGCCGTCTTCGGCGATCTCCCAACCTGCGTCACGCACCTCGCGATGCTGGGGACCAGATTCGTCGAGCATGGGATTGGTGTTGTTCACGTGAATGAAGACTCTGCGCGGATGCCGCAGCCCTGCCAGCTTGCGCAAGGATCCATCCGCCCCGGACACGGGAACGTGACCCATCTCGCGCGCGGTGGGGCCGCTGCCCTGGACACGAATCAATTCGTCATCGCTCCAAAACGTTCCGTCGAACAGCAGCAGATCCGCCAACTCCAGGCGCTGCAGCAAGGCACTGTCGATCTCCGGCACGGCAGGCAGGTACCCCAAACTCCTTCCTGAGGACGATTCCAAGAAAAGGCCGAGCAGAGCTTCTTCGGTTCTGAGGCTGGCCGATCGCTGCGCAGTAACGTATGCGGGATAGCGGGTCGCTAACGAAAAGGCTTCGCACCTAATCCCAGAATCGGCTCCCTCCGCGTCGAGCAAGGGGAAACTTCGGCCGGGAACGATCTCCTGCCAGGAAACCTGATGGGGGACACGGTTGAGCATGCCGAAGACAGTGTTGTCCTCTTGCAGGATGCGTCGAAGGGATGGTGTGGAGTGAATCTGAAAAGGCTGTAGTTCTCGCAACGACAACAGTCCGGCGACTTGATCGACGTCACCACTGGTAATCACAACACCGCTGACAGGGGAATCCCGCTGACCATGGCGCGGATGAAGGCAAGCCGTGGCTTCGATCTGCAAGCGCAGATCCGGGGAAGCATTTAGGAGAAAGTAGTGCTGGCTGTCGTTGGTTACAGCGACTTGGGTTTGGGTACGGGCTTTACCCTGGAAAGTCCCCGCGCGCAAGGACTGGCAGTTTCGGCAGTTGCAATTCCACTGCGGAAAACCTCCCCCCGCGGCCGAGCCCAGGATTTCGATGCGCACAGTTACATTGCAGCGCTAGCGTAGGAATTGATCTCGCAATTCAGCGCGATCTCTTCAAACTGCGGTGTCGTCCATTCCATGGTTCTCACTCCTTACGAGTACGGGCGCTTAGATTAACATGACTCGCGCCCAGTTGCGTGACTGTACATGGCAGCGACAAATAAATCCAGCCTGTCTTTCCTACACCTTACTTTCGTCTCTGGCCGTTACCGATTGCGGCTCCGGAGATTTCCACAGTTTTTCCGCAAGCTGCAGCAATTGCTTAGCGGAAGTCCATTGCATCGTGCGCCGCGAACCTTTTTCATAAACGCAACTGCTTGGGGGCACCTCGTCAGTTAGCCACAATTTATAGCGTTTTCCAGAGTCCAATCCGGAGGCCATAGGCGATCTACAACTTTGTTGTTGACAATAAACAATTTAGGCGTAGCATGTGGTGAAAAGTGGTACAAAGTGGTTTTAACAGTAGAGGTCGTGGGCGGAAGTGAAACACCGAGAGGCGCCAGTGGATTTTGCAGCTGACACCCCGAAAAACGGCCCGAACGAACCGCAACCGAATGACATTTTTACCGCTTTTACCTCCCTTGCTGCTGTGGCAATTGCAGCCATAAGATTTCACGCCCCGATGAGGGGCAGGACATATGTTTCGCGGCAATCACCCAACTCGCGTCGACGAAAAGGGACGGCTGAAGGTCCCCGCGGAATTCAAGCGGGTGATCGACGAGAAGTACAGCAGCCAATTTTACATCACCAGCCTGGATGGCAAGGTTGCACAACTGTATCCCTTCGAGGAATGGGAGCGGATCGAGCAGAAGCTGGCGGCTCTTCCCACCTTCAATCCCACGAAGAAGAAGTTTCTCAGCACGACCGGCTACTGGGGACAGCAGGTGGAGATGGACGGCCAGGGCCGGTTGCTGCTTCCGCAGTTGCTACGGGATGCCGCGCAACTGAAGGGAGAAGTCGCAGTGGTCGGCTTTCAGACTGTGTTGGAAGTTCGCAACCTCGAAGCGTACCGGCAGGAGATTGAGACCGAGAAGTTCACGCCTGAGGATGAGAAGACGCTCGACGAGCTGGGCATCTAGTGGCGGAGGGTTTCACAGACACCCCCGAGCGGGGTGGGCATGGGCAAGCGGGCCATGTCCCGGTTCTTTTAAAAGAAGCGATCGACTTTTTAGCCGTCCGGGGTGGCGGGACTTATCTCGACGCCACGGTGGGCCTTGGCGGGCACAGTTACGAAATCGCAAAACGCCTCGGCGCACCGGGTCATTTGATTGGGCTCGATAAAGATCCTGCGGCGCTCGGAATCGCGCGGGAAAGATTAGTCGTTGGTCGTTCGTCGTTGGTCGTTAGCGAAAATCAACAACGCGATTGGCCAACCATCGAATTGCTGCACACGTCGTTCAGTGATTTCGCGAACGACGCCCGACGAAAGACGAACGACGGTTTCGACGGTATTTTGGCCGATGTCGGCGTCAGCAGCCTGCAATTTGATGATCCGGCGCGAGGCTTTAGTTTTCAGGCGGAAGGACCGCTCGACATGCGAATGAATCCGCAAGCCGAGCTGACCGCCGAACAAGTGGTAAACCACTTCGACGAGCGCGAGCTTGCCGATGTGATTTACGAATTCGGTGAGGAAAGGAGGTCGCGGAGAATCGCCAGAGCCATTGTCCGGTCGCGGCCGATCCGCACGACTGCGCAACTTGCAGACGTCGTATCAGCCGCGGCCCGGCCAATGAAACAGGAGCGCATTCATCCCGCGACCCGAACCTTCCAAGCTCTACGAATCTTCGTAAACCATGAACTGGACGAACTGCGGGGACTGCTGAATGCGGCCCCGCGAATGCTGAAACCGGGTGGACGAGTGGTGATCATCAGCTTTCACTCGCTAGAAGACCGCATCGTGAAAGATGCCTTCCGCGAGGGTATGAAGCAGGGCCACTACCGAATACTGACAAAGAAACCAGTGATGGCTGGTGAGGAAGAGATTGATCGCAACCCGCGGGCACGCAGCGCGAAGTTGCGGGCCGCGGAAAGAGTTTAGTTGGGAACAGCAGGGAGAAAAAACATGTACAGCGGCACACTGATTGACGATCTGATCAAAACCGTGGAGCGGACAGAAAGACTCGCGACCACGGAAGTGGCCCAGCCTGAAGAGATGGAGTTCTGGCACGCCGTCTCGCAGAACGAACTCGCGCAGTGCGAGTCATCTTTGGCTGGGGTGGCATAAATGGCAGCAGCGGCGGCGGCAAATCCGGGGACCATTGGCAGCCGGCGAAAGCCGTGCTGGGTTGGAACTCCAGAGATCTATTTCCCGAAGGCGATCGACAACTCGCGCCTGGTCAAGATTGAGGACCCAAAACGCAGTCGCGAAATGCGTCAGTTTGGCATCGCGCTGAGCTGCCTTTTTTTGCTCGTCATGACATACACCTGGCAGCATTTCAAGGCGATCGAGTACGGTTACAAAGTGGAGTCGCTGCGGAGCCAGCGTGACGGCATGCTGGAAATGAATCGCGCCCTACGCCTGGAAGAAGCTTCTCTGCGCTCCCCCGACCGCATTGACAAGCTGGCGCGGGAATACGGGATGCAACCGCCGCGGGCCGGACAAGTGATTCGCATGGACTCCGCCTTGCCCGATGCCGGAACGCCAGTGATTGCAAGTGTGGCAACGGTATCAGTGATTTCAGTTCCGTAACACCTTATTGAAACGGTGGGCCACGGATTTGCACGGATAAGCACGGATCAGAAACAAAAGAATTATCCGTGATAATCCGCGCGAATCCGTGGCCCACTTCTTGTCTAGAAGGGCGATCCAATGGCAGCCGCCTCCGCGCGCAATTCCACCAACGTCAGGCTTTACCTGCTGGCTGCCATGCTCTTTCTGTGGGGCGGGGCCATCTGCCTGCGCCTGGTTTACCTGCAAATCTTTCGCTATGGAAGTTTTGAGCTGCGGGCGCAGCATCAGCAGCAACGCACCACGGAAGTCTCCGCGCGTCGGGGGATCATTTACGACCGAGCCGGACATGAGCTGGCCATGTCAATTGCGGTGGATTCGGTCTTTGCCGTTCCCACGGAAATGCCGGATCTCGCCGGGACCATCTCACTCATCTCGCGCATCACCCACGCCGATCCCCGTGAACTCCTGGCCAAGTGCCAATCTGCCCGCACCTTTTGCTGGTTAGCCCGCAAGGCGGATGCCGAAACCGCTGACCGCATCCGTTCGCTTAATCTGCGTGGCATCTATTTCCAAAAGGAGTCCAAGCGCTTTTATCCCAAGCGCGAGCTGGCTGCCCAAGTGATCGGTTATGTAGGGACCGATGACGAAGGTCTGAGCGGCATTGAACGCGAGTTCGACGACAAACTGCACGGCAAGCCTGGAGAAATGCTGGTCTCGGTCGATGCCAGAAAGAAATGGTTTGGCAGCGTGGAAAAGCAGCCTGAACCGGGGCAGAACGTCGTACTCACCATCGATCAGCAAATCCAGTACATTGCCGAGCGCGAGTTGCAAACAGCGATGGAGCAGACCCATGCCGAAGCTGGCACGGTCATTGTGGAGAATCCTCACACCGGCGAGATTCTGGCGCTGGCCAATCAGCCCACGTTCAATCCCAACCTGACTCGCGAAATCACACCGGCCAAGCTGAAAAACCATGCGGTCAGCGACGTCTATGAGCCGGGCTCGACGTTCAAGGTGGTAACGATCTCGGCTGCGCTTGAGGAAAAGTTGACCACGCCCCAGGAAATCTTCGACTGCCAGATGGGGTCCATCGTCGTCAACGGGATGAGAATTCACGACAGCCGCCCTCATGGCCTGTTGTCGGTATCGGATGTTCTCGCCGAATCGAGCGATGTGGGTTCCATTAAGATTGGCATGCGGCTGGGCGATGACCGCTTCTACAAATACATTCGCGGCTTCGGTTTCGGCCTGCAAACTGGAATTGAGCTGCCGGGCGAGACTCGCGGCCTGAGTAAGCCGCCGAGCCGCTGGTCGAAGGTCTCATTCGCGGCCATTTCCATGGGTCAGGAAATCGGGATCACACCGCTGCAACTGATCGGGCTGATTTCGACTATGGCGAATGATGGCGTCTGGGTGGCGCCCAGGATTGTGGCCGCAACTAACGCCCCACAAAGCACACCACAGACGATTGCGTTTCATCCGGTGGAGCAACGCCGGGTGATTTCAGCGCTTACTGCCGCGCAGATGCGACAAATGATGCAGGGAGTTGTGCTGCACGGCACCGGGAGAAAGGCCCTGCTTGAAGGCTACAGTTCCGCCGGAAAAACTGGGACTGCACAGAAAGTCGATCCCGCAACTCACGCGTATTCGCACTCGAAATATGTGGCATCGTTTGGCGGTTTTGCCCCCATCAACAATCCGGTGATTACGGTCGCGGTAATTCTGGATTCGGCAGTCGGACTTCACCAGGGCGGGCAGGTTTCCGCCCCAGTATTCCAGCGGGTGGCGCAGCAGGTGCTTGAGTACCTGCACACCCCGCACGACGTTGAGTTGCCCCGAAACCGGCAGGTGCTGCTGGCCTCGCGCCCGGTGAAGGACCGAGAGGTAGAGGAAGGCTCGCCGGATCATCTGGGCGATCCGCTGGAGGTTGCCGAAGCAGCAATTACTCCGGCACCGATCGCGCCGAGCCTTGGACTAAAGGAATCCGTCGTGCCGACATCTGGAGTGGTCGCAGCTTCGCTGAGGCAAATCGAACCCGTGCCGCCGGAAGATCCGAGGCCAATTGCAGACACTCCGGAGGCCCAGCCGCCGCCAGCAGAGCATCCACCCCTCAACGGCACGGTAATTCTGGATCTTGAACAGAATGCCATCGTGGTCCCCTCTTTCGCGGGCAAGAGCGTCCGCGCCGCCATCGAGACGGCACAGGAAAATGGATTGGACCTGGACGCGGTGGGGAGCGGCTTGGCCAAGGACCAGTCGCCGCTTGCCGGGACGCATGTGCCCAGTGGGTCGAAGGTAACGGTGAGATTCGGGCGTTAGTGCACTACCAGAGAGGGCACAAAGGAACACAGATCGCGCCCGTATAATTCACTCCAATGACGTTTGAACAGCTTCTGCAAGGGGCCGAGGTGCTCAGCCGGGCCGGCAATCCGCCGGTGAGTAGCGTCGACTATGACTCGCGCCGCATCAAACCGGGAGATGTGTTCGTCGCCATGCGTGGCGAGTCCAATGATGGCAACAAATTCATCGACAAAGCCATCGGCGCGGGAGCAGTGGCCATTGTTACCGACTCTGCCACCGAGAAGCCGCGCGCCAACGTGGCGTGGGCGCAGGTTGAGCATGGACGCCGCGCGCTCGCCCGCCTGAGCGCCAACTTCTACAAGCGGCCCGCCGAGCGCCTCGCGATTACCGGCATCACTGGAACCAACGGCAAGAGCACGGTGGCATTTCTGGTGGAATCGATTGTCTCGGCTGCTGGTCGCAAGAGTGCTTTGGTTGGGACCATCGAATATCACGTCGCCGGAAAAGTCTTGCCCGCGCCGCACACTACGCCCGAGGCGCTGGACTTGAATCGCATCTTGTCCGAAGCGCTCGGCAACGGCGCGACCGAAGCAGTGATGGAAGTATCCTCCCACGCGCTCGCACAGGAACGCGTGTACGGAATTCCTTTCGACGTGGCGGTTTTCACCAACTTGACCCGCGATCATCTCGATTACCACCACACCATGGAAGAATATTTCGCCGCGAAGCAGGTGCTGTTCGAGGGATGCGGAACCGATGCTCCCCGCGCAGCTGTCATCAATATTGAAGACGAGTATGGCAAGAGGCTGGTGGAAGTCAGCCGGAAGCGTAGCGCCGAAGTCCTGACCTACGGGCTGACCCATGGTGATTTTCATGCGGAAAGAACCGAGATCACATCCCGAGGCACCCGCTTCGACCTGCTAACCCCAGAAGGAACAATTCCTGTCTTTTCTGCGCTGATCGGCCGCGTGAACGTGTTCAACGTCATCGCCGCGGCCGCCGCTGGCTACGCGCGCGGGTGCAAGCAGGACGCCGTCATCAAAGGCATTGAGAGCCTGCGCCGCGTGCCCGGCCGGTTCGAGCGCGTGGACTGCAACCAACCGTTCACGGTCGTCGTTGACTATGCCCACACTGACGACGCCCTGCGCAACCTGACCGAGCTGGCGCGGGAATTCGTCCGGCAGGCGAGACACGGCAGTCGCGTAATCACGGTTTTCGGATGCGGCGGCGACCGTGACCGGGCCAAGCGTCCGCTGATGGGCGAGGCCGCCGGCCGGAGCAGTGATTTTGTCGTACTCACTTCCGACAATCCTCGCAGCGAAGATCCGCTGGCGATTATCAATGACGCCAGGGTGGGCCTTCAGCGGGCGGGTGCCAAATACAGGGTGGAACCCGATCGCCGGGCTGCCATCGCCATGGCCATCGCTGAGGCCGGGCCGGGAGACATCGTGCTCATCGCCGGCAAAGGCCATGAAAGAGTGCAAGTCACGCGCGAGGGCGCTCGCCCCTTCGACGACGTAGAGGTCGCCCGCCAAGTCTTGCAAACGGCCGGGTACAGTTGCGAGGCGGCCAATGCCGGCGCCGGGAAGAATGCATGAAGCTGCCGCTTTCCCGAGTCGCGGAGTTTCTTGGCGCAAGTGGCGAATTTGACCACAAGGCGCTGGCGCTGGGCTATTCGATTGACTCGCGCACCATTCAGGCGGGAGAGTTGTTCTTCGCGGTCAAGGGAGAGCACATGGATGGCCACGACTTCGTGTCCCCGGCGCTTGAGAAGGGTGCCGCGGCCGCGGTAGTGCGCAAAGACCAACTGGCTCGCTATCCCGTTATCACCGGTTTATTGGCGGTGGATGAGACGCTTACGGCCCTGCAGACGCTGGCAACCGCGGTGCGTAGGCTTTGGGGGAAGCCTCTGGTGGGGGTCACGGGTTCGACTGGGAAGACCACCACGAAAGACGCCATCGCACACGTCTTGTCCCAGCGCTTTCGGGTGCTGAAGTCCCAGGGCAATTTCAATAACCACTTCGGCCTTCCGCTGATGCTGCTCAAAGTTGAGCCCGAGCACGACATTGCGGTGATCGAGATGGGGATGTCTCATGCCGGCGAAATCGCGGCGCTGGCGAAGATTGCGCAGCCGGAAATCGGAGTGGTCACGAATGTCGCGCCGGTGCACCTGGAATTTTTCAATTCGGTCGCTGACATTGCACGGGCCAAGTATGAGCTGATCGCGTCCCTGGCGGCGGGCGGTGTTGCGATTCTGAACGCTGATGATGAATACGTCTCTCAGTTCGGCCGCGACTTTCACGGGAAAGTAGTTCTCTACGGGATGAACCCGTCCGCCGACGTGCGCGCGGAGAACGTGCAATCGCGCGGTACCGCGGGTTCGGCGTTCGACGTGGTGGCGGGAGGTTGCCGTGATCGCGCTGCGCTGGCGTTGGTGGGGGTCCACAACGTTTACAACGCGCTGGCAGCGGTGGCGGTGGGGTTGGAGCGAGGCTTAACGCCGTCCGAGGCTGTGGCTGCGCTGGCGACGCTGACTCCGCCGGAAAGACGCGGGGAGGTCGTCCAACTCGGCAACATCACAGTCATCAACGATTGTTACAATTCCAATCCAAAGGCCCTCGACGCAATGGTGGATGCTCTGGCCGGGATGCCAGCCAGGCGCCGCATTGTGGTCGCAGGCGAGATGCTCGAACTGGGCCCGGCCGGGGAAGAAATGCATCGGCGATCCGGGCAGCATGCGGCCGGGCAAAAGATCGACTGGTTGCTAGGGGTGCGGGGCTTGGCACAAGCGATGGTCGAGGCTGCCCGTGCGGCCGGCATTCGGGCTGAGTTCGTGGCCACGCCGGAAGAGGCTGGAGAATGGCTGATTCGCGAAGCCCGCGACGGTGACGTTGTTCTGCTGAAGGCATCCCGCGGGGTGAAGCTGGAGCGGGCTCTGGAAAAGTGGTCACGGAGCGTTGGGTCTTTCGTCGGCCCACGGTCAACCACCAAGTAAACGGAGGCGGATTGCTCTACTGGTTGCTCTACCTGAAGCTGTTCCACTACTTTCCGCCGTTCCGCATCTTCCGTTATCTGACGTTTCGCACCGCCTTCGCAAGCTTGACTGCCCTCTTTACGGGGCTGATCGTCGGACCTCTGGTCATCAACCGTTTGCGCCAGTTTCAGATCGGCCAATACATTCGCGAGGAAGGGCCGCAGGCGCATCAGAAAAAGGCCGGCACCCCCACCATGGGCGGATTGCTGATTGCGATATCGATCATCATTCCAACTCTGCTGTGGGCCGATCTGAGCAATCGCTTCGTCTGGATCGCCATACTGGCTACGGCAGCCTTTGCCGCCATCGGCTTCGCCGACGATTACACCAAAGTTGTTCATCGCAGAAACTTGGGACTTACTGGCAAGGCCAAGATGGGGCTGCAAATTGCAACCAGCATTCTGATCGCGGTGGCACTCATCGCCATGCAGACCCGCGGACTCTATTCCACCAAGCTCGTGGTTCCCTTTGTGAAGCAATTTCGGCCGGACCTGGTGATTACCTCGCTCGAACACAGTCCTCACCTGTGGCCGCTGGCGTTTCTGCCCTTCGTGGGCTTCGTGGCCCTGGTGATCGTGGGTTCGAGCAACGCCGTGAACCTTACCGATGGCCTCGACGGTCTGGCGATTGGCTGCACCGTGATTGCCGCCGGCGCGCTTGCCGTACTGACCTATGTTAGCGGGCACGCCACCTTTGCGGCTTATCTCGAGCTGCAACGCATGCCGCAGGTGGGCGAGCTGACTATTTTCTGCGGGGCCATGGTGGGAGCGTCGATCGGCTTCCTTTGGTATAACGCGCACCCGGCAGAGGTTTTTATGGGCGACGTAGGTTCGCTGGCTCTCGGGGGCGCGATTGGTACGGTTGCGGTCATGATCAAGCAGGAATTGCTGTTGCCGTTTATCGGTGGCGTGTTCGTCATCGAGGCGATCTCGGTAATCTTGCAGGTGGCATCTTATAAGCTGCGTAAAAAACGCATCTTCAAGATGGCGCCGATTCATCATCATTTTGAGTTGATGGGATGGTCGGAATCGAAGATTATCGTGCGCTTCTGGATCGCATCGCTGGTGTTTGCATTGTTCGCACTGACGACCTTAAAACTAAGATAATCTTTTCACCACAGAGGCACAGAGTCACAGAGCAACCTCTTGGAAAACTGATTCTTGAACGGCTTTCTCTGTGTCTCTGTGGCTCTGTGGTGAAATAAAGTCTATGGACGTGAGCAACAAACGCGTGCTGGTGGTGGGATTGGGCAAGTCCGGAGTGGCTTCGGCACTTTTCCTGAAGGCTCGCGGTGCGCGAGTCACCGTCTCCGACACCAAACCGCAGAATGAACTCAAGAATGAGATTCCGGCGCTGCTTGACCAGGGGATTGTGGTCGAGACGGGTGGGCACGGCGAGCGCACATTTCGCGGGCAGGATCTCATCGTGGTCAGCCCCGGGGTGCCGGTGGATGCGCCCCTGCTGGTGCAGGCGCGAGCCTTGGGCGAGAACGTCATCGGAGAAATCGAACTGGCGGCGGAGTTTTTTCCGGGAAAGATCGTCGCCATCACCGGCTCGAACGGGAAGACCACTACGACAACTTTGGCGGGAGAAATCCTGGACGCTGGCGGACTCCCCACCGTGGTCGGCGGCAACATCGGCACACCCGCGATTTCCCTGGTCGAGCGAGCCTCGGCCGAAACTGTCGCGGTCCTCGAAGTCTCCAGCTTTCAGCTTGAGACCATTCAGACCTTCCATCCTCGAATTGCCGTCGTGCTTAACGTGACTCCGGACCATCTCGACCGGCATCGCACGTTCGCTGCCTACACTGACGCCAAAGCGCGTATTTTGGAGAACCAAAAGACGGACGATTTTGCCGTGCTCAACGCCGACGACCCCACTTGCGTTGAGATGGCCGCGCGCACTCGGGCACAGGTTTTCTGGTTCAGCCGGAAGAAAGAAGTGAAGCAGGGGGCCCATGTTCGTGACGGCCAGGTTTTGTTTCGTGATTCCAAGGGTCAGCGGGAAATCATGTTGCTGTCGGAAATTCCGCTGAAGGGTGCTCACAATGTGGAGAACGTCCTCGCGGCGGTTTGTGTGGGCGCTCTGAGCGCAGTCGAGCCCGGACGGATTCGCAAAGCCGTCGCCAGCTTCAAGGCCGTCGAACATCGGCTCGAATATGTGGCAACCATCCGCGGCGTGGAATATTACAACGACTCCAAAGCCACTAACGTTGACGCCACCATCAAGGCGCTGGAATCGTTTCCCGCCAATATCCATTTGATACTCGGCGGCAAGGACAAAGGCAGCGACTACACCGTCCTCAATGACTTGCTGCGGCATCGCGTGAAACGGGTTTACACCATCGGCGCGGCGGCGGCGAAAATCGAATCTCAAATCAAAGGTGCGGCGAAGATTGTTCATGCCGAGACCCTGGAGAACGCCATCCAGCGTGCTTCAGAGTCAGCCCGGCAGGGGGATGTCGTGCTGCTGGCTCCTGCCTGCGCCAGCTTCGACCAGTTTCGCAGCTACGAGCACCGCGGCAAAGTATTCAAGGAAGTAGTGAAGGCGTTGTCGGCAGAGGCCAAAGTCTAGCAGGCCAAAAGCCGCCCGAACCAACTCAATCAACATTAAATAGTCCGCATTGATCTATCCTCAGCCTCTCCCCGTGGTGGAATGAAATCGGATGGCAAAGCGCGTCAGCGTCGATGGTTGGCTGTTTGCGGTGACCCTGTTCCTGATCTTTGTAGGGCTGGTCATGGTGTTCAGCGCCTCCGCGGTCATGGCCAAGGAGCGCTACGGTTCGGCCTACGTCTTCTTGTTCAAACAATTGGGCTGGGCGACGGCCGGACTGCTGCTGATGGTGCTGGGGATGAAGATCGACTACCGCCGCTATAAGCATCCAGCGGTAGTTTTTTCACTCTTGGGCGTGACTACGCTCATGCTGATTTCAGTTTTCTTTCTCGACCGCGCCCACCATGTCCATCGCTGGATGCACTGGGGTCCGTTGTCCTTCCAGCCATCGGAAATGGCCAAGCCCGCCTTGATCTTGTTTCTGGCATTTTTTCTTGCGGACCGTACTAAATCGATCACCGACTGGCGCAACACCATCCTGCCCGCAGTGGTGCCGACCCTCATTTTTATTGCCCTGATCGTAGCCCAACCCGACCTCGGCACCGCCATTGCCTGCGCTGCGATTACGGGTTGCGTACTGTTTGTCGCCGGCATGGAAATGCGCTATCTCGGCTACGGGTTTCTAGCTTCGCTTCTGCCCTTATATTTCTTGATTTTCCACGTCGCCTGGCGCCGGGACCGCATACTGGCATTTCTGAATCCCTATTCTGACCCGCAGGGTCGCGGCTTTCACATCATCCAGTCGTTGATCGCGGTAAGCACCGGGGGGATCACCGGCGTTGGTTTGATGGAAGGCAAGCAGAAGCTGTTTTACTTGCCGGAGCCACATACTGACTTCATCTTCGCGGTGACTGCGGAAGAACTGGGTCTGGTCGGATCGCTGGTTATCGTGATGCTGTTCGCTGTGTTTTTGTGGCGTGGCACCCGCACGGCCTTGCGAACCCAAGACATGTTCGGACGCCTGCTGGCCGTGGGCATCACCAGCATGATCGTGGTGCAAGCGTTTATCAACATCAGCGTCGTCCTCGGCCTGATGCCGACCAAGGGCATCCCTCTACCCTTCGTTTCCTATGGCGGCTCTTCGTTGCTGTTTGCATTGGCATGCGTGGGCGTGCTGCTGAATATCTCCAAGCAAGCGGAGTAAGAAACGCACGCCGGGCGGCCGCTTCCGCTCATCACACCAAACCGTGATGCCGGTCACTGGCGTTAGCAGCTAAAGTGGATAGTCTGAACCCGAGGCTCCGAGTCCTTCCTATTCGCAAGCCGGGCCCAAAACCAAGGCAACTCGGAAATGTTCCGGTTCCCCAACCGACTCTTGCGCACCTCGATAGTTCGGCAGCCCCTTCGAGGAACCCAAACGGAAGACTCAATCAGCAACAACTGTCGGCGAGGAGGACACATGAAAGACACGAAATCCACTTTCTTGCACCGCGTGGTGGCATCTGGTCCGAGCTTGGCATTGATAATCATAATCCTGACCGCTGCGGCCACGACCACAGCTGCGCAGACGAATGTCTTTGTTCCGGGGAATGCGACGGGTTGTTTTGGCAGCACGGATACCGGCTGCGCACCGCTCGTTGCCGCTCTCACTGTCACTGGACCGGGAACCATTACCGTAACTTATGTCAGCGGCACGGTGGACTGGGGCTCCGCCGAAGTCGGTCCGAACGGCGGGCCCTATCCCAACACCAGCGACTATCAGTTTCCCCTTGAGGAAGCGGAGGGGATCGCCCCTCACACAAAGATCAATAACATCGCCGCTCTGATCGGTGTCTTTGTCCCTCAAGCGAGGGCGCAATATAAGGGCTTCAACCCGGTGGACGGCACCAAGAACCTGACGACGGTCGGCATCCTGCCCAACGGACTTTTCTTTGTCGGCACGGGCAAAACCGCCTCGGTGAACGGGCCGGGAACCCTTTTCCTGGGCATCAACGATACGATGGCGAGCGATAATAGCGGAGGCTTCAACGTCACGGTTGAGGTCGAGTGAGTCGGCAGAGAACGCCTGGAGACAGCCGCCCTCGGCGACAGTCGAAGGTGCCGGCCCAGCGAGGCGAGGCAGCTTCTGAGTGACGCAAATCAAGCCAGCTAAGCCCCGCTTTGTGCTTTGCGAACTTTGCGGCCGTGCTTTGCGAACTTTGCGGTAAGAGAAGCGCCTAACCGCAAAGAACGCCAAGATTTCGCAAAGTACGCTAAGCGAAGCTTCGGGACGAGGGCAACCGAGCCACGACGGTTAACCGCGTCCTGAAGCGTCTTGCCCTGGGTAGTTTATAGTCCCATCATGCGGGCCATTCTGGCGGGAGGCGGGACGGGCGGACACGTTATCCCCGCGCTCGCCATCGCACAACAACTTCAGAGGCAGTACAACGCTGAGATCTTGTTCATAGGTACTGCGCGTGGGATCGAGAACCGCCTGGTTCCTGCGGCGGGCTTTCCTCTGCGATTGGTGCAGGTAGGCGCACTGAAGAATGTCAGCCTGGCGACCCGGCTTCGAACCTTCTCCGATCTGCCACGGTCGGTCAGGGAGGCGCGTCGTATTTTTCGCGAGTTTCGTCCTGATGTCGTCATCGGTGTGGGCGGATACGCCTCCGGACCGGGAATGCTGGCTGCGGTCTTGATGCGAATTCCGACGCTCGTGTTTGAACCGAATTTCGTTCCCGGCTTCGCCAATCGAGTGGTGGCGCGGTTCGTTTCGGCAGCAGCAGTTCACTTCGAGGAAACCGGACGATACTTCCGCCGCTGCGAAGTCACTGGAGTGCCGGTGCGCGAGGCGTTCTTTCAGATCTCTGACGGGCCTCCGATCCCGAGCATTCTTGTCTTCGGCGGCAGCCAGGGAGCGCACGCCATCAACCAAGCGGTCATGGAATCCGCCGGAGACTTGTTGGCGAGAACTCCCGGACTGCGGATCATCCATCAAACCGGCGAACGGGACTTCACTGATGCGCAGGCTACCTATGCAAAGCTGGGCGGAGCAGCGGAAGCTCATCGGTTCATCGACGACATGCCTGGAGCGTTCGCGAAGGCGAGCCTGCTGATCTGCCGTTCCGGGGCCAGCACGGTCGCGGAGATCACGGCAGCCGGAAAGCCAGCGATCTTCGTTCCCTTCCCCCGCGCTGCCGACGATCATCAAAAACGCAATGCCCAGGCTCTCGAACACACGGGAGCAGCCATCATGCTTGAGGAGCAAAAACTCACGCGCGAAGCCTTGGCCGGAACCGTTACTTCCCTTCTCGCGGACGCGGCACGGCTGAGAACAATGGGGGAGGCAGCACACAAGCTTTCGCATCCCAACGCCGCTCACGATATCGCGGCCATGGCGGCGAGACTATCGCGACTGCCCGTGTGAGTCAATCGCCAGCGTTCAAGACATCGCCGACTTGATGAAATCCGAAACAGGTTTCGTCATATCCGTTTACGAAGATGTTACTCATTCTCTCGCGAAACTCTGAATGGCCCGCCTTGGCTGGATCGTTCAGGGGATTCACGACCCAAACTTTCGCATTGCTTCTGCCCTTCAGAGCATAGCGAAAAAGCCACGTCGCGTAGAAATCCGAAGGCTGGAATGAAAACCCAATGACAACTATCTTCGAAGCGTCCTGCAGTAGGGCGAACGCATTGCCCCATGTATTTCGCAGATGGGGCTCTGTCATTACCCGTTTCTCGACTAGAGGAGGGACGATAAAGGGGACCAGGTAGCTATGGCAATAGTTACACTGAAACGGAACTCCGATCGCGGAACTACCAAGACATTGCCCGACAGACGGCACAACGGTGATTTTCTTTGACAGCGGACACACGCGATTTGCACAAGTGAACCAGTTCAATGAGCCATGTAATTTTAGATACAAGCCGTCGGTCGGCCCTACCGAGGCGGCCTCTGAGAGCCTTCTTCGAGCTTCGCAATAACTCGGTCCGACGTCGAGAATATCTGCGCCCAGAAGCTTGACACTGAAATTCTGGTACTGCAACGGGCCGTCAGCGTCGTTAAGGAGCTCTTGATCCATTAAGAGGTCATAGTTGAAACTCAGGACAGAATCCTTCGGCTTGAGCCGTTGGGCTAGGAATTTCGTGTGAACACCAAATCGAAACAGGGTGCTGTAGCTAATGCTCCGGCGAATGTATCGGATCAAGCCGTTGACCAGGAGTTGGGAGCGGGCCTTTTCATCCGTCCCAGAAGCCGAGAAATCGTTCAGAAGGGTCAGCGAAGTAAAAACATCCTCGACGCTTAATGAAGCCCAACGGGAAGTGCCGAAGGGCTGACTCATGCCCCAAAAGTTTCTTATGTGCGCCACCAGTCCGGCGTAATCCTGCTCTACATCTTCCGGCTTTCCGTACAGCGATTTGGCATCGAAGAAGTGTTCTGTAAGGGGGATTTGGCGCAGGCGCATCGTCTTCGTACCCAGGGTAGAACTCGAGGGTGTCGCCATAGGATGCACCCGCGCCCAGCACGAACACCGTACCGCTCATAGACACCCCTCTTGCAAGCTCGGCGATCCCGTCGTGCACGCACGTCTGAGTAGCGCACTCACACGATCAGTATAAAACGTCGCTAGCTTGGGTTCGCTCCTAGCTACGGCAGAATTGCAGCCTTCTAGAAACTGCGCCCTCGTGAGACGATGGAACAGCAATGATTCAGCTTTCCGCTGCCGGAAAACGCTATGGCCACAAGCTCCTGTTTGAGGGCGTGGACTGGCTGATCACCAACCACGACCGGGTGGGTCTGGTGGGAGCGAACGGTACTGGAAAATCCACGCTGTTGAAGATTCTGGCCGAAATGGAAACGCTCGACTACGGCTCGCTGAGCACCGCCAAAGGCATCAGCGCCGGCTACTTGCCGCAGGACGGCCTCGCGCTCTCCGGCCGCTCCGTGTTCGCCGAGTGCATGTCGGTGTTCTCCAAGCTGCGGGCCATGGAACAGGAAATGGAAGACCTGACCGGGCGCATGTCGGAACTGGACCACGCTTCTGCCAAGGACGCCCACGAATACGCGCAGGTGGCCGAGCGCTATCAGCGTATCGAGCATGAGTTCCGCACCCGCGACGGATTTGCCATCGAGGCCAAAGTGGGCAGCGTGCTTATGGGGTTGGGTTTCCAGAAAAACGACTGGCAGCGGCAGACCGAAGAATTCTCCGGCGGCTGGCAGATGCGCATCGCCCTGGCCAAGCTTCTGCTACAGCAGCCCAACCTGTTGTTGCTCGACGAGCCTACCAACCATCTCGACCTCGAAGCCCGCAACTGGCTGGAAGAGTATCTGACCAGCTATCCCTATACCTTCATTTTGATTTCGCATGACCGCTATTTTCTCGATGTCACCGTCAACAAGATCGTCGAAATCTGGAACAAGCGAATCCATTTCTATCCCGGCAACTACGAAAAATATCTTGTCCAGAAGGCGCAGCGCCAGGAACAGCTCGACGCCGCCTATCGCAACCAGCGCGAGCGCATTGAGCAGTTGGAAATGTTCATCAACCGCTTTCGCTATCAGGCGACCAAGGCCAAGCAGGTGCAGAGCCGCATCAAGGAACTGGAAAAGACGGAGCGCATCGAACTGCCCGAGAAAGAGAAAACTATTCATTTCTCGTTTCCGCAGCCCAAGGCCAGCGGCCGGATCGTGGCCGAGTTTGCCGGCGTGGCGAAGGCTTACGGTGAGAAGGAAGTGTTTCGCGATGTCAGCTTCATGATCGAGCGCGGCGACCGCATCGCGCTGGTGGGGGTGAATGGAGCCGGCAAATCCACCCTGATCAAGCTACTCGCAAACGAAGAGGATCTCACGCAGGGGGAATACAAGCTGGGCCACAACGTTCAGGCCGACTACTTTGCGCAAGACCAATACAAAGAACTAGACCAGGATTCACGCATTCTGGATGACCTGGGCAAGGTTTCTCCGCAATCCCGGGAAACCGAACTGCGCAGTCTTCTGGGTTGTTTCTTGTTTTCCGGCGAGGATGTTTTCAAACGCATCGGCGTACTTTCCGGCGGCGAGCGCAATCGCTATGCGCTGCTGCGCATGTTGCTGCATCCGGCAAATTTCCTGCTGCTCGATGAACCCACCAACCATCTGGATATGCGGGCAAAAGACGTTCTACTGGAGGCGTTGTCGAAGTACACCGGCACGGTGGTGTTCGTTTCCCATGATCGCTACTTCATCGACAACCTGGCCACTCGGGTATTCGAAATTGGCGAAGGACGGGTAGAGGTTTATCCCGGCAACTACGAAGACTACCGCTGGCGCAAAGAGGGCGGCGCGGCAAGATTGCAGGAGACTACCGAACTCGCAGTAACTGCCGCGCCTGCGAACGGAAACAAACCAGCCAGTGCAGACGCTGCTGAGACCAAGGCGAAACGCTTGAATCCCATCAAGCGCAAGCAAATGGAGGAGCGGGTGCACGAACTTGAGCAAGAGATCAACTGCACTGAGACTGCGATCGCCCAGCACGAAACCGCATTGCAAAACTTCGTCAGCGCCGAGGAAACAGCGCGCCTCACCCAGGAACTGGAATCCCATCGCGACGCCTTGCAGACGAGCTTGGCCGAATGGGAAGAACTGACAGCGGCCTTGCAGAGCTAGCTGCTCGTGCTGCGCGGCCCTGTCACAGGGTCTAGTGATCTCCCGTACTAGGGCTTCCGTAACCTGCTCTTATTGCCGTCCCCATGCGATAGTCAGCACACAAATCCACCGACCCGCAGGCGGCGAACTCCCTCCAAAGCCATGCGGAACAAGGAACCCACGATGTTGCAGCCGGCGCAATCCAATGCCCAAAAATTCTCCGCGACCGCAATCCCGACCTACAACCCGGTCAAGACCGTAAGCGCTCCTCTGGAACAAGCCACGATCGGCCGTTCCGTGATCATCAAAGGTGACATCACCGGTGCCGAACCGCTTTACATCGATGGCCAGGTTGAAGGCACCATCACGCTGGCCGACCATCGCGTCACGATCGGCCGCAATGGCAGCGTTGCCGCCAACATCAGCGCCAAGGAAGTAGTTATCGTGGGCAAAGTCACCGGCAACATCGAGTGCAGCGACCGCCTGGACATCCGCGGCGAAGGCACACTGATCGGCGACGTCGTGACCCAGCGCATCAGCGTGGAAGACGGCGCAGTGATGAGCGGCAAGGTGCAGGTACGCTCCGCGGAAAAAGCCAAAGCAGCCCAGGCCGGCAACTAACCACGAGCCTTAGTCATGCTGAGCGAGGAGTGAACTTCGCGCCGCGAAGTTCATCCGCAGTCGAAGCATCCCTATAGTTCCCGCGCTGCTGCCGGATCGAATGGCAAGGTCCTTTTTGTTTCCTAAGGTGCTTACTTCTTCGCGGTGTCTTCGAGCTTCAAATCCAGCGAAGCCGAGTTCATGCAATAGCGCAGGCCGGTGGGCTTTGGACCATCCGGGAATACGTGCCCCAGATGCGCGTCGCATTTGGCACAACGCGCCTCGGTTCTCTGCATGCCATAGCTAACATCGGTGTGCTCAGCGACCGCGGCGGGATCAACGGGCTTGTAGAAGCTGGGCCAGCCGGTGCCGGAATTAAACTTGGCATCGGACTCAAACAATGGCGTGCCGCAGCATACGCAGTTGTAGGTGCCTTTTTCTTTCGTGTCCCAGTACTTGCCGGTGAACGCCGGTTCAGTTCCGGCTTTTCGGGCCACCTGGAACTGCTCAGGCGAAAGCTGCTGCTTCCATTCTGCTTCGGTTTTCTTCAATTTATCGGTCATGAGTGCCTCTCAAGTGATCAATCCAAGCATTAGATACTTGAAGACCCGGAAAAGTTACACGCGGGTGGTGGCGGACTTTGCACTTGCGGCGGATGGCCTGCTCAGCTTCTTCGTTACCTATCCCTCGACATTACGTCGTTAGCCGTTACTTGCCGAGATGAGCATATGCCGCGTCATGCTTCCACCAAATATAACTGACGAAAGAAATGACGGGACTGTGCCGAAAGATCAACCTTCACTTCGCAAAAAATTCGACATTGAAAAACTCCACGATCTGTTCAACGTGCCGGATGCACGGCTCCAACGCGCTTATGACCTCGATTCCATCAACGCCGCATCCAGTTTCTCTGAAAAATACCTGGACTTCGGTGTCGCATTGCAGGTGCATTTTATCGTTGTCACTGGGGGACAACTTGGAGATGTCAATACGGGCCATTTCTGCGCCATCTCTAAGCGGTCGCCAAACGTCGTCAACCGGAACGTTGACCGTCGCCCCGTCATTAAACCTATAGGCGATAGCAGTTGCCCGAAAATGCTTGCCAATGATGACCAACATGCGATGTTTGTCGATGATGTCGAGCTGAGACAGAATCCACAGATTGGAGACACTGGGCTCCACACCCCTCAACTTCGCAGCGTTGTAAGGCTGCAATTCCTGGATAGCTGCGAATGCTTCAGGGCTGAGCAACGGCTCAACGAATCGATGAGCTTTCGTAAAGTCCGATTTGCAAATGCAGATGGGGAAATATGTGTCCCTGCAACAGGAGATGTCGTTGTCGTTAAGGATGGACAGCTGGCAGACCATATGATCCAACGCAGACCGCAGATTATGGACGACGTCGCCTGCGATGATCGCCCACTCAATATCGTCCGGCATTACTTCCCCGTGCCGGAGGATTATCTGCTTCCCTTTCGGTTGGTGGTCGACAATGACACGATTGTTGCCCTCTTTCGACGTACCCCATTTGTCGATGGCGGCTTTAAGGTCAGCGAGGTGGTGTTCGGCGCGTTCGATTTTTCGGCGCACACCAATGAGACTTGGCATGACCCGAAATCATAGCTGAACCATTGGCAATAGCGGGCGTATAATTCACGTCGCTATGATGACTCCAGAAGAGCACTCTTTGGTCATTGCTATTCTCGCTAGGCAATTTCAGCAGGGCAAAACGTTTATCGAGATTCTGAAGAGTCGCGGGATTTTGGAGGGCGACGACCCCCTTGCTTTTGCCTCAACCGTTTACCTCGATCCCGCCTCCAATTCCGCTTTATGGCAGCAAGCGAAAGAGGACTACCTGCAGCTCGCCAAAATGCTCGGGGTTCAAACTGGCTTGGAAAGCGCAAAATAATCTTGCCCTGCCTTGTTACGGTTCCGGCATTCTGCTACGTGATGTCACGGGATAATTCCGTTTCCCTCTTGACTTCGCCTAATCTTCGCCTACAATTCTAGCATGGCAATCACCAGACGGCAGCGTGAGCTCTACGACTTCATCTCCGAGTTCGTGCAAAAGCACAGTTATTCTCCTTCGTTCGACGAGATCCGCGAAGGCATGGGGCTGAATTCCCTGGCCACGGTGCACAAGCACGTCACCAATCTGGAGAAAAAGGGCCTGCTGACGCGTGACTATAACCGCAGCCGCTCCATCGACCTAGTACCGCCGAAAGGCCGCCTCAAGCAGGCCATGAGTGTGAACACGACCATGGTACTGCCACTCCTGGGCAGAATTGCTGCCGGCCAGCCCATCGAGGCCGTGGAAAATCCAGAGACCATTTCCCTGGCCGACTTCGTACGCTCGAAGGAAGTGTTCGTTCTCGAAGTCCGCGGTGACTCCATGCAGGACGAACACATTCTCAGCGGCGACTATGTGCTGGTGGAGAAGGCCAAGACTGCCCACAACGGCGAAATCGTGGTCGCGTTAGTCGATGGAACAGACGCCACCTTAAAGCGCTTCTACCGCGAGGGTGACACCATCCGCCTGCAACCTTCGAACGTGAGCATGAAACCGATCATTGTGCCGGCGGCGTCAGTCCAGTTGCAGGGGCGGGTGATTGGAGTACTGAGGAAGTACTAGAGTCAGCACTCAGCAATTGCATTCAGCACTTAACCACTGAAATTCCACGAGCGAACAATGCCCCACAACAGAAATGCCCGGGAAACTTTCCGGGCACTTCAAGGCTGAATGCTGACGGCTGAGTGCTGAAGGCTGCGTTATCCCACGTGCTTCTTAAGCGCCTCGGCGATGGCTTCCTTCGGCTTGTAACCCACCAACTGTTCCACCACCTGACCGCCCTTGAACACCAAAAGAGTGGGAATACCGGTCACTTTGTAGCGCATGGGCGTGGCGCCGTTGCGGTCCACATCCATTTTCCCTATCTTCAGTTTGCCCTGGAAATCCTTTGCCAGTTCGTCAACGATCGGGGCGAGAGCGCGGCAGGGGCCGCACCATGTCGCCCAGAAGTCCACTAGAACCGGGGTGTCAGACTTGAGCACGTCCTGGTCAAAATTCGAATCAGTAACTTCCATGATGCCATTTGCTGCCATTACATCCTCCCTTGGCGCGCCCGGAAAGCTTTCTCCGGGTCATACCGTATCAAGACCAACGAAGCCGGGAACTGTTTATCCTAGCATTTTTATTAGATGCGCGGCAGGTTCAGAGGTCGCAGATGGCCAATCTTCAGCTAATTCGGGAAGGTCGCAACACAAATAAAAAAGCGCCCTAAACTTTTCAGCTCAGGACGCCTGGCAGCCCTCCCCCAGAACTGCCAAACCACGACTGGATAGTAGCCCGCCCCTATATTTGTGTAAATGTCACTTTGGTAACGCGATGTTTTCCCGCGAGTAATCAGCGCTCAGCTTGGGGAGGACACAGATCGATCAGTGCGCGGCGGAATTACTGCTTGTTCCAGCTTTGGCCGCCATCTTCTGTGGTCCACGTTTCCTTGGCGGAAGTTGTCAACTTGCCATGCATCGCATCGGGAAATTCCACTCCGATGAGGTCATTAGTAAGTGCCTGGCCCGCGGCAACCGGCTGCACTTGGACCCAGTTCTGGCCGGCGTCGGTGGAGTGATAAAGCGCGCCCTTCGAGCCCCCGACCCAGATATCCTTACCGCTGGCGGCAAGGGCGCGGAAGCTGGCTTGACCGGCCACCGAGATGGTCTGCCAACTCCTGCCGAAATCGAGTGAGCGCTGCAGCGTTCCTTCAGTAGTAAGCGTCCACCGGGGTGCGACCACGGGCACCAGCATGGCCGGCCGGGCCCGCGGCGCTGTGCTCATGATCGGGGCAACTCCTGCCCCGATCCCCCCGCCCATATTTGAGGCCGGTTCTGCGGCAGCATCCTTCGCCCTGCCCGGCACAACCTGACCGGTTTCCGTGCTGGCCGATTCGACTGTCGCTTGGGCCTGCGCCGCGGTTACTTCGACAGTCTGGGTCTTGGCAACTTCATCCCCGTGGTCGGAGGCGACTTTTCCACCCAATGCTTCTGACTTCTGCGCCAGCATCGGCGAGGCAGCTCCCCTTGAACTTCGTTTCTTGAATTGGTCCAGGCGCTGGCCTTCGACATCGGCCAGCGCACCGTTTTTCACTGTGGGCCGAGCAGGAGCGGCTCCTGCCACTGCGGCCATTTCCTGCTTTTCCTCTGGGACTGGAGCCGAAGAAACTTTTTCCTTCGCGATTGGGGCATCCGTCATCTGGATTGCGGCAGACGGAGTGAAACTCCTGGCAGTCGGGCGATGCAGACTGACGGCTGCGACCACAACTACAACTGCGGCTACAGCAGCACCCCAGCGCAACACTGGCCAGGCCAACCAACTCGATGGAGCCGATGCAGTTGCCGGCAGGGTTGCAGCCTGATCGGGACTGGAGAGAAACACAAGCTCACGGCAATCGGCGCACTGCGCCAAGTGCTGCACCATCTGGGCGCGTGCCTCACCGGGTAGTGAGTTCTCCACGAACGCGCTGATCAGGTTGGGATCAGGGTGCATTCCCCCGGTTGCACCCTTCTCATGCAACCGCTGCATCGCAATTTTGGGTAAGTGTGCCATGGTTAGCTTGAGACGTAGCAAGCTGCGCCTCTGCACCAATATTTATCCCGAGCCTCCGGCCTTCTTTTCTGAGAACGCTGGAGATGCTGTTTCTTGCACCAGCCGGCTGCGGAGATTGACCCTAAGGTCACGAACGTCGACCTCCAATGCTTCCTCCGCCTGGCGCCGGCTCATTCCCTGCTTGCCCAGACCAGCCAAAATCCGCTTCCGCAACGACTTGGCCAGCTTGTCCACTTTTCGGCTGATGGTGGATTCGTGCACCTGCAGCGCGCGGGCGATTTCGGCTAGAGTGCGAGAATCTAGAAAATAGGATGCTAGAACGAACTTGTCTTCAGAGGAGAGTTCCGCCAGGGCCTGATCGGTGGCGGTTTCAACTCTAGAGTCGACGGCGACTGCCGGCTCGAGATTAGGGGCGGCGAACTGCGCGCCTTCTTCGCTTTCTTCATCCAGGCTGACCGTCCGGCGCTGGCGGCGATAGCGATTCACGAACTCCTGCGCCATCACCGTGCGCAACCAGCCCTCTAAAGAACCTCGCCCGGTGTAAGAGGCCAGTTTGGAGTTGCGTTTCCCTTCGCGCGCATTCGTGCCGTACAAGTCGGCATAGATCGAGTCCGCTAGTTCCCGCGCCGCGGAACTCTCTTTTGCGATGTAGCCCGCAATGTTGTAGAGCTTCTCGCGGTAGCGGGTCAGAAATACTTCCCAGGCACGTTCGTGGCCGGCAGCGCAGGCGCGGGCCAGAGCCAGTTCCTCGACGCGCAGGCTGGTGCAAAGGTCATGAACGCCGGAGCGCGGGGCGTTCGCTGGCAGGTACTTCGCAATCACTTCCTGCACCACCTGCTCGAAGCCTTCTACGGTCAGTCCGAATTCTGCGCCTCTGCTTTTCTGATAGAGCTCGTGCAAGACGGCCCGCAATTCCGCAGAACGTTCCGCTACAACGGATTGGACACCGCGGTCGGACATAAGTGGCGCAGCCTTTCTGGATGCTACCAACAATTAGACGCAAGGATTGGAATTTTTGCCGTTCGGAAAATAGCAAGGGCTAGCGAGACCGCCTCAAGGGGTGGGACATACCCCGCCCCTACCGAGGTGTCTCCGCGACCCTGGGGAGGCAATATGCGTCTGGGATGGTCACAGATTCTTGAGGGATTCCTGAATCTGGCGTTAGAATCGCTGTTTGGCAAATTTTCCACCAGCGAGGATTCCCGTGAGGCGTTCTACCTTCAGGTTCTCCGCCCTCTTTGTGTTGGTCACAACGTTTAGCCTGGCGGCTGACCCTGGCTATCACCTCAGCAACACGTACAAGCTCGGGGGCGACGGCGGCTGGGACTATCTGGCCATGGATAGCTCTGCGCGGCGGCTTTACATCTCTCGTGCAACGCATGTCATCGTGATCGACGCCGATTCGGGCAAACCAGTGGGAGATATTCCTGATACGCCCGGCGTGCATGGCATCGCGTTGGCGCCGGAACTGGGACGGGGCTTTATCAGCAACGGCCGCGAGGGCACGGTCACGATTTTTGACTTGAAAACGCTAAAAGCGATCACCAAGGTCAAGGCCGGAGAAAATCCAGACGCTATTTTGTACGACCCGGCAAGCAAACTGGTCTTCGCGTTCAACGGACGGAGCCACGATGCCACCGCGATCGACGCCGCCGGTGGCACGGTGCTGGGCACGATCAAGCTCGAAGGAAAGCCGGAATTTGCGGCGAGTGACGGCAAAGGGGAAATCTTCGTCAACATAGAAGATAAGAGCCAGATTGATGCCATCGATCCCAGCAAACTGGAAGTCAAGGCAAGCTGGCCCTTGGCGCCCTGTCAGGAGCCGAGTGGCCTCGCCATCGACCGCAAGAACCGCCGGCTGTTTGCCGGCTGCGACAACAAGATGATGGCTGTGGTCGATGCCGACACGGGTAAGGTTGTGGCGACCGCTCCAATAGGCGACGGCGTAGATGCCAACGCCTTTGATCCCGGGACCGGGCTGGCCTTCGCCTCCTGCGGCGAAGGCGTTCTCACCGTGGTCCACGAAGATTCGCCTGCGAAATTCAGCGTGGTGGACAACGTGCCAACGCAGCAGGGCGCGCGCACCATGGCGCTCGACGAAAAAACTCACAACGTATACCTGGTGACGGCGAACTTCGGGCCGCCTCCCGCGCCTACGGCGGACAACCCGCACCCGCGGCGCACCCTCCTACCAGACAGCTTTGTGGTTCTGGTGTTCGGAAAGTAGTTAATGTAAGGACGTATCAGGGCCCTTCGTAGGCGGTTTGGAAGTAATCACACTGCGGCTTGACGGGACATTCCTCACACCGGGGCTGGGTGCGCTTGCACAACTCCTGTCCGTGCTGCCGGAGAAGCTGATGGGCCGCGATCAAACTGTCGTAATCGGCGGGGAGTTGGGTTTGCAACGCCGACTGCAGCGCTCGGTAAGTAGCCGAATAGCTTTTCTTCTCCTCGGCAAAGCCCATCCTCACCAACACCCTCAGCCCGTTTGATTCCAGTGCCAGCACGGGATGGCTGCGGGTCAGCATGAGGATCTTCTCCGCTCCCGGATCCCCGATGCTGGGGAACTTCTTCAGTGCCCTCCTGGCTTCTGCAATGGGCTTCTTCACTACGGATCTCAGGTCATCCTTGAAGATCCAATGATTAATTTCGGCGATTTGCCGCAGTCGCTGTGCCCGCATCTCGGGAAGCATTCCTCCCAGCCGCGTAGCTTCCACCAGTTGAGCATCTGAGGCCTTGAGAATCTGAGGGGCTCGCGTTCCGACCTTCTTTTTGAGCAGAGCAAAGGCCGCGCCGCGCTTCTCGTCATCTACCAGATAGGCGACGTTCTCCCACAAAATCAATTCCAAGGGGTCTTTGATTTTCGACGGCTTGGGCCGGCCATAAAACTTCTGCAGGCTCCTGATGATCGCCGTGAGTGATGCACGTTCGGACATTTTCGAAGGCCGGACCTACACGCTTTCCGCCGGCGCAAAAAACACCAAAACCACCAACTCTTCCGTGATTTCATAAAATCGGTGCTCGGCCCGCGCGTCCACAAAAATGACGCTGCCTGCCCCCACCGGCTGACTTTCAGCTCCTACTCTCATCCGCGCCTTTCCACGGACGACGTAATACATCTCGTCCTCCTGGTGTGGAGATTGAGAATCGGTACTGCCCGCCGGCAAAACATAAAGACCGGCACTCATGGCGGGAACGCGCAAGAATTCTAAATACGCCTTGTTGGACGTCGCTCGTTGTTCGTCGAGGGGAGAAACTTGCCAGAAGTGTTTGTGGTGCATGGACGCTGTTCCATCCTTCGAGGGGTGGGTAGAATAAGCATACAATGCCGCCAACGAAAAATTCCGGCAGAAACCGTTTTCGCAGGCTCTTGTTGAAGTGGTTCGACGAGCACCAACGCGATCTTCCCTGGCGGAAGGATCGTGATCCCTATCGGGTTTGGTTGTCGGAAATCATGCTGCAGCAGACGCGTGTGGCGGCAGTGGTGGACCACTACGGAAGATTTCTTCAGAGATTTCCCAGCGTAGAAAAATTAGCCAGAGCACGGGAAGCTTCCGTGTTGGCCGCGTGGAGCGGGCTCGGCTACTACCGGCGGGCGCGGATGCTGCATGCCGCCGCGAAAAGGGTTGTCAAGGAGCACTCCGGCAGCTTTCCTCCGGCCGCTGCCCAGTTGCGCCAGCTTCCGGGAATTGGCCGCTATACCGCGGCGGCGATTGCCAGCATCGCGTTTAATGAGCCCGTTGCTGTGGTGGACGGAAACGTCGAGCGGGTTTTGCAGCGCTTGTCTGGAAAAGACCTCAGGGGCGAATTGGTGTGGTGCGCTGCCCAGGAGATGTTGAGCCCCGGCAGGCCGGGCGATTTCAATCAGGCCATGATGGAACTGGGCGCGACCTTGTGCGTACCTCGGCAACCGAAGTGCTCCCTGTGTCCTGTTTCCTGGATGTGCGCCACGCGCGGGGAATTGAGCTTGACGAGAAGGCCGGCTCGCCACCACAAACGAAGCATCCAATACGCCCTCAATCGCCGCAACGGTTCTGTGTTCCTGGTGAAGCGCCCAGCTACCGCCTCTCTCATGCCGGGCATGTGGGAGTTACCTGAGATTACCGGCAAAAGCAATGGCGCCCAACCGTGTGTAACTTTGCGGCATTCAATCACAGTAACCGATTACTCTGTGGAGGTGATGCGCGATGCCGCAACCGCTGGGACCTCCGGCCACTGGGTATCAAAATCTCACCTCTCGGCCCTGCCCCTGACAGGCTTGGCCCGGAAAATCCTGCGTGCTACTAAAGTCATCTAGAATGAATGGTTCTCCTGGCGGCACAATGAGGCACTGGCTTGGCAACATTTTCGGAGGAAAAAGTATGGCTGCTTTAACGGTGGGAACTTCGGCGCCGGATTTCTCCCTGCCCACCATGGATGGAACACTATTTTCGTTGAGAGACGCGCTGGCCCGTGGGCCGGTGTTGGCGGCATTTTTCAAGATCTCCTGCCCGGTGTGTCAGTTTGCCTTTCCGTTTCTTGAGCGGATTTACAGAGCGTACGGTAACCGCAAGATCACCATGGTTGGGATTTCACAGAACGAAAAGAAAGACACGGCAGCGTTCATCAAGGAATACGGGGTGACGTTCCCAGTGCTGCTGGATGACATGAATTCCTACCCGGTCTCGAACGCTTACGGCTTGACCAATGTCCCGAGCCTGTTTTGGATCGCCTCCGACGGGCAAATTGAAGTTTCAAGCGTGGGCTGGCTGCGCAAAGAGATTGACGAAATCAATCGGAGGGCTGGGGAAGCCTCGAGTGAGAAACCGCGCGCCGTATTCCGTCCGGGTGAGAACGTGCCTGAATTTCGTGCTGGTTGAGGATCCAAAAACTGACCCGCGGTCGCGGATCAAAACCCCAAAGACCTCATAGAACAGAAAACCTGAACCACAAAGGACACCAAGGTGCGCAAAGGAAATCCGCGTGTGGCATGGCTGGTGATGTGCGCAGTGCTCGTGAACTCCAGCCTATTGGGAGCCCAGGCGCATAAATCGCCGGGCAGCGATGGCGTGTCGACGCGTCTGCCCGGCACTGCGATCGCCGCCATGCAGAGGATTAATCCCGAGCGCATTCGAGCGCATGTTCGCTACTTGTCGCACGACCTGCTCGAAGGGCGCGGCACGGGCGCGCGTGGCGGCGACATTGCCGCGGAATACATTGCCACGCAGTTCGCTCTCGCAGGACTCAAGCCCGCTGGCGACAACGGCACATACCTGCAGAAGGTGCCCCTGGTGGGCATTACGCCGGATCCGCAGACTGTCTTTTCCCTGGTTCCCGCCAACCATGCCGCCATCAACCTGAAGCCGCTGGACCAGTACGTTGCCTACGACCAGACGCAGCGGCCGCAATCCGACGTCGATGCGCAAATCGTCTATGTGGGCTACGGAATCGAGGCGCCGGAATACAAGTGGGATGACTACAAAGGCGTGGACGTGCGCGGCAAGGTGCTGCTGATGCTGGTGAACGAGCCCCCCTCCGATGACGTGAAATTCTTCAAGGGCAAAGCTCTGACCTACTACGGACGCTGGACCTATAAGTATGAAGAAGCGGCCCGTAAAGGCGCGGTGGGTGCGATTCTCATCCACCAGACCGAGATGGCGAGCTACCCCTGGGAAGTGGTGCGCAATTCGAATTCCGGCGAGAAGGCGTTTTTGAAACTGGAAGGCGCGCCGGTGCTGAAGGTGGCTTCATGGATTCATTTCGATGCGGCGAAGACCCTGTCCGAAAACGCGGGCATGGATTTGCCACAAATGCTCATGGATGCCCGCTCGCCAGACTTCCATCCGGTGGCGCTATCGGTGAAGCTGAAAGCACGCATGGTCAGCAGGGTACGCCCGTTTGAATCCAACAATGTGCTGGCCATGTTGCCGGGAAGTGATCGTAACTTGAAAACCGAAGCGGTCCTGTACACCGCCCATTACGACCACCTCGGCATTCGTCCGGACATGCCAGGTGACAACATCTACAACGGAGCCAACGACAACGCAACCGGCTGTGGCATTCTGCTTGAAGTCGCGCGGGCCTACGCGGAGGCCATGCAGCGACCCGCCCGGTCGATCTTATTTGCTTCGGTAACCGCCGAAGAGCAGGGATTGCTCGGCTCCGAATATCTTGCCAAACATCCGCCAGTTCCCGCCAGCAAGATCAGCCTCGACATGAATTATGACGATGTGCCTCCTTTGGGCTCGCCGGAGGAGGTAGAGGTTTCAGGCGCAGAACGGACGACGTTCTATCCCGTCATCACGGTAATGGCGAAAACGTTCCGGCTGGCCATCCGTCCCGATTCGCGCCCGGAAGCCGGACACTACTACCGTTCTGACCATTTCAGCATGGCGCGGGTGGGGATTCCCGCCTTCTCCATCAACGAAGGCGTGAAGTACAAAGGTCACGATGCCGCCTGGGGCCAGGCGCAAGCTGACGAATACACCGCGAAACACTATCACCAGCCAAGCGACGAATACAGTCCCGACATGGACTTTACCGGCGACGCGGCAATGGCGCGCTTCGGCTTCGCGCTGGGGTGGATGGCCGCTACGCAATTGAAAGAGATCGAGTGGGTCAAGGGAGATGAGTTTGAAGCGACGCGGATCCGGAGTATGGGCGAGTGAAGGCTCGGCGGGACAGCGCAGTGCTCAAGGTGCGAAAAGATAGCAGAGATCGTGGTGCCGGATGGGGGATTCCACCAGCGCTCAACGCGTGGTTCAGAATCATTAACGCGAGTCACGGCTCCGCAGCTTGGTGAGTAGTCGCAGAATCTCAAAGTACAACCAGATCAGAGTGACCATCAGGGCGAAGCCACCATACCATTCCATATACTTCGGAGCACCGGAGTTAGCTCCCCGCTCTATTAGATCGAAATCCAACACCAGGTTGAGAGCGGCAACGATGACCACGATGACGCTGAAACCGATCCCGATCATGCCTGAGCCGTTGATAGCCGCAAAGTGAACTCCGAAAAACCCCAGCGCGAACTGGAGCAAATAAAAAACCGCAATTCCTCCCGTCGCCGCTACCACTCCCAACTTGAAGTTTTCGGTTGCGCGGATCATCCCCGAGCGATAGGCGAGCAACAGAGCCACCAGCGTGCCGATCGTCAGCCCTACGGCCTGCATAGCTATCCCCGGAAAACGCAGCTCCAGCATGGCAGATGCACTGCCGAGCACGAGGCCTTCGAGGAGGGCATACAGAGGCGCGGTCACAGGGGACCAAGCCTTCTTGAATACAGTTACCAGCGCGACGATAAAACCGCCGATGCCGCCGACCACGAGAAGCGGCAGGGCAGCCTGCGGGGACCGCGTGAAAAGACTCCAACTCCACGACGCGGTCGCCACTAGGCAGATCAGCAAAATCCCGGTCTTGTTGACCGTACCGGAAACGGTCATGCTGTCGCCGAGCACGGTGCCGCCCACACGGAACGCATCCCCGGACAATGCTGGATTGGAAGTCTTTAGTGTGGCCATTGAAGGTCTCCTAACTCCTCTAAGGATGACACCAAGTCAACTTTCCATCGTCTTCAGACCAGGACTCACCATCAGTCGGGCTTCGGTTGCTTTCTGAACGTCTTCCGCGGTTAGACCAGGCGCGGTTTCCTCCAGCAGCAAACCCTTCGCGGTCACCTGAATTACGGCCATATCGGTGACGATGGTGTTCACCACGCCCACCCCGGTGAGCGGCAGCGTGCATTTCTTCAGAATCTTCGGTCCGCCCTCTCGCGTGGTATGTTCCATGGCGACAATCACCCTGCGCGCCCCGGCGACCAGGTCCATTGCCCCGCCCATGCCCTTCACCATTTTCCCCGGAATCATCCAGTTTGCGAGATTGCCTTTCTCGTCGACTTCCATGGCGCCAAGCACGCTGAGATCGATGTGGCCGCCGCGAATCATAGCGAAGGAATCGGCGCTGGAAAAATAAGCAGTGCCGGGCAGCTCACTTACGGTTTCTTTGCCGGCGTTGATAAGGTCGGCGTCTTCCTGTCCTTCCACTGGATACGGCCCGATACCGAGCATGCCGTTTTCGCTTTGCAGGATCACATCCATGCCCGGTGGCACGTGATTCGCCACCAGCGTAGGCACGCCGATGCCCAGGTTGACGTAGAACCCATCGCACAGTTCGCGGGCAATGCGCTTTACGATGCGCTCCCGCTTGTCAACGTCTTTGCCGAGTTTGTTCATAAGTACGTCGTTGGTCCTTGGTCGTTGGTCGTTCGCTAGAATCGCGGCGATCTTCAAAAAGCACAACGACCGTTTTCGGCCTGCCCTGAGCGAAGCGAAGGGACTAACGACCAACGACTGTTCTTACCGTTCTCTTCTCAATCCGTTTTTCGAACAACTCTCCCTTGAAAATTCGTTTCACGTAGACGCTGGGAGTATGCACGAGATCGGGTTCGAGTTCGCCCGGTTCCACCAGATGCTCGACTTCCGCGATGGTAACTTTGGCCGCAGTCGCCATCATGGGATTAAAATTGCGCGCGGTCTTGCGATAGACCAAGTTGCCCCACTTGTCGCCTTTCCACGCCTTCACCAGGGCAAAATCGGCTTTCAGCGCATGCTCCATCACATACGTGCGGCCTTCGAATTCACGCGTCTCTTTTTTTTCGCCTACAAGCGTGCCCACACCAGTAGGTGTAAAGAACGCCGGAATACCCGCGCCTCCGGCACGAATGCGCTCTGCAAAAGTGCCCTGGGGTACGAGATCCAATTCAATCTTGCCCTGCAAACCCATCTGCTCCAGCAGTTTGTTCTCGCCGACGTAGGTTCCAATATGTTTGCGAATCTGTCCCGCGGAAAGTAACAGCCCCATGCCGAGGCCGTCGACGCCTACGTTGTTGCTGATGGTGGTGAGATTCTTTACCCCTTTGCGCACCAAAGCCCGAATCAGGTTCTCCGGAATACCGCACAGGCCGAATCCGCCCACCATGATGACGGCGCCGTCGAACACGTCGCGGACTGCTTCATCGGCATTGGCAACGACTTTGTGCATGAACAGAGATCCTGAATGAAATTACCACAGCGAGCACACGGGGACACAAAGGTGCATCACTTAGTTTTTCTTCTGTGTTCCCTGTGCTCCCTGTGGTTGGGCTTCTGTCTTTCTTAACTCCCGCGCCCGTTCGAACTCCATCGCCAGTTCTCGGGTGTCAAGATTCTCGCGGATGTGGGCCAGCCGCTGCTCCAGCTTAGAGATCGCGTCCTCAAGGTGCTTCTTGTTGGTGAGGGCAATGTCACGCCACACCGAGTACGGACTGCTGGCAGCGCGAGTCATTTCGCGCAAGGACCGGCCGCCGGCATCGAGTAGCGGCGCCTCCTGGCCGTATTCATCCACCAGAGTCGCCGCCAGCGCGGTCGAGATCAACTGTGGCAGGTGACTGATCCAGGCACACAGGCGGTCATGCTCATCGGCGTCAAGGCTGGCGATGCGGGCGCCGATTCTATCCACCCAATCCAGAAATTCTCCGCTCACGCCTTCGTAGATTTTCTGTCCCCGCACCGGAGTCACAAACCACGGCGCTTGCTGGAACAAGTCAGCATCGGCGAACTCAATCCCAGATTGTTCTTTGCCCGCCATCGGATGTCCGGCGAGAAAGCGGACACCGGCGTTCTTGCCGAAGATAGCTTTGGCCTCCTCCAACACTTCGCGTTTGGTGCTGCCAACATCAGTCAGCAAAGTTTTTGCCGGAAGAACCGGACCAAGCCGGTGAATGTGATCAATAATTCCCAGCACCGGGGTAGCCAGCAAGACCACCTGGCTGCCGCGAGTTGCCTCAAAGGGATGCGGAAAGCCTTCGTCAATTGCGCCGCGAATGAGCGCACGGTCGAGCACCGCCGGCCGATCGCAGCCCACGATGCGACCGGTGAACCCCTGCCTCCGGAGCGCCAGGGAAAACGAGCCGCCAATCAGGCCGAGGCCGACGATGGTGATTTGGCGGATAGCCATCAGGCAATCCTGCGGCCGACCGCGGGGGCGATGATGCGCAATTGATCCATAAGCTCGGAGAACTGCGCGGGATAGAGCGACTGCGCGCCATCGGACAGCGCCTTCTCAGGGTCGTGGTGCACTTCGATCAGCAGCGCGTCAGCGCCGGCGGCGACCGACGCCCGCGCCATGGGGGCAACTTTGTCTCTGATCCCGATGCCGTGCGAGGGGTCGGAGGCCATGGGCAGATGCGAGAGCTTGTGGATAACGGGGATGGCCGAAATATCCAGCGTATTGCGCGTGTAGGTTTCAAAAGTGCGGATCCCGCGCTCACACAGGATCACGTCGTAGTTCCCTCCGGCCATGATGTATTCGGCGGAAAGCAGCAGTTCTTCGAGGGTAGCCGCAATGCCGCGCTTGAGCAGGACCGGCTTCTTGATGAGGCCCAGTTCGCGCAGCAGATTGAAATTCTGCATATTGCGTGCGCCCACCTGCAGAATGTCCACGTAAGGCAGCATGAGGGCAATCTGCGAGATTTCCATAACCTCGCTGATCACCAGCAGCCGGAATTGGTCACCCGCCTCGCGCAAGAGCTTCAAAGCAGTGAGGCCGAGCCCTTGAAAGGAATAAGGGGAACTGCGCGGCTTGAAGGCGCCGCCGCGCAGCGCGCGCGCACCAGCTTTGGCCACTTGCTCCGCCACAGTAAACAGCTGCTCACGCGATTCCACCGAGCACGGTCCAGCCATGACCACTACGTCTTCGCCGCCGATTCTCAAACCGTTCGGAAACTCCACCACTGTGCCCTGGGGGCGGAAACTCTTCCCGGCCAACTTGTAGGGGGCACTGATGCGGTGAACGTGCTCAACTCCGGCCAGAACTTCAAGGTTGCGAATGTCGAAGTCAACCCGTTCCCCGACCGCCGCCACCACCGTTTGTCTGGCACCGGTCGAGCGGTGAACAGAAAAGCCCAGGCGGACCAGGTATTCGATGACCCCCTGGATCTGCTCCTCCGGCGCGGATTCTTGCATGGCAACGATCATAAGAGCGCTTTTGGCTATTGGCTATTGGCTATTGGCTTCGCAGCCGATGGGCCCGTGACCACGCCAAAAGCCAAGAGCTAAGAACCAACGGCTATTTCAGTCATTCACTCCGGCATCCAACTCGGTACCGGAGGGTGAGTTTGCTTTCGGAGCAATTTCTTGCTGCTGGATCTGACGCATGATGTCCATGACGCGTTCGTAAATGTTGAGCAGGTCATGGTCGGGCAGCGGTCCGGGATTCGCACGGCGCACGTTCTCGAACACCGTCTGTTCGCGATCCGGTTCGTAGATGGGCATGCCCGCGACACGTTTCAATTTGCCAATCTCGTGAGCAGCCTGCGCCCGCTGGCTCAGCAGCTCAACCAGCTTGCGGTCCAGTTCATCGATTTGTTTGCGCCACTCGGAAATGTCCATAAGTAGCTCGTAGCGTTCAGCTTTCAGCTCGACCGCCTAGCGGCAGCTACTTGGGTTGAGCTGACGGCTGAGGGCTGAGAGCTGAAAGCTGCTTTATGAATTCTGCCACAGACTTGGCCTCGCTGCCCGGATTGTCCTCGATGGTCTGCACAATGGCGCTCCCGACGACCACTGCGTCGGCAAACTCTCCCACCGCGGCAACTTGGGCCGCCGTCGAGATCCCGAAGCCGACGGCAACCGGCAGCTTGGTAAACTTGCGAAGCCGCCGAAGCAGCTTCTGCGCGTCTCCCGCCATTTCCCGGCGGGCTCCGGTCACGCCGGTCCGGGACACGGCATACACAAATCCGCGAGAAACCTCAGCGATGCGTTCCAGTCGCTCATCGGTGCTGGTGGGTGCGGCGAGAAAAACTGTGGCCAGGTTGCGGCGTCGCATCTCGCGCACATACCCCTCCGCTTCTTCCACCGGTAAGTCAGTGACCAGCGCACCGTCAATGCCTGCCTCTTGCATGGAGGAAGCGAATCTTCCGAGGCCCAAGCGCAGAATGGGATTCAAGTAAGAAAAAATGATCACTCCCGCTTGCGATTGCCGGCGGATTTCTTTGCCGAGTTCGATGACCTGGATCAGGGTGGTGCCGCGGCGCAGGGCTCGCTGGCTGGCCCGCTGGATGACCGGACCATCGGCTAAGGGGTCGCTGAACGGAACCCCAAGCTCGATCACGCTGGCGCCGGAGTCAATGGCAGCCAGAGCGATGTCGCGGCTGGTGGCAAGATCAGGATCGCCGCAGGTGATGTAGGCGACAAGCGCGGGGCGAGTTTGAAAAGAGATAGGCATCTTAGCGGCGGCTGGACTCCTTAATCCAACTGGAGGTTCTCCCTCAGAATGCCCACGTCCTTGTCACCGCGCCCGGAAATATTCACCATCAGAATCTCTGCCTTCTTCATTCTGGGCGCACGCTTCATCGCCTCAGCCACGGCATGTGCCGATTCCAGCGCCGGAATAATGCCTTCGGTTCGAGCCAGCAGCGTGCAGGCTTCGAGAGCTTCTACATCGGAGGCAGATACATATTCCGCGCGGCCGGAATCTTTCAACCATGCGTGTTCGGGGCCGATGGACGGGTAGTCGAGTCCGGCGGATACGGAATGGGTATTGGCGACTTGACCAGCCTGATCTTGCAACAAATACGAAAAGGTTCCTTGCAACACCCCGGGCGATCCTCCCTGAAATCGGGCAGCGTGTTCCCCCAGAGGATGGCCGCGTCCTCCGGCTTCTACTCCGATCAACTTCACCCGCTTGTCTTTGATGAAGTCGTAGAAGATTCCGATAGAGTTGGATCCGCCGCCGACGCACGCGATGATTGCCGCCGGCAGTTTACCCTCGGCTCTGAGAATCTGACTCCGCGCTTCACGGCCAATGACGCGGTGAAAGTCGCGGACCATCGTGGGATACGGATGCGCACCCAGAACACTCCCCAGCAGATAGTGCGTCGTTCGGACGTTGGTGACCCAGTCCCGCATGGCTTCGTTGATGGCGTCTTTCAGCGTGCGCGAACCGGAATCCACGCCACGAACCTCCGCCCCCAGCAGTCGCATGCGGAACACATTGAGCTCCTGCCGGCGCATGTCTTCGGTGCCCATATACACGATGCATTCGAAGCCGAACAGAGCGCAGACGGTGGCCGTGGCCACACCATGCTGGCCGGCACCGGTCTCGGCAATGATTCTTTTCTTGCCCATGCGTTCCGCCAGGAGTGCTTGCCCCAAACAGTTATTAATCTTGTGTGCGCCGGTGTGCAGCAGATCCTCGCGCTTGAGATAAATCTTCGCGCCGCGAAGTCTTCCAGTCAGGCGGCGGGCGAAGAATAGCGGCGTAGGACGTCCGGCGTAGGTTTTCAGGAGTTCATGGAGACGCTCCCGGAACTTCGGGTCGCGTTTCGCCTTCTCGTATGCCCGCTCCAATTCCTCGAGAGCAGCCATCAGGGTCTCGGGGACATAGCGGCCTCCGTAAACGCCGAAGCGGCCCGGCTGCTTGCGGTTTGTGACGGCGGTCGCCATTACGCTTCCTGGTCGGTGTTTCGCACGGCGGCTACGAAGGCGCGAACCCTTTCTGGATCTTTCTTACCCGGGCGCGCCTCCACTCCGCTGGATACATCCACTCCCCAGGGTTTCAGTATACGCATGGCTTCCGTAACGTTTGTCGGGGTGAGGCCGCCGGCGACCACGATGCGAAAGTTTTGCTGAAGGGTACGAGCCATGAGCGCGGCCTTTTGCCAGTCGAAAGTCTTGCCCGTTCCTCCCGGCTGCGAATTGCTGCCTGCGTCCAGAAAAATCGCGCTGATGATCGTCTGCATTCCGGGGGGCCGGGTAAAGCTGTCGAACCCGTTCTCATCGCCTAGCAGATCCGCCCGAAGCACCAGGTACTTTGCGGTTTTAGAAGTGGACGAGCGGCGCGCCTCCGGCCGCGGGTGCATAGCGTGCATCTGAACTCCGGTTAGGCCAATTGTTTCTGCTGCATGCTCCATTTGCTCCAAGGTTTCATCCACGAAGACCCCGACCTTTTCTATCTTTGCTGGCACTTCTCGCACGATTCCGCGTACGGCCTCCGGAGTGACGTACCTCGGGCTTTTTTCGTAGAACACAAATCCCAGCGCGTCCGCACCCGCGTTTACCGCGGTCAGCGCGTCCTCGATATTCGTGATTCCGCAGATCTTGACCCAAGTCATAAAAATTCAGCGCTCAGCTATCAGCCTGCGCGAGCAGAGCCTCGAGCGCATTTCCAGGCGATACAGCCTTCATCAGCGACTCACCGATCAGAAATGCCTGGTAGCCTGCCGCTCTGAGGCGTGCGATGTCTTTTCCAGTTTGAATGCCACTCTCGGCGACCGCCAGCACGTTCTTCGGCATGAGATCCGCCAGATAAAAAGCAGTGTTGAGATCGATGGTGAAGGTTCGCAAGTCGCGGCTATTCACCCCGATCAAGTCACAACCGGCGGCGATCGCTCGTTCCAGCTCGTTCTCGTCGTGAACCTCACAAAGCACGTCGAGGTTGTAGCTTCTTGCCCTTGCCGCCAGAGTTTCCAGTTCCGCTTGGGATAATGCGGCCACAATCAGCAACACCGCATCCGCATGGCTGGCGCGAGCTTCCAGCAACTGGAACTCGTCCACCAGGAAGTCTTTTCGCAGGCAAGGGAGTCGGCTGGCCGACGAGGCCTTTTGTAAGTTCTGCAACGAGCCTTGAAAAAACTCGACGTCGGTGAGCACCGAAAGCGCTGCCGCCCCGGCACCTTCCAGTTCCACAGCCAAACTTGCGGGGTCGAAATCTGCGCGAATCAGGCCTCGAGAAGGCGACGCTTTCTTCAGTTCCGCGATTATGGCCGGCCCGGCGAGGCTTTGCTTCGACAGCGCTTCCCGAAAGCCGCGCGGGACGTGCTTCTGAGCCCGGCCTTCCAGTTCGCGCAGGTCAGCCGAACCCATCGCTTCCGCTATTTTTCGACGGGTGGCGGCAACAATCTGGCCAAGGCTGGCGGACATAAGCAGTCCCGAACTAATTGGGAGACTATTTTAATTGAGTGGTGCCATCGAAGGGACTCGAACCCCCACACCCTTGCGGGTACATGGACCTGAACCATGCGCGTCTGCCAATTCCGCCACGATGGCAATACTGGGCGACAGCCCTCGCGGGCCATCCATCAGGAAGAAACTACAATATTCTACAGGCTGCCGCGGGATGTTACCAAATTTACGCCGCCAGCGTCGCGGTCATGGTGATGTTGGCTTTCAATACCTTCGAGACCGGACAGCCGCTCTTGGCGTTGTCTGCCAGTTTCTGAAATGTCGCCTGATCCGCTCCCGGTACGCGCCCGACTACATCAAGATGGCTTGCAGTGATGGTCCAGCCGCTATCGAGTTTCTCAAAAGTAAGAGTGGCAGACGTCTCGATGCTAGTGGGCGTCAGGTTCGCCGTGCCCAGCTGCACCGACAGCGCCATCGAGAAACACGAGGCGTGGGCAGCAGCGATGAGTTCTTCGGGGTTCGTTCCCTGGCCGTTTTCAAAACGCGTAGTAAACGAATACGGCGTGTTGTTCAAAACGCCGCTGGCCGAGGAAACTGACCCCTTGCCGTCTTTGAGCCCGCCCTTCCAAATAGCGCTTGCTTTGCGTTGCATGTGAAGCTCCTTTTATGAAGTTTGATGGCTTAACCATTGTAGATGGAAGCGTCCGATGTGTCAGGAGGTCAGCACTTAGCACTTGGCAATTAGCGACGAGATGTTCGTTGTGACGCCCTGGAACCTGGCGGGCCAAATGCTAAGTGCTAAATGCCAAGTGCTGCTCTTCCTAGTAGAAATCCGAACAGCTCAAATAAAAACCGCAGTGCGGACAGCTCAGCTTGCAACGGTGCTCTTTCAGTTGTGCGGAACAATTCGGGCAAAAGCTGGATGCGCCGGGAGCCGAGCGCTGGAGCGCTTCGGGTAAGGCGTTGGACGCTGGTGTCGCCGGAGACCGAGGCTCACTCATGACGGAAAAACTACCACCACAAGAATGCATGCGCAATGACAATTGCGGTGCTGAGGTATTTGTGAGCGATTACTCGTATCGCAGCGCCTCCATGGGATCGACCTTCGCTGCGCGCCGCGCAGGCACATAACCGGCCAATAAGGCGATGCCACACAAAACCACCGCGACCAAGCCGAATGTAACCGGGTCGGTCGGCTTAACACCGAACAGCATGCTCGCCATCAGCCGGGTCAATCCCAGGGCGGCGACGATTCCAATCGCCGTGCCGGCCAGCGCCATGCGGGCTCCGTCTTGCAGCACCATGCGCAGTACATCAAGCCGCTGCGCTCCCAACGCCATGCGCACACCGATTTCCCGTGTACGCTGCCCGACCAGGTACGACAGTACGCCATAGATTCCAGTGCCAGCCAGCAACAGAGCCAGCCCTGCGAATGCGCCCAGCAGGAGGACAGAGAAACGCTGGCTGGCGATCGAGCGAGCGACCACTTCCTCCTCGGATTCGTTGTCGTAAACGATCATGTCCCGGTTGCTCGCCAAGAGTTTCTGGCGAATCGACTCGAAAAAAGCTTCAGGGGCGAACGGCGTTTTGGAGCGAACAAATACATTGAATCCCTGGGCGAGACCCTTGGTGTCGACGGCTCCGTTTTGCATGATTGGCCGGTACATCTGGGCTTGCAAGGGATGGCTGGCGCCGTCGGCGAGTCCCCACTGATTCACGTGCCCAACGACACCAACAATCACCAGAGGTACAAGGAGGTTTTGGCCGGAATCGCTGTCGAATTCAAAAATGCGGATGTGTTTGCCGATCGGGTCCTGGCCGGCGAAATATTGTTGCGCGAAGCTCGCGTCGATCACCGCCACGCGCGCTGCGTTCTCATTGTCCTCGTCGCTCAGGAAGCGGCCTCGAAGGAGGGGAATGCGCATGGTTTTCAGATACTCCGGTTCTACGGTGTATTGCAAACTCTGCTGAAGATTCTCAGTTCGCTGCGTGGGCGGCTCTTGCCCTTCGAGCAAGAAACCGCTCTCATTGTCGTATTCCATGGGAACTCCACCAGAATGCAAGGACACGGCCTCAACTCCCGGCACACTATGGAGCGTCGCGCTGATTTGGCGAAGCGCAGCGTGGATCGCATCCGGAGATTGATTTACTAAAGAAGGCGGTGGCGTCACTAAAAAAAGCGACACATTGCGCGGATCGAAGCCAGGATCGACTTTCCACAATTGCACCAACGTGCGGCACATCAGCCCCGCGCCCACCAGCAGCACCAGCGCCATCGCCATTTCGCCCATCACCAAGGCAGACTGCATGCGCGTGCGGGGGCCGGAGATGGCGCGCCCGCTGTCCTTAAGACTTCCACTGATGTCGGTCCGCGACATCCTTATGGCAGGCAGCAAGCCAAACATGATTCCGGTACCTACCGAAACCAAAATGGTGAAGAGCAGCACCCGAAGATCGATCCCGATTTCCTCGGCACGCGGAACGGTTTCCGGGACCGCCATAAGGGCGGCGGCTGTTCCCCACTGCGCCAGAATCAGCCCGAACCCGCCGCCCACCGCCGACAGCAGAACGCTTTCGGTAAGCAGTTGGCGCAGAATCCGTAGCTGCCCCGCACCCAGCGCGGCACGCACCGAGAACTCGCGCCGGCGCGCCGTTGACCGGGCAAGCAGCAGATTGGCAACATTCACGCAGGCGATCAGTAAGACGAATCCCACCGCCCCCAGCAGCACCAGCAGCGTCGGCCGCATGTCACCAACGATACTTTCTTTCAAAGGGATCATGTTGGCTTTGATATTGCCGTCGACGTTGGGATAGGCATCCGCCAGGCGGGCATTCACTCGCTTCATATCGTCACGCGCCTGCGCAGGCGTGACCCCGGGCTTTAACAAACCGATGGCATCCATGCCAAAGAATGAATCTCGCATGTAAAACGCGGCGTCGGATTCCTCGCCGATGGGTTTATAAATGTCGGCAGTCCGGAAATTCCAGATGTGCAGATGGAAGGACGAGGGGATTACGCCGATGATGGTGCGTCCCTCACCCGCGACAATGATTCGCTTGCCGAGAATATTGGGATCGGAACCAAACTTTCGTTTCCACAATCCCTCCGAGATCAGGACCGTCGGATTCGCGCCGCGGCGATCTTCGTCGGCAGTGAAATTGCGCCCAAGAATGGGCTTCACGCCAAGAATCGGGAAGAAGGTCGCGGAAATGCGCTGCGCATGCACATATTCCGCTTGGCCAGTGCCGGTGATGCTGCCATCTGTCGAGCGGTATGCGGCCATTGCCTGAAAAGAACGATTGTCGCGCTGCCAATCAAGAAAGTTGGGATAGGAGATCGACCCTTTGAAAAAATTCGGGTTGTCCTGAAACATGGAGACTATATGGCTGGCATCGTGGAACGGTAAGGGGTTCAGCAATACTCCGTTTACGACACTAAAGATGGCGGTATTAGCTCCGATACCGAGGGCTAAGGTGAGAACCGTGACCGTAGTGAAACTGGGGCTCCTGCGCAACTGCCGCAGCGCGTAGCGAATGTCCTGTGCGAGACCGATCATCTCGGGTTCGTCCTCCTGGGCAAGCTGATTCCGCAGGCCAATATAGGCAAAACGGATCACGTCCGCTGCAAAGCTGCGTGCAATGCTCTTACCAACGTAGTGCAGGGCCTAAACTACTGATAGTACAGAGACAAGAGAACACTGCTCTCATTCAAAGGTGTCCGCAGTCGGACCGTGATGTCCGGAGGCGAACAGGCACCCATGTCAGTCTGGGTTTATGAGACCGGTTGTAGTCTAAAATCCCAGTGGGAGCAACGACCATGTATTTCGAACAGTTCTTTCTAGGATGTCTGGCGCACGCCTCTTACCTGCTGGCGTCTGAGGGCGAGGCCGTAGTAGTCGATCCCCAACGCGATGTGGATATCTACCTCAAAGCCGCCGAAGAACATCAGGTAAAGATTCGCCACATCTTCGAGACTCATCTCCATGCCGACTTTGTTTCCGGACACAAAGAGCTGGCCGCTCGCACCGGTGCGACCATCTACATCGGCGCCTGTGCCGGTGCGGCATTTCCCCACGTCGGCGTGCATGATGGCTTCGAGTTGAAGGTTGGCAAAGCGCGAATCTCTGTGCTGGAAACTCCCGGACACACGCCGGAAAGCATTTGTCTGGTAATCACCGACGAGGAAAAGTCGTCCAGCCCATGGGCCGTTCTCACCGGAGACACGCTTTTTCTCGGCGATGTCGGACGTCCCGATCTCTCGAAAACCCACACGCCCAAACAACTGGCGGCCCTGCTCTATGACAGCTTGCACAACCAGCTGCTGAAATTGTCGGATGATGTGCTGGTCTATCCCGCCCACGGCGCAGGTTCACTCTGCGGACGCAACATGCGCGCCGAGCGTTCTTCCACCATGGGGACTGAACGGCTTACCAACTATGCTTTGCAAATCAAGACCAGAGAGGAATTCATCCGGCAGCTCACCGAGAATCTGCCAACGCGCCCGGATTACTTCCTCCAGGATGCGGAGATCAACCGCGCCGGCGCCGCTTCCCTCTCGGAGCTTCCGGCCCTGGCGTCAATTTCAGCGACTAACTTGAAAGCTCTCCTCGACGACGGAGTCATCGCTCTCGATGTCCGCCCCGGCGACCAGTTTGCCGAGGCTCATGTGCCCGGCTCCATCAATATCGCGCTCTCCGGACAATTCGCTTCCTGGGCGGGCACGGTGCTGGGCTTGTCAGCCCGCCCGGTGCTCATTGCAGAGTCGCCGGAGCAGTTGTCTGAAGCCCGCTTGCGCCTGGCTCGCGTAGGAATCGAAGATGCACGCGGATTTCTGAAAGACGGAATCGCCGGCTGGAAGCAGGCTGGACTGCCGTTGGCCGAGACGCCGCAGATTTCCGTGCAGGATCTTCAGCGGCGTTTGCAGGCGGATCGGTCGGCGGTGCTCGACGTTCGCCGCGAGCCGGAATGGCAAGGTGGGCACATCGAAGAAGCCGCCTGGTGGCCGCTCGACAACTTCAAAGTCGCCGCGCCCGAGATCGATCGTGACGCGCCCGTCGCCGTTCACTGCAAGAGCGGCTACCGCAGCATGATCGCATGCAGCCTGCTGCAACGCGCCGGCTTCCGCAACGTCACCAACGTGGTCGGCGGATTCGACGCTTGGCTGCTGGCAGGATTGCCCGTCGAACGCGAGAAGCCGGTGGTAGCGTAGGCTGCCGCGGCCTACGCTTACTGTCCCGTGCCTGCCAGATTCACCACTTGCGGGCTGCCGATGGCGCTGTCCGTCACCGTCACCGCGCCCTTGATGCTGCCGGTCTGACTGGGCGTAAAAGTCACGCTGAATGTGCATTGACCAGCGGCCGCCAGAGTCGCAGCGCAGCCATTGCTGGCAAGCGCGAAATCGCCGCTTGCGGAAACAGCAATCTTGCTCAGGGTTGTGCTCAGATTGTTCGTCAGCATGACCGTTTGTGGCGCGCTGGTAGTGCCCACGTTCTGCGCGGCAAACGTCAGGCTCACCGGCGAGAAAGTTACCGGCAGAACCGCCGATCCGCTGACGTTCAGAATCTGCTGATTCACACTGGCATTATCCGAAACGGTAATCGCTCCCTTGATGGTGCCCAGGTAAGTCGGCGTGAAAGTCACGCTCATGGTGCAGGCGCCATTCTTGGCCAGCACTGTTCCTCCCTTACAAGGAGTAGTCCCGCTGCCGGCGGCGGTATAGTTCCCGCTGCCCGCAATGGCGGAAAGCGTCACCGAACTCGCACTGCTGTTCGTGACCGTCACAGTTTGAGCCGGACTGGCCGAGTTGAACGCCTGACTGGCAAAAGTCAGCGACGCCGGAGCAAATTTCAAGGGCGCAGCCGATCCTCCCGTGCCTGTGCCCGAGAGCGTGACTTCCTGCTGTTTCACAAGGGTGCTGTCGGTGACTGTGACCGCTCCGTTGATGTTGCCATTCGCGGTGGGAGCGAACGTCACGGACATGGTGCAACTCTTCCCGGCGGCAAGGCTCGTGCCACACGGAGAAGTCCCGCTGCCCACAGCCGCATAATTTCCGCTGGCGGCGAAGGTGAAGTTCAGCGTCGTCGCTTGGTTGTTGGTCACAGTCGCAGTCTTCGCGGCCGAGGTCGTTCCCACGGCTACATTGCCGAACGCCATCGTGGCCGGAGACAAGGTAAGCGGCGTCGCTCCCGTTCCGCTTAGAGAGATGACTTGCGGCGAATTAGACGCTGTGTCAGTCACTGTAACCGCACCGGAGATGGCGCCAACGTCAGTTGGCGAGAACGTCACGTTGACGGTGCAACTGGCTCCCGCGCCGAGGGAGCCGTTGCAAGTGTTGGCCTCAGCAAAGTTGCCACTGCCCGAGATAGAAACGCTGGCAGTCGCGCTGCCCGTGTTCGTCAGCATCACGCTCTTGGCAGTGCTGGTCGTGGCTACGGCCTGGCTTGCAAACGTCAAACTCGCAGGAGCAGCCGTAATGGCGACCCCTGGCTGATAAACCAAAAATGGCATCGCGGCAGACACCGAACATACCGAGCCGCTGGGGAAGTTCTGCACGAAAATCTGGAACGCAGTGGGCGAGGCAATATCAGCCGCAGTGACCGTCACTTGCAGCGTGGTCGAGTTCACGAATGTCGAACTGCGGAAGGTATTATTCACCCACACTTGCGTGCCCGAGGTAAATCCGGTTCCGGTGATGGTCAAAGTAAAGTTTGCCGCACCCGCGGCAGCAGACGGCGGCGAGAGGCTGATCATGGAAATCGGAGTGTCGGTGGTGTTGTAGTTGGCAAATACCAGCACTTCGTCGGTCACGGTGAGATTCTGCGGGCTGGTCAGGCCGGTCAGATCATACGACCACCCCGCGAAGGTCCATCCCGTGGCCGGAGTCTGATCGAAGGTAAGCACTTGACCAGTCGGATAGAAGCCATCGCCCGAGGGCGATCCCGGAGTAATCGTGGCTGAGGCAGCGCCGCAGGGCAAGCCGAACTGCCAATTGTCCGCCGGAGCAAACTCTGGAGTCACCGTCGCGATATAGCTGGTGCTGCCGGCTGGCAAAGTGATGGTGTGCGATTGCGCCCCTCCATCGCTCCAACTGTCGAAAGCAAATCGGCTGTTGATGCTGAATGGATATTCCAACGAATCGATATTCAGCGTGTGCTGGCTGCCCACGCTCCAGGTGGAATCATAGAACGAAGAAAAGTTCTTGGGCGTGTACCAGAACCCACCATCAATGTACGCGTACTCATTGGAGCTGAAAGTTTCCGGGGTGAGATCGACGGTATAAACCGGTGTGTTGGAAAAGTACACCGTCGTATTGACCGGGTCGCCGCTGTCGGGCACGTAAAAAGTCTTGGGATTCGCGCTCAGGCCCGCCGGTAGCCAGAAGGGGCCGTTGTTGAAATCGTAAAAGTTCCAGCCACTGATTGCAGTGGCCGTCATGGTGGCCTGCTGCCGGGCGATGAAGTACACACCTGAAACTCCCGGATAGCTCTGCGGCTGCGGCGACGGCACTACACTTCCCGTATTCGCCGGATAGACATTCGTCGTATACGGAACTAGCTGGATAAAATTCGCCGTGTACGTGGCCACTTGCGGAGAAGTGGCGGGAAAAGGAACATCGCCATTCCCCGGCGTCACAGTGATGCTGTGGTTTTGAGCGGTGCTGTCGTTCCAACGCCCGTAGGTGTAGTAGAAAGTTGCCGTCGTCGTGCTGCCCTGGATGAAGCCGGTCAAGGTCTGCACATTGGTTGGCACCGCGAGCGTGTGCGTCGAGTTGAGCGCCCAAGTGTAAACCTGCGGTGTGGTGACAGCGACTCCATCCACCGTCACCTGTAGTCCCGGCGGATTCGACGTTACCGTAATCTGCGTCGGTGGCGTGCCATACAAGCGTTCGATACCCTCTTTATCGCCCGCAGAATAGTCAACGGTTTGCGGGACCGGGATTCCGTCAAAGCTACCCAGCGGCATCCCGGCCGGAATCGTCTCGATCCCCGGCCCACCGTTACGAATGAAAGAAAAAGCCGGATACTGCATCAGCGACGCGTAGTCATACAGCGTCATGTTCTGCACATCGTCCTGAATGATGTCGAAATTGAAACGCGATCCTTTAATAATGTTCTGGTAATTCACGGTCACATAGGTATCGCGGTCGGACCGCGACTGCTCATGCCAAAGGCCAATCACGTGCCCCATCTCATGCAGAATGGTGCCTTCGGCACACAGAAACGAACCCGTCATCGGCTGCGCGGGAACGGCCTCATATCCTTCCGACGCCTCACAGCTCCCGCTGTAGTCGTTACCACTCAAATCGATATCGACATAATTCGGGCTTTGCGGATTTTGCGGGTTCCACTGCACCCACTGAATCAGGCCCGGAAAATCCAAGTTGAACTGCGCGATGGCGGCATTGATCGTAGGCGTGGCCTGGGGATCAGAGTTTGCATCGATGATGTAGTACACCGTGGCGACGCCGCCAACTTTGGGCCACAGATACTGCGAATAGGCGATGGTCATCGATTCGCCGCGTGCGTGCCCCATCCCGGAAGCCGAAACCGCAGCGTGACTCATGATGGGCGCGACGTGATCAAGAATAATGTCTCCCTGATAAATCGCCTTCCCGTTGACGAGGGAATAATTGATCGGTCGTCCGCGCCAGATGCCACTTTGAACCGCTGAACTCCGGGAAGAGGTCTGGGCCAGCATAAAAGCCGGAAGCAACAACAGAACGGCAAGTGAACAAGCTACAGGCTTGGACACAGAACCTCCAGGGAGTCAGCGCGTCTGGGAACACGGCTGCGAAATACGGGGGATAGCAAGAGTGTGGCGGGGGATTAGCCCGATGTCAAGCTGCAAAAAGTTGCATGCCATGCCTACAAGATTGCGGGGCTTCGCTGGGGGATTGAGGCTATGCTAACCTGTGACTGACACTCCTCAGCCGGGATGGCGGAACTGGCAGACGCAGCGGACTCAAAATCCGCCGGGCTTCGGCCCTTGGGGGTTCAAGTCCCCCTCCCGGCACCAGCGCTCTTCAAAAACAATCGACAGCAGACGACGCGCAGCGCTACGCCCACATGCGCAAGCCGATAATCCCCCAATAGGCAAGATACGCAGCGGCGATTACCAGTGCCAGAGTGACGGCGATCGAATACCGGCGGACACGGCTGCGCACTCCTTCTTTAGGCGCGCGCCACAACACAATGGCGCTGGCAACTGAGGCGACCGCATAAGCGATGGTGGTCAGGAACAAAGCAAGAGACCAGACGGTAAAGTTCCCCATGCGCGAGATAAGGTCATCGCTACAGAGCACAAATATGAGTACGAAGGCCGCCAGGCTCAGCACTGCCACTAACGGCCACACCCGCATCGCGCGCTCGGCTGGACGTCGCCGCTTCTTCCACAGCCCTCCCAGCAGCCAGAACGGCGCATAGATAACGATCGAAACCATCGCGAGGGCAACAAACCCGGCGAGAATAATCTCAGTGACCGCGAACCACGCCGGGATGCGCTTCATCGTATCTCCCGCGCCGAACTGAATGAATTGGCCTTCGGCATTGGGTGTAAGCAGCGCAACCGTCGGCACCGGTTCGGGCGGCTCTTTCTTGGGAACGTGGCGAAATTGGGTGCCATTGACGGGCAGGAACACGTCATTGATTCCGTCGAGCGAGCTCACGAGCAGCTTGCCGCCGGCGAAATGGACGTACCCTACGCCAAGCAGACGTTCGAGAAAGTGCAGCATCTCGACACGCGGCGAGTCGGGCTCATACCAACCCGCATATTCGGCGGCCTTTGCAGGCAGAGGCACGATCGCTGGCATCGGTGGTTTCTTCAGGTCACGCGTAAGATACGCGCGAATCGCTTTAGCAATTCTTTCAAAGGCGTCGCCATCCCCCGAATTGATGCTGAAAAAATAACCCACACCGTAGTCGGGCATGTAAGCCATTTCGGTAAGGCCGCCTTCGACGCCTCCATTATGTCCGTGATAAACGAAGCCATCGTTGACGGACCAGTAGTTGCTCAGGCCATATCCGGCTTTCAGTCCCTCTTTGGCTGCCCAGGTACGAGTGGGAATCTCCATGCGATCAATGGAAGCCGCCGGCATAACTTGCGCGCCGTTTACTGCCCCGCGATTGAGATAGAACGCAACGTAAGCCGCCACGTCATTCGCGGAAGCGTTGATTGACCCAGCGGGACGATAAAGAATGTTCCAGTACGGGTACGGCGTCTTGCCATCGGGATGATAGAGAGTTGTCAACGGCGCCGAAGTCGGCTGAAAATAGGTGGCTGTCTTCATGCCCATGGGCCCGAAGAAATTCTGCGTTACGTAATCCTCGAACCGCTGACCGGTCACCTTCTCCACAATGTAAGCCGCAACCGCAGGTCCGGAGTTGCAATAGGCCATGCGGGTACCCGGCCGCCAGCGGGAAATGCGCGAGTGGTGATCATAATCAAGCGCTTCGCCGAGGCCCATGCCGGGTGCGTCTTTGGCGTACTCGCGGAAGTGCATGTCGTCCCAGCCGGTGGTGTGCTCCAGCAGATCAACCACCCGCACCGGGTCGGTCGCTTCCCACCGGTTCGCAAACCACACCTCGGGCGCCAGTTTGTGCACCGGATCATCCAGCGAAAGCTTGCCTTCATTGGCCAATTTGAGAATAGACAGCGAGGCAAACGCCTTGGACGTGGATCCGATGCGGAAAAGCGTTTCTGAGGTCGTTGCCCGATCACTGGCTACATCCGCTTTTCCGAGACCTGCAACCCACTCCGTGCGGTCGCGGTGTACGATCGCGACTGACATGCCTGGCGTATGCGTGTCTTTGAGGATCTTTTCCAGTTGTTGCTGAAGCTCCGCCACAGATTTTGCTGGTTTTGGTGTCTCCTCTTGCTTGCTCGAGAAACAAGCCGTTGCCAGCAGACAGCAAAAAAGCACGCCAATGGCGAATTTCACAGGCTGAGTTCCAACTCTCATCGAATTTTCCTCACCACCATATCACTTCGCCGCCGGACGGGAGCGCTACCTTAGCCAATAGATTAGCTGCATCCATTTCGACAATAATACATACGAACATGAGCGCAAGGCCTGACCTGTGATCGACCCCACGGCACCGGAGGATTCTTTCGATATCTGGCTTGACCGGCACGTTGATTTGGCCGCCCTGGTATTCCTGCTGCTAGGGTTTGTATTGCGCCTCGGGGCGGCATGCGGGACATTTCTCAATCCCGACGAGGCGCTGCACTTTTTCATCGCCAACCAGGCCTCGTGGGTGCTCGCATACAAGGCCAGCCTGACCATGGCGCATCCGCCACTACTGATATTTCTGTTGTACGCGTGGCGCAACATCGGAACTTCGGAGCTCGTTCTTCGCCTGCCTTTTGTTCTTGCCGGCACTGGGTTCTGTTGGGTTTTTTTCAAGTGGATGAAGCATCTGTTCGGAAAACCGGTCGCTTTGACGGGACTGATATTCGTGAGCCTGCTGCCGCCACTGGTACTGCTTTCCGCCGAGGTGCGTCAGTACGAGCTGCTGCTGTTGTTCGCCATCAGCGCAGCCTACTTCTTGGAAAGAGCCCTGGCCGTAAATTCCGTCGGCTTCATGCTGCTCTCCTCAGCCTTTACCTACCTGAGCATGCTTGCCCACTATTCGGGCTTCCTGTTCGCGGCTGTCATCGGCATTTACTCACTCTGGCGCCTCGTTGACCGCGGGACGACAGCCAAAGTTTGGATGGCATGGGTTGCGGGTCAGGCAGGCGCGCTCGCGCTTGCGAGTTTTCTCTATGCAAGCCACATTTCCCGGGTCAAAGGTACGAGCATGGCGGAGCAGGCTTTCGATAGCTGGCTTAGCCGATCGTATTTTCATTCCGGTCAGGGAAGCCCGCTTGTTTTCGTGGTGACGCGAAGTTTCAGCGTGTTCCAGTATCTCTTTGGACAGTTTGCGGTCGGAGATCTTGCCGCCCTGCTGTTCCTCGCGGGAATAGTATTTCTGCTGCGCAAAAAGGTCTCGCTGCCGAATTCCGGGGCCACTGGCCTTCAGTTGGCGACCCTTCTGATTCTTCCCTTCGCCATTACTTGTGCGCTGGCCCTTCTCGATGTGTATCCCTACGGCGGTACGCGGCATTCAGTTTTCCTGTCTATTTTCGCGATTTCTGGAATCAGCCTGTGCGTGGCCGGAATTGCCCGAGAGAAAATGCTGCCGGGCGTCATAGCTGCTGCCGGAATCGTGCTGCTTTGTATCGCGTTTCCATCGCGGTACCCGTACATTTCCCGGGATGATCAGAAACAAGAGCGCATGCAGCAGGCAGTCCGGTTTGTGCAAGAGCAGATACCGCCTTCTGCGCCGCTCTTCGTGGACTACGAGAGCGGCATCTTGCTCGGCCATTACCTGTGCGAGCAAAAGCAGGTCGTGGACGACGGTTCGATCCCAGGTTTCTTCGTCTTCAGTTGCGGCGGTCACCGGATTGTTTCCACGATGCAGGATTTCTGGGGCTTTACTCCTCAGATGTTCCTTCGGCAATGGAGTGACCTGGTGCGCAACGGCAACTTCCAGGTCGGCGAAACGGTTTGGGTGGGCCAGGCAGGATGGATTGTGAATCTCGATGACTCGCTGAGAAAAGAGTTTCCCGAGTTCCGAAGTTTACAGACTCACGCTTTCGGAAAGAACATCAAATTCTTCACCGTCACGGTAGGCCAAGCCATGCCGTCACTCACCGCCAGGCGTAGCCGCGGATCCTCATATCCGAATCCGCACACTTAACCTGGATTCACCTTGCCTTCGAGAAGTCTTCCACGGCAAACCACTGCCCGTCGCGTTCCGCTACGCCGATACCGGCGGAATCCATGCCGCTATCCAGTATGTTGGCACGATGTAATGGGGACGTCATCAGTCGTTGGTGAATCGTCTCGACATTCGGCCCTTGGTCAATATCCTCAGCCAAGGAACTGTACCGGGCGCCCGCTTGCCGGGCCCGGGTGGGAAGATTCGGTTCGCCAGGAAACTGGTGCGAAACCGTGCCCCGCTTTGCCATTTCTGACGCATGGTTGCGGGCGGCCGCGGTCAGAGCTTCGTCCCACCGCAGCGCTGGCATCCCGCGGCCTTTCCGTTCCCGGTTGGCTGCGTCGAACAGTTGCTGTTCTGCGCTCGATACACTCTGCGCGCGACTTGCGGACAACAGGAACATCGAAGTCAGAGAAACGATGAGTATGGCCGAACTGGACCAGGAAACGCGCAAAAGGAACTCCGTGAAGAACATTAACCCGCTTCACTCGGCTTCCACTCGGTGATTTTCAGCGAACCGGCACTCCGTTGCGCATTCAGCGGCTTTCATTCCCGCGCTTTCACCTCTCGTATTCGCTTCCTCGGCAGAAAACTAATCGGAACGTTAAAGCGCACTTCGAGAAGGCTCTGCGCGGCGGGGTAGGCGTTCCCGGACAGCCGCGTGCAGGCGCCGGTTTTGCTTTCGCATTAGGAACCGGTCGCGTCGTGGGAGGTTGTAGACACGCATGGAGAGCTCCACCACCATCCGATCCAAGGCAAGGAGGATGTCCAGCACTTGGTTGCGGTCACTCTCGCGAGTGAGTTGGTTGGGCAATTCGCACCACTTGGTCTCGTCATGCTGTGTCATTCGGTTCACGCAGCTAACTCTCATACTTTGATAGCAAATTGAACGCGTAAATGGAAATCGAAACAATTTATCGGGGCCATAAACATGGATGGGTTTCATAAGTGCATGGATGTCCGCAGCTCTGCGCTCTGCTCCAGCGTGTAGTGGCAGGTAAATCCCGCTGTCCGTAAACGGCTTACGTCATAGGTCCGGAAGATATAGCCGCTGGGTTTGCTGGTGTCCCAGACGATTTGTTCTGTCATCCCGGTGTGGGCGGCAAGAATATTCAGGCTCTGCATGAAACTTACGACTGGTATGCCGACCATCACGACACCGTGCGAAATTGAAAACACCTAGCCCCGAAGCGAATGAAAACAAATCTCTTAGTTGACCTCTAGAGACTTTCGATAGGGTTGACAAGAAGTGCGATCCGGCTAGAATAGGCCGTGGGATGTTCGGTCGTTTGTGCGGCCGGCGTTATGCATCCTTCTATCTGTACACTTCACTTCTCCCCGACGCGAACTGGCGGTAGGTCGTCCGTCTGCGGAGTCATAGTAAAGGCGTCGCTTGAAGCCGAGCGACAGCGTACGGATCTTCGAGCCCTTTCGGTGTATTTCCCCCTCCGGGATGCTCGGAACGCCAAAAGTTGAATTCCGGTTAAGGTGTAGCACTCTGCACGCAGTTTTCATCAACCAAGCTAGGGAGAATATAGGCAATGAACGAGAAGAACGAAATTGTAATGGTGGCGGGAGCGGATGGCTTCATTGGCGGCTCTCTGGTGGCCGACCTTCGCCGCCAGGGGTACACGCGCATTCGAGCCGTGGGTATCAAGCCCTTCGAGGAGTGGTACCAGCATTTTCCCGACGTTGAAAACGTAATGCTCGACCTCAGGGACCGCCAGAATTGCGAAACGGCCTCGCGCGGCGCCTACCAGATCTTCATGTTTGCCGCGGACATGGGTGGGATGGGATTCATCGAGACCCACAAGGCGGAATGCATGCTTTCGGTGCTCATCAGTACGCACATGCTGATGGCAGCGCAGAAGCTCAATGTTCAGAAGTACTTCTATTCCTCCTCTGCCTGCGTTTACAACGCCAGCAAACAAACAGATTTCGCTTGTCCCGGCTTGAAGGAAGAAGACGCCTATCCAGCATTGGCCGAAGACGGCTACGGCTGGGAAAAACTCTTCAGTGAGCGTATGTGCCGTCACTTCCGCGAGGATTACGGACTGCGCACCCGCGTGGCCCGTTATCACAATGTGTACGGACCGCACGGAACCTGGTTCGGCGGACGCGAGAAAGCGCCTGCCGCCATCTGCCGCAAAGTCATCGAAGCCAAGTTGAAAGGCCAGACCGAGATTCCCGTCTGGGGCGACGGCAATCAAACCCGTAGTTTCATGTACATCGACGATTGCCTGAAGGGCACGCAGATGATCATGAACTCGGACATTCTCGATCCCATCAATCTCGGTTCTTCCGAGATGGTGACGATCAACCAGCTGATCGACATCGCGGAAGACATCGCCGGCAAGAAATTCAAACGCGTGTACGATCTCACCGCGCCCAAGGGTGTGAACGGCCGCAACAGCGACAACACGATGATTAAGAAGCTTCTGCATTGGGAGCCGAGTATCTCGTTGCGGGAAGGCCTCGAGAAGACCTACCGCTGGATCTACGACCAGTACGTGGCACGGGAAAATGGTGTGCAAGTGCTGGCCTGATCCACAACTCCAATGCGTTTTGACCGGCCCGGTATGCCTCTGGCTGCCGGGCTTTTTTCTACATGAAGAAGATCCGTTTCCCCGGCCTTATATGTGTGTGATCTCGGAGTACGGGTCCATGGTGCCATCCCGAGTTACCACGCCTACACGCCAGGTAACGGCATGTAAAATTGTCTCTAGCGTAAATGCCAGTAAAGGCGATCTTTACGCCTTCCGTGGTGATCAGCGGCGGGCAGATTTGGGACGCAACTTTCGCGTCCTTTTGGGTTTAGTATTGTAGGAGCCGAAATGAAAACCCTTCGTCCCATCTCCGTAAACAGTTCGCTAAAGTCAATCTTGAAGCCCTTTGCCGTAGGCTTCATTTTCTTGTGCGCCATGGTCGTCCCGTTGTGCGCGCAGGAGGGCGGCATGCCCGCTGGAAAGCCGGAAGTAGGCATCCCTGCGGGCGGAAAATGGAAGGAATTCCAGTCTGAGGACAAAATGACCGCAGCCCAGAAGAATCGTTTTGAACTCGAAGCCGATACTCTCCTGCCGGATAGCGACGCCAAGGCCAAGATCCTCCTTTTCTGCGTGAATGGGAAGCTGTCTCTCGGCGATTTTCGTCCCAACCTGCGAATCGGTCCCCCGAACTGGGCAAGCTTTTGGGGAAGACCGCAAATGAGCGTCCGCGTCCGCGTAAACAATTCCAGCAGCCGTCATCACTGGAACTGGGTGAACGGAAGATTTCTCGCTATGGACAAAGACACCGTTCGCCAGTTGATCGGCGCCCAGATATTCAAAGTCGAGTTCGAGACCCCGAATGGCCGGCAGATCGCAGAATTCTCGCCCGCGGGCCTTGATCTAGCTTTGGTTCGGAAGGTCTGCAGTCTAAAACCGCAAAAGCCTTGACGGCGTTCTCCGATAGGGCGGGTGTCCACCCGCCCGGCGGAGCGAAGCTCCTCAAACCAGGCTAGCGAGCCGGCCACTTTGCGTTAGTCGACGTGTTCGCCTTCTTCGACGAACCCGAGTTCAGGCGGCGGGAGTTTGTCGCCGGGGCCAGCCCAGAATACGTAAAGAGTGGGCAGCATTACTATGCTAATGAAGAGTTCCACAATCAACCCACCCACAATCACAATGGCAAAAGGCCGTTGCGAGTCGGATCCGATGTCGTGCGACATGGCGGCCGGCAGCAGCCCGAGTGTGGCCACCAGCATGGTCATCATGATGGGTCGAAGGCGCAGCAACGCGCCTTCCTTGGCAGCTTCACGCGGGTTCATGCCGCGGGTGCGAAGTTGATTGATGTACTCCACCATAATGACTCCGATTTCGACCGAGACCCCGGTCAAGGCCAGAAATCCCAAACCGGACGACACCGAGAAGTGCGTGCCAGTCAGTAGCAGACTAAACAGGCCTCCCAGCGGCGACAGGGCGACAACGGCGAGGATCAAACCCACCCACTTCCAGGAATCGAAGGCGGAGTACAGGATGAACGACATTAACAGCAACGTGAGGGGCACGATGATGGAGAGACGGCGGTTGGCGCGTTGCTGGCTCTCGTACTCGCCCGTCCAATCCAGGTGATAGCCTTCGGGCAGTGGAACCTTCCGACGTACTTTCTCAATGGCCTGCCGCACGGTGCTGCCCAGATCGCGTCCGCGGACGCTGTACTTGATGGCGATGTAGCGGGAGTTTTCCTCCCGATAGATGGTGGAGGCGCCATCTTCAAGTTTGATGTCGCAGAGCTGGCCCAGTGACACCCGCTCGCCCGAAGGCGCCAGGATGCGGATGTTGGAAATATCTTCCACCGTCTTGCGAAACGGCGGCTGGTAGCGGACGGTCAGGTCGTAGCGCTGCTCGCCGATAAGAATCTGGCTCACCGCCTTGCCCCCGACTGCGGTTTCGACTGCATCCTGCACGTCGCTGACGTTGATTCCGAAACGATCAGCGGCAGCGCGATTCACCACCAGATTCACGTTGGGCTGGCCGCGCACCTGGAAGGTACCGAGATCCGCGACTCCGGGAATCTTGCCCATGACGTTTTGCATCTCATCGGCTTTCTGCTCCAGCACCTTCAGATCCTTGCCGAATAGCTTGACCGCCAATTCACCTTTGACGCCGCTGACGGCTTCTTCTACGTTGTCGGAAATTGGCTGAGAGAAGTTCCAGTCCACACCGGGAAACTTGCTCAGATCCTTGTCCATTTCGGCAATCAGTTCTTCTTTGGTGGCGAACTGAGAGCGCCACTTGGAGCGCGGCAGCAGATCGACAAAGAACTCAGTGTTGTAGAAGCCGCTGGCATCGCTGCCGTCATCGGGGCGCCCAACCTGGCTGACTACCTGCTTGACCTCGGGAAAGTTGGCGAGCACCAGCCGTACCTGTTTCGAGAGTGCAATGCTTGCCGAAGGTCCGGTGCTTGGAGCCAAGGTGCCGCGGACCCAGATGGCGCCTTCGTCCAGATGGGGCAAAAATTCCGAGCCCACCACGCCGCTGAAGAACAGGAAAAGCATGGCAGCGAACGCCGCGACGCCCAGCCCCAACGTGACCTTCATGTGGTCAAAGCACCACTCCAGCCGGCGGCCATACCGTTCCTGCAGCCAACTAAACACCGGGTTGCGCCACTCTGTGATCTCGCCTTTGAACAGCATAGTGCACAGCACAGGTGCAATCAGGAGCGCGAACAGCAGCGCCCCGAACAGCGCAAAGGCCACAGTCCAGGCCATGGGCCGGAACAGGCGCCCTTCCACACGTTGTAGCGTAAAAATTGGGAGATACGAAACGATGATGATAATGCGCGCAAAAAACACCGGCTTCTGCACTTCGTGCGCGGCGGTGCCGATCATCTCCAAAAATGTTTTCTTGCCCCGGCCAAACTCGCTGTGGCGCAGGATGTTTTCCACCATCACCACCGAGCCGTCTACCACCATGCCGAAGTCGAGCGCGCCGAGGGAAAGCAAATTGGCGGGAATCTTGCTGAGATCCAGCAAGATGGCCGCAAACAACAACGAGAACGGAATGGTAATGGTGACGATCAGGGCACTGCGCACATTGCCCAGGAACAAAAAGAGAATGAGAGTGACCAGCAGCACGCCATCCGTCAAGTTTCGCAGCACCGTGTGGGTCGTGTAGTGCACCAGGTCGCTACGATCGAGGTGAGGGACGAACTTTACTCCTTGGGGTAACAAGCCATTATTCAGCTCGGCAACTTTCTGGTGCAGAGCTTCGAGCGTCGCGTCGGCCTCGGCGCCCTTGCGCAGCAGAACGATGCCTTCGACTACATCGTCACTGTTGAGGACAGTTCCATCCTCGTGGCGGATGGTCTTTCCGAGTTGTCCCAGCCTCACTTTGGGAGCCTGCACCACGACGCCCAAATCACGCACCCGCACGGGTGTTCCATTCGCCACCTTCACCACGGTGGCGCCGACATCATCGGTGTTGGTCATTAATCCGACGGCCCGCACGTTAAGCGCCTGCTCCCCGCGTTCAATGAACCCTCCACCCGCGTTGAGATTGTTGTTCACCAACGCCTGCTCGACCTGGCCGAGGGAGAGGCCGTAAGAAACCAGCTTGCCGGGATCGAGCTGGACTTGGTATTCGCGCGTAGGCCCACCGAAGATGTTCACATCCACGACGTTGGGCACAGATTTCAACTGATTCAGCACATACCAGTCCTGCAGAGTCTTTAACTCCATAACGTCGTACTTGGGATTGGTGCTGGTCAGCGTGTAGAACATGATCTGCCCGGTCGGGCTGTAGTCAGGCCCAAGATCCGGGTTGACGTTGGCCGGCATGGCGGCTTGCGCCAAACGATCTAAGACCTCCTGCCGCGCAGTGAAAGTTGTAATGTCGTCGTCGTAAATGATGGTGACCACAGAAAGCCCGGCTAGCGATACCGACCGCAGATGCGTCTTGTGGGGCACACCGTTCAACTGCACTTCGAGCGGCACGGTGATCTGCTGCTCGACTTCTTCCGCCGCGTGGCCCGGCCATTGGGTGATGATCTGGGTGTAGGTGTCGGCTACGTCGGGATAAGCCTCGATAGGCAGGTTATGAAAGGACCAGATGCCCCAGATAAACAGGACGATGGCCACGCTGAGCACCAGAATGCGGTTGCGCAGCGCGAAGTCAATGAGGCCCCGAATCATTACTTGCTCTCCGCCATGGCACTGGAAAATTCGAGGGCATTGGCTACTACTTCGTCGCCCGATTTCAGGACGCCGCCCTGCAATTCCTGACCCTCGGCGGTCGCGCCGGTGCTGTGGACCTCAAGCTTGCGAAACTGGTTCTGACCCTCCCTGCGAAATACCCAGTCTTTATCCTGCAAGCGCATCATGGCCGTAGCGGGAATCACCAGGTGCGGCCGCAACTTCCGTGAGCGGAAAATCGCAACTGCATACATATTGGGCCGCAGGGCGCCATCAGAATTCGCCAGAACAATACGCACTTTGGCGGAACGCAGGTTGGGATCGAGCACCCGTGAAATATCAGCGACCGTGCCTTGGTAACGTTTGTCGGGATATGCGTTGAGGCTGATTTCGACTGGATCCCCAAGATTCACTTCTGCAAGATCGTTCTCGTACACGTCACACACCACCCAGACCTGTGAAAGATCGGCAACCGTGAACAGGTTCGGGCTATTGTCGAGACTCTTGATTCCTTCGAATCCCGCGACGTTCTGCTCCACGATGGTTCCCGCAATCGGAGAGCGCAGTTCAATTACAGAGTCGGGATGGGCAGGGTCGCCGCCCAGCAGACGCACGCGATGCTCGGTGTTTTGCACATCCACTTTGGATTTGTCTTCGGTGTCCTGGGCCACTTCCAAGTCTTTCTGTGCGAGAGCACCGCGAGAGTAAAGCAGTTGGGCGCGATCCAGGGCCTTTTTCGAAAGGCGCTCGTCCGCCACGGCTTTTTGATAATCAGAAAATGCGCCAGCCAAATCGGCGCTATAGATCGAGAGCAGAATCTGGCCTTTCACTACCGAGTCACCGAGCCTCACCCGCAGATCGACGACGCGCCCCGAACCTTGCGAGGTCACGTGGATGGTGCGATTCACATCCGGAGTGACGCTGCCGTTGGCGGTCAGCACCGTGGGCAAATCGCGCGCTTCCACCTTGGCCAGCTTGAACAATTCCGGGTGGTCCACACTGTAGAGGTTGGGATCGAGGGTAACTTCGGCTTTGGTCGGCGCGGCTTTGGTGTTGTCCGAGCACGCGACTACAAGTACCAGGAGGAACAGCAAGAGAAAGATCGCGGTGAAACGACGATGACTCGTCATGGGATCGCCTCCCGGCCGATTGCCTCATTCAATTGGGCCGCAGCCGTCAAGTAGGAACCGACCAGGTTGACGTAACTCAATTGAACAGTCCGATATTCCGCTTGTGCGTTTAGAAAATCGAGCAACGAGGCGCCTCCGTTCTGATAGGCAAAACTGATGGTATCGCGCACCCGCACCGCTTGTTGCAGGTATTTCTGCCGGTAGGGCCGCAACAGCTTCAGATTACTTTCGAGCGCGGCATAGCTGGTGTCAACGTCGCTGAGCACCGCCGCTTCGGCGGCATCGCGCAATCTTTCATTGCGCGTGATATCCAACTGGGTGCGCAACTTCTCCCCCTGGTTGCGGTCGAAGATGCGCAGCGGAATATCTACGCTGATCCCGAGCGTATTTATGGCAAACGGGTTATTGGTGGAGGAGTTGTGGGTATACCATGCGCTTAAGGTGGGATCGGTTGACCCGCTCGCCACCGCCAGCTTGTGATCGGCTTGGGCCTTGTCTACAGCTTCGACCGCGGCCTTCAGGTCCGGCCGCGTATCCATAGCAATCTTCCGGAACTCGTCCCGCGCCATGAGTTGGTCGCTAAAATCGTACCGCCCGCTTACGTCGAACTGTTCAATCGGCGAGCGATCATTCAGCAGCGTGAGCAATTGAATCTTCGCCGTGTGCAGATTCACTTCCGCGCTCTGCACGTCAGATTCGTACTCGACCCGCTGGAGTTCCAACCGGTCGAGATCGATTTGTGCGATGTCGCCGGCATCAAACCGGTTTCTGCTGATATCCAGCACATGGTCGTAGTAAACCAGGTTGTCTTTTGCCAACTGAAGCACCGCCTTGGCTTGCAGGGTTGAAACAAATGCGCTGCGCAAATCGAAGAGCAAAGTTCTCTCCAAGTCGGCATGACTCGACTCGGCGATCAGGGTCCCCTTTTTCACGCTCTCCAGGCGTAACTGTCGCTTGTGCTGACGCTCGATCAGATAGCTGATCCCGGCCGACTCAAAGGTGCCCGCCAAGGGTCGCCAGACGCCTTTGTCAGGGGCGATTTGGGTCCCGTCGGCCGACAGCGTAAGCGTCGGGTTTGGGCGCAGGTAAGCGGTGATCTCCTGCGCCTTCGATTCGTCGATATTCAACTCGTCGGCCAGCAGCGTCGGATTGTTCTGTTCAAACCGTTGGCGGACCTGTTCCCAGGTCAATCCCTGCTGTGCGCCTGCGGCGGAAGACACGCAGAGCACGAGAAACAGCACGGAATAACGCCAAAGTGTCTTTTGCATCAGTGACTCCATCGTCGTGTCTTGCCAGACTCACTCGGGTGACGGCGGGCCCAGGGAGTAAGCGCACGCAACGGAAACCCACTTCTTGAAGCGGGGAGTCTTCCCTGCCGATTACGCGAAGCTGTACATCAACCGAGAAGGGTAGAAGGCGGCGCCCGCGAGTCACGTCGGCAGACAGTGCACAGTCTAGGAATGATAAACGAACTGGGTGAGATTAGGGCGCAGACCTCATTGCCGGGGCAAATCCGCGAGTCCGAACTCGAACGGGCGAAGAAATTATTAGGATGGGACAGCACCGTGGCCGAAGAGTTGCCAGTCGCTTGCCGGGCGATGCGCTTGAAGGAACTAGACTCCTCGATCTCCGTCCGCATTGGGTGCAAATCATCCGTGGCGGAGACCACGGGGAACAGCAGCATGAGAACGCAGATCAAGAGCAGACAGGCACGCAGGCGGCTGCAACGAGACGAATGTCTTGCGCGGGTTGGCTCGTGCCGCCAGACCCAGATCGCCGGCAGAGCCAGCGTCAGCCAGAGAAGGTTGAGCAACAGTTCCATGTCGATGCTTGGAACCCCAAATATATCAAGAATGTTGCGCGCCAAACCGCCCGCGCCTGCTTCCCCAAGAACCTAGCAAGTTTGTTTCGCGTAAGTCAATGAAATGGAAAGACTAGTCGTTACTATCGGCACTGAGACGCAGGATCGATTGCCATCTCTCAACCCTTCGATCTCACCACCGTGCCACGGTCTCGCTTTCTCGATGGAGGTCCTTGGCTTGATCCTTGAGATGCCGGAGAATTGCAAAGGTCGGGAGGCGGGCGAGGTACTTCTGGGAATTGGCTTAGAATCGCGCCGACGATCCTTACCGGCCGTTGACTGGCGGCAGGAAGCGCTCGTCTTGCAGCGCTTTGGACTCGCGAGTTTCCAGTTCCGCCTGGCGCAGCTGGGTGGCTTGCTCGGGGCTGGTTCCGGGTTTGAGTTCGGTCTTCTCGCAGAAATATCGCCAGCCTGCTTGGCGCTCTTCCATGCTTTGGCCGCTCTCGTATTGCTTTGCCGTTGTTTCCGCGTTCTGCTTACCCTTGATCACAGCCGCCACGCCACCGGACTCATAGGTGCGGACGTTGTGACGGATTACCGCGTAGGAAGCTCGAAGTTCTTCGCTGTTCAAACAGTCTCCGGTCTACAGTGGGTTAGGGGAGAGACGGCAACGCGTGCCGGCCCCAGGTTCGAGTCGCCGACACGCTTGCGCTGAAAAAGTTACCGCTTAGAGCGGCCGGACGTTTTCCGCTTGCCAGCCTTTCGGCCCCTTGGTCACATCGAACTCCACGGTCTGGCCTTCCTGCAGGCTCTTGAAGCCGCCCGCCTGGATCGCCGAGAAATGGACAAATACATCCTCGCCAGTCTGACGGCTGATGAAGCCGTAGCCCTTGGCGTCGTTGAACCACTTTACTGTTCCTTGTTCTGCCATATTGTTAAGGGATGTTCCTTTCGATCAGTTTACGCTGAAAGGATTCGGAAGTACGAAGGGCAGGTCCTAGCTGGTTGGCAAGAAGTTGCTCTACAACCGACTCTAATCAAACGCATCTTTAGCATAGCAGAGAAGCTCCTGCATTAGCAAAATGCCCGGCGCAGCGGTAGTGGGTCAGTTTGGTTTGCAATGCTTCGCGTGCTTTGCGAATCCTTGGCGGCCTTTGCGGTTAACCGCTTTCTTACCGCAAAGATCGCAAAGAACTGCCGCTAAGGGCGCAAAGTCTGAGTAGCCCTCAACCGTGAAACTGACCCACTACCGTCGCAGCTTGCTGCTCTGCCAGGTTTCGGCCGACTCCAAGCAGTGCATTTGACCGGCGGCCATGATCTCAGGTTTTCCACAGTTGACAGATGTTACCGCTTGGCCAGACACTTGAACTGCCGCTTCCCGTCTAGGAGATTCACCATGGGGCGAGTTGTCTGCATGGCCCTGCTGGCGCTGGTTCTGCCGCTATCTGCCGTTGCCGACAGCAGTAATCAGGTCGACTTTGGCAATACTGGCGGCACTCTTACCGGATCAGACGCGGGCATGGTCTTGAGCGGTTCCACGCTAACTTCGGTCGTCAACTACGACGGCTTGGGAACCATCACCGGCAACAATTTGGGATCCTTGAGCTTCAGCACCGGTGCGTTGCTTAGCGGGAACCTGACCACCGGCGCAACCTTCGCTGGGGGCGGTTCCTTCCAGATTGCCACCAACGGAACCAACGGACTACCTGACGGTGTGATCTTTACCGGCAGTTTCAGCGGCGATGTTTCCTGGCAACGCTTCATCGTTGGCAACGGTGTCACGGAATACACGCTGACCGGACCGATCAGCGGAATTCTGGTCGAAGGCAACCAGAATATTGCGGTCGTCGGATTGACAGTACAGTTGACCGTCAGTGTTGGCAGTGGCTCTCACAACACAATTTCAATCATGATCGCCAGCGGCAATACCAACCTGACCCCAGTTCCCGAACCCGGTACGCTGGGCCTTCTAGGCACAGGCTTGCTGGGCATCGCCGTTCTGGTTCGCCGAAGGTATAAGCCGCATTAGCCAGAAAGATCACTGCTGGAGACCAGCGATCACCGCGCCGCTTCGCGTTGCAACCCTGGTAGTAATCCCCTTTGGTTACGACCGTTACCGGAGGCCCTCGAAGGTGCCATTGTTAGATGGCTTCCGGGATAGCAAGCTGTGGACTCGGCGCGGAAGTCCCGAGCACGCGCCCGGGGGGGATTGAAAAATGAAAGAACTTCTTCGCAGGCTTTGGTCACAGGAGGAAGGTCAGGACATCGCCGAATATGCCGTGATGCTGGCGGTGATTCTGGTGATCGTCGTGGGCACAGTCCGGTTGATCGGCTCGAATTCCAACAATGTCTTTTCCAGCGTAGCCAGCTCCATCAGCGGCTAAAGGCGGGAGGGGTTGAGTCGCTCACCGATCGTCCCCAAGGTGTACGCCGGGATGCCTCCCCATTGACCCCGGCAATTCCACGCGAAATAATAGCCCAGCCTGGTGTCCGCAAATCACGAGTGGCCGTTTTCGCCCTCACGAGGGATCGCCATGAACGACTTCAACCGCAAGGTGGAAGAAGCCTCCGCGCGCCTCAACCAATCCATCCACGAAGTGACCGCCAACTTCGAAAAAGAAACCGCGGAACTGGTCGACTACCTGAACCAGGAAATGGTTCCGGCCGTCCGCCAGCACTCCACCAAGGCCCTGCGCATTGCGGCCGAAAAGCTGGGCCGACTGGCCGATTACATGGAGACTCATCCGGAGAAGAAGTGAGCCGCTCACTCGCCTGGTTCTGCGTCTGCGCTCTGGTCTGTTGCTCGTCTTCCCTGTTGACCGCTTGCGGCGGGTCCAAGGAAGCCAAAGTGAATGTGCCGCCTCCACCCGCCATCACAGCCAACGAATCGGAGGAGGCGACTAACTCTCACGAGGCGTCGGCCCCGGCCTCCCGCGATAAAGACCTCCAAGAAGCACCGCCCGTTCGCGGGAAGCCTCTGCTAGTCGAGACTGGCCTGGCGAGTTGGTATGGCGCGCCTTATAACCGTCACCGTGGTTCGAATGGCGAAATTTACAACATGCACGCCATGACCGCGGCCCACCGCACCCTGCCTCTGGGCTCGACCGTGCGGGTCACCAACCTAAAGACCGGACATTCCGCGGTAGTCGAGATTACCGATCGCGGACCGTTCGTCACCGGCCGCATCCTCGATCTTTCCCAGGCTGCCGCAAAGAAAGTGGACGTGTGGGGAGCCGGAGTAGCCATGGTACGGCTGGAGGTGTTGCGCGCTCCCGCGTCGTTGAACAGCGGCGGACGCTGGGCAGTGCAGATCGGCGCCTTCGAAAAAGAACACGCCGCCGATAAGGTCAGGGACCACCTGTCCCATCGCTATCAAACCGCCAAGGTACAGTGCTTTGGCAGTCCAGTCGGTGATTGGTGGGTGCGGGTGCGGGTGCAGGACGATGATCGCACGCGCGCCGAGGAAGTGGCCCGCAATACCCACACTTCTGAAGGAGACATTTTTATAGTTCGTTTGGATTAGTTCTTTTGTATTAGCCTAGGTGGACTGATCCCGACGGATAGAAGTTCCGCCGGTGCTCAAGCACTCGATTCGGTGTTATGCTGTTGCGTTCACCCTGTTTAGTTGTAGTGGTTTAGCTTCCTTCCCTGGGTTGTCGGCTCCGAGTTTGCGTTTAGGCCCCAATTTCAAATTCATGGACGTGTCATGAACGATTGTTTGTTCTGCCGCATCATCAGCGGCGAGATTCCCTCCAAGAAGGTTTACGAAGACGAGCACACCTATGCGTTTGAAGACATCAATCCCCAGGCGCCTACGCATGTGCTGGTAGTTCCTAAGAAGCACATTCGCGGCCTGAAGGAGGCCGGTGGCGAAGACAGCGAACTTATCGGCCGCTGCCATCTGGCCGCCGCTAACATCGCCCGCCAGCGCGGCATCGAGGATGGCTACCGCACCGTGCTCAACGTGGGTCCACGAGCCGGTCAGTCAGTCTTCCATCTGCATGTGCATTTGCTCGGAGGCCGGGGATTGCAATGGCCTCCGGGTTAGGCGGGAGCGTTTCATCGTGTGCTCAGCCGCGAAGCGGCGTCGCAATAAAGCCCACGGCGCAAGCCGTGGGTACAGGTTGATACCGGATCAAGCCCCAGAGGGGCGAAAGATAGCCGCGTTCGGCACCCTACATCCCCGCGGCTTCTTCCTCCGGAGCGCCATGACGCCGCAAGAGCTGCGGCAAATTCTGTGAAAACGCCGAACGCGGCAGTACCATGTCGCAACCGACTTCGTGCGCCTTCTGCTTCAAATCGCCCTGCACGTGGGAAAGAAACCCGATAATCGAAGTTCCCTTCTTGAGCTTGGTCTTGAGTTTCGGAATCAGGATTAGAGGCTTGGCGCTGGCACTATTCAGATCGAAGATGATCAACGAGGGCTTCTCTTCCCCGTTTTGCTTCATCTTCTCCGCCAGTTCCTTATCGGTCTTGACGAATTCCACTTTGACGTTCAGTTTGCGCGCCGTCTCCTGGATTTTTGCCTGAAAAAACAGGTCATCGACGAAGGCAAAAATACGCGAAGTGGCATCGTCACTCGGGGGCAGTGGCTCCGGCTCCGCCGGCGAATACGATGGCCCAAAGCCAGGCCGTCCCCGGCCCCTGGGACCTTTATCGCCGCCCATGCCGCTTCTGTAGTTGTGGTCCATGGGGGCGGTGTAGATGCCGCTGTGCTGCTGGCGGTCACGACTACCGAGAGGCCCGCTTTGATTTGAGGGACGGCGTCCGCGTCGCCGTCTGCTTCTCCCTCCGCCGCGGGAGGGATTTCCGGGTCCAACATTCATAGGGTTTTCTCTTTGTATAGTGCTGCCTTTATCCTGGCCGTTTGACCAGCTTGCACCGTGTTCATTCGTACTTCCCCGGGGTAGTATTTGGCCTCGTGCGCTTGTGCACGGGACATGTGTAGAAACCGGCTACTGCCACTTCATTGGTGAATGATCTTTGTCCGTTTCAGGCGCCTGGAGCTAAGGGGCGCGGGAGGCTCGCTAGGAAGCGTGGCCATCAGGGAACACTGAAATGGTATCCTCCGCAGAGGATTTTGCGCAAGGGGCAAACTGACGATATTTTGCACAGAAGTAACGCCGGGGGGGCTGGCCCATTTTTGATGTTTCTCGCCCCCTCCACGGCAGAGGCTGCCCCATGCTTCGCGGGGTTGTAAAGTCTCAGGATGTTTTCGTAACCTTCATGAGCTCAGTCGTTATCCCATGAGTCGCCGTAGCCTCACCCCCCGCTCACCTGCCGTGCCCACTGCATCGCGTCCCAATATTTCTCCGCCACGCCGCTTTCGCTGAGGTGCAACTGGTGAACCAGTTCGCTGGCGGTTTGCCACTCCCCCGACTCTTTCGCCAGCATCAGTTGATAAAACGGACGCAACCGGCTCGCCTCGCCCAGCAGCACCGCCTTGCTCTCCCGGTCCACGGGGACATGTTCCAGGACGCGGGCCATCGGGATTTCCAGAATCGCATCCATCAGCGACAGCAATCCCATGAGAAACAAATCCGAGTCGCCATGCCCGAGGTTGGGGGACAACAGTTCGCAGAAGCGCGCCCGCACCAGAGCCGAGAGCACCAGCTCACTGCACTTGTTCTGGCCGGCGTCGAGCGTGGCCACCAGCCGAATCCAGCGGCGCACCTCGCGCTCTCCCAGCAGCGAAAGCGCGTGCCGAATGGAATGAATTTCGTTGTTGAATCCGAACAACGGAGAATTCAAATAGCGCAGCAGGCGATAGCACAACGAGGCCTCGCCTTTGATCACCCGTTCCACCTCATGAATGTCCAGCTCCGGCCGCGACACCGCCTGCCACATGCGCAAGTAATTGAGCTGGTTGGCCAGAATTTCTTGCGTATTCAGAGTTTCGGGCTTGCGGAAGAAGTAGCCCTGGAAATAAACGAAGCCGGCCTGCTTCGCCGCCAGGAATTCTTCCCGGGTTTCCACTTTCTCCGCCAACATACGGCGGCTGCTGGGGCGGTGGCGTTTCACGATCGCCGCGGCTTCGTCCGGCGGCGTGGCGCGAACATCGATTTTCAGAATGTCCACCAAGTCAGCCAGCGATTCGCGGGGATCGTCGGCGGTGAAGTCATCGAGCGCAATCCGATATCCAGCTTCCTTCAATCTCTGACAGGCTGCCCTGACCACCTCGTCCGGCGCAATCGTTTCCAGAATTTCCACTACGGTATGCGATGCAGGCAGCAGGGTGATGTAGTCCTTCAAAAGAACGTCGCGGGTGACGTTAACGAATGCGCTTCGTCCGTCGCACAAGACGTCTAGGCCCATCAACATGGATGTGCTCAAGGTGCTGCGCGCGGCGGCATCGGCGTCGGGGTTGCGAAAGTAGTTGTCGACCCCGTCGCGAAACAGCAGTTCGTAGCCATGAACCTGTTCATCTTCAGTCAGGATCGGCTGGCGGGCGACAAATCGAGCGCCGGGTTTTGGCGCCGGGGAGGACGCAGGAGTAGCCACGGTGAAGCTATCGGCAAGCCGTGGCAAGAGGATTAGGGGCTTTAACAGCTTGACCGGAATTCAGTCCTCTGGAAAGATCGGACTTAGTCCTCCACCCATTCGATGTTGCAGGTATAGCACTTCCAATGGCCCTTGCGAATGGGAATTGGAAACGACAGCAGCAACCACAACCCGTAGGTCCAGAAACGGTCGATGGTTTCATAACTGATGTCGAGCGAGTAACAACGCGGGCAACGCGGCTGGGCAAAAGCCTCGCCAACTTCTTCCTCGCTGAATTCGGGCGGGATGGGTTCGTCGAGAACCGCGCGGGCGGACTCTAGGTCCGGGGTACGCACTTGCAAACGAATGCCGCCAATGGCGTTGGACAACAACCAATCCATGCGCACCAGGTTGCCGTCAGCCAGCCAGCATTCGATTCCCGCCCATTCCAGCTTGCCTTTCGCCAGCAGAGCTTGGGGAATATCGCGAAAGGCCTCGATGGTCACAAGCGCAGTCGACGCTGGCGCATCTGGATTCAAGTCACTTCCAAGCATGGCTTATACGATAACGCCGACGGAACGATGGTGGGCGCTATAGGATTCGAACCTATGACTTCCACCGTGTGAAGATGGCACTCTACCGCTGAGTTAAGCGCCCCGCATTTCCTAAAGTCGTTTTCCTATACTACAAGCTGCCGCGGCTCCCGGCAAACCTGCGACCACAGCCGCTCTTTCAACAGGTTAGCCAACGGCTTTCCGTCTAGATCGCGGGGTCGTGGCAATCAGTTCGCCCTCAACCTTGGCGTTTCCACGGCCGTAACTCCGTGTTAGGCTAGGCTTTGGGCAGGCTTGGGACGGCGCTGATGCTAGGATTCCAGGCTTTTGCCCCCTATCCATGCCCGGCAAACCTGATCCCGCCAAAGCCCCTCCAGACCCCTCTTCCACAGGGACTTACGGGCCAGCCGACCGCCCCACCAAGACGCAACTTTCGCCCCAGGGGCGGGTTCATCCTAGTGTGAGCAGCGCAGCCATGGAGCGCGGGTTGCTGGCCATGCGGTATGACGCGTCTTATGCCGAGGCGCACGCGGTCGTGGCTCGTCCTGTGCCCACGGTCAGCGATGCCGACGTCATGCTGCGGGTAAAAGCAGGGGATGACGCAGCCTTCGAGTTTCTGGTGCAGAAGTATCGCCGGCCGATGGTGAGCTACATGTACCGCATGTGTCACAACCCGGCTGCCGCTGAAGATCTGGCACAGGAAGTGTTCCTGCGAGTGTATCGGTCACGCGGCAATTACGAGCCCAGCGCCAAGTTCACGACCTGGCTGTATCGCATCGCGACCAACTTGGCGGTAAACCACGCCCGCGACTCGCGACATGAGCGCCCGGAGAACACCGTCAGCGTTGACGAGCCGGACCAGGAAACCGGGCTGGCTTTGGACCTGCCGGACACTTCGCTGAGCGCCGAGGAAGCCCTGCTGCGCAGGGAACGCATGGCAGCCATTCGCCAGCGGGTACAGTCTCTGCCTGACCGGCAGCGTACTGCGGTGATCATGCACAAGTACCAGCAAATGGATTATCACCAGATTGCCGAGGTTTTGAAGTTGAGCGAATCTGCCACTAAGTCGCTGCTCTTCCGGGCGTATGAAACGTTGCGGGTGCAGCTGAAAGAGTTCTTGTGAGGGTACGGTTATGAAATGCAATGAAATCTGCGAACTGATGCCGGACCTGGCCGCCGGCATGGGCACCACGTCCGAGGTTAGGGATCATCTGGAGAACTGCGCTCCCTGTACCGGCAAGTTGGCGGAGATCCGCCAAACCATGGCGTTGTTGGATGAGTGGCGGGCGCCGGAACCCTCACCCTATTTCGACACCCGGTTGATGGCGCGAGTGCGGGAGGAGAAAGGCCAGCCGAGTGGCTGGTGGCAGTGGCTGCGTAAACCGGCATTGGCCGTTTCGCTGGCCGTGCTCATGGTGATGAGCCTCACTTTATTCCGAAATGACGCCGGGCTGGGCAACCACAATGACGGTCAGGTTGCGACCGCTATCGCCGAACCGGGATCGGCCGTGGGCGACTTGAGTGCGATGGATAAGAACAGCGAATTGTATTCCGATTTCGATGTACTGGACGATTTGCAGGTTCAGCAGGATGTCAACGCGAATCCCTAAAACTTAAGGATCCGCGTGCTGTCGAGGTGGACCAAGGGGGAAGTGTGCGGCGGTTGAAAGCCATGACGAGGTGGATGGGAGCAGGTTTCCTTGCGCTCGCACTGGTTACTTCCGCTTCTGCGCGTCCTGTCTACGCGCAGGGCAACCGCTTTCAACGGAATCCGGGACGCCAGCAAAATCAGGGCCACCACGCCGGCCAATGGCTGAAACAGCACAGAAACATGCCGCCCGAGCAACAGAGAAGGGCGCTCGAAAGCGATCCTGGATTTCGCAGTCTGCCGCCCCAGCGTCAGCAACAACTGCGGAACCAGTTGCAGCGTTTCAACAGCATGCGTCCGGAACAGCAGGACCGCATGCTGAACCGCATGGAAACCTGGGAGCATCTCACGCCCCAGCAGAAGGAGCAGGCGCGAGGACTCTACCAGCACTATCAGCAGCTACCTGAGGGCCGCCGCCAGGCCCTGCGGAATTCTTTGCAGTCCTTGCGTTCCATGCCGCCCGAGGCCCGCCAACGGGCCATCGACTCCGATGATTACAAGAGGCGATTCACTCCCGAAGAGCGTGACATGCTGGATCGTGCTTCCAAACTTCCGCTGGCTCCGCCGGAACCGAGTGAAAAAGCGCCTGAGGAGTAATTCTGCGCTATCCGTGCCAATCACCTTCGTAGCAAGTTTTTGGCAATGAAAAGCGCGTTCGCCGGACGCTCCGCCAGCCGCCGCATCAGGTACGGATACCATTCAGTCCCAAATGGAATGTAAACTCGCATCCGCCAGCCATCCTTCACCAAACTCTGCTGCAAGTCGCGGCGGATGCCGTAAAGCATTTGGAACTCGAAAGCATCGTGAGGAATGTTTTCGCGAATGGCAAAGGCCTTCGCCTGATTGATGATGCTCTCATCGTGAGTGGCCAGGCCGTGATAAACCTTGCTCTTCATCAGAATCTTCATCAGCTTGACGTAGTTCTCGTCCACTTCTGATTTCTTCTGGAAGGCGATCTCCGGCGGTTCCTTGTACGCCCCCTTGCACAAGCGGATGCGGATCCCTTCTCCCAGCAGCTTCTCGGCGTCGCTCTCCGATCTTCGCATATACGACTGCAGCACGGCGCCGACGCATCCTCGGTTTCCTGGCAGCCGGTGCAGTTCGTGGACAAAGTCGAGCGTGCGTTGGGTGTGAGGCGACCCTTCCATGTCAATGCGCACAAAGTTAGCCGGTTTCATGGCAGCAGCTTTGGCCACCAGGCTCACGACCATATCGCGCGCCAGTTTTTCATCTACGTCGAGGCCCATGTGAGTGAGCTTCAGACTGATGTTGGCATTCAGCTTCTGGAGGGCGATTTCGTCCAGCAGTTTGTAATAAAGTGTGGCGCTGGCGTGCGCCTCCTCTGCATTGGTGACATTCTCACCCAGGTTGTCGATGGAAACGCTGGGGCCGGACTGATTGACGGCGCGGGTGGCACGAACCACGTCCTCGACTTGCGTGCCGGCCACGAAACGGCTGGAGAACCTCTGCCCAATGGACGACCGCTCGGCCACGGCGCGCAGTCCCTGGCTCTCCGAAAGAGAGATAAAGAGCGCTCTTAGCACGGGCACCCTGCGCCAGAGTGGAATGGGAATGTAGGAACGCCAGGCAAGCTCATGAAGTTCACAGAGATTTGTATCACAAACCGGAGACTTGAGATGATCGGCTACTCGGTACGAAAGCCAATCCTTTCATGGCTGCCGTCACAGAACGGTTTGCTGCCGGAGGCGCCGCAACGACACAGCCAGGTTTCCGTTCCCTCGAAGATCACTTGATCGGCGGCGTTTCGAATGGTGATCTGTCCCTGCAAATGCAGCGGTCCGTTCGTCGTCGGAACCAGCCGTAACTTTCCGCTGGTGGCCATTTCCTTACGAGCCTCTGCCCCGGGCGCAGCGGTTCCGGGATCGTCGAATGCCACCGCGAAGTGGCTGTTGTCACAGAAAGGCTGGTTTTTCGAAGCCCCGCAGCGGCAAAGCGCGGCCCGCGTATCGGACAACAACTCCTTTTCGTCTTCCGCCACCATCACGAAACTTCCCCGCAAATACGACGGGCCATGGGGGGTGATGGTGAGAGTGTTGGACGGCTCCGCGCGCTCCGCCAAACTCGAATCGACCGCCTGATAGTGCAGGGCGCCGCTCGGACAGCGCTTGATGACGACCGCAATCGCCTTGGCTTCGGCGTTGTCCGGCCCTACCCAGGGTTTGGCGTCGGGATTGAAGACCTCGGGCGCTCCGTGCACGCATTCCCTGGCGTGAATGCAGCGCTGGGCATCGTACAGGACCGTGATGGTCTTGCCCTTGTACTCGTGCAGCTTCATGGCGGAACTCCCTGGCGTTGCTGTCATCCTGCTACTGCAGGAAAACCTCATCCACGTAACACCACTTCCAGGATTCTCCTGGCTCAAACGATTGCATGATCGGGTGTTTGGTGTGATGAAAATGCTTGGTCGCGTGCTTGTTCTTCGACGAGTCGCAGCAGCCCACGTGACCGCAAATAAGGCACTCCCGCAGATGCACCCAGGTATCGCCCATTTCCAGACACTCCTTGCAACCTTGGCCGCTGGGAGTCACCTGGCGAATTTCCTGCACGTGCGGACAACTGGTTTGTGCTTGTGGCACGGCCCACCTCGGTGGAGTATACAGTCTGATCGGTTAGCTTGCCTGCTCTTCCAGAAACCTCTCGGCTTCGAGCGCCGCCATGCATCCCGTTCCCGCGGCGGTGATCGCCTGGCGATAGCGTCGGTCCTGCACGTCACCGCAGGCATACACGCCGTGAACTTTGGTGAAAACGTACTTCGTAGTTTTCAGGTAGCCGTCGGCGTCAGTATCCAGTTGCCCTTCAAAGATCTTGGTATTGGGGATGTGGCCAATACCCAGAAACAGCGCACTGGTGGGAAAATCCCACACCTTATCGGTCTTGACATTGCGCAGCGTCAGGCTGGTCACTTCTTTCTTCCCGCTATCATGAACGTCTTCAACCACGGTGTCGGTAAGAAACTGGATTTTCGGGTTATGTTGGGCGCGTTCCAGCATGATCTTCGACGCACGAAACGCTTCGCGGCGATGAATGACCGTCACCTTGGTCGCGAAGCGCGTCAGAAAAATCGCTTCCTCCATGGCGGAATCTCCGCCGCCGACCACCACGATCTCTTTGCCCGAGAAAAAGAACCCGTCACACGTCGCACACGAAGACACGCCGTGACCGATGAGTTGCTGTTCATGCGGCAGCCCCAGCCAGCGCGCCGAAGCGCCACTGGCAATGATCAGCGTGCGGGCGTGCACCACTTCGTGGCTCACGTGCAGTTTGAACGGGTGCTGGCTCAGATCGGCGCTGGTCACATGGCCGTGCTTGTACTCGGCGCCAAACCGCGCCGCTTGCGCGCGCATGTTCTCGACGAGTTCCGGCCCCTGGATGCCCTCCGGAAAACCCGGGAAGTTTTCTACCAGCGTGGTGAGTGAGAGCTGGCCGCCCGGCTCGTGGCCCTCCAGCACCAGCGGTTTAAGATTGGCTCGCGCGGTGTAAAGCGCAGCCGTGTGGCCGGCGCACCCCGATCCGATGATGACGACGTTGCGGATGTTCTCCATAAGAAGTAGTAATTAGATTGCCCACCGCAGGATTTGGGTTCAACCCGGCGCTATTGCGGTTTCCCCTCCGGGGCAATCGGTTTAAGAACCGGGCTTCTTTTCTCTTTCATAGCTCCGATGCGCGCCAACTCTTCCGGCACCGTGCGACGCACACCCAACAGAGCACGGTAGTCTGCGGCAATCGCCGAAGCGCTTCGGAACAGCGGCTCATAGATACTCTGGTCGGGCGGCGAACCCCCTTCTGTTCCCGGACACCGGGCCAGCACAATGGATGACTTCCCAAACCGCTCCAGCTTGATGCGCGTCGCCGGCGTGTCAGTCGCGAGCATGTTTGTCGCAGTACTGGCCGCTGAGGCACTGTCTTCGATGGCCACCAGCAACAGATCCTTGGGATCCCGCACCCGGAAAACCAGGGTTTCCACCAGATTCTTGGGGTCCTTACTGAACGAATATTGCACCGTCGCGAACGTCCCCTGCGCCGGGAACTCACGGCGCATCCGCACCCAATCCGAGGTTCCTAAGTCAGACGACACCTGCGCATTCGGCCCCATCTGCCCCAATTTCAGCAGGTCAGCACCCTGATCGAGCAGCGAGCGCCCACGGTCAATCTCAAAATCCTGGGTAAAGGAAGTCTTACGCGGAATTCGCTGCAGGGCGGAGGAAATTTCCTTTTGATCCTCCGCGGACGGGGCGCAAACGTTCAGCATATTTAATTTGACCTGCGGCTGCGGTGCTTGCTGCCCGCCTGCCAGTGGTGTCAGCGCAAGGCCGATGATGATCGTCAGGAGTTTCCGAGGCACAGGGCATTTTAAACGAAAACGGGCGGTCGCAGAGAGCAGTCCGCCGCCGAGAGATTAGAATCTTCCCATGGCAAATCTAACCCTGGTTTATGGATTGCGCCTGCTGCCGGCTGAGGAAGTGGAGCAGGTCGGCGACGCCACCCTGAAGCTGAAGAACGGGCGCGAGGCCCGCGTGACCATGCACGTGCTCGAGGGCAGCAAGGACGAGATCGAAAAACAGCTCAAAACCAGCCTCGACGCATTTTTCGATTTTTATCCAGAAATCTGAGCTGACCGGTCTCTCGACCCTCACCGGGACCCGTGGCGCGGTTCTGCATCTATAATTCGGTCTTAGCATGGCAGTGTCCTACCGTTACCTCCGTCTGCGGCTCGCCGATGCCGGCCTTTTGCCCACCAGCAAGGTCGCGCGCGCCGCCTGGTACGTGCTGGCGCTCGATGTGTTGTTGTTTGTGCTGCAACTGGTGGGCGGCTGGCTCAAGATATCTTTTGCCGACAGTCTCGGCGGCTGGGTCAGCTTTCTCAGCTTTGTTGCCATCCTGCTCTTTCTGGTTCTCGCTCTCCGCTGGGTGAGAGCCAAGATGCTGTGGCGGTTGCGCAACCGCTTGATTGTCACCTATGTATTCATCGGCGTAATTCCGGTGGTTTTGCTGGTAGCGCTCGCCATCGGCTCCTTTTATTTGTTTGCCGGACAGTTCGCCACCTTCATTGTCACCACCGGCCTGGATTCCGAACTGGTCAGCCTCGAATCTGCCAACTCCGCCATCGCGCAGCAAGTCGCCGCCCAGATGAAGCGCGGAGTCAGCACCGGCACGGCGGCCTTCGAGGATGTCCGCGAGGCCGACAAGATTTGGGCCGATCGCCAGATTTGCGTTTGGTTGGGTAAGAAGCTGGTTCTCAACAGCACTCCTGCCGGGAATAAGTCCGCTCCTCCAGTTCTCCCACCCCATTTGGGCAACTCCTTCCGCGGTATCGTGCGCGATCACGACCGGCTCTATCTGCGCGCAATGCAGACGGTCCCGACCGGCGGGGAAACGATGACCGTCCTGTCCAGCGAACCCTTCGATCAGCACATGTTGCAGAATCTGGCCGCCGACCTGGGCGAGATTTCGCTCTACACCACCGGATTCAGCCTGCGCAGAGTCGAACGCGGGCAGGGCCTGAAGGCAGCCGCCAGCGACGGCTCGAAGGCGGCAATCACCCTAAGCAAGCCGGAGGGTGACTACGTGTTGGATACGGGCAAAGAGGCGCTCCGGCCCACGTATACCGCCGGAACCGTGCCCCCGCCTGCGGCCAGAATCGATCCCCAAGTCACCTTCGGTACCACGGTGTCGGTCGTTGACTGGGAAACCAGCGACCGGCTTCGCCCGGCGGGCATTGGGGTACAGACTCGCGTATCCAAAATCTATCAGCGCCTGTTTGCAGCTCTGGGCGACTTTGCCCAAGCAGTCGAATTCGGCTTGTTGTTCGTGGCCATTTTCTTCACCGTCATCGAGATGGTCGCGCTCATCATCGGCGCCAGCTTGACCCGCACCGTCACCGGCACCGTGGCCCAACTCTATGACGCCACCACACATATCAATCGCGGCGACTTCGGTCATCGCATTCCCGTGAAGTCGAACGATCAGATTGCCGCTCTGGCCAATTCGTTCAATTCGATGACCGCGTCGCTCGAGAAGCTGATCGAAGAGCAGAAGGAAAAACAAAAGCTGGAGAATGAACTGGTGATCGCGCAGGAAGTGCAATCTCAGCTCTTCCCGCACCATGTCTCACAACTGGCGTCGCTCGAGGTCCATGGATTTTGCCGCCCGGCGAGTACCGTCAGTGGCGATTACTACGACTTTCTGACCTTGGATTCCGAGAGGATGATCCTGGCGGTCGGGGATATCAGCGGAAAAGGAATTTCGGCGGCCTTGCTGATGGCCACCATCCATTCTGCCGTGCGCGCATACAGTCTTCAGGACATTCCTGCGCTGCGGGAACCCATGGCCGTGGGCGCAGCCTCCGGCTCGGCCATGATGCTGGCATCCAGGGTGCACAACCTGGATGTATCGCCTTCGGCACTGCTTTCCTTGTTGAATCATCAGCTCTACGAAAGCACGCCCTCGGAAAAATATGCCACCCTGTTCCTCGGCATCTACAACGGAAGGGAGCGCCAGCTTACCTACACCAACGCTGGACACTTGCCACCTATCGTGATGAGCGAGGACGGGAGCATCCGGCGGCTGGACCACGGCGGAACCGTCGTGGGTTTGTTCGAACGCGTCGCCTACGAGGAAAGTTCGGTGCAACTTCGGAGTGGTGAGATTTTTCTCGCCTACAGCGACGGAGTCACCGAACCGGAAAACGATTTCGGCGAATTCGGCGAGCACCGGCTGATCGAACTGCTGCGCGAGAACCGCGACCTGCCGCTGCCGCGCATCAGCGAAATTGTGACCGCTGCCGTGGACGACTGGATCGGCGCCAACAAGCAACCTGACGATGTCACCTTGGTGCTGGCTAGGGCGAGGTAGATCCCGTCGCAGTCGACCTGGCCTTCGTCTCTTTCGAAAGCACCGTTACCTTGGCCGTAACCGTTTGCCCTTTTTCCATTCCGCCGACAATGACCAGGTTGTTTTTCGTCACCAGCAATCCCCGGTGGTCCATCGTTGGGTTGGGGGTGTTCTCGTCGAGCGTTTCCCACTTGCGCGTGCGCAGGTTGAAAGCGAAAGTCACCGGAGACGGTTCGGCGGGTTTGCCATCGTAGCCAATACCGGCGTCGTCGGTGGGCGTGTCGCTCCCGCCGGAAAAGTAGATCATTTCATCCTTTTCCGAACCCCCGGCGGCAATGCGGAAGCGGGCGGCCCCAGGATGACTGGGCAGCTTCGTCCATTCAATCTTGGCGGGATTGTGATGACTGATTTTGCCACTCCAGCATTCGTCGGATGCCACAAAGCGCGGAGAATTTCCTTCCGGGTTCCGGACCGCTCCATCCACATAGATGATCGTGTCCCCGACCAGCGCGCCCGCATGACCGAAGACCGCCGTGCCAATAGGCGTCGCCTTTGACCACCGGTTCTTATCGGTGTCGTACATCTGGACGTCAGTCACCGGGCCGCCGTTTGTACGCCCGCCGACCAGGTAGATGTAACGATCGCGGTAAACCCCGATCACTGCCTCGCCGACCGCAACCGGTATGTCACTTTGTCGAAACCAGCGGTCGTGTTCAGTCTCATACTTGCCCACGTCCGGGACCACCATCCCTCCGCCTTGAAATAGCACGTAGCCGCCCATGAGATACACGTGGTTCGTGGCCCCCACCGCCATGGCTCCAACCCGGCCCGCGGTCCCGGGAACCGCATGGATGCTGTATACCTTGCCCGAACCGGCGTCCAGTTCGTAGGCTTCATTGGAGACGGCGTCCCAAGTCTTCTTAGGTCCCATGCCCATCATAGAAAACAGTTCGAGTTGTCCTTTTACCTTCAGGATCGCGACGGCATTATTCGAGATGGCTCCCGGCAGCGGCTCGACACCGGGTTCAGTGGCGGCCCACAAGAATCCGTTCAGGGCCAGCAATAGAAACAGGAGAAGACGTCTTTTCATGGATTTCAGCTTAACCAACGACTCCTTCAAAATACCAGAAAGGAGCCGCGGCCGATGGTACCTAAACAACTTACGCCCTCGACCGCTCTCGCGCGCCAGATCTACCGGGAGGAAAGGGCGAAAAAATTGTAGGAACTGGAGAAGGCTTGCTTTCTTGCCACAATTTCCGAAATGGTTATGAACAACATCAGGCAAAGCAGCACGGCCCCCGGGGAAATCCACTTACGGAACCGGTTCACAACCAGTTCCAAACCGCTCGCGTAGATCAGAACAAAGGGAAGAAGCGCTCCAGAAATGATGCGCCCGTTAACGAAGAAGGGGCGTAGGCGAGACGGAATGAGACAGTCGTGAAAGTCAAAAAGCAGCGAGATCGCGGCCAGGAACAGCACCGAGCTGGCAACCAGAAAGAGAGCCTGAAAACCGGCCAGACTTTGCTGGGGCGAGATGGCTTTCCGTCGTGCCACGAAATCGGCCGCGAAAATCACAACCATGAGGGCGGAGGAGAATACATAGAACCAATCCGCTGCTGCCGACCGCATCCAATGCCCGTGCCAGAGGTATTCGCCGTGCCAAAAGGTTCGCGTCAGCTGTAGCAGGAAGTAAGATAAGCCATCCCATGAGAACAGCGGATGGTGGAAGATGTCCGCAAGAGGTTTCGTCGTCCAACCAAGTTCATGCATTTTTGCCCGAGAACCGGTCAGGTCTCCCATCACCAAGTAATTACGCAAAATCCAAAGTGATGGGGGCACGAAGGCGGCAAGGGCGCTCGCACTCACCACCCAGATCTTGAGCGGTTGCCTTCTCCCGGGCCTGCGCAACCAGAACCAGAAGGTTGCGGCGAGGGCGCCGTACAGCACGCAGTTAGATACCTCCACCAGGAAGGTTAGTCCGACCAGAAGTGAAGCGCTGAGCAGGTACGAAGTTTTGCCCGGCGTACTCTTGATCGCTTCCATCATCAAGAGGAGAGCAGCCGCGGCCAGCGGCGCAGATAGCACGTCCCGATTCATTCCGAAGAAGATGTCCTGGGGATATACGGCGATCAGCGCAGGAACCGCGAGACAGAGGAATGCACGCTCCGGATATACCTTCCGGACGAACTTGTAGGAAAGCCAGACCAGCAGTGCGTAGGCAATCGGGTTGAGAAATCTAACCCAATAAAGCAGGCCCCAATCTCTGATTCGTAGAGCCGCGCCCAGGTCGTACCAGCCGGCGGCAACTATGTAGTACAGAGGAGGAGACTGCGCTTCAAAATTCGGCTTCCGCGACCAGTCTTTGAACTTCTGGGCATAGAACGTTTGCCCAAGAGCCGCGTCCCGAGCCTGGGGAGGGAGTTGGTACAGAGGAATGCGGGGGCCATTCTGATCCAAGTCTGCCTGCGAGTGAGTGTACTCGGGAGACCCGTAGAGAACGTAGGTCGCCTCAAACACTGGATCTACAGGTGGCAACTCCCTGCCCGGCAAGTGCCCGTCCGCGAACATTCGGATGGTCAAGAAATGGGAGTCTTCATCGGTGATGTTGAACAGAGGAAATGCGGCAGCAAGAATCAAGATGCGGATCGCCGCATAAACGCAGAGCCCGGCAACGATTCGCCCAGTGTGGGCGCGAAGCAATGTGTCAAACCACGGCTCAGCAGGGGAGGCCAGGACGACAAGCTGCGATTGCATATTCGATTCCTGCGAACGTAGCAAGGTGGTCGAAACAGAGCGAACCCGTAATCGTTGCGACCGTAACGGGAATGATTGCGTAGATTTTCTTGCTGAGACGCTCTCTTGCTCGTCGATCATCGAGAATAGCAGAACTGTAAACTTAATTGGACGAATTGCAAACTGGCCAGAAGCTGCGTGTAGGATTGGCGCGTTAGAATGCAGGCGTGCTGTTGAGCCCCAAAGCGTCGAGCTGGCCATGGTTTGCATTGGCTGCGTCGGTGTTGGTTTGTGTGGGTGTATGGCATTGGGCCGAGACCATTCTCGTTCCCGCCAACACCGCCAAGGTCATTGCGGCACACCGCCCAATCGGCAACAATTCCGACCTTTACGCACGTTGGCTAGGAGCGCGTGAACTTCTCCTTCACGGTCGCGATCCCTATAGCCCAGAGGTAACTCGCGAAATTCAAACAGGCTTTTACGGCCGGCCGCTCGATCCCGCCAACCCATCCGATCCCAGGGAGCAGGAATCTTTTGTATATCCGCTGTATGTGGTTTTCCTGCTGGCGCCCACTGTAAGCCTGCCCTTTCCAATGGTGGCTGAAGCTTTTCGCTGGATTCTTCTCGTCTGCATTGCTCTCAGCGTGCCGCTTTGGATGTACGCTGTCAAAATCCGTGCGCAATGGTCTGCCGTTGTTTGTGGGATGTTGCTCACCGTGGGCAGCTTTCCTTCGATAGAGGAGTATTCGCAGCAAAACCTCACCGCTTTGATGGTCTTGTTTCTTGCTGCCGCCGCAGCATCGGTCGTGAGCAAAAGGCTGATGCTGGGTGGGTTCTTCCTCGCCCTGGCAACAGCCAAGCCTGACATAACGGTACCCGTCGTGCTTTGGCTTCTCGCGTGGGCGGCATGGCGTAGAGAGCGCCGCCGCTTAATCTGGGCCTTCGCTGCCAGTATCTCGATCTTGCTGGCTGGTGCTCAAGCCATTTCACCAGGCTGGATGTGGCGCTTTCTCGCGGCAGTGCGCGAGTATCCCAGCTATGGTACCGACCCCTCCATTCTTCAGACGTTATTCCCCCCGCTGATCGCAAACCTGGTGTTAGCAGCGCTCGTGGTTTTCGTGTGTGCCGTCTGCTGGCGCTGGAGAGAAGCTGCAGCCGACTCTGACGGCTTCGGATGGATGCTGGCGGTGGTGACGGCGGTGACCCTGGTCACAATTCCAAAGCTGGCCGCCTACAATCAGCTCTTACTCATCCCGGCGCTGCTGGTGCTCCTGCGGCATCGTGGACAAGCCACCGGTCTTTTCGCTCGGGCATTCACCAAGGGAGCATTCGCCTGCCAGATCTGGCAGTGGTCTGCCGCTTTGGTTCTTTCGATTCTGTCGCTGCTGGTCCCGCCCCAGCGCCTGCTGAGCCTAGCCCAGTTGCCTCTCTGCACCTGGCTGGCGCTGCCTCCAATAACCCTGCTCGGGATACTGATCAGCATTGCCACGCGTGGTGCTTTCCCTCCTCGCAACCTCCAAAGCCGCGTTTAGAATGCAGGCAGTGAAACGTAACCGCCCAGGCAACCTATCGTGGCTGATCTTTGCAGCCTCGCTGCTGGTCTGCTTCGGCACCTGGCATTGGGCAGAAACTGTTCTTGTTCCGGCAAACACGTTTGCGGCACAAAGCCAGGGTCTTCCGATTGGCAACAACTCCGACCTCTACGCTCGCTGGTTGGGCGCACGCGAACTGCTGCTGCATCACCGCGACCCATATAGCGCTGAAGTAACCCGGGACATCCAGAGAGGCTTCTACGGCCGGCCGCTTGATTCCACGAAGCCCACGGAACCACGAGCGCAGGAGTCTTTTGTGTACCCGCTGTATGTGGTCTTCCTGCTGGCGCCGACCGTAACCCTGCCTTTCTCAACTGTGTTTGAAGTCTTCCGCTGGTTTCTGCTATTCGGCATCGCAGCCAGTGTGCCAGTCTGGATGTATGCCGTTGGTCTCCGCCTTAGGCCGATACAACTTGGTTCGGCAATGGTGTTGGCGGTGAGCAGCTATCCAGCCGTGCTGGAATTTCACATGCAAAATCTGCAAGCGCTGGTGGCGTTGTTGCTGGCTTTGGCCGTGGCGTCTTTGGTTCGCGGATGGCTGATCTTGAGCGGATTCCTTTTGGCCCTGGCCACCGTCAAGCCTGACACAACCACGCCCGTCGTCTTGTGGCTTTTGGTTTGGGCGACATGGCGCAGAGAACGCTGGCCTCTGATCTGGGGCTTTACCGGCAGCATGGCGATCCTGCTGGCAGCTGCACAAGCACTCTCACCCGGCTGGATCGGGCGTTTTCTGGCTGCGGTGCGTGAGTACCCCAGCTACGGAACCGACCCGTCCATTCTGCAAGTGTTATTCCCCCCGGTAATCGCAAAATTGGTGCTAGCGGCGCTCGTGCTTTACGTGTTGAAAACCTGCTGGCGCTGGAGAAGGGCTGCCGCGAACTCTGACAGCTTTGGGTGGATCTTGGCACTCGTTACAACCGTAACACTGGTTGCCATTCCGAAGTTGTCCGTCTACAACCAGGTCTTGCTCATTCCGCCCCTTCTCATTCTGTTGGCACGGCGCCAATCGATTGCATCAATGGGCGTGGCGCCGCGGGCGCTGGCCAAAGCCGCCTTTGCGGGCCAAGCATGGCAGTGGGCCGCGGCGGTGATAGTTTCGCTGTGCTCGTTGCTGATTTCTGGGGAGCGAATGCGGGCGGCGGCTCTAATTCCGGTTTATACTCTTCTCGCCATGCCTCCCCTTACTTTATTGGCGGTCGTCTCCGCGACATTCGTGCGGCAGCGCCGGAGTTCGCCCTAAGCTTCCTCGTCCAACAATCCCTGGCGTGCTGCTTGAATGAAATCTGTATATGGCGGAGCAAACCCGGCGGCGCGGATATCGGCGGCAATCTGGCCTCTGTGATAGGCAGAATGCATGATCACATGCATCAGAATATCCTGCCTCGAACTGCTCCAGCTTTCTCCCTTGCTGTTCTTGTAACTGAGTGCGCGCGCCAAGCCGTCATCTTTCAGCGATTGCAGGTAGCCCTTCCACAGCTTGGGCAACTCTTGCGCCTCCAGTTTGCAGTGCTCCAGCGAGAAATCGGGCCATACGGGATAGGTTGGTTTCTGCAATTGCAGGCGTTCATACCACAACTTTCGGCAGCGAGAATATGTGCCAGCAGCTTCACCGAGCGCGGCGCAACCTTTAAGGCCTGCAACCCACCGAGGACCTCGCGATTTGCCCAATCGTCATAAGTAAACAAACGCCGGATGTATTCGATCATGGCCTGCCTCTCTTCACATCATAGTCTCAGCCGAGCGGCAGTCAGTCTGGGTACAAAGTCTGCCGATAGTCTCGCATTGGGGTTCCTTTGTGCACCTTCGTGTCCTTTGTGGTTCACTGACTTTTCCGACCGGCAAGTTCCTTTAATATCGTGGCAACCACCAAGCTCTGGTGGCGTAGGGACGCATGCCTCTCACTGCAACCGATTGGATCGTCATCGTCGGCTACTTGCTCATCAATTTGCTGATCAGCATGTACTACCGGCGGCGTTCCAGCGGAAATACAGAAGAATTCTTCGTCTCCGGCCGGGATGTTTCCTGGTGGCTCGCCGGCACCTCGATGGTCGCCACCACCTTTGGCGCGGACACTCCATTGTTGGTCTGCGGCCTGGTGGCCAAGTCGGGCATCGCCGGCAACTGGATCTGGTGGGGCCTCTGCGTCGGCGGCATGTTGACGGTATTTTTCTTCGCGCGTTACTGGCGCCGTGCTGAAATTCTGACCGACGTGCAGTTTGTCGAGATTCGCTACAGCGGCAAACCCGCCGCCTTCCTGCGTGGCTTCAAAGCCGTCTATCTCGGGCTGTTCATGAACTGCTTCATTCTCGGATGGGTGACCCAGGCCATGATCAACATCATCACCGTCCTGCTGGGCCCAGCTATCGCCGAAGGTCGCGTGGTGCAACTCTCTTTCGTCGGCCACACTTTTCAGTACACGCTGAGCGATCCTCATACCACCTCTCTGCTGATCTGCATTTTTGTTTTGATTCCCTTCACCGGGATCTACACCTTCATCGGCGGACTCTGGGGCGTTCTGGTCACCGACCTATTTCAGTTTGCGCTCAAGATGACCATGATCGTGGTGCTGGCCTGGGTGGCCGTGGCCAAGATCGGCGGCATGCATGCGCTACAGGCGCAACTCCAGGTGGTCGAGAACAATATTCGCCAGACGGGAACACAGACCGCGGACCCCGTTGCCTTCTTACCTGATTTCCATCTGGGCTGGACGACCAGCGCCATTTGGACCCTGCCGCTGCTGACGTTCTTTGTGTATCTGTGCATGCAGTGGTGGCTGGCTTGGTATCCCGGTGCGGAGCCGGGGGGTGGCGGCTACGTGGCGCAGCGCATGTTCAGCGCCAAGGACGAGAAAAATTCCCTGGGTGCGACCTTGTGGTTCAACATTGCGCACTATGCGCTGCGTCCCTGGCCTTGGATTGTTACCGGCCTCGTGGCCATGGCGGTGTATTCACAAAATGGCGGACTCCATCCCAGCGCGGCCTTTACCCAGAATCCCGAGCAGGGCTACGTCATGGTGCTGCGCGATTACTTGCCGCCCGCCCTGCGCGGGCTGATGGTTGCGGCATTTCTGGCGGCGTTCATGTCCACCGTAGGGACGCAGTTGAATTGGGGATGCTCCTACCTGGTCAACGACCTTTACAAGCGCTTCCTGGTACGGAATTCAACAGAGAAGCATTACGTGCTCATCAGCAGGCTTTTCACTGCCCTACTAGTTCTGGTCAGCGGCTACACCGCCATGCAGTTGACTTCGATCAAACAGGGCTGGGACCTGGTTTTGAACATCGGTTTCGGCACCGGAGCGGTTTACATCCTGCGCTGGTATTGGTGGCGTATCAATGCGTGGAGCGAGATTTCTGCCATGATCGCGGCAGCAGCGGTGACCATCGCGCTGAGCGGGGTCGAATTCACCGGCAACGGTGCGCTGATATATGCCAAGAAAGCCTTGATCACCGGCGGGATCGCAACCGTGGCATGGCTAATTGCAACTTTCGTCACCAAACCCGAGTCCGAATCAACTCTGGTGGCGTTCTACCGTCGCGTGTATCCCAGCGTGTATGGTTGGAAACATATCGCGCGCTTGGTTCCCGAGCTGCCGGAGGTCCGCGACCTGGCGGGTAATGCCTTTAATTGGGGAATGGGCGTCATCCTGGTTTATGGCTGCCTTTTCGGCATTGGCAAACTTGTCTTTCAGCAATGGTTCTGGGGAATTACGCTGTTGGCGATCGCGGGCGTGGCTGGCTATCTGATTTTCTGGGACCTTACGCGGCGGGGCTGGGAGACATTGTCGGGAGCTTCAGCCAGCAAGAACCGCTGACTTAGCTGCTCTTCACCCCTGTCCCTCGCCAACTGTTGCGGTTGCGGGCAGAGATCTCCACCTGCTTCAAATTTGCCGCAGCGAACCAGTCCTCGACTTCTTCTCGCTTGATGTAGAACGCCGTGGGCGCGACCAACTGGTCAAACACATTCCAGAGGTTTTCAGAAAATGAATAGCCGGAGATCGCCAAAAGATAGTCCGCGTACGGCAGTATCCTTTTTAGCGGCGCCAGTCTCCGAATCCGATGGACAGGGAGATAGACCAGCTTGAGCGCCGCATACAAAGGCAACGAAAGAACCAATGAGATGACGTGAGTGATGAACTTTGGCAAGCGTGACGTCACATGAATGCGGATCGGATCAACCAAGAGCTCAATCCAGCGGTTCCCTTCTTTGCCGTACACCCAGATCGCGATCCGCCCGCCCGGTTTCAACTTCGTTACCAGGCTCAAAAACCCCTGCTTCGGGTGCGGCAAGTGATGAAGTACGCCGATGCTGTAGGCAAAGTCGAAGGGACTAGCGAAAGGCAGATTGTAGATGTCGGCCTGGATGACGTGCGCATTCGGCAAGTGGCGGGTGTTTTGGTAGGCCGATTCCACGGCGTCAGATAAGTCAATCCCAATCGCATCCGTAGCGCCGAACTTGGCGGCCAGGAACAAGTGTCTCCCTTTCCCGCAACCTCCATCCAGTACAACCCGATTGGCGAAAACGGTTTCGTCGAGGGGATTGATCCAGTCCAGAAACTCCTCTGGGTCGGCTGCGGTGAGTTCCGCGTAGTGCGTCCATTCATAACCAAAGGCAGCCGCAGTCGCGCGTTTGGCGGCAGACAATTCCGCAGGCAGGAAGCGGGGAATCCCTCGAATCACCGGAAAGCTGGCCTGGCAGCCGCGGCATTGTAGACAGCCTTCGAAGATTTCGCCCTCGCGTTCGCTCTCAGTTCGGACGTCAAAAGACGATCCACACTGAGGGCAAACGATGTAGGAAAGCAGGCGTGGTTTCATCCGGTGCGGTCTTGAGAATACGTAGGCGCCAAGGTCGAGTCAAGCTACGGCCTGCGCCCTTCCGTAAATCTCCCCCTCCATTTATCATCTACTACAGCGTGTGCGGCATCGTTGGATTCACTCATGAAGACCGTCCGGTTCAGCCCGGCCTGATTCAAGGCGCAACCTCGTCTCTAATTCATCGCGGCCCCGACCAGCAGGGCGTTTTCGAGACCAGAAACATTTCTCTGGGTGCGGTCCGGCTCACCATCATCGACCTTGTCTCTGGCGAGCAACCCATGCGCAGCCAGGATGGCGACACCGTCCTGGCCTATAACGGCGAAGTCTACAACCACGCCGAACTGCGCGCCGAATTGCAGGCGCTCGGACATCGTTTCCTCACCAACAGCGACACAGAAGTCGTTCTGGAAGCATTCCTCGAGTGGGACACCGGGTGTTTCCGGAGGCTGCGCGGCATGTTTGCCCTGGCCATCTGGTGCGAATCGCGGAAGCGTCTGGTGCTGGCGCGTGATCGCGTGGGCATCAAGCCCCTGTACTTTGCCCGCAAAGGTGACGACATCTATTTCAGTTCAGAACTGAAAGGAATCTTGTACCACCCCGAGATCGATCGCACCCTGAACCTGGACGGACTGAATTGTTATCTGCGGGTGAATTACGTCCCGGCGCCGTACACCCTGGTTCAGGGAATTGAAAAACTTCCTCCCGGCCACATTCTCACTTGGCAACCGGGTATGACCAACGTCGAATCCTACTGGCATTGCCCAGCGCCTTCTGCAACCGGGAAAGTGTGGACGCTCGACTCAGCCAAGGAACAACTTGATTTTCTGCTCAGGGAGTCGGTCAAGGAACATTTAGTTGCAGACGTGCCCGTCGGCCTCTGGGCCAGCGGAGGCCTCGACTCCTCTACCATTTTGCATTACGCGGCGGAGGCGTCGGCAAAACCTCTGAAGACGTTCTCCATCACCTTCAAAGGCCGCAGCTTCGATGAAGGCGCGTACATCCGTGAAGTCGCGGAACACTACGGAACCGACCATTACGAAGCTGACCTGAACGCAGACTCGGACTTGCAGAGCGCGATCCAGGAATTCGCCTATTATTCCGATGAGCCCAGCGCTGACGCCGGCTGTTTGCCGGTATGGTTTCTGGCCAAGATGAGTTCCCAGCAAGTGACGGTCGCCCTCAGCGGCGAGGGGGCCGACGAGTTGTTTGGCGGTTACTTGACCTATCTCGCTGGCCGCTATGCGCAGACCGCGCGAATGGTGCCTGCCACTCTGCGACGAATGGCGATCGCGGGCCTGCGACACTGGCCGGTGTCGGACGACAAGATCAGCTTTGAATACAAGCTCAAACGGTTTCTGCGCGGATCTTTGCTGCCTCCCGATGAAGCCCATATTTATTGGAATGGCACCTTCTCCGAGGAAGAAAAGGCTGAATTTCTGCGAGGCGCTGACCCGGCGCCGATGGCAGGAATTCTGCGCAACATGCCGCCAGTATCGGGAGTCAATCGCTATCTCCTCTTCGATCAGCAGTACTATTTGCCGGATGACATTCTTTACAAAGCCGACCGCATGAGCATGGCTCATTCGCTGGAGGTGCGGCCGCCGTTCCTCGATCATCGTCTGGTCGAGTTTGCCGCTTCCCTGCCAGAAGACTACAAGGTCCGCGGATCGCGATTGAAATTCGTGCTTAAAGAACTGATGAAAGGAAAACTTCCCCCCGCGATTCTGGGCAGGAAGAAAGTTGGATTCGATATCCCCGCGCACGAATGGTTTCGCGGCGTGCTGAAACCGTTATTGCTGGATACACTGACCGAGCAAGCCGTGAAGGACACACAGATTTTCCGTTGGGAAGGGGTGCAAGCCGTCATGAAAAGACATATGGATCGGCGTGACAGCTTCGGCTACCACCTTTGGGGATTGCTGATCTTATTCCTATGGATCAAACGCTGGAACATTCAGACGGTATCGGAACCGGAACCGGCAGGCAAAAGCTTCGTGAGCCTCTCAGCGACAGCCTAAGTTTCGTTCGCAGCGACCTGGTCGTCCTTCTCTTCGCGGCCGCGATTTTCTTCGGCTGCGCTGTCTCCCCGCCATCTCTCATGGACGACTCCGACGCGGTGCTGGCTCAGATCGGCCGCAACATGCTGCAATCCGGCGATTGGGTAATCGCCCGTCTCGACGGTGTCCCTTATCTGGAAAAGGCGCCCATGGGCGCCTGGCTGATGGCCATTTCCTACCGGGTTTTCGGCGCTCACGATTGGGCCGCCAGACTTCCACTCGCGCTCGCGGTCGTCCTCCTGGCCTGGGTCACCTGTCGCTATGGCCGATGGGCGTTCGGTGGGCGTGCAGGATTCTATGCCGGGCTGGTGATCGCCACTTGTGTAGGTCTCTTCCTGTTCACTCGCATCCAGATTCCCGACGCGATGCTCACACTCTCGGTGTGCATCTCCTTTTGGAGTTTCCAGCGCGCCCTTGATCGAGATGAATCCCACCCGCGGTTGTGGAGCATCGTCCTGGCGGCAAGTCTCGGAGTTGGACTGCTGCTCAAAGGGCTGATCGCAGTTGTGTTCCCTGGCGGCGGCATATTCATTTATCTGCTGGTGACGCAGCAACTCTTCTCGCGCACCGTGTGGCGGCGGCTCCATGTATTCACCGGAGCGCTGATTCTTTTGGCGATTGCCGCACCCTGGCATGTGTTGGCGACCTTACGCATGCCTCCTTATTTTGATTTCACCATGCACAGCGGGCCGGGCCAATACCATGGCTTTTTCTGGTTCTACTTCATCAACGAACAGCTGTTGCGTTTTCTGAATCTGCGCTATCCCCGCGATTACGACACAGTCCCGCGGCTTTACTTCTGGCTTTTTCATCTGCTGTGGCTGTTTCCCTGGAGCGTCTATTTTCCCGCCATCGCCAAACTTTCGTTCAGGCCGGTCGATCGCGCCGGACGGACGCGTCTGCTGGCGCTCTGCTGGGCTGGCTTCATCCTCATTTTTTTCACCTTTTCCACCACTCAAGAATATTATTCAATGCCTTGCTATCCTGCGCTGGGGCTGCTGCTGGGCTCCGCACTGGCCACCGAAGGCGTTTGGATACGGCGCGGCACGCGTCTGCTATCGCTGATCGTGGGATGCGCCGCGTTGGCCGGGATCGTCATCCTGTTCCTAAGCCGCGGAGTACCGGTTGTTGGCGATATCTCGTCGGCGCTGAGCGCCCACCCCAACGCCTACAAATTATCGCTGGGACACATGGAAGATCTCACCCTGGCGTCGTTCGCGTACCTTCGCCTGCCGCTGGCGATGGCGGTTTTGGCTTTTGCTTTGGGCGCCACGGGTACCTTCAAAGCCGGCGCTCGGCGCTCTGCGCTCTCGGCGGCGTTGATGATGGTCATCTTCTTTCACGCCGCGCGTGTGGCCATGGTGGCCTTTGATCCTTACTTGTCCTCCCGGCCGTTGGCCGAGGCAATCCAGAAAGCGCCGCCCGGGACGTTGGTCGTCGATCGGCATTACTACACCTTCTCTTCCGTGTTCTTTTATACCAACCGCAGCGCATTACTGCTAAATGGACGCAGAATCAATCTCGAATACGGCAGCTATGCTCCCGGGTCGCCGGATGTCTTTATCGACGATGCACAATTCCGCAACCTGTGGCTCCGTCCGGACACCGCCTACGTCGTGGCCATGGAATCCGCCGTCCCGCGCCTGGAAGGCCTGGTGGGCCACGATCAGTTGCACCTGCTGGCCACGAGTGGCGGCAAGGTGGTCCTTACCAATCATCCGCTCCGAGCTCCAGATTTGCCGCGCAGCGAATGAGCCGGTCGCCCTCAGCGTCATGCAGCGTGTGGCGGGAATCAACCATCGGCAGTAGAATGAAAGAATTCGAGTGATGTGGGGATTTCGCGACTAATTTCTCTGGAAAAGGACTGCGGGATTGTTTCCCCCGGCTTACTATCTGACGCGGGTATGGATGGGCGCCAAAGTGTCGCCCAAACTTTTGCCGTCCACCGTCAAGCCCTTGTCTGCACATGTCAAGTTGACCGAAAACTGCCAGGCCAAGTGCATTAGCTGCGACTACTGGAAGTCGCGCTGGCACGATCAGATTGACACCGATCGTGCCGTCAACCTGGTCAATGAAATAAATGCCGCCGGCATTCGCTCTCTGCGTTTTACCGGAGGCGAGCCGCTATTACGGAAAGATCTGTTTAAGATACTGCGAAAAGCAAACACTTCCGGGATCAAGCGCATCGTCCTCCAAACCAATGGACTGCTCTTGAAAAAGTTTCATCAGGAGATCAACGCCTCTCCGATTACTAAGATTTCGGTCTCCATTGATGGCCTGAAGGAGGCCAATGACCACATCCGCGGGATCCGTGGGTATTTTGATCTCGCCATGGAAGGCATCCAGTTGCTCCAGAATAAGAAAGTTGCCATCTCCGTGACCCTGAATCGGATCTCTGCACGGGACCTTGGACAACTGGCAGACGTGGCCGGTAGTATGGGCGCGAAGATCGAGTCCAATATTCTGAGCCGGGACCTCTACTTCCTCCAGGGGGCGGATATCGCCGCCATGTGGCCGGAGAGGAACGATGTGACTGAGATCGCAAAGTTTCTGCGCGATGTTCTGAAACGCCCTGCCTATGAGGTGGATTACGTAACCAAGTACTACAACAATAGTGAGGCCCTTGAAGAACCCCCATGTGTTCTCGGATTCCTTCAAGTGTTCGTGATCTCCAATGGCGATGTGCTGACTGGGTGCTACCCGCTGAAACCAGTCGGGAACATTCTGCGGGAAAAACTTGAGACGATCCTGGCGTCGGAGGCTTACGCTCGCCAAGCCGCGGCCATGGTCCGCCGGGAATGTCCCGGTTGCACTTGCGGGGTTGAGAGTTCGCTGGCCATGAAGCATGCCGCTTCCAGTGCGTTTTTCGAGGTCAGCCGGCTGGGGTGGCAGCAGGACAGGAGCAACCGCGGATTTCCCGTGGCGCAGGTTCCAGGTACATCCCAGCCATGAAATTGGCAGAATGAGTGTAATTCGCAGTTGAATTTCGAGGAGGAGCAATGAAGATCGCTGTACTTGGGGGAGACGGCTATTGCGGGTGGGCAACAGCCCTATATTTATCGAATCGCGGCCACTCGGTCGCCATCGTTGACAACTTCATCCGGCGCCAGTGGGACTTCGAGCTGGGCGTACAAACTCTCACCCCGATTCGCCCGCTTTCCGATCGCCTGAAGATTTGGCAAGAACTCACCGGCAAGCAGATCGACCGCTTCGTCGGCGATGTGATGGATTACGACTTTCTCTCCGCCACCATTAAGGCCATCGAGCCGGACGCCGTGGTGCATTTTGCCGAACAGCGTGCGGCTCCCTATTCCATGATCGACCGCAAACATGCGGTGTTCACCCAGGTCAACAATGTGGTCGGAACTCTGAATTTGTTGTTCGCCCTGCGCGAGTTCCAGCCCGATTGCCACCTCATCAAGCTGGGAACCATGGGCGAATATGGCACGCCCAATATCGACATCGAAGAAGGCTACATCACGATCCAGCACAACGGGCGCACCGACACCGTGCCCTATCCCAAGCAGCCCGGGTCTTTTTACCACCTCTCCAAAGTCCACGACAGCCACAACATCATGTTCACCTGCAAGATTTGGGGCCTGCGCGCCACCGATCTGAACCAGGGCGTGGTTTACGGCACCATGACCGATGAAGTAGGCATGGACGAGGGTCTCATCAATCGCTTCGACTACGACGAAGTCTTCGGCACGGTCCTGAATCGTTTCTGCGTGCAGGCTGCCATCGGGACTCCGCTCACGGTTTACGGCAAGGGCGGACAAACTCGCGGCTTCCTGGATATTCGCGACACCGTGCGCTGCGTCGAGATTGCCTGCCTGAATCCCGCTGCCAAAGGGGAGTTCCGCGTATTCAACCAGTTCACCGAGCAGTTTTCCGTGCTGGATTTGGCTCGCATGGTGAAGGCGGAGGGCAAAAAGCTGGGTCTGGCGGTCGAAGTCAATCATATTCCCGACCCCCGCGTCGAAGCTGAAGAGCACTACTACAACGCCAAACACTCCAAGCTGATCGAACTGGGACTGCAGCCCCATTTGCTTTCTGACTCGTTGCTGGACTCGCTGATGAACATCGCCATGAAGTATCGCGACCGCATCGATTCCTCCATGATGATGCCCCAGGTCAACTGGCGGCAGGCGCGTAATGATCGGCAGTTGCAGGTGGCAACCGCCGCGCCCGCGCCGAAATCGCATTTGCAAGTCGTGGGCGCGGGAACCGAAAAGGGCAACGGACACCGCACTGCCAAGACCGCGAAGCGCGCCGCCGGCTACAGCAAACGTTAGGATTCAGCGGGGAAAGTGGTAGTACACGTCCTGCTTCGAAGGAATCGGCGTTCCGTTCCGTGTGGCGGGCAGGAACTGCCACTGGGAAACGGCCGCCAAGACCAGTTGGTCGATGTTCTGTGCCAAACCTTGAACTAGCTTCAGTTCAATAATCTTGCCTTGCTCGTCGATGGTCACTTCCACCACCACGTCGCCGGTTATCTCACGCGTCAGATCGGACCCAATCGCCGGATCACGAGCCACAATGGGCAGCGCCGGCCGCACCTCAGGCCCAGTCGCCTTCCCGTAATAAAGCGATCCATAGGGAGAACCAGCGGGCCGCTCGTTGGGTTCAAGGGCGGCAGTAATTTCTGTCTCTGACTCGACCTTCGAGACCGGAGGCTGCTGGCGCGGCTTTTTTGCATTCTTCGGCGATTGGCTCCAGGTCAAGTGCGCTTGCTTGGGCGGTTGCTCCGAGACCTCAGGCCTGCCTGGAAAATAAAGGTACTGCAACCCAGCGCCATGCTCCCCTTGCATGATGGAAGATGGAGAAACGAAAATCGGCGCTGGACTGTGAAGCACCCACGCCAGCAACAACAGATGTGCCGCCACGGAGCTTCCCAAGATCGTTGTCCGTCTGCCCGCAATGACCGGATTAAGCTGGGTAAACATCGCAATCCGAATTGCTAAATCCTACTCCAATTGGATGCGTAAAAGCCCGTGTAGTCTCAGGCAGGAAGTGCCCTAAATGAATCAAGAGCGCCACCCGCGCAGCCTTTGTGTACCTTTGTGCCCTTTGTGGTTGATGAATTGGGGCGGTTTTTGCAGTCCTTAAGCTCGTTAAACTATTGTTTTAGAGCGACCAACGGGCCCTCCCGGCCGGCTTCCCGATACGAACCTTGGTAACCGCCTCATTGCACCTTTTTCGCTGCATTTTAATACTCCTGAAATATTCTGCCTTTAAGATGGCTAAGTTGAGACTTTCGGCGCAGGAGTGGCAGTTGGCAGCACCTCGGACTCTTCGCTTTGCTCTGCCGCTCCAGGTGGCAGCCATCTGCTACCGGCGGCGCGAGTCGTCCATTGAGTTCCTGCTGGTGAATACCAACGGAGGCAACAAGTGGACGTTCCCCAAGGGCGCGCCCGAACCTTCGTTGTCCCACAGCCAGGCGGCCGAACGCGAAGCCTGGGAGGAAGCCGGCGTTCGCGGGCACATTGAACCCCGTCACTTTCATCTCTACATCCATTCGAAGGGCGTGTTCTGGAAACAGCCCGGCGTGCGTGAGTTCGTGGTGAAAGCTTTTCTCATGGAAGTCGAACGCACCGAAGAGTCTCACGAACCCATGCGGAACCCCACCTGGTACGCCCCCGAAGAAGCCCGAAAGATTCTTGCCAAAGGCCGCGAAGTGAAATACGCGCGGGAAATGCAAACCGTGGTGGATCGCGCCCTGGAACACCTCGGCGCCGCTAACGCTGTTGGCGCGAAGTAGTCTCTCCTACTGCTGCACTTGCATCTGATTCCTTAATAGCCCAGAATCGCTGAAGCCATCCGCGTGAATCCGCGTAAATCCGCGGCGAAGAAGTTGACTTATGTTCGCGAAAATCCAGCGCATTCATTTCGTGGGAATCGGCGGCATTGGCATGAGCGGCATTGCCGAAGTGCTGCTGAACCTCGGCTACAAGGTCTCCGGCTCCGACCTCAAGACTTCCGCCGTAACCCAGCGACTCGCCAGTCTGGGCGCGACCGTTTTTGAGGGACATCACGCGGATAACGTCGCCGCAGCCGAGGTCGTTGTTGCCAGTTCTGCCATTTCGCCCGGGAATCCCGAGCTCAGCCAAGCGCGAGAGTTGCATATTCCAGTCATCCAACGCGCAGAAATGCTGGCCGAGCTGATGCGCTTGAAGTACGGCATCGCCATAGCCGGCATGCATGGCAAGACCACCACCACCTCCATGGTCGCGGCCGTGCTGGCCGCCGGCGGCCTCGACCCCACGGTCGTAGTCGGCGGGCGCGTCGACGCCATGGGCTCGAACGCCCGCCTGGGAAAATCGCATTATCTGGTTGCCGAGGCCGACGAGAGTGACCGGTCGTTTCTTAAGTTGAGCCCAATTCTCTCGGTGATCACTAATATCGACCGCGAGCACATGGATTGCTACCGCAACATGGGCGACGTCAAGCGCGCGTTCGTCGAGTTCATGGATCGCGTGCCCTTCTACGGCATGGTGGTGGTCTGCAACGATGACCCGATTCTTCGCCGCCTGTTCCCGCAGATTCGCCGCCGCATGGTCACCTATGGCACCCGTCGCGGCTCCGACTTCCACGTCAACCTGGGGAAGAGTGTTCCCATCGCCGGAGATGCCGGGCCACTCACTGACTTCAAGGTCACCTACAAGAATCAGAGCCTGGGCGAGTTTCGCCTTCATGTCCCCGGCGCGCACAATGTTCTGAACGCCACTGCCGCGATTGCCGTGGGCGTTGGCCTTGATATCCCCGCTGACCAGATTCGCTCTGGCCTGGAAAACTTCCGCGGCGTAGATCGCCGCTTCCAGCTCCGTGGCAATGCGGCCGGGGTCAGCGTGATCGACGATTACGGCCACCACCCCACGGAAATTCGCGCCACGCTGGCCGCCGCCAAGCAATGCGGATTTCGCAAGATCCACGTCATCTTCCAGCCCCACCGCTACACCCGCACTCGCGACCTGATGAAGGAATTTGCCACCGCTTTTGGCGATGCCGATTCGCTGCTCATCCTGGATATCTACGCCGCCAGCGAACCGCCAATCGAAGGCATCACCGGCGAGGCCCTGGCCCGGAACATCGAAGACGAAGGTGAGCGGCCAACTCACTACGCCGCTTCCTTCGCCGAGGCTGCCGCAGAGGCCGTCTCCGCCGCCCACGAAGGCGACATGATCCTGACCCTCGGTGCCGGAAGCGTATCCCAGCTCGGGCCCATGATCCTGGCGCAGCTGGAGACCAAGGCTTTAGAATCCTCGCTCCCTGTGTCTTCCTAACGAAGCCCGTGTCCAGTCTTGAGCCGCGAAGCGGCGCAAAGAATAAAGCCCACGGCGCAACAGGCTGCGGAAAAAGTCACAAACGTGTGCACCGCCGTGGAAGAGCGGCCCTTCAGGGCCGCGTAAGGCGTGTGGAATCAGCGCGGGCTTCAGCCCCTGTGGTCGTTCTCCGTCGGCAGGTGGAGTTTTTGCCGCAACCTCGCAAGCCGTGGGAAAGGGAGGAAAGGAGCAGCAAGCCGCGTAGCGGCGAAAGAACAGCTTAGCCCTCACACCCTCCCCGGGGCCGCTCCCGGTCCGGCAACCTTTTCTACCCCCAACCCGTACATAACATTGTCCGACAGATGAGATAACGAAATTTGGGGTCCCGCGTCTAATCCCCATAACCGGATGAGGAGCAACCACATGGCTTCCGAAAAGGCTACGTACTGGATGGCGGTAGGTTTAATGGCATTGTTCATGGGCAATCATTTTGTGAGCAAATATGACGGCCACTGCCTCGCCAACAAGGCGCAGGCGGCCGCTGAACGGATTTCGGGACAGGCCACCCATCTGATGGCGATGGCCGAAGTCGCCATGGGACGCACCTCGACCCATTTCGACCGCGCGCAGGTGGCCATGGCAATGGCCCAGGTTCGCATGGCGTCTGTGCAGCAGCAGGTAGCTCGCGGAGAAGCCGCAGCCGCCCGGCTGGAAGCCGGCAGAGCGCGGATGATAGTGCTCCGGGAAATGCGCATCCCAGTGGCTTGCCCGCGCGTAGAATTGGCCATGCCCCGGCCTCCGGCGCTTCCCAGCGCGGACCCGATCTAGCTTCTTTTTTCCCGAATCCTTATCGTCCTTCGTGCGGTCTAAATAGCGTTCCAACTGACTCGCGGGAGGACTTTCATGCAGGAAACGCCACAGCAGTACATCCAGCGCACTCTCGGCTACATCGAAGGCAAAGAGCCGTTGCAAGTGCAGCAGGAAACCGTCAAGAAGCTGCAAAAACTCATCAAACCCCTAAGCAAGAAACAACTCTCCACCCGCCCCGAACCGGGGAAATGGTCTATCACCGAAATTCTGGCGCATCTGGTGGATACAGAAATCGTCGGCAGTTGGCGCATGCGGCTGATAATCGGCAGCGACGGCGTGCCGATTCAGGCGTTCGACCAGGACGTGTGGGCCGAAGCTTTTGAATACGGGCGTCGCGATCCTAAAGTCTCGCTCGAAACTTTCCGCGTGTTGCGCGAGAACAATCTGCGCATGCTCAAGGCCCTGCCCAAGAATCTCTGGGAAAACCATGGCATGCACTCGGAGCGCGGCAGGGAGACGGTCGCGCATCTGGTGAAAATGTTCGCCGGGCATGATCTGAATCACCTGGCGCAGGTGGAGCGGATTGCGAAGGCGGGGCAGGGGAAGCGGAAGAAAGCGGCGTAATCTCGATTGGTTGCCCCATTTCTCGCGCGTTCTTTGCGCCAGAAGTGGGCGGCTTCCAGTCTAGAGCGAGGGGTTCGCGGCCTCCGCGGATGCTCCCCTGGCCCGAGCGCGTGTCCTCTCGAAAGTAGATGTGAGAGTGCACCAACATTTCCTCTACCCCAACTCCCCAAAAGCCGTTATAGTAGTCACGCTCACGCGATTCACCGACGACAACTGACCTGTATTGATGGCGAGAAAGTCTGGTTCCACCATCTCGCAGGAGGAGTTGTATCCCCAGGCCGACGAGCCTTCGCGCCAGGAACTGGACGACGCGCATGTGCTCGACTTGGATGTGGATGACGAGTCTCCCTTCCTGCGCGGACAAAAACGTGTCTCTGTCCGTCGCGGTACCCTGCCCAAAAAGGCCGCTACGCGCCTGACGTGGGCCGCATTGGCTGCGTTGGTGGTGCTGGTGTGCGGCCTCGCCGTCACCGCCGTCTACCACTACGGCGAGCATTCCTGGCGCTTTCGCGTCGACTCGAGCGACGACATCGAAATCAGTGGTCTGGGCAACGTGACCCGAGCGCAGGTAATCGAGGTCATGGGCGGAGACATTGGCCGCAATATTTTCTTCATTCCACTCGACGAACGGCAAAAGCAGATCGAGCAGATTCCCTGGGTGGAATCCGCCAGCGTGATGCGCTTCGTCCCCAACCGCATCAAGATTGAAATCCACGAGCGCATGCCGGTTGCCTTCGTGCGGATTGGGTCGAAGATTCAGTTGACCGATGGCAGCGGAACCTTGATGGAGCTGCCGGTCGGCAGCAAGAAGAAGTTTTCGTTCCCGGTGATTCTGGGCATGAATGCAGGCGAACCGCAATCCACCCGCGCTCCTCGCATGAAAATCTACAACCAACTGCTCAGCGAACTCGATTCCGAGGGCGCGCACTATTCGCAGGACTTGAGCGAGGTTGATCTTTCTGACTCCGACGACGTGAAAGTCCTGGCCAATGACGCCGGGGGAGAAGTGCTGGTACATCTCGGGGCTTCTGATTTCTTACGCCGCTTCAAAATCTACATCAGTCACGCTCAGGAATGGCGCCAGCAATTCGCGCGGCTCGACTCGGTGGACCTGCGCTATGAACATCAGATCGTCGTCAACCCGGATTTGCAAGGCCCGGCGAAGCAGCCACCACTTTCGCTGTCAGTCGCCAAAGCAGCTGTGGCGGCAGGTGTGAAGCCGGCGGCGTTGGTTACGCATGAAGTGACTCCGCCGAAGCCGGCAGGTCCAGCGCCGGCGCTGGCTTCTTCTACTAAACCCACCGCCAAACCGAAAGCTCCGGCCGGCAAGAAGAAATTTGCCAAGGCACACCACCGCAAGCCGCCTGCGAAAAAAGCTGAAGCCAGAGTGCGTCCCGCCAACACAACGGCTCCGCAGCTGAGGGCGGCGACGCAAGCGCCATCCCCTGCAACCCAAACCGCGCCTCCTGCAACCTCAACGGCAAGCCCCGTCGTACGGCCGAGCACCAACGCCACAAAGCCACAGAAGCCAAGCGCGGGCATTCCCAAGGGGCAGCCTTAATGGCGAATCCGCGTCAACATTTCGTGACCGCCATCGACGTCGGCAGCGCCAAGACCTGCGTGCTGGTGGCTGAGGTCACCGACAACGGCCTTCGCTACCGCGGACACGGCCTTGCCGAATCGCGCGGCTCGCGCAAAGGCGTGATTTGCGATCTCGATAAGGCCGTGGCATCCATTCAAAAAGCCGTCGAGCAGGCTGAGGACTGCTCCGGCACCGTCATTGAACACGCGCTGTTGGGCGTTGCCGGTGGCCATGTGCGCGGCGTGAACAGCCACGGCGGGCTAACCTTTGGCACCCGCGCCCGCGAGATTGCTCGCGACGAAATTCGTTCCGCGGTCGATAAGGCGCGCGCCATTCCGCTGCCCTCGGACCGCGAGATTCTGCACTTGCTGCCACAGGATTTCATTCTCGACGATCAGGGCGGCGTGCATGACCCGCTGGGCATGATGGCGATGCGCCTCGAAGTCCGCGTACACATGGTCACCGCCGCCGCCAGCGCCACACAAAACGTGGTCACCGCCGTAAACCGCGCCGGAGTGCAAGTTGACGACACCGTGTTTGAGCCGCTGGCCTGCGCAGAAGCTGTCCTTAGAAACGACGAACGCGAGTTGGGCGTCTGCCTTGTCGATGTAGGCGCGGGCTCGACTGGCGTGATTGTCTTCCAGGAAGGCGCGGTAATTCACACGGCGGTGATTCCGATTGGCGGCGACCATTTCACCAGCGACCTTTCCGTGGGCCTGTGTACGCCGCTGCTGGAAGCGGAAAAAATCAAGAAGATGTACGGCAACGTGGTGGTTACGCTGGTTCCTGAAGCCAATGAAGTCGAGGTTCCATCCGTCGGTGATCGACCCTCTCGACTGATTCCGCAGCGCATGGTGGGCGAGATTCTTGAGCCGCGGGCTCGGGAATTGTTTGAAATGCTGCGCGACAACCTGCGCCACAGCGGAACGCTCGAGGTGTGTGTCGGCGGCGTGGTGCTGAGCGGAGGTGGTTCGCGACTGGCGGGGATCGTGGACGTTGCCGAATCGGTGTTGCGGCGTCCGCTGCGCTTGTCCTGGCCGACGCCGTTGGCAAAAATGCCGTCCACATTGGCGGAGCCGGAGTTTTCCACAATTCTAGGGATGGTGCTTTATGCTCACCGTTCGCGCATTGCGCGCGGGGTGCAAGACACGCGCTGGAGTTCGCGATTGATGGGATTGTTCGCCAAGAAAGGGGCGTAGAGAAGCACTCAGCAATCAGCACTCAGCATTCAGCCATTAAAGAGTTTGTGCGGGGATCAGCAAGTCCCGTCGCGGCTGAATGCTGATTGCTGAGTGCTCAATGCTTGCCGTTAACACCGAGGTGTAAATATGAAAAAAGACGAAAACATTCGCATCAGTTTCAACGAAGAAGCCCGCAACGACGCCAAGATCAAGGTCATCGGCGTGGGCGGCGGCGGCGGCAACGCGGTGAATCGCATGATCGATGCCGGCATGGAGGGCATCGAATTCATTGTCGCGAACACCGATCTTCAGGCGCTCCGCATGTCGCGCGCCGCCATGAAGATCCAACTGGGCGTGAAGCTCACCAACGGCCTGGGCGCGGGCGCGAACCCTGAAGTAGGGCGCAAAGCCGCGCTTGAGGATTCCGACAAGATTATCGAAGTGCTGGAAGGCGCTGACATGGTGTTCGTCACCACCGGCCTCGGCGGCGGCACGGGTACTGGGGCGGCTCCCATCATTGCTTCGCTCGCAAGTGAAATGGGCGCGCTCACCGTCGCCGTGGTCACCAAGCCATTCGCTTTCGAAGGCAACCGCCGCATGCAGCAAGCCGAGCGCGGCATTGCTGAGCTGATGGAGTCAGTAGACACAACGATTGTCATACCAAACGAAAAGCTTCTGGCGGTTGCGCAAGATGCCGGCTTCTTCGAATCATTTCGCGTCGCCGACGACATTCTGCGCCAGGGGGTGCAGGGCATTTCCGACATCATTACCATCCCTGGGATCATTAATCGTGACTTTGCCGACGTGAAGGCGATCATGGCTGAAATGGGCTATGCAGTGATGGGGACAGCCACCGTCAATGGCGCCCGCCGCGCCATTGAAGCCGCGCAAAAGGCCATCGCCTCGCCCTTGCTGGAAGCGGGGGCGATCGACGGCGCCCGCGGCATCCTGATCAACATTACCGGATCAACTTCGCTCAAGCTGGCGGAGGTGCAGGAAGCGTGCAGCATTGTGCAAAGTGCGGCCGACGAAGACGCCAACATTATTTTCGGAGCCGTGCTGGATGAAAAGATGAAAGATTCAGTCAAGATCACCGTGATCGCGACTGGCTTCCGGGACTCAGAAGTCCCGCGCCGGCGTCGTGAGGTCCAACCGGTTTTCATTTCCTCGCGGGAGGCGGATGATTTCCCAGAACCCGAGCCGGAATCCGATCCGCTGCCACCACCGCCGATGGTCATGGAGGAAGCCACTCCTCAACCGGCGATGAACACTTCTCGCGAGGTGACTGGCATCGACGCCATGCGCGACGCCATGATCGCCAATTTCGAACAGGCAGATCTGGACGTACCGGCGTTTCTGCGCAGGCGCGGCGATACCATGTAGCCACGAGAGATTGGTAGGGAGAATTTGGGCTGCGTGCTTTGGCTCTGCTGGGAAAAGTTTTGCCGCTTCTTAGGAGTATCGTTCCAGTAACCACCAAAGGGTTACCAAAGCCGGATGCCCGGCGGGCAGAAACGTAGCAACTCCTGTGTTGACAGCGGGTTATAACTAGCGGCGCGGGTTTTTGAGCATGTTACTTTTTGATTGCTTCTGGAAGCGAAGTTTCATAACATCCCCATAGGCAAGCACTTACCTGTGGGGTTGCCATTGGCATCAGCCGTGCTTCTCAAATAGAAGTAACTCTGGAGATTGACGTTGCAGAAACTTTTCGTGCGCTGGGGTCTTTTTGTTGTTTTCGTTATTCTGTTGTGTCAAGCCAGCTTCGGCGCCACCGTCAACACGCACGCGTTGACCGCCAAGAAATCCAAGTCCCAGAAGATCAGTGAGACCCAGCACGCCAGGAAGCGTATGCGGCACCTAGCCCGCAGCCGCGCGGCCGCAACTCCACGTATTCAGACAACAGCCTCCCATCGCCGTCATCGCTACTACGAGCGCTTCTCCACCAGTTCTTTCGCCGAAGACGTGACTGAGGGCGACGCCATCGCGGGTGAAGATCCGGTGGTGCGCCAGGCCGCCATCGACGCGTTGGGCAATCTGAACGGCACGGTGGTCGCGATCGAGCCTACCAGCGGTCGCATTTTGGCCATGGTCAATCAACGGCTCGCGCTTTCCAGCGGCGCTCAGCCCTGCTCCACTATCAAACTCTCGGTCGCGCTCGCCGCCTTGAGCGAAGGCCTCATCACCAAAGACACTGAAGTTCGCCTTGGTCGCGGCTCCAGCATGAACCTGACCACCGCCCTGGCCCATTCCAACAACGCCTATTTCGAAGCCGTAGGCCGCGAGTTAGGCTTCGAGAAGGTCAGTTACTACGCCCACCAATACGGACTCGGCGAAATGGCCGGCTACAACATTACCGGCGAAAATCTAGGCACCTATCCTGAAGAAGAGATCTCTACCAAACTCGGCGGTGTCGGCAAGATGTGCTCCTTCGGCGAAGGCATTTCCATGACGCCGCTGCAACTGGGCGCCATGGTTTCAGCCATCGCCAATGGCGGCACACTTTACTATCTACAGCATCCCAATTCTCCAGAAGAAGTCGCCAACTTCGAGCCCCGGGTGAAACGCCGTTTAGATATTGCTCCGCTGATTCCAGAAATTTCCGACGGTATGGCTGGAGCCGTCAGCTACGGCACCGCCCGCCACCTGCGGGTTAACTTTAGCGAAGAAGAAATTCTTGGCAAGACCGGGACCTGCTCACACGCCGGCACGCGTTACGGATGGTTTGCCTCCTACGCCAACACCGACGTAGGCCGCGTGGTAGTGGTGATTTTCCTCGAAGGCGACCGTGCGGTGTTTGGGCCGAGAGCCGCGGAAATCGCCGGCGTGGTGTACCGCAACCTCTACGATCACAGCTTCTTCGTGAAGCCCGCGCTGTCCAGCGACGCTACGGCCACCAAGACCTCTGCGAGCACGAACTAACTAGGACTACCGCTTACCTTCCCGCGCGCTCACGCAGCGTGTAGAATCGTCTTTCTTCCGGATGACTGATTCCCAACCTCGCAAGCTGATTATCGCCATCGACGGTCCTGCTGGCGCGGGCAAGAGCACCATTGCCTCTCGCCTGGCCCGCAAGCTCGGCTATGCCAACCTGGAAAGCGGTGCCATGTACCGTGCGCTGGCGCTCAAGGCCATCTTGTCGGACGCGTCCTTCGACGACGAGGCAGCGCTGGTAAAGCTCGCCCATGACTCCCGCATCCACCTGGAGCCGACCTCAACCGGCAACCGCGTCTTGCTGGACGGGACTGACGTAACTTCACGCGTTCGTGAAGCCGACGTGACCGAAGGAGCTTCGCGAGTCTCGGTTCATCCCCAAGTCAGAGCATGGATGGTCGCCCGCCAACAGGAAATGGGCGCGGGCGGCGGAGTGGTGATGGAAGGACGCGACATCGGGACGAAAGTCTTTCCCCACGCCGACGTGAAGATTTTTCTTGATGCCGACCCCGTGGTGCGCGAGCAGCGGCGGCTCCAGCAGCAGAACCTGCGCGGCAGCGCCGCCCAGGCTACTGCCGCGGAGTTGCGCGAGCGCGACCAGCGTGACCGCACCCGGCCCGTCTCCCCTTTGCAGCCCGCGCGGGACGCCTTAGTTCTCGATTCGACCAGCATGTCAGAAGACGAAGTCTTGCGCAGAGTGGAGGAACTGGTAAAAAGCAAACTGGAGTAAGACTCACCGTGCCCCGGCGCTGCCCGGAATCCAGTGCACCGCATTTTCGTGATAGAGCTTGCGCAGAACCGATTCCGGCAGATCCAGTCCCTGCACCTTGCGGCCGTCAAACTCCTGGGTCTGATCGGTAGCGAAGAACTTCCAGTCGTGCAGGTAGGTCTGCTGCCATTTGTGCAGGGTATCGGCCGTATCGTCGTTGGGATATGCGTCGAGGTCGGTGCCGTAGAGAATTCGATCCTGATATTTAAGGAAGAAGGCGCGGACCTTGGCGCGTGGTTGCAGTGCTAGAAATCGCACCCGCGCGGCCGTGTCCACCGCGAAGTTGGGATAGCGGTCGAAGCGCCGCGCGATCTCGGCTACGTCTGACTCCATACTGCCAAGATGAGCGCCCACGACGCGCAGCTTGGGATTGGTTTCGAGCAGGTGGTCACGGGCAGCCAGGATGGTCGCTTTCGCCGGAGCATCCGACCGACCGTACATATACCAGTCGGGATGGTCTTTGCAGTTATTGTTCGCCATCTCGGGTGACTGCCAGCAAGTATCCGGCTCTGCCAGGTGCGCAATCAGAGTCTTGTTGTGCGCTGCGATGTTCTGATAAATCGGTTCGAAAGCGGGATCGTCCGGCATGACGAATTTGCCCTGACTGTTCTTCAACTCCATGCCGACGTTCTTCCATATCTTCACCGCGATGGCGCCGTCAGCGAAGTCCTGGTTCATTTGCCGGATGGCGTCGGCGGCGAAGCTGGGCTCTCCGAATTTAAATGGATCGAAAGTCGTACACAGCAATGCATGGCCTTCGCTCGCACGCACCACAGCCAGACCAAAACGCACCCGCGGCTCCAGACCCTTATCAAATTCGTCCCGGTCGGAAACCACTACGATATCCAGAACGTGCAGATGAAGACGACTTAGCAACCCGACCAGCGCGGGATCGATCTTGAAATCGTGCACGTGGGCGTCGATGGGATCAAGGGCGGAAAACGCTTGAAGATCGGTGGAGGCCTCTCCTCCCGCGGTGGCGCGAGAACTGAGGCTGGGGATGGCGACCGCAAGGGAAATGCCCGCCAACAACGCTAAGACGGAAAAATCGGCTCGTTTCATCGCGATATCGATTTGCCCCAGCGGAGCCGCCCGCCGGAGCGAGATTGAGGGAAGCCGGCGTCCGCATCTGACTCGACTTCCCTGCTTTTCTAACTACGGTTCCACTTTGTACATCGTGACCATCCCCATGTCCATATGTTCTTCGACGTGACAGTGGTACAGCCAGGTTCCAGGGTTGTCCGGGACCATGTCCACAGTCTCCATCTGTGCCGGCCCGAGAAACAGGACATCGGTACGCCTGCCGTGGTCAACCACGACGTTGCCGTGCCAGTGCGGGGTATGAAAGTTGACGCCTTCTCCCATGGTCAAGAGGTACCAGCGAACGCGTTCGCCTTTCTTCATGGTCATCATCGGTCCGTTGGCATAAATGTAGCCGTTGATAGTGCCCTTGAAGTTGACGGCCGCGAATCCGGTGCCGGTGACTGAGAAATTACCGTCCGTATCCACAGGGCTGAACTCCTGTTTATTTACGCCCTTCGGATCACTGGTGTAAGCCTGGATGTTGTGATCGAGATACCAGCTCGTATTTTCATTGAAAATGATGTAAAGGTTGACAAACTCGCGGTCCACGTCTTTGGGTTTGCCGTCTGGACCGGCCATGCCCCGCGCTGTAATAATGATGGCACCAATCAGTCCGCTTTCCACCGCTGCATTCCCATGTGAATGGTAGAGCCAGACTAGAGAACTGGGGTCGCCCGGCCCTGGCCCCGCACGTTCCGGGACCTCCCAGGTGTAGACGTGCGTCTTTCCCGGTTGCACGTCATCGTCGTCTTTGTCCTTTCCCGAGGTGCCATCGTCGTAAAGCGCCCCCTCGGAATCTTTTTTGTAAGAGACGCCGTGAGAATGCATGCTGGCGGGATGAGTGGCGTTGTTCTTAAAGGTCACGCGGATGGTGTCGCCCACTTCGCCACGGATGATTGGCCCGAGAATTCCCGCGTGCGCCCACTCCGGCGGGCGCGGCTTCAGCGTGGCAAAAGTTTCGTCGGTGTATTCGCGATAAACCGCCTTGCGATAGACGGCCCCGATGCGATGCGGGCCCTTTTCGACGAATACATTCGGATAGCCCGAGAACTTCATGCCCATCATTTTATTCATGCCGTCAGGGGCATAGTTCCATTCCACCTCGTCAGCGGCGATGTAGTAGGTGCGGACTTTGCCGGGCGAATTTGTAGGCTGCGACCAACAAAGAGATGAAATTCCGAAGCCTAGAACTGCCACCCAAACTGCGGTCTTCCACTTGCTGCCCATGACCCGGCACATGTTTTTCTCCTCAGAGTCTCCATGATTGTTTGCGCGCAAGAAGCGGCTAATATTAACACGCGTCGATTCCCGCATCGGGAAAAACAGTAAAGAATGTTTGCGGCTCACAGACTCTGCTCCCAATACCTGATATACCAAGGAAGTCCGCCGTCAAATCTGGACTCACCGTAATGAGAATTCCCATGCAGGTGAGAGCCCTATGGCGTGCACTGCTGATCCGTCTTCTTTCTTTTTTTCTGATGCTCTACTGCTTCTTCTCTCATTTCTTGGAACGCTACCGGCAAGAGCAGTATCCCTGATCGGGCTAAGCCGAGGGCGTCATCCTGTGCGCTTCTCGCGAACGGTGGGGCCAACGCTAGCTCTGGTTCTGCTGCTGGGCTTGGCTTTCGCGCAGGACGCCTCCACCGGCGCCCTGCGCGGCACGGTCGTCGATGGCACTGGCGGCCGCATTGCCGGTGCCGTCGTGGTGCTGGTAAACGATGCCACCGGATTCCGATACTCGATGACCACCGATTCGAACGGCCAGTTCGTTTTTCAACTGCTTTCGCCCGGCGACTACTCCGGCCGGACAACCGCCCCAAACATGTCGCCGGAAGTCACTCCCCGGCTGCATGTGGCGGTGGGCGGCACAACTGAACTTGAATTCAAGCTGGCGGTGGCAGGCGTAAAGGAGACGGTTACGGTATCCGGCGAACCACCGCTGGCGGACACCCAGCCCACCGCCATCTCCTCTCTGATCGACAAAAGAGCGATCGACGAGTTGCCGCTGGATGGGCGTCGCTTTACCGATCTCGCCTTGCTGACGCCCGGGGTGACCCAGGATCCGCGCGGGATGACGTCAGGCTCCAACGGCGACTTGGCCTTCGGAGGCATTCGCGGTTACCAGTCGAGCTACCTGGTCGACGGCGCCGACGACAACAATGCATTCTTCTCCCAGGCCCGCGGCCGATACCGGGCGCCGTACCAGTTCTCGAACGAAGTGGTGCAGGAGTTTCGCGTGTCGTCCAATACCTATGGCGCTGAGCTCGGTCGCGCTGGAGGAGCGGTGATCAACGTCGTGACCAAGTCAGGTTCCAACCAGTTGCACGGCAGCAGCTTCTTCTTCTTTCGAGACAGTGGGTTCGGCGCGACTCATCCCTTCCTCGACTTTAAGCCTCACGGCCAGCAGCAGCAATTTGGATTCACTTTGGGTGGTCCGATCCGCCGCAGCAAGGCCTTCTTCTTCGGCGGCTTCGACCAGCACATTTTTCGCGTCCCCATCGTGATGCGCTTCCTCAACGGAAATTCCATCGTGACCCCACAACCACCCCAAGGCCCTCGCACTCCCGGAGACTACGACGCCAGCGATATTGCGACGGTCTTTGCAGCCGCGAATCAGCTTTCCACGCTGGGCGGCCAGTTTCCCGCCCAAATGCTGGGGAATGCCGGTTTTCTGAAACTTGATCTCGAATTGACGCCGCACCAGTCGCTGTCAGCCCGCATCAGCACCTCGCGCTATTGGGGCCAAAACAATGTTTTCCTCGATCCCGCCAGCCCGCTCACCACCTTCGCCCTCAGCGACAATGGTCAGGAGCAGGTGGCCACCGAGACCGGATCGCTGGCGTTGACCAGCAACTTTTCCTGGCGGATCGTGAGTCATCTGCGGGCGCAGTTCTCGCGCGACTTGGAAACCTCCAGCAGCAACAGCTCCGCTCCATCGACCACGATTCAGAGTGTCATCGACGGGTTTGGACGGTCGTCGATTCTGCCCCGGCAAACCCGCGAACACCGCCTGCACCTGACCGAAACCGTAAGCGTGGAGGGACATCGCAACTCCTGGAAGCTGGGAGGAGATGCTCTGGTTACCTGGATCTACAACTTCTTTCCCTCGCTTTCAGGCGGAGAGTATATCTTCGATCCTATCAAGGTGGACCCGTTCACCTTTCAGCCGATGGAAGCCGGCCTGGAACTTTCGCCATTGCGTGCCTATGCTCATGAGGTTCCAAAGTACTACATACAAAATTTTGGCAATTTCTCATCACACCCTGACACCAACGAGTACTCGGGCTTTCTGCAAGACACCATCCGTGTGACCAATCACCTGGCGCTAAGCATTGGCGGCCGCTACGACCTCCAGACCTTCACCAAGAAAGGTCTGGTGACCAATCCGCTCTGGCCGGATTCCGGCAAGGTTCCCTATAACCCATACAACTTCGCGCCGCGCGTGGGATTTGCCTACGCGATCGGAGACAAAAAGCCGCTGGTGGTGCGGGCCGGTTACGGCTGGTTCTACACCCGCATTCCTCAGATCTACACTTCAGCCATCGCCACCGAAAACGGCCTCGAGTCGTCGAATCTCTTTCTCAACAATTCCAATTTCTACGATCATCAGATCTTCCCGCAATACCCGAACCCTCTGGTGAACTGTCCGGTAACCTCGACGACGTGCACCTTGCCGCCGGCTTTCGCGCAGCACGCCCAGGGCGATATCTCATCTTTCTCGCCGAATTTCAACACTCCGAAGGTAGAACAGGCCAGCCTAAGCCTGGAACGCGAAGTCGCCCACCGCCTGGCCGTCAGCGTCTCCTACATGTATGTTCACGGCGTGGACTTGATTCGGGCACGGGATGTGAACCTGCCTCCGCCGGTGAATGTGGAGTATCCGGTCTTCGACAGCACCGGAACCAACTTCCTTGGCACTTATTACAACGTTGCTTCCTTCTCGACCTGGCAGATGACACCGTCGTTCACTTGCCCTTTTCCACCCTGCATCAATCCTCTTGCCCGTCCCATCCCTCAATTGGGCGCGATCGACGTTTTTGAAAGCGCCGCTTCCAGCGTCTACAACGGCGCGACTCTTTCGATTCGGCGCCAGATGACCAGTGGCGTCTATTTCCGCCTGGCCTATACCTATGCCCACGCCATCGACGATGGACAAGATGCCCTGGTCGCCGGCCAACCCGCCCTGGTGCAAAACTCTTACGCCCCCAACGCCGAGCGCGGCAACAGCGTCACCGACCAGCGGCAGCGATTCGTGTTTTCCTGGATCGCTGAGCCCAAGCCCTTTCATCGCGGCCAGGAGTTTCTAGGGCGAATCTTCAACGACTGGAAACTAGCGGGGGTGTTCACCTACGGCAGCGGACGACCGGTAAACGTCACCGTCGCGGGCGACCCCAACCAGGACGATAACAGCGACAATGACCGCTTGCCCGAGGCCAGACGCAATTCGTTCCTGGGGCCCGATTATGCCAGTACGGATGTGCGGCTCAGCCGCCGCCTCTATGTGGGCGAGCGCCTGAAGGTCGATCTGGTGGTCGAATCCTTCAATCTGCTCAACCGCGACAACAAGCTGGTGACCATCACCGAAAACGGTCTGACCAGCGACTCCGTTTACTTTGAAAAGATCAGTACCCAGATTGGAATCAACTACTTCCCCGGCCACTTCCAGGTGCCGACCAATCCCGTCGCGGCCACTAATTCGTTCCCTCCGCGCCAGGTGCAATTGGCGTTGAAACTGGCTTTTTGAGCGAAAATCGCATTGTTTGGCCCGCATTTCGGCTTTCCTTGTGGCCTCAGGTCATCCATAGCCCTTGACTTAGGGACAAAACCTTGCAATAAATGATCAGTCCGCGCCGGACGAGTCGGGGGGTGTAGTTTCTTTGGCAGAGATCAGATTGCAAGAGGGCGAGTCCCTCGAAAACGCACTCCGACGCTTTAAGCGTAAGGTGCAACAGGAAGACATCATCAAGGAAGTGAAGCGCCACTCGTTTTATCTGAAACCCGGCGAGAAGAAGCGCGTGAAGGAAGCACTAGCGCGCAAACGCAGCCGGAAGAAGGCTCGTAAAGAGGCGGAATAAGAACCGAGGGTCGCTCCCATAGCGGCCCTTTGTTTTCTCACTGGCATTCTTGGGGGAATGCCGCCCGGGTTCATAGAACCCGGGCAGTTCAGATGTAACAGGAACCATGCCCGTTCGGGGCATGGCTGACCGAATCCAGGGGCAGTTGCAGTACCAACGAGGGGGATGTAGCAACAATTCCGCGCACTCGTGCGCCGGGGATGTCCTTGCCTGATCGCGAGGCGTCATCCGGAGCCAGTCGCAAGGAGAACATCCTCAATGGAACTTCAGGACAAGGTATTAAAGTGCATTGACTGCGACTCCGATTTCGTTTTTAGCGTCGGGGAGCAGTTATTCTTCCGCGACAAGCAGTTCAGGAACGAACCCAAACGCTGCAAGAGCTGCAAGACCAAGCGCGCATCGGTGATTGCCCCGGCGGCACGCAAATCCTCGAAAATCGAGACCCATATTGCTTGTTCGCAATGCGGCAAAGACACCACCGTCCCCTTTGTTCCGACCCAGGGCCGTCCGGTGTTGTGCCGCGATTGCTTCCAGGGGAAGCGTACACAAGCGTTTGCCTGATTGAACGACTGCTCTGGCAGCCGGCGGCGAAGTTCAGCTCATTGTTCGGCGGGCTGACCCACCCCTTCCCGCTCCCGGTTCAAATTGACCATGCATTCGCCCAACTCATGGGGAACAGGCGAAGCTGCGACCTCTCGCCTTCGTCCTGCTGCTTTGTCCGGGTTACTATAGAAGCGTTGTACTCACGGGCGGAGTTGTGCCCGCGATTGGGAAGCAATGGCCAGCTTTTATGTAGAAAATTTCGGTTGCCGCGCCACCCAGGCGGACGGGGCCGCGGTCGAGCGCCAGTTCCGCGAGCGCGGATTGGTGCGCGCCGACCATGCCTTTGAGGCCGAAGTCGTCGTGCTGAACACCTGCACGGTCACCGCTTCGGCCGATCGCGACGCCCGAGCCGCCATCCGCCGCGTTCGTCGGGAGAATCCCGGCTGTCAGATCGTGGTCACCGGGTGTTACGCCCAGCGTGCGCCAGAGGAGATTGCAGCATTGCCAGGTGTGACCTGCGTGGTCGGAAATTCCCATAAGCACCGATTAGCCGAGATTGTGCTTCCAAAAGCTTTCGTGCCCCTAGGCACCTTATCGATCGGCCAACGACCAACGACCAACGACCAACGACGGATAACGAACGACGAACGACCGATCTACGTCTCTGACATTTTCGCGCACACCGAACTGCTCGCGGCTCCGGTTTTCGATGCCGCCAACGAACGCACCCGGCCCAATCTCAAAGTGCAGGATGGCTGCGATAATCGCTGCTCGTTCTGCGTGATTCCCTCCGTGCGCGGCCAGAGCCGGTCCTTGCCGTTGCGCCAGGTTCTGGCCGAAGTGAAGGCCCTGGCTGCAGCCGGATATCGTGAGGTCGTGATCTCCGGGATCAACCTGGGCCGCTGGGGACGAGACTTCGCAGCCGAGGCAACGCGCTTCGAAGATCTTATCCGTGCCATTCTCGAGCGCACGGCGCTCCAGAAGTTGCGTATCAGCTCCGTGGAACCCATGGACTGGAGCCACGAGCTGATCCAACTCGTGGCTGAATCCCCGCGCATCGCCAAGCACGCGCACGTGCCGCTGCAATCGGGGAGCGATCGGGTGCTTCGCGCCATGCATCGCAAGTACCGGCCCTGGCATTATCGTGAGAAGATCGAAAAGATCCGCAGTGCCGTGCCCACGGCGGCCATCGGTGCTGACGTGATGGTCGGCTTCCCAAGCGAAACGGACGAGGACTTCGAAGCGACCCGCCGCATGGTCGAGGACTTGCCGTTCACTTATCTGCATGTGTTCACCTACTCTCCACGTCCGGGGACTCAGGCAGCGGAGATGCGCAATCAGGTTCCAGCCAAAGTGGCCAGAATGCGTAGCAAAGTCTTGCGGGACTTGGCCGCGGAGAAGAAGCTGGCATTCATGCGGTCGTTCGTCGGAAAAATGATGGAAGCCATCACCCTAAACGTTTTCGACGGCACCCACACTGAGTGCCTCACCGACAATTACCTTCCATTGCGTATGCAGGGACACCACCAGGCCAACCGCTGGACTCGGGCCCTGGTCGATGACCTCGATGGCGGAATGCTGATTGCCACCCGCGAGTCCATTTAGTAGTGGCTCAGTTTGAAAATACCCCAAAAAAATCGGGCGTCATCCTGAGCGCAGCCGTTCTTCAGGCGGAGCGAAGGATCTCCCAGCCTCCAACACCGTGCTACTTGAGATCCCTCCGCCCGCTGGTGAAAACGCGGGCGTTCGGGATGACGCCGCGTATCGGGGCAGAGAGTTCAAACCGTGCCACTACCGTCTATTCGAACAACTCCGCCAGTTCCCGCGGGCTGTCCACCACCACGTCAGGCGGAGCGATGCTCAACGTGTGCGGGGCGAAGCCGTAGGTTACTCCGCAGGTCCACAGCCCGGCGTTGCGGCCGGTGATCACGTCAACAGAAGAATCCCCGACCATCAGCGTTTCCTCAGGGTGCGCCTTGGTGTCCCGCAAGATGCTGTGTACGCCATGTGGGTCGGGTTTCTTGGTGGGAAAGCTGTTGCCGCCGTGCACGTGAACAAAGAACTCCGCCAGGCCCAGCGCCTCGACTATGGCCCGAGATGGCACTACCGGTTTGTTGGAAAGCACAGCCATCTGGCGGCGGATGCCATTGCCATGGCCCACCGCCGTCAGCATTTCCTTGATCCCGTCATAAAGGTGTGTGTAGTCGAGCTTGTGCAGCCGGTAATAGGCCAAAAAATATTCCACAGCCTCTTTAACCTGGGCATCGTTCTTGGGATCTCCCAACGCCCGCCGCACCAGCACCGGCGCTCCATCACCCACATAAGACGCGATCACGTCTCCCGGCAACTCAGGCCGTTTGAAATGCCGCAGCATGGCGTTGACGGAATGAATCAGGTCCAGTCGGGAGTCGATCAGGGTCCCATCCAGATCAAAAATCAGAAGCTTGATGCTACGAGGATCGAATTGGCGGTGGAAGTGAATCACGGGACGCTTTCAGCATAGCACCGGAAAATCAGCACTTGGCATTTGGCACTTAGCATTTGGTCCGCCGCCGTATTTGCAGGGGCCTTCACAAATCTCGAATGGCCAAATGCCAGGTGCTAAGTGCCAAATGCTGCTTGCAGTTACCTGCGACTATTCGGAACTTCCTCATAGCATTTACAATATAAAAACCTGTGCGGCGGACGGGCTAAAGCATGGCGACCCAGACCGAACCCAGAGTGGCGGATGCCAAGGCCTACGAAGGCCTTTCTCGTGAGCAACTGATCGAAGCCTACCGGCTCATGCACACCTCGCGCCGGGTGGATGATCGCGAGATCCTCCTCAAACGCCAGCAGAAGATTTTCTTTCAGATTTCCGGAGCCGGGCACGAGGCCGTGGGCGTGGCCGCGGCGTTCGCCATGAAGCCCGCGTATGACTGGTTTTATCCCTACTACCGCGATCGCGCTTTGTGTCTGGGGCTGGGAGCAACTCCTTATGAAATGTTGCTTGAGGCCGTGGGCGCGGCCGACGATCCCAACTCCGGCGGCCGGCAGATGCCCTCGCATTGGAGTTTCCCCAAGCTGAATGTGGTGACGCAATCATCGCCCACTGGTTCCCAGGTGCTACAGGCAGTGGGCTGTGCTGAAGCGGGCCGCTATTTCCAGGCTCACCCAAACGCCGCCCAGAAAGCTTCGGGTGACTATCGGCAATTTAAGAATGTGAGCTTTCGTGGTGACGAAGTCACTTACGTGTCCCTCGGCGATGGCACCACCAGCGAAGGCGAATTCTGGGAAGGCCTGAATACCGCATCCAATCGCAAGTTGCCGGTCGTGTTTGTGATTCAGGACAACGGATACGCGATTTCCGTCCCCGTCGAAGTACAAACCGCCGGCGGAAACATCTCGCGGCTGGTCTCCGGATTCCCCAATTTTCATTTCGAGGAAATCGACGGCACCGATTTCGTCGCCACCTACGCGGCCTTTTCTCGCGCACTTGCTTATTGCCGGGCTGGCACCGGGCCGGCCTTCGTTCATGCCCATGTGATCCGCCCCTACTCGCATTCATTGTCGGATGACGAACGGGCCTACCGGCCTAATGCAGAGCGCGAGCGCGATGCGGCGCGCGATCCGGTGTCCCGCATGCAGCTGTTTCTCATCCGGGAGGGAATTCTCGACGAGAATGGCATCAACCGGCTGGAGAAACAGGCGGAAGAAGATCTGCAGATTGCCGTGGACCAGGCGCTGGACGCGGCCCCGCCAACCCCCGACACGGTGATGCAATACATCTACTCGCCGGATATTGACCCGACCTCCTCGGCGTTTGACACCGCACCCGCTGTGACCACCAATTCGGACGCCAAGAAAACGGCCCCCAAGACCATGGCCGATCTGATCAATTCCACTTTGCGCGATGAAATGGCTCGCGACGAGCGCGTCGTGATGTTCGGCGAGGACGTTGCCGATTGCAGCCGCGAGCAGTATCTACAGGAAAAACTGATCAAGGGCAAGGGCGGAGTCTTCAAGCTGACTTCGGGCTTGCAGGGCGAATTCGGTTCCGACCGCGTGTTCAACTCTCCGCTGGCGGAGGCCAACATCGTGGGCCGCGCCACCGGCATGGCCACGCGCGGGCTGAAGCCGGTGGTAGAGATTCAGTTCTTCGACTACATCTGGCCCGCGATGATGCAGTTGCGCAACGAGCTGCCGCTGATCCGCTGGCGCTCGAATAATGGGTTTTCTGCTCCCGCGGTGGTGCGGGTCGCAATCGGCGGATATCTCACCGGTGGCGCTATCTATCATTCCCAGTGTGGAGAGAGCATTTTCACCCACATCCCCGGATTGCGGGTGGTTTTCCCATCGAATGCGCTGGACGCCGCCGGCTTGCTCAGAACCTCGATTCGCTGCGATGACCCGGTACTCTTCCTCGAGCACAAACGGCTCTATCGCGAAACCTTCGGCCGTGCGCCCTATCCCGGGCCGGATTACATGGTTCCGTTTGGCAAAGCTAAGATCGTGCAGCCCGGCACGGACTTGTCAGTGATCACTTACGGCGCCGTGGTGCCGCGCGCGTTACAAGCGGCCCAGAAGATCGAGCGTGAACATGGAGTAAAAGTCGAACTCATCGACCTGCGCTGTTTGAGTCCCTTTGATTGGGAGGCGATCGCGGCCTCAGTACGTAAGACCAATCGCGTGCTCGTGGCTTACGAAGATACGCTGAGCTGGGGCTACGGCGCGGAGATCGCTGCTCGTATCGCGGATGAACTCTTCGACAATCTGGATGCGCCGGTGCGCAGAATTGCCGCCAAAGATACGTTCGTGGCTTATCAGCCGATTCTCGAAGACGTCATTCTTCCCCAAGCCGACGACCTGTTCCGCGCCATGAAGCAACTCGCCGAATACTAGGCGCGGCAGCTCACCAAACGCTGCATACCTTCGCTGCCTCTTTGGTCATCGGCGCGCCCGCCTTGCACGAAAAAGCCTTGGAGAAGTCTGGCATATTCACCACCACCCCATTCACTCGATACTTGGGCGGAGAATGCGGATCGGTGATGGCCCGCACCCGCAAGTCTTCCGGGCGATCATTGCTGCACGCCCATTGCGCAAAGCCCACAAAGAAACGCTGGTCCGGGGTCAGACCCTCGACGGTTTGCAGGTCTTTATCCTTGGTGGCTCCCTTCCACGCGACATAGCCAAGGATCTCGCCTCCCAGGTCGGCGACATCTTCTCCGAGCGTCAGTTTGCTGTTGATGTGGATGTCATCGACCACCACGTACTGCGCGTACTGGTCCTGCACGCACTTGGTGCGCGCGTCGAACTTTTCGCGGTCGTCTTTGGTCCACCAGTTCTTCAAATTGCCTTTGGCATCGTACTGGCTGCCCTCATCGTCAAATGCGTGCGTGAGTTCGTGGCCGATGGTGCCGCCGGTGTCACCATAGTTCGGGGCATCGTCAATCTTGGCGTCGTAAAGCGGCGGCTGCAACACCCCGGCGGGAAAATTAATGTCGTTCATCTGCGAGTTGTAATAGGCATTCACCGTCGGCGGAGACATGTCCCACTCTCCGTGATCGACCGGCTGACCGACTTTATTGATATCGCGCCGCCGCTCAAAGCCCTCGGCACGCACCACGTTTCCCGCGAAGTCAGCGCTGGCAATGGTCACCGAGCTGTAGTCGCGCCACTTGTCGGGATAGCCGATCTTGTTGCGAATTCCGGCCAGCTTGGTCAACGCTTGCTGCTTGGTCTCCGGACTCATCCAGTCGAGCGCGCGGATGCGTTCGCCCATGGCGTCTTCAATGCGGCGAACCATGTCCAGCGTGCTTGCCTTCAATTCCGGCGAAAAAGTCTTGCGCACATAAACTTGCCCTAGCGCTTCGCCCAGGTCCTCGTCCGTGTATTGCACGCACCGTTTCCAGCGCGGCTGCTGCTCTTTTGCTCCATGGAGATATTTGCGGTAGAACTCCCAGTTTTCGTCGACAAATCTCTTCGGCAAAACCACCGCTGCCCCATTCACCACGTGAAAACGCAAGTAGGTTTGCCAATCCGCAATCGGCGTAGCCGTGATCTGCCGGCTCACTTCCTTGAAAAAGTCCGGCGTCGACACATTGACGATTTCAAATTTGGGATACTGCAACTGCGCGTAATAGATTGTCCAGTCAATGTTGGGTGCCAGTTGCGCCAGCTCCGCAACTTTCATCTTGTGCTTCAACTTGTAGGGATCGCGGCGGTCCACCCGCGTCATCGATGCTTTGGCCAGCGCCGTTTCCATTCGCATCACCGTATCGGCATTCGTCTTCGCCGTAGCGCTATCGTCGCCCATGAGTTCGAATATCTTCTGCACATACTGCGCGTAACGCTCCCGCGTTTCCTTTGACTTGGCGTCGTCCTTCACGTAGTAGTCGCGGTCGGGAAGGCCCAGGCCACCCTGGTCCACCTCGGCAATCTGATGCTCAGAGTCGTCGGGATCCTGCGTCGAACCCTGCGCAAAAATGATTCCCCGTCCGAACTCAAACTGAAGGTGAGCGATGAGCGGCGTAATGTCTTTCGGCGACGTCAGGAGCGAGATCGTATTGAGGTCGGACTGCAACGGCGCCAGGCCGCGTTGCTCTACCGTGGTCTCGTCCATGCAAGCGCCATAAAAATCCCCGATCTTCTGCGTCACCGAATCGGCCTGATTCGCCTTGACCGCAGCTTGGTCGAGAATGCTCCGCAGGTAATTCAAATTGTCCTCATACAGCTTGGAATAGACGTCCCAGCGGACCTGGTCTGCGGGGATGGGATTGTTCCGCTTCCAGCCTCCGCAGGAGTATTGATAAAAATCCGCGCAAGGATCAGCCGACTTGTCCATAGCTTTCACGTCCAGGCCGGGGGTATAGGGAAATGCAGGCTCCGGCGACCGCGTGGCGGCGGTTTGCGCCGACGCCGATGCAACCAACAGCAACAGCATGGGGAAACAAATCTTGTGCATATTCACCTTGGACGGCCGATGTCGGAAAAAGTAATGGCCAGGTAATACTAAACGAAGCCGCAGCGTGCGGTCACGGAGGTCACACCCGCCCGGCGCGGCGGGGATGTTCGTGCTCCACCGGCACTTTGGCCGGTGTGATCTGGATCAGCGATCGATTTCCCACATGCACAAAACTCAACTCCCTCGCCGCCAGTAAAGCGTTTATGGATTCTCTTACCCGCGAACGGGGGACGAAATTGCCGAAAAAGGCCTCGATTTCCTGTTGATCGGCCGCGACCACGCAGTCCAGGTATTTCGAAAGCAGCGCCGACAAAGCTTCCGCCACCGAGAGCGAAATCCCTTCGCGCACCGCTTCTGGCGACCAGCGGTAGAGCAAGTCCCAGGACGAACCCTCGACCGGGCTGTAATCCACACGCGTGATCCGCAGTCGCGACCACAGCTCCGCCAGCGACTTGTCGAGCGCCGCCGTCGAAGTTCCGCCGCCCAGCGCCTCCAGCAATTTCTGTTTGGAAATAGGCCCAGCGCGACGGATGATCTCGTATGCGTCGCACACCAGTTCCGAATACTCGGACCGCGGCCCGGGCTGAGGAGCATGTTTCGGATTCCGCTCCCCCACCAGCGCATAGAAGTAAGGAAAAATCGACCCCGCCACCAGGAAACCGTTGTTCTCATCAAACGGATTCGCCTCGTAAGCGGCGCGCTCGCGCAGCAGACGAACCATCAACTCGGTGGCCTCCTGCGCCCGCAGATCGGCATAGGCATGCTGCCAGGTGGGCAACCGCTCCTCCGAGCCCACCCACGCCCCAATAAACGTCGGCGCCAGTACTGGCGCCTTCAGCGGATACATCAAACAGAATCCGACCGACTCGATGAACTCGCGAGCCTCCTCGAGCGTGCGGACGGGCCGCCCGTCAAGCCGCCACTTCGCGCGCCGCAGTTGATCGAGGTCAAACATGAAGATCGCTTCTAGCCTCTAGCTTCTAGCTTCTAGCTTGAACCACCCGGGCTGGTAGCTAGAAGCTAGTAGCTAACACTTAAATTCTCTTAAACGCCTTCTGAATGTCCTTCATTGAGTATCGCAGAACCACTGGCCGCCCGTGCGGACAAGACATCGGACACTCCGTTTTAGCCAGTTCCCCGAGCAGCCACTCCATTTTGTTCTGCTCCAGCGGCATGTTCACCTTGATGGCTGCATGGCACGCGATGGAAGCCGCGACACGAGTCCGCACCTTTTCCATATTGAGTGCCTGGTCTTCCCGGGCGAACTGGTCGAGCAACTCATGCAGCATGTGCTCGATCTGTGTGGCATCTACACCCGCCGGCGACATCTTCACCGCAAAACTCCGTGTGCCAAAGGGCTCGGCCTCAAACCCATTCTGATTGAGCTCTTCGCAAATTTCCGCAAACACCGCCTGCTGCGCCGGAGTGAGCTCCAGCACCAGCGGCATCAGCAGGCGCTGGCTTTCGACTTTCTGTGCTGCCCGTTGCTTCAGGATTCTTTCAAACAACACGCGTTCATGGGCCACGTGCTGGTCGATGATCCAAAGTCCCTCGTGGTTCACCGCCAGAATGAACGACTCGCGAATCTGGCCCAGTGGCCTCAGCGAAGCCAGAGCCGGAGCCAGATCGCTTGGCGCCTCGGGTTCATCTGCAACCGGAGGAGTGCAGCCGTCGCGGTTGCGTACTTCAGGAACAACCTGCGGCCCGCGTGCCAGCGAGAGGGCGGCGTTTCCGTCGATGGCGATGCTATCCATGCCGAAGGCAAATCGCCCGCTTGTCGGCGCTGGCATGGGAGCTTGCAGGGTAAAGCCCGGCGCTTCGGCAGGGGGATAAAACGCGTGCGAAGCCCCTGGAGTCAGCGCTTGTGGCGCGCTAGGATGCGCGCTGATCTCCGTTACAAATTGCGGCACCGGCCGGGCCTTCATCAGCGCCACGCGAATCGAATCCCGCACAAAATCATGGCTCACGGTTGACTGGCGGAAGCGAACTTCAGTCTTCGACGGATGCACGTTCACATCGACTTCGCCGCTGGGCATTTCCAGAAACAGCAGCACCACGGGATACACCGTCGGCGGCAAAATATTGCGATAGGCCTCCGTAATGGCATGCTGGATCAGCCGGTCCCGGATCAGCCGCCCGTTCACGAAAATATAAATCGAATTGCGATTGAGCTTCTGAATTTCAGGCTTGGAAACGAACCCGTGCAGCCGCAACTCGCCCGGCTCCGCCGGAGTCGAGTCTTCGTCGTCCTCTTTTCTTCTCCACGGCGGCGGCTGCGGCAGTCCGATGCGCTCTAGCGGCTGCATGGCCGCCACCGGAATCAACTGTTCCAGCACTTCCCGTCCGAATACCTGATACACGCGCTCGCTGTGCCCGGCCACCGGAGACGCCACCAGCACAGCGTTGGTGGCAGAGTGCAACTCGAAATGTTTATCCGGATGGGCCAGCGCATAATGTGTGACCAGCGATGCGATGTGCGAAAGCTCAGTCGACTCCGCCTTCAGAAATTTCTTGCGCGCCGGAGTATTGAAGAACAAATCGCGGATGGTGATCGAGGTGCCCGCCGGCAGCCCGGCTTCCTCGACTCTGAAAATCTTACCGCCGTTGATTTCGATCACCGTCCCCGAATCCTCATCGGCAGCCCGCGTCTCCAGGTGCAGTCTGCTCACCGAAGCAATCGAGGGCAGCGCCTCGCCGCGAAATCCCAGCGTCGCCACGCTCAACAGGTCTTCCGCATTCTTGATCTTTGAAGTGGCATGACGTTCGAAGGCCAGCAGAGCATCATCACGGACCATACCGCATCCGTTGTCGGTAATCTGAATCAGCTTCTTCCCGCCGGCTTCGACCTGAATCTTAATGCGAGTGGAACCCGCATCCAGCGCGTTCTCCAACAGTTCTTTGACCACCGAGGCCGGACGCTCCACCACCTCGCCCGCGGCGATCTTGTTGGCAACAGCTTCGGAAAGAACGTGAATGCGGCCCATAGGGTAGGGTCAGTTTGGCAGATGAGAAGGAAAAAGCAAAGCCGGGCTGGCAGATCATCAGGGAGGGTCCTACTTCTTCACCACGATCCCTAACTCCTTCAACTGCGCCTCGCTCACCGGCGTCGGCGCATCCACCATCAGATCCACGGCCCGCGCCGTCTTGGGGAAAGGAATCACTTCCCGCAGACTGTCGGCTCCAGCCAGGATCATGGCAATCCGGTCCAGCCCCAGCGCAATCCCGCCATGCGGAGGAGTTCCATACTCCAGTGCTTCCAAGAAAAATCCGAAGCGCGCGCGAGCCTCGTCTTCGGTCATCCCCAGCGCATGAAAAATCTTCTGCTGAATATCTTGCCGATGAATACGAATCGAGCCCGATCCCAACTCCGTGCCATTCAGCACCACATCGTAGGCCAGCGCCCGCACCGCGGCCGGATCAGACTCCAGCTTGTCCATGTCCTTCTCATGCGGGGACGTAAAAGGATGGTGCGCCGGGACCCAGCGTTTGCTCTCCTCGTCATATTCGAACATAGGGAAATCGGTTACCCACAGAAAACGAAAATCCTGCCGCGGATCTCCGGTTCGCTCGAAGGCCCTATGTTTATCGCGATACTTGTCAGCAAGCCGCAAGCGGTAGGCACCTGCCACCTTGCCCAGCCCCAGCACACTGGTTTTGAATTGCGAGGAATGTCTGGCTCCCACCAGCGCAATCAGGTCATCGGGATGCGCCGAAGATAGTCCTTTCAACTGCTCAGCCGCCTCCGGCATGGACTTTTCCAGCCGATCCATATCGAGCACATTGAATTCCGTTGCGTGGCCGCTAAACAGTTCTTTATTCTCGTCCCGCTCTTTGCGCGACAGCTTGCCGACCTTCGGAATCCGTATGGCCAGCAGCGGCAGGGCGGCATTTACGCCCAGCTTCTCAAAGTCCGCAGCCGCGAACACCTCCCGCACATCGGTCATCTCCGGCAAGCGCATGTCGGGCTTGTCGCTGCCGTAAAGACGTATGGCCTCGTCATAACTCATGCGCGGAAACGGCGTTTGGATCTGATGACCGGCCACCTTGAAGGCAGCCCTCAGAAATCCCTCCACCACTTCCCATACCCGCTCCGGCTGCGGATACGTCATCTCCAAATCAATCTGCGTGAACTCCGGCTGGCGGTCGGCACGCAGGTCTTCGTCGCGGAAGCAGCGCACGATCTGAAAATACTTGTCGAAGCCCGAAATCATCAGAATCTGCTTGAACAACTGCGGCGACTGCGGCAGCGCGTAGAACGATCCCGGCTGCACCCGGCTGGGGACAAGATAATCCCGCGCTCCTTCCGGCGTCGACCGCGTCATGAACGGAGTTTCAATCTCGAAAAACCCCTGTCCCGAAAGATTCTCGCGAATGGCAAGCGCAATCTTATGCCGCAGTTCAATGTTGTGCTGCATGGCATCGCGGCGCAGATCGAGGTAGCGATACTTTAGACGCATCTCTTCATTGGGCAGAACCGTATCCCCGGGCAGGAACGGTGGCTGCTTCGCTTCATTGAGTAGCCGCAGTTCTTCCGCCACCAGTTCGACCTCGCCCGTGGGAATGTTTTTGTTGGTGGTGTTGGCATCGCGCAGCTTGACTGTGCCCACCACGGCGATTACGTACTCGCTGCGCAACCCCGAGGCTTTTTCGTGAAGGGCGGCATTTCGCTCCTTGTTGAATACCACCTGCGAAACCCCCGAGCGGTCGCGGATATCAACAAAGATCAGGTTGCCGAGGTCGCGGCGGCGGTTCACCCAGCCCATGAGCACGGCCTTGCTGCCGGCATCGGAAGCGCGCAACCCCCCGCACATGTGGGTTCGCCGAAGATCGCCTAGGAAATCGAGCAAGTTTGCCCCTTTTGAATCAGAGATGTGGCGCGAAGCCGGATGCAAGATTATAAATCCTGGGACTGAAGGCCGCCGGATCCATCAATCGATCGGCCGCCGCGCCGTGGCTTGCTGGAACCGCAGCCGCCATTGCTCGCCTTGCTTCACCCACACATCGGAGAAGTGCTGATATCGCGGCGCCAGCAGGTCGTCCCCTTCAGTCATGTGGATGATGGCATCGTAGGTGACGATGGCCGCGTTGTCGTCCACCGGCAAGACCTTAAGATTGTAGAGACTGTAGTCCGTAAGCTTGCCGTCTTTCGCGTCGCCGATAAGGTCGTCTCTGTCGTGCAGTTTGCCCTCGCTGCCCACCTGCTGAAAGTCGTCGGTTACGAGACGCTTCAGCGCGTCGCCATCTTTGGACTTCTGCGCCTGAAACACGGCCTGAGTTTGGCCGATCAATATCTGGTCCGCCTGTGTGGCGCGGGCGCCCCCGCCCGCAGCCGTGGTTTGAGCAGGGCAACAAATAGCAAGGGAAAACAAAATCGTAAGCCAGATCTGTTTCATAGGATCCTTCGCGAAACCCAACTGTTATCGCCCGGCCTGAACCTTCTGCGCCAACTCGCCGCGCGGCACCGAAACCTGCTCGCCGCTTTCCAAATTCTTCAACGCGAACGCTCCCGCCTTCACTTCATTCTCGCCGACAATCAGAATGAATCGCGCGCCCAGCTTGCTGGCGATCTCAAACGACTTCTTCAAACGAAACGTCTCATCCCCTAACTCTGCTACTAGGTCATGCCGCCGCAATTCCCGCGCCAGCCGCGCGGCTTCGCGATCCATGCCAGCGCCGAGCGGCGCGATGTAAACCTCGGGTTTGGTTTGAACCCCCTCGGCCGGTTGCTTCAGCGCCAGCACCAGCCGGTCCTCGCCGATGGCAAATCCAATGCCCGGAGCGCTCGGCCCGCCGAGCCATTCCGAAAGCCCATCATAGCGTCCGCCCCCCAGAATCGCATTCTGTGCTCCTAACGCTCCGTGTGTGAACTCGAACGCAGTGCGGGTGTAATAGTCGAGGCCACGCACCAAACGGTCGTTTAGCGTAAAAGGAACCGCCACCGCTTTCAGGATTCCCTGCACCTGTTCGAAGTGCTTCCGGCAAGGCTCATCCAGATACTGGCTGATCCGCGGCAGCTTCTCGATGATCGCCTGATCTTCGGGAACTTTGCAGTCAAACACCCGCAGAGGATTGGTGACCGCCCGCCGCTGGCAGTCGGCACACATCCTGGCCGCGACCGGCTCAAGCGCTTGGCGCAAAGCGTCGTTGTACTTCGCCCGATCCTCGGCGCAGCCGATGGAGTTTAGTTCCAGCGTCCAATTCTCAATTCCCAGCCGGTCGAGCAAAGTCGCCAGCAATTCCAGAATTTCCGCGTCGCGCGCGGGAGAGTCACTGCCCGCCGAGGCCGGACCGATGACTTCGGCGTCGATCTGATAAAACTGACGATAGCGGCCTTTTTGCGGGCGTTCACGCCGGAACATCGGGCCGATACAGTAGAGCTTGTTCAATCCGCGATCCCACAGCTTGTGCTCGATGTAGGCACGAACGATGCCCGCCGTGGCCTCGGGGCGAAGGGTCAAAGATAGCCCCTTTTCGCTCTCCGCGCGCGTGCGATCCTCCCACGTATACATTTCTTTCGAGACAACGTCGGTTTCTTCGCCCACGGCCCGCGCAAACAACTGCGTCTCCTCAAAGATCGGCGTGCGAATCTCCTGGAAGTTGTAGGCGCGGAACACATCGCGCACCGCCGCTTCCACAAAGTTCCACAGCGCCGTCTCCGGCGGCAGCAAATCCCGAGTTCCTCGTACCGCTTTAATCATGGTCGTCAGTCGTTGGCCGAAGCGTCATTCTTCGGCGTGGCTAAATACCAAGTGCTAAGTGCCAATTGCTAATTCTTGTCGGCGTGGCCAAATGCTGAGTGCTGAATGCCGAATGCTCCTACCTCTCCGCCAGATACGCCTCTTTATATCCCAAGTAGTTATTCGCGTAGCGCATAATGCTCTCTTGATCTTTCGCCTCCAGCTTGCGGCGGAATCTTCCCGGTGATCCCATCCACAGCGAGCCCGGCTCGACCACCGTCTTCTCCGCAATCAGCGTGCCCGCGGCAATGATCGAGCCCGCGCCGATCCGTGCGCCGTTCAAAATGACGCACCCCATGCCGATCAGGCAGCGGTCCTCGATCACGCAGCCATGCAGCGTCACCGAATGGCCAACCGTAACGTACTCGCCCACGAAGACCCCGTATTGTTCTTTCATGCCGTGCAGCACGCTGCAATCCTGCACGTTGGAGTGCGCGCCGATGCGGATGGAATGCACGTCGCCGCGCACCACCGCATTCATCCACACGCTGGCGTGTTCCCCCAGTACCACGTCGCCGATAATCTGCGCCGAGTCATCGACATAGCAGGACGCGGGAATCGTCGGTGTGATGCCCTTATAAGAACGGATCATGCTTCGGTTGTCCCCATGCTCGCGGGAGGAACTTTGAAAATAACACGGTGACAGGCTGGAGTGTAAGGGCGCGCCGCGAAAAGTGAAGGGACTGCCCCGCCCAGGGCGGCTAACCTGTTCTGAGAAGATCCTAGTTTTCGGTCACCGCGGGCGCGCTTGGGGTCGCCGGCCGCGCGCGTGGCGCTTTGGACGCGGGTGGCGCAGGCGGCGCAGGCGGCGCTTCCGCTACTGACGATCCCTTGCGAATCTCGATGGTCCCATGCTCATTGGTCACCACCAGATGCGGTCCCCCGCCGCCCACCGTTCCAGTCGCCGTCGCCTGATCTTCCCGGTTGTCCACCTTCAGCGCATCAAAGTCCGTCTCTATGTCCCCGCCGCGCGACCGCGCATCCACCTGAAATCCAGCCTTATCCGGAACGTAGATCTGCACATCACCTTTGCGGTTCTCCAACTGCACGCTGCCCAGCTTGCTCATGTGCAGTTCCACCGAGCCGTCTTCATCTTGCAAGCGCACGTCGCCCGCCACGCCAGTCAAACGAACATCCTTGGCGCGGGTGCTCAACCGCACCGGGCCAACCACGTCCGAGGCTGACAAATCACCCGAATCCAGATCCAGATCGCCATTGAGACGGAAAAACTGCAGGTCGGTCCGGGACGAGTGGAAGGTCACTCCCTGCGCCAGCCGCGACAGCTTCACACTCTCCATAAACTCGCCGTCCAGGCGAACCGCACCCTTAACGTCCTCTATGGAAACATCATTGGCCCGTCCCTCAATCGAAACATCCGACGAAATCTGTGATATCCGCGCCGAACTGTGCTCCAGCGTCAGGCTGACTTTCCCGTTGATGTCGGTCGCTGTCACATCATCGTGCTGCGCCGAAATCTGCACGTCGCCGTCCCGTCCTACCACGCTGACGTCGCCGTAACGCGTGGAGATTGTCACCGGAGCCTTCCGGGGAATCGTAATATCCAAATCAGCTGCTATGCCATGATCGCCCGCCGCTTGGTTGTTGGCATTGAGCGAAACCACTCCGCCGTTCACGCTGATCTGCGGTTTGGTGCCCGCGTTCCACTTGTCAGCATCGGTCGCACTGTCCGCATTGATCCGTTTGTGCACCGAAACACGTATCTGGTTGTCGTCTCCGGCGCTGACGTTCACCGCCCCGCGCAAGTCGGTTACATGCAGAGCGCTGCCGGCGGGGAAATCCTGCGCCAGCTTGTCCTCGTAGGTGTACTTCTGCCCGAAGAGGGTAAAGTCGCTGTCGTCGATATCGATTTGATCACGCAGCTCTCCCCAGTTGAAACGCGATGCCTGAGTCGCCAGCAAACCAAAAAACACCACGAGGATGATGAGAAAAATGCCGCCGGCGCCGATACCCGAGGCCCGCGTGCCTTCTCTCTGCGCCGCCTGATACTCAATCAGCTTGATGACGCCGGCCACGATCAGGATGACTGGCCAGTAGTGCGCAAACCAGTGCGCGAGATTTCCCCAATTCAGCACGCCCATGGTGCCAAGGAGGAAAATGCCGCCGATTGCGATCAGCACGATCGGCCCTGACAGCGAACGCCGATGCCGAATCGGAGGAGGAACTTGCGTTGGGCTAGCCATTTTGCACCTCACTCACCGGCGGCTGAACCTCACCGCTGCCCGCCCCGGTCGAACCCGGCCCAGTTGAACCCGGCATCGCCGGTGGAGGCAGAGTCGGCCCCTGCCGCTCCAGCAGCTTGGTGACGCCAATCGCCAGCAGCAATATCGGCCAGGTACGGTGCCAGCGCGGGCCGCCCATGTCTTCGACCAGCGAAAGCACTCCCAGCGTGACCAGCACCACCGGCCCGGTCAGCCCGCGCATGCGATCCCTTTGGCTATAGATTCGATTCGATCGAATCCAACCCCATCGCTTGGCAAAAAGCCAAAGTCCAAGGGCGATGCAGAGAAACGGCGCAATCCTCCCTACGCTGAACTCAAATACGCCCATCGTTTGCAACAGAAACAGCACACCGAGGCCGATGAGCACCACCGCAGCCACCGGAATCTTGGCGGAGTCAACTTTCTCTCCCGCACCAAATGCCTGGCCCAAGCCCAGAGGATCAGGCGCAGGCTGGCCGGCGGAGACGGCGTGCGCCGTGCGCACGGCGTCAATGATCTGCCAGACATAGAAGAAGGCGATTCCAATTCCGAACAGCCAGTCCATGCTGTCGGAATTGCTCGCGCCATAGACCAAGCCGAAGAAAATCAGCAGATGGGCCAGACCCTTCGCGTACTGGCCGCAATACACAGCGCCCACGCCGAAGGGGAAGAACCCGGCGAGAATGCCGGCTACAGCCGGATTTGGCCCGGAAGTTGGCGCTACGGGCGCTGCGGAAACGACTCCCGGCGCCAGCGGCGTGACCGCCGGTTGCACTCCGGCCAAGCGGTCAGCCAGGCAGTTCTCGCAATAGATGACGCCTTTCACGTCTCGCGTGCAAGCCGCGCACAAGGGTTTCCCGCAAGTGCGGCAATAAGCCACGGCGGCAGTGCTGGGGTGGTTGGCGCAGTTCATGAAATCCTCCTGAGTGTGGCCAGATTTGCTAACTCCACTACAGGCGGGTTATCAGGAAGGGCCGCCAGCATTACCTGGCGCTCTCCCTGACTGTAGTTGCGTTGTTGCTTGTCATCGGGTTGTCCACTGGTATTGTCGTTCTTTTCCTTCTTCTGCGGTGCGGGTTCCGCAGGAGTCGTGGCGCGCTTGAACTCGCGCACACGCGATTCAATCTCATACACGAAGCGGATGTTCTCGTAGTACTTCACCATACGGCCGCTGGTCTCGTAATAAGACCGCTTGATCGCGCTCGGACGCAGATCGGCGTGGCGCACATCGCTCAATTTCACTCCAAACAAGCTAAGCGAAATCGAGAGCGAGAAAAACGCCATGCCGAATGACATGGCAAAGCGCGGCTGCCGCGCGACGGCGGCGATCGGGCGGACCACCATGCGCGCCCGCTCGATCATGCGTTCGAGCCAGGTCGCTCGAACCGGCGAGGTCGCCGCCATGCGTGCCGTGTCCAGGCCGACCGTAGCCGCTAAAATATTGTGCATCAGCATGGCGGGAGGCTCGACTTCCACCAACTGCTCCAGCCAGTGCTTGCCGATCTCAGCCTCTGCCAGCAGCGGTCCGCACACTGCGCAAGTCTTGCCGTGGGCCAAAAAGGCTTCCGCCTTGGGCCCAGTCAGGATCTTATCCAGGGCGTCGCTGAGCAGGGCATCGAACTCGTTGCACTGCATGTCGTTATGGGGTTCCGCTGCCATCACATCACCTGTTTATATGTACGTTGGAGCAGGCGCGCAAGTTCCGCTCGCCCGCGGTTAATTCTCGATTTGACGGTTCCCTCCGGTACCTTTAGTACCGTGGCAATGTCACGATAGTCCATATCGTGTAAGTCCCTTAAAATCACTGCTTCCCGCAGATCTGGAGACAGTTTGGTCAGCGCCCGCTGCACCACTTCCCCAACCTGCTGGCTTTGTGCCCGCGTATCCGGCATGGGGGCATGATCCGGAATTCGCTCGCTCAAAGGCATGGCATCCTCATGTTCGGAAGAAGCCACATCCAGCGAATCCGTCATGCGGTCCTGCTTGGTCTTGCGGAAATGATCCACCAGCAAGTTGCGCGTGATGGTCGTCACCCAGGTCATGAATGCGCCGCGTTCCACGTCGTAGGTTTTCAGCGTCCGGTACATCTTGATGAAGACCTCTTGCGTCAGATCCTGAGCGTCATCCGCCGATCCCGCGAAACGGTAACAGATGTTGTAAATCCGCCGGTTGTAGCGCTGCACGATTTCCTCCCACGCCACCGCATCGCCGGCTATGCAGCGACGGACAAGCAGCGCAGCGATTTGAGCATCTTCCAACCGGAACTCCCGGGAACTCTAGGAACTCCCGGACATCGACTCGACAGCATCCGGGCTCAACACCACACAATCAATACGTTATGGTGGCCGCAGAAGTTCTCAGAATGCCGGGAAACAAGGCATTGTAACAGGCAGTCAAAAGGCTGGGTTGTGTTCCTCGAGGGGCCCCATTCCGTCCGCCAACTCATTGATTTTAGGGGCACCAAAATCGTCTTCCCAGACACTGTTTTGGAGTATTCTTAAGTGGTGACTCCGAACCTGACAGAAATGGCGCAAAAGATGGCCCAAGCCGCCCGTGCGGGTGTCGCCATCGAAAAAAAGAGATTGAAAGAGATTCTGGCTGAGCGCCAGAAGAAGCCTGCCTCTACCCCTCGGTGAGTCGCCCCACGCTGACTTTTGCTACCGGAGCTCGTACTCAGAAACTTTCCTAATTCACCGTCAAACTTACCACCGCATTCTGCGTAATCGCCGAGCCCACTGCCGTTGCCGAGACGGTCACGGTATATTTCCCCGGCTTCGCGCTGGACGCCGCCGTCAGGCTCAAAACCGACGTCCCCGCACCCGGCGCAGCCAGCGAAGCGGGAAGCGCACTTCCAGACACTCCCGACGGCAATCCTTTGGCCGTAAACACTACCGGCGCATTGAACCCGCCACTCAAACTGACCCGCGCGGTCACCTTCGCGCTGGCGCCCCGAGTGACCGAGGCTGCGCCCGACGACAAACTCAAGTGAATTGCAGCCGCCCCCGCGGCATCTTTCCAGTGGTTAACCAAAACATTCGCATCCACCGATCCCAACCCTGTGGCCTGATCGTACCCCGCAACGGCGTTGAACCCGGTGACACCGGGCACCGAATTATTCCCCACCTTAACGTCATGAAATACTGCTGCTCCTCCAAACCTCTGATCATTCGCCAACGAATAAAATATAGTGTTGGCGTTCCCCTGCCGCGCGCCCATCTTCTCGACCACCAGCGCCATCAACCCGGCAAACGACGGCGAAGCCGCCGAGGTGCCTCCGCTGACGAGGTCGTCCCCGTTCATATAGATGAGGTAGCCGTCGTGTACTGCCGCACTCAGCGAGACATCGGGCACATCCCGCTTGCCATCCGCCGGAACACCAACTCCGCTCTGCCACGCAGGCTTTGCATAAAGCGCGCTGACTCCGCCGCCGCCTGCCCACAACCCGCCAGCTCCGCTCGCGTTCCACACCGCCTCCGGAATGTAGCTCAGCGCCGAGCCCAGGGTAGTGCTATTCGACGCTCCCCAGTACAGGCTGTAATTGCTGTCGCTGAACTGCGTACCACCCACACAAACACTGTAGGGACTGGAGCACAGCCCGTTGACGGCGCGCCCCTGCGTAGCCCGAGTGACCGAGGAAGAATCACATCCCGCCGCCCCGCTGTCCCCCGAGGAAACGAAGACGCTGATGCCCTGTGCCGCCGCCTGTTGCCATAGGCTGTTGACAAAACTGTTTCCCGATGCCCCCAGCGCCGCTTCACACAACCCGAAGCTCATGCTCATCACCGGCGCCAGGTTGTGGTTCACGATATATTGCGCCGACAGGTAGGCGCCATCACTGGTATTGGTGGAAGCCGACACCACAAACTTGATGGTGGCCTTTCTCGCCACTGCGCCCGACCATTCCACATCCAGGTCGGCTTCCGATTCTTCCCCGGAACTAAGAACTCCCGGGTTGGCGCCGTTCAAGATGATCTGCGGATCATTCGCCGGCAGCCCAAACATACTCCGAAATTGCCGGATATCGGCAATGTGGATATTGGAACGGCCCACGATGGCGATGCTTTGTCCGCTGCCGTCGATCGCCTGCTGATAGAGCGGCGCGACATCGTAAATGGTGGCAAAATCAGCCGGCGCCATGTAGTGCGTGCTACCCGCGGAAAACTCGGGCGCCGGGCGCTGCAGTTCGGTGTGCATCGGCGCACTGCGGAAGTCATGCAGCGAGACCACTCCGGCTACAACATCCGACAGCGCCTCGGGAATCTCCGGATCCTGGGCATTGGCATGGTGCAGTTCGCCGCCCACCTGATAGGCGTGAATGGGAGTATGAAATGCCTCCGCTACCTGCGCGGCCGCGCCGCTAAACACCACCGAACTGCGGCTGGGCCCGATTTCCACCGAATCCAAGCCGTGCTCTTCCAGCCAATTTACAATCTCTTCCAGGTCATTTTCTGACGCTCCGAACCGCTCACCATATTCCTCCGGGGTAAGCCAATGCTGGTAATACGGGGATGCCGGGTCGTGCTGCGCCGCGACCAACGAGTCGAGCGCGGCTTGCTGGGAGGGCTTCAAAGTTAGAATTATGCCCTCCATGCGGTAATAGTCTGAGACCACGCCAACATCATTGGCCGCCGTCGCCAGGGGATGCCGGTTGCCGCGCAACACGATGGTGCGCTCGTCATCAATGTAGCCGGTGATGCGGTCATGCGGTTGCGCAAACAGTGCTCTCTGCCCATCCACCGTTTGGGCGGATAGAAACACGCCCGGCGAAAGCAGGGTGAAAATTACCAGCATCACAACCACGGCCGCTCGTCCCAGCACAGATGACACCGGCGTACGCAGCAACATCGGCAACCTCCAGAACAAAAGTAAGAATGGTTCCTATCTTGATCGACAAGCCGTGAGGAGCACTACGGGTGCCGGCGGAAGACCTGTTACATTGTCGTCTGCGGCGAAATCGGGAGAAAGATGACGAAAGAACTAGTCCACTAAGCCTCGCGGCTCCATAGGCTTAGGCGGAAGATGCGCGGGTGCCCCGCTCCTTGCGCTTTTTGCAAGGGGCGGGTGTGGTCACCCGTCACAGCTTTTCGGCGAAGAACTCCTAACCTCCGCTCATGCCCAAAGGTCTAAGGCGCTACTATGGCACCGGCGATCTCCACTTCATCACCTGCAGTTGTTACAAAAGAAAGCCCTGGCTCGACACCGCGCAGCGGCGGGACAGGAAAACTCGGGGACAGACGAAACGTTCCCCAATTTTCCTTTCGGCTCACCGGCCCTACTTTCCCGGCACAAACTTCACATTGATGTACGCCAGTCTTTGATAGGGTACGCCTTCGCTTTTCACGCGCTCATACGTCGTATGCTTTACCAATGAAATTGCTGCCTCGCTCAAGCCTGCTTCTGAATTAGGTGGTGTTTCCGCTTCCTCCACCTTGCCCTTGGTATTGATGGTGGCAATTACGACCACCGGCTGAATCACTCCCGTTCGTCCGGCCACCGACGCGACCTGAGAGAAGTGGAGCACCCCGTTCGCCACTTCTTGCGGTCCCGCAGCCAGCATCTGCGGCGTCGGAGTAAAGAAATTCGCATCCGTCACATGCGGATCTTCCATGCTGTCGAGGTGAATCTTCAGAACCGTGGTGCCGCCTTCCACCACGCTGATCTGCCGCGCCAGGCTCCGGCCATGAAAGTGGATGGTCACGTCATTGTAGTCATAGACCGTATACACACCCGGAGCTTCCGAGTAAGTGCGCAACATGCCGCTCTTCGGGTCAATGCAATACTCCCGCTCTCCCCATCTCCGCCCCACATTATTGGCCGACTCCGAATTTTCCGCCTCCGGTTCGTCATCGGCAGGGCCGCGGGAACGCAGAATGCACATCACCTCATCGCCATCCCATTTCGCGGTCGCCACTCGCAGATACGCCGGCGCAAAGTTGCCATTGATCGGCCAAAATACCGCCGCCCGTACCAACCGCAGCCGAAGCGGCATCGGGGCGGACGCCTTCTCGTCAAACACATAACCCCGGTAGAAAATGCGGTCGAGCGAATAATCGGCCAGGTGCGCCGACCAGCGCCAGACCTTTCCCGACATCCAGGTTTCTTCCAGATCGCCGTTCCCGGCGTAGCGATTCTGTCCGCTGGAGGTGAACGAAACTTTCAGATCGAAACGCGCGCTGCCAGCCGTATGCATGCCATTGTTTTGGCGCGCCTGCTCGAGCAATCCCAAAACCAACGCCCGCAACTGCGGCGTATCCAGCACCTTAGTGGGACCAGTCGCCAGTTCCAGCGGATCGCTGGGCAACGGCGCGATGGGAGGACGACTTTGACAGAGAGCAGGAGAACCTGACAGAAGCAAAGCAGCGAGAGCCAGAAGTGGGCGGCAGACAGGCATGAGCGTTTTCCTCCAATAGCCTGAGATTGCCGGTATTCTACAACAAGGCGGACGCAATTCAAGAAGCTCTGAGAACTGGGAACGGAGAACTGAGAACTGGTTTTTCAATCTCTTAGCGCGACCTTCCAGATCGCATCCAGAAGAAGAAACTCCTACTCGCTCGTAAAATAATTCACCGCCACCGGATTCTCGAATAGCGAGTAGTCTCGCGTCACCACTGTGATTCCGCTCTCGGTCACGAAGTACCGCTGCCGGTCGGCTTCCGCGTCGTATCCAATCGTCGTCCCCTCGGGAATATGCACATCGCGGTCGATAATGGCTTTCCGCAGACGGCAATGCCGCCCCACGTTCACGTGGGAAAACATGATGCAGTCCTCGATCTCACTGTAGGAATTCACGCGCACGTCCGGCGACAGCACGCTGTTCTTCACCATACTGCCCGACACAATGCAGCCCATCGAAACAATGGAATCAAGCGCCGTCCCGGTACGCCCGGTTTCCGCGAATACAAACTTCGCCGGCGGATACTGCCGCTGGTGAGTGCGAATCGGCCATTCCGCATCATAAAGATTGAACACCGGCGAAACCGACACAATGTCCATATTGGCCTCGTAGTAGGCCTCGAGGGTTCCCACATCGCGCCAGTAAAGCGCTTCTTTTTTATTCTCATCCACGAAATCGAACGAGTACACCCGGTATTCATCCACCATCTTGGGCAGAATGTCCTTGCCAAAATCGTGGCTGGAATTCGGGTCCTCGGCATCCTTGAGCAGCACTGGAATCAGCACATCGGTGTTGAAGATATAGATGCCCATCGATGCCGAAACTTTCACCGGATTGTAAGGCGAGCGCAGCGCCGTCTCCTGCGGCTTTTCCAGGAACCCATTCACGCGATGATCGTTGTCGATGTCCACCACGCCGAAACGGTGGACCTCAGCGGGATCCACCTGAATGGTCGCCAAAGTCACATCCGCCGCCGAGTCCTGATGCTGCTTCATCATGCGGCCATAATTCATCTTGTAAATATGGTCGCCCCCCAAAATGAGCACGTGCCGCGGCTGTTCCGACCCAATCGAATAAATGTTCTGATACACGGCGTCCGCCGTGCCCTGGTACCACTCCTCGCTCACCCGCTTCATCGGCGGCAGCACTTCGATGAACTCTCCCAGTTCCCTCCCCACAATGTTGCCCCATCCTTCGCGCACGTGCCGGTTGAGCGAAAGCGCCTTGTATTGCGTGAGGATGTAAACCCGGCGCAGATCGGAATTGACGCAATTCGACAAGGTCACGTCAATGATGCGGTAGATACCGCCGAAAGTGACCGCTGGCTTGGCGCGGTCGCGGGTCAGGGGATACAGCCGTTCCCCGACTCCTCCCGCCAACAAAACTCCCAGCGTGTCTTTCATGCAATCCCCGCCACCGAATCCCCACGAACCGCTCATACTAGCACAGGGAAAATGGGGATGTTGGCGGCAGCGCCATCAGTGCCGAAGCAAGGGCGTGGCGGGGTCGGAGATTGATTCCCTGATCTGTGCGGTCGCGGGGCGCCGGGGTTGGCAGATCTTTACCACCGACCGCGATTTTGAACGGTATGCCGGCGTCTTAGGAGTGAAACTTACGCCGCGACTTTCTCGATCTTGATGCGCGAGGATTTGAGGAACTTCAGCTCTTGACCGCTGATCTTCTCCAAGCCTTCCGTCAGGGCTGCAACTTGATGGGAAAAACGTGATAGATGCGGAGCATCTCCGCTCCGAGGAGAAGCAGAGAGACCACCGCGCCCGTGACCGCGAGCATCTCGCCGAAACTGAGGCCGCGGACGGGCTGCGCTGGGCGGGTTAGCAGGTGAAGAATATTGAGGGAGGCAAACCCGAAAACCAGTGCGATCAGAATGTTGAAGAGGTTGTCGAAACCCTGGGTGAGAACCAATGATTGGAGGCGAACGAGAGACATCGACGTAGGAGTTCAATCTACAAGGCTAGTGGACTCTGAACCTGCGAAGCTTACGCCGCATCTTCTGATTCGATCTTGATGCGCAGGGATTTGAGGAACTTCAGGTCCTGGTCGCTGATTTTGAACTCGGGATTGCTGCTGAGCGTGGTTACCAGCGAGGTCTTGTCGGCGGACTTGTCGCCGGGCTTGCTGACCCCGATGGTGGCTTCGAGCACCAGGAAAATGTCGTAGCCGCCGTCCTTGATGCGGGAGACGACTTCGGCAATCTGGTCGGAGTCGGCCAGCGACTCGTTGATGGCTTCCCCCAGTTCCTTCATCAGCTGCTTGAGTTCCTGGTCCACGAATCCTCCCGGTTGCCCGACTTGGCCACACTCTCTTAGATGCAATTGTGCGGCTGTCGGCTCATGCGGAAAACTGCCCGCGCCGCGTTATTGTAACCCGGAAAGTTGATAAAATCGATGACGATGTCGCCTCTCTCTACTGGCCAGAAGTTGGGGATCGTGGCCCGGGTTGCCGGCCAGCAAGTGCGCCGCACGCGGACCTTCGGAGCGGTGATGAAAGCCGGCCGGATGACGGCGGCGCGCTGGGGGCGGGTACTGGGACAGTTGTGGCTTGAGGTCACAGGATTTGTTTTCTTGGCCTTAGCTGCCATCGGCGCTCTGGCGTTCTGGCGGGAGTGGACGAAGCATCTGGGTCCCGGCCGCGTGGTTCTAGCGGCGGCTTTTACCCTTTTGTTTGGCTGGTTTGGCGTAAGCTCGTTCTGGCGGATAAGAAAAAGGCACTGAGTCTTTGGGCTCTGGCCCGGTTGTGGAAGAAGGGAAAATGGTCACAAAGCCGAAGCAGGTGCGTCCCGATCCGCAGACTGCCTCCCACATCCCGGTCCACCAGGTTTACACTCCCGCCGATCTTGCAGGCTGGGACTACGACCACCAGGTTGGCTATCCCGGCGAATACCCTTTCACGCGCGGCGTGCAAGCGACGATGTTCCGTGGACGCTTGTGGACTATGCGCCAGTACGCCGGTATGGGTAACGCGGAGGAGTCGAACAAGCGCTACAAGTATTTGCTGGCCAATGGGACGACGGGATTGTCGGTGGCGTTCGATTTGCCCACGCAGATTGGCATGGACTCCGACAGCCCCCTGGCACTGGGCGAAGTGGGGAAAGTGGGGGTGGCCATCGATTCGATTGAAGACATGCAGCGCCTGTTCGATGGTATTGACCTGACCAAGATTTCGACATCCATGACCATCAATGCCACGGCCTCGATTCTGCTGGCGCTGTATGTGGCCGTGGGCCGCCGCCAGGGAGCCGAGATTCGCCATCTTTCCGGCACCGTGCAGAATGACGTGCTCAAAGAATATGTGGCGAGAGGCACCTACATTTTTCCGGTGGCGCAGGCGATGCGCATCATTACCGATATGTTCGCCTGGACCAACGAACATTTGCCTGACTGGAACACGATTTCGATCTCTGGTTATCACATGCGCGAGGCGGGATCGACGGCGGTGCAGGAGGTTGCGTTCACATTAGCCAATGGGATTGCTTATGTGCAGGCGGCGATCAGCGCCGGGCTGGACGTGGACAAGTTCGCGCCAAGGCTTTCCTTCTTCTTCAACGCGCACAGTGATTTTCTGGAGGAAGTGGCCAAGTTCCGGGCGGCCCGGCGGATGTGGGCGCGAATCATGCGGGAACAGTTCAAGGCGAAGAATCCGAAGTCGTGGATGCTGCGCTTTCACACCCAGACCGCCGGGTCTACGCTGACCGCGCAGCAACCGGAAAACAACATCGTCCGCACCGCACTGCAGGCCATGGCCGCGGTGCTGGGCGGCACGCAGTCGCTGCACACCAATTCCTACGATGAAGCGCTGGCACTGCCGACCGAGCAGGCGGCGCGGATTGCGCTGCGCACACAGCAGATTGTGGCATATGAATCCGGGGTGCCCCAGACGATCGATCCGCTGGCGGGGTCGTACTACATCGAGTCTTTGACCGACGAAGTAGAGAAGCAAGCGACTGGGTATCTGGACAAAATTGCCGCTCTGGGTGGGATGTTGAAAGCCATTGAACGCGGATTTGTACAGCAGGAAATTCAGAACGCTGCTTACGAGTACCAGAAAGCCGTGGACGATGGCGAAGCCGTGGTGGTGGGCGTAAATCGCTTTCGGCAAGAAGAAGAAAAGCCGGTGCCGCTGCTGCACCTGGACGAGTCGCTGGAGCGCAAGCAGGTGGAACGCTTGCGGGCGCTGCGGGCGCGGCGGGAGGCGAAGCCCTGGTCAGAATCTCTGAAGAAGATCGAGGAGGCGGCGCGTTCGGGGGCGAACTTGATGCCGCAGATTGTGGCGGCGGTTGAGGCTTGTGCGACCGTCGGCGAAATCTCGGACACTTTGCGGAAAGTGTTTGGGGAATATAAGGAAGCGGTGGTGGTGTAGGAAACCGTCGTTGGTCGTTGGTCCCTTCGCCGTTCGGCTCAGGGCAGGCTAAAACCGGTCGTTGGCTACTCTAATGCGGCGCTGAAGCGCCGCCCCACCTAGCAGGCTGCGGAAAAAGGGTCAGGACGGCTATTCCTGGCTCTGCCCAATGTCCCTTCGAGCCCGAAAGCGGACATAATAGAAGCCGCTACCGGCTATGTCTCTCGTGCGTCTAACGTTGCAAATGCGACCCCTATTTAGCACATTGCTGCTCGCAATGGCTGCATTTGCCCAAATCCCCTCGCAGCAAATTCCCGTGGATGATGCTGTCCGCGTACACGAATTCTATCGGCTCGCCTCTCAGATTCAGGACCAAATCTGGCCCAACTGGAGCCAGGTTCCCGCGCCTCTGCTGCTGGTGACACCAAACGAAGAATTCTTGACTCATCATCCCGCGCCACCCAAGGATTTCAAAGAGGTCGGAGACGGCTTCTACGCCCGGTCGCGCCAGTTCGCGACGAACTTGCTAGCTACCTACCCGGCCTTCGGGCCGCCGTCGGTCATTATTATCGGCGAACCGCAAAATACAAGCAGCAAGACCAGCACGCCATGGCTCATAACGCTTATGCACGAGCACTTCCATCAGCTACAGAATGCCCAGCCCGGATACTTCCAGGCCGTGGGAGACCTGGGCTTAAGCCACGGAGACACCACGGGCATGTGGATGCTGAACTACCCGTTTCCCTACGAGAAGCCGGAAGTGGCGCACTCATTTGCGAGCCTTCGCGATCTGCTGTTCAGCGCCGTGAATGAACCTGACAAGGGCAAGCTCGCAAAGCTTGCAAGGCAGTACGTCCAGGAACGCAAGAAATTCTTTGCGCAGCTATCGTCGGACGACAACAGGTACTTCAACTTCCAGCTTTGGCAGGAAGGAATCGCTCGCTACACACAGATCAAAGCCGCTGAAGCTGCTGCGCAGTATCAACCGACCGCAGGATACACTGCCCTCTTCGACTTCGAGCCATTCACGACCTACGCTGCAAAGGCGAGAACTGAGACTCTCAACGAGCTCAAGCTGGCCGATCTCCGTGAATGGAAGCGCACGGTTGTCTACTCCTTCGGTGCCGCCGAGGGCCTGCTACTCGACCGTCTCAATCCCAAGTGGAAGGATGAGTATTTTAAGCACCCGCTGTCAATGGATTCGTTCTTCGAGAATTGATCGATTCTCGAAAGCAGCGAGAACCGTTCCCGAATCACAACATCACTGAGACCGGAGAGAATCTAAGTCGCGGAGTCCATTTTTCCGCAGCCTGCTAGAACTGGGATGAAGCCGAAAGGTGTTCCTGCTTGACCGCACGGCTGGAGCCGTGCCCTCCCGAGATATTCTACGAGGGTGAGAGCGCCCACCCCTTGCGCACAGAACGTGCAAGGAGTGGGGCACCCACTTGAGTGGAGCAATGGGCATCCTAGTTGATGTCGAACTGTTCCTGGTGCAGCGCGGGATCGCTTTTGATGATCACCGTCTTCTTGGTCAGCTCTTCCATTTCCGTCAGCAGGCGGGCGCTGTTGGCTTTGAGCGCTTTGGCCACTTCTGGATTTACTCGCAGCATCACGTCAGAGTGGTCTAGGTGAGCAGCCATCTTCCGCATTTCGACGTAAATGTCGTTGCACACCGTGGTCACCGATTTCACGTAGCCGGTGGACTGGCAATAGGGACAAGGCGATCCGATGGTGCGCTCCAGCGATTGCTTGACCCGCTTGCGAGTAATGGCCACCAGTCCGAAATCGTTAAATTGCAGAACCTTGGACGGGGCGCGATCGGCGCGCAGAGCTTCTTCCAAAGCCTGCATTACTTTCTGGCGGTTGCGGCGCTCGTCCATGTCAATGAAGTCGATGATGATGATGCCGCCGAGGTCGCGCAGGCGGACCTGGCGGACAATCTCTTTGATGGCATCGACGTTGGTCTTGACGATGGTGTCTTCGAGGCGCGCGGTCTTGCCGACGTACTTGCCGGTGTTCACGTCGATGGCGACCAGGGCCTCGGTCTGGTTGATCACGATGTAGCCGCCGCTCTTGAGCCAGACTTTCGACTTGAGGGCCTTGTTGATTTCTTCGTTCAAACCGAATTGATCGAACAGCGGCGTTTCTTTGCTGTAGAGCTTGACGCGCTTCACCAGCGCGGGCTGAAAGCGGGTGGCGAAGCGCAGGACGCGTTCGTATTCCTGCTCGGTGTCGACCCAGATGGCGGAGAAGTCGGAGGTGACCTGGTCGCGGAGCACGCGTTCGACCACGTTCAGATCGTGATAGATCAGAGCTGGCGACTTGTCGCTTTCGGCGCGGTTCTTGATCTCCGTCCACAGGCCTTTGAGGAAGCGGATGTCGGCGCGGAGCTCGTCTTCGGAGGCTCCCTGGGCAGCAGTGCGAACGATGAAACCGCCATGGCCGTTCTCGCGCTCACTGATGATGATGCGCTTCAGGCGCTGGCGTTCTTCTTCGGATGCAATCTTGCGCGACACCCCAGTGTGGTTCACCGTCGGCATGTAGACCAGAAAGCGGCCAGGGAGCGCGATGTGGCTGGTGATGCGGGCGCCTTTCTTGGCGATGGGTTCCTTGGCGATCTGGACGAGAATTTCCTGACCTTCTTTAAGCAGGTCGCTGATGAGGGGCAGGTTCTGCGGTTCGCGGCGTTTGAAGCGACGACCACCTCCACCGCGGCGTCCGCCTCGACCGGGCCGACGGTCAAAGCCGGGGCGCGGGGCGCGCTGGGTCAAGGCTGCGGTCTCTGCCGGGGCGCGGACTTCGGCGCGGGCTTCTACCGGCGCGCCGCCGGATTCGGCTGCCAGCAGGGCTTCGGCTTCGGCTTGAGCTTCTTCCAATTCGGCGTCTTCGGCTTCCTCTTCCGATTCTTCCGATTCTTCCGGAGTGGTGGTGCCGTTCAGCACCTCTCCGCTCGCAGGGATTTCCCCGGCGACGGTTTCTTCTACGGCCGCACTCGATGCGGCCATTTCCTGGGCTACGCCTCCGCGGTAGTCCCCGGCATGTTGAGTCTCCTCTTCCAGTTCTTCGAAAGCGGCGTCGTCCTCGAGATCCTCGACGTAAGAGTTCAGATCTGCTTCTTCCTCTTCGATCACTTGCTCTTCCACGGTGCCAGCAGTGGGGGCGCGATCGGACATCACGACCTTCGGGCGGTCCTCTCGATTGAAATTCTCTTCTTCTGCTGATGTCCCGCCGAACACTTCCGCCCCATTCATCTGTTGCCGGTCGAGTGGGTCGCCGTCCCACTCTGGAGATGCGACTTCGGCGTTGGCAGCGGCGCCTCGGGCGCGCGGCACCTGGTGGGATACTTCGGCTCGCTCGGCCGTGAATAGGGGCTCATCCTCAGGAAACGCAGAAGCAATAGGTACCGGGCCTTGCGTGGGTGTGGCGGAGGGCTCGGTGCGTGGCGGCGCAGCCGTTTGTGCCTGGCTCATGCGCGAATACTTCGAGATCGACTCGCCGGGAAGCAGCATCGGCTGGTAACCCGGGGGCGGCCCGTAGTCCGAGCGCTCGCTACGTTCTGGGCGCTCGCTTCGTTCTGGGCGTTCGCTACGTTCGCTGCGTGCAGGCTCGGCGGCTGGGCGAGCGAACCGGTTCTCCGGCAGGCGTTCGCCGCGGCGTCCGCGCCCTCGACGACGGCTGCGCCAGTCGCCACGTCCTTCGCGCGATTCGCCTCCGCTTCTGGGGCGATTCTCCGCGGGCTGGGGCTCAGCCTCTGCGGCGGACGGAACCTCCGCAGCCGGGATCGCGCTCTCCATGACCGGCTGGCCTTCGGCTTGGGGTTGATACGGCTGTGCCGGGGTCATCCGGTCGGCGGGAATCTCATCCACCTCATCCTCTTCCGGCAGCTCCATAAAATCGGAGACGTACAGGAAGGCGTCGCGTTCCAAGCCGATGTCCACGAATGCGGACTGCATGCCGGGCAATACGCGGGTGACCCGGCCTTTGTAGATGGACCCCGCTAAGGTGTATTCGTTTTCGCGCTCCAGGTAAATTTCTGCGAGCAGATCGTCTTCTACCATCCCCACTCGGGTTTCATGCGGGGTGGAAGAAACATACAATTCTCTTGTCATGCTAACTCCGGTCCTGCGCCGTTCAAGGGCGCGAGGAAATCACCGGCAACCAGGCAGGAAACGAACGGGAGGATTGAGCATCGCGATGGCCGGCCCGGGTAAGGCACGGCGCTCGGTACCGGCACTTGCCGGTGGCCGTATTAGCTGTGCAAACTTAAAAAGTCTTCTCACTTATCGCATTGCTCTCGCCGGGGTTGTGACCGCTCTCTCACATCTGAGGGGGCCGTTACCCGCCCGGCAGTAAATTTGCTTCAATCCTGCCCGGTCGTGACTGCCCGTCGTGACCGGTGTGTGCCCTCTTCACGCGAGGGCGATCGTAATCTTGTTTTCCGCCGCACGAGTGCGGCAATGCTCTACTGTCTTCCCTCAGTTCACGAAACGGCGCATGCGAACATTCATCACAATACCCAACGCCAGAAACATGAACAAAACGGAAGATCCGCCATAACTCATTAGAGGTAGGGGGATTCCTGTGACCGGCATAAAGCCGACCACCATGCCGATGTTGACCAGGATGTGAAAGCTAAGCACAGCCACCACACCCATTACCACGAATGTACCAGCGCGGTCGGGCGCTGTCTGCGCATTCTGGGTCAAGCGCATCAACACTATAAAGTATAACAGCATCACGCTCAGAGCGCCTACGAACCCATGTTCCTCGGCAAAAGCCGCGAAAATGAAGTCGGTCTGAGGCACCGGGAGAAAGGAAAGATGGGTTTGCGATCCCGCGGTGCTGCCCCAAATTCCGCCGGAGCCAACCGCTATAAGTGATTGAATTACTTGGTATCCGGAACCCTGGCTGTCGGCTTCGGGTTCCAGAAAGCTGGTCAAACGATCGCGTTGATAGGGCTTCAGACCGTGCCAGGCTAAAGGCATCATGAGCCCGGCAAGCATTACTACCGTAAGCGCCTGCTTGGCGCGCAGACCTCCGAGGAACAGGCCCATGATGGCGATGGGAATGTAGGTCAGGGCAGTGCCGAGATCGGGTTGGGTGAGGACCATCAGCATGGGAATACCGACGATGGCGCCGGCTTTAATGAAATCGTTCCAGGTGAGTTCTCGTTGGTGCAGGTCGTTGAAATACTTGGCCACGGCAAGGATCAAGATGAGCTTGACCCACTCCGAGGGCTGGAAATGCCAGCCGCCGGGCATTTTGACCCAGCGCTTGGCGCCCAGGTAGCGGTGGCCGAAAATCATGACCATCATTAAGGAAGCGATGGCGGCGACGTACATCCAGTGCACCCGCTCCAGTAGAAGCTGGTAGTTGACCAGGCTCATCAGGAACATGCAGGCGATGCCAGCCAGGATCCAGTAGATCTGCCGGATGTGCGCGCCGGCGAACTTGGTGTGCACCGTGGCGCTGCGAATCTCAGTCACCCCCAAGGCGCAGACCATCAGGACGAAGATGAACAGGACCCAGTCGAAATCACGAAATGAGATGTAGCGAGACATAAGTCAGTCGTTGGTCTTTAGTCGTTGGTCGTTGGTCGTTCGTCGTTGGCCATTAATTCACCCCCGGTGCAGCCGCTGCCAGGGGCAGGCGCTCCTTTGTTAAATCAATCACTAAACGCCCGGCTCGCAGGGAATCGTTGTCCTCGCCGTCGGGATCAGCATCGTTCCACACTGCGCCGATTTCTACCGGCTTTTCTTTCTGCGCAACTTTGCTGGGCGTGCGCCGCTGCTTCTCGACGTAGGCCTTGATGACCTGGGCGGCGGTGCGGGCTGCCAGGTATCCGTGTTCGCCTTCTTCTAACAATGCACAGACTACGATTTCTGGATTGCGGCGAGGCTCGACTCCGACGAACCAGCCGTTGTCTTTGAAGTTGGCCTTCCCCACAGCGCCGAGTTTTGCTTTGAGCGCATTGCTGATGGTCTGGGCGCTGCCGGTCTTGCCGGCGAAGTCGATGCCCTGGAGATGGGCGCTGGGAGCGGTGCCTCCGGGGTTGACCACGTTGGCCAAGGCGTCGGTGATGATCTGCCAATTTTGGGGATCGAGCGGGATCTTGACTTGATCTGGTGAGTTGCTCGCGGGAATCACGCCGGGCGGCAGGTCTTGTGGGTTGGTGACGTGGGGACGCACCAGCAGGCCGCCGCTGGCGATGGCGCCAATGGCGCGCGCCATCTGAATGGGTGTGGCGGTGACTGCGCCCTGGCCGATGCCCACAGAAATGGTCTCGCCGGCGTACCATTTCTGTTTGTAGTTGCGAATCTTCCACTCTTCCGAAGGCATGACGCCGGTGACTTCCTGCGGCAGGTCAATGCCGGTGCGCTGGCCCAATCCGAACAGGGTGGCGTATTTTGCGATGCGGCCGATGCCCAGCTTCTCCGCCAGGGTGTAAAAGAAAACGTCGCAGGATTGATAGATGGCCTTGTTGATGTCCACCACGCCGTGGACCCGATGCTCGGCCGTTACCCAGCACTTGAAATAACGCCCGTAGAAAGTCGCGCCGCCGTTGCAGGTTACGTGCATGTCCTGGGCGATGCCCTCCTGAAGGCCTGCGGTAGCCATGATGACCTTGAAGGTCGAGCCTGGTGCGAGTTGTGCCTGGATGGCTTTGTCGAGCAGTGGATGGTCGTCGTCATTGACCAGCTTCGACCATTGGTCGCGCGAAACCCGCACTGCGAAATCGTTGGGATTGAAGGTCGGCCGGCTCACCAGGGCGAGAATTTCGCCATTACGCGGATCCATGGCGACGATGGCGCCATTGTGGCCTTCGAGGGCCTGTTCAGCGGCAATCTGGAGATCAAGGTCGACGGTAAGTTTGAGCGGGCGCCCCGGTTGAGCGGGAGTGTCGTCGAGGGTCTGGACTTCCTTGCCATGGCTGTTGACGACGGCGCGGCGCGAACCGTTCTTGCCCATCAGTATTGTGTTGTACTGGAGTTCAACCCCGGATTTGCCGACCACGTCGCCGGGATTGTAAAGCTCGAATTGCGGCTGGTTGAGCATCTCTTCACTGACTTCGCCCACATAGCCGATCAGGTGCGCCATGAATCCGTTGCGGGGATAGAGCCGGCGGTGGGCCATGATGGTGTCGAGTTCCGGCAATTCGTTGCGATGAGACTCGATGAAAGCCAGTTCGTCGGGAGTGATGTCGTCTTTCAAATAAATCGGTTGGTATTGCGGCGACGCGGCGAAATGGCGGATGCGGTCTTTGACTTCTTTGGGATCGAGATGCAGGCCTTGCGCGATCAGATCGGCGTCGGCGGTGAGGTCACGGGAAGAATCGCGCAGCAGCAGCGCAGTGAACGACGGGTAATTGTCGACGATGGTACGGCCCTCGCGATCGAGAATTCTGCCGCGCGGGGCGAGAATCGGCACGTTGCGGATGCGGTTTTTCTCAGCCAGGGTGGCGTAGAAGTCGCTCTGGACTACCTGGAGGCGCCAAAGGCCGTAGGCCAGAATCAGGAAAATGCCCAGCACAATGTACTGCACCGCGGTCAAGCGCATGGGCGATACTTTTTCGTCGCGGCCGAACATCTGGGTTCAGGCGGGAGGAGTTAGGGGCCAGACGGAGGCCTCGATTCCCACTGCCGGAAAGCTGTCCTTTCGGGAAGTTGTCTTTATTGTAAACCGCTGTTGGGCGGGAGTGGGTTGCGGAGTTAGGTGACGGAAGGACATAGAACCCAGAGGTGGAGCGTCAGTGGTCGTGGAATGAGGGCAGGAACAGTCCCTGCGCTGGAGATGGAATTCATTTGGCGTCCAGATGGCCCGCGGTGAAAATGGCAGTTTTTGGCCAATACCTTCCGGGTCGACGACGGGTACAACCCTGACCCTGCAGCGGGACGGTACGGGCAAAAAATGGGCGCGGAATGCGTCCCATTTCCCATCAGCGTGCACCACTCTGACTCTTCCATCAACCGCCACCGGCAGCTTATTGCTGACGCGGCAGCTCTAGCCGTGGGTCATTGCGAGCACAGTTTCCCCGCCAAAAAGTGGCTGGTGCAGATCAACCTCATCATCGGCCGAGGGACCATAAATGGCAGGCACCTTGCCGTCCATTGGACGGATGTACACGCTAAGTTGTCCGCGATGGTGGATGGCATCAAAAAGCCCAAGCCAGAACATGTGGCCCAGGCTGGTCTCATAAAACACCTTGCCGTCCACCGCGAACTGGGCGGGCTTCCACGCCCAACTGGTGTCATCCACTTCGCGCAGGCGCGGCGCCAGTTCACGGTGAGCTTTTTCGTAGGCGGCCATCATTTCAGCCAGGTTCATGGTGATTGGAGGTATTGCCCAGTTGATCTTCCCGGTCTCCAAGAGTTCAGTCCAGCATCGTTTCTCGACCACCTGCAGCCACACCAGATCAGCAGCCGAGCGCGAGTTCGGATGCGGCCGGTAGCCCCAGCGGTCGGCGGGAACTGCCATGAATGTCTTCAAAAAGACTGGGTACTCGTCTTCCCAGCAGCGAATGAAAAATTCCCGATTAGTCATAACTGCCTCCTTCGTTCAGAGATTCAAGTGACGCATTAGATCCTGGAAGCGCGACTCATTCCCCAGAGAACTCCAATCCAAATCCACAGCGAGATGAATCATGGCGGGAAGGCGCTCCTCGTAAGCCTTCTCCAACCATTCGAGGGCATGGCCTTTGTCACCGGCATGGGCGTAAAGGCGGGCGATCTGAGTGGGCTGAACGTAGGTCAGATGGGAACGCTCGCTCAGCGTCTCCGCGGCCACACGCATCGCTCCGGAGTAGCCGGTCTCGATGTAACCACGCTGTAAAGCTGCGACAACTTCCTTGTCCCCCAACACCTCAAAGAAGGTTTGCGCTTCCGCGACCGCTTCTTCGTACCTTCCCTTGCCCCAGAAAGCGCCCCATAGCCGCAGGTGCGCTGCCGGCATATTGGGCTCAGTTCTGAGTGCCGTGCGGAGCTCGGCGATGGCCTCATCATAGCGACACAAATACAGCAGATGCCAACCGTAGAAACACCGAAAGAAGAAATTGAGGGGGTCCAATTCCAGGGCCCGCTCGATGTGGGTCTTCCATTCCTCCACCCGTCGGCGCGAGAGCAACAAATCCGACAGAAAGAAGTGGGCCTCGGCCGAGTTGGGCATGAGTTCGAGGGTGCATTGGTACTCTTTCACGGCTTCGTCCCACTCCCATGTGCCCACTTGAACCATGGCCAGGCTCATATGCGCTTCGGGGAGGGAGTCATCCAGCTCAAGCGCCCTCAATGCCTCCGCCTTGGCTATCGGAAATGCTTCACGCGGTGGCACGAGCCCGCAATCCCCGCGGGAACCCCACACCCACGCGATACCTACGTGGGCTAGCGGGTCGCGGGGATCCCTTTCCAAACTGACTTGGAAGTACTTGAGGGCAGTGTCGAGGTGCTCGCGAGAGAGTTTGTACCAGTGAAAGCGGCCCTTGAGATAAGCTTCATAGGCCTCAGGATTGACGCGGCGCGCCCGGCTGAGCCGCTTTGCTTCGTCGGGAGTCACGGCGACTTGGATCTCCCGGGCGATTTCGCGTGCAATCTCACTCTGCACCAGGAGAACATCCTCGAAGTCGCGGTCATAGCTCTCTGCCCACAGGTGCGTATCGGTGGCAGCCTGGATGAGCTGGGCGGTAATGCGCACCCGTGGTCCGACTCGCATGACCGACCCCTCCACCACAGCATCGACGTTCAGTTCGTCGGCAATCTGTGGCAGCGGCGCGTCGGCGCCCTTGTACCGCATCACCGAGGTGCGAGAGGTTATTTTCACGCCTCGCAGCTTGGCAAGATTGCAGATCAGGGCCTCCGTCATGCCGTCGGCAAAGTACTCCTGCTCCGGATCGCGGGAAAAATTGGTGAGTGGCAGCACGGCAACCGACCGAATGCGTTTCGACCGAGTTCGTCTGCGAGTAACTGCGGCGATGCCTGAGGCGGAGGTGAGAGAAGTAAGTCGCCGCAGGTCCACTTGCAATTCCTTGGCGGTCTGGTAGCGGTTCTCTGCATCCTTCTCCAGGCACTTAAGAATGATGTCCGCCATGCGCGGTGATAGGCGTGGCTGTAACTTCTGCGGTGCAGGGGGCTGGGCGTGAAGAATCTGATCCGCTACCGTGGTTGCGGTTTTTCCTTCAAACGGATGCCTGCCCGTCGCCATTTCGTAGAGGGCCACGCCGGCAGCCCAGAGGTCGCTGCGAGCATCGACGCCTTCGCCCTTCAGCTGTTCTGGGGCCATGTAGGGCAGCGTACCTACTAAAGCGTGTATCCCGGTCAGACTCTGGGTTTTGGCATCCGCAACCATTGGTTGCACTAGCTCAGCCAGCCCGAAGTCGAGAATCTTTAGGCGCCCATCCGCTGTCAGCCGCAAGTTCCCGGGTTTTAAATCACGGTGAATGACACCTCGCTCATGTGCGGCAGCCAGTCCTTCGGTGAGCTGTCCGCCAAGGCAAGCTACTTCCTTTTCCGAGAGCGGTCCAGCAGCTAGTTTCTCGCTGAGTGTGATTCCAGGGATGTATTCCATCACCAGGAAGTCGACACCTTGCTGGGTATCGAAGTCGTGGATGGTAGCGACGTTCGGATGATTGAGCTGGGAGAGGATCAGGGCTTCTCGGCGGAAACGCTTGCGGGCTGATTCGTCGGTGAGCGTACCGGGCGGAAGGACTTTGATGGCAACATCCCGGGCGAGGTGCTCATCGCGGGCGCGATAGACCTCTCCCATGCCACCGGCGCCGATCCTCTCGGCGATGCGGTAGTGGCCCAGCTCACTGCCGACGAGGAAGTCCTGGTCTGACACTTGGCTGGCCATTGGGGAAGAAGCTCCCTCCCCTCACCCACCTATTCTAGGCCGTTGGCCAAGAAGAATCGACATGAAACTGTGAAGCCATAACGATGACTGGGTTTCCAGAGTGATGGCGAAAGCCGCGTTTCCGCGGGCTTAATTTCAGCCACGCCGCGAAGCACCCTTCTTCTTCGTCTTGGCCTTCGTATTCTTTTCTATCCTGAGCTGCCATGCGGTGCGGAGAGCGCCGGCGAGGACGTGCTGTACCGGTCCTTCGGCTGCATCATCGTCCGCTCCCCGGACGAGCATTTCGCTCGGATGACAGGTGCAAAGGGCTTGCTTGTGATCCGTGCGGGCGGACGGTGATTCCGTAGCTAAAATAGAAAGGGTGGGGGCTACGCCAAAGCGTGCGGTTCGGATTGTGAAGCATATCGGAAGTGTGCCGTGTGTGGCGGCGTGCACCGCCTGCGGGCAGCAATTCCAGGCTCCGGTGGCGGCGCTGCGCAGCGTTAAGGATGCAACGGAGAATCTCCAGCGACAGTTTGACGCGCACAAGTGTGAGGGATAATTCGGCCCAATCCCACCCCTTGCGCACAGAACACGCAAGGAGTGGGGCACGCGCCTGATACGGGCTATAATGACGCGACGCTGATGGCCCTTACTTCTGGCACCAAACTCGGGCCCTATGAAATCCTGTCGCCGCTGGGCGCGGGCGGCATGGGCGAGGTGTACCGTGCGCGTGATACGCGGCTCGATCGCACGGTCGCGATCAAAGTCCTGGCTTCTCATCTCTCTTCTTCGCCAGAACTGAAACAGCGCATGGAGCGCGAAGCGCGGGCGATTTCTTCGCTGAATCATCCGAATATTTGCCATCTCTACGACATTGGCTCGCAAGACGGAACCGACTTCCTGGTGATGGAGTTTTTGGAAGGCGAAACTCTGGCCGACCGGCTGCGCAAAGGCGCGCTGCCGCTGAACGAGATTCTCAAGATTGGGATTGCAGTAGCGGAGGCGCTGGCAATCGCGCACCGGCAAGGCATTGTGCATCGCGATTTGAAGCCGGGCAACGTCATGCTGACCTCAGCCGGCGCGAAGCTGATGGATTTTGGGTTGGCGAAACCGCTGGGAGTGCAGACGGTGGCTTCGGGAACCGTGCCTGCGTTCACCGCCCTGCCGACCATGAGCGGCCCCAGCCCAATGACTCCGCTGACCGCCGCGGGCAGCATTGTGGGCACTATCCAGTACATGTCGCCGGAGCAGATTGAGGGAAAAGAGGCGGATGCGCGCTCGGACATTTTTGCCTTTGGCGCCGTGCTCTACGAAATGGCGGCGGGAAAGCGGCCGTTCGAGGGCAAGAGCCAGATCTCGCTGGCGTCTTCCATTCTGGAAAAGGACCCGGAGCCGATCAGCACGCTCAAGCCTCTGACTCCAACTGCATTTGAACATGTGGTGACGACGTGCCTACAGAAAAATCCCGAAGAGCGTTATCAGACGGCGCATGACATCAAGCTGGAGTTGCAGTGGATTGCCAAGGAACGGCCGACGCCGGCGGTGGCTGCCGCGGAACCAGCAGCGGCACGTAGCCCGTTGGGATGGGCGGCGGCAGTGGCGGTGGCGTTGTTGCTGGGATCGGTGGCTGGATTTCTGTTGCACCGGCAGAATCTGCAGGCAGTAAGTATTCGCACGGTGATTGATCCTCCACTGGGCGCTACGTTTCGCTTGACGGACGATGCCGGAGGGCCGCCGGTGCTCTCGCCCGACGGCAGCACCCTGGCGTTCACCGCTACCGACCAACAGGGGAAAAATGGGATTTGGGTGCGGCCCATGAATTCGGGGGAAGCGCGCGCACTGGCCGGCACGGACGACGCGATCTTTCCTTTCTGGTCGCCAGACAGCCGTTCCCTGGGATTCTTCGTGGACGGGAAGTTGAAGACCATTGATGTGAATGGCGGGTCTGGGGTGGTGGTTTGCGACGCGCTGCTGGGGCGTGGCGGCGCGTGGTCTGCGAGTGGAGTGATTGTCTTTTCTCCGGGGCCGATCGGACCTTTGGTGCGGGTCAATGCCAGCGGCGGAAGCCCGGCGGAGGTCACCAAGATTGATACGAAGCAACATTCGTCGCATCGCTGGCCGTTCTTTTTGCCTGACGGAAAACATTTTCTGTATTTGGCGCTCAATCACGATCGTGCGCAAAGCGGCAATGACGCGATTTACTACGCGTCACTGGATGGGCGGGAAAACAAGTTGCTGTTGCGCACGCAATCGAGCGCGGTTTACGCGGGCGGCTTTCTTCTTTTTGCCCGCGGCGACCAGTTGATGGCGCAAGCCTTTGATCCGGCGAATGGAACCTTGAGCGGCGAGGCGCAAGGCGTGGCCAAGGGAGTGATCAGCGACGCGACCACCTGGCACACCGACGCTTCGGCCGCGGACAATGGCCTGCTGGTTTTCGGCAGCGGAGGCAGCGGGGATGTGCAGCTGGTGTGGCTTGACCGCAAGGGGAACCAGGTTGGGGTGGCGGCGGACAAGTTCACGAGTTTGGGATACGCGCAGATGTCGCCACAAGGCGACCGAGTCGCGCTCCAGATGGATACCGGAACAAATGATATCTGGGTACTGGACCCGGCGCGTGGAGTGCGCACCCGGCTGACCTTCGGGCCAGTGTCGAACAATGATCCGGTCTGGTCGAGGGATGGCAAGTGGATTACCTATTTTTCGCTGCGCGATGGAAGATCGACAATTTATCGCAAGCCATCCGATGGCAGCGGGGCGGAAGAACTGCTGGTGACCGATGATCGCGGCGTGATTCCCACCGACTGGTCACAGGACGGGAAGACGTTACTTTACCAGCGCGGGCCGCTGGGCGGGCCCTTCGATATGTGGTTGTTGCCGCTCGATGGGGATCGCAAGCCGCGGATGCTGCTGCCGCACGCCGGGGACGGGCGGCTTTCGCCGGACGGCCACTGGCTGGCTTACGATTCCATCGAATCGGGCGCACCTGAAGTTTATGTGGTGCCGTTTGGCGGAGGAGCGGGCAAGTGGCAGGTTTCGCCCAACCAAGGAACCTTACCGCTGTGGAGCGGCGACGGCAAAGAGCTTTACTACCTGGATGGGACCTCTTCGATTCAGGCGGTGCCGGTAAAACAGGCGGGAGGGGCGTTGCAATTCGGCGCTCCGCAAACTCTGGTCAGCCGATTGACCATGCTGAGCGCCCCGTTCTTTAGTGTTACGCCCGACGGCAAGAAGATTCTGGTGGCGCGGGTGGCGCAACAGGTCAGCCCATCGGTCACGGTGGTGACCAACTTCACCGAGGGGATGAAGAAGTAGGAAGCTAGTTCGGTGAGTGTCTCAGTATTCTCCGTAGCGGCCTTTTACTGAATCCACCAGCTTTTGCGAGTCGTAGCCCACGCCATCCTTGAAGACGATTTCGACGTTTTCGACGTCGGAGATCTGCTTTGAGGGGTCTCCCTTGATCACCACCAAGTCGGCGTTCTTGCCGACGGCGATGGAGCCGATCTGTTTGTCCCTTCCAAGATAAACTGCGCCGTTCAGGGTGGCGACTTTGATGGCTTCGACCGGCGAAAATCCGGCTTCGACCAGCAATTCGATTTCGCGCTGATCGCCGAATCCGGGCACCACGTCTCCGTTGCCGGTGGGATCGGGGCCGGCAAGCAACAGCCCGCCCGCGGCGACGAAAGCCCGCTCCAGTGCGAGGTCGTATTTCCAGAGGGCTGCCCAATCCGTCTTAGAAGCTGGAACAGATGTCGGCCGCTGCCGCAGAAGGAAGAAAGACTCGCGTGCTTGAGGAGACATTGCGTCCAGCATTTGTTGGCGGATGTGAGGGCGTCCTTCCAAGGTCGATTCAAACACCGGTAAGGTCGAGGTGATCGCCACGTGATGCTTGACCAGAGTGTCGATCAAATCTTTCGCTTCCGGGCTCTCCGGGGGCATGTGAGCCAGGGTGTATTCCCCTGCGCTGTCGCTACAGACGTCGGGCTTCTTGCCGGGATCGAGTTGCGTGTTCACATAGAACCCATGTTCGAGATCGTCGATCCCCAACTCCGCAGCCTCTTTGTAGGTGACTGAACAGAGGTGTCCGGTGACTTTCAGGCCGCGTTTATGAGCGGCATCAATCGCGGCTTTCAATTCGGCGCGAGTGATGTTCATATATGCCTTGAAAGAGGTGACGCCGCGATCAGCCCAGAACTCGACGGTTTGGCGCGCATCGTCGGGGCTGGTGAGGTGCGGCATTTGGATGAAATAACTCACCGCTCCTTCGAGATAGGGGCCGGTCACGTCAAGATGCGGGCCGGGAAGCTTGCCGGCGTCGATGTCATGCTTGAGGTTGAGGTCGGCGTAGGTCTCGACGCTCCCGGTGGTGCGCATGGTGGTGACGCCGCCGGCGAGATACAGTCGCGGAGCTGAGAAGGTCATCTGCGGCACCAGCACGGGATCTTCGGACTTCCACTGGCTGTTCAGATTGGGGCGTGCAATATAGAAGAGATGATTGTGCATGCCGACGATGCCGGGCATTACGGTGTACCCGCGAAGGTCGAGCGCCTTTGTGCCCTCGGCGAAGGCGTCAGCGCCTTTCTCGATTGCCGTAATCTTGCCGCCCTCGATGACCACATTTTGATCTTCAACGGCAGGCGCGCCAGTGCCATCGATCACCCGCACGTGCACCAGGACGACTCTAGGCGCGGTTATCCGCACGAACGCCTTAACGCTGGCGGAAAGCTCGGGAGAGTCGGCGGCGGCTGCCGGCAGAGAAAAAACAAGTAGCGCAAGAACTGAGGTGACAAACGGTCGCATGGTGCCTCCTGAATGTGCGGACATTGTACCCGACGGTTGTTGCGAGGCGGGCCTTCGTTGACTCAGGGGTGCGGCGTCCGTAAGATGAAGCGACCCGCGAGCCACGCCTTTTTATGATTGGCCAGACCATCTCGCACTACCGCATCGTGGAAAAGTTGGGCGGCGGCGGCATGGGGGTAGTTTATAAAGCTGAAGATACTTCGCTCGGCCGCTTTGTTGCCCTGAAATTCCTTCCCGATAATGTGGCCCAGGATGCGCAGGCGTTGGAGCGATTCCGGCGTGAGGCGCGGGCGGCGTCAGCTCTCAACCATCCCAACATCTGCACCATTTATGAAATCGGCGAGCACGAGGGTAAGCGTTTCATCGCCATGGAATTTCTGGACGGGCTGACGCTGAAGCATCGCATCGCCGGGAGGCCGGTGGAGACTGAGGTTCTGCTCGGGTTGGCCATTGAAATTGCGGACGCGTTGGACGCAGCGCATACGGAAGGAATCGTTCATCGCGACATCAAGCCTGCGAACATATTCGTCACTAAACGGGGCCACGCTAAGATTCTGGATTTCGGGTTAGCGAAGGTTGCGTCGACGGCCGGCTCTTCCAGCGGAGTGGCATCGGCGGACACGATGACCGCCGATTCACAGCATCTGACAAGTCCCGGATTCGCGATTGGCACCGTCGCTTATATGTCGCCGGAGCAGGTACGTGCGAAAGAAATGGACGCGCGCAGCGATTTATTCTCTTTCGGTGCGGTGCTCTACGAGATGGCGACAGGCACGCTGCCGTTCCGCGGGGAAAGTTCAGGAGTCATTTTCAAAGCGATTCTGGATGCTGCCCCTACGTCCGCGGTGCGGCTGAGCCCCGAAATGCCAGCGGAACTCGAACGGATCATCAATAAAGCGCTGGAGAAGGACCGGGACCTGCGGTATCAGTCCGCGGCGGAACTTCGTGCCGATCTTAAAAGGCTGCGACGCGAAAGCGAAACTGGAAAGACGAAGGCGAGCGAGGCAGCGCCGTCAAACCCCTGGATCGCGAAGGCCAAGATTCTGGTTCCTGTGCTTCTCGTCTTATTGGTGGCTGGCGTCTTGGGTTTTCGCTGGTATGCAAGGCGTCCTTCCATGCGTTTGGTGGCGCCCTCCGACAAACCCTCCATTGTGGTTCTTCCGCTGCAGAATTTGAGTAACGATCCGCAGAACGACTATTTCAGCGATGGCATGACCGAGGAGATCGGCACGAAACTTGCGGGAATTCACCAGTTGTCGGTGGTGTCGCATTATGCCGCCGAGCGTTTTAAAGGGAAGGATGTGGATCCGGCACAAATCGGACGCGAACTTCAGGTTCGTTATGTGCTCGAGGGCAGTGTTCGTAAGTCCGACAACCAGGTGCGCATCAACGTTCAACTGATTGATACGTCCGACGGCATTCAAGTTTGGGCCGACAATTTTACGGGCGACCTGAAGGATGTTTTCGGATTGCAAGAGCAGACAGCCATCAAGATTGCCGAGGCCCTTAATCTGAGTTTGACGCCGCAGGAACAACAGACCGTCCAACACCGGTACACCGAAAATCCACAAGCCTACGACGCTTATCTCCGAGGCCGCGCACTGCAGGGTGAATTTGATCGTCCGGAGAAGCTTGAGGAAGCGCGCAGAAATTTCGAAGATGCTCTGCGGCTTGATCCAAATTACGCGCCCGCGCTGGCGGGGTTGTCGTGGGTGGAGGCGATGTACGCCCGCAACATCAGTGGTGGAGGCCCTCACCAGAAACGTGCGCAGGAGCTTGCAGAGCAAGCTCGCGTCGTCGATCCCCAGCTTTCCGAAGTTCACATGGCACTGGGACTGATCGCGGGGAACAACTTCGATTACACGGAGGCGGCGAGGGAGTTCCAAGAGGCGGCGCGGATCGACCCCAGCGCTCCGTTGTCGTGGGACTATCTTTCGTGGGCGCTGGCCTATCAGCAACCTCCCGACCTTGCCGCCGCCGAAAAAGCATCGCGTGAATCCTTGCGGCTCGGTTTTTTCACCATGAGTGCCTACTACCACCTGGGCCGTGTGCTTTTCTTGCAGAAACGGTATGACGAAGCGGCCACTGCTTTCAAGCAAGCGGCCAGCATCAGCCCGGAGTCGAGCACGCCGAATTTTGGCCTGGCCCAGCTCTACCTTGCCAAGGGCGATTACCCTCAGGCCATGACCTATTTCATGAAGGAACCGGAAAGAGTAAGGAATTCGGTCATCAACCTGTCGGTTCTCACTTCCATTTATGCGGCACAAAATGACAAGGAGAAGGCCCTGGCCACCCTGCGCCAGGCCCTGGACGCCGGCTACGTGGACTTCGCCGCCTTGGATTCGAATCCTTACTTAGAGAACCTGCGGAAGGACCCTCGCTATCAGAAGTTGATCCAGCCATATCGCAAGTAAGCGAGGCTTGAGGCTCGGTAGGTTTGAACTCTCTGTCCCGATACGCGGCATCGTCCCGAACACCCGCGTTTTCACCAGCGGGCGGAGGGATCTCCGGCAGCACGATGTTGAATGGAGATCCTTCGCTCCGCCTGAAGAACGGCTGCGCTCAGGACGACGCCCGATTTTTTGGGGTTGCGTCTATTTTCAAACTGAGCCCCCGGCTCGTTGACTCGCGTAAGCCGTGTCCGTAAGATGAAGCGGCCCGAAAGCTGCGCATTTTCTTATGATTGGCCAGACCATCTCGCATTACCGCATCGTCGAAAAGCTGGGCGGTGGCGGCATGGGCGTGGTTTACAAAGCCGAGGACACCTCGCTTGGCCGTTTTGTGGCCCTGAAATTCCTTCCCGACGATGTCGCCCAGGACGCGCAGGCGCTCGAACGTTTTCGCCGCGAGGCGCGCGCGGCGTCGGCGCTCAACCATCCCAACATCTGCACCATCTATGAAATCGGCGAGCATGAAGGTAAGCGTTTCATCGCCATGGAATTCCTGGACGGGTTCACGCTCAAGCATGGCATCGCCGGGAAGCCGATGGAGATTGAGGTTTTGCTGGGGCTGGGGATCGAGATTGCCGACGCACTCGACGCCGCGCATGCCAAGGGAATCGTTCATCGTGACATCAAGCCAGCCAATATATTCGTTACGGAGCGCGGCCATGCCAAGATTCTGGATTTCGGTCTGGCAAAGGTGGCGACGGCGGCCAGTTCATCGAACCAGATGGGGTCGGCCAACACGATGACGGCAGTGGAGGAGCACTTAACCAGCCCTGGCTCTACGCTCGGCACGATCGCGTACATGTCGCCGGAGCAGGTGCGCGGGAAGGAATTGGATGGGCGGAGCGACCTGTTTTCGTTCGGGGCTGTGCTTTATGAGATGGCAACCGGGACGTTGCCGTTCCGGGGAGAAAGCTCCGGGGTTATCTCCCGTGAAATTCTGGATCGTGATCCGGTTCCAGCAGTGCGGCTGAATCCTGACCTTCCTCCCAAGCTGGAAGACACCATTAACAAGGCGCTGGAGAAAGATCGCGAGCTGCGTTACCAGCACGCCGCCGACATGCGGGCTGACCTCAAGCGGCTGAAACGGGAAACGGAATCGCGGCACGGCGTAGCGGCGAGTTCTGGGTCGGTGGCGGCGGTGGAAAGCGGTCCTCAAGTTGTCCCACCGCCGGCGCCGGGCTCGGGTTCCTCGCCTGCGCTGGCCGCTTCGGCATCGTTGGGTGCGGTGAAAGTTGAAGCGGCTCCTGACACTGGGCAAGGAAAGCTGGGGAAGATTGCGGCTGTTGTGGTGGCAGTTTTATTGGTCGCGGCGGCTGGGATTTGGTATTGGCACGGCAAGGCGAGCGCACCGCAAATTGAATCCATTGCGGTAATTCCGTTCGCCAGCGCGGGCGGCAACGCGGATACCGATCTGCTCAGCGACGGCCTCACGGAATCCTTGATCGACAGCCTGGCGCACGTGCCGCAACTGAAAGTGAAGTCGCGCAATTCGGTCTTCCGCTACAAAGGCAAAGATGTGGACGTCCAGAAAGTCGGCAAGGAGTTGACCGTCGATGCCTTGCTCACCGGCAGAGTGGTGCAACGCGGAGATACGGTGCAAGTCAGTGCTGAACTCACCAACGTCCAGGACAATACGGCAATCTGGGGCGAACAATATGAGCGTAAGACTGCGGACATACTCGCCTTGCAGCAGCAAATCGCGGGTGACATTGCGGACAAGCTGCGCTCGAAGTTGACTGGCGCGGAGAAGCAGCAGGTCACCAAGCAAGGCACGCAGAACCCCGAGGCCTATCAGCTCTACGTGAAAGGCCGCTATTACTGGAACAAGCGCACCAACGCCGACCTCAAGACCTCGATTTCGTACTTCAATCAAGCCATCGACAAAGATCCCAATTACGCGCTGGCATACTCAGGGCTGGCGGATGCCTATGGGGTGCTGAGTAATTTTGGCGGCATCGCTACTGACGTCGTTCCCAAGGCGGATGCAGCGGCCGAAAAGGCGCTGGAACTCGATCCCACGCTTGCGCGCCCCCACGCGCTCATAGGGGCCGACAAGGTGCAGTACAGTTGGGACGTTGCCGGGGGCGAAGCTGAGTTCAAGAAGGCGCTTGAGCTTGATCCCAGCGATGCCACGGCCCATCAGTGGTATGGCGAGGCGCTTGCCTACATGGGTGGCCGGGCGCAGGAGTCGATTGATGAAGTCAACCGCGCCCGCCAGCTCGATCCGCTGTCGCCGATCATCGGCCACGCGCAAGCGGAGGCTTACTTCTACGACCGCCAGTTTGATAAGGCGATCGAGGCGGAGAAGAAGGTCATCGCTGACAATCCGAATTTTCCTGCGGCGTACGGCGGCCTGGGGTTTTCGTATTGGAGCGAGCATAAATATCCGCAGGCAATCGAAGCCTACAGGATGAGCGGTCGAGTGGCCGACGACAAGAATTTCATTGAGGTTGCAGCCGCCATGGACGAAGGCTTCCGCTCCGGGGGATGGCCAGGGGCTTTGCGCAGGGCAATAGAAGTTTCCCTGGCGCAGCGCAAAGCCAATACTGAATACGTTGCTCCTTATGGAATCGCGCAGTACTATGCCGATTTAGGCGACAAGGACCATGCCTTCGAGTGGCTCAACACCGCCTACCAGGAGCACGATGTCTTTCTGTTCTCGATTCGGACAGACTTCACCATGGATTCCCTGCGCTCCGATCCGCGGTATGCGGAAATGGTGAGGAAGGTCGGGCTGAGGCCGTAGGGGCGGGTTACGGGAATTTTAGCGGCGACGTGGCGCACGCTTCTTTTTCGTCTCCGGCTTTGTGTTTCGGGCGACCCTGAGTTGCCACGCGGTCCGTAGAGCGCCAGCCAGCACGTCTTTGGTCGCGTTGGCCAGGCGAATGTGGGTCATTCCCATCCTGCCCCATCCACCGGGGATGGGCAGGAAAACTTCCGGGAGTTCGCGGACGAAATCAGCCTGCTGCTCGGGCGTGAGCTTTAAGTTGCCGTAGCCCTGGTGTTCGGAGGCAAGGGTAGCGAAGATCTTGCCGCCCACACGGAAATCGGGCGCTCCCATGTGCGAACTTTCTTCTGCTCCCTCGAGGCTGAGAGCAATGCGGCGGAAATCGGCTGCGTTCATAAGGAGATCCTTCGGCCCGCTGGCGAAAACGCGGGCCTTCAGGATGACGCATCACAAGCGGTGGTATTTCAAACCGAACCGTTACTCCGCCGCCTAGGTTAACGCGTTATGGGCACTGCACCGTCCTTTGCGGTGCGCACCCGGCCGGGTCCGTCAACAGCAAAGTGTTCGAGCCTTGTCCCGGAACTGAAAGAACTGCATGGTCCCCGTGAATGGGCAAGATATCGTCGGTTCCGTTGACCTGCAGAGTGAGCGAATCGCCGTCATGAGCCAGGTCTCGCAGTAAGATCTTGACGTCCAGAGTGCCGTTCGAGCAGCGGGATGTCGCATGTTGGAGCTCCGAGCACTTGATGGGCAAATACCCCAGCGAGCAATCGTTGTTCACGTTCTGCAGGTAGATATCGTCGGTGCCGGCGCGATCATCCTGCCATACGATGGCCGACAGGCCGGAGGCAGCGATGGCTGCCGCCAGGCGCGACTTGCCCGAAACCACGGACGACACCGGAAACTGTGCGCAGACTTGATTGCCCGACGTGTCCAGCTTGATGGCGTTCATGGTGGACTGGTCAAAGTTGGGTTCGTCCACCCAGAACACCAGCGCGCCGGTCCCGGTCTGCACGTTCTGCACGAATAGTTGCTGGTCCGCACCCAGCGGCACAATGGTCAGCCCGTTCGATCCCCACTGTTGCGTGCCCGTGCTGTCGAACTTCTGTCCATACACGCCGTTCAGGACCTGGTTGGAATCCTCTTCCGTCCAGAACAAGAACGTCTCGCTGGTGGCTTTGCGGTAGGAAACAGAAGGAGAAACTCGAACGTTGTTGAGGTTGTTGGATCCGACCGCGCCATTGGCCGGGAAAGCTGCGGTCCCGTTGGCGAGGATGTGTTGGGCGTAGACTTGCAGCGTGGGGGAGTTGCTGTACCAGGAAAACACCGCGCCCCCGCTGCCGTCGGGAATGAAATACGGAAACTCGCCAAATTGCAGCGATCCGCTGTTAAAGATTTGCAACGGCTGATTGCCCCACAGGGGTCCGCCGGAGGCGGAAATTTTGGTGGCCAGCAGCGTCGATGGCGAACTGAATCCGGTGCTGCGCACCCAGGAAACGATCACCGATCCATTCTCGGAAGCGTGCAGATCGGCCAACTCATAATCCGCTTTGGCCTCGCTGAGCACGACTCCACTCCCCCATAGAGGAGAGCCATTGGGGTCGAGTCTCTGCAGCACGACATCACTGTTGCTGATCCACGCCACCACCACGTCGCCGTCGCTGGTGCCGGCGATCTTGGGGTTGTTGTTGGAGTTCTGGTCGTTGGTGAGCTGGATGCCCATGGGTCCCCAGAGCATCTGCCCGGTAGGGCTGATCTTGACGGCGGTGATTTGTATGTTGGAACCTTCGCGGTCGTCCTGGAATGCGATCAGCCCATTGCCGGAGGCATCGACGCTGAGGCCGTAATCCTCGGTCGAGCTCAGCCCCAGATCCGCGACCAGCAAGCCATTGTGCGGACCCTGGGGCACACCGCCAGCATCCAGAGCCTGGGCGTAGACGTCGTAGCCGATGGGAGGCGGGCTGTTGGGATTGGCATCAAACCAGCTGAGGTACCACGAGCCATTGGCCAAGGGCAGCAGCTTGGGCTGCACCTGGTCGCCGGGACCTTCCGCCAGGTTCAGGTTGAGCATGGGATTGGACGGCCATTGTGCCCACGCGGTTGAGGTAAGAGCGATGCCGGCGATCAGAACGATGCTGCAACGAATACTCCAGCTTTTCATGAAAGTCTCCTTTGTGGTGCATCGCCCTGGGGATTTATTCAGTGAAGGATTTTACCCGGCAAACTGGCGCGCCGGAATTATACCCTGTCTGGGGTGAATGCGGCGTCTGTGGCGGAAACTGAGGCCAGCCCGGTGAGATATCCCCTGCTTAGGCTCGCTGCTTGAACTTGTCCAATAAGGCGAAGAGGGGGACAGCCACGATGGCGTTGGCCAGGGCGGAGCCCAGTTCGTGAGGCCAGCTCCATTGCAGAGTCAGGCCTACCAGCCCACGGGCAACAGCGAAATAGACAACCTCATGCACTACATAAAAGAAGAGTGTCACCAGAAATCGCGAGCCGGCGTTCTCCACGTCCAGCTTGACGCCGAGGGACGAGGCGCCGTGGCCCACCACCGTCTTGGCGATCCCGTAGATTCCGATGGGCTGGTGGGTCAGCGAGTCCTGGAGCAGGCCAATTACCGCGCCGGTGAGCATTCCGGAAACCTGACTGCGGCGCGCCACCGCAAAGAAAATCACCACCAGCAGAGGCAGATCGAAAATGGAGAAGAAATGCAGCCGCAGTGGAATGAATGCCTGCAGAAAAAGCGCGATCAGCGGAATCAGGATGGCCGCCGCAGCGCTGAACCGGTAAACCTCAACCTGCTCCTTCGATGTGTAAGTAATGGGCACGCTAGTGAGGAGTATCCGGCGACACCGGAGCTTGGTTTGCCGGCTGTTCCCGCTGCGGCTGAGGCGGAGTAGTGGGTGGAGGGTTGCCCGCGGCGCTGTTTGGAGTGTCCTGAGCGGCTTTTCCCGGAGCGGTTGCCGCCTTCTGCGCGGGCGCGAAAGCCGGAATGTTTTGTTTCGGCGTTCCCGTATTCACAACCTTTGCTGCATTTGTCCCCGCCGGCTTTGTGCCTTGAGGCGGGGTTGGCACTCCGCTGCCGGGTTTAGAACCGGCGGTTGCAGCCCCCGTATGCGTAGATTGTTTGTTGACATCAGTCACCGGTTTCGGCGGAACCGCCGGCAGGCGTTCGGCAAGAATGTCTGCCGCACGCAGGGGCGCGATCTCGGATGCGACCGGCTCCTTTTCTTCCTGTTGCGTGATCACCAACACCTCTTCCAGCCGGCTGAGATCCGCGGCGGGTTTTACGCGAATGTTCAAGAAAAGCTCCGAGCCCGGCGAAATCTTGGTGACCGTACCCACGGGCAGGCCTTTGGGAAAAATCCGATCGCCTCCGCTGGTCAGCACTTTCTCTCCGAGCTGGACCGGTTCGTCGGACATGACCTTTTCCAGCACGATCTCTCCCGCCGGAGTACCGCGCAAGATGCCCTGGAGGCGTGATTTTTCGAGGATTGCGCCTACACCGCTGGTCTGGTCGTCGATCAGCAGCACCTGCGACACGCTCCCGGATACGAGCAAGGTTTTGCCGACTACGCCGTCGCCGGTGATCACGGCCATGTCTGACTTCAGTCCGGCGTTCGAACCCTTGTCGATGTACACCGAGCGCGACTGCTCGCTGCCGCTCGAACCGATGACTTGCGCGGCCACAGTCTGGGCGATGAACTGTTCTTTGAAGCCCAGCAAGGCCTGCAAGCGACGCGCCTGGTTGGCATCTTCGCTGAGGCGGGCACGCTCAATTTCCATTTGTTGGATCTTTTGTTTGAGGTCGCGGTTTTCCTGGCGTACTCCCCTGAGGTAGAAATAGTTGTGCCAGAGATTGCTGCTGCTATGCTGCGCCCAAACAATTCCCTTTTCGAAAGGAGTGACCGCATTGACCGCCCAAATGCGAATGAGCCGGGTCGATTCGTTTTCGGAGGACCGTTTGACCTGGATGGCGAGACCGAGCACCTGCAGAAACAGAATTCCTACCAGGATGGTGAGGTTGCGATAGCGGCCAAGAACCGATTCCATATTTCAGTTGTGAGTACCGGGTACCGTGTACCGAGTATAAGGGTTTGATCTTGGTACTCGCTACCTGGTACTCGCAACCTATTCGATCGAGATTTTTCTCAGCAGTTTGAAGTCGCTCAGCATCTTTCCCGTGCCCAGCACCACGCTGCACAGGGGATCGTCAGCAATCGAAACCGGCAAGCCGGTTTCTTCGCGGATGCGCTTATCTAGATTCTTGAGAAGCGCGCCGCCGCCGGTAAGCACGATGCCGCGATCGCTGATGTCGGCGGAAAGCTCAGGCGGCGTCCGCTCCAGGGCCACGCGAATTGCATTCATGATGGTGGAGACACACTCGCTGAGAGCTTCACGGATCTCGCTGTCGTCGACCGTGATGGTTTTGGGCACGCCTTCGATCAGGTTGCGGCCTTTGATTTCCATGGTCAGCGGCTTGTCGAGCGGATAAGCGGAGCCGATTTCCATCTTGATCTGTTCGGCGGTGCGCTCGCCCACCAGCAAGTTATATTTCCGCTTGAGGTAGTTCATGATGGCCTCATCCATCTGATTGCCGGCCATGCGTACGGAACGCGAATAGACGATGCCGCTCAAAGAAATGACCGCGATGTCGGTGGTGCCGCCGCCGATGTCGACCACCATGTTGCCGCTGGGTTCGGTGATGGGTAGGCCCGCGCCGATGGCGGCCACCATGGCCTGCTCCACCAAATGCACTTCGCTGGCCTTGGCGCGGTAGGCGGAGTCCATGACCGCGCGTTTTTCCACCTGCGTGATCTCCGAAGGCACGCCGATCACAATGCGGGGATGCACCAGCATCTTGCGGTTGTGCGCTTTCTGGATGAAATAGTTCAGCATCTTCTCGGTGACTTTGAAGTCGGCGATCACCCCGTCTTTCATGGGCTTGATGGCAACAATATTTCCCGGCGTGCGGCCTAGCATCTCCTTCGCTTCTTTGCCCACGGCTTCCACTTCGCCGGTGTTCTTATTGATGGCGACGATCGAAGGCTCGTTGACCACGATGCCTTTTCCCCGGGCGTAGACCAGCGTGTTCGCAGTGCCCAGGTCGATGGCGAGATCGCTCGAGAAAATGCTGAACAGCGACCTCAGGTTATGAATGTGCGACGAACCGGAATGAAAGCCGTTGCCTGACATACGCGCGACTGTTTTCTCTCTCTGTTTAGGTCTTTACTGTTTAGATCTACTGCTTCGGTCGTTCCAAGTTTTGCACAGCACCTTCGTTAGGGGAATCCATCCTTATTCTATGGGAGATTGCTCGATTGTGCCGGGCACCAAAGTTCTTGCCCTCAAGAGGCCTTTGCCCCAGCGCCCACAGCTCACTGAATCACCACTTTTTTCTGCAACGTGTTCACTCCGCCTTTGGCATTCTGTGCCGTGACCGTGATCGCGCTCTCTCCCGTCGGCAACGGCGGCGTGAAGTAATGGAAACCGCCATCCGTGCCCACCACCGGGACTTCGCGGCCGTTCACCATCACCCGCGCACCGACTTCCGTCTTGCCGGTCATCTCGATGACATGCCCATGCTGAATGAAGGGATCAATATCCAGAGTGATGGCTTCCGTGTTCGGCCCCTTGGGAATGATAGTAAACCGGTTCTTCTCGCTTTCCACCGATTCTTTTCCCGCCGCATCCTGAGACAATACCAGCCAGTAGTACGCCCCTTGTCCGAGGCCGGAAACCATTACATCCGCGGTTTTCACCGTGCGATCGACAATGGTCGACGAAAAGTACGGATTTTTGGAAATTCGCAGCCGATATCCCTTGGCGTTGGCCATGGGCGTCCACGAAAACTCGATCGGCTTGGGATCCTGGGACACAAAAATCGGCATCATGTTCGCGGGCGAGATGGGCGTTGGCGGGCCGATCTCTTTGCCCTTTTCCATGTGGGCAGACTCATCATGAAAATTGACTTTCTCCCAATCCGCCAAGCGGACGGTTTCGCCGTTGCGCTCGATGTCTCCCGAGCCTTTCTTGACCAAGATTTCGTGCTGATCGCCTTTGGGATCGTTGTGCACCATGGCGGCGCTTTCCGGCGCCAGTGACGCAGTGGCGCCGGCCACGATCACTTGCGACTTCGAACCTTGCGAATAGGTGGCGGTCGCCAGGTCCACCGTGCCGGTGCTAACCGCAACGGCCACGTTGGTCTGTTGCTGATCGTTGGTCGAGTTCTCTTCGATCACGATCAGCGAATCTTGCTTGACGGTGTAGTTGGTGCCGTCGTTGAAGACGATCTTGGCCATGCCCTCGGAACTGGTCTGCACCACGTCGCCTTTGTCGAGCGGCACACTGTAGTCGGCGGTGATCCAACTGCTGGCGTTCGCCTTCTTCACTCGCACCGTTCCATCCAGCGCGGTGAAGTGTGCCTGCTGAGAATTCAGCGCACCCGGCTTGGGCGCGGCGCCGGCGACGGCTTCCAGGGCTCGCATGCCCAGACCGTTCGCTGCTTTCAGTTCGTTGTCGGTGAATTGCGGGAAGGTCAGACGCATGCCCAGGAAGAACACGACCAGCCCCAACAGCACCAGCAGCAGCACGCTGCGGTAGGTGACTGTCTTCCACGCGATGTGGATTCCGGGTTTGCGGTTCGGAGACACCAAGGCCACGGTTCGACCCACTCAAACTCTAAGAATACGGAGTAATTTTGAGACTACCACAAGGCCAATATGGCTAGAACAGGGAATGAAACGAGGAAGTTACCTTGGTGCAGGGACGGGGCTAGCGAGTCGGTCCGCGGAACGCTGGCTACGGTCTGCGCTGCAGGGGCGACGGTTCCGTCAAAGTAGCTTTGGGCCTTGGTCCAGAGAAAACCTGGGGACAGACGGAACCGTCCCCACATTTTGATTCGCAATAATTGGGGTCAGTTCCGTCTGTCCCCGCATTACTCCCAGAGACTGCTAAGGCATAGTCGGGATCATCGTGTCGGCTTCAAACCGCACCGCAGATTTCGCCAAATTCTTAGCTGAGGATGCGGCCTGACCTGCATTCTGAGCGCTATCGCCTGGTTACAACAGTTATCTTCCATTGGCTGCGGTCGGGCCGGAAGAATATAGGTTCAGGTCGCGCTCGGGTGCTTCGGGGTTCGCGTATGAAGAAAACCGGGTTGATTGCCGCAACGTTGGTTTTATTAGGTTTCTCAACTTTTGCCCAGGACGACAAGCCTCTGGGAGATGTCGCCCGGGAATCGCGTGCGTGCAAGCCTTCGCAGCCCAAAGCGGCCAACGTCGCCACGAACGATGATGTTCCTTCGTCCGAGGCCGTTGGAGGTGCTCTTTCTCCGCAAAAACAGCACTTCTGCGATGAATTCCGCCGAAAAAAAGACTATTCGGCGGAGCAAAACTGCTCGTTGCTTGCGCTCGACATGGGCTCAGAATACGAAACCCTCACCGCTCGCGTTTTCAAGTTGAACGAGGGCCTTTGCGCTGCATACGGCGGCAGGATTCCGACAAACATACGACGAGACGCTCCACATGGGACCGAGGCTTGCGAGGTAAGTGAGTTGTATGCCAGATTTTTGGAAATGTGGGAATTGGAAATGAACGCTTTCAACGCTGCCGAAAGGGAGCTTAATGCCGTCCGACAAGAACATTATAAGGAACTCGATTCCAATTTGCCGGGTTGGAATAAGCGCACTGGTCCCTTCACTGACCCTCAGGAGAAGCAGCGCTTCCGCGACATCGAAGCGAAATACAGACCTCGCGAGGAAGAGAAAGAAAAGGTTGTGGATCGAATGCGGCCTCGGGGCATCCGGTTCCTTCTCGACCAGGCTCTCTGGGACAACATTTGCGAGTACAGTAAATCCAGCCAGTCGAACACGCCTCCTGCGGGGCACTGAGCGTAAACGCTAATGCATTAGAGAGGCCGCTCGTAACTATTGCAACATCGTCATAGCACTCATTGACCCTGGGGCAGAGTCGGCCGGTTCTCAAAACGTGTAAACGCCTTCCATGAGAAGGCCGGTCGGAGTCAAGTCGATTCTTCGCTAGCTTCATTGAGCAAGGTTTTCTTCTCCCGCCGAGTGGCCACTGTCGCCATGCTTCCATCCGCACTCTCGATGAGCGATTGGTTTCGCTCGGTGCATGTTGGGCGTTCTCGGTTCAGCCGGTGCTGCCATCTGTTTGGCGCCCTGTGGTTCTGCTCTCGGAGAGTTGAACCTGGGCCAGGCGATTAACGCAGTCACCGGAACTCGGCTTTGGGCTTTTGTCGTTTCTCTTCCTGGAACGGTTTTGTTTTTACGCGGCTGCGGCCACGGTCGTTGGGCTGCTGTTGTGCAACGGTTCGTACACTTCTCCGCTCACCCACAGGTGATGCAGCAACACCGCCAGCTTTCTCGCGGTCGCCACGATGGCTCGCTTCTTGCCGTTTCTCCCACCACGTTCTGCTAGTTTCAGGCCCCAGCGCCTGAGATCACAGTCAGGACCGAACGGACCCAGAATGTGTTGCGCTCCTTGCACCAACAACGTCCGCAGATACGGATCGCCTTCTTTGCTGATATGCAGCTGCGGCTCGCTCTGCCCCGAGTTTCTGCGTCCCGGCTGCAGCCCCAGATAGCAGCCCACGTCGCGGCTCTTGCCGAAGCGATGCGGATCTTCCAGCGTCAGCAGGAACGTCAGCGCGATCAGCGTGCCTACGCCCTTGATCTGCTTCAGCAGCGCCACCTGCGGATAACTCTCTTGCGCCAGGTTCCCCATGCGCTCGTTGTATTCCGCGATGCGCTCGCTCAGCGCTTCGATTGCGTTCAACAACGGTTCCAAAGCCACTTGCAGTTCCGGACTCAATCCTTCGGCTTTCTCCGGATTCATGTTGCGCACGTTGCAGCCGCGCAATCGCTCCCCGTAACTCTTGGCCAGCCCGCGCGCCGTGTTGACCAGCCCGGTTCGCGCCCGCACCAATCCAGCTCGCGCCCGAATCAGAGTCAGATCGGCTTGCGCCTGCACGCTGCGATGCTTCACCGGATACAGCAACTCCGGATCGATCCGGGCCAGCCGCGCCAGCGTCTGCGCATCCCGCCGATCGTCTTTCTTGCGGCTCTCCCCGATCAGCCGCACCTTGCGCGCATTCGCCACGATCACTTCGTGTCCCAGTTCGCTCAGCAGCCGGCTCACCCAGGGCGAATGCGTCCCGATTTCCACCGCCATCCGACTGCGCGGCATGCCTCCGAACACCTCCCGCATCGCCTTTGGAGTCGTGCCCAGTTTCTGCTCCTGCAGCACTTCACCCACTTCGTCTAGCAGGCAATACCAGCTCGATCGATCGCCCAGATCCAACCCGATCGTTAGTTTCTGTTGGGAAAAATTCCTGATCTGCTTCGCCGCTGCGGTGCTAATCTTCTTCATTGCCGGTCTCCTTTATCTCTTGCGCTTCGAGCGCGTCGATAGCTTGGGAGCGTACAGCATCCCGTCGGAGACCGGCCTTCTCATCCCATCTGGTTTCGACAGTCAGACCCTAGCGTCAAGCCGAGCTTCGCATAAACACTCCGCGCAATTTTTTCAGGATCGCGAGAATGACGCACATGCTTCAGTACCAGCGTAACCACCTTCGTGGAATTTCGTTCGAAGTCGATTCGGCCAAAGCACTATGCTGAATCCAAACCAATGAGACACAAAACCTCAGCCTGGGTGATCCTGATCGCGCTGCTCGTCGCGCTGCTGGTCCACGCAGTGCACTGGTATGCTCAGGATCGCGTGAGGAGATTACTTTCGGTTGAGCCGCGCGGTTGGTCCTCTCGCGTTGAAACGACGGAAGCGCTGGATACCCCTCAGGTCCTGATGGATGAGGATAGTGACCCAGTTGCCGTTTCGGTAAAGGACAATCCCGACGACGTTGTCAACAAGGCTGCGTGGTCTTTAGTTGCCGATACCGCGCACAGCTGTATGTGGGAAGGCATCAATCCCGGCTATCGTACCGAGACCTTGATGGAGGTCGCCGGGCCCGACCACGTGCACTGGTCAAGATCCGTGCAGAGTGGAAACCCGCAGCCACCAAATGAGGTCATCGTTGTCGGGACAAACCAATATCACCGCGACTCGGACGGACCCTGGCAGAAGGATGCAGAGGACGGGACCCATTACGTGGTCCTGATAAACCAAATATCCATGGGGTTCTGGCTAGAGTCTCTAAACAAAGGTCTGAAGCTGATCCGCCGCGACGTCATTGACGGATCGCCCACGTTCAAATATGAGGTGCTGGTCCATCCAAGCGGAAGGTTCACCCGCGACGCTATCCTCGACATCTGGATCGGAATCAAGGACGGCCTCCCGCACAGGTATCTAATGCGTCCGCTGAAAAAAATCTTCAACCCGCAACTGATCGAGCGCGATACCTTCACCTGCTCGTACGGCGACGTGAATATCGCAACTCCGATCTAGGTTGGATAATGCTAAAACCTGGGGACAGACGGAACCGTCCCCACATTGATTCACAATAATTGGGGTCGGTTCCGTCTGTCCCCGCATTACTCTTCAGGGCCCACGGCTTTACTTTCAATGCTCTTCGTGCTGAGAATGCGCTCTTGGATACCGCGTGATTCCGTGAAGGATCGCCACACCCCTTTTGGGTAAGAACCTATTTGTTCCCCGCCTGCATCCAGAACACAGTTATGCCAGTCATGCCGAGCTACACGCGCCGCTGCGTGTTGGTCACCGTTACGTATCTCATCGAGGGCCGCGGCGCAGCTTCTCGCCGGATCCACGCCATGGAATCCTAGGTTGAGCACCGAAATGTCACCAGTTCTCACAAACTCGAGTTCCTGGGTGTGGAGCCAGAGCCAAAGGGATTGGGTTTGCTTCAAATAGTTGACCACCGGCGATAGTTCCGGGGGGTACTTGCCTCGTCCAGTTCGCTCACATTCCTTCGGAGTTCTTCCACTTCGACCTTCTCCGGCCTGGCCTCCCTTTGATCTGCGCTTTGCTTTTCGAAGTCATCTTCGCACTCGCGATGGTGAGGGTCGCCGGCGCACACGTCCCCAGCCGGCACCTGATCGTAAGGGCCGTGCTCGGCGAGCTGCAGCCAGCGCACAACATCTTCGCGAGGGGTCCGTGCGGGATCGAAGGTGACCTCGTCAACTTCTTCGGACGAAAGCGGAACTCGAATCGTGGTTTCGATCGCCGGCGCGGTTGGGAACGTCACGACCAGGAGCGCAATCAGCCTCAGCCGACTCTTTACACTTGTGGTCATCGTCGCCATGCTCATTCTGGGAGAAAACCTGGGGAGAAAACCTGGGGACAGACGGAACCGTCCCCACATTTTGATTCGCCATAATTGGGGTCAGTTCCGTCTGTCCCCGCATTACTCCTCCCGCATTACTCCTAGTTCCATGTCTCGCAACTGCGGCTAGACATGGGGCGCCCGCTGACCTGACTGCTCCTACTCCACCTCGAAGTCCGCCGAGCTGGGTTTAGTAGAGTTACCCGCCGAGTCCAGACCGGTTACCTCTACCCGATACGATCCCGCGGGCAGTGAGGCTACCGGCAGCTTCATCCCCAAGGGGACGACGGGATTGCCGGCGCTGATGGCGGATGCGGTGTTGGTGAAACCGGCGTCGATTTTCTGCGCGCCGGTCTTGCGGTCTACGACTTTCAACTCCAGCCCGAGCTTGGGAGGATTGGGGCTGGCGAGAAGCGGCTCATACACTTCCACATAAACCGCCGCGATGTCGGTGGTCTTGAACCGGTTGGTGGCAGAAGGCGTAATTTGCATGCCCTGCGCGACGAGTGGGCGCTTGTCTTCCAGCAGTTCGGCATCGAGTCCGGTGCCCATATCGGAGACGCGATGCAATTCGTTGCTCAGCGCCAGCGCGCTGAGGCTGAATTGTTTGCCGGTATAGGGGCCGATGGCCAGCGGCATCTGCAACTTGCCGAAGCTTTCGTTGCCCGAACTGAACACCACTTTCAGGTTGTACTGACCGGAAGCCATCTCGAATTGATTCTCATAGTGGAAAGGATGCGACTGAAACTCCTGCAATTCTTTCTTGTCGTTGAAATCCAGATCCACGGTATCGCTGAAACGCGCGGCGATGCTGGCATCAGGATTGTAGGCGATTCCGAGTACGTTGAGAGAGGAATGCTGCTTGCCTTTCACTTTCTCGAACTTCAGGGCGCTGGTCGGAATATCCATAACCAGGTCGACCCGGGCGATGTTACTGGAGGTGTAAAAGAACGGAGCTTGCATGGTTGCGTTGACGTTTCCGGCCATCTCACCGCTTACCCGGCTCTCCATATCCTTTTCGACCGGACTTCCCTGGAGTGAGTCCTGCGGCCTGACTTTGCAGTATCCGCTGCGTGAACGGACTATAGTGCCGCCACGTTCGACCTTCACTTTTAGCGAGTGGCAGCTTCGCTCGGCCGCACTGGACGGAACATAGCCGAGAGTGTAGTACTGTGATTGATCCTTTGCGATCTTTTGCAGACCCGCCAGCAGATCATTGGTGTTGAGGATGACGAACCCTCCGGTGCCGTCGGCCAGCTGATACAGCACTTGCTGATTGGTGGTGGCGCTGGGAGGAAACTGCGGAACGATGTCGCGCGGCTGGTAGTTCTGCTGTATGTAGTTGTACTGGGCTTGAGGACTGGTGTTCGAGGTGCTGGGGGCCGAGCCGTGACTCCCGCCGGTTCCACCGGGGTTTCCGCCGCTATGGCCGCCAGTTCCACCGCCGGTTCCGCCGCCAGTCCCACCACCCGTTCCACCGCCATGGCCGCCGCCTCCGCCAGTTCCACCGCCTCCTCCGCCTCCATGCTGCACGAACAGCAGCTTAGCCTGCGGAATCGCGTCCGGATTGAAAGTGGTGAAGACCAGGTGACCGGAAGTCGGTCCCTTGGCCAGTTGCGAAGCAGAACCGCGAGGAACTCGCAGTTGACCCAGTGCCGGCCCCGCGAGGCCGCGAACGTCGATGGGATAGACGGCAACATTGGCTTTGTTACAAGCGTCGATGGTCGCCGTCAACTCGGACTGAAGCTCGAAGTTCATGGCGAACCCCGAGGTCAGCATGACCAAGGTCTTACGCCCAGGGACCGTCGCCAGGTTCTTGGCCAGGCTTCGCAAGGCCAGCAACGCACTGCGGGCGCCGAAATCGGCTTCGGAATTGCTTAACGAGGGAGAGTTAGCCGGCAATATCGGCCCCATTCCTCCCGGCGTCCCCAGAGATGCAACCTGAACTGGAGGTGCAGCATAATTCGGAGAAACGGCGGAGCCTTTGACCGTGGCCACAACTTGCTTCAGCCGATCGACGTCAGCAGTGAAGTTCTGGGAAATATGCACGCTGCCGCCGAAATCGACCACCGCGATCAGGCGGTTCGGACCGGCGTTGGCATCGATGAACTGTGCAGCCGCTTGCCGCGCCCTCGTCTGGTCGCCGGCGTCCATGGTGGAATCGTCGAAGAACAAAACCAGATACTGCTTTTGCGCCCGGGTGGGCGAGGCAGCATTGTCTTCGAATGAAAAACTGGTGATGACCTGCTCCTTGTTGTCTTCCCAGACCTTGAAGTCCTTCATGGTGAGGTCGCGAAGGTAGTTGCCCTGTTTGTCGGTCACTACGGTATCCACCAGAACCACGCGCGACTCCACCTTGATGGTGGGAACATTGGCGGCTGCGTCGGCATTCGGTTGCTGGGCTTGGGCTAAGCACACCGAGGACGACAATCCCAAGAACCAGCAGCCGGCCGCGGCCGGAATGGCGGCGAGCAAGAACCTCAATCGGTGAAATCGCATACTCAACCTCGCTTCACTACGGAATTTCTACTGCGCCGCTTTGGGCGGACATCATCCGGTCCTCAGCGTCCCGCACTACCAGCCGGACCAGGTAGCCACCCGGCTTCACGTCGAAACTTGTCCGCATATTAACCCCAGGCCCCAGCTTGTGCTCCAGAGTGTCGTCTTTCAAGCGCATCTCAAGAATTTTCTTGCTTCCCTCAACGAAGTCCCCGTTGCGGTTGAACAAGGCCGAGACCACGGTCAGATTGTCGAGGTTGCGCCCGTCGACTTTACGAAAATGCAGACCCTTCACATCGATGTGGGCAACCACCGTGAGCTTGGCGGTATCGCTGCTGGATTTAAAGAACTGGGTGTGCAGTTGGATGGGAATGTCGTGCAACTCGTCGTGCGAGAACAGTGCCTCTTCGATTTCCTGCTTATCCTGCTCGGCGGGGTCGGCAAGGTGCTTGGGCGCATAGTATCCCCGGCGCGCTTGCAGGGTAAAATTCTGCGGGTTCCGGAGGGTGACTTTCAGCTTGTGATAATGGCCGTCGAGTTTGAGATTCTGCGGCGAGAAGCCGAGAACATAGTAGTACTCCGGGGCCGCGGCCACGCGGCGAAATCCCTCGTCCAGATCGTTGTTGTTGTGGAAATAGGTGCCGCCGGTGCCATCGGCAAGTTCTCCTAACACAAGTTGGTTGGACGATTCACTCGAGGTTGCGTACAGGAATTCCTGCTGCATCAATAGCGGATTGGCGCCGCCCTGCCGGCTGATGTCGTCCATGGCGTCAAGAGCGTAAAGCCCGCGGGCATCGAGGGCGCTGATCGTAATGTTGCTGCGCACAGCTTTCTCGATGATGTCGCTCACCTTGTCTTCCAACTGCGGGGTGATGAAACCGGGCGAGATGAGCACGAGAGTACGCTGCCCGGGAGTCACGGCAAGCCTTCTCACGGTATCCTTCAGAGCTTCCAACACTAACCGGCTTTCGGCATCTCCCAGGCTCAAGGCCTGTAGCGCCGCTGACTGCGCCTGTTGCATGGCGGCTTGCAGCGCAGCGGCAGCAGCTCCCGCCTGCGCGCTGGACACATTCACTCCGGCACAGTTGACTGTATCCTGCGCCGCCACGCTCAGCACCTCATCATCATGCAGATTTATGATCTGGTCCGCCATGTAATAAGTCATGTAGGGACACTGCGCCACTCCAAGATTGAGAATGGGATGGGGCTGGATACGCGCTAGCGCTTCATGCAGCTGGGCGCGATCGTCAGTAAAGTCGAGATTGCGCTGGCCCGAAGTGGTGAAAATGGCGGCGCGGTCGGTGGGGCGCAAAGTCGCAATGTGGCGCTCAGCTGCGGCTCGTGCCGGCAACAGATACTTACTATCCAAGTGCACGTCGTCAAATAAGTAAATCACAAAGCGATCGGGCACTTGCGGCGGAACCACCGGAGGAACAGCAGGAGAAGCAGCGATCGCGGACGCGGACGCGGCGGGCTCCTTCGCAGCCGGACTGGCGGGCTGCTCCATGGCGAAATGTTTGATGATCTGGGGCTTGCCATTGTCGAAAAGCTGAAAGTCATCCTTTCCCAGAGTGCCAATTGCGCGACCCTGGGGGTCGCGAACTACGGCACGCACCAGAACCAGGCGGACACTTACCTTGAATGCGGCCGGAGCTTCATGCGAAGCCATCTCGGCGGAATTCTTGTCCGCGGCGGTCGCGGAGCCGGCGGCCGGGGGATTTTGCTGAGGCGGCGAAGACGCTTGGGTGGTGGGAGCCGAACTGGCGCCGGACTGGGCAAAGGCCATGCAAAGACACACCACGCAGATACCTGCCATCTTGCCCGCAGTCGGCGCGATACCAAGTCGTGGATTCTTGCGGCTGATCACCTGCTTAAGCCCCAGGCGAGCCTTCCCTGGCTCTACAGACGCTAGAAGCATACTCCATTTCCAGCGGACGATTGTCAGAAATCTCTTGGCATGAGTCAGTCTCGCGAGCGGAAGAAATCTCGCATTCCGGGTCGCGTCATGTAGATGAGCAGGGCTCCGGCAATCAATAGGCCGAAGGTCCCTGAGATCCGGACGCCGTCGATGAGGCGGACCAGGTCTCCAGCCGCGTTGCCACCGATCAGCAGAATCGCCAACATCCAGCCCCAGCGGCGGCATTTCAGCCATCCTATCCCGGCTGCGGCCAGTGTCAGGCCCAGCAGCGGGAACAGAAAACCAACCCATCGGCCGCGCGCCGTCAGCCCGGCGTGGCCGACGGGGTTAAGAGCCCATGCGCGGTCGAGGAGGGTCCCAGGGCAAATCAGGGTGATGCCGGCTAGCGTCGCCATCGCTGCGCCCCAAAGCAGAAAGATTCCAATGGCCAACCAACCACGAGGACGCGGATTTGTCGCCGGTTCGGCCACGCGTAAGGACGATGTAAAAGAGTAAACCAGTTGTCAGATCAAAGTTCTCAGTTCTCAGGTTAGCGCGCCGGCAGCGGGTAGTAGCCCTCTTTGGCGAACACCTCTACGCAGGGGCGCAGGTCGGATGACTTGCAACCTGGCCGGTCCACGCGGATTTCAATCTCGCGCCGGGTATCGCTCGGAGTGGCACGGGTCATGTAGCCCAGAGTGTACTGGTTGCGGGCATCGCCAATCATCCGGGAATAGACGCCTTCGATGGCGGTGCGAGAATATTCCGCGAGCACCTCGCCGCCAGTGGCGCTAGCGTATTTCGGCAGGATGTTGCTGTATCCCTGGCCCGGGATGCGCAATCTCTCCAGTTTGTTGTAACCAGGAATCGCGGCGCTTTCCACGGCGATGCCGTACAACAAGACTTCGTTCGAAAGCAGCACTTGCAACACGGTACTGTAGTTGGCGTCACTGCGATACTCGCGGCCATCGCTGATCACGAAAATAATTTTGCGCCGATCTTTGGAGCGCTTCCCCAGGTCTCGGGCAGCCAACAGGATGGCATCATTCAAAACGTGGGATTGCTTGGAGGGAGTGCTCACCGGCGTGGTCGGGGAATCAATGGGAACGCCGTTCACCGACGGACCCTGGGGACCCAGCGGTCCGCCGGTGACCGGCGTTCCGCTGACCTCGCCGTGTTTGGTCTTCAGGCCGTTCAATACCCCTTCCAGTTTGCGGCCCACGGCGTTAAAGTCCGCCAGTTGCGAGACGCTGGTGCTGTAAGTGTAGATTGCGATTTCGTCGAATGCGGCGAAGGAGCCGCTCAGAGTAGAAAACGTCTCGTTGACTTTCTGTACTGCAATGTCCGGCATGCCGAGGTCAATAATCACCGCAACCGAAAGGGCGAACGGATCGCTGGTAAAGAAATTCAGTTTTTGTTTCTTGCCGTCTTCATAAACTGAAAAGTCGGTGGAGAGCAACCCGCTGACCAGATGTCCCGATTCATCGGTGACCCGCACCGGCACTACGACCTGATTGACGTTCACCCTGAGTTGAAACAGCTGCTCTTGAGAAGTCGGCTGCGGCGTGGGGACGCTGCCCGGAGGGACAGTTGTGATTTTCATCGGTGGCGGCGGTCCGGGTGGTGCTTCGTCCTTCGAGTCCGACGATGAAGCTGGCGGAGCCTGATTCGGCGGGTTGGTGGGATTCGTGCCCGGTGGGGGAGGCTTAAGCTCTGGGGCGGGAGCGGGCGGTTGAGAGGTTGAGGGCGCGTCCGGAATGTCAGGTTGCTGTTGCGCCATCGCCGGGACTAAGGCCAGAAGAAACAACAGGATTGCCAGCCCACCAGTAGTTCGCAACCTAGCCATCACTTGCCCCACAGGCATCCCTCCGCTTTTCTTCATCTACTTTTCCTGAGAGTCCAGAATCCGGCGGTTTGTTGCATCTAACCGTTGAGGAATAGACTAACAAAATTAGTCTGAGAATATCTGATGCCAAAAACCAATACGCGTTTAGCTCTCCAAGGTGCGCTGTGGTTGATTCTGGCCAGCCTCACGACCCCTTCTTATGCGCAGGAGCCCCAGTCTCCGCAGCCGGCCCCGGATTCGGATCAGACCGGGGAGCCGCTAAAGGTCAATGTCAACGTGGTGCAGCTGTTCTTCAATGTCAAGGACAAGAAAGGCGCGCTGATTCCCAACCTGACCAAGGACCAGTTTCAGGTTTCGGAGGACGGCAAACCACAGACCGTCAAGTATTTTGCCGCAGAATCAAATCTGCCGCTGACGCTCGGCATTCTGTTCGATACCAGTCCCAGTCAGACGCGAGTGCTCGACATGGAGAAGCTGGTGGGCGGGCAGTTCCTGGACGAGATCTTGCGGGACAAAGACCTGGCTTTTGTCATGGGCTTTGATTCCGACGTGGACTTGTTGCAGGACTTCACCAATTCCACTCGGCTGCTGAAGAAGGCGATGAACACCGCGAAGATTGGTGGAGGCGGCGGCATGTCCGGAATGGGAGGTGGGCCGGTTCCGACGCTGAGCCACGGCTGCTGCACCATGCTGTACGACGCCGTGTACCTGGCGGCCCACGATGAGTTGGCGCAGCAGGTGGGGAGAAAGGCCATGATCCTGCTCACGGACGGCGAGGATGAAGGCAGCAAACTGAAGATCCAGGATGCGATTGAGGCAGCGCAAAAGTCGGACGCCATCTGTTATGTGCTCTTGATCGCGGACCGTGGAGGGATGTGGGGCGGCTTCGGCGGTGGCGAGATGAACAAGCTGACCAAGGAAACCGGAGGGCGAGTCATTGAAGTGGGCAACAAATTCGAAAAGCTGAAAGAGGGCTTTGATCAGATTGCCCACGAACTGCGCAGCCAGTACAACCTCGGCTACACTCCGACCAATGCCAAGCTCGACGGGACTTTCCGCAAGATCGAGATTCGCACCAACGACAAGGATTACAAGATCCAGTCGCGGGCTGGATACTATGCGGTGCCAAGAGCGGAGTGAGGAAATAAGGAAGCGAGCCAGGCGCGCGATTATTGCGTCGCAAAGAACGCGACGCTTCGCGCGGCTCGGCCAGATCCTTCGCTGCGCAAAGAACGCTTGCTCAGGATGACAAGCGGTCATTTCGCAGGCTTGACGACGCGCGACGGGCGGTCTTTCACTCGAATTACAAACTTCAGCCCTGACCAGATTTCATTCACCGCGCAGACCTTGACGTCCACGAGACCGGCCTGCAATCCAATGCTGCGAACGTCGTTTTCCGTAAGACCAGTGGCCACGCCTGAGGTTTTCTTCGGCCAGCTCACCCAAAGCATTCCCGCCGGGGTCAAGCGCTTGGCAACTGGAGAGAATTCTTTCTTCAAAGTGGCAGCACTCTTGACGAAGATCATGGCGAAATCAATCCGATCGCGGCTGTCTTTCGCGATCCGGCAGGTTGCCAAAGCAGCTTTCAGTTCGGCGCTTACATCGGGAGGTGGATCCAGCAGGAGGACGTTAAATTGCTCCTTGATGCCAAGTTTTTTGGGCAGCGGAGTGCCAGAATATCCCGCCATGTGAATTCCTATTGCTCCGGGGCATAATACCCGCGGCGGCTGCGAACGTGCAGACCTTTCTGTCGGGCGTCGATTTCGATGGTGCGGAAGCGGCCGTCGGTTCTGAAGTCGGCGGGTTTGTAAGAGATGGCATATTGGCTGCGCAGCTCTTCCTGAATGGAAGCGAAGGCATTCGCCACTTCGGTAAGCTGGAAGGGAACATAGGAGCGGCCACCGGTGGCCTCGGCAATCCGCTCCAGGATTTTGTCGCCGTGTTTGCCTCCGCTGCCGGTGAGGTTGGTGCTGATGGTGTACACCACGACTTCCGCCCGCTCGGCCATTTCGATGGCTTCCTCGCGAGTTACATGGCTCTGGTTGTCGTCGCCATCGCTGAGCAGGATGATCGCGCGGCGGACGGCGCCATTGGGAGAATTCTTCAACAATTTGTCACGGCAGGCAAAGTACAGGGCATCGAACAGGGCAGTGCCGCCGCCCGGCCGTAGCGCCCGCACTCCCACCGAGAGCGCTTCCGTGCTGTCGGTGAAGTCCTGAGTGACTTCGGGCGTGGCATCGAAGCCGACTACGAAGGCGCGGTCATATTTGCGGCGCACGGTCTGGTTGAGAAACTCGATGGCGGCTTCCTGCTCGAACTTGAAACGATCGCGGATGGAGTTGCTGGCATCGATGAGCAGGCCGGCTTCGAGCGGCAGATCGGTTTCCGCGCGGAAGCTGCGGATCTCCAAAACGGGCTTGTTGTCGTCGATGATCTTGAAGTCGTTCCTCTTCAGGTCTCTGACATAGCGGCCATGCTTGTCGGTGACGGTGAAAACTACGTTGACTTCGTTGACTCGCTTGACGATGGTGGGGATGCTGTCATCCGCAGGAGCCGCGGCAGTTGCAGGCGCAGTTCCTTGGGGTTGAGGTGACGGGGCGGGCCGCGACTGGCTGGCAGCTACGCCGCTCTCGGACTTGGAGCCGCTGATCGCAGCCGGAGCTTGAGGCTGGGTTGGCTGCTGATCGGTTGCAGTCTGCGGTGGGGGCGCGGCTGGTTTCGGAGGCTGAGTATTCTGCGAAGAGGGCGCAGAAGGCAGGTCAGCCGGAGCCGTATCTTGGGCATTGGCCAGCGTCGCAAGCGCAATCAAAGCGCCGATCAGGAACAAAATGGCCCGGACTCTCATCACGATTCATTATAGCGGCAACCATGCGGACTCGTTGAATGGCGGAACCGAGAGCCGTCCCGGTTAATCGTCTTGGTATTCGTATTCCGCCCGAATCGGTTGACCCTCCGCGAAGCGGTTGGGGCGGAACGACGAAATGTCGACGCTGGTGGCTTTGCCGTCAAGCAGCAATTCTGACATCACCAGTCCAATGGCCGGCGAAATCTTGAAGCCCATGCCGGAGAATCCGGCGCAGACGTGCAGACCGCGAATGCCGGGAATCTCGCCCAAAAGCGGGCGTGAATCCGGAGTCATGTCGTAAACGCCGGTGACTCCGCGCATTACTTCGGCATTCTCCAGCTTTGGAATCCTGCGGCAGGCGCGCTCGATCAATTCTTCCAGGCCTTCATCGGACGCGCGCTGGGGAAAGTTTTCCGCGTCCACCGGCCGCTGACCGTAGAAGTCGCCGATCAGAAACTTGTCATGCGCGTCGGAACGGAAGTAGGTCGCAGTGACAGAATCAATGCAGGCGCAGCCGCCTCCCTTCATTCCGGGAGGGTTCTTCAGAATGGCAACCTGGTGGAACTCGGTTTCAATGGGCAGATCGTAGCCGACGAATTGAAACAGAGGGCGAGTCCAGGGGCCGGTGGCAGCAACTACAACCGGCGCAGTGATCTCACCTTGCGAGGTGATGACACCCACCACGCGGCCCGCGTGCACCTTGAAGGCGATGGCGTGGGTACGAGGCAGGTAGCGGACACCCAGGTCCCGAGCCCGGTTAAGGAAATCGTTGGCCACGCCGGCGCCGTCTCCGTAGCCGGAATAGGGTTCATAGGCGGCCAGTTCGACTTCCCTTACGTTCCAATCCACTTCGAGTTCGTGCAATTCGTGACCGTTGATGAGGGTCACGTTAACGCCCAGCTTCTGCTGCATGGCAACGTTCAGTTTCAAGCGTTCGGTTTCGTTGGAATGTACGATGCGCACAAACCCGGTCTTGCGGAAGTCTCCCGGCTCACCCACTATTTCCTGCCAATTCTCGAAGATGCGCAAGCTGATGAGCGCAAGCTGCACTTCGGGCGGATAGCTGTAGTGCATTCGCACCAGGGCGGATGATCGACCACTGCCACCGCGGCCCACGTGGTCCTTGTCGATTACGACAATGCTTCCAGGCTGGCGTTTCGCCAGATGGAAGGCGATTGAGGCGCCCATCACGCCTGCGCCCAGGATCACGATGTCGGCAGTTTTCGGAAGTGAGTTGACGATGCTCATTTCTTAACCACAAAGGGCACTGAGAAACACACAGGAAACCCTCAGGTGTTTTTTTTCTTCTTCCAATCGCGCAACCCCTGGCGGGCTGCGTTGTGCCCGGGCGCGCCGGTCACGCCTCCGCCGGGATGCGCACCCGCGCCACACAGATAAAGACCAGCAATCGGGGTGCGGTATTGCGACCAACCCGGCACTGGCCGCATGAAGAAAAGCTGCTCCAATCGCAGATCGCCGTGGAAAATGTTGCCTTCAGTTAAACCGTAGACGCGCTCCAGATCGAGAGGAGTGAGCACCTGGCGGGCGAGAATCGCCCCCGGAACGTTGGGGGCATACTCGGCAATTTTCTTGACCACGCGGTCGCCAAGCAGTTCGCGTTTCTCGTCCCACGCGCCTTCGCGCAGACGATAGGGAACATACTGCACAAAACAGGTAAGAATGTGCCTGCCTGGGGGAGCGAGCGAATCATCTGCGTTCGACGAGATGACGCAGTCCACCCAAAGCTCTTCGGGAATGTCTCCGAACTTGGCGATGTCGTAGCAGCGTTCGGCGAAGGCGAGGGACGGTACGAGGGTGAAAAAAGTCCGTTCCAGCCGGGTGGCGTTAGCAGGAGTCCCGGTGAAGCGCGGTTCTTCGGCCAGCACAAAATTCACTTTGGCGCAGGGACCGTCCATTTTGATGCTGCGCACGGATTGCAGGAAGTCTTCCGGTAGTTCGCCGGGAGCGACCATCTTCAGGAACGTGCGTTTGGGATCGGCGTTCGAGAGCACGATGCGCGAGCGAATCTCGGTGCCATCTTCCAAGATCACGCCGCGAGCTTTTCCATTGCTGACGTCAATCTGAGCGACCGATGCCGAGGTGCGGATTTCAACACCGAGCTTTCGTCCCGAGGCGGCAAGAGCCTGCGTGATGGAACCCATGCCCCCCATCACGTGCCCGTAAAACCCTTGCAGTTCGTGCTCACCGCCGCTCAGCAGATGAAAAAGCAGGCCGATAGCAGTTCCCGGCTGGTAAGGCCCCCCGTGCTTGCCATAGACATTGTTGGCAAGAAACATGGTTTTCATCTTTTCTGATTCGTAGTGGTTATCGAGAAACTCTCCCAGGCTGCCGGTCAGGAACGCAACCAACTGCGAGATCTCGCTGCTGGAGATTCCGCGGAAGCGTTTACCCACGCGGAACAGATCCATCCATCCGCTCAGGCTTGTGGTATCGATCTCCGGAGGAGGTTCAAGGAAGAACGGCTGAAGATAGCGGGCCAGTTTCTTGAGCTGATCATCGACGCGGACAAAGGTCTCGGCGTCCGTAGCCGAGAGCTTGCGGAATTCAGTCTTGGCCCGCTCCCGATCCACCCACCAGGGCACAACTTGACCGTCGGGAAACGGGACCTGGATGGCGGGATCGCAGGGAATCATACGCAAGCCGTAGTCAGCGAGTTTCAAATCCTGGATCACCTCGGGCCGCAGCATGCTGGCGATGTAAGACGTAGTCGAGGCACGGCAGCCCGGCGCAATTTCCTCGGTCACGCAGCAGCCGCCGACAATTTCGCGGCGCTCCAGCACCAGCGTGGAGAGTCCGGCGCGGGCGAGATAGGCTGCCGCCGTCAGCCCGTTGTGGCCGGCGCCGACTACGATGGCGTCGTGCGATTTGGAGTATCCCGAAGGCATGGCTACCGACGCTGACCCGTAGTCAGGAACAGCCGGCCGAGAATAAAGTTACATTACCGCGCAGCAACAAAAAACAGAATTGAAATCGGAATACTTTTCCAGTAGAGTTCCATGACTTGAGGTCAAACAATGAGCGCAATTAGTAGTAGCGTCGTTTCTCCCCCCCGCTATCGTCACTTACCTGCCCGGCCTCGGTCGGAGGGCAAGCGAGCCCGGATCGTTGAGGCCGCCATGCGCCACTTCGCCGAGCAGGGCTACGACGCGGCGCGCGTCGGCGATCTGGCCGCGATGCTGGGCATCGCCAAGGGATCCATTTTCCAGCATTTCGGCAGCAAGGATGGCCTGTTCTTTGAAGCTTACAAGAAGGCGGTACGTTCGTTTCCGCGCTACCTGGATGCGCCGGCTGAAGTCTGCGATCGCGGGTTCTTCGAAGTGCTGCGCTACTGGCTGGTGCGCACCGAACACATGCTGCATGAAGATTGGATTCCCTACCGCGTTTCGCTGTTAGGGAACTACGGCACCAACCTTGGCCTGAAACGCGAAATCAATCGCTTCCTGGTGGCGGAGGACCCATACGGCACAGTGGCCTTCGTGCGCTTTGGCTTGCAACGCGGAGAGGTGCGCGGCGACCTTGATCAGGAAATGATTGTCTCGATTCTGGACTGGACGATGGAGCGATTCCAGGATGCGCTGTTAACCGAAGAACTCGACCCCGGACTGTTTCGTCGCCAGGGTGGCCCCGCCGAGAAAACGGAATCGCGTATCACGCAATTTCTGGACGTCCTGAAGCGAGCGATCGGCGCAGACTGCTAAAGGAAGTCATTTGCAATGTCCTCCGTAAGAGACATCCTCGCGCTCTACCATGACGAGGCTCCGCTGGCCGAGGCCTACACTATTCCTGCGCCCTGGTACGTGGACCCGCGCATCGCGGATTTGGAAGCGAAGACAGTGTTCAGCAATACCTGGCAACTGGTGGGACGAGCCGAGCAGGTGGAGAAGCCCGGCCAGTTTATTACCACCACGATTGCCGGGGAACCCATCGTCGTGGTGCGCGGCAATGACCACATATTGCGCGCCCTGTACAACGTTTGCCGTCACCATGCAGCGGCGGTGGTCACGGAGCCTTGCGGCCAGACGTCAATTTTGCATTGTCCTTATCACGGTTGGAACTACGGGCTGGACGGTTCGCTGAAAGGCATGCCTGAGTTCGATGGGGTCAAAGACTTCGACCGCCAGAAGAACGGATTGTTCCCGGCGCGGGCGGAAGCCTGGGAGAAATTCGTCTTCGTGAATCTTGATTTGAAGGCCGCTTCGCTGCGCGACTTTCTCGGAGGGCTGGTCAAGCGCGTGGCTCCCCTGGGCGTGAGCAAACTGCATTACTTCGACACTCGGGTCTATGACATCGCCTGCAACTGGAAAGTTTTCGTGGATAACTACCTGGACGGCGGATACCACGTCCCGCATCTGCACAAGGGCCTGAATTCGGTTCTGGATTACAAGGAATACACCATCGAAAACGAAGACCGTTATTGTTTGCAGTCGAGTCCCATGGTGTCTTCCGACGAAGACAAAGCCACTGGCGCCACGCGTAAAGGCGACCGCGCGTGGTATTTCTGGCAGTATCCCAACCTGATGATCAACTGCTACGAAGGCTACATGGACACCAATCTGGTGCTGCCGATTGATGTGGACCATTGCCGGGTGATTTTCGATTTCTATTTTGGCGATGTGAGCGATGCGGCTCGCGAATACAACCAACAAAGCGTGGCCGTCGGTGCTCGGGTCCAAGAAGAAGACCTGGGAATTTGCGAAGCCGTGCAACGTGGGCTGAAGTCGCGAGCTTACAACGCGGGCAGACTATCAGTGCGGCGGGAAGCAGGCGAGCATTTGTTTCATCGGTTGCTGGCCGCGGATTTGAAGGCAGGGGTGAGAGCGGCGGCAGCAGCGGATTGAGGTTCGCATCAGTTGCGCCGCAAGAAATCCCTACTGGTGGTCCCTCGCAATTGTCTCCTGCCAGGTTTTCGTTTTGACCATCCGACCGTCTTTCAATACCTCGCGCGTGTATTTGTAGTAGAAATTCTTTTGGTCGGTGGTCACCGACAGATGTCCCTGCCAGGTCAGCACGCGTCCCTTCAACTCGAAAACCGTTCTGGCTTCGCCTTGTACCGCGCAGGTCTCAGGGTGGTTGTCTTCAGCGGTGTAAGTCAAATTCTCGTAATCGGTCTCCTTGCCCCAGGGATACCACTCTTCCGATTTTCCGTTCCAATACGCGGTTGTCGTGCGCTCTTTCAGTTCGTGGGTTACCGACCATTTCCCCGGCAGGATTGCGCCTTGGCTGCGCATGTCGCTGCGTTGGTCGGAGGGCTGGACAGGGGGGAACGGCGTGATTGGTGGCGCATGCAGCGGCACAACCGGAAGCACCAACTGTGAGCCATGATCGCCGCCGAGTTCGAGAGAAGTTGTCATCGAATAGGGTGTCGGCAGAATCATGGGCCACAGCGCATTTGAAATTGCAACGCGTATGCGATGGCCTTTGGGAAATACCCACGATGTGAGATGCATGGAAATATCGAGCGGATAGGTCTTGCCCGGCTCGAGATCATGCGGCTCAGTCATGGATTCGCGCTGCGCTCCGCTGATTCCGGCCCCGGTGATCTGCGTGACCGCGCCGTCGGGAGCGACATCTGATAAGCGCGCGAACCAATTTGCCAAAGGCGCCGTGGCCGAGGCCTGCAACAAGGCATGAGGCCGCCCGAGAATGGCCAAGCCTTCTTCCAGCGGCGCGGAGTCGTAGACCAGGCTGAACGCGTCCATGGGGCGCACGTCTGGCAGCAATTCACCCCACCAGAAACCGGCTTCGACCCCGACTGAGGGGACATAGGCCAGTTGATGCGTTGCGCTTTCGGCAGGCGATGCGGCCAAAGTGTGGTTGCCTCGCAGAAATAATGTTGTGTTCTTCGCGTCTGGAGGCGGCCAAGCATCCACGCGTCGCCACTCTCCGGGGATGGTTTCAAGATTCATGTCGGGCGGGTACCAGTGCCGCATGTACACCACCAGTTTCGGATCCTGCAACACGCCGGTATCGCGGCCCTTGAGCCAGTAATCCCACCAGCGCACGGCTTCGGCGCGCCACTCGAATTGCGGACCGAAGTCGCCGTCGGAGGGATAGCTGTGGTTCCACGGGCCGACGATGGCCTTGATGGGGGCTTTGGTCTGTTCCAGCATGGCGGGAATGCTGTCGCGGTAGCCATCCATCATTCCGCCGATCAGGAAACTGGGTATCTTGATTTCGCTCAGCGGCCGCACCGGGCTGCGCCAGAAGGGACCGTCGTGCTGGTGCCGGAGGTAAAGCAGCGACCACGGTGGCGCATCGAAGCGCGGGCCGAGGATTTTTTCGTCAAGCGTGTAATCCGGCGCGCCAGTCATGCCGGGAGCCATGTCCATGTTGAGTTCGAATTCGTCGATGTGCACCATGCCATCGATGAAGTGAATGTCGTCATGAAAAAGTTCGTCGGTAGCAGCCGCTGCAAGGATTGCCTTCAGCTCCGGAGCATGCAGCATAGCCATCTGTAGAGAATTGAATCCACTCCACGAAATGCCCATCATGCCCACGTTGCCGTTCGACCAGGATTGATGCGCCAGCCAGGTGATGATCTGCAAGCCGTCGGCCTGCTCCTGCGCGGAATATTCACGGTCGGTGGGAACGCCTTCGCTGGCGCCGAAGCCGCGAATATCCACGCGGGCGCATACGTAACCGCGATGCGCGAAATATGAGTACAGCGAGTAGTCGCCCGCGGCCATGGCGTCGTCTTTGCGGTAAGGATGGTATTCGAGAATGGCGGGAAACTTCTCTGCCGGCTTGGCGCCGTCGGGCATATATAAAGTAACGGCGAGGCGAATGCCGTCTTTCATCGGGATCCACTGGTTCTCCATGCGGACGCCGTAAACGGGCGGAGAAGGTGGATCGAGGGCGAGTGCACTCAGTGCGGCGGCAAACAGCAGCGATGTGACCGCAATGTGACGAATCATGACGCTCCAAACGGGTCTTCAAGCGACGGACTCTGCGGCGTGAACAGCTCCGCGCCAGATTCCGTGATGTGCATGTCATCTTCGAGGCGGATGCCGAACTCGCCGGGAATATAAATCCCCGGCTCATCGCTGAAAGTCATATTGGGCGCGAGCAAGGTTGCGTTGCCGCGCACCAGGTAAGGCCATTCGTGGCCATCCATGCCCATGCCGTGGCCGAGGCGATGCCGAAAGAATTTGTAGTCTGGGCCGTAGCCCGCCTCGGTAATCACCTTGCGCGCAGCTGCATCGACCGCCTGACATTCGATGCCCGGCCGGGCAGTTTTCAACGCCGCCGTTTGCGCGCGATGAACCACGTCGAACACAGACTTCATCTTGTCGGTGGCTTTGCCGCAGACGAAAGTCCGCGTGATATCCGAAACGTAGCCCTCGACGGTGCAGCCGTCATCCAGCAGAACAATGGATCCTTCGCGGATGACTTGAGTGCTCACCGATCCGTGAGGGACGGCAGTGAACTCGTCGACCTGCACGCTGGCGTCGCCGGGGAAGCCGGTACGCTGGTATGCGGTGGCAATCAGATCCTCTAGTTGACCTCTCGTCATGCCTGCCTTCAACGCACGGTAGGCAGCTTCGTAGACGGCGAGCGTGACCTTGGAAGCCAGGCGCATCAAGGCGATCTCATGATCGCTTTTTATTCTGCGGCAGCCAGCGGTGACCGCAGTCGCGCCAGTCAGCTTCACCTGCGGCGCAGCTTTGGCGATTCCCTCTTCAAAAACAAATCGAACGGTTTCCTCCAGGCCGAGGGTCCCCGTGGCAATGCCGCGATCCTTCAATCCCTGGGCCACACGCTGGTAGGGATTCTCATCTTCCTGCCAGACGCGCAGATCGCCATGCTCGCCGTCGGGCGCGTTCGCCATTTGCTCACGTGCTCTGGCTTCTTCGAATGCGGGGCAGACATAAAAAGCTGCGCTCTTCGCCGGCAGCACCATGGCGAAGAAGCGCTCGCCGCCCCACCAGCGAATCCCGCTGAAATATTCGAGAGAGGTTCCTTCCATCAGCACGATGGCATCCAGATGATTCGCCGCCATCAGGCGCAGGGCATTCTCCTGACGCACCATTCGTTCGTCTTTGGTGATGGGAATCGCCTGGTCCTTCCAGGATTTCAAGGCAGCGACAGAAGGCGGCAAACCGGCGCACGAATCAATGGGCGCAGCTAGCGCCAGCGAGCCTGCGCCAAGACTGACCCCAGCTACACTGCCGGCTTGCAAAAAACGGCGTCTAGAAATCATTGGCTCTCCCCGCGGTGCATTGCCCGGACATTATAGTGCGTGGTCCAAAGGTAAGATGTTTTCATGGAGTCCGGCTTCCAGTGCGCAGGCTGCGGGGAGTGGAACGCGACGACGGTGGACGACTCGGCCGGCCGCGCTCAGTCTTATGTTGAGGACTGCCAGGTCTGTTGCAAACCCAATTTGCTGCGCATCGCCTACGATCCAGAGCAGCAGGAATTTGTGATTACGACGGAATTGGAATAGCGTATTGCCGAAGAGAACGAAGTTATGGAGGAGAACACCATGAGCACCAACTACGCCGCTCCCGGTCGCATGGTCGCCCACAACATGGTCACTACGCAGTTCGAACTGGATGGCTTCCGGGTGACCCGCACGCTGGGAGTGGTGCGCGGAATCGTGGTGCGTTCGCGCTCGATTTTCGGCACTATCGGCGCCGGTTTGCAGACCATTCTCGGCGGCAACATCACGCTACTGACCAATCTTTGCGAGAAGACGCGCTCCGAGGCTTTCGACCTCATGTTGCAACATGCCGCCGAGTTAGGCGGTAATGCCGTGGTCGGCGCTCGCTATGATGCCACCGAGCTCATGCAGGGTGTGACTGAGGTACTGGCCTATGGGACGGCGGTGTTCGTGGAACCGGCGAGATAGGCATTTTCGACAATCCATCGGCCATGACCGTCCGAACCTGCCAAGCGTCTTGTGCTCGGGCAAAGCTTAGTTTTAACTAGAAAGGACTTGCTGTCGTCGTGGGGACGGTCGCGGGGGACTGAGCATTGGGCGAAGATCCGAAGTGGGAGCTGGCCATTCTGGCCACGGTCCAGGGTTTTTACGAAAAGCTATTGCAGGAGCATCTTGGCGGCGAGGTTCCCGTCCCCGCCGGCCTCGAAGCCATCTCGTTGCAGAGCGGTGAGGATGTGCATGGCACCCTGTTGAGCATGCACCGTTGGCTGCGGATGCTCGACCTGGCCATTACTCCCGCCATGTTGCGACGGTCCCTCACTCCGGAGACGGATGCGGAAATCGCCGAGGCCATGCTTCGCTATTTCACCCGCAAGAAGGATATCAGCGACGCCAACCGCGACAAGACGGATCTGGTAGCAACGTTTCTCTATCGCCACCCCCGGGTTCCCGGCCAGTGGGAACGCCACGGCTACGGTCTCGATGGATCCGTCCCCCTCGCCCCGTTCGAGATTGCGCTGCTTGAGATTCTGGCCGATGCTGATGTTCCGGCGCTTTCGGAGGAGCAGATGCACCTGCTGCGTCAATTCGAGCGGTTGCAGGAGGAAGCCGGAAAGTTTCGTGATCTGAACGGGTTGCTCGATTCGGGAGTGATTGTGCGGGTCCGCGAACTTAAGCAGCTGTTCGATGCGTCGTTTTACCATCCCAGCGTGCTGGCCACGATCGCGCCCTACAACACTGCTTTTGGGCAGCGCTTTGATGAGCTCTTCTTGAAGGCCGCGAAGGAAATCAAAAACTTTGCCCGCGAGCTCGAGCAGCAGGGCGGCAGCATCCTGGGCAACGTAGATGGGCTGGACGTCACCGTGGAGCACGTGTCAGCACTACAGGAAAGTGAACTGCTGCGAATCGACTACGGCACGGCGTTGGAAAAATTCCGCCGGGTTTCCAGACTGCGAAAAACTCTCCAGGAACATCCGCCGCTGCGGCAGATGCCGTCCGTTCTTGGAAGAAAGAGCAGCGCCGGCGCGAAAGCCGCGGATCCCTTCCGCTTGCCTGATCTCGAGACCATGCGGGAGGCGGTGACTCCACAGCAGATTTCCAGCGAAGAGGGCAAGCTATCCAAGGTCGAGGAATCCATTCGCGCCTTCGTGCGCGTGGCCGACACAAGATTCCGCCATGTGGTTCCCATGCGTTATTTCAATCTGATCCTCACTCCCGCCGAGGTGGTTGCATTCTGTGCTGAAGATCGCGATGAGAAAAACCAGCAGGGACGTGTGACGCACGCCCTGTTGCGCATGGTCACGTTGGCTGCGCGCATGACCACGGAGATGGAAGAACTGCGGCGGACCAAGAATTCCCCGTCGTTGTGGCGGCTGCACGCCGATGCGCTGGTGGTCCTGCTGGAGATTGATCGCAGCGTGCAGGAGAATGTGAAACGCGTGATGGCATCCGAAGGCAGCGCCCAAACCGAGGCGATCCAGGCGTCGCTGAAGAAGCTCCACGATTGCACCGCCCTGGTGCAGCAAACGCTCTCGCCAGCCGACAAGGTTGCAGGGGCGTCCGGCGGCCGATAAGCACCAATTATGGGCCAGCACCGGCGGACGGCAGGGGCACCCGCCCTGGAATTCCACTTTTACTTTTGCGTTACTCCCAGTTCTTTCCAAACAGCCGGGTCATCCGTTACGTAAAATATCGGCTCCATTCTTCTATGTTCAACAATGTCGGTTATGCCGTTCACAGTGATTACTTCGTAGGATGGATAACCAGGAGGAAATCCAGGCGGAGGATGTTTCAGTTCGAGGGGCTCTAAGCCTCTTAACTTGCCATATACTTTTGTCCGTATTTTCCCTTTCTTGTCTTGTAATATGAATATCGCACTTCCACCCCATGGCATAGAGTAGTAGCTCATCGTGAGTGAAACGTCGGCGCGTGTAATTCCGGGTGGGAGGGTAATCCATTTCGGCAACATCGATTCACTCGCTAGTTCAAAGGTCGACTCGGGGAACCACTCGCACCCGACCGTCACCGAGCCTGAAATAGTTAGCGCAACACAAAAGAGCAGGTATTTGTCGATGCGCCTAGCTATTTTGAACATTTGCAATCACCTCCGCCGGGAGATTTATCTGCGCTTAGGATACAGGCCTACTGCTGTATCGCATCCCTGCCATTTCGGGGTGCGAACATAGTCTTCTGAACGTAGATTGATCTGACCGACTGGTTCCTCAGAGATAGCTCAGCCACCAATCCTTGCGGCGCTGCTTCAGGGCGGCAAACCAGCGGCAGGGGAAATACAAAATGAGAACCACAACCAACCACATCAAGTAGATAAACGGCAGACCGTGGCCGTAGTCGTCGGGTGTGCCCGCCAGGAAAAAGCCCCCGTGGAACAGCCAGCTCACGGGTTGGTGGAACCATGGCGCGACGGCGACAGCGAGCAGATGAATCAGGTAAAGATGCAGCACGTAAAAGAACAAAGGCACGCGGCCGAACGTGGCCAGCGGGCCCGTCCAGCGCGGCAGCTTCGATTTCTCCAGCCAGGCGAGCGGCAGCAAAGACGGCCCCATCGTCATGAGCAGGAATTGCAAAGATGGCGGATACTTTTCAACATCCAGGAACAAGATGACGGTCTTTTCGACGGGAGGTTGGATGTGCCAATCGCCCTGCGAAACGCCTCCTAGTCCAACCGGCGGATTGCCGTAGAGGTTGGTCGCTCGCAGCAGAACAAAGGCAATGGTTAAAACCAGCCCCAGCCTGAACATGATCTTAATTCTGCGACCGCCGTCGAACTCATAGAGCTTGCCAAAGGCGTAGCCGGCAGCCATCACTCCCACCCAGGGAACGATTTGAAAGAGAACAAATTTGTAGACTTGAAATGGCAGCACAGCGAGACCGCGCACGTGAAGGATGGTCCATAGCCACGCGAAGGAACCAAATTGTTGCGGCCGAACTCGATCCAGCAGATCATGGGTAGAGATCATTAAGATGGAGAGGCTGGCGATCCACGGCAAGGGCATCCGGACCCACACCGCCATAATCACCATCGACGCGCCCAGGGCCCAGATGACGCCGAAGAATCCTCCCGTGACCACAAACGTCCAGGCGATCCCGACCACGGTAAATTCCAGAATGATCAGCCACAACCCGCGCGTCCACAGAAAATGGCTCAACGCCTGCGGCGTTCTGCGGCGCCCGTAGAAGTACGCTCCTGTGCCGGCCAGGAAAAAAAACAGCGGCGCGCAGAAGTGGGTGATCCAGCGGGTGAAGAACAGGCTGTAATGCGTGAACTTCAGGTTCTCGGGAGCAAACGGCACATTGGTGAAGAAGTCGCGGGTGTGGTCGATCGCCATGATGACCATGACCAGGCCGCGCATGATGTCGAGCGAGGCCAGGCGGCCGACGGTCGCAGGAGCGGTGCCGGACACACCACCCGGCGAAGAAAGCGTAGAGGATGCCATCGCAGTCGCCCTTTAAACCTGGGAGTATATACGGCGATGCAGCAGGAATCACCCTTTCTTGCTGCTGCCGGATTTAGACGTATGACGGCGAGGAACGGCTCGAAAATCGTCGGCCAGCGTTAGTCGGATACTTTGTATTCGCAGGCGTCGCGGCAGGGTTCGCAGTAAAAGAGCCCGTCCTGGCACAGGCGTATCTCCATCTGCGCCTGGCAAAGGCAGCAGTAGCGTTCACACTGGCAGCGTTCTTCGGTCATCTCGCACTGCATGCAGCGATACTTGTGTTTGGTAGTTGTGGCGGGCATGAGGGCACTGTAGCGCCGCGGCTGGGTGCGGGGAAAGTACCGTTGGTAACTGCACTTCGCGGCGACGCTAAGTTCTCCGCGCTCTCAGCGGCTTTTCTCTGTGACCTCTGCGATTCAGGGTGTTGAAGTGGATCAACCCCCCTAAAGCTCAGAAACCACTGTGGACCTCACGGTTGCCGCCTTTGCGGCCAGCATGTTACGGTAATAAGTCTCACCAGTTCAGCTCTCCAGCCCCTGTTATTGATTGAGGAGAAATTGTCCGCTGCCGAAACCACCACGCCAGTCATACGTAAGACTGCCTTGAATGCCGTCCATCGCCAGATGGGCGCAAAGATGGTGGAGTTCAATGGCTGGGACATGCCTGTCGAATACCCGTCGGTGGGCGGCATCATTGCCGAGCACAATGCGGTGCGCAACCGCGTAGGCATTTTCGACGTCAGCCACATGGGCGATATTCGTCTGCAAGGGCCCGAGGCGCTCACGGCCGTCCAGCACATTTCGATGAATGACGCCTCACGGCTTGCCGTCGGCCAGGCGCAGTATTCGGCCATGCTCTATCCGCAGGGGACGTTTGTGGACGATGTGATCGTGCATCGCCTCGGCGAGGATGATTATCTCCTGGTGATCAACGCGGGGACGCGCGAGAAGGATTTTAATTGGGTGCGCGATAACACCCGCCAGTTCAAATGCAAAGTCGAGAATCTTTCGGACGACTTTACCCAGATTGCCATTCAGGGGCCGAAGGGCGTCGACCTGTTGCAAAAGCTGACTGACGCGGATCTCTCAGCGGTGAAGTTCTACTGGGTGACGCGGGGAACGGTGTGTGGGCTCAGGAACATTTTGATTGCCCGTACCGGCTACACCGCCGAAGACGGCTTTGAAATCTACGTCCCCGCCGACGAAACTACCAGCGCGATGGTTTGGAATAAAGTGCTGGAAGCGGGCAAAGAGTTCGGAGCGATCCCCTGCGGCCTGGGCGCCCGCAATACTTTGCGCCTGGAAGGCAAGCTGCCGCTCTACGGACACGAAATTTCCGATACGATAAACGTTTGGGAAGCCGGACTCGACCGCTTCTGCAAAATGGAAAAGCCCGAATTCGTCGGCCGCTCAGCACTGGAGAAGGCGAAATCGGCAGGCCTGAAGCGCACCCTGGTCGGCCTGGAGATGATCGAGCGCGGCATTGCGCGTGACGGCTACAAAGTTCTGGACGACAGCGGGCGTGAGATCGGCTACGTCACCAGCGGATCGCATGTGCCGTTTTTGAAAAAGAATGTTGCCCTGGCCTATGTGCCGCCGGAGTTCGGGAACGTGGGAGCGACCGTGAAGGTAGAAATCCGCGGTCAGGGTGTGAAGGCGCAAGTGGTGCCGACGCCGTTTTACAAGCGGCCGAAGAAGATCTAATCAGAGAAGATTTTGTTTTGGCTAAAGGCCAAGAGCTAAAGGCCAAAAGCCAGACGCCAGGAGCTGAGAAAGCATGTCATATCCCGCAGACTTCAAATACACCAAAGAGCATGAATGGATCAAATCCGATGGCAAGACAGCGACCATTGGCATCACGGATTACGCGCAGGGATCGCTGGGCGACATCGTATTCGTCGACTTGCCCAAGCCCGGCGTGGAGATCACCGCGGGCAAAACGTTTGGCTCGGTGGAGTCGGTGAAGGCAGTTTCGGACCTTTACGCGCCGGCTTCGGGCACCGTGACCGAGATAAATGGCGAGTTGGCGACGGCTCCGGAGAAGATCAATAAAGACGCGCACGGATCTTGGATGGTGAAGCTAACGTTGAAGAATCCCGGCGAGTTGAGCGGACTGCTCTCCGCCGCCGACTATGAGAAGTTTGTGGCGGAAGAGGGCGGACACTAGACTTGGTGGAGTGACCCGTTGAGAAAGGGAGTACTGAGCGTCTTCAGTGCGTGCTTCTTAGTTGCTTTTGCGGCAGCGCAGCAACGTCGAGCGTCGCCCAATGTGCAAGAGTACGAGTCACCGGACCACGCTACGGTCGCCCTTATCAGCTCAAGCAGACGGCCTGAGGCGACCACCGAGAGCTTGGTTGAAATAAAGTCCGCGGCGGGCAAGGTATTAGCGAGAACTGATTATTCGTCTGAAGATGGAGAACACGGGTTCGGTGTCACGAAGGCGGCTTGGACACCCGACTCTCGGTTTTTTGTATATAGCCTGGAAAGCTCGGGTGGGCATCAGGCCTGGCACTCTCCGGTGCGATTTTTCAGCCGTGGGACTGCCAGAACGTTAAGCCTCGACGATAAGCTCGGCGACGCAGTCATGAATCCACAGTTCAAGGTGGATGCGCCCGACAAGGTGACGGTTGAACTGTGGTTTGGCAAGAAGGAATTGACCGTCTCGTTATCGTCGCTGGAAGCTAGACCGGCGAGGTAGTCGCTGGCGGTCTCAATCGAATTGAACGCTCGTTACATCTAATACTTTTCTTATGCGCTATCTACCCAAATCTCCCGCCGACCGCGAAGCCATTCTCAAAGCCATTGGCGTGCGCTCGATCGACGATCTCTTTGCCCCCATTCCCGCCGAGTACCGGCTGAACCGCGACCTGAAAGTTCCGCGGCAGATGGCGGAATCGGAAATTGTGGACTGGTTCCGCGAGCGCTCGCGTGAAAACGGCGACGGCTATACGACGTTTCTTGGGGCCGGCGCCTACTACCACTATCGCCCGGTAATCATTGATTCGCTGATTTCACGCGGCGAGTTTTTGACGGCTTACACGCCTTATCAGGCGGAAATTTCGCAAGGCACGTTGCAGTCGATTTTCGAGTTCCAGACCATGATCTGCGAGCTGACCGGCATGGAGGTGGCGAACGCTTCCATGTATGACGGTTCCACGGCGGCCACGGAAGCCGTGATGATGGCGGTCCGTCTGACGGGACGCCGCTCGGTGGCGGTGGCCCGCAACCTGCACCCCGAATACCGGGAAGTTCTGGCAACCTATGCGTTTCATCAGGACATGCCGCTGACGACGGTGGGATTTGCGGAGAGCGGACGGGTCGATCTCAAGGAACTGGAAAGGTCGGTCACTCAAGACACCGCTTGCGTCCTGATCCAGTCGCCGAATTTCTTCGGCACCATCGAAGACGTGAATGCGGTCGCGGACATAGCCCATAAGAACGGCGCCATGCTGGTGGTTTCGATTGCCGAGGCCGTATCGCTGGGCATTGTGGACCCGCCGCGACAGGCCGACGTCGTGGCCATGGAGGCACAGTCGTTCGGTGTGCCTCTGGGCTTTGGCGGACCCTACTGCGGGGTGATTGCCACCCGCGAAAAATATGTGCGGCAAATGCCCGGCCGTCTGGTCGGCCAGACGACCGACCGCAACGGCAAACGTGGATTCGTCCTCACGCTGGCAACTCGCGAACAGCACATCCGCCGGGAGAAAGCGACCTCGAACATCTGCACCAATCAGGCGCTGGTCGCGCTGATGGCCAATATCTTCATGACGATTTATGGCAAGGTCGGATTGAAAGAGCTGGCGAAACAAAATCTGGCCAAGACCGCTTATGCAGTGCAGCAGTTCGGCAAGCACGCCAAAGTACTGTTCTCAGCTGCTCCCCGCTTCAACGAGTTTGTGGTGCAAACCAGCGAGGATCCTTACGCCATCAACAGCCGCATTCTGGGACACAAGATCGTCGGCGGCTTTCCGTTGAAGAAGTTCTATCCGGAACTGGGCAATGCGGCTTTGTGGTGCTGCACTGAGATGACCACTCGCGCCGCGATCGATACCGCGGTGGGTTTGGTGGCCGAGAGCGAAAGGTCGGTAAAGTCTCCGCTTGAAACCGGGGTTGCGGAGGTGACGCGATGAAGCACGTCACGCGCAAAGCCACGACCCATGTCAATCAGAACGAAGGCCTGATCTTCGAGAAGTCCTCGGCAGGAAAGGCTGCGTGGAGGCTGCCCCCACTTGACGTGCCGGAAGTCGATACCGCGAAGCTGCTGGGCGCGGCGGAACGGAAAGATCTGGGCCACATGCCGGAAGTGAGCGAGATTGAAATCATCCGCCACTTTACGCGGCTTTCCACCTGGAACTACGCGATTGATCTGGGAATGTATCCGCTGGGTTCCTGCACCATGAAGTACAACCCGCGGGTGAATGAAGTGGTTTCACGCCTCGACGGCCTGGCCAACGGGCATCCCTACCAGCCGGAGAAGATTTCCCAGGGTGCGTTGCGCATCTTGAAAACACTGAGCGATTGCCTGATCGAAATCACAGGCATGGACGCCATCACTCTGCAACCGGCAGCGGGCGCGCAGGGCGAATTGACCGGGTTACTGCTGGTGCGAGCGCATCATCAGTCCAAAGGGCATCCGCGCAAGAAAATCTTGATTCCCGACTCTGCCCACGGCACCAATCCGGCGACCGCGGCGACCGTGGGATACGCCGTCGAAAACCTCAAATCGAACCCACAGGGCATGGTCGATGTGGCCGCGCTGGCGGCACAGATGAATGAAGACGTCGCCGCGCTCATGCTCACCAATCCCAATACGCTGGGCGTGTTTGAGCACGACATTCACAAGATTGCCGACATCATGCATGCCAAGGGTGGCCTGCTCTACATGGACGGCGCCAATATGAACGCGCTAGTCGGCAAAGTTCGCCCCGGCGACTTCGGCGTAGATGTGATGCACTTGAATCTACACAAGACTTTTTCCACACCGCACGGCGGCGGCGGCCCAGGTTCGGGACCTGTGGCAGTGAAAAAGATTCTGGAACCATATCTGCCGACGCCGGTTGTGATCACGAAACCGGATGGCACCCTGGGCTTCGAATACAACCGGCCGCAGTCGGTCGGCCGGGTACGCGCGTTCTACGGCAACTTCGGAATGTTCGTGCGCGCACTCGCGTACACGCTGGCCAACGGCCCTGACGGCCTGCGCCAAACTACCGAAGACGCGGTGCTCAATGCGAACTACATCCGTAAAGGACTCGAGGGCGCGTACGATCTCCCCTACTCGACTCCGAGCATGCATGAAGTGGTTTTCAGCGATAAGCTGCAAGCGAAAAAGGGCGTTAAGACCATGGACATCGCCAAGCGTCTGATCGACTACGGATTCCATCCTTACACCACGGCGTTTCCGCTGATTGTGCCGGGCGCGCTGATGATCGAGCCGACAGAGAGCGAGTCGAAAGAAGAAATGGATTTGTTCATTGAGGCCATGCGGTCGATTGCGGAAGAAGTGGAAGAAGACCCCGAGATGGTGCTGGCCGCGCCTCACACTACGCGAGTGTCGCGGCTGGACGAAGTGGCGGCTGCACGGAAGCCGGTGCTGCGGTGGAAGCCGAGCTAAGCGGCTTTTGGTCGATGAGTGTAAACGCCTTCCATGAGAAGGCCGGTCGGAGTCAAGTCGATTCTTCGCTAGCTTCATTGAGCAAGGTTTTCTTCTCCCGCCGAGTGGCCACTGTCGCCATGCTTCCATCCGCACTCTCGATGAGCGATTGGTTTCGCTCGGTGCATGTTGGGCGTTCTCGGTTCAGCCGGTGCTGCCATCTGTTTGGCGCCCTGTGGTTCTGCTCTCGGAGAGTTGAACCTGGGCCAGGCGATTAACGCAGTCACCGGAACTCGGCTTTGGGCTTTTGTCGTTTCTCTTCCTGGAACGGTTTTGTTTTTACGCGGCTGCGGCCACGGTCGTTGGGCTGCTGTTGTGCAACGGTTCGTACACTTCTCCGCTCACCCACAGGTGATGCAGCAACACCGCCAGCTTTCTCGCGGTCGCCACGATGGCTCGCTTCTTGCCGTTTCTCCCACCACGTTCTGCTAGTTTCAGGCCCCAGCGCCTGAGATCACAGTCAGGACCGAACGGACCCAGAATGTGTTGCGCTCCTTGCACCAACAACGTCCGCAGATACGGATCGCCTTCTTTGCTGATATGCAGCTGCGGCTCGCTCTGCCCCGAGTTTCTGCGTCCCGGCTGCAGCCCCAGATAGCAGCCCACGTCGCGGCTCTTGCCGAAGCGATGCGGATCTTCCAGCGTCAGCAGGAACGTCAGCGCGATCAGCGTGCCTACGCCCTTGATCTGCTTCAGCAGCGCCACCTGCGGATAACTCTCTTGCGCCAGGTTCCCCATGCGCTCGTTGTATTCCGCGATGCGCTCGCTCAGCGCTTCGATTGCGTTCAACAACGGTTCCAAAGCCACTTGCAGTTCCGGACTCAATCCTTCGGCTTTCTCCGGATTCATGTTGCGCACGTTGCAGCCGCGCAATCGCTCCCCGTAACTCTTGGCCAGCCCGCGCGCCGTGTTGACCAGCCCGGTTCGCGCCCGCACCAATCCAGCTCGCGCCCGAATCAGAGTCAGATCGGCTTGCGCCTGCACGCTGCGATGCTTCACCGGATACAGCAACTCCGGATCGATCCGGGCCAGCCGCGCCAGCGTCTGCGCATCCCGCCGATCGTCTTTCTTGCGGCTCTCCCCGATCAGCCGCACCTTGCGCGCATTCGCCACGATCACTTCGTGTCCCAGTTCGCTCAGCAGCCGGCTCACCCAGGGCGAATGCGTCCCGATTTCCACCGCCATCCGACTGCGCGGCATGCCTCCGAACACCTCCCGCATCGCCTTTGGAGTCGTGCCCAGTTTCTGCTCCTGCAGCACTTCACCCACTTCGTCTAGCAGGCAATACCAGCTCGATCGATCGCCCAGATCCAACCCGATCGTTAGTTTCTGTTGGGAAAAATTCCTGATCTGCTTCGCCGCTGCGGTGCTAATCTTCTTCATTGCCGGTCTCCTTTATCTCTTGCGCTTCGAGCGCGTCGATAGCTTGGGAGCGTACAGCATCCCGTCGGAGACCGGCCTTCTCATCCCATCTGTGGGTGTTGAAAAAGTCACGTCGATTAGCGGGATGAGATTCGGCAGAAGCATGTTAGAAGAGAGCATTCGCACATGCTCTGTTTGATTCTGATTGTCGGAGGCCTGCTGATCATGATGGGGCAACACGACCGCTCCGAAGCGCTGTTCTACTACTTCCGGCTGGAAGATCAAGTTCCTGAGACTCACTTGTTGCGGCTGATCGAGAAGCACATGAGCTTCGAGTTCGTACGACAGCAATTGAAAGACAGCTACAGCGACACGGGCCGCCCCTCGATCGATCCCGAACTTCTGCTGCGCATCCTGTTGATCGGCTATTTGTACGGCATCACCAGCGAACGCAAACTGGTGGAGGAACTGCGCATGCACCTGGCTTGGCGATGGTTCACCGGTCTGGGGTTCGATCAGGAGATTCCGCATCATTCCACCTTCTCGAAGAACCGGCACGGGCGGTTTCAGGAGTCGAAGCTGTTCGAGCAGTTGTTCGAGCAGATCGTGCGGCAGTGTGTGGAGGTGGGGCTGGTGAGCGGGAAGAATCTGTCCGTCGATGGCAGCTTCGTGGAAGCGAACGCCGCCAAGGAGAGTCGCATTCCACGGGAGCAGTTAGCGGAAGCAGCACAGGTCCATCACACCGTGCGCCAGTATCTGCGGGAAGTGGAGGAGCAGAACCCTGTGGAAGAGCCAGTGCACGAACAGGATCAGGTATCGACCACCGATCCCGATTCCACCTACGCCACCAAAGGTGGCACACCGGCGCGTCTCGGTTACTACGACAACTATCTGGTGGATAACGAGAGCTGTGTGATTGTCGGAGTGCAAGCCACCGCGGCGCGCATGAGCCAGGAGACGGTGGCCGCGCAAGACATGCTGACCCGTTTCGCCGAGTGGCAAGGACGAGCGCCCGAATCGGTGGCGGCCGACACGACCTATGGGAACGGGGAGTTCTTACAGTGGCTGGCCGACCGCGGCATCACTCCCTACATGCGGACCCGCGACAGTATCCACCGAAAGAGGAGCCCATTCTTCGGTCCCGAGCGTTTCACGTACGAACCGGAACACAATCGCTATATCTGTCCCGCTGGCCAGGTTCTCAACTATGGGGGGCGAGTTTATCGGAGTCGCGCTTACAACTACATCGGGACACGCAAAAAGTGTGGCCCGTGTGCGCTCCGACCACAATGCACCAGTGCTGCCTTCCGGGGCCTTATCATCCACCAGAACGAACCCGCCCGACAGCGGGCGCGGGAGTTGGTCAACACGCCAGAGTTCGTCAAAGCACAGCGGCAAAGAAAGAAGGTGGAAGCCTTGTTCGCGGAACTGAAGAATCAGATCGGATTGCGGCGCTTGCGTCTGCGAAGACTCAGGTTCGTGCACGAGCAGTTCTTCCTGGCAGCGGTAGCTCAGAACATCAAGCGACTGGTGCGCTTCCTCAGCTCACCACCAACGGCAACCGTTCTCGCCACCTAGAAAAAGAAGAGAGGAACGACTCGGCACCACACACACGCACAGCACAAGGTCGCTTCAAAACATAGAGTTTTTCAACAGCCACGCCTGATTCCAACATTCCGCAGGGCCATGGCGCCTCATTCCAAACGAGTTATAGGATGTTCTCGCGTTTTTTCAAAGGTAAGCCAAGCCTCGGCAAAACGTTTTGACGGCAACCACCCCGCGTCTTGTGCGCTGGTGGGCGCGTTGCTACCGTATGGTTTTGTCCAAGCGTCCACTACGTTCCGCACGGGTTCCTTCCAACCATCCATCACGCCGCTACTTTCCAACTCCATAAACCCTTGCCATGCGTGACTCCTGTCAATCGGCACCAGTGGTTTGGTCGTAGCAGAGGGGATCCGCTGTTCGGTCACATCCTCCAGCCACAGGAGGACTATATGGGTGACATTCATTACGCAGCAATGCGGCACTCTGTTCTGGATCATGAAGGTCATTGCTGCGCGCTCGTGATACCGCTCAAAATATGCATAGGGACGCTGGGTTCCGCAGATGTTATCCGCACCGTTGGCGATGATGAACTGAGGCACAGAGAGTGCCGCTTCCGGTAACTTCACAGTGTCGATGCCAATGGGATCCCAGTGGCCCGGCGCATACTCGATGGCAGCAAGGATGCGGTCGGGAGCGTAAGCAACCATGCGCGCCACCATCGAGCCACCACCGGAGAAGCTGAATAAAATGAGCTTGCTCTCGGCCAGTTCAGGATGATGCGATTGTTGCGCAAATTGCTTGAGGCTTTGCAAAAGCGCTCGTCCAATCCCGTGTTCAGGGATAATGTCCATGTCCTCTTCCTTATTCGGCCCCTCGGTCTTGGCCCGGCAGTGTCTTGCCAGCACCAATGCCAAATCATGGCGCTCCGCGAAGGAAGTGACTTCAGGGTCGAAATAGAGGTTTCCTACTTGCCACCCGCGTTCAATGATGACTAGAACTGCTTTCACAGGCTTGCTGGCATCCCGCAGTGTTAGCTCATAGTCACACGGTCCGCGCATGGTTTCGGTAGAAGTGGGAACTACGTAGGTTCGGTATTGTTCAGTGCTCGCTGCAGCCGGGCGGCTTAAGAGAATTACGCACACTGCGAAGATGGCAACTGGTCGCATTGCTGTTTCCCCCTTCGACGTTCGGTGGTACTCCTGTATATAAGAACGCTAAAGTCGCAAAATTGTTCAGGTTAATTTCGTGATGTGCCTGCCAAATGCGGGAACACAGGCGGGCCAACTGTTGAAATATCGCGATAGCACTCGTTGACCCAGTTCTGAATAACGCCTATTAGCAACGGTTATTTCCGGCTTGCCGGTCACTCGGGAGGGATCTCCAGAATGAACAGGGCGAACACCAACGAGTGCCCCGAGACCTTCTTGATTCATCATCCCCGTTTCAGACGGAATTAGGTCCGTTCCCCGACGTACCAGGGCGCGGTCACCGCAAAGACACGCTCATTACCGCGGACGAGAAGCACCCATTCCAGAAGCCGGCCACGCTGATTGTGAAGGAAGTATTCATACCATTTGTCTTCCACGAGCTCGGGTATGACCACGATGATGCTGCGATCGGGATGTTTTTTCGAAAGGTCGAGAATGAACTGAACGATGGGAATGATGATAAAGCGGTAAGGTGAAGGCAGGACGTGAAGCTGGGGCGGCTCCTTGCCCGCTGCCCGGAAGGGTTGCGCAACATACTGCTCCCAGTCGTCTTGCAGCAATTCGGAATGTTCGTTGGGCTCGACGTGCAAGGCGATCACTTCCGGCGAAAGCCGGGCAGCAAATTCAATTCCTTGGCGGGTGATGTTGCTCCAACGGTCGATAGCAATGACCGCAATGGGGTGCTGGCTGAGACCGGCCGCGTCGACCGGAACTTTGCAGGTGGTGAGCAGCTTGACGTGATGGTAGTGGCGGCGGACAAGGGAGAAGAAGACAACTGTCAGGGGAATGAAAAGCAGTGTAATCCATGCACCTTCCACGAATTTCGCAACCAGCACGACGCCCGTGGTGATGCCGGTAACGAGGGCACCGAGCCCATTCACGAGTGCGCTCTTCAGCCAATTCGGCCCGCGATTTTTCCACCAATGCATGACCATGCCGGATTGTGAAAGCGTGAAGGCCAGAAAAGCGCCGACGGCATAGAGCGGGATAAGCCGGTCGGTGATACCGCCGAAAAGGATGAGAACACCGCCACAAAGTACCGCCAGGACAACGATGCCATAGGTGTAAACGAGCCGCCGCCCGCGGTACCCAAAGGCATGCGGGAGGTAATTGTTTTGCGCGATGGCGCGGCAGAGGCGCGGAAAATCGGCGAAGGCGGTGTTGGCGGAGAGAGAGAGAACGACAAGAATTGATCCGACGGTCAGATAATAGAAAACGCCTTTGCCAAAAACCGCTGCGGTGAGCATGGAGAGAACGCTCTGGTAGCCGGGCTGGCCCGGATCGGTTGCAGCAATTCCGTAAGTCTTTACCAGATACGAAATTCCTGCCAGCAGCACCGCCAGGAGAAAAATAATCACGGTGAGAGTGCGCTGGGCGTTTTTCACGGTTGGCTCTCGGAAAGCTTTCACGCCGTTGCTGACCGCCTCTACGCCAGTCAAAGCCGTGCAACCGCTGGCGAAAACTTTCAGCAGGAGCCAGTAGCTGACAGCTTCTGTCATCGCTGGCGGAGGCGGAAGGGGAACCGCTGGTGTGAGATGCCCTCCGCTGAGGAGAACACGGCAAACGCCTGCGATAATCGTTATGAGAAGCGTGCCAACAAACAGATAGGTAGGAGCCGCGAAAGCGATGCCAGCTTCACGCACGCCGCGGAGATTGAGGATGGTGATGACAATGAGAATACCCACGCAGACAGAAACGGTGTGCGGGAGCAAGGATGGAACAGCCGAGACCAACGCGCCCACTCCCGCGGAAATGCCCACTGCGGCCGTGAGGATGTAATCGGCGATGAGCGCGGCCGCGGCGAGCAGACTGGCAGGTGCCCCAAGATTGAAGCGCGCCACGGTATAGGAGCCACCGCCGGAGGGATAGGCGGCAATGGTCTGGCGATAGGAAAAGTACACGATTACTAGCAGAGTGATGATGGCGGCGCTGATGGGTACGATATAACGAACACCGAGAAGGCCAAGGGGGATCAGAAGGCTGAGGGCCGCTTCCGGGCCATAAGCAGCCGAGCTCAACGCATCGAGACCAAAGATCGGAATGCCTTGCGCAGGACCGATCTGCTCGGCGCGTTCGTCGCTAGTCCGGATGGGCTTACCGACAACGAGGTCGAGTATGTTCATGAGCGATGGTGTCCCACGGACTCTTCACGCCAGGAAAAGCTTCACGCACTGAGAATCCCACGATCGGACAATTGTCTGCCCCACGATAACATTGGGAGACTTGCAATCAAAAGTCGAGTTCGAACTCGATTCCACTTGGACCGGTAGTCGACTACGACAGCACGGTTCACTGACCTCAGAAATCTGCAAACAGGGGTGGCGGGAAGCGATGAAGGATGTTTTGGGCGAGTGGTCGGCAACTCGGAAGTAATTCCCGCAGCTCGAGCCTGATGCAATTACTTTGGTTTCCCGCTCGCCCCGTGCCCTCTGTGGTTAAATCACACTGGTGGCATCTCCCGCGACAATGCGCGTCCGCCCATCGGGCCAAACGCTTTTTTCTTCCCCCGAGAAGCGCAACCTCGTTCTCGCTCTTCTTCTCGTAGTCGCGACGCTGGCCCTGTATAACCCGGTCATTCATCATCCCTTCGTCAATTTCGACGACGACCGCTACGTCACCGACAATATCCACGTGCGCGCGGGGCTTCATTGGGACACCGTCAAATGGGCCTTCACCAGTTTTGACGAGGCCAACTGGCATCCGCTCACCTGGCTGTCGCACGCCCTCGATTGCGAGTTCTTCGGCCAGAATCCCGCCGGGCACCACTACATCAACGTGCTGCTCCATGCCCTGAACGCGGTTCTGTTGTTCTGGGTGCTCTGGCGAGCGACAGGTTCGACCGCCCCCAGTTGGGTAGTCGCCGCTCTTTTCGCGCTTCATCCCATCAACGTTGAGTCGGTAGCGTGGGTCGCCGAGCGCAAGACCGTGCTCAGCATGTTGTTCCTTCTGCTGGCGCTCGAAGCTTACGGGTGGTACGTGCGCAAGCCATCGCTCGGCCGCTATGCCACCGTGGCGGCGCTGTTTGCCTGCGGGCTGATGGCCAAGCCCATGGTAATCACGCTTCCGTTTCTGCTTTTGCTTTGGGATTACTGGCCGCTGCAACGGGCGCAGAACTTTGTGAAGTTGGCGCTGGAAAAAGTCCCGCTGCTGGCACTCTCGGCTGCCAGCGCCGGGGTCACCATGAAGGCGCAGCGCGCGGGCAACGCCGTCGGCACTATGGTGGAGTATCCACTCTCCCTGCGGATGGAGAATGCCGCTATTTCGTACGCGCGATATCTCGGAAAAGCGCTGTGGCCTTCAGCGCTGTCACCACAGTATCCCTATCCTGAAGGCGCGTTGACCGGGCAAGCGATCGGCGCTTGCGTCTTGTTCCTGGTGATAACCGTTCTGATCTTTACCGCCGGAAAACACCGCCGCTACCTGGCAGTCGGATGGCTCTGGTTCCTGGGCGCGCTGGTTCCGATGATCGGGTTGGTGCAGGTCGGCAGCCAGGCCATGGCCGATCGCTATGCTTATCTCCCATTCGTGGGGTTATTCGTACTGATCTGCTGGGGACTGACAGATTTGGCCCGCGACCAAGTTGCTTCGAAAATTGCCCTGGCCGTTGTTAGCTGCCTCGCACTCGCAGCGTTGTCGGTAGTTACTTTTCGCCAGATCGCTTATTGGAACGACAACGTGACCCTATGGTCGCACGCAGTCGCGGTGACGCAAGGCAGCTTCATTGCTGAAGATAACTTGGGCGGCGCGTTGCTGACGGAAGGTAAAGAAAACGAAGCCATGCCGCACTTCCGTGCGGCGGCAGCCCTTGATTCTATCGATCCCATGAGCCACTTGAATCTCGCCGCGTACGCGCAGCGACAAGGCCATCCGCAGGAGGCGATCGACCAGTACGCCAAAGTGTTAACCATGACACGTGACCCCAGGCTGCGAGCCACGGCGTTCAGCGACATGGGCTACGCCTTGCGCGACTTGGGGGATTCCGAACATGCCAAAGCCAGCTTCCGGGCAGCGGTAAACCTGAGGCCCCGGACTTTGCGCGCTTGGCTGGGCCTCGGCCTGACCGAGCAGAAAATGGGCAATTACGCCGAAGCAGTTAGAGACTATGCCCAGGTCCTGGCGATTCAACCTTGGGACCTGGGATATTTTCTGCTGGCACGCGCCTTGGAGCAGACCGGGCAGCCAGACGCAGCGAAAGCCGCCATGGACCAAGCCCGGCGGCTCTCGGAGAACTTCGACCAGTTACAGCTGACCGCTGACAATTTGCTAAAGAAATAAAACCGCCTAACCACGAAGGAAAACCATCGCCCCAGCGGGCGTCGGCTATTTTGCTTCGGCGATTTTCACCGAGGCTTGAGTGTTCTCCCAGCTGATGGTCAGCGTGCACGCCTGATCAAATGCGATGGTGAAATTTTCGACCGCTGACGGCGTCTGCGAGACTTTCATGTCCACGCGGCCGAGTTCGTCGGCTTCATACTTGTAAGGAATACCCCACTCACCGGTCTTCTTATTGATGATCAGCTTCCAACTGGCTTGGTTCGGAACAGTAAAAATAGTGTAGCTGCCCGCGGCAACGCCTTTGCCACCGACGGTCAAATTGGCGGTGGTGACGAACGTGGTAGCTTCGTTCGCCCCGGTGCGCCAGACTTCGCCGTAAGGCACGAGATCGCCAAAAATCTTGCGGCCTCTCATGCGCGGGCTCGAATAATCGACCGTGATGGTCTTTCCGTCGGTGAATTTGCATTGCGCCTGCGCCGCCGGGCTGGGTTTCTGGGCGCAAGCGAAGCTGGCGAGGGCGAGGATGGACAGAGTAACAATGGCTACTTGCTTGAACATTGGAATCTCCTTTGAGCGATCAGCAATCAGCACTCAGCATTCAGCCAGCAAAGACTGTGCATGGACATTGAGGGCAGATGTTTAGACTATCGAGGCCTTCGCCGGATAGCAAACCGCCCAACCCTGACTGAATGCTGAATGCTGAGTGCTAAGTGCTGAGAAGGTACAATCTCCCCATGCCGATATTCGACGAAAAGCACGAAGAATTGGAACATTACGAAACCATGATGGGCGTGCCTCGCGGCCGCCTGGCCGTCACCATGGACATGATTACCGACGCCATGGCCCTGGTCGGCCAGCACGGTGTCTATTGCCAGAGCACCCGCTGGCCAGGCAAGCCGGTGATGGACATCCAGATGGTGATGAAGAACCTGACCGACGCAAAAGAATTGATTCAGAGCGTGATGGAAGAGATTAAGAACAAAGCTTGACCACAGGGGGCATAGAGGAACCCAGGGTTTACAAATTTCTACAATCTTTTCCCAGCCAAGTACAACGCCGGACAATCTATCTATCAGGCGTGCCGCTTTAGAATGCGGCAAAGGGAGGACGTTATGAAGCAAACGCTTTTTCGCCTGGCCGCTGTTCTCTGTGTCGCTGGGGTTCCGCTCAGCATGGCTCAATCAGCGAAATCGAACTCTGCCGATGTTCAGCCGTCCACTCGGCGGCCGGTAGTTTATGTGATGCCCAACGCTTTATCGAACCCGGGATCCACCGACGGATCACAGGTGGTGGTGGACTCGGCGCACAATGGCAAGGAGCCGCAAGTCGCAATGATTTACCAGGAGCTGCAGCACCGCAAAGAATGTCAGGGATTCTCCGAGAACATGATTAAAGAAAAAGCGGACTACTTCCTGCTGCTGCAGCACGGCGGTGGCAGAGGCAATCGCTGGGCCGTCTCCAACAAGTCTGGAGAGGTCATCGCTTCCGGGCAATCACTACAACTCGGCAACTCGGTGAAGGACGCATGTGTGGAGATGATGAAGAACTGGCAGGCGGGATCGATGGGAGAATAACGGGCGGGACAGAACTACCCCAGCGAATACTTCCCTCTCTCAATCATCTTCTGCGCAATCTGCTGGCGCAACTCAATCGTGTTGAATGGCTCATACTTGGCCAATCGCCGCAGAATCGCAAGTTGAGTACGCAGCATGTCGCCATCGGCTACGGCGGCGACAACCTTCTTCGCCGCAGCTTCAATTTTCTCCATCGCTTGCGTCAGATATACACGAGTCATGGCAATGGGCAACACAGCGGCAGCCTCGCCGCTATGCTCCACCATCTTCTGTGCCCGCAGCACCGCCGATTCCATCGCGTAAGTTTCAATCACCATGTCCGCGATCGCACCCATGACTTCCTGCTGGTCCTGGATGGCCTGCATATATTTCTGGGTAGCGGCGCCGGAGGCGAACAGTGCGAGCTTCTTGGCATTGGCTACCAGCTTGCGCTCTTCGGCGAGCGGGCCTTCGAGGTCTTCGCCCATCGAGGGGCCGGAAAGCACTTCGTCCATCAGCTTCTTGATCGCCGGCATCAGCGGCAACTGGCCTGACATTGCTCGCTTCAGCAGAAATCCGGTGATGATCAGGCGGTTAATTTCGTTGGTGCCTTCAAAGATGCGGTTGATGCGCGCGTCGCGATAGGCGCGCTCGGCGGGATACTCTTCGACGAATCCATAGCCGCCATAAATCTGCACCGTCTCGTCGACCACGTAGTCGATCATCTCCGAGCCCCAGACCTTGATGATCGAACACTCGACCGCGTATTCTTCGATAGCTTTGCGGGTTTCTTTCATCGCGTCGGCGCCGGATTTATCGACCTCGTTCAGCGCGACGTCCATCATGCCGACGGTGCGATAGACCAGCGATTCGCCCACATAGAGCAGCGTCGCCATGTTGGCCAGCTTCTCGCGCACCAGGCCGAAATCGGCAATCACTTTGCCGAACGCCTTGCGCTGCTTAGCGTAGCCGATGGCATTGGTAATCGATACGCGCGCTCCGCCCACACACATGGCGCCCAGCTTGAAGCGGCCAACGTTCAGAATGTTGAAAGCGATGACATGCCCTTTGCCAATTTCACCCAGCACATTTTCCGCGGGAACTTTGCAATCGTTCAAGATGATGGGACAAGTGGACGATCCACGAATACCCATCTTGTGCTCTTCGCCACCGATGGAGAATCCGGGAAAAGTCTTTTCCACGAGAAATGCTGTAAACTTTTCGCCGTTGACTTTGGCGAAGACGGTAAAGAGATCGGCGAAGCCGGCATTGGTGATCCACATCTTTTCGCCGTTCAGCGTGTAGTATTTGCCGTCTTTCGAAAGCTCGGCGCGGGCACGGCAGTTCAGGGCATCGGACCCTGATGACGCTTCCGACAACGCGTAAGCGCCTACGATTTCACCGGCTCCCAGCCGCGGCAGATATTTCTTTTTCTGTTCTTCGGTCCCGAAGTAAACAATGGGCAGGGTGCCGATGCCGGTGTGTCCGCCCCAAGTGGTGGCGAAGCCGGCGTATTTGGCAATGTGGTCAGCAATTACCGCGGCGGTGACTTTATCCATTTCCAGGCCGCCATAGGCCTCAGGGATTTCGGCGGAACTGAGGCCGAGTTCCCCGGCTTTCTTCAGCAGATCGCGAGTGACAGAAAAGTCTTTATGCTCGATCTTTTCGGCGTTGGGAAGGATCTCGTTGACGGCAAACTCCTCCGCCGTCTGGCCAATGAGTTGATGCTGCTCGGTGAAATCTTCAGGCGTGAAGACTTCGTCGGGGCGGCGCTCTTCAAGCAGAAAACTACCGCCGGAAATCTTGGTGACTGGAGCCGCAGAGGTTGTAGCCATTATTGGATCCCTTTGAACACAAAATCTCACCGCAGAGGCACAGAGACACAGAGGACTCCTCTAATTCTATAGCCGGGATGACAATAAATCTCTGTGACTCTGTGTCTCTGTGGTGAATTGCGGTGACTGTCCTTTCGTGCGTTTTCTCAGAGCCGTTCTGCGCCGGTTACGAAAGGTTCTCAAATATCCCCGCCGCGCCCATGCCTCCGCCCACGCACATAGTTACCATGCCGTAGCGGCCCTTGCGGCGCTGCAGTTCGCGGATGACGGTTGCCGTCAGCTTGGCCCCGGTACAGCCCAACGGATGTCCCAACGCAATCGCGCCGCCGTTGACATTCACACGGGCAGCGTCAAGCCCGGCTTCTTGGATCACCGCCAGCGACTGTGCCGCGAAGGCTTCGTTCAGCTCGATCACATCAATGTCGGCAAGCTTCAGTCCCGCCAGTTTCAGTGCCTTGGGAATCGCAAACACCGGGCCCAGGCCCATTTCTTCCGGCTTGTATCCGGCAGTGGCGAAGGAAACGTAGCGCGCCAGCGGCTTGATGCCCAGCGCCTTGGCTCGATCCGCGGACATGACCACCGCCGCTGCGGCACCGTCCGACATCTGCGAAGAATTGCCGGCGGTCACCGTGCCCTTGACGTGAAACGCGGGTTTTAGTGCGAGCAACGCCCCAAGTGAAGTATCGGCGCGGGGGCCTTCATCCACTTTGAAGGTGATTTCCTGTCGCTTGGGCTTCGAGCCGTTGGGAGTGGTGAAGCTCACCGGCACTGCAACGGTTTCATCGCTGAACTTGCCCGCTTGAATTGCCGCCAGCGCCTTCTGATGGCTGTGATAAGAAAACTCATCGGCTTGCTCGCGCGTGATCCCAAAACGTTGTGCCAGGCGTTCTGCAGTCAGGCCCATCGAAAGATACGCGTCAGGATAATGGTCCACCAGCCAGGGGTTAGGCGAGATCTTGTGGCCTCCCATGGGGATCATGGACATGGACTCCGTTCCGCCAGCGACCATCACTTCCGCGCCGCCGCTGCCGATGCGCTCGGCGGCCAAGGCAATCGCCTGCAATCCGGACGAGCAGAAGCGGTTGATGGTCAGCGCAGAAACTTCGACCGGCAACCCGGCCCGCAACGACGCAATGCGGGCCACGTTCATCCCCTGCTCGGCCTCAGGCATGGCACAGCCCAGGATGACGTCCTCGATTTCTTTAACGTCGAGCTGCGGCACCCGCTCCAGGGCGCCCTTGATGGCAACCGCGGCCAGTTCATCCGGACGCGTAGCGCGCAGCGTGCCCTTGAAGGCGCGACCGACCGGGGTACGGACAGAAGAAGCAATGATGACTTCACGCATAGAAGCTCCCGCCACTATTGTAACGGACACTGCGCAGGGTACGCCGCTTGTCTTGTTGACATGTGTAACATGTATCGTTACACTATACGTTGTGATCAAAAGCTTTCGGCATCGAGGCGTGGAAAGATTCTTCCGCACCGGTCGAAAGCTGGGATTCAACCGAAGCACGCGGGTAAGCTGCGCTTGCAACTGTTTGCACTAGACAATGCCCGGGGGCCAGGCGATATGAATGCTCCAGGATGGAAACTTCATTCCCTGGCCGGCGAACTCAAGGACCATTGGGCGGTCAGCGTCAGTGGAAACTGGTGCCTGACGTTCAAGTTTGAAGGCGAGGATGCAGTGCTCGTCGATTATCAGGACTACCACTAGGAGGCAACTCATGCCGATGCACAATCCACCTCATCCAGGCGCAGTGCTGCGCGAATATCTTGGGGACTTGGTCGTGTCGGCAGCAGCAGCACATCTGCGGGTTACGCGTGTGACTTTGTCCCGCGTGCTGAACGGCAAAGCAGGAATCTCCGCTGCCATGGCCATCCGCCTGGCCGCTGCCCTCGGCACTTCACCGGAACTGTGGATGAATATGCAGTCGCAGTACGACCTGTGGCGGGCCAAGCAAGCCCGACAACCGGCAGTACGGCGGTTTGCCCACGTTGCCGCAGGGTGAGTTCCAGACAGCACGAAGACTGAGGCCTTCCCGCTTGAGAACAAGCACAATCTCAGCCGGCCTTCTTTGGCCTGCCGCCGAGTTTGCCGTTCGCCCGCGCGGCCGCGCGCTTGGCGTGGCTCTTTGCCTTGCCTCCGGCTTGACCAAGCTTTGCCGCCATCCATCGCTTCGAGCCAAGAAATCCTTCTAGCAAAGCAGGGAGATAGAGGTCAGCATCCAGCTTAGGGAAGTGCATACCGAACCCGGATGGCGTAATTTCGATTTCTTCAAGCTGCGAAGGCCTGGCATGTTCCAGACCTTGGACATCGCCTGGCGAAAAGCTCACGTCGAGTCGGGAGCTCAAATGAATAACAATGCGCCGGCTGGCGTGGTCGTAATCGGCGCCGAGAGCCCTGGGGACCGATGACGCCAGTTCTCTGGCTCGCCGATTGGCTAGTTCGAAATAATTAGACGTTGCCATGAATCGTTTCCCACTTACTGCAAAGTGTCACGCGATGATCCGTCAATACGCGCTCGATGGATTTGAGTTCGCGCCGCGAGAATCCGTAGTTCTCTCGAAGTTCCGCCGGTCCCTTCGGACAATGCAAATTGAACACCGCTTCACAACCCCGGGCAATCACGTGCACATGAGCTGGCCTGTGATCGTTGGGATAAATTACAACCCGCAGTCCCTCGAACCTAAGAACTGTCGGCATCTGCTATTATATCCTAAGCGCTTGGGTTTAAGGAAGAGCGTGACCTTTTAAGCTCGAAGGGCCCAGAAAATACGTCACCGATGAGTCCTTCGCTCCACTCCTCGGCTTCGGCCTCACCCTGGGAATCGCTTGCACTCTCGCGGTATCGTTCCAGCAGGCCGCCAGGCCCGGTCGTGTCGAGTTCATCCATAGTGAACGTGCGCATACCTAATTCCTCAGCGTCTTCCCGGTCTTCAGCGTGTACTGAATCCTCTCCTGGGTCTTCTTTTCTCCGCACAATGATTTAAAGCCTTCCCGTTCCAGATCGAGGATGTACTGTTCACTTACCGGTGTGCCCGGCGAGACGTTCCCGCCGCACAGCACTTCTGCAATCTTGGTTGCCAGCTTTACTTCGTACTCCGTGATGTAATCGCCCTGGCGCATCATGTGAACGCCGAGCTTCAGCGCTGCCAGGATGTTCTCTCCGGGCGCAGGGATGTCCGTACGCGGCTGGGGCGGTTCGTATCCCGCGCGCACCAACTCCAAAGCGCGCTCTTTGGCATCGGTAAGCACGCGCTCGCGGTTCATGGTGATGCGGTCGGAATCGCGCAGGAATCCCAAGCCCCGTGCCTCATGCGCCGAAGTAGCGACCTTGGCAGTGGCGATGGTCTCAAACGCCTTCTTCATAGCTTCCATCAATTCGACCGACTCGCCGCGGCCTCCGGGACGAATCGAAGCCGCGCTGTCGACCGCGCGCAACAGCATTTCTTTACAGCCGCCGCCGCCGGGCAGAAGCCCAACGCCAACCTCCACTAGTCCGATGTAAAGTTCGGCATACGGTTGCAGCGCGGGCGCATGCACCGAAATTTCCGTTCCGCCGCCCAGGCACAATCCGAACGGCGCCACCACCACGGGCTTGGGCGAGAACTTGATGGCCTGCGTCATCCCCTGGAACTGGCGGATGATCATGTCGATGTCATCCCATTCCTCTTCCTGAATCGACATCAGCAGCAACATCAAGTTTGCGCCGACCGAAAAATTGGTGGCGTCGTTGGTCATGACAAACGCGTCAAAGCCATCGCCCGGCCCGCCCGGCTTGAGCGTCTGGCTGATCAGCGAAATAATGTCCGCGCCCAGCGAATTCATCTTGGAATGAAACTCGATGCAGCCCACGCCATCGCCCAGATCGACCAGCGAGGCTCCGGAATTCTTCTTCACGACTCCATTCGATTTCTTGGCGACCTCAACCGACCACACTCCGACCGGCACTTGAACCGGTTCCCAGTTCCCGGTTCTCAAATCCCAGTAAGACCGCCGCGAGGCAGACTTGGGATCGTCTTCGTACCAGGATTTCTTCCCCGCGGCCAGCAACTTCTCCACATTCGCCGCGACCGGACGATTCTCCTTCTTCATGCGGGCTACGGTGGCTTCGACGCCGGCCGCGTCCCAAAGTTCAAACGGACCAAGTTCCCAGTTGAAGCCGAGCCGCATGGCGCGGTCGATCTCCACGATGGAATCGGAGATCTCTGGCACCCGATTGGCCGAGTAAGTCCAAAGATCGGACAGCGCCGCCCAAAGAAACGCACCCGCTTTGTCGTTTTTCTGCGGACCGCTGCCCTCGAGGCCAAGCAGCATCTTCACTCGCGCGCCCGTCTGTTCAACGTTCTTCGCCATTTCGAGCGCTGGAAATTTGGGTTTATGCCGGGGATGGTATTCGAGCGTCTTCCAGTCGAGCGCCAGGCGCTCGTCGTCCTTACCTTTCTTATAGAAGCCGCCTTTCGTCTTGTCGCCCAGCAGCTTGCGCTCGATCATCTGCCGCACGAAATCAGGCATTTTCAAGTCGCTGCCCTCGTCGCGGACGTTCTGGGTCATGTTCGCGACCACGTGCCCCAAAATGTCGAGCCCCACCAGGTCGATGGTGCGGAAGGTTGCCGACTTCGGCCAGCCCACGGCGTGGCCGGTAAGCGCATCCACTTCTTCGATGGTCAGATCCATTTCCTGCATCAGCCGCATCACGTTGAGCACCGAGAATGTCCCGATGCGGTTGCCGATGAAGTTGGGCGTGTCTTTGGCAAACACCACGCCTTTGCCCAGGCGGGTATCCGAGAAGTGCGCAATGGCGTCGATGGCAGCGCGATCCGCCTCGGCAGTCGGGATCAGTTCCAGCAGCCGCATGTAGCGCGGAGGATTGAAAAAGTGCGTGCCGAACCACGCCCGGCGAAAGTCCTCAGAAAACCCTTCAGCAATCTTTCCCACCGGCAAGCCGCTGGTGTTGGTAGTGATGATGGTCCCCGGTTTACGAACGGCTTCAACTTTCTTCAATAGCCCGCGCTTGATCTCAAGATTCTCAACCACGGCCTCGATGATCCAGTCCACCTCCGCCAGCTTTTTCAAGTCATCTTCAAAATTGCCGACGGTAACCAAGCGAGCCAAAGAAGCATCCATGAAAGCGGCCGGCTTGGCCTTTTTCGCGGCCTCCAGGCCGGCGGCGGCGATCTGGTTGCGCGCCGCCCCCTGCGCGCCCGGCGGAACAATATCGAACAAATAGCTGGGCACGCCAGCGTTGGCGAAGTGGGCGGCGATGCGGGCGCCCATGGTTCCGGCGCCCAAAACTGCGACTTTATGAATCATTTTCATGAGGACACGGCTCCGCTGTTTTCAGCCATTATTGGGGACGCGAACGTCCCATAAGATTTTAGGGTTCTGTTATGGAGTCTAATCCGCGACCGCTGCTCTTCGCCAGTCGCCAGGCATCCCAAAAACACTAGTGGCGCGTGCCGTATGAATGTGGGGTAAGGATGGCAACGGCACGCGCCCTATCAATTACCCATATCGTACAAACTCGCAAGCGCGCCGTCAAGCCGCAGAACGCTCAGGTGCTGGGTCAGTTTGAAATATTACCTCTTGTGATGCGTCATCCTGAAGGCCCGCGTTTTCACCAGCGGGCCGAAGGATCTCCCTCGCAACGGCTTTCCGAGCAGGGAGTTCCGTCACAGATGGAAGAGAATGGTCGAAAATCCAAACTGACCCACTACCAACGCTCACAATTCCGGATGCGCCCGCAAATACTCCTGCGCGCGCCGAACCATGTCCTTCTCTCCCTTGTAGGCCAATTTGCGCTCCGCTTCTGCAAAAGGAATCCACAGCGCCCGCTTCACCTCAATGCGCATTTCCTGCGCGATCTGGTCGATCGTCCCCGACTCATATCGCAACAGATAAAAACTCACAATCTTGAACACCCGCTGCTGGTCTCCCCAAGAGCGCACGTAGACATATTTAATGTCGCCAAGCTTCGCGACCGGAACCGCGCCCAACCCGGTTTCCTCAGCAACTTCCCTGACCGCCGTCTGCTCCGGCTTCTCGCCCGCATCCACCAATCCCTTGGGCAACGCGAGTAACATTTTTTGCCATCTTTTTCCCTTGCCCGTCGCCGCAGAAGGTTCTTTTTGCGGCTCAATCACCGCCAATTCCCAGCCCGAAGCCACGCGCCGCAGCACCACGCCGCCCGCTGAGATCTCCCGCTCCATGCGCTCAAGTTATCAGGAACAAAGGGAGTTAGTCACGCCGCTCGAATCTGCCAGGAAGGTAACCTCGTAGTGCTGACCGCTGACCGTTACCTGTATTCAGCCCTTGGCATCTAATTTGCTGAACATATGTCTGGGATAGTGGGTCGAACACGGCTGATTGTGGGGTCGCCGGTGAAAAGCTTAGGCAAGATTATCCGGTCAGTGCAAGCGTTTGGCCGCGAACTTTCCGGCCATTCCGGCGCCGAATCACGCGACCGCCAAAGTGGTATCGGTCTGGCCCTCGGCGGAGGCTTCGCTCGCGGCCTGGCTCACGTCGGCGTCCTCAAAGTTCTCGAAGAAGAAAACATTCCCATCCGCTTTATCGCGGGCACCAGCGTCGGCGCGCTCATCGGCGCCGCCTATTGCAGCGGACTCACCATCGCCGAACTCGAGAAACTGGCCTCCCAGGTCCGCTTCAAACACTTCGCCCGTTGGACCCTGTCGCGCTACGGATTCGCCAGCAACCAGCGCATGATCGGATTCCTCAACAGCATCCTCAAGGTCAAGACTTTCGAAGAATTGCGCATCCCGCTGGCCATCACCGCCACCGATTTTTCCACCGGCGAAGGCGTCGTCTTCCACTCTGGCCCGCTCGTCGATCCCGTTCGCGCCAGTTGCGCCTATCCCGGCATGTTCCTGCCGGTAAAAATTCGCGGACGCATGCTCATCGACGGCATGCTCTCCTACACCGTTCCCACCATCCCCTTGCGCCACATGGGCGCCGAGCGGGTGTTGGCCGTGCATCTGAAAGGCAAATGGGTCAACAGCGACGGCCCTCGCCACCTCTTCGACGTCATCGGCCAGTGCTTCGCCATCGCCCAGGAAATGAACAGCACGCAGTGGAAGGAAGCTGCCGACCTGGTGATCGAGCCTGATGTCAACGGCTACAAGTACGACGCCTTCGAACACAGCGCCAGCCTGATCCGCGCCGGAGAAATTGTAACCCGCGCCGCCCTACCCGAAATTCGCCGCTGGATGGAGCAACGCGAACGAACCCACCAACCCGAACGCCGCCGCCCGCCGGTAGCGAATCCCGCGACCATGTCCGCCGACTAGTTTTGGGAAACGACACCACAAAAACACCAAATATAAGCATCAACTGACCCCAACCTCTGTCATCCTGAGCGAAGCAGGCGTCGCGCTCGCGCGACGCCCGCGAGTCGAAGGACCCCATACCCGCCGTAAGCCCCACGAACGCCGCAAGGCATTTCTAGCTTCTTCTCGATCCCAAATCGCTGCTAAACTATCCGCTCATTTCTTCAAGGAGAAAGACTCTTGCCGACTGACCCCGTTCTTCTTGTCCATGGCGGCGCGTGGGCCATTCCTGACGACATGGTCGAGGCGCATTTAAACGGTGTGCGCAATGCCTTGGCGGCGGGATGGCGCGTGCTGTCCGCTGGCGGCGATGCGCTCGACGCCGTCGAGGAAGCCGTGGTCGTCATGGAAGACGACGAGACTTTCGACGCCGGGCGCGGCAGCTTTCTGAACCGCGACGGCAAAGTGCAGCTCGACGCGCTCATCATGGACGGCGCTACCTTGCGCGCGGGCGGCGTCGGCTGCGTTGAGCGGTTGCGCAATCCGGTGCGGGCCGCGCGCAAGATTCTGAGCGAGAGTCCGCATCTGTACTTCGTGGCCGAAGGCGCGGAACGCTTTGCCGCCGAACATGGCATTCCCCTTTGCAAGAATGAAGACCTGATCATTCCGCGCGAGGTGAAACGCCTGCAGGAGTTCCAGGCGCAAGTCGAGCAGAAGCCGAATCTGTTTGCCGGAATGCTCGATCACGATACCGTCGGCGCGGTCGCGCTCGATGGCCAGGGCAACATCGCAGCTGCGACTTCGACGGGCGGCACGCTCAACAAAGCGCCGGGGCGTCTAGGAGATTCTTCTTTAATCGGCTGCGGCTGCTTCGCCGACAACAAAACGGCGGCGGCTTCGACCACCGGCTGGGGCGAGCCCATCATGAAATTGGTCCTGGCAAAGTGGGCGGCCGACCGCGTGGCCGCAGGAAACTTGCCGGAATGGGTGGCGGCGGAAGCAATGAATTATTTGCAATCGCGCGTGCAAGGCCACGGCGGAATGATTTTGCTCGACACGCGCGGACGGTTCGGGATCGCCCACAACACCCCGCGCATGGCCTGGGCAGTGAAGACGGCCAAGCAAGAGAGTTCGGGGATTTCGCGGCAAGACCTCTAGCCACGGACTTACCCGGATAAGCATGGATTGCCACCCGAATGTTTTCCCCTGTGTTCTCCGTGACCTCGGTGGTTAGGCTTTTCTCCGCGAACTCGGTGGCTATCCTCTGCGATCTCTGCGTTGAAAAGCTTTTGACTTAACTTGCACAATGGATTGCCACCCGAATGTTTTCCCCTGTGTTCTCCGTGACCTCGGTGGTTAGGCTTTTCTCCGCGAACTCGGTGGCTATCCTCTGCGATCTCTGCGTTGAAAAGCTTTTGACTTAACTTGCACGGGCGAGAGCCTGCCCTGAGCGAAGCCGAAGGGACGCCCGCGCCTACATCACACTGCTAACGAAGGCAGTCCCTCACAGTGATTTAGCTTGCTTTCCGCATCCCTGGTGATGTAAAACCCTGCCGTCCGCACCTTTCTGGAAAATATGTCTGCATTAAAGGCTGCCGAAGAAGTTCGGAGAGGCCGTTGCCTTCAGAATCCCCCACAGGAGAAAACTGTATGACGAGCCGGAAACTGGTTTCGCTTGCCGCTTTTATGCTGTTGCTGACTGGGCTTGGATTCGGCCAAGGTGTGGCCACCGGAGATCTGCACGTCACGGTGAAAGATCCCCACGGAAATCTGGTGACCAATGCCACAATCACGGTGCGGGACCAGGCGAAAGGGCTGGAGCGATCGACCACGGCCAACACCAACGGAGAGTACCGCGTGGTGCTGCTGCCGCCCGGAACTTACACGGTAGTCGTGCAAGCCAAGGGTTTCGCCAATGCTGAAGCTCAAAATGTGGCGATCACGGTCGGCGGAGTGGCCGATCTGCCGGTGTCGCTGTCAGTAGAAGGAACCCAGGTGGTGGTCAACGTGAGTGGGACAGCGGAACTGATTGAAACCTCGCGCAGTTCCTCCACCGACACCATCGGACAACGGCGCATTGACAACCTTCCCATCAATGGCCGCAACTACATCAATTTCGCGCTGACCGACTCCCAAGTAGTACGAGACAACGCCCCAAGTATTGGGGCTGCGCCCACGAGTGGGCTTAACATCAGCGGGCAGCGGGCGCGGTCGAATCTGGTGAACGTAGACGGTGCGGATGCCATTGATAACTCGACCAACGGAGTGCGGTCGACGGTGTCGCAGGAAGCGGTGCAGGAATTTCAGATCATCAACAACAGCTACGCGGCGGAATACGGACGGGCGGCGGGCGGAGTGGTCAACATCATCACGCGTTCGGGGTCGAACGACTTCCACGGCGACGTGTATGGCTACTTGCGGAACCGGAACTTCCAGGCGGTGAACCCTTTCAGCACTACACCAAACCCGGCTTACACGCGGGTGCAGGCGGGAGCGGCGTTTGGCGGTCCGATTAAGAAAGATAAGACGTATTTCTATTTCGCTTACGAGATCACCCGGCGGCATGAGACCGGGTTCTCCAGCATTGGGGCGGATAACTTCGATTTGGTTCCCTTCAATAGCGCGCTGGCCGGACTGCCGTTTGGGACAATACAGCTGACGCAACCGCAGGTGCAGTTTCTGACCAATCCCGCGGTGCAGCAGCAGGAGTTTCTGAACCCCGCGTTCGCACAAGAGGTGGGGCAATATGCAGTGCTGGCGGCAGCCTCTTCTGGGATGGCATTGAATGGCGCATGGCCGACGTCGGTGGTGCAGGCCTTGACGGGCGGGGCGCTGTCGAAGTTTTCGGCTTTCCCCACAAGTTGCGCTCCTCCAGGCCCGTGCTTTGTGCCATCGGCGTTCCAGACGCTGCAATCGCAAGTCGGCAACTTTCCAATTTTCGAGGGGACCAGCCTGTATTCGTTGCGTATCGATCACAACCTGAGCAGCAACAATCGCATCATGTTGCGGGCGAATGTAAGTCCGAGCACTGTTACTGGAATCGAAGTCAATGGGGAGAACCAGGTTTTCGGGCAGAATTCTTATTCGCGCACTTCGCAGCAAACTTATCGCGACGTGACCGGAGTGTTTCAGGACACGTGGACCATCGGCAACAATAAGGTAAACCAGTTCGGTTTCCAATATGCCCGCCGAGGGTTGTCTTACCTCTATTCCAGCGCTCCGGGCGGTGGCGATGTCGCGGTGAACATTCCAGGATTTGCCTTCTTCGGGCGTGAACCCTACTCCTACATTCAGCGGGTCGAGGAGCGTTACCAGTTCACCGACAACTTCTCCTGGACGATGGGCCGCCACGACACGAAATTTGGAGTGGACTTCAACTACATCCCACTGACGGCGACCTTCGCGGTGAACTACGGCGGAGAGTACACGTTTGGGGCGCAAGATGTTTTCCCGGCGACGATTGCGCCGCCGGCGGGAACCGCGTTCCCGCAGTTCAATGCTATCCAGGCCTATGGAGCAGGTATTCCGACGGACTACGTACAGGGAATCGGCAATCCCCACGATTCGTTCTCCAATAAACCATTGGGAATTTATTGGCAGGATTCGTGGCGAGTGCGATCCAACTTGACGTTCAACTATGGAGTTCGCTACGACGTGGAGTTTCCGCCTCAACTGGCGGCACCTAATGCGCTGGCGCTTGCCGCCTACAATCAACTCGGCCTGCAGAAGGGGATTAAAACCGACACCAACAATGTTCAACCGAGGCTGGGAATGGCCTGGGATCCCAAGGGCGACGGCAAGACTGTGATACGCGCCTCGTACGGCATGTTCTACGATCATCCACTGCTTGGTCTGTATTTCCTGGGCGATGCGTCTGACGGATCGAGGAGCGGACAGGCTCTGCTGTTCGGGGCGGCTCCCGGGTGTAACACACTGGTACCGCCGCTTAGCCTGACGGCCAGCAACAGCTTCCAGGGACTGGCGGGCAACTGTTTCCCGGCAGCGGTGTCGGCGTTCGGCTATGAAGCAAATCAGCAGATGTTCAATTCGTTCCTGCCCAATTCGCTGTTCATCAATCAAGGGTATCTGTCGGCGGGAGTGCCGCTGGTGAACCAACCCTTTGGATATCCGCAGGCGAAGAACTTTGTATACGCGTATTCGCAACAGGCAAACTTCGCGGTGGAGCGCGAGTTGGGCGGCGGGTTTGCCTTGAACCTGGCCTACAACTGGAATGGCGGACGTCACCTCAACCGGCCGATTAACGCCAATACGGTGCGCGGGGACTTGCTGGTCGAAAACTGGGAGGCCGCGTTTGCGACCAATCCGGCGGCTACCGGCTCCAACCCGCTGGGTGTCGCCTCGTGCGGTCCGAGCCCCTTTGCCGCCCTGCCAGGAGCGATGCCTTACTACGTCCCCGCCGCGCTGGTCAGCGATTTCCGGCCGGGCGGACTGAATCCCTCCTTGGCAGCGGTGTTCGCGCCCTGCGTGCCACTGGCGCAGGCTGATCTGAAAATGACCGGGCTGAATGCCGCCTGCAATCCGACTACGCTGGCGAATTGCATCCCGTTTAGCGATATGGATGCGAATTTCTCGAACGGCAGCTCAAACTACAACGGATTCACGACGACCTTGCGTAAGCGTTTCAGCAATCACTACGAACTACTGGGTTCGTATACGTACTCGCATGCGATCGATGACTCGACGGATCTGCAATCGCCTCTGGCGCCGCAGGATAGCTACTATCCTCAAAATGAGCGATCGAACTCGCTGTTTGATCAGCGACATCGCTTTGTGTTCAGTGGTGTTTATCAAAGCGGGAAGCTTGCGGGCGACGGCTTTGTCAGCAAGTTCTTCAGCAACTGGACGTTTGCGCCGATCATTGAGATTTCCTCGGGCCGGCCCTACAACCTGACGACCGGCAGCAGTGACAATTTCCAGTTCGTCTCCAGTGGGGGGCGTCCGAATATCGTTCCGGCGGGTACCCCCACCAACGGGTGCGGCTACCCGACGGTGGCATCGTCGGTCTCGCCGACGGGCTTCTTTCAGGAGCCTTGCTTTGCCGACCTTACGCCCCAGCAACTGGTTGCGCCCAACGCATTGCTTTTGCTCGATGGCAACTTTGGCCGCAATGCTGCGGTATCGCCGTATACGGTGTTCAATGATGTCCGGCTGGCGCGGCGCATTTATTTTGGCGAGCGCGTGAACGTGGATTTGATCGCCGATATGTTCAACATCGCCAATCGATTTAACGTGGCGCAGGTGAATCCATTGTTCACCAACGCGGGCCAGCCGACGGCGGCGTATGATCCGCGGCAGTTCCAGTTTGCGATGAAGGTGAATTGGTAGGTGCGAGAAGTTGCCGTGGCGGAAGATCTTTAACCACAGGGGACACAGAGGATCACAGAGAAAATCCCTGCTTTTGCTACACTTTTGGCATCGTTATCCTTGGCGATTGCCGGAGTTTCACTCTCCATGTCTGAAAACTACACTCCCACTGTGCGCACACGCTTAGTGCGCGAGGCTGACCGTGCGGTTTATGACCGGGCGGCTGCTTGCCGGATACTCGATGAAGGTTTCATCTGCCACGTGGGATTTGTGGTGGATGGCCAGCCGTTTGTGATTCCCACCGGGTATGGACGAGTGGGAGATAACCTTTATATTCACGGGTCGGCGGCGAGCCGCATGTTGCGAAACCTGGATCAGGGAGTGGCGGTGTGTGTGACGGTCACACTGCTGGACGGGCTGGTGCTGGCGCGGTCGATCTTCAATCACTCCATGAATTACCGTTCGGTGGTGGTATTGGGGACGGCGGTGGCGGTGCAGGATTCGGCGGAAAAGCTGGAGGCGCTACGGAGGTTGTCGGAACATATTTTGCCGGGACGGTGGGCAGAATCGCGGCAGCCGAACGAGAAGGAGATCAAGGCGACGCTGGTGATGCGGTTGCCGATCACGGAATTTTCGGCGAAGGTACGGCAGGGTGCCCCGATTGATGATGAGGAAGACTACGCGTTTCCGACGTGGGCGGGAGTGATTCCACTGCGGATGGTTGCGGGGGCGCCTATTGATGATCCGAGGCTGATGGCCGGGCAAGTGGCGCCGGAGTATGCGAAGAGGTATTCGCGGAAGCGGTGAGGCCGGCTTAGTCTTTTGGGGTCTCGATGCGGATTACAACCCACTTTGCCTCACTGGAGCTGGCGCTGATCTCAACCTCCGCTGCATCGGATGAATAGGCCTGCCCAGGGTTGAGCGTTTCCTCCAGTCCGTCGAAGTTTGCACGCAGATCTGTCTGGGCGATGAACAGAAGGTGGTCTTTCCCTTTCGCGGAAAAGTACGAACTCGTGAGACTCGCGCCGGCAACCAGCCGATGCTGATACGCAGTGATGAATCCATTGCCGAAGAGCTGCTTCGTCTCTCCGATTTCTTGCCCTCCAGCGCGAATTGAGCGAGTGCACTTTTTTGGCTCCGCGCAGGGATGGACTTCGGCATCCCAATGCTGTTTCAACTCTACGACCAGGGCTTGACCAGTCTTATCTGTCGGGTTGCCGATAGCTGCCTTTGAGCCGGTCTTGAGAAATCGAACTTGGCCGCCGCCGATGTCTTCTGGGGGAGAATCGACCGAGGAGGCAAGGGTTATCCGTGCGGAGGCCGGCACAACCAACACGACGTCGTGCCCGTTCTGCTTGACGACGACCTGAGCGCCGGGAACCATTGTCACTCTCGAAACCCGATAATGTGCGTCGTCAGCGATCAACTCGCCAGTGGGTTCTGGAGGGTTTGCCTGCGCTCTAAAAGCGACGGTCAGAAGTAAGTAGATGATCGCGAGTCGCGCCATAGGCATTTTCTTCTTGCAGTATTCTATCTGGCAGTTACCGATCGCATGAGTATGCGCTTTCTGATCGTCGGAGGCACCAAATTCATTGGTCCTCATGTCGTGAGGAAACTAGTGGAGCGGGGCCATGATGTAGTCGTCTATCATCGTGGGCAAACCGAAGCTGAACTGCCCGCCAAGGTGCGGCACATCCGCACGCCACAGGCGGGCATACCGGTGTTGTCTTTTCCGCGAGAGGTGCTGGCGGAAGCCTTCGATGTAGTTGTACACATGATCGCCATGGGTGAGGCGGATGCACGGGCGGCGGTTGAAGCTTTTCGGGGGCGCGCCGGACGTTTGGTTGTGCCCAGCAGCGGCGATGTCTATCGCGCGTATGGTCGCTTCACCGGCCTCGAGCCAGGCCCATTAGAGCCAGTACCGCTGCACGAAGAGTCTGCGCTACGAAGTGTTTTGTACCCCTATCGGAAGCAAGCATCCCCCGCGGACTTGGCTTATTCGTACGAAAAAATTCTCATGGAGCGGGAAGTTATGAGCGACCCCACCCTGCCGGGGACGGTTTTGCGCCTGCCGAAAGTCTATGGGCCGGGCGGCAACGCCGATCTGGCAACCGTTTACTCTATGCGGAATCACCCGCAGTGGCGCTGGACTCACGGGTACGTGGAAAACGTGGCAGCGGCGATTGTGCTGGCGGCAACATACCCGGGGGCGGCGGGACGGGTCTATAACGTTGGCGAGGAGCATACTCCTACGGTCGCCGAGAGGCTGGCGGGATTGCAGGCGTCCAGCGTTGCGAGCGACGAAAACAATGCGTACAACTTCGGGCAGGACATTGTGTACGACACGGGGCGGATCCGGGCAGAACTGGGATATGAGGAGATCGTGGGGTATGAGGAAGGACTGCGGCGGACGTTGGAGCGGTGAGACTTAGCTCGCGCAAGAGGTCTCGTCGACGCTTGACAGCATTGGGTAAAGACATATATCTTTACTGTAGGGATGCCAAGTAAAGAATGAAATACTCCAGCACGATCAGTACCAAGGGGCAAGTTACGGTTCCGCAGGAAATCCGCAATCGCCTCGGTCTTGCGGCCGGGGACCGAGTGGAGTTTGTGGTCGAGGGCGAGCGCACGGTCATTCGTCCTTCACGATCGGTGAACGCGTTCGCCAAGTTCAAAGGCGCTCTCAAAACGTTCCCAGGCGGCAAGAGAGAGATAAATGCCTGGATCCGCGAGCTGAGGGATGACGACTCCGGCGGCAAATGAGGACCGCAGTCGACACAAACGTCATTTCGGCGCTCTGGTCTGACGAGGCTCAGGCCTCGAGTATTGTGAGTGCCCTTGCGGGTTCGCGAGAACGCGGTGGCGTGGTGGTGTGCGCGCCGGTCTATATTGAATTGCTGGCGCATCCCAAAGCGAGTCAAAGCTTCGTTGACCGGTTTCTGATTGAAACCGGGATTCAGGTCGATTACAACCTTGAAAAGGACATTTGGGGCGAGGCGGGCAAGGCTTTTGCAGCGTATGCTGAGCGCCGCCGTCGTTCAGCCGGAGGGTCTCCACGACGTCTACTGGTCGACTTCGTCATTGGGGCGCACGCAATGTTACGAGCTGATCAGTTGATGACCCTCGATCCTTCCCGTTATGTTCGGGACTTTCCGCGACTCAGCGTCTCTGAAACTGGCTCTTAAAATCTTGCTACGGCAGCAGCAGTAATTTTCCCGTGGTTTTGCGGGCTTCGAGATCGCGGTGGGCCTGCGCGGCATCGGCGAGCTTATAGGTGTGTTCAATGCGGAGTTTGAGTTTGCCATCGGCGACCATCTGAAACACGGCGCTGGAGCGAGAACGCAGTTCTTCTGTGGTGGCGATGTAATTCCAAAGCGTGGGCCGGGTGACGAAGAGAGAGCCTTTGGTCGAGAGTTGGATGAGATCAAACGGGGGAACCGGGCCGCTGGCGCCTCCGAACAGCACCATGTAGCCGCGGGGGCGCAAGACGTTCAGGCCTTTTTCGAAAGTGGTCTTGCCGACGCCATCGTAAACCACGTCAACGCCTTGGTGGTTGGTGAGACGCTTGGTTTCGGTCTCGAAATCGGCGTGGGAATAGAGAATGACTTCGTCGGCTCCAGCTTGACGTGCGAGCTTGGCTTTTTCTTCGGTGGAAACGGTAGCGATGACACGGGCGCCGAGATTGTGGGCCATCTGCACGAGTAGATTTCCGACACCGCCAGCGGCGGCGTGGATGAGGGCGGTCTGTCCGCGGCGCAGCGGGAAAGTGTCGTAGAGCAAATAGTGCGCGGTCATGCCTTGCAGCAGGACAGCGGCGGCTTGCTGGTCGGACACTCCCTGCGGAACGGTCACCAAACGGTCCACTGGAACGGCAGCGTACTCGGCGTAAGTGCCGAGGATGCCGGTCCAGGCGACGTGATCGCCAGATTTCACCGAGGTGACTTCGGAACCGACCGACGATACGACGCCAGCAGCCTCTTGCCCGAGAACGAACGGCAGCGGAACTTTGTAGCGGCCCTCGCGCTGATAGGTGTCAATGAAATTGACGCCGCAGGCCGCAATCTTGACGACGGCTTCGTTGGGTTTGGGTTGGGGGACGGGCAGATCGACTAGTTGCAGGACTTCGGGGCCGCCGGTTTGTGATACCTGGATGGCTTTCATGGAGGCTTAGATTATCGAAAACCAGTTCTCGGTTCTCAGTTCTCGGTTCTCAGTTTTCAGTTCTCAGTTTTCAGTTTCTCGGTTCCCGGTTCTCGGTTTTGGCTGAAGGTAACCTGCCGACCCGGTCCCAAAGGTAACCTGGGCCACCCCGATTGCGGATTGACCCGTCTACCCCCTGAGAGTAGCATTAGCTGACCCCTGTGGAAAGCTGGGCGGGTGGCTGTAAGTAATAGACAGATATGAGCATTGGCAAGCAACAGTGGTGGATGGCAGGAGGAATTGCCTGCGTCTTGGGCAGCCTGGCGTGCCAGACGGGGCCGCGTCCGGCGGCACTACTGCCTGCGAAACAGGCAGGCGCGCCTGCCATCAGTGCGAGTGCACCTCCTGCGGCGTCCGCCCTGGCCGAAACCAGGCCAGTCGCGATCGCGCCGCCGCAGCCGGAAGTTAAGCCCGATGCAGCGGCAGACCTGATCGCCCGGGTGGAAGAGCAATATCAGGCGGGGCAAGCGAACTACCAAGCGGGGCACCTGGAAGCGGCGAAAGAGAATTTTGATCGCGCCTTCAACCTGCTGTTGGAGAGCCCGTTGGATGTAGGGTCGGATGAGCGTTTGCAGCAGGAGTTCGACCGCCTGCTAGACGGGGTGAACGGCCTGGAGATGCAGGCTCTGGAGCAGGGGGATGGATTCAGCGAGCAGAAACCGGAGCCGGCGCCGATCGACGAAGCGAACGAGGTAACCTACCCGGTGGATCCCAGCATTAAGGCCAAGGGGGAGGCGGAAGTTAAGGAGACGCATTCCGATCTGCCGCTGATGATGACCGATCCAGTCGCGGGCTACATTAACTACTTTTCGACGCGGGGACGGGGAACGTTGGAGCGCGCGCTGGCGCGAAGTGGACGTTACGAAGGGATGATTCGGAGAGTTCTGAAAGAAGAGGGCGTACCCCAGGATTTGATCTATCTGGCGCAGGCGGAATCGGGATTCCATCCGCTGGCGCTTTCTCGGGCGGGGGCACGGGGGATGTGGCAGTTCATGGGCAGCCGGGCCAAAGGGTACGGATTGGAGCGTAACTGGTGGGTGGACGAGCGGCAAGACCCGGAGAAAGCTACCCGGGCGGCGGCACATCATCTGAAAGATTTGTACAACGAGTTCGGGGATTGGTACCTGGCGATGGCGGCCTATAACTCAGGCCCGGGAACGGTGCAAAGCGCGGTCAAGCGGACTGGGTATGCGGATTTCTGGCAACTGTACAAGCGCAACGTGCTGCCCAAGGAAACGCGGAACTACGTACCGATCATTATTGCCGTGACCATCATGGCCAAGAACCCGCAGCAGTATGGGTTGGAGGATGTGAGGACGGAGGAGCCGGAGGCTTACGACACGGTTGAAATCGACTATCCCGTGGATCTCCGGCTGGTGGCGGAATGTGTGGACGCTTCTGCCAGCACACTGCAGGAACTAAACCCCAGCCTGCTGCGACTGACAACCCCCAAGAACCAAGAGTTCGAACTGCACCTGCCAGCCGGCAGCAAGGACATTTATCTGACGGCAATACGGGCGATTCCTCCCGACATGCGGGTGTGGTGGCGGTACCACAGTGTAGTTCCGGGCGACACGCTGGCCTCGGTTGCCAAGGCTTATCGCAGCAGCGGTAAGGCGATCGCGGAGGCAAATGGGCTGGGCGAGGACGAGAAACTGACAAGGGAGAGTAAGCTGATCATCCCGGTGACACCGGGCAAGCATCCTTTTGGCGAGGGTGAGGCGGCATATGCGCGGCATGTCACGCGCTACAAGGTGAGAAGGGGTGACACAGTTGAGAGTGTGGCGGACAATTTCGGCGTCCCGCCAGCCATGGTGCGCCGCTGGAACCACTTGAAGGGCGACAGTTTAGCAGGACGACGGGTGCTGTACGTTCGCCTGCCGGTTACCCCGAATTTCGAGGAGAAACGGTCGGTAGATTCGATTAAGTCAAAACCCAAGAAGACGTTACGTGCCACGGACCGGCAGGGGGCAGTGCGGCATAAGGTGGAACCCGGCGAGACCCTGTACTCGATCGCGAAGTCGCATAACACTACCGTGACCGCGCTCAAACAGCAGAATGGCAATCTGGCCACGCTGAAGCCGGGGATGATCCTGCTAATCCACGGCGGGCAATAGCTTCCTGGCTTCTTGCCCAGAGAAGTGCGATTTCAATCTGAGAATCGGTTAACTTCGAACCTTGCCGATTTCCGTTGCGCAGCCGCCACGGAAGGGAAACCCAAAAATCCGAGTTCGGTGTAATATGCAGGAGAGTCGGTAAGCACGCGATATTTTTTGTGACCAACGGGCGAAAAACTGCTGTGCTATAATCGCGCCCCGCCGAGTCATATGAGAGGAATGCAGTTTTCTTTTTCAGAGTAGGCAGTGTGCAGCATCCGGTCATCGGGGCAACCGGAAAATCCAGGAGGAGACAATGACTTTTTACGAGACCCTCTATCTACGGGACGACGAGGTGGATGAGTTTGGCGACAGCGGCGCGTATGGCGAGTCGCTGGAAGAAGACTACGAAGAGGAAGAGGAGGAGGAAGAAGCCGAGATGCCGGCGATGAGAGAGCCGGAATCCATGGTTGAAGCCCCGGTGCCTTCGATGCCGATTTCGAGCGGCAGCGGCGGCGGGGGCGCTCCCAAGCCTGCGGCCAAGAAGGCAGCGAAAAAGAAGGCTGCTCCCAAGAAAAAGAAAAAGGCCGCCGCCAAGAAAGCTGCGAAGAAGAAGCCGGCCAAAAGGAAGCCGGCCAAAAAGAAGAAAGCCGCCAAGAGAAAGCCGGCGAAGAAGGCCAAGAGGAAAACCAAGAAGTCCGCTCGCCGGCGACGATAAGGACATTCAAACTGCAACCCAGTGGCCGCAGCTTTATGCTGCGGCCTTTATGTTGCAAGCTGACTACGCCAGCTTATTTGTTGGCTTGGACAGCGCTTATGCACTTTCCGTAAAGCTCGAGCAGGTGGTTGGCGTATTCGTCAGGTTTGGTAGCGGCACCCGTACCCTGAAAGCCCACGCCGGACGAGGTGGTGCGACCGTAGCCGGTGGTCATCGCGATGAATTTCATCAAGTCGAGGGCGATGTCTTCATTGCGGCGCGCGCCCGGGGTGACGGCAGTGGTTTCGTCCATGAAAGCCTCCGTGGGAATGCGAATGCTGGGAATCTCATCGTCCATCTGAAGAAATCCGGCAGAAGAATGATGATAGCACGGGCTGGAATGGAGGGGCGATCAGGGCTTAGGCCGCACGGGGCACCTCGCTCATCAGGGCGAGCAGGTTTTGCTCGGAGTCGCGAAAGAAGGTCATCCAGAGATCGTGGTCTGGCATGTGGGCCAGGAGATGGGGTTCGTCTTCGAAATGGACGCTGGCAGCGAGCATCTGGCGGTGGGCCGCTTTAATGTCAGGGACAGCGAAATAAAGAACTGAGCTGGGGTGGTCAAACTCCTTCTTCTCGGGTGGAGAGAGCATGAGGCGCACGCCGTTGCAGTCGAAAAAGGCCAGTTGGCCGGCAGCGAACAAGAAAGGCAGTCCGAGCTGGTCGCGGTAAAATGCAGTGGCGCGGTCGATCTGGTGAACGTTGATGCAGACCTGTCCGAGACGGGTGATACCCAGGCTTGCGGGTGCGGTCCCCATGGTACCTTTACCTCCGTCGTAACGTTAGTTAGCATAGCTAACAATATTGCATGGCAAAAAGCAAGCGAAAAAAACGACGCCCCCCGGAACTGTTGGAGGTGGCGGATCGGCTGCATTCCGCTGCCATTCATTTGTTGCGCCGAGTACGAAAGCAGGATTTGGTGACTGGGGAGGGACCGGCGCGGCTCTCGGCGTTGTCGGTATTGGTGTTCGGTGGCCCGATGACTCCCGGGGAACTGGCAGGGGCAGAGCAAGTGAAGCCGCCAACCATGACACGGGTGGTAGCGGGACTAGAGCGAAGCGGACTGGTAAGGCGGATCCCGGATACGTCGGATGCCCGACGAGTGCGGATTCACGCGACGCCGGCAGGAACACGTTTGTTGCAACACGGGCGCAAGATGAGAATCGAGTATCTGGCGAAGCATCTCGACGGGCTAACTAGAACAGACTTGGCCACGGTGGGGGATGCGGTTGAGATTCTGGCGCGGCTGTTGCAAGAGTGGAAGTAGGATGCGGCCGCAATCAGGTTTCGATGCCCACATGACAGACCCGGCCGATCAGGTAGTCTGTGGGCTTCATGCCTGCTTCCATCGCTAGCACGTCTACCGGGTAGGCCTGATTGTGCGGGCGAAGGACCAACTGATCGCCAGTAACTTCCACATACTTAACCGTGCAAACACGGCCTTTGTTGACGGCATACATATTAGATTCGCCTTTGCGATAAGGCTTGAGCGAGTTGTAGTGACGATCGATGAGCACGGTGGCGCCGGGCAGGAGGCGAGGATACATGCTCATGCCTTCGCGGGCATCAATCTTGATGAGGACAAAGCGTTCCCAGCGGCCACGGGCGGATTGGATTGCAGGGCGGAGGCTGCGCAGGAAAGTCTTCTTGAACTTCAGTATGTCCTTTACGTTCATGCTCATGATGAGGGACTCGGTGGCGGCAACTGCGCCCTCGACCAAGAGCACGTTTTGAAATTCGTCGTTGGCGGGAGGCAAGATGCTGGCACGCTGGTTGACTTCAGCGGGATCGACAAGATCGAGGACAGAGAGATGCTGCACTTTGAGAACTTTGTCCATACCCTCGAGGCTCAGGCCACGCTTGCGATTGAGGAAATTGGAGATATGAGCTTGTTTGTAACCGGTCTGCGCGGCCAGGCCCAGGCCCGTCAATTCTCCTTCTCCGATGCGTTGCCATAAGGTCTTGCGGAGATTGTCCTGGAGCGTTTTGAATTTCATGTTCCCGAGTCTACCAGTTGTCTACCCGCTATGAGGGAAATGGACGAAGAGGGCCAGAACAGGCGCGCAACGGGATTCGGGAAACAGCCGCTGGTGGTGCGAGTCACAGACAACGACTTCCAGTGTGAAGTGCTGGAAAAGTTGGCGCGTCTGGAAGCCAAGATGGACATGCTGATGGGAACGGCGCAGCCGGGGCGGGTCACTTTGCTGGAGAAACGCTTAAGGACGGTGGAGAATAACGACCTGAGACGAGGAGTTTATGAACGCATTGTAAACGCGCTCATTGCCACCGCAATCAGCGCCGCTATCGCAATGCATGATCGTCTGGGGATCAAGTAGCCGCGGGCTGCGCTGCCAGTCGGCGTCAGGTTCGAATTCAAATTCATCAACCGGAGGGAAACAACTTTATGAGCTTCTTGTCCACACTGATGCAGACGATTGCGTTTGTACCGACCATTGTCAGTGCGATCGAAGGTTTGTTCAAAAGCCAGTCGGGCGCTGATAAAAAGAACGCTGCCATGTCGTTCTTGCAAGCCGCGCTCGCCATGGCGGAGGCGGTTTCGAGTAAGGACATTGCCGACGAGGCCGGATTCAAAGCCGGCTTAGAGGAAATCATCTCCGGAATGGTCGCATGTTTAAACGCTTCCGTCTGGGCGAAGACCGCGTAGCCGAATACTGCGGCTTACACCTCACAACCAGCGCCCGCACACGATTTTGCAATTCCCACAAAGGACAACTCATGAAAACCCATCTGTTTTGCCTACTACTTTGTCTATGTCTTTCGCCTCTTGCCTTCGCGCAGAACCCTCCGACTCCCTGTCCGGGGCCGATCGGGACGCTTTGCGTGAATGTCACCTGGCAACCATCGTCGACGCCGGGCGCAACCTATAACGTCTTTCGCGGGATCGGTCCCGGCAAAGAAAACACAACCCCCTATGCCACGGGGATCACCGGAACGCTGTTTCAAGACACGCAGGTGACCGGCGGAAACAACTATTGCTACGTGGCGACGGCCCACACCGGAGGGGGGTCAAGCGCAGCTTCTAACGAAGCTTGCGCTCAGCCAGATCCCCCAACAGTGCCGACGAGTGTGGTGGCTGCTATTCCTTAAGAAGAAATGTTAGTCAGAGACGCGTTGACCGAACGCGAGCTCGAATTAGTGAAGCTGGCGGCTCTGGGGATGAGGAACCGGCACATTGGGTGGCGGCTGGGAATCGCAGAAGATACGGTGAAACATTGGTTCGTCGTGATCTTCGACAAGACCGGGACCTGGAGCCGCCTGGAGTTGGTGATGAAGTGGGTAGGGGAGCAGGGGAGATGAGGGCGGAGACTTATCACACGCCGCCGCTCGGGTGTGGCTCAACCTACCCCACTTCCTCGCCCCAGTTCTCCAATGTCTTCTTCACAAACGCCATAAACTGATCGGCCACAGCGCCGTCGATCAGGCGGTGGTCGTAGCCCAAGGTCAAATGAACGACGGAACGGATGGCGATGGAGTCGTTGCCATCGGCATCAGTAACCACAAGCGGCGCTTTGGTGATACCGCCGACGCCCATAATGGCCGAGTTTGGCTGGTTGATGATGGGCAGGCCGAACACGGCGCCGAACTGGCCGGGGTTGGTGACGGTGAAAGTCGAGCCTTCGACTTCCTCAGGTTTGAGCTTCTTGGTGCGGGCGCGTTCGCCGAGGTCGCTGATTCCCCGTTGCAATCCCAGAAAATTCAACTCATCGGCGTTCTTGAGAACGGGGACAATCAATCCCCAATCCAGCGCGACGGCAATGCCGACGTTGACGTGGCGATGGTAGCGGATGGTTTCCCCCTCAAGCGAAGCGTTGACGATGGGGAACTGTTGCAACCCGATGATCGCTGCCCGCACGAAAAACGGCATGAAGGTAAGCCGAGCGCCGTGACGCTGCTCGAAGGCTGACTTCGTCTTGTTGCGAAGTTGGACAATTTTCGTGATGTCCACTTCGAACATGGCGTGCACGTGCGCGCTGGTACGCCGCGATTCGATCATGCGCTGGGCAATAATCTTGCGCATCTGCGTCAGGGGCACCGATTCAGCCGGAATCGCGGCTGGAGCGGGACCTGCGGAGGGCCGGGCGGGCGCGCTGAGGGCGGAAGCGGGTGCAGCTTCCGATCGCTCCAGGAACGCCATGATGTCCTGCTTGGTGATGCGCCCACCCAAGCCGGTACCGGTCACTTGCGAGAGGTTGACGTTATTCTCCCGCGCGATTTTGCGAACGAGCGGTGACGAGCGGGCGTGATCATCCCCTTCTTCTTCCTCTTGCGTCGGCGCGGCTGGCGCCGGAGCGGGCGTTTGCGCCTTGGGCGGAGCCGCCTGCGGCATAGCCGGGGCTGGTGCAGCCTGCACTGCGGGCTTGGCAGCAGCCGGGGCCGGTGCGGCCGCAGCTTCTCCGTCAGCCGCGATCGTCCCCACCACCGTATTCACCTGAACGGTGTTTCCTTCCCCGACTTTGATGTCCCGCAGCACGCCGGAAGCGGGAGCGGGGATCTCGGCGTCCACTTTGTCGGTGGAGATCTCGAACAGCGGCTCGTCGCGCTGCACTTTGTCGCCGGGCTTCTTCAGCCACTTGGTAATGGTCCCTTCAAAGATGGACTCGCCCATCTGCGGCATGACGATATCGGTCGGCATAGTTTTCTTCTCAGTACCTTATAATTTCGGCTTTCCAATTATATCCAAGGCTCAGTTTTTCTCGTGCTCAGGCCCGTGTTCCGCGCCTTCCGCCGGCGGGCCCACGCCGAAAGCGTTCTTCCAGTAATCCTGCACCTTGGGCGGCAGTTTTTGGATGCGGGAAAGAAATGCCGTCACCTTCCAGATGTCCTGATCGCTGAGCGCTTTACCCCAAGCTGGCATTCCGGTGTAACGAACCCCAGTCCGGACGGCGTAATAGATATGCCACTCCGGGTCGTCGAGCGGGTCCAGGATGAGTTGCGGCACCGGCGGGTAGAGCGACTTCTCCAGCGCGCTGGGCTTGTTGTCAAGCGTGCCGTGACAAACGGCGCAATTCATGGTGTAAACCTTCATGCCGTCGATCAGATTCTCATCGGTCGGCGGGAGGGGATTGTTCACCCGCGGGGCGTGGCGTTCCATGGAAGCATCCAGAGCGCTGCTGGCGATGCGGGTTTCGAGATTAGGCGGGACCGCATCCGCATTGGTTGGCATCAAGCCGAAGCTGGCGACCGCCAAGACGACCAGAGCGATCACCGCCAAAGTAGTGATGATTCCCAGAACAAAGCCACGCATTACGCCTCCCCATCCATGAAGCTCCCAACCAGTCTACCTACCCGAAGAAACTCCGAACAAGGGCGCACAGAGTGTGCGATTTAGTATGCCTTCAGGCGGCGCGCTTCCCTTACCACATCGCTGACCTTGGGCAGAAAGAATTCTTCCTGAGGCGGAGAAAACGGGACGGGAGAATCCTGCGCGGTGATGCGCACGATGGGGCCGTCGAGATCGTCGAACGCCTCCTCATTAATAATAGCCGCGATCTCGCCAGCAATCCCCCCGGTGCGGACGTCTTCATGCAGCAGGATAACCTTATTAGTCTTGCGCACGGTTTGGGCAATGGCTTCACGATCCAAGGGAGAAAGCGTGCGCAGGTCAATGATCTCAACCTCGATTCCTTCCTTGGTCAGAATCTCGGCCGCCTGCAGCGCCACATGCACCATCGCAGCATAAGTAATGATGCTGAGATCACGGCCCTGGCGCGCGGTGCGCGCCTTGCCCAGGGGAACAATGTAATCTTCCTCGGGAACGTCCTCTTTGATACGCCGATAAAGATATTTGTGCTCGAAAAAAATGACCGGATTATTGTCGCGGATCGAGGCCTTGATCAGACCTTTGGCGTCATAGGCACTCGCCGGGCACACGACTTTCAATCCCGGCGCGTGGACGAACCACATCTCTGGATTCTGCGAGTGGAATGGACCGCCATGGACGTTGCCGCCACTCGGTCCACGGATCACCAGCGGCGCGGGCGCACCCCAGCGGTAGTGGGCTTTCGCGACCATGTTCACAATCTGGTTGAAGGCGCAGCCGATGAAATCCATGAACTGGAATTCGGCCACTGGGCGCATGCCGGTGAGCGACGCGCCGAAAGCCGCGCCCACAATGGCCGTCTCGGCGATGGGCGTATCAATGACTCGTTCGGGGCCGAAGCGGTCGATGAAGCCATCGGTGACTTTGAACGCGCCGCCATAGATGCCGATGTCTTCGCCAATGCAGAAGACGGTGGGGTCGCGCTCCATTTCCTCCCAGATTCCCTGGCGGATGGCTTCGAGATAGGTGAGTTGAGGCATATTGTTGGCCGCGGATTTACACGGATTTTACAATTTGTACAAAATGTGCTATTGTACCTAATGTACCTTTAGTACTTGGAGCATCGCCATGCCTGCATTGACCGCCAGCAGCGCACGCCAGAACTTCTCAGACATCGTAAACCGGGCCGCCTATGGCGGTGAAAGAATTATCCTACACCGGCGCAAGAAACCCGTGGCGGCGGTCGTGCCCATCGCAGACTTGGAACTCATCGAAGAACTTGAGGACGAGTTCGATATCAAAGCTGCTCGGAAGGCATTGAAAGAGCCCGGTACTATCCCCTGGGAAACCGTGAAGAAGAAACTGCGCCTGTGAGCCCGGCCCATGGCGTACGCGATTCAGTTCAAGCCGGCCGCTCTTCGACAGTTGGAAAAACTGCCTCGACCGGTCCGAAATCGCTCCTCAAAGATCGATAGCCTGCGTGACGATCCCTTTCCTGCTGGGTGTAAGAAGCTATCCGGGTTGCTGGACACTTGGCGGATCCGCGCGGGCGACTATCGTGTCATCTATCAGGTGCATAAAGGAATTTTGCTGGTTCTGGTGCTCACTCTCGGCCATCGGCGGGAAGTGTACCGGTAAGCATCGAAGCGTTGCTTCGGCGTTTAGCTTCGAGATGGGTGAGTTGAGGCATAAGCTTTCTTCGCCGCTGATTAACGCAGATGAACGCTGATCACTTAAAATGCACCGCCGCTTCAGTTTGCTTGAAAGTTGAGACAGTTCCCTTCTTTATCTTTGGCGTTGCATACTTCGGTTTGATCTCGTGGCAACCGTCTTCGCAATACACCCCTCCAGCCGCCGATTCTGGCGTAGGCATCGGCGAATTCACCGCGAACTCGCGGTCTTCATCCAAGACCCGCTCAACATCCGAGATTAACGCAGCATTCTCCTGGCTGGTCAGCCATTTCTTGACCTTCACCAGATAGTTTTCAAATCGCGCGATGCAATCCCGCTTGCGCCAGTACTCGAACAGTGGCTTAGGGACGTACTCGGCCGCGTCGTGAATGGCGTGGCCTTTCATCCGCATCATCTTGGCTTCAATCAGCGTTGGCCCTTCGCCGCGGCGGGCTCGCTCACAAGCTTCGTGAGCTGCGTCGTAGATCTGGCAGGCGTCGGTTCCATCGACGATCACCCCCGGAATTCCGTAGGCAATCGCGCGCTCGGCCAAATCCTTCACTCGAAATTGCATGTCGGCCGGCGTGGAATATCCCCAAAGATTGTTTTCCACGAATAACACGAGACCCAAGTTCTGCACGGCAGCGAAATTCACGCCTTCGTAGGTCACGCCGGTCGACTGCCCGCCGTCGCCGATGTAGGTCATGACCGCGATGTTGCGTCCTTGCAGGCGCGCGCCGAGAGCCACACCGGCGAGCACGGGAATGAGATCCCCCAGAGTGGAGATAGGGGCGACTACGTTGCGGTCTCGAATATCACCGAAGTGCGAAGATGCGTCGCGGCCTTTGGTCGGCGAGCCTGCCTTGGCCATGTACTGCATCATGATGTCGCGAGCGGAAAAGCCCCGCACCAGAAGCGATCCCTGGTTGCGGATCATGGGGCCGAGCCAATCTTCTCTTCGAAGAGCGTAGGCAGAAGCGCAGGAGCAAGCCTCCTGGCCCAGGCCGAAATAGACGCCACCGACCACCTTGCCCTGCTTGTAGAGGTTCTCGAGCGCCGTTTCCATCTTGCGGTTCAGCAGCATCCAGCGATAAATCTCGATGCATTGCTTCTTGTCGAGATACTTCGAGTCGCGAATCGGAGGGACAGGAGCGCTCAGATCGCCTTCGACTTCGTAGCGAATTGAATCGCCGACGCGCACCTGGCGAAGGCTGAAGTCGGGCTTTTCCAGGCGGTGATCGGCGATGGTGTAGGTGCGCCGGTTGCCGTTAGAAGACGGGCCCGTCTTTCTTTTGGCGCTCGGTCTTTTGGCGCTCGGTCGTGGCGTTTGCGGCTTCTTCTTGGCCATGCTGGTCAGACAAGAATGTAACCTGTCAGAGTCGGTTTGAACAAATAATGGACAAAGGCCCCAGGCGACTCACGCCCAACTCGTATCTTCCTCTCCGTGAAGTTCCCGCAACTCGCGCGGCAGGCGTAGCGGAACTCCAACCGAGGGTTCCACCAGATCGTCCAGGCTCTCCAGCCACAGCATTTGCGACTGAAAGACTGCACCGAAGTTGCGGGAAACCGAATGCGCCACTTCCTGGAGCGACAGTTCCCTGCCCAGTTCCTGCGCCATGGCAGTGACGGGTTTCGCCTTAATTCCGCAGGGGACGACGAGGTTGAAGTAATCGAGATCGGTGTTCACATTGAGAGCGACGCCATGCGAGGTGACGGCGCGAGAAATGTGAACGCCGAGAGCTGCGATCTTTGCTTCAGTAGTGCTGGTGTGGGGACGGGCGCCCTCGCCCGTCCAGGCCGAGCGTAGCTCGGCAGTCCGGCAATCGGTCCAGACGCCGGTGAGACCGGCCACGCGCTTGGTCGGAATCTTGAAATCGGCGCAGGTGCGAATCAGAACTTCTTCCAGTCGCCGAACATATTCAATTGCCCCGAGGGTCTTGCGCTTGCCGTCGGCGGAAGTCATACCTCGCAAATCGAAGATGGGGTATGCCACCAACTGTCCGGGGCCGTGGAAGGTAACATCGCCGCCGCGATCGCACTCAAAGACTTCGACGCCACGTCGCAAGAGTTCCTCGCGCGATGCGACGATATTTGCGGCCTTTGCATTGCGGCCCAAAGTGATGACCGGCGTGTGCTCCAAAAGCACGAGCGTGTCGCCGATCTTGGCGTCCTTGCGAAGCTCGACGAGCCGCTGCTGCAAGCGCAGGCCAGTTGGGTAATCGACTGTGCCGAGTTGAAGGACGGAGATCATTGAGAAATTTTGTAATTGGGAAATTGAGCAATTGGAATTACCCGATTACTCAATTTCCCAATTACCCAATCTTTATGCGTTGATGGCCATTCCGTACACGCTGTTCGACGCATCGAGCATCGCTTCGGCCAGGGTCGGATGAGCGTGGATGGTCCAAATCAGATCTTCCACCGTGGCTTCGAGTTCCATGGCGGCGACGGCTTCGGCGATCAGTTCCGTCGCCTGCGGGCCAATGATGTGCACGCCCAAAATCTCGCCGTAATCAGCATCGGAAACAATCTTGATGAAGCCCTCATGCTGGCCGACGATGGATGCGCGTGAATTGGCGGTGAAGGGGAACTTGCCGACCTTGAGGTTGTATCCGGCCTCCCGCGCCCTGGTCTCGGTGAGACCCACGCTGCCAATTTCCGGATGACAATAGGTCGCGTTGGGGATGTGTTCGGGATTGATGGGCTTTCCCTTTTTGCCGGCAATCCTGGTGACGGCGACAATGCCTTCCATCGCGCCGACGTGCGCCAGTTGTGGTGTCCCGAGCACGATGTCGCCGATGGCATAAACACCGGGCTCTGCGGTCTGCATCCAGCTATCGGTCTTGATGAATTCGCGATCGGGTTTGATTTTCGTCTTTTCCAGGCCGATGTTTGCGGTGCGCGGCTTGCGGCCTACGGCGATCAGAATCTTCTCTGCTTCGATGGTCTGCTGCTTGCCAGCAACGGTGAACGTGACGCTCACGCCGGCTTTCGTCTGCTCGACTTTGTCCATCTTGGCGCTGGTATGGAAGTTGATGCCGCGCTTGCGGTAAACCCGGGCAAGTTCCTTGGAGACCTCTTCGTCTTCAATCGGAACCAGGCGCGGCAGCATTTCAAGAATCGTGACTTCGGTATCGAATGATTTGAAAATCGAAGCAAATTCCACTCCGACCGCACCCGCTCCGACAATCACCAGGGACTTGGGAATCTCCTTGAGGCTAAGAATTTCAATGTTGGTCAACACCTTGGGTCCGGCTTCGAGGCCGGGAATCATCCGGGCTTCGGAGCCCGTAGCCAGAATGAAGTTCTTGGCTTTCAACTGGCTGGCCTTGCCATCGTTGGTGACCTCGACCGTGAGAACGCCGCTTTGCGCCGGGCCAGTTAGCTTGCCGTAGCCCTTGACGGTCTCCACTTTGTTCTTCTTCATCAGGAACTCGAGGCCCTTGGTGTGCTTGGTGACGATCTTCGATTTGCGGTCTTGAACGGCCGCCCAGTTCAGCTTGCGCGCGTCCACGCCCTCAATGCCAAATTCTTTGGCCTCTTTCAGATGGTCCCACAATTCGGCGTTAAATAGCAGCGCCTTGGTTGGAATACAGCCGACGTGAAGGCAGGTGCCACCGAGAAATCCGTCTTTCTCGATTAAAGCTGTCTTCAAACCGTACTGGCCGGCGCGAATCGCAGCGGTATACCCGGCCGGGCCGCTGCCGATGATGGCAATGTCATAGATGATTTCAGGCAAAGGAGTGCTCCCTAACGAGAATGAAGATGAGTCTACAAATAGCTGATTCTACGCCATGACATGAAGATTCAGGAACCGCCGTCAGGACGCCGCGGCGGCGCGCTTTTCCCGGTGCTAGACTATTCCTAGCTGGAGGCCACTATGCATTTTCTGGCGCTGTTCTTTTTCCCCATCTTCGGCTTCGGGTTTGTGGCGTATTTCCTTCCCTCAATCGTCGCCTTGGCCCGCAGTAAACGCGACGCAGTCTCCATCCTCATCCTGAATTTCTTTCTGGGCTGGACAGCAATCGGCTGGGTGATCGCGCTGGTATGGGCGTTGAAGCAGGATATGCCGTTAGCGGCGCGCTGAGCGAAAGGTGCGAAAACCTACGCCAGCAACTTGGCGGCTTCCTTGGCGTAGTAAGTGAGGATGATGCCAGCCCCGGCACGGCGGATCGACTGCAAGGCTTCCATCATGACCCGCTCACGATCAATCCAATTATTGCGGGCAGCGGCTTCAATCATCGCGTATTCGCCGGAAACCTGATAGGCGGCAAGAGGCAGGTCAAAGCGCTCGCGGGCGGCGGCGATTACATCGAGATACGGCATCGCCGGCTTCACCATGATCATGTCGGCGCCTTCTTCGATGTCGAGTTGAATCTCCCGCATGGCCTCGCGCAGGTTGGCGCCATCCATTTGATAAGACCGGCGATCGCCGAACTGCGGCGCAGAATCGGCAGCCTCACGGAAGGGTCCATAGAAGCCGGAGGCGAACTTGGCCGCGTAAGAAAGAATTGGAGTGTTGATCAGTCCGGCATGATCGAGCGCGGTGCGGATTGCGCCCACTCGCCCGTCCATCATGTCGGAAGGCGCAATCACATCCACGCCGGCACGAGCCAGGGAAACTGACGTCTTCGCCAGCAGTTCAAGCGTGGCATCGTTGACGATTTCGTAATCCGCGGCGATGGCTGGCGGCGTGGCCACCGCCGCACCCAAAGACTGCGTCCCAGCGGCACGAACCACACCGCAATGTCCGTGGGACATGTATTCGCACAGGCAGACGTCGCCCATAATGATGAGATCGCGCACTTCGCGCTTGATGGCGCGCGCCGCCTGCTGCACGATTCCATCTTCCGCCCAGGCGCCTGTGGCCACATCGTCTTTCTTCTCGGGCAAGCCAAACAGAATGATCGCCGGCACTCCCAGCCCGTGCGTCCCTCGCGCTTCCTTGACGGCTTCGTCCACTGAAAGGTTGAAGACCCCGGGCATCGAGCGGATTTCTTTCCGCACCCCTTCTCCGGGGCAAACGAACATGGGATACACCAGCGACGCCGGCGAAAGCCGGGTTTCGCGCACCATGGCGCGCAACGGCTCAGTCTGGCGAAGACGACGGAGGCGGGTTTCAGGAAAGCTCATGAGACGTCTTCCGGACGAGCCAGCGGCTCGCCCCGCATGGCACGATTCTAGCAGACGGCGATTAACCCAGACCCTCCGCGGCTCGCTTATCGAATCCACGCCCCTTGAAAGGCGCTGCCGGTACTATCGTAACCTCGTGTAACCACCTGAGACTTCTGCACGTGCCTATCGCCTCCTAGAATGTTGCATAGCGATGACTTGGAAGAGGCACGTTTGGGTAGTGTTGACCGCCTGTCTGATTTTTGCCTGCGCGGCGGCGGCGCTCAATTTCCCTCATAGCCACTTCCTGACCGCCTTTGGTGACCTAACTCAGTTCCTTTTGGTTGCGTTTGCCGCCGGATTAATGGCCTGGAACGCCGCCTCTAGCCAGGGCCAGGCGCGTGGTTTCTGGCTTCTGATGGCTAGCGGGTGTTTGCTGTGGGCGGCAAGCTTGGGCGCCTGGACCTTCTTCGAAGTGGTCCGAAGGCGCGAGGTGCCGGAGCCTTTTTTCGGAGATGTCATTCTGTTCATTCACATCGTCCCGTTCATGGCGGCGGTGGCCCTGCGTCCGCATCGTCCGCAGGAGGAAAAAAAGCTCTATTTCAGCACTTTGAATTTCCTGATGCTCTTGATCTGGTGGGTCTTCCTGTATGCCTTCACGGTTTTCCCCAACCAGTACGTCACGCTGAATTCGCCAGCCTACAACCAGAATTATGACTTGCTTTATCTCTTTGAAAACCTGGTCCTGCTCGTGGTGCTGGGGTTGCTGACCACCAACGTGCAGGGTGCCTGGAAGAGGGTTTATTGGAACCTGTTCATCGCCGCGGGTTTGTACACCTGGAGCTCAGAAGAGATCAACGCAGCCATCACGCGCGGCCAGTACTACACCGGCAGTTGGTATGACATTCCCCTGGTCACTTCGATGTGCTGGCTGATCTTCGCCGGGCTGATGGCGCGCGATGTGAAGCCTGCCCAGGAATCGGCCACCCCGCCCCGCAGCAAATGGCTGGCGCTGTCACCTCGTCTAGCCATGCTGGCGATCCTTTCGTTGCCGGCGATGGGATTCTGGTCGCAGTTTCGCGATCCCTCCGCGCCTCCCATTCGCCATTTTCGGCTCCTGGTCACGCTGGCTGCCATGCTGGTCCTGGGTGGGTTCGTGTTTCTGCGCCAATATGTCCTGGATCGCGAATTGATGCGTTTGCTGGAAGAGTCGCGTCAGAGCCTGGAGAGTCTCAAACGCCTGCAAACCCAGTTGGTGCAGAAAGAAAAACTGGCCTCGCTGGGCCAACTTGTCTCCGGGGCGGCGCACGAGATTAACAACCCGGTCGCGGCGATTCTCGGGTACTCAGAATTACTGGCCGCAAACCGGGACCTCGATCCTTCGCAAGTGACCATGGCACAGAAGATCGGACAACAAGCGCGGCGCACCCGCGACCTGCTCTCCGGCCTGTTGAGTTTCGCCCAGCAGACCCCGGCGGAAAAGGTGCTGGTCGAAATCGGCCCGTTGTTACAACGCGCGTTGCAGATGAAGCTGCTGCAACTGGAAACCAAAGGGATTCGCGTACACACCACGATTGCGCCCACGCTGCCCCGCATCTGGGGCAACCCCAACCAACTTCTGCAATCTTGCCTGGAAATCATCGGCAATGCCATGGACGCACTGGAGGGAGCCGGTGGCGGAACCTTGTGGGTCAGCGCCGGATGCGAAGACAATGAGGCGGTGATCAGGTTCTCCGACTCGGGACCTGGAATTCGCGAACCGGAGCGCGTCTTTGACCCCTTCTATACCACCAAGCCTGTGGGCAAGGGCACCGGACTCGGCCTGAGTGCCACTTACGGCGTGGTGCAGGACCACGGCGGCCAGATCAGCTGTCACAATCGGCCAGAGGGTGGGGCTGTTTTCGTTCTTCGCCTCCCGGCCGCCGGCTCCGAGTCATCCGCCCTCATGGTAAGGAATACTCCGCGTTCGCTGGCTACCACGAATTGATGGACAAGGCCGAGCCGCCTTCCCGCTTCCTGTAACATTATTTCGTATGGTGCCGCAGCCGCTTCCCTACACCAGCGCCAGAGTGCTGGAATTCGACTCTCTACTGGAGCTGTTGCGGAGCTACGTGTCGTCGCCTCCGGGACAGAAGGCGATTGCGGCGCTATCCCCTTCGAGCGACCGCGATTGGATTCAGAATCAGCAGCAGCTCACCACCGAAGTTCGCGAGTTCCGCCGGGTGGACGGTGGGTTCGACTTTTCCGGATTGATTGAAATCGGCATTCACCTTGAAAAATCACGGATTTCCGGGGCAGCGCTTGAGACCACCGAAATTCGCGATGTGGTTTTGGTGGTGGAACGCGCATCGGAATGGCGGGAGATTTCATTGAGTCCACCCGCAGCGATGAGAGTGGAATGGCGATCCGTAACCCAACTTTCATCGGGGATTGCAAACTTCACCGACTTTCTGCGCGGCTTCCGCAACAAAATCCTTCCTGACGGCACCCTGGACGATAAAGCTTCTCCCGATCTCGCGCGCATCCGCCGCGAGATGGAGAAACAACGCCGCCATATCCAGGAATCGCTACGCGGCTACTTGCGACGGCTCGCCGAAGGCGGCACGGTGCAGGACGAGCTGATCACCATCCGCGGCGAGCGTTTTGTGATTCCGGTGAAAGTCGAGCAGAAGCGGCGCGTCCAGGGCGTGGTCCACGGCGCCAGTTCCAGCGGACAAACGGTTTTTGTCGAGCCGCTCGAGACCATCGAACAAAACAACGAGTTGGTCCGGCTCCTGGATGAAGAGCAAGCCGAAATTCACCGCATTCTGCTGGAGATGACCCGCCGCATCGGCGAGCAGTCGGACTCCATTCGCGCAGCGTCAGGGGTTCTCGCTGAATTGGAACTGCAATTTGCGAAAGCGCGTTTTGCCGAGGACTACAACTGCGTTGCGGTCGAATCGAGCGAGCACCAGGGCCTTTTGCTCTACAAAGCCCGCCACCCATTGCTTGAAAGGAATCTGCGCGCGAAAGGTGGGAAGCTGGTTCCTACGAGCCTTGAACTGGATCGCGAGAAACCAGAACTCATCATTACCGGCCCCAACACCGGCGGCAAGACCGTCGCTCTGAAGACTGTGGGTCTGCTGGCGTTGATGGCGCAATCCGGGATTCCGGTTCCCGCCGATCGTGCCGTGATGCCGCTGTTTGACGCGGTGCTGGCCGACATCGGCGACTATCAATCCATCGAGCAGAACCTCTCGACGTTTTCCGCTCACGTCACCAATATTGACTTCATCTCTCACACTGCGACGGCAGATTCGCTGGTGCTGCTCGATGAACTCGGCTCCGCCACCGACCCTGAAGAAGGCGCAGCCCTGGCTGTAGCCATTGCGGAGCACTTCCGCGCGGTTGGATGCATCACCATTATTTCCACGCACCATACCTCGCTGAAAGTTTTTGGGGCGAACGCGGCCGGAGTGCTCAACGCTTCAGTCGGATTCGACGAAGCCACATTGCAACCGACTTACGAATTGAACATCGGCGTGCCCGGCGCTTCGGCAGGAATCAACATAGCGCAGCGGCTGGGATTGAATTCGTCGATCATTGAAGCCGCGCGAGCAAAGCTGGGATCCCAGGCACGCGACGTAGGTCAATTCCTGGATAAGTTGCATGCCGACTTGCGCGAGGCCGAGGCCGAACGCTTGCGCTTGCGGACCCGGGAAGAAGAACTCGAACGCGAGAAAACTCACCTTCTGGCGGAAGGCAAGAAAGAACAGCAGGCCAAAGTGAAAGAAATGGAGCAAAAGTTGGCCACCCTGCTGCGCGACTTTGAGTATCACGCTCGGGAATCAATCAACGCCATTCAAGACCGCGCCGCGGCACAGAAACTCTCGAAAGAGGCGGAACGCCGGATCGCCAAGTTGCGCCGTGAATTCCGCGAACAATTCGACTCCACCATCGTCGCCCACGCCAGCGGCGCTGACCGCGATGACCCCAACGCCACGCCGCAACTGGTCAAGCACGTCTCGGAAGGCGACACCGTCAAACTGAAGTCCATGGGGCGGAACGCAGTGGTAACGCGCCGCGTTGACGACAACCATTTCGAGGTCGAAGTCGGCTCCATGAAGATGAAGATCGCCCGCGATGACATTGCCGAAGTGCTGGCGCGTGCGGCTGAGTCGCCAGTGAGAGCGGCGCGGGCGCGGGGGATCTCGGTTTCGCTTGAGAGCGAGAACCAGAGTGTACCCTCAGAGATCAACGTAATCGGCCACAACGTGGACGACGCCACCCGCGAAGTTGAAAAGTTCGTCGATCGTGCGTTCCTTGCAGGATTGCCCCGGGTGCGCGTAGTTCATGGCAGCGGTATGGGCATTCTGCGCAAAGCGCTGCGGCAATATTTGCAGAAGCATCCGCATGTGGAATCGGTGACCGAGCCTCCGCAGAATGAGGGTGGGGGTGGGGCTACGGTGGTGGAGTTAAGGGTGTAGGACCGCCTTTTCCAAGCCTGTCAACTGATTAGCTCCTTGTTCCACAGCTTCTCCACAGCATTCCGCCCCTGCTATATTCCCTTTAGCCCCGTTCTGGCCCACAATTCCTGCGAAGCGTTCTCCACTCATGACTGAAGCCGCCGATTTCAAGGAAACCGTCAAGCAGCAGGCGGACATCGTCCGCGTCGTTGGCGACTACGTCAAACTGAAGAAAGCCGGGGCGCAGAACTACTCCGGGCTTTGTCCGTTTCATACCGAGAAGACACCGTCGTTTTCGGTGCACGCCACGCGGCAGTTTTTTCATTGCTTTGGATGTGGCACCTCGGGCGATGTTTTCAGCTTCGTGCAGAAAATCGAGAACATTACTTTCCCGGAAGCCGTTCGAGCGGTCGCGCAGAAGTTGGGAATCGCGCTGCCCAAGATGGAATTCAGCAGTCCGGCCGAGGCCCGCGACGCCAAGCTGCGCACCGTGCTGCTCGAAATCCAGGAGCGCGCCTGCGGATTCTTCCAAGAATGCTTGCGACGTCCAGAGGGCGCGAGGGCACGCGAATACCTGACCGGACGCGGATTGAGTGAAGAGATGATCCGCGAATTCCGCATCGGATACGCGCCGGATTCAGGGTTCCTGCTGAAGGATCGATTGAAGGGTGAGTTCGAGGAAGAAGTGTTGCGCGAGAGCGGCTTGTTTTCGTGGAAAGAAAGCTCTCAGCCTTCAGCTGTCAGCTCTCAGCCAGAGCCAACGACCGACGGCCGTTTTCAGCCTGCCCTGAGCGGAGCGAAGGGACCAACGACGGCTTCCATGTACTCCAAATTCCGCAACCGCGTAATGTTTCCCATTGCCAACGAGAGCGGGCGAATCATCGCTTTCACCGGACGGACGCTCGCGACAGATGAAAAAGCGGGACCAAAATATCTGAACTCTCCCGAGACCGCGATCTATTCCAAGTCGAAAGTGCTGTTCAATCTCGATCACGCCAAAGAAGCCATGCGCAAACTGGACTACGCCATCCTGGTCGAGGGGCAGATGGACTGCATTTCGGTTTACGCGGCTGGGTTTCACAATGTAATTGCCAGCTCGGGCACTGCCTTTACGGAGCTGCAAGCCCGGCTGCTGGGACGTTTCAGTAAGAACGTGGTCGTCAATTTCGATCCTGACACCGCCGGGGCAAAGGCGACCGAGCGCACACTCGGATTGCTGGTGCGGGATGAATTCCAGATCAAGGTGCTGACCCTCGAAACCGGGTTCGATCCCGACCTGTTCATCCGCCGTAAGGGCAAAGATGCCTACGCCGAGGCGCTGCGACATTCCCAGCCTTACTTCACTTATCTGATCGACCGCGCCCGCGCCCAGTTCCCCGTCCGCAGCGGCGAGGGCAAAGTCAAAGCGGTGAACTATTTGCTCCCTCACATCCAGCAGGTTCCCAGCCGTATTGTGCGGGATGAGCTGACCCGCGAGATCGCGCAAAAGCTGAACATTGATTCCGCCGTGCTGCGCCAGGAGTTGAGGCATGCCGCCACCAACCGGTCCGCCGCCGCACTGAAATCTCCAGTTGAATCCCAGGTGACGGATGCGGAGAAGATTCTGGTTCGCGCTCTGACTTCCGGACGCGAAATGCAGGCCTCCGAAGAGCACGTTTCCTCGCGGGACGGCGTGGATGAAGAATTCGATCCCGCTCGGCAGGCACATTTCGTGCTGCGGAATGAGCCGCTCCATCACGGATTGGCGACCGAGTCGCTCATCGAGGCTTTGCTGACAGCTCCCGAGGCTGCCGATTTAATGTCATTGCCTCTGCCCGAAGGTGAGCGCAGCCTGTTGGCAGCGATCCTCATGAAAGAAGCCGAGGAGATGACCGCGGATCGCCTGGAAGGCGCGGTCAAGGCATTGCGGCGGATACACCTCCGGCGGCGCATGAAAGATATCGAACACCAATTACGGTCCTCGGGAGCCCTGGATCTGAAGCAAAAAGCTGCCTTGGCGGAAGAGAATAGACGCTTGAAGCGCGCCCTCATGGACGCCGGACTGATGGAGGGCGAGGCTGCTCCCCCGGCGGCCTAGGCGAGGTTGAAACTTAAATGCCGGTTCCGCCATCTAACTTATTAGCGGCGAGGGAGATAGGTCGGCGGCACTACACCAGGCACTGGGATTTTCGGCGAGTTTCATGCTATACTTTGAAAGTTTGTATCGGCGCTAGGTTCCGCCAACTCACATTCCCACCGCTAAATTCGACTATTTGCGTCCTTCCTTCTGGGGACGACTTGAGGAAAATCCGTCTTGGCTCTTGATGACAAGTACGACGATATTAAAAAGCTGATCGACACCGGTAAAGAGAAGGGATACTTGACGTATGACCAAGTCAACGATCTGATCCCGCACGATGTGCATTCTCCTGAGGACCTGGACGATCTGCTGACCACCATTGGAACGCAGGGCATCGATGTGCTCGAGGGGCCGAAGCTTCCTTCCGCCGCGCTCGACAAGAAATTCGACGAAGATGAAGCCGGCGAAGACGTTGAACTCGACCTGACTCCCGGAGCCCTCGAAAAAACCAACGATCCTGTGCGCATGTATTTGCGCGAGATGGGCACGGTTCCGCTGCTGACGCGCGAAGGCGAAGTTGAAATCGCTAAGCGGATCGAGCGCGGGCAAATCCGCGTTCTGAAGGCGCTCTCCCGTTCGCCTATCGTAATCAACGAACTGCTGGCGCTGGGCGAAGATCTCAAGAAGAGTGTCCGCTCCATCAAAGAAGTCGTCACCTTCGATGAAGAAGAGATCACCGATGAGATTCTGCAGAACCGGCTGAAGGAGTTCACCGGGAAAATTGATGCCCTGGCCAAGGCCTATAAAAAGGCCAGCCATCTCATCGAGAAATTTGCGGCGGTTTCGCAAAAGAAGCGGCCCAAGGATTACCGGCGCTATCGCATAGCCCTGGCCCGGGCCATTGTCGAAGTATCGTTGTGCGTCCGCAAGCTGGGTTTCACCAATAACGAACGCAAACGGCTGATCGACCGGGTCAACAAGACGGTCGACACCATGCGCTCGCTCGACCGCCAGTCGCAGAACCTCGAAAAAAAAGCTGACGCCACTCGCAGTGAAGAGCAGCGCAAGGAATACCGTCGGCAGTCGCGGGCCATCCGCACGGAACTCGAGAAACTTGAAGTTGAAGCTGGGGTGTCGTTTCAGGAGCTCAAGCGGACACAGCGCGAAATCATCCAGGGGGACATGGATGCGGAGCAGGCCAAGCGCGAACTGATTGAGGCCAACCTCCGCCTGGTGGTTTCGATTGCCAAAAAGTACACCAACCGTGGCCTGCAATTTCTGGATTTGATTCAGGAAGGCAACATCGGCTTGATGAAGGCCGTGGACAAGTTCGAATACCGGCGCGGGTACAAGTTCTCCACCTACGCCACGTGGTGGATTCGGCAGGCGATTACTCGTGCCATTGCTGATCAGGCGCGTACGATTCGCATTCCGGTCCACATGATCGAGACCATCAACAAGCTGATCCGCACTTCGCGGCAACTGGTGCAGGAACTGGGGCGCGAACCTACGTCGGAAGAAATTGCCAAGCGCATGGACATTCCGGTGGCGAAAGTCCGCAAGGTGCTCAAGATCGCACAGGAGCCGATTTCTCTCGAAACGCCGATCGGCGAAGAAGAAGATTCGCACTTGGGCGACTTCATCGAAGATCGCGCTGTGGTTTCGCCGGCCGAGGCGGTCATCAACGTCAATTTAAAGGACCAGACCGGCCAGGTGCTGCGCACGCTGACCCCGCGCGAAGAAAAAGTCATCAAGATGCGCTTTGGCCTGGAAGATGGCAGCGAGCATACGCTCGAAGAAGTCGGCCAGTCGTTTGCGGTGACTCGCGAACGCATTCGCCAGATTGAAGCCAAAGCGCTGCGGAAGCTGCGGCATCCGTCGCGCTCGCGGAAACTTCGCGCGTTTATGGATGGGGTGCGGGACTAAAAACAGGCCACGGATTTACACGGATTAGCACGGATTCTAAAGGCATGACTTCGGTCGTGCCTTTTTGCCGTAGCTGATTTCTGCTTGGTTTTCCTAGCGCTTTCCACAAAGAAGTTCTGTCCTCCACAGTTTCTGCACAACCAGAGACGATTTTTCTATTGCGGGCCTTTCGTGGCTCAAGCAGAGTATGCGCCAGTGCTTACGTGAGACGTTTTCACGGTGCGGATTGCTAAAGAGTTGGCGAGTTTCCGGCGGTTCTCGAGGGTGAACTGCTGGAGGGTTCTCAAAGCGTGTCATGGCGCGTTTTGGGACCTGGGCGTTGCGGCCTCCTCAAGTGTCCTCCTCACCAGAAGGACTGAGCCGTCAACTTAGGCGATCGATGCGAGTCGTGGCCCCAGGGTCAAACCAGGGTGAACGATTCGCAGAGTACGAGAAGGAATGAGCACTCCTTGTGGGCGCGGTTTCGACTCGTGCGACTGGCTGCCTTGTGCGGCGAGAGAGCGGTGACGTTTCACAAGCAGTGCGGCTCGGGATGGCTGGTCCTGAGCCGCATCTATTTTCAGCCGCAGATTTTGGCAGAAGGGCGCAGATAAAAACCAACCCCTTCGCCACGGATTTTCACGGATCAACGCGGATCACCCAACAAGTCATTGAGATTCGCTTTATATTCGCCTATACTGCGAAGCAGCACGTGTCCGGCCAAGAAAAATAATTATGAATCCACGTTTTCCGAAGCAAGTGCGCGCCATCCACAAGCGATTTATGAGTAGTATCGCGTTCGCACTCCGTCTGAGCTTTCACACACAAGAAAAAAACTTTGGCGACTACTGATTACAGTCTCGCGCACACTTTGCCGGCCAATGTGGAAGCCGAGCGCTCGATCCTGGGCGCGATTCTGCTGGACAATCTCTCCTACAACCAGGCCGCCGAGCATCTAAAGCCGGAAGATTTTTCGCTGGATTCGCATCGCCGCATCTACACCCGCATGGTCGATCTGGCGGAGTCGTCGCGCCCGATCGACATGATCACGCTGGTCGAGGAGTTGGACCGGCGCAAGGAGTTGGAGGCGATTGGCGATGTTGGTTATGTCTCCGGACTGCTGGACGGAGTTCCGGACCGGCCCAGCATTGAGCACTACATCAAGATCGTGCGCGACAAGGCGCTGCTGCGCGGACTGATCCACGTGGCGAATGCTGCGATCGCGCGAGCTTCGGACCAGAGTGATCTGGCGGAAGAAGTGCTCAATGATGCCGAAGCCGCCATCATGCAGCTTTCGGAAAAGCGCATTGGGCGCGGCTTCATGGGAGTACAGGAGATTGTCAAAGAGTCGTTCGGTTCGGTGGATGCGCTGTTGCAGCGCGGCCAGCGCATCACTGGCCTCGCGACCCACTACGCCGATCTCGACGAAATGACCAGCGGCTTCCAGCGCGCGGATTTGGTCATCATTGCCGGGCGCCCTTCGATGGGCAAGACGGCGTTCGCCATGAACATCGCGGAGAATGCGGCCATCGAAGATCAAAAAGTTGTGGGCATGTTTTCGCTGGAAATGTCGCGTGAAGCTTTGTTGCTGCGTCTGTTGTGTTCGCGGGCGCGGGTGGACTCGCACAAGATGCGGACCGGCTCGCTGTGGCGCGATGATATGGCCAAAGTTGTGCACGCCATGGATGAATTGGCGCATGCGCCGATTTTTATTGATGACACTCCGGGCATTGTGTTGAGCGAGATGCGGGCCAAGGCACGGCGTTTGAAACAATCGCAAGGCAAGCTTGATTTGCTCATCGTCGATTATCTGCAACTGATGTCAGGCGGTGGGCGCCGTTTCGAGAACCGCACCCAGGAAGTTTCGGCGATCTCGCGCGGGTTGAAGGGGCTGGCCAAAGAGTTGAGCGTGCCGGTGATTGCGCTTTCGCAGTTGAGCCGCGCGCCGGAAAGCCGCGGCGGCGATCATCGCCCGCAGCTGGCGGATCTGCGGGAGTCGGGGTCGATCGAGCAAGACGCCGACGTGGTGGCTTTCATTTTTCGCGAAGAGGTTTACAAGCAGGACGATCCCGATTTGCAGGGCAAGGCTGAGTTGATCATTGCCAAACAGCGCAATGGGCCGACGGGCAAGGTGAAGCTGGCGTTCATCAAGAATTCGACGCGGTTTGAGTCGCTGGCGGAAGGCGGAATTGACGAGCAGGGTTAGGGTTGGCGGTCACTTGCGCCTGTGGAAAACCTTGTGGAAGTAAAGTTGCAGCATTCCAGCAAGCGGTCGTGCCGAGCGGTCGGTGGCTCGGGCAACGGCGATAACCGTGCTCTAACCTCTACCAATAACAGTCGTTACCAGTTTGTAAAGATGTATTAGGGTTGGCGTTAACACAATCTTAACCTTCGAGCGCTCTGGGAGTTTTGCACATTCCGGAGGGCACACGGTTCGTAGATCAGCTACGATTCCGGGCGGAAAATTGCTACTAGTTTAGCTAGTTGGCTCGCTGACCGGGCTATCCCGTAGGTCGCCAGCCAAATCCTGATCCCCGCCAACCTAGGCACCGGGCACAATTCACACTTGACATTGACAGATAATCCACTACCATATGGTTGTGGATAAATTGGGTACAACGTTTGCGGCTTTGTCTGATCCAACCCGGCGGGCAATGATCGAACGACTCTCCCATGGGCCTGCCTCTGTGCATGGATTGACGGAACCGTTTGCACTCTCGCAGCAGATGATTTCAAAACATATCGCCTACCTGGTGCGGGCGCGGATGGTGATCAAGACGAAGCGTGGACGAGAGAGTGTGTGCACGCTTAGGCCCGAGGCGATTAAGACAGTCAGCGATTGGGCGATTAGCTATCGTCGATTCTGGGAAGAGAGTTTCGACAAGCTGGATGTAGTTGTAAACCAAATGAAGAAAGAGGAGGTCAGAGATGACAGAAAACACGGTCAGCGAGATTGAGCGGATGGTCGTTACAAGAATTTTTGATGCCCCACGCGAGTTGGTTTGGAAGGCGTGGACAGACCCGAAGTACGTGATGCAGTGGTGGGGACCGAAGGGTTTTACTGCGCCTGTTTGCAAGATGGATTTTCGCGTGGGAGGAAAATCTCTCTTCTGCATGAGATCGCCGGATGGGCAGGAGTGCTGGAATGCGGTTGAATACCACGAGATTGTTCTGCACGAGAAGATCGTTTCCTCCATGTACTTTTCGGACTCGAAGGGAAACAAGGTCGAGCCTGCGCAATTAGGAATAGAACATGAGGCCATAGACGGTGCGTATGACGTGACCATCTTTGAGGATCTCGGAAACGGCCAGACGAAACTCACCCACACTGGAAATGAACCCATGGAGAGCGCGAAAAATAGCGGTCAACTAGAGGGCTGGAACCAGATACTCGATAAAGTTGCCGAGGTTGTTACGAAGCTAGCGCAGGCGAAATAAGAAGTTGGAATTTTGAATGATGGTCATGCCTGGTGCCCCGGGTCTCGCTGGTTTTGAGACCTGGGGCACACGGCGAAAAGCCGTTGTGAACCCTGGCCGGATGGTCTCAACCCCATGAAACATCAAGTTCAGGTAGTGCATCTGGGCTCGTCAGGATATATTCATGCCGATCGTGTTTTGTGCCGTCGAGGCAGCGTGTCGCGGCGTTATGGGCAACTCGTAGCTTCCGGAATCCCAATTTCTCCACGATGCGCCGGCTAGGCTCGTTTCTGTCGAAGTACCCAATACTGATTGCCTTCGCGCCAAGGTGGCCGAACGCGTACCGAATAGCTGCGTTTGCCGCCTCCGTCGCCATGCCTTGTCCGCCGTATTTAGGTGCCACCCAGTATCCTGTCTCATACACGTCTCGCTCGTCGGTAAGATCCAATGCGGTTCGGACGACGAAATCCCCGTTGATGCGGTGGAATCCGGCCAATGCGATTCCTGCTTGATTCTGGTAATCCATCGTTCGCCGGATAGAATCTTCCATCGCTTGCCGTGACAGTTGGTTGTCGGAAGCCCAAGTCATCCAACGCTGCAAATCGGGCCACGCTTCCTCCTTGGCGGTCTGGATCGAATCCAAATCGCCAAGCCTTGGCGGGCGCAAGATCAGGCGCGGCGTAACAATCGGCATCAAATGGCGCATAAAGCGGCTACGCTGGAATTGTAGCGGACTGGTGAAGACGAAGAAGGCCCTCCCCTGGTGCCCCAGAGCCTGCCCTGAGCGCAGTCGAAGGGTTCCGCGTAGCCGTATAGGCGAGCTAACGTGGGATTACCGAGTCGTTCAAGATTTTCGGACGGTTTACGGAATCCCCGGCCCAGGTTAGCGCCCCAAAACCAGAGAAGTGAAAAACCGCGGACGTTATATGATGGGGCGCGAACCTGGGGCACCAGGCTAGCCTTGAAAGAGTTTCTAACTAATGCCCGCGACGAAAACCGGGGGCAGACAGGACGTTCGATGAATGGAGTTTGGCGAACATCCGGTCTCCCCACACTCTCACATTCCGTATGAACGCCTCCCCGACGGTAAGGGAACTCAACTCCACTCACCGCCCGTATGAGGATAGTCGACGCTGCTGCGAGACGGGAAATATTGCTCCCAAATTATGCTGTTACATACAAGACACTTGCGCCAAATGCCGCCATCATCTCGTACGGGCTGTGTCACTGGTGCGGGAATGTTGGTGGCGAAGCACTTCGGGCAAAGCGGTTCGTTGGGCCTTCCCTTATGATAGTAAAACGGGTTGCGCAACTCGTACTCGTCAGTCTTAAAGCGCAGTTTCTCGCGGAGGTCGCGATTTTCGTCTTCGAGTTCAGATGCTGACTGCTTTAACTCCCGGACACTATCTAGTATTTCGTCAACCTGCTGCTTGAGATCACGATCCTTTAAGCCCTTGCCAAAGTCATACAGCTTCTTCGAGATTTCTCCGGCAGTTTTGGCTATCGTCCACGCCGAGGTGACCGTTGAGATAGGTTCCATGAGGAAATTCTATCCTAGGCAAGAAAATATGCTACTTGGGAAATGTGGGGACAGACGGAAGGTTCCCCGTTTTTTCTGACACTTGGGGGCGAGAACCTAGAGAACTTCCCGCCTGTTCCCGAGTTCCCGGAAAACGTGAAAAAATCAGTTAGAATCGCGGCGTTCATCCGCGTTCACTGGGGCACCCAATAGACTCGCCCTGGAAAGACTACGAGATGCGAAAAGGGTTTACCAGAAAACCACAACCAGACGCTCCCGCGACGCCGGTCAAGAACTACATCACGCGGAGCGGGCTCGAGCGCCTCAAAGATGAGCACCGGTTTCTGCTCACCCGGGAGCGCCCGGCGGTGACGGAGGTGGTGGCGTGGGCTGCCGGCAACGGCGATCGCAGTGAAAACGCCGACTATCAGTACGGCAAGCGGCGGCTGCGGCAGATCGATGGGCGGATTCGCTTTCTCACCAAGCGAATCGAAGCCGCGGAAGTGGTGGATCCGGAAGCTCCGCGAGCGGGGCAGGCGGCGACCAGGGCATTCTTCGGAGCGACCGTGCGCTATGCCAATGCCGCGGGAGTATCGCGAGTGGTGAGCATCGTGGGCACCGACGAAATCGATCTCGACCGCAACCACATCAGTTGGGTGTCGCCTCTGGGGCGCGCGTTGATGAAGTCGGCAGCCGGTGACAGCGTAGTCCTTCAATTGCCGGGCGGTACAGAATACCTGACCGTGCTGGAAGTGCGTTACGAGCGCATTTCTGTGGAACCGTTCCGTGAACCACCTGGATCCGAGGCCTCGGCAAAGGGACTTCCCCGCCGACACTCACGTGACGAAGAAGAGACGAAACGGCACAGACGGTGAAAGAGCGACGGCCGTAATAGAGCGCTATCGGCTTTTGGCAAGCGATGGTCAACGTCGCCACCCTCATGGGTCCTGGCCCTCCCGAGTTGGCGGGCGGGGCGCCCGCCCCCACACCACAAGATTCAGGTACTGTCTTCGCCGACTTTGAGCACCGCCAGAAAAGCTTCCTGGGGGATATCTACGCGGCCGATGCGTTTCATGCGGCGCTTGCCTTCTTTCTGCTTTTCCAGCAGTTTGCGTTTGCGGCTGATGTCGCCGCCGTAGCATTTGGCTAGAACGTTCTTGCGAATGGCGTGCACGGTTTCGCGGGCGATGATCTTGGCCCCGATCGATGCCTGAATCGCAACCTCAAACATCTGGCGGGGAATCAGCTCGCGCATTTTCGAGACCAGCGCCTTGCCGCGTTCATAGGCGAAGTCGCGGTGCACGATGATGGAGAGCGCGTCGACCGGCTCGCCGGCTACCAGGATATCCAGTTTGACCATGGGCGATTCCCAGTAGTCGGCTAGATGGTAGTCGAGCGAGGCGTAGCCGCGAGAAACGGACTTGAGGCGATCGTAAAAGTCGAGAACGATTTCGTTCAGCGGCAACTCGTAGTGCAGCATGACACGATTCGAGGTGACGTATTCGAAGGTCTTCTGGCGGCCGCGCTTTTCTTCGACCAGCGCCAGGATCCCGCCGACGTATTCCGGCTGGGTGAGGATGGTGGCCAGAATCACCGGCTCTTCGATCTTGTCAATCTCACTCGGGTTCGGCCAGCGGGAGGGATTGTCGACTTCGATCATTTCACCATCGGTCTTGTAGATTTTGTAACGGACGCCGGGGGCGGTGGTGATCAGCGAGAGATTGAACTCGCGCTCCAGGCGCTCCTGAATGATTTCCATGTGCAGCAGGCCGAGAAAGCCGCAGCGGAAGCCAAAGCCAAGGGCGACGGAACTTTCGGGTTCAAAGAAAAATGAGGAATCATTGAGGCGGAGTTTTTCGAGAGCTTCGCGAAGCTGGGTGTGCTCGTGGGCGTCGACGGTGTAGAGGCCGGCGAAGACCATGGGCTTGATTTCTTCGAAGCCGGGCAGAGGTTCGATGGCGGGATTGGCGTCGTCGGTGATGGTGTCACCGATTTTTGCATCGGAGACAGTCTTAATGTTCGCAACGAGGAAGCCAACTTCGCCAGCCTTTAGTTCCTCCACCTCGACCGGCTTGGGGCTCTGCACACCGACCGTTTCAACGTCGAGGACCTTTCCGTTCCACATGAGGCGGATTTTCTGTCCCTTGCGCAGGGTGCCCTGGAAGACACGGACGAGCACGATGACGCCGCGATAGGAGTCGAACCAGGAGTCGAAGATCAGCGCCTGGAGCCGCTTTTCGGGATCGCCTTTGGGCGGCGGAATGCGTTTGACGATGGCTTCGAGAACGTCGGGCACGCCCTGGCCGGTTTTGGCGCTGATCAAAACCGCGTCCGAAGCATCGAGGCCGACGGCGCCTTCGATCATTTCCTTGGTGCGAGGAATATCGGCACTGGGAAGATCGATTTTGTTGATGACAGGAATGATTTCGAGGCCGTGATTGATGGCGAGATAGGAATTCGCCAGGGTCTGGGCCTCGACGCCCTGAGAGGCGTCGACGATGAGCAAAGCGCCTTCACACGATGCCAACGAGCGCGAGACTTCGTAGGAGAAATCGACGTGGCCGGGAGTGTCGATCAAGTTGAGTTGGTAGGTTTGGCCGTCCTGAGCGTGGTACATCATTCTGACGGCGTGGGCTTTGATGGTGATGCCGCGCTCGCGTTCCAGGTCCATGGAGTCGAGCACCTGGGCTTGCATTTCGCGCGCGGTGAGGGAGCCGGTGAGCTCCAGAAGGCGGTCGGCCAGGGTGGATTTGCCGTGGTCGATGTGCGCGATGATGGCAAAATTCCGTAGGAAAGCGGCGTCCATGAGATGGTGGTTAGATTTGATTTTAACAGGGTTGGACGACAGTTCTCGGTTGCCAGTTCTCGGTTCTCAGTTGCGGGAGTAGTGGGCTAGAATCGGATTCCATGCTGGTTCTGGCTTCCGCTTCGCCTCGCAGGCAGGAGTTGTTGCGTAATGCGGGAATAGAGTTCGTGGTGCAGCCGGCGAATGTGCCTGAAGTGCCGGGGAGAAGCGAACTGCCGCGAGCCTATGCAGAACGGCTGGCGCGCGAAAAAGCGCAGGCCATTTTCCGGCAGCGGCCGGATGACTTTGTCTTAGGCGCCGATACGGTTGTGGTTATCGAGCAGGAAATTCTTGAGAAGCCGACCGATGCGAACGATGCGGCCCGCATGTTGCGAATGCTCTCGGGACGGCGGCATGAAGTAATCACGGGGGTCTGTCTCGCGGGCAGAGGATCGGAGGAGGTTCGCTCGGAGATCACGCAAGTGACGTTTTCTCCGCTGACTGACGGTGACATTCGGTTTTACGTGGCGAGCCGGGAACCTATGGACAAGGCGGGCGCGTATGGGATCCAAGGGATGGCATCGCGATGGATCACGCGGATTGAGGGCGACTATTCAAACGTGGTGGGATTACCGGTGGCGCTGGTGTGGCGGATGCTACGAGAGCAGGAGATGGTCTGAAGGCAGGGTCTTCAACCGCAAAGGGCGCTAAGATTACGCTAAGGTCGCGAAAGAAGGCTAACGGAGTCTTCATTACGATTGGAGCATTCGTCAGGATTTCTTTTCGGAATCGCCTCCGTCATCCTTCATGGCGGTCTTGAAATTCTTGACGCCTTCGCCCAAACCTTTGCCCAGGTCAGCCAGCTTGCTGGGGCCAAAGATTAGGAGAGCAATGGCCAGGATGACCAAGATCTCGGGCAAGCCCAATTTTCCGCCCATGGGGTGAAGCCTCCTTAAAAATTCTAGGCTTCGCCGCGCTCCGAGTCAAAGGTTGGATTCACGCGTTCAGGGCAACGTGCCCTGAACGGTATAGACCACGCTGTTGAGGGAGGCGTTGAATCCGGCGCACCAGACCTGAACGTGATTGCCCTGGCGCTGGCTGTCACAGGCGCCCATCTCAGCGCTGGTGTCGGCATCGAGCGACCAGGTCTGGCCGCCATCTTTACTGAAGTACATTCCGCCGAGATTGGAGGAATAGTTCCCGCCGGTGGCCCAGCCGATGTTCGGGGTGAGGAAAAGAATTTCGCGAATTGGCCAGCCGATGTCCAGAGTACGGCCACTCCAGGTGCTGCCGCCGTCGGCGGTGCGATGCACCCAGCCTTCGACATTAGGCGAAATCTCGCCGCCACCCACCCAGCCAAAAGTGTCGTTCTCGAAGAACGTAGGGCCGTCGAAAACCGAATCGATGGAGGAACGGCAAGTCCAGTCAGCACCCAGGTTGAGGCTGGTGCAATAAGTGATGCCGGAAGCGCGAGCGTGCTGGTTGGTCAGTAAGCTAAACTGGCTGCCAAACCAGCCACCGTTGGGGTCGGGTACTACGTTGGTCCAATCGGAGGCGTTGGCCCCGCCGTCGGTGGTGTAGTGGGCCGCGTTCGGGGCGTCGAGATTCAACTGATCCATCTCTAATCCATCCTGAAAGTTGATGTAGTGGATGCGGTCGCCCCAGCCGTTGGTAGTGAGAACGATGTCCGAGGTCCAAGTTTGGCCGCCATCGTGACTGAAGCGAATCATGCCTTCAAAATTGGAGTCGTTGAATCCGGAGATGACAACCTCATTCACACCTGCTGCCTGCACCCCGTACCAGTAATAAGTGAATCCCAGATTCACGATCTGAGTCCAGTTGACGCCGCCGTTGGTGGTTTTCCATACCTGGCCGAGCTCGGCGGCGGCATAGCCGATGTTGGGTGTGGCAAAAGAAATGTCGTGCACTACGGCGCCGGGCAGGGTAGCGAGTAGCTGCCAAGGGTTAGCATGGGGATCAACCACGTCGCGGCGGCGGGGAGACGCCGAGTTCGCGGGTCGCACGGCGGCCATTTCTTGGGAAGAGCCAATCACCGGCACGCGGCTAGAAATATGACGGACGTTGCCGGCCGGGGTTTGGGCCATTGCGGCCGGCGCAACCAGTATGAAAGCAACGGTGATCACAACCAGTAAGCGAGACACTTGGCAGATTGTCACGTAACCCTCCGGGGGACTCGGGACTTGCTTGCGGCTGGCAATTTTAGCACGGAAGACGCTTACAAGGTCTCGATAAGGCCCGCCAGAAGGGCCGCTCGACGGGGCAACTCAGAGATCAAGATGGACTCGTGGCTGGCATGGGCACCGCCCCCTACGCCACCGAGTCCATCCAGCGTGGGGATGCCCAGACCGGCGGTGAAGTTTCCGTCCGACCCGCCGCCGACTGCGACCTCGTCGAGCTTCCAACGCATTTGCGCAGCGATGGTGCAGGCCTTCTGGTACAGGGCGGCCACAGCCGGAGTTCGTTCCATGGGCGGTCGATTGACTCCTCCGGTGATTTGCAGCTTGCACTTACGATTGAACGGTCTCAGTGAGCGGAGGCGGCGCTCGATGACGGCAGCATCTTTCATGTGGGCGACGCGCACGTCGAGGACGGCGCTGGCTTCGGCGGGAATTACATTCGAGCGCGTACCTCCCTGCACAGTTCCGGCATTGAGCGTGATGCCGCGTTTGAGATCGACAAGTTTTGAGACCGCGATGATTTGGCGGGCAAGTTCCACGATCGCACTCTCACCTTTCTCGAAATCCAGTCCCGAGTGCGCGGCTTTGCCGGTGACTTTGAGAATGTATTCGCCAACTCCCTTTCTGGCGGTTTTTACGGCACCCTTCGGACCATAAGCAGGCTCGATCACCAACACTGCCTGAGACTTTCTGGCGAGATTCTCGGTGATGTGGCGGGAACTGTCACTGCCGACCTCTTCGTCCGAGACCAACAGGACGGTCACCGGGCGCTGCAGTTGGTCGCCATGCCAGGCGCGAAGCGCTTCGATGGCATGCAGCATGATTGCGATTCCGGATTTCATGTCGAAGCTGCCGGGGCCGAAGAGCTTTTCGCCGCTTATGCGGCAGGGCATGGTCGCCAGCGTGCCCATGGGATAAACCGTATCCAGATGTCCCAGGAGCAGCACCGGCTTGGCAGAGATTTTCCCGAGGAAATCGACTTGCAAATGATCGCCAAAGTTCGGGGTGCGGTGGAACTTGGCGTGGCCTCCCAACGCTTCGAATCGTCCGGCCAGCAACCCACCAAGGCGGTCGACGGCCGGTTTGTTGTCACTGGGGGACTCGACCTCAACCAGTTGCCGGACGGTTTCGGTGATCTGTGGTTTGCGCTCTTCGAAATAGCGGAGATGGGCGGCGGAACCGGCGCTGGGGGCGGTTGGGACTTTCCTTTGGGCTTTCCTGGTCATGAATGATATTTTCGGCGAGGAGTTTTGTAGGTCCGATCAAGTATAATCTTCGCTCTTGACGAAACCCAGTATGACAGACACGACTCATACCGCAGGGGAGAGTCCGGGCGCGAAGACCGGGTTAGGCATCAATGAAATTATGCGTCTTTTGCCACACCGGTATCCGTTCCTGCTCATCGACCGGGTGCTGGAGCTCACGCGGAAAGAGCGCATTGTGGCCATTAAAAATGTCACGGTGAATGAACCGTTTTTTGTCGGCCACTTCCCCGGTACACCGGTCATGCCGGGGGTGCTGATCGTGGAAGCCATGGCGCAGGCCGGGGGAGTGTTGCTGCTCACGGAGATAGAAGACCGGCACAGCAAGCTGGTGTTGTTCACAGGGATTGAACGCGCCAAGTTCCGGCGGCCGGTCGTGCCGGGCGATCAGTTGCGCATTGAAGTGAATGTAACGTCCTGGCGGGGCAATGCCGGACGCATGGAAGGTACGGCCTACGTCGGAGACAAGCGCGCCGCGGAAGCAACTGTCAGTTGCCGGGTAGTGGACATTTCACGCACCCGCGGCGGCAATGCCGAGGCATCCGCAGAAATCGAATAGCCGGACGCCAACATCACCATGACGGCTGCCCCTACAATTACGACAGTTCACCCCACAGCCCTCGTCGATTCTCGCGCGAAGGTTCACCCCACTTGCAAAATCGGCCCATATTGCGTGGTTGGGCCGGAGGTAGAGATGGGCGAGGGTTGCCATCTGGTGTCACATGTGGCCATGGAGGGCCCCACGAAGATCGGCGCCCACAACAGCTTTTTTCCTTTTTGCTCGATCGGGTTGGCACCTCAGGACCTGACCTATGCGGGCGAGCCGACACGTTTGGAGATTGGCGATCACAATACAGTCCGGGAATTTGTCACCATCAACCGCGGCACCATGAAAGGCGGCGGACTGACACGGGTGGGCAGCCACAACCTGGTCATGGCCTATACGCACATCGCTCATGACTGCCGAGTCGGGGACCACGTCATCCTGGCCAACGCGGCGACCTTGGGCGGACACGTGACGGTCGGCGACTGGGCGCAGGTGGGCGCGCTGTGTCCAGTGCACCACTTTGTGCGTATTGGAGAGTATGCGTTCATCGGCGGCGGCACCACCATCACCCGCGACGTTCTTCCGTTTTCGAAAACGGCGGCCGCACGAGATACTCATGCTTACGGACTGAATGCGGTGGGGTTGGAGCGGCGCGGCTTCGCCGAGGAGCGGATCGCCAAGATCCATCATGCTTACAAGGTGCTGCTGGCGTCGAAGCTCAATACTTCGCAGGCGCTGGAGAAATTGAAGGCGGAAGCCGACCGGGGCGAAGATGTGGAGCGGCTGATTTGTTTTATCGAAGAGTCGGAGCGGGGAGTGATTAAGTAGCAATCAGCTGTCAGCAATCAGCATTCAGCCAGGAAAGCGTTCGGACTTCGGGCCGAAATTTATGTCACGCCTCATAGTCAGCCAGGCGCGGTTCGGCTGCAGCTTCACGATCCCGGCCTGGCTGAAGGCTGAGTGCTGAATGCTGACGGCTCAATGCTAGACTTTCAGCGGTGTCCTCTACGAAACAAAAACTCGGCCTGATTGCCGGCAATGGGCGTTTCCCCTTCTTAGTGCTGGAGGCGGCGCGGGCACAAGGGTTCGAAGTGGTAGTTGCCGCAATAAAAGAAGAGACTTTTCCTGAGATTGACTCGCAGGGCGCGGCCGCGGTGCATTGGCTTTCGTTGGGAGAGCTGTCGAAGCTAATCGAAACCTTCAAGTGTGAAGGCGTGACGAAGGCTGTAATGGCTGGCCAGGTGAAACACAAACAGATTTTCTCCAGCATCCGGCCGGACTGGCGGCTGGCAAAATTATTGTTGAACCTGCGTATCCGCAACACCGACGCACTGCTCGGAGCTGTGGCCAAGGTGCTAGCGGATGAGGGCATCACCTTGGAGAACTCGACCAACTTGCTGGAGCCATTGCTGGCCAAGCCTGGCGTGCTTACTCGGCGCGCGCCGACGGAGCAGGAGCAGACGAACATCGAATATGGGCGTGCTGTTGCCCGGCAACTGGCGCAGTTCGATATCGGGCAGACGGTGGTTGTGGCCGAAGCCGCCTGCGTGGCCGTCGAAGCCATGGAGGGGACGGACGCAACCATCGAACGCGCCGGACAGATCATGGCATCGCTGGATGCGGATGCCTCTACGCTGAGCCGCGCGCTGACTGTGATCAAGGCGGCGAAGCCGAATCAGGACATGCGTTTTGACGTTCCGGTCATCGGCTTGAAAACGATTGCGACAATGCGAAAAGCAGGAGCGACGTGCCTGGCGCTGGATGCCGGGAAATGTCTGCTGCTGGACGGAAATGAGATTGTAACGGCGGCGGATGCGGCGGGAATCGCAATCGTCGCGTCGGCGTTTTAAGATTTACGTTGATCGGCGGGAACGCGCGTCGTCCATTTTCAAGAACGAAAGGTTGGTGGTTACGTGTCGGAAACCGCTCGTCTTGCTGACCAGATCCGCCGGGCCTTTGATGGCGAGGCCTGGCATGGCGATTCTATGCTCGAGTTGCTCGCCGGGGTGGATGCTGAAACTGCCGCTGCCCATCCCATCAAGGGTGCTCACAGCATTTGGGAATTGCTGCTGCACGTCGCCGCTTGGGACGACGCGGTGCTGCGCAGAACTGGCGGCGCAGCCGTGGAACTCAGCGACCGAGAGAACTTTCCGCCGGTCAGCGATACCAGTGAAACAGCCTGGCGAAAGGCCGTGGAACAGGTCAAGAAAAAGCATGACGCGCTAGTGAAGGCGGTGGCGGCTTTCCCGGATTCGCGTTTGCACGAGCAGGTGCCAGGAAAGAAGGAGAAATATTACGATCATTTCTATCTGTTCAGCGGAATTGTGCAGCACGAGCTGTATCACGCGGGGCAGATCGCGCTGCTGAAAAAGGCGCAGGGCAAGTAGGACTGTGAACCCTGATCATCTCATTCACGTCGCAGTAGTCGGCGTCGGCGCCTTCGGACGTAATCACGCGCGGGTCTACCAGCAACTGGCGAAAGAAGGACTACCGGTGCGCTTGGTCGGCGTAGTCGATTCCGACACCAGCCGGGCCGACGCAGTGGCGCGGGAATTCGGCTGCCGGGGATTTGGCTCGGTCCAACAACTACTCACCACGCATAGCGAAGTCGGGGCGGCGTCGGTCGCCGTTCCGACGGTTCACCACCTCAGCACGGCCCGGCAGTTGATGGAGGCTGGCGTCGACGTGTTGATTGAGAAGCCACTGGCGGCCTCGCTGGCCCAAGCCGATGAAATGATTCGCGTGGCCCGGGAGCGCGACCGCATTGCCCAGGTCGGCCATTTGGAGCGATTCAATCCGGCCGTCCGCGCGACCCTGCCGGTGATCACCCAGCCAATGTTTTTTGAAGTTCACCGGCTCAGCGTGTTTACACCGCGGTCACTCGATATCGATGTGGTGCTTGATCTGATGATTCACGACCTGGATGTCGTATTGTCGTTTGTGAATTCTCCGGTGAAGGAAATCCGGGCGGTCGGTCTTCCGATCCTTTCCAGCAAAGTGGATATCGCCAACGTCCGGATTGAGTTCGACTCCGGCTGCATCGCCAACTTTACCGCCAGCCGGGTTTCGACCGAACTGGTGCGGAAGTTGCGCTTTTTTCAGCCAAAGCAGTATGTCTCGCTGGACTACGGACGGCAGGATGCGATGGTGTTTTCTGTAGGGGGAGATGGCGCAGGTACGCCTTCGGTGAATCCACAGATCCAGGTTGCGAAGCTGCCCACTGTGCAGGATGAGCCTTTACATGCGGAACTGAAGTCTTTTCTGGATTCGGTGCAACGGCGTGTGCGACCGTTGGTCGATCTGGAGGATGGCCGCCGCGCACTGGCCGTGGCCCTCGACATCGTGGCGGCGATACGAGATCACGGCAGCAAGATCAGACTGGAGCAACTCCAGCGCTGACTGGGCGCCGCGCAAAATCTCAACCGCAAAGGTCGCAGAGAACAGCCGCCGAGTGCGCGAAGAAACCCAGTTTCTGGGCGGTTGGCTTTCTGTAAAGTATTGTCAAGCGATATTGGTAAGTAATGATCTGGATACAACCTGAAGTACCTAGCCTTCCAGAGCGTCGCAGATTCCCGAAAAAGATGCGAAAATAGGCCATTGGGCCGCAGACGCTGCGATGCAAAAAGGGTGAAACCGACAGTCACGGTAACCCGGCCGGATTGCTGTTGCTACAACTAATATCCTGTGGCTCGTGTCTAACCAACGGGTAAGCCGTTCGATGTCAACCGCACAAATCCCGCCGACTACGCCGACCTCTACAACACCTTCGTCACGAAAACCTGATGGTGGAGATTTGTACGATGCCCGCTACTGGGAGTCGGCCTACCGGGAGATTGATGAAGCGCCGACATTAATCCTGCAACTGCAAGATGATCTGACGCACTCGCGGCGGCGAGAATCGTTCTGGATTTCCGTGGTGGTGCACTTGCTGGTGGTGCTGCTGATCGTGAACTCGTCGAGAATCGCGGGGCTGATACCACGACAAACTGCGGTCTTGAGTCCAAATGCTTTGCCGCAGGATAAAGATCTTACGTATCTCGAGCTTCCTCCAGACCAGCAAAGGCCGCCGGCCAAGCCTCCAGAGACGAACATTATTTCGGATAAGAATCGCATCGCGACGTCGAAGGCTCCGCAAATCGATCGCAAGGAACTCAGGAAAATCCTGGACAGCAGCCGTCCCGGCCCGCCGGGCCCGAGCGGAGCGCCACAGCCGCCCGCGGCCGGGGCGGAAGCTCAGAGCACACCTGCGCCGCAGCCACAGCAGCAGGCACCACCGCAGCCTCCACCAGATCAGAATCTGAACGCCAAACTGCAGACACCGGCGCTGTCGCCCAAGGATGCGTTCTCTACTGGCTCAAGGTATGTGGGATCAGCAACTGAGCAGGCAGCTCGGGCGGCAGCTGCGACCCGTGGGGGCGGAGGCGGGGACAACGGCGATTTCGGTTTGGGCCTGGGCAAGCAGGGAGCAGCATACGGCGGGCTCGAGGTTCTCAGCGACACGATGGGGGTCGACTTTGGACCCTACCTGGCGCGGGTTCTGCACGACGTGAAGCTGAATTGGTACAACTTGATTCCGGAATCGGCAAAGGCGCCGATTATGAAGAAGGGCAATGTAGGAATCGAATTCGCGATCCTCAAGGACGGCAGTGTGGCCGGGATGAAACTGGTATACAGTTCGGGTGATGTGGCGCTCGACCGCGGGGCCTGGGGTGGGATTACGGCTTCCAATCCGTTTCCGCCGTTGCCCACCGAGTTCAGTGGCCAGTACCTGGCGTTGCGCTTTAAGTTCCTCTACAACCCCAGCAAGAACGAAATGCAGTAGCGTCCCCTCGGCTGCTACGATTTTTCCAGTCGGATCGAGCCGTCACCGGTGTGGATGGTCAGCAGGTTTCCGCCGCCGTTGATCTTCCCATGGATGTTCTTTTCGCCTAATCGCCCGTCGACGGTCACCGGCATTTCCACGTTGATATGGCCATCGTTGGTGTGGAGGTCCACGTCGGCGGCAAAGTTCTCTGGCAGTTCCACGGTTACGCCGCCGTCGCCGGTGCGAACGTTCCAGCTTGACGCCATGGTTGAGCCGGGCAAAACACGAGCTTCGATGCGGCCATCGCCAGTATTGAGGTCGAGCGCATCGAAACGGCCGGCAACGCGAATGTGTCCATCTCCGGTGCGGGCCCGCAGGTTGCCGTCAACCGATTCGATCTGTTCGTGGCCATCGCCACTTTCCAGGTCCATGTCACCTTTGAAATTTGAAAGCTCAATGGATCCGTCGCCGGTGTGCAGATTTACCCGGCCCTGGCGAGGCATGTGGATTTCGATATCCACCTTGTAGCTGCCAAACTGGACAGTGAACACATGATGCGGGAAGCGCAGCTCGATCTCGACCGCGTCGCCGTTCTGGTGCTCGATGACGCGGAGACCGTTGTCGCCGAATTTGTAGCGGCTGCTGGTGATGTGGACATCGATGGTTTTCTGATCCCAGGTATCCACGCGAATGTCGGCGTCGGAAGTCTCCACCCGGAGATCGGGTTTGCCCGAGATGGTGTAAGTCTTCGACCAGTCTTCCGCCTGGGCCACGGAAGTGATAGCCAGCACTAAACCCAAGAGCCCGAATGTAAGGCGTTGCATAAATTGCTCCTGCGCGAGGGGGCACACATCCGCCCCCGGTGGTTAGAGGATAATACGCAACCGTGGTCAACCCGGTTCCAAGAATATTGGAGTCACCGGCGGTTGCAGGACTACAATAAGACCGTGCCCGCCGCTGGAGCAAAACGGCAGCCGGAGCCACCCCCGGCCGAACATCATCGCACCCCGCAGGTCTACACCCTGGAAGCCACTGGCCTGCTGGTGATTGCTCTCTTGATCCTGGTCCTCACGCTGATTCGTTACTGGTACCACATCCCCTGGAGTGCCCGCTAGCCGTGCCGCAGGAACCGCTGCTGGTAGTCGTTCTGGGCCCGACCGCGAGCGGGAAGACTGCGCTTTCGCTGGCGCTGGCTGAGCGTTTCGAGGGTGAGATTGTGAATTGCGACTCGGTGGCGATGTATCGCGAATTCGAGATCGGCACGGCCAAACCAGATGCGGCCGAACGCGCCCGCGCTCCGCACCATCTGCTGGATTTTGTGGAGCCGACCGGCTACATCACGGCGGGAGAGTATGCGCGAAGAGCGCGGCGGGTTCTACAGGAGATCAAGCAGCGTGGCCGCTTGCCGGTAGTGGTGGGTGGAACCGGGCTGTATCTGCGGGCGTTGCTCGATGGACTATCGCCTGGGCCGCAACGATCGCAGGAGTTGCGGGAAAGACTGCGCGAGAAGGTGGAGAGGAAAGGAACGAGCCATTTGCATCGGGTCTTGCGGCGGATGGACCGGGATGCGGCGGAGCAGATACACGCTAACGACCTGCCCAAACTGATTCGCGCCATCGAGGTATGTCTCGGTTCGCGGCGGAAGATGACCGAGATGTGGAAGCACGGACGGGACGCGCTCCGGGGCTTTCGAATCCTGCGGATTGGTTTAAATCCCGAGCGCGATGCGCTCTATGGCCGAATCAATGAGCGTGCACGGCGCATGTTCAAGGCAGGCTTGGTGGAAGAGACGCAGCGTCTGCTGGCTAAATACGGAGAGTCGGCGCAACCGCTAGGTTCACTGGGATACAAGCAAGCGGTGCAGCTGGTCCGAGGTGAGATGGATGAAGCTTCTGCTCTGCAAGCGGCGCAACAGGCGCATCGCAATTACGCCAAACGGCAAATGACCTGGTTCCGGCGGGAGCCGGAGGTCAAGTGGTTAGCGGGATTTGGGGATGAGGGGGCGATTCAGCAAGAGGCGGGTGCACTGGTAGAGGATTCCCTCGGCGTTGTGGCGTGAGGATAGAATCCAGTCCCGATCTTTCCATGCGCTGTTCTTCTTAATTAGGGTTTCTGCTCGCCTGCAATCTCCTGCTGCTCTTCAGCCTTCTGCCAGGTGGAGTCGGGGTCGTATTTCTTCATGGCTTTGGCAAGAGCCTCGGTTTTCTTCCCGAGATCCTTCTGATACACCACCCCATCCTGGTCAACAACGAATGTCATCACGCCGGATGACCGGTATTCCGCCGGGTAAGCCACAAAGGCGAAATTCTCGGTCATTTTGCCGTTTACAACGTAACTCTTGGCGCCGCCCGGGCCATTTTTTCCCTGACGCGTCAAGATGTGGTAATAGTAACCGCGGTATGGAGTTGGACTGCCTTCCAGGCTATTGGCGTAGCCTCTGGCAACGGCACGCGCCACCAGGGGACCAATGGGGCTCTGGGGTTGGCCCTCAGCAGCTTTCCAATAAAGGCCGTTGTGCTGCCCTTCATCACTGAAGAGCTTCTGCGCGTACTCGTCGTGCTGGGTTGAGCGATATTCCTTTTCCGCCGCCACCAGTTCCTGGCAGACACGAATGGCGGACATTTCATTGCGGCCGATTCGCCTGAATAAAATCTCTTTCTTGCCCGCTTCGGTGTCGAAATACCACGCGTTACCGTTGTTCACGAGTGGTATGGGCGTGGGCCAATTCTCCGCGCCGATATACAGGGTGGTGGTTCCATCCGGCTCTTTCACCAGACGGTGCATTTCCTGATATCTCTTTGCGAAATTGGCTCGGTTGTTGACGTCTTCAGTTTCGTCTCCCGAAGAAACGATTCCCTTACCTTCGGGTCCGAGGATGTCGAGCATCGCCTTTTCGTCGTTACTCTGCGCTGCCGTGGCCAGTGCATTGCTCGCGTCCTCCGCCGATGAAAATGTCCTCTGGCCCGTTTGCTGGGCCAGCGAACGACTGGTGAAACATCCCGTCAAAAGGATGACGACCGCGGCTAATTTAGAAAGATTGGCCCAATGAATTTGCTTTACGTTCAGCTTGGTTCGCGGCATATCGCTTCTCTCCATTTCCAGATTTCACAAGCTACTCGGAACCTAACCACTTCGATTACCGGCGTCCGCCGCCACCGCGAGATCCTCCGCCACCGCCGTGAAATCCACCGCCGCCGAAGCTGGCGCTTCCGCGCGACGAATAGCTTCTGGCCTGGCCACCATGGTCGTAACCACTGAAAGCGCCGGAGCGGACGCCGCTCTGACCACGGGGTTCAGCATAGCCTCGAGCCGCTTGAGAGTTCCCGTTGAAAGGCCTGGGCGCGGCTCCGGGGTGGTTGTACACTCCAGCGCGTCCGCCGATGTTGCCGTTCGGGGGCCTGGGCACATTGCCGCGGGCCACCCCGCCGCGGAAGCCGTTGGCTCCCGCGCGAACCCCTCCACCACGGTAGAAGGTGTTGCGGTTATAAAACGTTCGGCTTTGGGAGTAGTACCGGCCGCGGTTATAAAGCGGGTATCCGCCACGCCAATTGAATCCCCAATGACCCCAACCCCACCCAAAACCGCCGTACCAGCCAATTCCGAAGCCGATTCCGAAGCTGAGGTAGGGACCGCCAAACCAGATTCCGGGATATGGATACCATCCCGGCCACGCCACGAGGGGACCTCCGTAAACCAACCAGGGATTGTAGGCGGGGACGTAAACGATATCGGGATTAGCCGGCTGAATGGCGATGTCGTCGTCCTGGCCGCTGGTATCTACGGTTTGCTGCGGCGTGGATTTAAGATTGCCCGCTGCGCGCGCGCGCCGGCGCATCACCTGTACCGCATCCATCACATCCTGTTGCTGGTTGTAGTAAGCGTCGCCCAGAGATGAGGTCCAGGAGAGATTCTTGTCCATATTGCCGAGGACGGATGGAAATCCAGTGAGCGCCTTAACGCTTGGATCCCAGGGTTGCTGGTCCACCGCCTGACCCAAAGCATCGCCCTTCAAATCAGGATGGGCTTGCACCCATCGGTCGGCCTCGACCACCTGCTCGGGGAAGGTTGACGCGGCCAGGACTTGTGCCACCAGCGAATCCGGATATAGCGCAATCGGCGCGACCAATTGCTGGATCTGCTCGGGAGTTTGTTGGGTGTATGGGGCAGGCTGACCGCTCTGGTCCGTGGCCTGGCCGCCCTGCACCGTGGCTTGAACGCCCTGCGCCGGAGCCTGCGCGTCTTGCGCGGGTGCTGGCGGATCCTGAGAGGCCAACAGGTTCTGAGGCCAAGTGGTGAGCAACAGAGCCAACGACAACAGGGAACCCAAACTCTGCCTGCCCAATTGAGGTCTTGAGAAGCCTGCAGCGCGTCCGAAAATGTTCATGTTCTTGAACCTCCTCCAAATCCCGTGTTAACGCAGTGGCATGACCAACACGAGGCGAGTACTTAGGCTGCCGCCCCGCGATGCTGGCCTCGTTCGTTCGAATGCGGCGCGCGCCGGTGCAGGCGCGTTGCTCGTTCGATGGCCGGACCCAGCCGTTCCGGCAATTCGCTCTTCATCACGTATTCATCTACCAACCACAGGATCCGCTCCGGCATCCCTGAGTACGCTGACAGCAGGATAATCGGCAGGTTGGGAAACCGTTGCTTGATATGGCAGGCGACGGCTTCCGCGTCCATGCCTTCCCGTTTGTATTCCAGCAAAACCGCGGCCACCGGCATTTCCTCCAGCATCTTCATCGCGGTGTAGCCGCTCGACGCAATCTTGACGCAATAACCATGAGATTCCAGAGTGGTCTTGCGGAGCTCCAAGACTTGTGGCAGATCGTCGATGCATAACACAGTGGGATGGTGCATTGCCACATCTCTTCTGAAATAGTTAGATGCCGTATCAAATAGTTGGATGCTGTATGAAATAGTTGGATGCTGTATTTGGCTCTCCGTTGTTCCACGTGCATCATACCGCAAGACGCAACGCATCTAATTTTGAAACACCTTCGGCTACGACACAACCATGATCACAACTTAAGTGGCCAAAGGACGTGTGTCTGTTCAAAATTGAACACTTTCGGCCAGGTGCTGGCGGTTCAGCCCGGCAAAGGTGACCGGATCGAAAAGGAGAACCGGGGGTGGGAGGACGTCTCCAGAAGTCGCGCCCGGGCCCGCATAAGGGCTAAACGTGGCACAAGGATTTAAAGACGCGAACGCCAAACTCCGTCGTGCTATCTTCTGACTGATGCTCCGGAAACTTGCGGTGGTTCTGCTCGGGTTGCTTCTCGCTTATCCAGCGTTGGCCAAGGAGAAATACCAGCCTGCCGGCCCGGTCCACCTCGACCGTGAGGGCGAGAAGTGGGCGGAAAAGACTTTACGCAAGCTTTCGACCGAGGAAAAAGTCGGGCAGCTCTTCATGATTTGGGTGCGGGCGGAGTTTCTGAACGTCAATAACCCCGATTACGTGCAATTGCGCGACATCATGCGCAAGTACCACATCGGCTCATTCTGCATGACGGTGCGCTACGAGCCACCTTTTCTTTATCGCAATGAACCCTACGAGGCGGCGGTGCTGCTCAATCGATTGCAGCAGGATTCGAAGTTGCCACTGTTGGTGGCGGCGGATTTCGAGCGTGGCCTATCGATGCGGCTCCACGGAGCGACCGAATTCCCTCATGCCATGGCGTTTGGGGCCGCGGGCAAGCTGGAATATGCCGAGGCCTTTGGCCGAATTACGGCGCAGGAGGCACGGGCCATCGGGGTGCACTGGAATTTCTTTCCCGTCGCGGATGTCAACTCCAACCCCGTGAATCCCATCATCAATACTCGTTCCTTTGGTGAAGACCCGCAGCAAGTCGGGGATTTGGTAGCGGCCTACATTCGTGGCGCACGGGCAAATGGGATGATGACGACGGCCAAGCATTTTCCCGGCCACGGAGACACATCTACGGATTCTCACCTGGGTTTGGCGCAAGTCACGGGCGACGCAGCCCGACTGCAGGCGGTCGAGTTGGCACCGTTTCGCAAGGCCATTGAGGCGGGAGTCGATGCGGTGATGGTGGCTCACGTGACGGTTCCGGCACTGGAGCCCGAGGCCGATCGTGTGGCTTCAACCTCACCTGCCGTAGTCACTGGCCTACTGAAGGAGCATCTCGGGTTCAAAGGAATTGTGGTGACCGACGCGCTGGATATGGCGGGCCTCACCCGGCTCTACGCGGCGCACGTTGGCCGGGCGGCGGTGGACGCGTTCAAGGCAGGCAACGATCTGCTGATTATTCCGGCGGATTTGGACGCATCGTATCAGGCAGTGTTGGAGGCCATCCGCAGCCGGGAGATTTCGTCTTCGCAGCTCGACGCATCAGTGCTCAAGATACTGAAAGCAAAGGCGTCCATGGGCCTGAATAAGGGACGGCTGGTGGATTTAGGGAGGCTTTCTGAATTGGTCGGTAAGCCTGCCGATGTGGCGGTTGGGCAACAGGTTGCAGAGGATGCCGTCACCCTGGTGCGGGAAAATGGCAAAGTTCTGCCGCTTAAAGAGATGGGAACTGTCCCGGCCGGTCTGCCGTATCAGAAAGTGGAAGAAGTGCGCAATCGCGTGGTGGTGGTGGTGCTGGTGGATGATGTGCGCATGGACGCGGGGCGGACACTGGAACTCGAGATTCGCAAACGCGTGCCGGACGTCGACGTGGTGTATGTCGACTCCAGGATTGCGGATGGCATGGCGGATGGCGTTTTGAAAGCAGTCGATGAAGCGCAAAGCGTAGTTGCCGCGGTATATGCCGTCCCGACTGCCGGCCGTGCGGTGCCGGGACCGAATGGGTTGACGAACTCGGTCAGTCTGGGCGATGCGAATGCGGCGCTGCTACAGAAGATCCTGGAACGTGGAGCGGACAAGACTGTGGTTTTGGCGATGGGAAACCCGTATCTGGCACAGAGTTTCCCCATGGTCCAGAATTACCTTTGCACCTTCTCCAATGTTTCGATCTCGGAGGTGAGTGCGGTGAGAGCGTTATTCGGGGAGATTGCCATCCACGGCCATCTTCCGGTGACGATCCCAGGTGTCGCCCAGCGCGGCGCCGGGATTGAGCGTCCAGCCCAGGTCGCAGAAGGAGATTCTCAACATGCTCATGCCCAAAGTTCTGGACAATAAAGCCAAGGCGCTGATTGCAGTTGCATTCATGGGCTGGCTGACCGTGCTGGCTTGCACGGTCGATGTGAAAGACCACGACGGCAACAACAGCAAGGTCGATATTCAGACTCCGGTCGGCGGCATTCACGTGGATGAAGCGGCCAACGTGAAGGACACGGGCCTGGCGGTGTATCCGGGTGCACGACAGAAGGAAAAGACCGACAAGGACAGCAAGAGCGCCAACGTGAACATCTCAAGCAGTTTTTTTGGCGTGAAGGTAGTTGCGCTTGAATACGAGTCCGATGACCCGCCCGGCAAAGTGCAAGCGTTTTATCAGGACCAATTGAAGAAATTTGGGCGGGTGATTCAATGCCGTACCGATAAGCACGGTGGCGATCTCACGGTAAAAGCTGGTCACGAAAGCAGCAAACGGGAAGTTCGCTGTGATGGCGATAACAGTGGAAATGTGGTCGAGCTGAAGGTCGGCACGGAGGACAATCAACATCTGGTGTCGGTGGAAGCGCAGGGCAGCGGAACGGATTTTGCGGTGGTGTTCATCCAGACCCGAGGCAAAGAGGGGACAATTTAGGAGAGCTTATGGTTTCGAATTGTTTTACGCGGCAAAGATCGGCTACGTTCGCTCTGAGTCTGGTTCTGGTGCTTGCGTTGACAACTGCCGGGGTCGATGCGCAATCGACCAACGACGATGGCAAAGATAAGACGTTCGATCTCAAAAGCACAGTCGGTGACGTGCACGTGGGCAAGGATGTCGATCTGCGCGAGATGGGCTTGGCGGCGTATCCCGGAGCCCGGTTACGCACGGATGATGAGGATCGCAGCAACGCCAATCTGGCGCTGTTCACTTCGGCGTTCGGCGTGAAGCTGCTGGTGGTGCATTACGACTCGGATGACGATGCCGGTAAGATCGTCGCGTTCTACCGTGGGAAGCTGAAGAAGTACGGCAAGGTGCTGGAGTGCCATAGCAGTCGTCATGGAAGCAATGTCCACAGCGGCGTGAACATTGACGGCAGCGACGAGAGTTCCAGCAAGTCGAAAGAGCTGAAATGTGAGGGCGACAACACTGGTGACGTGATTGAGCTCAAGGTCGGCACTGAAGACAATCAGCACGTCGTGGCCGTCGAACCTGGAGAAAAAGGAAAAGGCTCGACCCTCGAGATGGTTTACGTCCACACGCGAGGCAAGCAGGGGGATATCTAGTCGCCTTCGCAACGCCCTGGGCGCTAAAGCATGTAACCAAGCGCAAGTGTTAATGCGGCGCTGGCGCCCCTAAGAATCGCGGCTTCCTTGCGCGCTGCTCTGGCCTGAGATACCTTGAAGTCCTGTGGAACACCCCTGCTATAAGTGTGGCGTAGCCGTGGAAGAGGGCATTGCTTTCTGCCCACAGTGCAACGCGCCGCAGATCCGCGTGGGGGGAAGCAGTGCGGAGGCGGCGTCGGCGGCTGAACTGAGCGGGGATTCTTTCCCCAGCCCCGGCGGAACGGCGATCCAATGGTCGGAAGCTCTGCCATCGGCAGGGCTGGCGGGGCTGATTGCGGCTTTTCTGATGTTCATTCCCCTGGGCGCGTTTGGGTTGGGAATGATTGCTGCCGGAGTTCTTTCGGTTCTGTTTTACCGTCGTCGCAAGCCGGCCAGCAACCTCACACCGGCGATGGGAGCGCGCCTGGGTGCCGTCAGCGGGGCGTTGGGCTTCGGGATTTTCGCAGTTTTCAGCGCCGTGGGGACCCTGCTCTTTCATAGCGGTGGGCAGTTGCGGGCTGCGCTACTGGAAGCCGTGGAACAATCGGCCGCGCGTAGTTCCGATCCGCAGGCCCAACAAGTGATCGAATACCTGAAAACCCCGCCTGGCTTGGCCTTGATGATGGGACTAGGACTGGCGTTCGTGCTGGTGGCGTTCCTGATTCTTTCCAGCCTGGGAGGCGCGGTTGGGGCGGCTATGATGCGGAGGAAAGACCGGTTGTAAGGGTGATCCAAGGCCTTGCTTGCTCCGCCGTGCTTTTCCCGCGTATGATTCAGCGTTCATGACGCCACGACCTTCGACTCGTCCCGCTAACCTGAAAGAGAAGTCGCAGTTAATGTCGGCATCAGAGATTGAGCGGACATTGGTCCGACTGGTCCACGAAATCATAGAGAAAAACAACGGCGCCACTGACTTGGGAATTGTGGGCATCCGGCGGCGCGGGGTATTTCTGGCACAGCGCCTGGGAGAAATGATCCAGCGCATCGAAAAGACGCCGGTTCCCGTAGGCACGCTTGACATCAGCCTGTACCGCGACGATCTCTCCACCGTGGGGGCGCAGCCGGTAGTGCAGAAAAGCGACATCGGATTTCCCGTCGCTGGCAAGAACATCGTTCTGGCGGATGACGTGCTTTATACCGGCCGCACGGCACGGGCTGCGCTAGACGCTCTGTTCCACCAAGGCCGCCCGCGGCAGGTGCAACTGTGTGTACTGATCGATCGCGGCCACCGCGAGTTGCCGATTGAAGCGGCTTTCGTGGGTCGCAAGGTGCAGACCACGGCGCAGGAAATCATCGAAGTGAGGTTGCGGGAGATTGACAACGAGGAAAAGGTCTTGCTGGTTGAAAAACAAGGTTGAACGGATTTGAGGCAGGGGCGTTTCGCCCGTGCCGTCGTCTTGGGCACGTGATGACCAAAACCGCACGCGGTTCTCTGCTGGATATTGAACATCTCGACGCGAAGGAGATTACGGGGCTGCTGCAATTGGCACGGCGGATGAATCCGCTCAAGCCCCGTCCGCTGCTGCGCGGCAAGCGCGTGCTGCTGCTTTTCTACGAAGCTTCGACCCGGACCCGCAGCTCTTTTGAAATCGCCGCCAAGGAAATGGGGGCGATGACGACGCTGGTGCTTTCGAGCGGGTCGAGTATCGAAAAAGGGGAGTCGCTGCTCGACACCGCATACACGCTTCAGGCGGTGGGAGCGGATGTCATGGTGATCCGACATCCCGCGGCGGGAGCGCCGTTGCTGATGGCCAGGCACCTGAAGATTCCCGTCATCAATGCCGGTGACGGCATGCATGAGCACCCTTCCCAGGCGCTGCTTGACGCTTACACCATTCTGCGTCACAAAAAGAAGCTGGATGGGCTGCAGGTCGCGATCATGGGAGACATTTATCACAGCCGGGTGGCACGCTCCGCCATCCACCTGCTGAGCAAGTTCGGCGCCCGCATCACGCTCTGTGGACCACCCGAACTGCTGCCGGAGATGGCCACCTGCCTGGCGCCTAATTTGCACATTACGCGCACGGCGGAGGAAGCGGTGCGCGGCGCGGACGTCGTCATGGTGCTGCGAGTGCAAAAGGAACGGCTGGCGGGGATGAAAATTCGCTTGCAGGACTACATTGCCCGCTATCAGATGACCATGACACGGCTGAAACTGGCCAAGCGCGACGCCATGGTGATGCATCCTGGCCCCATCATTCGCGGGCTCGAACTCACCTGGGAGGTTGCGGATTGCCCGCAATCGGTCATCGTGGAAGAGGTTGCCAATGGTGTGCCGGTGCGAATGGCGATCCTGGCCCGGGCGGTGGGGAGAGCCAAATGAAAAACGTTGCGCGGGAGTTGATAGCGGATTGAACTGAATGGCACATGACAAACTCAAATCGGGTGGGTTGCTGATCAAGGGTGGCCACGTGATTGACCCAGTGGCCAGGATCGACGGCCCGATGGATGTGTTGCTGCACGATGGCCGCGTGGCGGAAATCGCCCTGCCCAACAAAGTTCGCGGCGGCGCCGATCAGACCTTGAATGCGCGCGGCCTGGTGGTGGCTCCGGGCTTTATCGATCTACATGTACACCTGCGCGAACCCGGCCAGGGCTACAAAGAGACGATTGCCAGTGGAACGGCGGCAGCGGCGGCGGGGGGATTCACTTCGGTTTGCTGCATGCCCAATACTTCGCCCGTGGTGGACTCGGTGGAATGGGTGACCTGGATCCAGCAGGCGCAGCGTGGCGCGGTGGTAAATGTCTTTCCCGTTGCCGCGGCCACTCAAGCCAGCAAAGGCGCGGTGCTTACGGATTTTCGCGGCTTGCAGCGCGCCGGAGCGGTGGGCGTCAGCGATGACGGCCGACCCATCCTGAATGAGACTACGATGCGGGACACGCTGCGCCTGGCCGCGGAAATCAACCTGCCGGTAATTCAGCACGCGGAAGACACGCGGCTTACCGAAAACTGTTCGATGAACGAAAGTACCACTTCGTTCCGGCTGGGTCTGCGCGGCATGGGAGTGGCGGCCGAGGCCTCGATCGTGGATCGTGACGTACAACTGGCGCAACAGTTCGCGGGAGCGCGTTTGCACGTGGCGCACCTCTCTACCGCGGACGCGCTTAAGGCGGTGCGCCGGGGCAAACGCAGCAAAGCGCACGTGACCTGCGAGGTGACGCCGCATCACTTCACGCTTACCGACGCCGACGTAGGCGACTACAACACCTGTTGCAAGATGAATCCGCCGCTGCGCTCGGCTGCGGACCGCGAGGCGCTGATCGTGGCTCTGGCCGACGGTACGGTGGATGCTATTGCCACCGACCACGCTCCCCACGCGACGCACGAGAAGATTATCGAATTTGAGAAGGCGAGCTTCGGGATCACGGGCTTGGAAACAGCGCTGGGGCTGGCTATCACCCGCTTGCATCGTGAACATAGAATTCCGCTGACGAGAATTGTAGAGCTGTTCACCGCAGGACCGGCACGGGTGGTGGATCTGCGCGGGCGCGGAACGCTGGCGCGAGGCAGTCATGCGGACGTTACCATTTTTGATCCCAAGAAACGCTGGACCTTTGAAGGGGTAAAGTCCCGCTCGAAGTCGCACAATACTCCGTTCGACGGCTGGCAGCTCACCGGCAAAGTCGTGGCCACGATCGTGAGCGGGAAGATTGTCTTTCGGTCGGGGTAGAGGCGCTTCCTGAGGAGAGCAAGAGCTTCACCACAGAGGCACAGAGTCTCAGAGGACAAGCAAAAGGCTTGAACCACAAAGGACACTGAGGTTCACAAAGGAAATCCTCCGCTTTTTTACATACTACCTAATGGTTGGGGAGCCCTGCTATTCTGACGGTAACCTCACATGAAGTTGATCTACCAGGACCTTCCCCCGGTGGACGTCGAAGTCGCGCCACGCAAGCTGGTGGGCCGGGTTTTGTTTGGCTTGCTGGTGCTGCTGTCGGCGTTGGTCGGAGCCACGGCTGGACTCTTGCTGGTGTACACCACCGACCTGCCGCAGGTGGAGCAACTCGAGCACTACCGGCCCAGTTCGATCACCGAACTCTACGACGATCAGGGGCGAATCATCGGGTCTTTTGCCCTGCAGCGGCGGGTGGTCGCCAATTACGGTGATTTTCCTCCGGTGCTGCGTGAGGCGCTAGTTTCGATCGAGGACAAGGACTTCTATCGCCATTGGGGGGTCAACGTTTGGCGCATCGCCGGCGCTGCTTATCGCGACATCGAGTCGGGAGGCAAGGTGCAGGGAGCGTCGACGCTCACCATGCAACTGGCGCGCAATTTGTTCCTGTCTCCCGACCGCTCATTTCGCCGCAAGATCGAAGAGGCCCTGCTGGCCATCCAGATTGAACGCCGGTTTACAAAAGAACAGATTTTCACGCTGTATGCCAATCAGATCTTTCTGGGGCACGGAGCCTATGGCTTCGAGGCGGCCTCGGAATATTACTTCAGCAAGCCGGCGAAACAACTGACGTTGGATGAAGCGGCGCTGCTGGCGGGTTTGCCCAAAGCCCCCGGACTGTATTCCCCGGTCAACCATCCCGACCGGGCCATGAAACGGCGGAACCTGGTGATCAATGCCATGCTCGAGGATGGAAAAATCACGGCGCAGCAGGCCAATGACGCCCGGAGCCAGCCGGTCCAGTTGAAGTTGCAACACGACCCTAACTCGCTGGCGCCGTATTTTGTGGAGGAAACTCGCCGTTATCTGGAGAATAAATATGGTACGGATCAGGTCCATGAGGGCGGATTACGTGTCTACACCTCGCTCGATATGGATTTGCAGCGAACCGCCAATCGCGCCGTGCTCGATGGCTTGGCCGCCTATGAACGACGCCATGGTTGGAAAAATCATTTGGAGAATGTATTGGCGGCGAAGGTGACATTGGCCAGCTATCAGCATCCCGACTGGGACAATGAACCCGAAATTGGCGGATATGTGCATGCTCTGGTGCTGGCGACGGCACCGGGCACGGCCACAGTGAAGTTCGGCCGATATACTGCAACTGTTCTGCAGGCCGACGCAGCCTGGACCCAGCACAAGCTTCAAGAGATTCTGAAGCCCGGCGACGTCATCTATGTGAAGGTGCTCTCACTCGGCGCGGACGGAAAAGCGCGAGTCACCCTGGAGCAGGATTCCGGGGCGCAAGGGGCGTTACTGGCCATCGACAACGGAACGGGAGCGATCAAGGCGATGGTGGGTGGGCGCGATTTTGAGGAATCGAAGTTCAATCGCGCCACTCAGGCGCTGCGACAAGTGGGATCGTCTTTCAAGCCGTATGTTTACACTGCCGCCATCGATCAGGGCGCGAAGCCCGACGATACGGTTCTGGACGCGCCGGTGACGTTTGAGACCGCATCCGGCCCTTACATACCGCACAACTATGACGAGAAATTTGAAGGGACAATTACGCTGCGGCGGGCGCTGGCGCAGTCGCGAAACATTCCCGCGCTCAAAATCGCCGACGGACTCGGGATCAAGACCGTCATCGATTATGCGCATCGTTTCGGGATCAGTTCCAATATCCCTCCTTATCTTCCGGTCGCGCTGGGTGCTGCCGAGGTGACCTTGTTCGAGCAGACTTCGGCATTCAGCGTCTTCCCCAATGACGGAGTGCGGATCATGCCCCGCTACATCACTAAGGTGACCGACTACGAAGGCCGCGTGATGGAGGAGGACTTTCCCGAAGTGAAGGACGTGATCAGCGCCCGTACCGCACGCATCATGACCTCGATGTTGCGGGAGGTAGTGCAGCACGGCACCGGAATCGCCGCAGCCGGCATGAAATATCCGCTGGCAGGGAAGACGGGAACCACGAATGACTTCACCGACGCCTGGTTCATAGGATTCTCACCGGCAATGACCACCGGCGTCTGGATTGGTTATGACGAGAAGAAGACCCTGGGAGCAAAAGAGAGCGGAGCCCGCGCCGCTCTGCCCATCTGGATGGATTTCATGAAGGTTGCGCTGGCGGGAAAAGACCCAGGAGAGTTCGAGCCGCCTCCCGTGCTCCCGCCCGTCGCTGTCAAAATAGACACGCCGGACGCTGCACCGCCCGAGGAGGAAGCGCACTGAGGGCGGTTTCGATTTATCTCATCAACTAACTCGCTTAACATCCTCTCGTAACCCCGAGGGGCGTGCCTGGTTCCGTCGCAATAGGGCCACCACCAGACGTATTTCCTCAAAGGTAAACTCCGGCGGCAGCACATCTTTGAGCGGTTTGAGGCGTTCGGTACCGATCCGGGCGCAGGCCGCTTCGATGATCGCCTGCCTGTCTTTGTCCACCCACGCGGGCTGAAATTCCAACTCGCCCTTTTCCACCAGATCGGCCACCAAGCCAACTACGCTGCCCAACTGGCGGCCGCGAATGGCAGCGACTTCATTGAGGGTGTGCCCTTGAGCCAGCAAGCTCAAAGTCTCGTCCACGGGCTTGGATTTCTTCGCCGGAGCAGCGCTGGCGCGGGCGCCGTTCCGAAACCTTTCCAGCGCCTCAAAAATCTGCTGGCCATACATAGCGGTCTTGCGCTCGCCGAAGCCGGGAACTTGCAACAGTTCGGCGGAGGAGGTGGGATGCATTCGACACACTTCGTCGAGTGAAGTGTCGTGCATGACCACGAAGGCTGCGACTCCTTGTTGCCGGGCCGCGGATCGCCGCCATTCGCGCAGATACTCGCGCAGTTCGGAGTCCACATCCTGGGCCGCGGGTTTTGCCTCGGGCGCGCGCCGAGGCGTGCTCGTCACCACGGCAGTAACCTTCGGCTCCACGGCGAGCGACTTCACCAGCCACTCGGATTCGCAACCACACACGTCACAGGACTCACAGGAAGTCCAGGTCGGAGTTTCGCCGAAATGCACGCAAATCTGGCGGTGACGGCAGCGCTTGGAATCGACGAAGCCGCGAATGGCGTGATAGCGCTGCCAGGCGCGTTCTTTCTCTGCCGCGTCGGTAATCTGGTCGATGAAGTATGCCAGCAGCGCCGCATCCCGTTTTTGCCAGAGCAGAATGCAATCCGCGGGCTTGCCATCGCGCCCGGCGCGCCCGGCCTCCTGGTAATACTGCTCGATCGACTTGGGAAGTGAAAGATGAATTACCGCCCGCACTGAGGCCTTGTTGATGCCCAACCCGAAGGCGATGGTGCCCACCAAGACACGCACTTCGTCGCTCGTCCAAGATTCCTGGTTTCGCCGGCGCATCGCCGCATCCATCTTGCCGTGGTAGGCGACCGCGGAAATTCCTTGTTCACCCAGGTAGTCCACCGTTTCTTCCACCCTCGCTATGGTCGGTGCATAGACGATGACGTTGCTGTCGGCATAATTCCGCAGCGCCCTTACCAGCAAACCGGGCTGCTCACGGCCCTCACACTCCTTGATGAGGTAGCGCAGATTAGACCGGTAAAAACTGGCGATGTACTTGTGAGGGTCGCGGAGTTGTAACTGTCGCAAAATGTCGTGGCGAACGCGCCGGGTGGCGCTGGCGGTAAACGCGGCGATTGGCCGGTCGGGAAAATGGGCCCGCAGAGAACTCAACTGACGGTATTCGGGACGGAACTCATGTCCCCATTCCGAGATGCAATGGGCTTCATCAATGGCAAAGAAGGCGACGGGAACGCGCTGTAGCCAGGCAATGGTATCGGCCCGCGCCAGACGTTCCGGGGAAAGGTACAACAGCCGGTATTCGCCCCCGCTAGCTTTGCGCATGACCTCCGATTGTTGGCTTGCGGCCTGCGAACTGTTTAGCACGGCCGCGGGGATGCCCATTTGTGCGAGTTGCGCCGCCTGGTCCTGCATGAGGGAGATTAAGGGCGAGATCACAACCGCGGTTCGCTCTGAAACCAGAGCCGGCAGCTGGTAGCAGAGCGACTTCCCGCCACCGGTGGGCATGACCACGCAGGTGTCGTGTCCTGTGAGCAAGCTTCCGACAATGTTTTGCTGCAAGGGGCGAAATGAACTGTAGCCCCAGTAGCGTCGCAACCAACTCAGAAGATCCGTTTCGGGGGCCATGACGACAGTATAGGGGCCCCGGCTGCGGGTACCGCGGGATATCCGGCAAGCGTGGCCCTGTTCTCCCCAAAAAGGGAAAGCTATAATCACACTCGCGAAATGAAGTCCTTTTTTCGACATGCATTGCAAGCTCTGATTTTGCTGATGGTGGCGCTGCTTTCTGCGCTGCTGGCGATGCGGTCGGCTATTCACGGCCGCGAAGTCGCTGTCCCGGATCTAGTGGGCAAACCTCCGGTAGAGGCACGGCGTGTGGCCGAGGCTACCGGCTTTCAATTTGAAGTCGAACGTCAGTACTACAGTCCGAAGGTGCCGGAAGGAAGAGTTCTGTCGCAGTTACCGGCGGCGGGGACACAGATTCGGCGTGGCTGGCAGATTCGAGTGGCTCAGAGTCTAGGACCGCAGCGGATGGAGATTCCCAACGTGCTGGGGCAAAGCCAGCGGGCGGCAGAGCTTAACATCCGTCGCCGCGGGTTGGATGTGGGTGCGGTCGCTCAGATTCCATTGCCCGGCGCGCAGGCCGACCAGATAATTGCTCAAGACCCGACTCCGAGCGCCGGCAGCATCTCGGTTCCGAAGATCAGCTTGCTGGCGTCTGAGCCTCCAGCGCCCCAGGCGTTCGTCATGCCCAGCCTGGTGGGCCAGACTTTGGGCAATGTAACTGCAAGGTTGAAGGACGCCGGGCTCAAGGTCGGGACGGTCAGAGAAGCTGGCCCAGGTGCTGACGCGAGTACGCCTCAGGCCCCGGTGCAGCCGTCGCCAGCCAGCGTCGTCATTTCGCAAGATCCTGCACCCGGCGGAAAGGTGGTTACGGGCTCCGCGGTGAACTTTGAAGTCCGCTGATGAGTGATCAGATCTTTTGCAGGGTCGCTGCGAAGAAGCCATCACAAGGATGTACGCCGGGAGTGGTTCGCAGATACGGTCCCGAAGTGAGTGAGTTAATGTCGCTCCAAGCCAAGTCTCCCTGGGAACGCAATTGCTGGAGTTGTTCGCGGCTGTCTACCAGCCGGAACGAGGAATCTGCAGAGAGCACAGAGTCCACCACAGTCTGGTTTTCTTCCGGCTCCAAAGAGCAGGTCGCATACACGAGTCTCCCGCCCGCTGCAACCCGCCGCATCGCGGACTGCAAAATCGTCAGTTGACGAGTTTGGAGATCAAGCAGGTCTTCAGGTTTGAGGCGCCACTTGATTTCCGGATTGTGAGCCAGGGTGCCCGTGCCTGAGCAAGGCACGTCGACAAGCACGCGGTGGTAGAACTCGGTGGTGGGCAGGGCACAGATGTCGCCGGTAATGACCTGCACATTGGTCGCCGGAACCAACTTGCGAAGCAATCGGGCACGGTGGGGATGCAGTTCGACGGCGACGATGCTAGCCTCCGGATTGCGTTCGGCCAACAATCGCGTCTTCCCTCCCGGTGCGGCACAGCAGTCGAGGATGCGGGAGCCTTTGCCGACGAGCAGTGCCACCAGTTGCGAAGCCTCGTCCTGAATCGCGACTCTGCCTTCGCGGAAGGCCCGAGTTCTGGTGAGGTCGCCGCAAATGACGCGGTGTGCAGACGTCAGCAGATTGCCGGGCACGAGCTTAACGCTCTGACTTTCAAGCTCGCGGATGGTCGAAGGGTCAGGGATGCTGACTGAGGTAGCTGGGATTTCTTGATCGTAGCTACAGATTTGCCGCGCGACGGGAAGACCAAATGCCTGCGTCCAGCGCTCGACTAGCCATAGCGGGTGTGCCGAAGACGACGCCAACTCCTGTGGTGTGGCAGCTTCTCCAATAGGGGCAGGCTGGCCCGCTGCCTGCCCGGCGAACTTTCGCAACACTGCGTTGACGAAAGGCACGGCAGAGCGTTTCCGCGCCCGTTTTACCAATTCCACACTTTCATAAACCGCCGCGTGTTGCGGCACCCGATCGAGATACAGCAACTGATAAGCAGCCATGCGCAGGGAAGTGAGTACTTGCGGATCAAGCTTGGACAATTTCAGGGAAGACTGTTGCGCAATCCGGTGATCGAGCAAGGACCGCCAGCGAAGCACGCCCATGACGAGTTCCGTTGCCAGGCCATGATCTGGAGGGGAGAGCTTTGCGTAATCCGATGTGTGCAAAAGTTCGGAGGCGTAGGCGTCTTGCTGGTCAACCCGGAGGAGGACATCGAAGGCCGCGGCACGGGCTGGCGAGATAGACATAGGAAATCAGTTCTCAGTTGCCAGTTCTCGGTTCTCAGTTCTTGTTAGCCGAGCTTCTCTCCGGTGGTGGGGTGGTAGCCGTGAACAAAATCGCGCGCGGGCATACGCTTCTTGCCTTCGGGCTGTACTTCGAGCAGTTCCAAGGCCGTGCTCTCGCCACTTCCGGCAAACAGCCGGTCACCTTGCACCACGAGTTTGCCGAGTTCAATTTGACTCGGTACCGGCTTCGCTTCCCACAGCTGCAGATTCTTGCCACGAAATACCGTAAACGCGCCCGGCCAGGGCTGGAAGCCGCGGAGACGATTGCAAATCTCCTGGGCTGTGCGATGAAAATCGATCCGGCCGTCTTCCCTCTTAAGAATGGGAGCGAGAGTGGCCTTGGCATGCTCCTGCGCACGCGGATGAATTTCTCCGGCTTCCAAGCCGCGCAGAGTTTCAACCATTAGTTCGGCACCCCTGGCAGCCAAACGCGGCGCGAGAGTTTCCGCCGTGTCCTCCGGAACGATTGGGATTTCTTTCCGCAGCAGAATGTCTCCTGTATCCAGACCGGAGTCAATGCGCATGGTAGTCACGCCGGTAGCGGACTCGCCGCGGGCGATCGCCCACTGGATGGGAGCAGCCCCGCGATACTTCGGCAGTAGCGACGCATGCAAGTTGATGTTTCCATGGCGCGGGAGATCGAGCATCCATTGCGGGATCATGCGTCCATAGCCGACTACGATGATGGCGTCGGGGTGCAGCGAAGAAATCAACGACTGAAACTCCCGATTGTTCTTGATTTTCTCGGGTTGCGTAACCGGCAACCCCAATTCGACGGCACGCGCCTTGACCGGAGATGGCGCGAGTTCCAGACCTCGTCCGCGAGGCCTGTCCGGCTGCGTGACCACCGCAGACACCGCAAATCGCGACGCGATTAGTTTCTCCAGCGTCGGCACGGCGAAGCGAGGGGTACCGCAGAAGACCAAATTGAGAGATTGAGTCATTGAGACATTGAGTCAGCGATTCAATCACTCAATGATTCAATCTTTCACGTCCTACCATTCCCCGGCCTTGATCAGCTTGCGAATCTTGCGCTTCAGCAGGTCGCGCTTCAGCCCACTGATGTGGCTGATGTAGAGCTTGCCACTCAGGTGATCGGTCTCGTGCAAAAAAGCCCGGGCCAGCAGGTCTTCTCCGGTCTTCTCGTACCACTTCCCGTGCGCATCCTGGGCACGAATTGTAACCTTCTGGGCGCGCGTTACCGGCTCACGAAACTCGGGGAGGCTGAGACATCCTTCCGGCTGAGTGTGCTTTCCTTCGGTATGGAGAATCTCCGGATTCGCCAGCACCAGTTTGGCGTCTGGATCTTCCTTAAAAGTGATGTCAATCACGGCAAGCCGCCTGGAGATGCCGATCTGGGGCGCGGCCAGGCCGACTCCGCGGGCTTCATACATGGACTCGAACATGTCATCGATCAGTTTTCGCAATTCGTCGTCGAAAACTGTCACCGGGTCTGTGGGCCGCTCCAGGACCGGGTCGCCAAACTTTACAATGGGATAGATCATTTCAGTAGCTCTTGAGTTGCTGGCAGTAGCCCTGAAAATTGCGCAATGTTTCGGTCATGGAGTCGCCGCCAAATTTCTCAAGCGCGCAGAGCGCCAGAGTCAAGGCCACCATGGCCTCAGCGGCAACGCCTGCGGCCGGGACAACACATACATCCGAACGTTCATAGGCCGCTTTCACCGGCTCACGGGTGGCAAAATCCACCGACTGCAATGGACGGCGCAGCGTGGAAATCGGTTTGAGATATCCGCGCACGCGGATGTCTTGTCCATTGGAGACGCCACCCTCGATTCCGCCGGCATTGTTCCGGCTGCGAGTAAAGCCCGAGAGAGTGTCCGATCCGCCATACCCTATTTCATCATGCACCGCGGAACCAGGGGAAGCGGCAGCAGTTACCCCGGAACCGATCTCGACCGCCTTGACCGCCTGCAATGACATGACGGCCGCAGCCAGGCGCGCGTCGAGCCGCTCGTCCCATTGCGCGTAAGTGCCCAGACCCGGTGGGACGTTATGTGCGACCACTTCGAAAACACCGCCGACAGAATCTCCGCTCTTTAGAACCTGATCGACTTCTTCTTTCATGCGCTGCTCGGTTTCGCTCTCCGCACAATTCAGCAGCACGTCATCCTGTTGCGCGAGCGCCGCAATTTGCTCCCACGAGATTTCGCCTTTAATGGTGGCGGCGCCAACCGAAGTCACATGACTGAGAACATCCATTCCGAGTTCCCGCAGAAACAGTTTGGCCACGCCGCCGACGGCCACACGCGCGGCCGACTCGCGCGCCGACGCCCGCTCCAAAACATAGCGCGCTTCGGGAAAGTTATATTTCAAAGCTCCGGCGAGGTCGGCGTGCCCGGGACGCGGCGACGCGACTTTTTTGTGCTTGGCCGAATCGCCTTCTTCTACGGGTAGCGACTCCTGCCAGTTCTTCCAGTCTTTATTTTCCAACAGAATCGCGATCGGAGAACCGATGGTCTTTCCCTGCCGGACGCCGGAGAGGATGTGCGCGGTGTCGCGCTCGATCTTCATGCGGCCGCCGCGGCCGTAACCTTGCTGCCGCCGCCACAGCTCACGGTCAAGAAACGCCTGGTCGACTTTGAGCCCCGCAGGCATGCCGGAAAGAAGCCCAATCAGGGCTTCGCCATGCGATTCTCCGGCGGTGAAGTAGCGCAACATTGAATGAGGATTGTATCCGATCAGGTGTTCAGGAGCAGTGCTTACATATTTCCATTGGGATACACCAGGATCTTGCTGGATTCGCCGGTTTTCAACCGTTCCATGGCCTTTGAGAAATCTTTCATGGCGATGCGATCGGTGATCACCGGGTGCAAGTCGAGTTTGCCATGCTTCAGCAGCGCGGTCATCTGATACCAGGTCTGGTACATACGGCGGCCGTTGATGCCCTGAATGGTGATGCCTTTGAAAATGATGTCTTCGGAGAAGTTGAGAGAAATAGGCTTGGAGGTGAGGCCCAGCAGCGAGATGCGGCCCCCGCGGCGCACGATGTCAAAGGCGGTTCGAATGGCATTGGGATGCCCGGCCATTTCCAGCACAACATCCACGCCCAGGCCTCCGGTGCGTTCCATAACGACGGCGTTTACGTCCTGCGTGGATGGATCAAGGACGACATCGGCTTTCATTTCTTTCGCAATCCGGCGCCGATGTTCGTTAACTTCGATGGCGTAGACCTCGGCTGCTCCCACGGCTCGCGCGACCGCAATAGAAAAGAGTCCAATCGGTCCGCAGCCTGTGATGGCCACGGTCTTCGCGGCAATTTCGCCGGCCAGCACGGTGTGGACGGCGTTCCCTAGTGGGTCGAGGATGGAAGCGTATTCCTGCGGGATGGCGGGATCGAGCTTCCAGATATTCGATTCCGGGATGACCACGTACTCGGCGAAAGCCCCGTCGGCGTCCACGCCGATAATCTTCACGTTCTGACAAATGTGGGCCTCGCCGGTGCGGCACTGGACACACTTGCCGCAGGCGACGTGCATCTCGGCGGAAACAAAATCGCCTTCTTTCACGCTGGTGACTTCATCGCCGAAGGCCACGACTTCGCCGCAGAACTCGTGACCGGGGATCAGGGGCGGATGAATGCGGTTCTGCGCCCACTTGTCCCACTCGTAAATATGGAGATCGGTGCCACAGATAGAGGCCACTTTGACCTTGACCAGGACGTCCAGGCGTCCGAAGGCCGGAACTTTGACTTCGCGAATTTCCGCACCGGGCGCAGCTTGTGGCTTTACGACGGCGAGCATGGTCTTGGGCATGACGGGCATCTGATAGGCCTCAGAATCGTATTCGCAAAACGGATCATTCTAGCACCACGGAAGCGCAGGCTACGCTTGGCCCGCGCGAGGACCAGATTTCCGTTCTGCCGCCATTTTGCGGCTGAACTCCTCTGACTGTCCGCGTGGGACGCTCAGCGACTTCCAATCGTTGGACCGAAAGTGCTTGGCGAGAAACACGATCTGGCCGATGTGATAGGCATAGTGAGCAAGCTGACGGTTGATGGCTTGCAGCACGCTGTGGGGTTCGCCGCGGATCGTAACCGTGCGCGCCACATCTTCGGACCGCAGCGCTTCGATGGCTGAGAACACGTACGACCAGCCTGACTCCCATCCGCGCATGACATCGGCCCGGGTCGCTCCCAAAGACAATTCGAATTCCTGGTCACGATGGCGATCGGACTTCTCGCCGTCGGTGGTAAGAAAATCGGTGAAGCGGGAACGCATGTTGCCAGCCAGGTGCTTGACGATGATGGCCACAGAATTCGATTCGGAATCGAGGGTCACGAAGAACTCTTCATCTTTCAATTGGGCCAGCGCGCCCTCGCCCAGACGTTTGTATCCGCGAAACTGGCGGCGGGCCTCTTCAAGGTAGTGCTGCGCAAGCTCGGTCATGGTTATATGGACGCTGCCGGCTGTTGAGGACTAGCAGATTGCACCTGCAATTCGATCCCGCCAATCCATTTTGCGAAAAGGTTGTAAAGTGCGGCGCCGATTGCTCCCATGATGAACCCCAGAACGCCGTAGAAAATCGGCATACAAAAAGCGAGCACCAGGCCGAGCATCCCCGCGAACGGTGATTCCTGCCTACCAGCCAAGGTGCCCGCCAATCCCACCAACAGGAAGAAAGGAATCAGAACCACCCCGAAGCAAGCTTGGATCAATCCCATCATCTTGGCTACCGACAACACGCCCACTGACTTGATGATATGCATGGAGAACTCCCTTCGCGATTTTCAAGTCTCAGATTCTACTTAAGCTTCGCCCCAACCGCCGCCGCCCGGGGTCTCAATCCGAATTCTCTCACCCTTGCGCAGCCGCACATGGAACTTCCCGGGCCGGGTTTGCGATGAGCTGTCGGTCCGAGTGATTGTAGCTTTCCCGGGCAGGCCGTCGGCTCCGCCACGCAGCCCGTAAGGCCCCCGCGTGCGCCGGTCGGCCAATAGCGTAACTTCGGCACCGGCGAGGACTTCGATTTCTCGAACGATGCCGTCGCCGCCGCTGTACTTGCCTGCGCCTCCACTACTGGGGCGCAATGAATAGGCGCGAACGCGCAACGGGCAAGCATATTCCAGCGCCTCGGCGGGGGTGTTGAGAGAATTCGTCATGTGGGTGTGAACCCCGGAAACACCGGCTTTCCCGGGACGCGCCCCCATCCCACCGGCGATGGTCTCATAGTAGGCGAAGGATTCATGGGTGCGCGGATCAGTTCCCCCGATGGTCAGGTTGTTCATCGTTCCTGAGGCCGCCGCCGGAATCTGGTTGGGCAACGCCTGGGCTAAAGCCTTCAAGAGCACATCGACGATTCGCTGCGAGGTTTCGACATTGCCTCCGGCAACCGCCGCCGGTGGACGGGCATTCACAACCGTTCCGTCCGGAGCAAGGACGCGAATGGGACGCATTAGGCCCGCAGTAGCTGGGATATCTTCGGTCAGCAAACATCGAAATACGTAGAAGCAGGCAGAGTAGGTAACGGCTTCGACCGCATTCAGGCTGCCTTCCACTTGCGGATCACTGCCGGTGAAATCTACCGTGACCATACGGCGAGGACGCCCCTGCTCGCGTGCCACCCTGACCTCGACGGCAATTTTCACCGACTGATCGCTGATTCCGTCGTTGTCGAGAAAATCCTCGGCGCGATAGCTGCCGCGCGGCAGCTTTGCCAGGAATGCCCGCATCATGCGCTCGGAGTAGTCGAGCAGTTCCTGCGCAGCGCGCCGGGTTCGCGGCCGGCCATAGCGTTTGCCAATTTCGCGCAAGCGTTCTGCTCCGGTATGACAGGCAGCGAGTTGTGCTCGCAGGTCTCCCTCGCGTTCAATCGGTGTACGGACGTTGCTCAGAAGAAGCGAAAGAATGTCAGGTTGAGTTTTCCCAGTCCGCATAAGTTTGATCGGAGGGATGCGAAGTCCTTCCTGGTAGATCTCCCGGCAAAGTCCCATCGAGCCGGGATGCGTGCCGCCAACATCGGCGTGATGTGCGCGCGACGCCACGTAGAAATCAGGCTGGGCGTGGGACCCTGGACGCTGCACATAGACCGGCGCTAGCAGCGTGATGTCGGGCAGATGGGTTCCGCCGCGGAAAGGATCGTTCAACATCGCGACATCGCCGGGGCCGAGCTTGAAAGTATCGAGAATGGCGCGAACCGACATGGGCATGGAGCCCAGATGCACCGGCATGTGGTCGCCCATGGCCAGAACTTCGCCGTCAGAATCGAACACGGCGCAAGAATAGTCGCGGCGTTCCTTGATGTTCGGTGAAAATGCGGTGCGACGCAGAGCGGCGCCCATTTCCTCCGCCACGGAGTGGAAGATGTTCTTGAAAATCTCAAGCTCGATGGGATCGCGTGCCATGGATGAAGGCAAGTCTACGACACTGGGGCCGATGGGTCGCCTGAAAGTGAAACCTCACCGCCAGAATTGTGTTGACATTCAAAACAATACTCCGCAATATCTTGGGGTGAGGCTTTCGTTCGCACCCGAAGTGCCGGGCGACCTCGCGAATTAGGTTTTGGTTCGAAAATCTAACAAGGGAAAATCGTTCACGGAGGAAAACTTCATGGCAACCAAGAAAAAGGCTGCGAAGAAGAAAAAGAAACACTAACTGCCGGCGAGAAAGTTTCTCGTACGGATCAGAAGTTCAGAAAGGCCTCGCGAGAGAAGCACCTCTCGCGGGGCTTTTCTCATTGAGACTGCCTGCCTGGTCCCGTTTCGACAGGCTTTTGACGATCATATCCGCAATGCCGACTCCGCCCTTCGCCGCCAGAGTCGAAGTCAGCGCCTGCATGCCAAGAGAGTGGTAGTTATCGGAAACGGCGTCCGTTTCTTTTCCGGGAAGAGAAGAGAAGGTGCGTTCCAGCGGCCCCAGCACTGTGTTGAGGAGCACCGCTTCGAACTCGTGGGCTGCCTTGGTGATCTTGCGCGCATGGTCTGCCGCAGGAGTGGAGGGTACAAAAGGTGCGGTCAAAGGGGACGTTGCGGTCATATTACGTCCAAGTCGGCCTGTAGAGCTCCGGCAGCTTTGATGGCTTGCAGGATGGCAATCACGTCTACCGCAGTGGCTCCGATTTTTTGCAGTCCGTTGATCAGTTGGTCTACGCTGGCGCCCTCGGTCAGTTCAATCCGCCGCGCCGGAGCTTCTTCCGCCTTCACCGTCTGTTCGGGCACGACCCCGGCCTGGCCTTGGGAGAGCGGGTTGGGCTGCGAGATTGAAAACTCGGTCGCAACCACAATCGAGAGACTGCCGTGCAAGATGGAGACTGCGCCCAGCCGAACATCTTTGCCCATCACTACCGTGCCGGTGCGTTCGTTCACCACCACTCGTGCGCGATGATGCACTTCCACGGTGAGGCTTTGCACCCGCGCCAGCAGGGCGTGGACGCTGCCGGAGCCGGCGGCTGCGTTGTCGATATCAACTCGGCGGCTGTCGACGACGGTGGCGACGGATTTGCCAAATTCCTGGTTGATGACGCCCGCCACTTCCCCAGCTGTACCGAAAGCTGGCTCGTTCAGCAGCAAGGAGAGCTTGGTCAAGGTGTGCAGATCGAGTGAACTGTCGCGTTCTACAATTCCGCCGCCGGGGATGCGTCCGGTGGTCGGATGATTCACTTGCTTCGAGTTGCCATGACCTCCCGCGGTGTAGCCGCCGAGCGTGAGGGGCCCCTGGGCAGCTGCGTAGGTTTTGTCATCGGCGGCATAGAGGGGCGTAAGCAAAAGCAAACCTCCCGAAAGACTTTTGGCATCTCCCGCGGATCCAACGGTCACATCGATGCGAGTTCCCGGGGTGGCGAAGGGAGGCAGGTTGGCAGTCACAAAAACCGCGGCGACATTCTTGACGGTTACTGTGGCCGGCGGGATCTGTACCCCCATGTGCTGTAGAACGTTGGCCAGTGTCTGGGTGGTGAAAATCGTCTGCTGACTGTCGCCGGTGCCTTTGAGCCCCACCACGATCCCATAACCGACGACGGGGTTATCGCGCACACCTTCCACGGAGGCAACATCCCGGATCAATGCCTTCTGCAAGGTTTCGTCCGCTCTCGACGCCGACGGGCTTAGCCACAGGAGAACCAGCAACGAAATGAGGGTGCGATTCATGGCAATTCTCAGAAACCGGAAATTCGCAACAGAGTGCGGATCACCACATTGGGCGGACGGGTGCCGTCGCTGAGCACGCCCTTTCCTTTGAGTTCCAGTTCCAGATTGCCAATGGCATTGGATGCGACGGTGTTATTGGGGCCGATATCACCGCTCCGCACCAGGCCGCGGAGCAGGACCGTCTGCTGCTCATTGTTCATGGTGAGCTCGCGCTCGGCTTCGACCACCAGCAGGCCGCTCGTAAGCACGGCCATCACGCGGCCGCTCAAAGTTGTTTGCAAGCTGGAGGTAGTGGCAGCTGATGATGCGCCAGTCAAGGCCTGCGAGGAACTGGGCGAGAACAGTTGCTGTACGCCGCCGGTCTTTAACTCCCCGGCCAGTGCGGTTATGCCGGAACTGGCTGCGAAAGTCCGGGCGGTGGCGACACTGTTGGCATTGGTGGCGGCAGTGTCATGTACCACCACGATGGTGATCAAGTCACCGACCCGTCCAGCTTTGAAGTCGCCGGTCAGAAACGCCAGGCGGCCATTGTCCGCCCAAAGACTCCCCGCACTGCCCGAGGGCGGTTCAGGACCCTGGGGTTGCATGCGCTGGATATATGCGGCCAAATTTTCGCGCTGAATTTTCTTCGCTTTCCCCCACGCAAACGGGGCCAGCAAAAGAATCAGCATGATGGTCAGCCCTGCGATCCGGCATTTGTTCAACATAAGTCCTCAAATCAAAGATGCGCCATCAGGGTTCCGGCGCCGGTGACTTCCGCCCGGAACACCCGATGAGTTGCGGGATCCATGGCGCGAACCTGTTCGCCCAAGACACCGGGCTGCAAGCAGGTGACCAGCAACTGCATGCGCAGGGGGGGATCGTCGAAAACCAACATCACACGCTGACCGGATGTCACCAGGGTGTCGCCCTTTTTCTTCTGGTGCGCAGCTTGGGCAGCAGAAATCGACGCGGTGGAAAGACGACGCAGCCGTAGCGTAGTGGGAACACTAACCAGGAAACTGGGACAAACCGCGCGTTCGACACAACGCAAACGGATTTGCAAAGCGGGCCGGGCCGGATCGGGCAGCGCTTGCTCGACCTTTAGTGCCGGATTCTCCTGGGTAGCGTAGATGACCTCAGACCAGTGCAGAGGTAGCGCCGCCAAAGCCGCGTCGTTCTGTCGTGCGAATTCAGAAATCGCTTGCTGCACCGCCTCACGGCGGATGGGAAAACATACGCGTTGCACCGAGACCACACTCGGAAAGGAGAGACCTTGAAGTGCCGGCCACGAGGAAGTTTGTTTTTCAATGTCTGACGACTCGAAAGATCGAATCGTGTGGCACTGTGGGGTGGCTCCGAGCTCAATCTGTTCGGCGGCCTGGCGCAGGGTGATGGGAGTCTCCGGCGGCAAGAGGTCGGAAAGGCGTATGGTGTCGCGCGACACGCTGGCTGCGCGGAGCAGAACCGCAGTTTGGGCCGCTCCGCATTCGGAGAAGAGTGCCAGTGCGACCAGCAGCATCGATTCCAGCCACGAGTTGTAAAACGCAAGTTTCACAGCGCCTCAGCGTGAGATGTTGTTGAGTTGTTGCAGCATTTCATCGGCGGATTGCACCACCCGTGAACTGGCTTCATACGACCGTTGGGCCACAATCATGTTGACGAATTCCTGCACTACGTCGACGTTGGATTGTTCCAGGAAGCCCTGCTGAATCGATCCCAATCCATCGCTTCCTCCAGGAGTGCCGGTAACGGGATCGCCGGACGCAGTGGTGACCAGAAACAGGTTGCTGCCAACGCTGTTCAGTCCTCCGGCATTGGGAAAGAGTGCGAGCTGGATGGTTCCCACCTGCTGCGCGGCTTGCTGGCCGGCCTGGGTGACGCTGACTGTGCCATCGGAGCCTACCGTAACGGACGTGACGCCGCTCGGAATGGTAATTGCCGGAGAGAGGGGATTGCCGTCGGCGGTCACTACATTGCCTTGTGCGTCCTGGTGAAATTCTCCGCTGCGCGTGTAGGCGGTTTCACCCGTGGGCAGAGTTACCTGAAAAAATCCATTGCCCTGAATCGCCAGATCCAGGGGATTGCCAGTGGCGCTCAAGTCGCCTTGCAGTTGCACAACTTCGGAAGCGGCAGTACGGGTCCCTAAGCCGATCTGCAACCCCGCGACCAGCGTAGTTTGCTGGGTAGCGGCGGCGCCTGGCATCACCAGATTTTGGTAGATCAGATCCTGAAACTGTAAGCGCCGCGCGCGAAAGCCGGCGGTGCTCGAGTTGGCCAGACTGTTGGCAATATTGTCCAGGTTATTCTGCTGGGCGCTCATGCCGCTGGCGGCGCTATACAAGGCTCGTAACATGGTTCCCCCCTACACGTGTGGAAGATCGTTGGCTGCGACCTTGTTGAAGTTGGAATAGAACGCTGACATGGCGCGTTCCAGCATTTCTGCCCGGCGCTGTATGGCGAGAAGGTCTACGACGGCCGTGACCGGATTCACGTTTGAGGCTTCGAGCATGCCCTGCCGAACGGATGAATGAGCGGCCGGCTGCACGGTGTTGTCGGGCGCAGAATAATAAGAAGTGCCTACTGCGGCCGGGGAACTGCCGGGCGCGAGTTCGACCAGGCGCAGGGTGTCCACCACTGCCCCGTTCACGGATAAAGTGCCATCGGCGCTGATCGAAAGCGGTCCGCTGGGAACGTTGATCGGCCCCTGCTCGCCCAGAACGGGGTCCCCGGCCTGGGTCAGCAGTTGGCCAGTGGTGGAGATCTGGAAATTTCCGTTGCGCGTGTAAGCCGTCCCGGCCTGAGTTTGAGCGACGAAAAACCCTGCTCCTTCGATTCCAAGGTCGGTGGCATTTCCGGTCGCCTGTAAGCTGCCGCCACTCAAGTCCGTCCGCGTATCGCCCAGCACGTTGAAGTTGTTGAGGGCGCGATTCAGCGGATTGGCGAACTCTCCGGATGCACTGGCTACCAGGGACTGGAAGGTTTGCTGTTGGGCGCGATAGCCAGTGGTGTTAAGGTTTGCGACATTGTTGGCGATCAGATCCAGAGCCTGAGTCTGTGCGCTTAGCCCTGCGCAAGCTGCGTAGTATCCACTGTCCATTTTGCTTCTCCACACGAGTTCAAGCACGCTGTGCGCCAAAAACAGCTTTAGGGTAGGTTGTGCGTAAGCGGGTCTGGTAGCAGCGGATTTCCCTGGCAAGTGTCGTGAGCCGGAAACATCCATTACGGGCGCAAGGAAAGTCTTGCCGGGAAGCCGGCGCGAGGCGGGCAAGACCTGCCCGATCGAATGTGAGGGTTAGCTATGAATTTCGACGGTGACGGTCACAGGGGCTGCTTCGAAGATGACAGTCAGCCGCAAGGGGTCGGTGTCAGCCATAGAGCGGCAACTGTAGTCGGAACCGCTAACCGCGGTGGGAACCGACAACATGCATTTATTTGCGATGCCGGTCAGTTTGTTCTTGAAGTTGCCGGCGACCATGTTGGTGATCTCGCCGAGGGCATCAAACATCTGCTTGTCGCCCGGCTGGATTTCGGTTCCCAGCATGCGCGACGCCATCGACGCCGCTGACTTGGCGCTGCACCGCACGGTGACCAGGCCGCAAAGCTGGCCCGCCAAACCCACCATGGCCGTGAGTTCCCCGGGGGACGTTCCCGGCTTTCCGCCGCTGTCCAGCTCGCAACTCAACATCATCTCAAACACTTCCCGGACGGCCAATTCCAGCAAGGGCTGCCATTGCTGGAATGCATGGGGTGAGGACGGAGCTTTTGGGCTGGCGCTGCTCATGGCTTTTTTTCCAGAAGAGGAATCACGTGTTCCTTTACCTGTTCGGGAGTAAAGGGCTTGCGGATGTACCTGCGCCGCAAGATTGATGATGGCTCCGCTCTGCGCTTGATCCATACCATCCGCGGGGTCGGCTACGAGTTGAGTGGGGCCCGGAAATGAGCGGGAAACTGCGCGCTCTGCAGGAACCTGCCGTGCCACTCACTGGCCACTCCCGACGTTGCGGATAATCTAAGAAGGATTCCGCAACGTGGAGCATACGAACAGGAAGGCATTGCAGCAATTGTGCGCGCCCGGGGGCGTACTCCTGTTCTTCGCCGCAGTGTTGCTGCACGGCGGATTGCTGGCTATCCCGGCCTCGGCCATCGATTTCTATTACTACGCGGTTTTTGCCGCTGCCCTCGTGCTGGCCTGGCGTTTTCATTCCAGCCGAGTGATGTTCGTACTGCTTACTTTGCTACTGGCGCATCGCTCTTTGGAGTTCTTTGCCAACGGCCGACTTGTCTCTGCCGGTCCCGGCCGCATCGCGTTTGAGGCCATTGCGCTCTTGGTGCCAGTCAATCTGGTCCTGTTTTCCGTGGCCCATGAACGCGGATGGTCGGTTCCTGCGATCACGTCCCGGCTGGCGCTTTTATTCTTCGAGTCGGTTTTCGTCGCGCTCATTTGCCGGCCGGGAGCGATCACCAGCCCATGGTTTCTTCACGCCGCAATGTTAAGGCGCAATCTATTTATGTGGACGCCTATTCCGCAGCTCGCGTTGCTGGCATTCATTGTCAGCTTCATGATTCTGCTGGTCCGGTTCGTGATGCGTCCCAAGCCGCTGGAGAGCGGACTACTGTGGTCAACGGCGGCGGCCTTTGGCGGCCTGCAGGCGGGCGGAGTGGGACGAATCGGGAGCGCGTATTTTGCCACCGCCGGTCTGATTCTGCTTAGTTCGATCATCGAGAATTCCTACCTGCTCGCTTATCACGACGAATTGACTGCGCTGCCTTCGCGCCGCGCTTTTAACGATGCGCTGCTCAGGCTCGAAGCCCCCTATGCTATTGCGGTGGTCGACATTGACCATTTCAAGAAATTCAATGACAGCTTTGGACACGACACCGGCGACCAAGTTCTGCGTATGGTGGGCACACGATTGAGCCAGGTGACGGGAAACGGCCAGGCCTATCGCGTGGGCGGAGAAGAATTCTGCATTCTCTTTTGTGAGAAGTCCATGAAGGAGGTGGTGCCGCATCTGGAGTCACTGCGCGTGGCGATTCAGGATTCGGTGTTCCATCTCCGAGGTCTGCCCGAGCGCCGCGGTATTTCCCGAGGAACGGATCGAAGAAACCAGCGCAGTCAGCGTACTTTTCGCTCGGAACGCATGCGCCGTGCGCTGGCCGAGTCTTCCCCACAGGACCTTTCGGTTACGGTCAGCATAGGAGTCGCCGAGCCTAGCCCCGGCGCCAAGGAAGTCGAGCAAGTGGTGCAGGCAGCGGATAAAGCCCTCTATCGGGCCAAGCGGGCCGGCCGTAACCGAGTCGAAATGGCTGCCCCAGCCCGCACTCGCGGCTCCCGCTTCAAGCGCAGCATTGCCTGATTCTGCTACGAGCTGCCGATCAGCACTCCGGTCACGAACACCAAAGCTCCGCCCAGCGCCACCTGCATGGCAGCAGAAACCGTGGGTGTGTCCATGTAACGATGACGAATCCAGGTAATGATGCCGAGTTCGGCGATCACTACGATGGAAGCAATAATCAGAGCAACATGAAAGCTGGGGATCAGAAATGGCAGTGTGTGACCAACGCCGCCCAGAGCCGTCATGGCGCCGCAGATGGCGCCGCGGACCCAGGGATGCCCACGGCCAGTGAGGCTGCCGTCATCGGAGAGCGCCTCGGCGAAACCCATGCTGATGCCGGCCCCGATGGAAGCGGCCATACCGACCAGAAACGCGTCCCAGCTATTGCGCGTGGCCAGCGCGGCGGCGAATACCGGCGCCAGAGTTGAAACCGATCCATCCATCAGCCCGGCCAGGCCGGGCTGTACGATTTGGAGCACAAACAGTCGTCGCCGTGCCCGCTCTTCATCTTGCTTGACCTCCGGGCGCAGTTCTTCTGTTTTCAACTCCTGGGCGCGGTCTTCGTGCGTCCGTTCCTCCTGGGCCAGATCGTCGAGCAGTTGGCGGATGCCGGCGTCTTGTGTGCGCGCGGCCGCCTTCTCGTAAAAACGCCGGGTTTCCACCTCCATGGCACTGGCGGTTTTGTGGACGGTGTCCAGCCCGAGCGGTCGCACCAGCCAGACCGGCTTCCGCTGCACGAAGCCGCGGACATCCTGCCGCCGGACCAGCGGAATGTGTTCGCCGAATTTCTGCCGATACAATTCGATCAGCCGCCGCCGGTGCCCGGACTCCTCTACCCGCATTCCGTCAAACACGGTCGCGGATGCGGGGAAGTCCTGACGCAAGCCTTCGACAAAATCGGCGTACACCCGCTCGTCTTCTTCTTCCAAAGAAATCGCCAGCGCCAGAATCTCCTGTTCAGAAAGAGCGTCGAAGTTCTTCATGCGGGATAGTGTAACTAGGGTTGTGGCGCTCTCCAACTGCCGGGCGGCACTCGCTCGCGGGCAAAAAGTAAAAGCCCACGGCATCGAGCCGTGGGCCAGGTTCGCAATGATCAAACCGCGCGGTTTAGTAGGCCCACCAGGGTGCCGGCGGCGTACCCGACGGAACCACTCCCCCATCGATCGAGGTGAACACATTCCTGCCGTAGAAGAACGGCAGACCGTAATCGAATCCGCCACCGGTGTTCGGTCCACCTAAAGTACTGAATGCGGCATCGGCGCCATTGCCTTCGGCGAACAAATTGTCAGCGTTGTCAATGCTGAAATCAACCGAACTGGTGTCGCCTGTTACCGCGACGGTTTCCGAGTTGACGGCAGAAAGACTCAGCAAGCTGGCTGGGCAATAGAAGTCAGTCACGTCGGTGCATACCGTTATAGTGGCGTCGGGGAAAAACAGACCGTTAGATCCGAGGTCGATGAAACTCGGCGTACTAAAGGTGCTGTTGTAGGTCACACCCTTGTAAGTAACCGAAAAGGTATCCTCCGAGTCGAGGGCAAATATGGATGCGGTAGCGGGAACTTGATTGTTGGTCTCGGTCCCAATGCCAAAAATCAGCGAGCCAGTTTGGGAGGCCGCCGCTCCGGAAAGGGTGGGTAGCTCAACGATGGTTCCGTTGTTGTCGACCGGAAATAATGCCACTGGATTTTGCACTTGCTGGCTGATCGATACCGACGTTGCCGAACAGGCAAAGCTGCTGGTGCACAGGTAATACGGGGACGGAACCGGAGGAACATTGCCGTTGAAGCTGGGATCGCAAGCCTCCCCGCAATCCACCGGTTCAGGCCCGATTCCCAGGATGCCCTGAGCACCCAATCCAGTTCCGTTCGGGCCGGTCAGGAAGTCTTCGTCCGTCCCGTTATTCTGACATTCGGTGGGGATGGCGGACTGTCCCTGAGGAGGATCCGCAATCACCTGAATCGTTTCGGACGTGGCCCTCTCACCCGCCATTTCGACATCGGCCACTGCCGCCGTACCCCAAAGGAAGGAGCCGTCTACGAAATTGATGCAATTGTAGAGCGTGCTGCTACCCGAGGTGACCGCCTGCAAGCCGGTGAGGGTGATGGCGGAAGACAGGATTCGCAAGCCAAAAGAACCGGTGTCAACCAGAATTCCGTCAATAGTCTGGCAAGTCGCGGTGCCAGGATTGCAGAGGGTCACGCTGGTGAAAGCGCCATCGGGGTAGATGATACCCGACACTGGCCCACCGTCAACCGCGATGGGCAAGGTGTTCCCTGAGCCCGTCGGGGTACCGCCGCCGCCGCCACCCGTAGGAACACCCGCCGGAGTTCCACCACCACCTCCGCATCCTGCCGAGAATGCGAGACCCGCAACTATAACCAACGATAAGAACCTGCGCACGGCTGCCTCCTTAAATATCTGTGTGACTATCGAATTTGGTCTGGGGTGACGCCTGGCGGCAACATCCCGGGGACATATGCCCTTCCGAAGAATCCCCGCGCATGCCCGTTGCTTTGCACCACCAATCCCGGCTCCTGAATATTCAAAGGACTGCGGCCCACACGGGCCGCGTGATGGGCCTGAACTCCGGCAGAATACTGTTGAACGTAGCTGCCGAGGATCTGCTGCATTGGAGGCATGAAGGGGCCGTGCCAGGCGACGGCAAACACCCTTCCGTCAGCGGAAACAAACTCGTGCACGATCATTCCCGCCGGAGTCTTTATCTCCTGCAAGGTATAGGCCTGTCCTACCGTTGTTTTCAGGCTGGCCTTCATATGCGCCTGGTCGGCCTGCACCGAAGTCAGATCGCCGCCCAATGCCGCGAACGCAGGCAGACAAAGCCCCAATGTCATGAGCGTGATGCCTGTCAACTTCGCCCACGCGAACCCTCTACCTACCTGGTGTTGCTTTGAAATTGTCATAGGACTCACCTTGAATTCCCGCTCACGGGGTCGCCCCTGTGCTGTAGCTAACCCCGCGCGTCGCCGTTTGTTGCGCTGTTCAAATAGAATTCTGTCGCTGATGTGTAGGTTGCTTGCTTTTGACGTTCTCCGTGTAATTTCCTTGTAAATCCAAACTTGCCGATTAAACATTCTATGCGCTCGGCAAGCGTTTCAGGCAAGCGCAAATGACTCAAATATAAGGCGTTGTTCCGAGTTGGTAACCTTCTTCCGTGATTCCAAGACCCGCTGTTCTCCGACCGGGATGAAAATCCTAGCCTGGAACGTCTGATCTATACTGATGCGAGAACTGCCGATGCAGTTGTGAAATCACAATTCTCGCCGTAAGGAGCACCGCGATGCGACTCAATTCCGGGCTATTGCTGGCTGTTGTAGTGTCGATTGCATCCCTCCCAGTCTTTGCGCAGCAGCGGGAGGTTACCCCAAAAGCGGTAGAACGTATTCAAAAGGAAGTGCGCCACGAACTGGTCATGCTGCCGTACCTAACCGTGTTTGACAACCTCGCCTACAAGGTCGACGGCTACAACGTTAGTTTGTTTGGGCAAGTCACTAATCCCACGGTGAAGTCCGACGCTGAAAACTCTGTCAAAAAGATCGAGGGAGTCGAAAAAGTTGACAATCAGATTGAAGTGCTGCCGGTTTCTCCCATGGACGACGGTCTGCGACGCCGGCTTTACCGCGCCATCTACGGCTACCCGCAGATGCAGAAGTACGCAATGCCAACCCTTCAACCGATCCGCATCATCGTAAAGGGTGGCCACGTGACCCTGGAAGGAGTAGCGGACAACCAGGCAGACAAAAATGTCGCCGGTATCCGCGCCAACGGCGTGTCTGGAGTGTTCTCCGTGACCAATAACCTTGCAGTGGTGAAGTGATCGGACTTGCGGAAGCACGGTCGAGTCTCTTCCAGTGGGCAAAACCGCGGACTGTAGTAAAACTGTAGTAGCCCCGGAGAGGTGGCCGAGTGGTTGATGGCACCGGTCTTGAAAACCGGCATACCCGAAAGGGTATCGGGGGTTCAAATCCCTCCCTCTCCGCCAGTTCTCTAGTTTCCGCTATTTTCAAAGCCGTTTTTGGAGCCGCAGATGAGTTTTTCCTTCAATTTTCGCAAGTGTCTCTTGGAATGCGCAGCGTGCGTTCTCGTTTTCTGGCTGCTTCCCGCCTCCGCGCAGGAGTCGCAGAAGCCCGAGGTTCACGGCGTCGCCGTAGCCAATATGGATCGCTCGGTCAAGCCGGGCGATGACTTCTACGAGTACGCCAATGGCGGGTGGATCCAACGCACCGAAATTCCTCCGGACCGCTCCAGGATCGGCGTCTTCACCGGCCTTGGTGACTTGAGCGACAAGCGGACCGCGGCCTCGATTGAAGAGGCTGCCAAAGCCGACGCGCCCGCTGGTTCGAGCACACGCAAGATCGCCGATCTCTACAACTCGTACATGGACGAGGCCGCCATTGAAGCGAAGGGTCTGGTGCCGCTTCGCTCCCACCTGGAAGCGATTGCTGCCATTCATAACCGGCAAGAGCTGGCGCGCGCACTCGGCGAGAGCCTGCGCGCCGACGTTGACGCGCTGAACAACACCAATTTCCACACGCCCAATCTTTTTGGGTTGTGGGTTGCCCCTGGCTTTAACGAGTCCGAACACTATGCTGCCTACTTGCTCCAGGGTGGCCTGCAGCTTCCCGATCGCGAATACTACCTGGCGGACACCGAACACATGCGCCAGATTCGCACCCAGTATCAGGCGCACATCTCCGCCATGCTTAAGCTTGCGGGATTCACGGACACAGACGCTCGCGTCACGCACATTGTGGAATTGGAGCACGCCATCGCCGAAAAGCACATCAGCCTGGCGGATGACGAAGACATTCACAAAGCCAACAACACCTGGAAGCAGAGCGATTTTGCCGTCAACGCACCCGGCCTCGACTGGGCGGAGTATTTCCGTGGCGCCGGCCTCAGCCAACAAGCCAGCTTCATCGTTTGGCAACCCAGCGCCTTCACCGGCGAGTCCGCCCTGGTTGCCTCCATTTCTTTGGACACCTGGAAAGACTGGCTCGCGTATCACCTCATTGAGGCCTATGCCGGCGTGCTTCCCAAAGCTTTCGCGGACGAGCGTTATGCATTTTTCGGCAAGACACTTACCGGCGCTCCGCAACAGCGTCCGCGCTGGCAGCGAGGAGTGGTGGTGACGAATCAACTGCTGGGCGACGCGGTTGGCCAGATTTACGCGCAGAAATATTTCTCGCCGGAAGCCAAGGCCCAAGCGGACGCATTAGTGGCGAACATTGTCGCCGCCTTCCGCAAACGTATCGACGCGCTCACGTGGATGGATCCGGCAACCAAGGCTGAAGCCCAGGCCAAGCTCACGACTCTTTACGTGGGTATTGGCTACCCGGAAACATGGCGGGATTACTCCGCGTACGAGGTGAAGGCGGACGACATCTTTGGCAACATGTGGCGGGGCAGTCTTTTCAATTATCACCGCAACGTCTCTCGCCTGGGTACCCAGGTTAACCGCAGGGAGTGGTCGATGACGCCACAGACAGTGAATGCCGTGAATCTGCCGCTGCAGAACGCGCTTAACTTTCCGGCCGCGATCCTGCAACCGCCGTTCTTTGATCCGCTGGCGCCTGCCGCGGTCAACTATGGCGCTATCGGTTCCGTCATCGGACATGAAATCAGTCACACCTTTGACACCGAAGGCAGCGCGTTCGACTCGAAAGGCAGAGTGCGCAACTGGTGGACACCCGCTGACCTGGCGCATTTTGAAGCGGCCACCGCAAGACTCGCCGCGCAGTACGACACCTACAAGCCTTTTCCGGATCTCTCCGTAAATGGCAAGCAGACGCTGGGCGAGAACATCGCCGACGTTGCCGGGATCTCGGCCGCCTACGACGGCTACCGTGCCTCGCTGGCGGAAAAGACCGCCCCCGTGCAGGATGGGTTCACAGGTGACCAGCAGTTCTTCATCGCGTTCGGGCAGAACTGGGGATCGAAAAGCCGGGAAGCCGCGCTCCGCCAGCAAGTGATGACCGACCCGCATGCGCCCGCACAGTATCGAGCGGATACAGCGCGCAATGTCGATGCGTGGTACACAGCGTTTACAGTCCAACCGGGTGAGAAACTTTACCTTGCGCCGTCAGACCGCGTGCGTATTTGGTAAAGAAGCTTTCTCGCGAGCTCATCTGGGCGTTGCTGGGTTTACCGGCGTGTCTTCGTCCGCCTGCATGGCGGATTTGAAGCCGCGAATGCCTTCCCCGATACCTTTGCCCAGCTCGGGAAGTTTTTTCGGTCCGAATACGAGCAGTGCAATACCGAAAATCACCAGCAGATGCATTGGCTGAAACAGTCCTTCAAACATATCAATCCTCGTTTCTGAGTTGTAACTTTCCTTCAAGCCGGGATGAAGCGATGCCAAGCGTCACTTCACCACGACCGTGCCAGTCATTTTGGGATGGACCGAGCAGTAATAGGGATAGGTTCCCGCCTTGGCGAAGGTGTAGGAGAATTGTTCGTCCGTATCCCGCACCTTGGACTTGAACACACCGTCAGTGCTGACTACGGTGTGGGGAATATCATCGCGGTTTGTCCAGGTAACGGTCGCTCCGACGGGTACCGTGAGGGTCTGCGGGCCAAAACTGAAGTTGTCGATTTTCACTTCCGCGGTTGCAGCCAAGGGCTGGTCGTTCGCCGCGACGCTCAGCGATCCGACGGACAGCAACATTGCAATCACCACCAGTGCCGCCAAGCTCTTAAACTTCACATTTTTTCTCTTCATTGACTGCTTCCCTCTAAATTTGACTTTCTCGTGTCGTCCGCATCTATGGCGATCTAGCCCAGGCTCGAGTCCACTACCGCCAAAGAATGTTGCCCTCTGACGTAATTCACATCGGTGATGCCCAGCAGGCTGCGCAATTGCCCGGCGGGCACTTTCATTGGCCCCGGAGAATCTGCCTTGCCCGGCTGCGGTTGGGGGAACGCAGTTGACGTCGCCGTATGAAAAGTTACCTTTCCTTCGACCTTTTGCATGGTCTGGTGAATGTGCCCGTTCAGAACGGTCACGGACCCGAATTTTTTCAGGTAGGCCAGCGCCTGCGCGCTGTCCTCGGTGCCCCAGCCCCACTCGGGATACACCGACCACAAGGGTATGTGCGCGAACACCACGATCGGCGTGCTGTGTTTCAGATGCTTAACGTCTTTTGCCATCCATTCGAGCTGCTCGTCGCCTAGCGAGCCGAGTCCACCCGCCTTCAGGTTCATCACGTTTACCAACCCGATGAAGTGCACGCCTTTGTGGTCAAGGCTGTACCACCCGGCCCCTTGCGCATTTTTTCCGTAGCGTTGGAGGTACTGTTTCCCGTTATCGTCGAGCACGTCGTGCTCGCCGGGCACGAAGAAGACGTCTTTTGTGCTGGCGCCTTTTAGAATCTGGTCGACGTTATCGAACTGTTCCGGTCTCGAAAGGTGGCTGATGTCGCCGGTGTGCAGCAAAAAATCCGGCTGGTTTGACACGTCGTTGAGCTTGTCCACTGCAGCCTGAAGAGTTGCCGCCACATCGGGATTGGCCGGCTTGTTGAATCCCATATGACTGTCGCTGATTTGAACAAAGCTGAAATCTCCGCCTTGGCCTGCGTGTTTGCCTATATTCTTGGCGAAGGCGCGAGACACGGGAATGCCGCCGCTTAAGATCCAGACCAGCCCCGTACCGGCCCATGCCATGCACTTTAGAAACCCACGACGGTCGATGCCGTCGTGGTTGAGATCCTGCATCTTCTGATCGATGAAATCCTGTTTGTCAGCCATTTGCGCTCCAGTCTTGTAGCCTCTGGGTTGATAACCGGCGCCAGGCATTTTTATTCCCTCGACTAGCCGGGTGCGTTTACTCCGCTAAGGCAACCGCCCAAATGTCCGGTCAGCGCAATAAGAGCGACTCCCAGAAGTTCGAGGGCCAGGCGGTAGCTGGGCAGGGCTGCCGCACATCGTCGCGCGGAGATGCACCCACCAGACCAGCCAGATCACCACACTCGAGACGCATGCAAACGTCAAATGCAGCAACAGGATGCCCTTCAGTTTCTGCCCTTCGAGTTGGAATTGCCACGCGAGAATGCCGGTGGCGAGGACCGGAAACGTGGAAATCGCGGCAGCCAGCAGGTTGTAGTAGGCTGCCTCTGCCAACCTCCTCCGATTTGCTCTATGTGAGACGAGGTCGAAAGCCACGGCAGTAATAAACAGCGCAATTGGAAAATGAATCAGCACCACATGTTGCGCGTGCTTGGCCGTTAGTGCGACCTTGAGATCGAAAGGATTTACCATCGCGTTTCCCTGCCCGGCTGCTGCGAAATGAGGTTCGCTTGAGATAACCGAGTTTCTGGTCTTTTATTCCCGTCCGGCCACCTGCCCGCACGTTTCATTTGGGCGTAACATTTGGAGTGTAGGATTGTTCCCCCGGTTCCCGATCATGGGAGCGCGTCGGCTATGCGGATCCTCGACAAACGCCTGTTGGAACAGCTCTCCGCGGAGCTGGCTTCGCTTTGCTCGGACATGCTCGAGCTTGAAGCTTCCCTGCTTAAACGGCCTTTGGCGCTTCATGAAGCCCATCGCCGTAGCGCGCGAAATCTTGCCCACTATCTGGCGCTGCGCCGGCACGATGTTCGTGAATTGCAATCCCAGCTTGCCCTGCTTGGTCTCTCCTCTCTCGGCCGCACGGAAAGTCACGTTCTTACCGCGGTCCAGACGGTGCATCGCGTGCTGAATACTTTGCTGGGCACTCATGATTCCCTGCCGTGCCCCGAGGAACCCGCGGTAGAGATCGATGAAGGCAGAGAATTACTCGAGGCCAACACGGAAGCCCTCCTGGGTCCGCCTCCACCCGGCAGAAAAGTCCGAATCATGGTCACGATGTCTTCGGACGCAGCGACAAACTATGAACTGGTGCGCGACCTTGTCAGGAATGGCATGGATTGCATGCGCATTAACTGCGCGCACGACAACCCGGAGGCCTGGCTGGGCATGATCCGCAATCTCCAGAAAGCTCGGGAGGAGACCAAACGCGAATGCCAAATCTTGATGGATGTGGCGGGTCCCAAGCTGCGCACGGGGCCTATCGCGCCGGGACTGACGGTGCTTAAGTGCCGTCCCAAGCGGGATGTTTTGGGGCGCGTCGTTTCGCCTGCGCACATCTGGCTCACTCCAAGTGACGATCCCAAGCCGGCTCCCGCCGCTGCCACTGCGTGCGTTCCAGTGTCCGCCAGCTTTCTCAAGAAACTCCGCTCCGGGGACAAGATCCGCATTCGCGATGCCCGCAAAGCCCAGCGCACACTGCTGGTCTCGCAGGTCCTGGGCGGGAGTTGTTGGGCCGAGGCGAAACAAACCATTTATTTCATGCCCGAACTTGAGATGCGCGCTTTCAGGCGTGCAAAATCAGGGAAACATGGCACGCGACTCTGCGCAAAGACGAAGATCGGCAAGCTGCCGTCCCTCCCACAAACCTTGCTGCTGCGGCTGGGCGACACGCTGGTTCTGACTCGCGCCAGCACGCTCGGGCGGCCCGCCACTTATCGTAAGTCGGGTGAACTCATTACGCCGGCGCGGATTAGCGTCTCGCTGCCGCAGATTCTCGATCACGCCAAGGCGGGTGAGCCGGTCTGGTTTGATGACGGCAAGATCGGCGGTGTTTTTCGCTCGGTGACCTCAGATTCGGCGACGGTTGAAATCACGCAAGCCCGTCCGGAAGGGGAAAAACTTGGCGCGGAAAAGGGCATTAACCTTCCGGAGACGCGTATGGACATACCGGCGCTGACTGCCGACGACCTGGAAGCGCTGAAGTTTATTGTCGAGCACGCGGACCTGGTCGGCTATTCCTTCGTCCGCACGGAGTCTGACGTCCGCCAGCTTATCGAGCACCTTGAAAAGCTGGGAGGCCAGCATCTCGGCTTGATTCTCAAGATTGAAACTCGCAAAGGTTTCGATAATCTGCCCAAACTGATTCTCGCCGCCATGCGCACGCGTTCCCTCGGCATCATGATTGCCCGCGGCGATCTGGCGGTGGAGTGTGGCTATCAGCGTTTAGCTGAGGTGCAGGAGGAAATCCTTTGGATTTGCGAGGCCGCTCACGTTCCCGTGATTTGGGCCACGCAGGTTCTGGAAACGCTCGCAAAGAAGGGTGTGCCCTCGCGATCAGAAATTACCGACGCGGCTATGGGGGAGCGCGCCGAGTGCGTGATGCTGAACAAAGGACCTTACGCCGTCGCCAGCGTCAGCGTGCTTGCCGACATTCTCAAACGCATGCAAGCTCACCAGGAGAAAAAGCGCTCCATGCTGAGGCAGCTTCGTCTGGCTGCATCGTTCCCCACCAGTGCTTGACCTTATAATTGCTTGACTCGCACGGAAGAATCGGCGCGATGCCGACATTCAAACTCATGCGTGGACGCGCGGCATTCCCAAAACCGTTTCTGGCCACCGCGGCGATTCTGTTCGCCATGGTTGCGATCGCTTACGGTTCCATCTGGATGTACGGCGTGCGTATTTCACGGCCGGCGGTAGAACTCGGTTTCAATAAGCACCACAACCCTGATTATGACGAGCGAACGCACTCGCAATCAGTTGACGACGTAGAGGAAGGAAGCCCCGCGGAACGCGCCGGCCTGCGGGTTGGCGACCGCGTTATTGGGATAAATGGGCGAGCGCTCGACACGGACATTGCTTCCAGCGACGCCTATCTCCATGGCCGGCCAGGCGATGCGGTGGAATTGACTGTAGAGCGCGCCGGTGCGCCCAAGCCGCTGATACTGCATGGCGTCTTTCGGGCGGTCGCGGTAGCGGAAGCGTCCGAGGGTCTGGCGCGGTCCTCCGCGCTGCAAATCACCGGATCATTCCCCATTCCTTTTCTTCTGGTGGGATTCGCCGTCCTGTTCCTGAGGCTGGAGGATCCAAATGCATGGCTTCTAGCATTGCTGTTCTGCGCCTTCGTCGGCGCACCAGGGATTGCCAATTCCACCGGTGTCTCTCCGCCACTCCGCACCTTTGTATTTACTTATCGCGCGGTGTTTGCGGGAATGCTGGGTCCGCTCTTCTATCTTTTCTTCGCGGTGTTCCCGCAGCGATCACCTCTGGATAGGCGCTTACCGTGGTTGAAGTGGGCGGGACTGTTGTTCGGAGTCAGTATGGTCCTTCCGGGTTTGCGGACTGGGGATCCGCACCTTCCACGAGTGGTGGCCCGCCTGCTAGGCAGCCGCAACGCGGATCTCATCGACGCTGGCTTGAACTACGACTTACTTGCCCTGGGCATGATCTCTCTGGCGCAGAATTCATTCATGGCCGTCGTCCCTGCGGAAGCGCGGCGAAAATCACGGGTGATTCTGTGGGGAACCGTGGCCGGTGTGTTGCCGATCGTGCTCGAACGCATGGCGATAGATTTCACCGGATATCGCCCCTCTTTCTGGCTTGATACCGTGCTGGTGCTCGTGGTGTTTCTGTATCCACTCTCGTTTGCGTATGCCGTGGTGAAGCACCGCGTGATGGACATTCCGTTGTTGCTGCGCCGCAGCGCACGCTACGTTCTGGTGCAGAGGGGCTTCATTGTCTTGATGTTTGTGGTTGCGGCCTGCGCTATCACTCTTTTCACTCACGTTTTTTCGCGATTCGTCCGTGCCGACGCGAATGTCGGAATGGCTCTAAGCGCGGTATTCGGGATTGTTCTGGTCTGGACGTCGGCGCCGCTGGTGAAGCGGGGAACGGTGCGCATCGACCGGGCTTTCTTTCGCAGTGCGTATGACTCTCGTGTCATTTTGCACGACCTTGCAGAGAAAACGCGGACAGTGAGCGACCGCCGCCAACTGGTCACGCTGCTTGAGAGCCACGTGCGTGAAGCGCTGCACCCGAAGACTTTCGTCTGTTACCTCGAATCCGGCGATGGCCGGCTGACAGCAATCTCCGAAACGCTTCCGGCGACGCTCGAAACGCTGGCTGCAAGCGCGCCTATCCTCGTCGAACTGGCGAGCCGCGGAAAGACGTGGGAAGTGCTGCCATCTGATTTCGCCGACACCGAAGAGTTAAGCGTACTGGCACCCCTCGCGCCGGAATGCCTGGTGCCTGTCCTGGGCCGTGAAAACAACCTGATTGGACTGCTCGTTCTGGGGCAACGGCTTTCCGAGGAACCTTACTCCGGCGAGGACAAGCGTTTGCTCGATTCGGTGGCGGCCCAGGCGGGCATTGCTTTGGAAAACATTCGCCTTGCAGAAAAGATGGCGGAACGGATGGAGACAGATCGTCGCACCGCTCAGGAAATGGAAATCGCGCGGCAGGTGCAGGCCAGGCTGTTTCCACAAAAGCTGCCAGAGATGAAGACTCTGGACTACACCGGCGCCTGCATTCAGGCGCGCACGGTGGGTGGCGACTATTATGACTTTCTGGAGTTGGCGCCTGGCCGGCTTGGCTTGCTACTCGCAGATATCGCGGGAAAAGGATTTGCCGGGGCGCTGCTGATGGCTAATCTGCAGGCCAACTTGCGCAGCCAATACGCACTGGCGATCGATGACCTGCCGCGACTGCTCACCTCAGTCAACCGGCTGTTTTATGAGAGTACCGACGATGCCAGTTACGCCACTTTATTCTTCGCGGATTACGACGACTCCAGTCGCAAGCTTCGCTACGCGAATTGTGGACATCTTCCCCCGCTCCTGCTGCGCGCCCCCGGAAGCTCTCAGGATCAGGTTTCGGCAGGATCGCGGGTGGAGCGACTGCATTCGACTTGCACGGTGATGGGACTGTTTGAAACCTGGCATTGCGAGATTGCGGAAGTGCAGCTTGCTCCAGGTGACACGCTCGTACTCTACACCGATGGGGTCACCGAAGCAGAAAACGCGGATGGGCAAGAGTTTGGCGAGTCGCATCTGCTGAATAGCCTTGGGAGCCACTCTCACCTTTCGGTGGGACCTCTTCTTCAGGCAGTGGTTGCGGCGGTTCAGCAATTCAGCGGCGGGAGCGAACAGCAGGACGACATCACGCTGGTGATTGCGCGGTGTCTTGCCTAGTCGGCTCTAGGCGGAGGCCGGCGTAAACCTCGTCACTTCAAATACAGGGACGGCAGTATCCACCCGGACGGTGGGCACCGTCTCCTGAGAGGCGACCTTCAGGAATGTTTTCAGTTTCTGTGCGTCTTCCCGGGCCATGGACACGAACTTGAGCCCGTTACCGATATGGCGATCATTGCTCGCCACTTCGGCCTTCGCCAGCACTTTCTCCCCATTTAGCCAAAGCACCACGTCAACCGTGGTTGACGGTTCCAAGGTCTCCAGAACTTCAATGTAGCAACCGCCCTCCCCAACCGTGACCGTGCGGCCGCGACAGGGATAATTCTTCGCCGAGCTGCGCATTTCTGCCTGCACGACCAGATTCACGCGAGGATATTTTCTTTTGAATGGCCAAGCCACAAGTGCCTCCAAGACGCAATAAGTGCTCGCAACATTATTGTTCCGGGAGGAGATCATCGCCAAGTTACTGGCGTAATGCGCGGGGCGACGGTGGGCGTTGGTATCCATCAAGGCCTGGAAAAGACGCACTAATCGGGCATCAAGGCAGGAACAGCAGCCTTTGAGGATCGGCGATCTCAATAGCGCCGTGCGGCATGCCCGTTACCAAACCGGCGTCCCGTCCTTGTCACGGAAAATGAAGGTGTCGGTTCCGCGCGTGACTTCGCGGGCAAAGATGGTTTCCACGCCTTCAAACTGCACCTTCGTGCCCAGCACGGTTACCACATCACCCTTGTTGAAGACCAGGTGGTAAGCTTTTACAAATTTTGTGGATCCGAGGTGGACCTCAATCGTATTGCCAGTAGACAATCTCAAGATCAGGTGCGAGCCCATGCCGCCACTCATCGCGCATTCCCGGTCCCTTACCTCTTCTACCGTTCCCTTGAAGGTTGCCTCGGTCGCAGGATCATACTTCGGAACTGTAACGCCTGCTCCGGACTTTTGCCCTGCGGCAACCGGGGCGATTACCAGCATCACGGCCACAGCTGTAAGAATCAGAATGATGATGTGCCAGGTTTTCATGAGCCACCTCCGGCTAACCATCTCCCACTCGAACTTCCGATTTGAGTATGGCCCTCTTGGCCCCAGTGCGCCGTGATGACGATCACCGGGCGCTGTGAGGTCGACTGACGGCGGAAATCAGGACTTCAGGGCCAGCCCGCAAGCTGAGGAAGCTGTTTGGAATCTTGCCGGAGTGCGGCATTGTGACCCTGCTCTCTCTCGCCGGTGACTCATGTCACAGCCACTCGGCTTTCTTTTCCGGACAATATCATTCTGTAAGGCAAGCCATGGGGACACATGTTCAACATTCTGCACGCTGAGTTTCTGGCGCCGGGGATCAAGCGGTTCGTGATCGAGGCGCCGCGCATTGCACACAAGCAAAAACCAGGGCAATTCGTAATCCTGAGGCTGTACGAGCAGGGCGAACGAATTCCGATTACCATCGAAGACTCCGATCCCGAACGTGGAACGATTTGCATCGTGGTGCAGTCGGCTGGCAAAACCACCCACCTGCTCAATTCTCTGAACACCGGCGATCGCATTCTGAACGTGGTGGGACCGCTGGGGAAGCCATCGGAAATCAAGAATTTCGGCACTGTGGTGGTCATGGGCGGCGGAGTGGGGACAGCCATGGCTTATCCGACGGCGGTGGCGCTGAAGCGCGCCGGCAATCGCGTGATCTCGATCGTGGGTGCGCGCAACAAAGGGCTAGTCATTCTGGAGCGTGAGCTGCGCGAGGTCAGCGATGCGCTGATGATCACTACCGATGACGGAAGCTATGCCGACAAAGGCTTCGTCACCGACAAGCTGCGGCAGTTAATCGAAAATGGCACGCGCATCGACCTGGTGCTGGCGGTCGGTCCCATTCCAATGATGAGAGCAGTGGCGGAGATGACGCGGAAAGAGCACCTCCGCACCATCGTCAGCCTGAATCCGATCATGATCGACGGCACCGGCATGTGTGGCGGCTGTCGTGTGCTGGTCGACGGCAAGAGCGAATTTGCCTGCGTAGACGGCCCTGAGTTCGATGCGCACCGCGTGGATTTCTCTGTACTGGTACAGCGCAATTCGATGTACCGCACAGCAGAACAGAAATCCATGGAAGAATTTCAGCACGAACCCGAGACGCAGCTCGCAACCGTTCGTAGCGACCAACACGGTGCGTGTGCAGTGCAAGGAGCCAGCCGGTGACACAGACCACAAAGCAGCCCTCGTTGAATCCTCTATCGCTAAAAGAGCGCATGAAGGTCCCAAGGCAGCACATGCTAGAACAGCTTCCGCTGCTGCGCGCTACGAATTTCACCGAAGTGAATCTGGGCTATTCCGAGGAACTGGCGCGGCAGGAAGCGCTGCGCTGCCTGGAATGCGCTAAGCCAGCTTGCACGACCGATTGTCCCGTGGGCGTCAAGGTAAAGGACTTCGTACAGTTGATTGTGGCCGGCGACTTCATGGGAGCGGCTGCCAAGATCCGCGAAGACAACGTGCTGCCGGCCATCACTGGGCGGGTGTGCCCGCAGGAAGACCATTGCGAAGGTGGCTGTTTGATGGGCAAGAAGGTTCAGCCGCTGGGAATTGGATATCTGGAGCGTTTCGTCGCCGATTATGAACAGCGCCATCTGGATATCCGCGACCTGCCCAAAGCGCCGCCGACCGGTAAGAAAGTTGCCATCGTAGGCAGCGGCCCCTCCGGTCTGACTGCGGCCGGCGATCTCATCCAAAAGGGACATCGGGTCCACGTATTCGAGGCGCTGCACACACCCGGAGGCGTGTTGGTCTATGGCATCCCGGAGTTCCGTCTGCCTAAGCAGATCATCCGCGAGCAGATCGACTACATGCGCGCCATGGGCGTGGAGTTTGAGACGGACGTGGTAGTCGGAAAAACTGTGACCCTCGACGAATTGATGGGAGAAGAGGGCTACGACGCCGTGTTCATTGGAACCGGCGCGGGACTGCCTCAGTTCATGAATATCCCCGGGGAACACCTGAACGGCGTCTACTCCGCCAACGAGTTCCTGACGCGCATCAACCTGATGCACGCTTATGAGTTTCCCAAGTATGACGAGCCTATGCTCGATTTGCACGGCAAGAATGTGGCTGTGATTGGCGGGGGCAACACGGCGCTGGATGCCATTCGTTCGGCTCTGCGCTTGGGAGCCAGCAAGGCCTACGTCATTTATCGCCGTAGCGAAGCTGAGATGCCCGCACGCAAGGAAGAAGTGAAACATGCTCAGCAGGAAGGCATCGAGTTTCGGGTGCTGACCAATCCTATAGAGTTCCTGTCGGACGGCAAGGGCTGGCTGAATGCGGTGCGCTGCATGCGCATGGAACTTGGCGAAGCGGACGCGTCCGGACGCAGGCGCCCAGTGCCAGTCGAAGGCTCGGAGTTCGAGTTGCCGTTGTCGGTCGCCGTCATCGCGATTGGCACGGGCGCGAACCCGCTGATTCAGAGCACCACACCGGGGTTGAACACGAACAAGCGGAATTACATTGAAGCTGACGCGACGACGCAGCGCACGTCACGAAGAGGTGTTTTCGCCGGCGGTGACATTGTTACTGGAAGTGCGACCGTGATTCTGGCCATGGGCGCTGGACGCCGGGCGGCGAAATCGATCCATGAATACCTGACCTCGGGGGAATGGTAAGCGACTTGATGTGACACGTCTCACGATGACTGGTGTTTGAGGTCACCGCCTCAGCGGCCGAGAAGTTTTCTAATTGCAACTGACCGGGTGCGCGGCGGCCGTGGCAATAAGAATCTCGCGCTACGAGTGAATCAATGACAGACCAAGACCTTCTAAGGTGTCCTCTGCTCCAGGGACTGGACCCGATGCATCGTGCCGAACTCATGGGTCTGCTGAACGACAGCGGCGTCCGCGAGAAGCTCGAGAAGTGTTTGGCCGAACACACTAACACCGCGGATTCGTCCAAAGAGCTGGCGTGTGCCCAAAAGCAGCCCGGGGAGTTTGAAAAGGAAGCCCACAGCTGGAACCCACAACGCTCCGTCTGGAACCGAAGTCCAAAGGAGTGAAGTACTTGCAAGGAAAGCTCGGAAACGGCAGGACTCCTTAGCCGATGTGACCGAGATCACGTTCGGCTGTGCGCTCTGCCCTAGCCGGTTCGAGCACCAAGGTCGAAGATTGCAGTTAAGGAGGGACGGCGATGATGCTGGCATACAGACTTCTCCGGTTGGTGGAGACCCACGCTGACGCCTTGGCGACAGGCCTCCTCGAAAGAACACAGAACTCCCCTTTGCTCCCCAGCTACCACGTTAGCGTTCCGCCTGAGGAGCTCAAACAAAGGGTGCATGAAATCTATCGGCACCTGGCAGACTGGCTGCTGGGTAAAAGCGAGTTGGATGTCGAGAAGCGTTACGTGGGAATTGGGGCGAAGCGCGCTCAGCAAGGCGTGCCTCTCAGTGAGCTCATTTGGGCGATCGTCCTGACTAAGAGAAATCTTTGGGATTTCCTGAAACAGGAAGCGGTGCTGGATCGGCCCGCGGAAATTTGCGGCGAACTCGAAGTTGAGGAATTGTTAGATCAGTTTTTTGACCGGGCCATTTATTATGCGGCGGTGGGTTACGAGCGGTGGTTCGCAGCTGAAGTGTATGAACCCATAAGTAAGGCGAACTCGGTTGCGTAGGAGAGGAAGAATGTCCTGGGAAATTGAGTACAAGAAAAAGTTTCGGACGGCAGAGGAGGCGCTAGGTTGTGTGCAGTCGGGAATGCGTGTCTACATTCAGCCCGGCTGCGCTGAGCCTGAAACTCTGGTCGAGGCGCTGATGCGCCGCGGTCCCTTTGTGCATGACGTGGAAATCGTTCACATGATGACCATGGGAGCGGCGCCTTATGTGGCCCCGGAGATGGAAGGGCATTTCCGGCATAACGCAATGTTCATCGGCCCCAATGTACGCGACGCCATCAACGAAGGCCGCGCCGACTACACCCCGATTTACTTGAGTGAGATTGAAGAACTTTTCGAGAGCGGCGCCATGCCTATTGATGTGGCCCTACTGGAACTCTCCCCTCCCGATTCGCACGGCTTCTGCAGTTTCGGGGTGGGCGTAGATACGTCGCTTACGGCGGCGAAATGCGCTCGCTATGTGGTGGCGCAAATCAACGATCAGATGCCGCGCACCTTCGGAGACAGCTTCATCCATGTGACGGATCTGGATGCTGTCGTGGATTCCTCCCGGCCCCTGTGCGCCATGAAGCTCCCGCAAATCACCGACATGCACAAGGCCATCGCCCGCAACGTCGCAGGCTTGATTGAAGACGGGGCGGTTTTGCAGACTGGCATCGGCGGCATCCCGGATGCGGTGCTTCCGTTTCTCATGGACCGCAAGGATCTCGCGGTTCACAGCGAACTGGCCTCGGACGGCGTGATTCCTTTGATCGAAGCCGGCGTGGTCACCGGAGCGCGAAAGAACTTTAAGCCGCGAAAGATCATTTTGGGATTTGCTATCGGCACCAAGCGGATGTTCGATTTTGTGGACAACAATCCGATCTTCGAATTCCATCCGACAGCCTACACTAACAACCCCGAGCTGATAGCCCGAAACGACAACATGGTGGCGATCAACTCTGCCTTGCAAGTCGATATCACTGGTCAGGTCTGCTCCGATTCCATTGGCAGCCAGTTCTATAGCGGCATAGGCGGGCAAGTGGACTTTCTGCGCGGGGCTGCGCACTCCAAGGGTGGCAAGCCGATCATCGCCATTTCGTCAACCGCCAAAGATGGCGCGATTTCGCGGATTGTGCCCATGTTGAGCCCAGGTGCGGGAGTGGTTACTTCGCGCGGGCTGGTGCGTTACGTGGTCACCGAATACGGAGTGGCCTATCTGCATGGCAAGACCATCCGGGAACGGGCGCAGGCACTGATCGACATCGCACATCCCAAGTTTCGGGAAGAACTCTATCAATTTTGCGAGAAAACCAGGTGGCTGCAGCGCTCGTTAGCTGCAGAGACAGCGGCAACGAGGTGAAACATGGCAGGCCAAGCGCGCGGTAAGGTCACAGTGGATGTGGAAGAGTGCAAGGGATGCGGGCTCTGTGTGGAATCCTGTCCCCCCAATTGCCTGGAACTGGCGCCGGAGTTGAGTGCGTACGGGGTTCATCCGGCGCGCTACACCGGGCAGGACTGCACAGGGTGTGGAATCTGCTTTTACTGCTGCCCGGAACCGGGCGCGATTACGGTCTACCGCATCAAGGCCAAAGGCAAGGCGTTTGCGGCGACACAAGGAGGCGACCATGCGGCAGCTTTGTAAAGGAAACGTGGCGGTGGTGAAAGGCGCGATCCTCGCCGGATGCCGCGCCTACTACGGCTATCCGATCACTCCAGCCAGCGAAATCGCCGAATCTGCCGCGCTCTACTTCCCCCAGGTTGGTGGAACTTTTTTGCAAGCGGAGAGCGAAGTCGCTGCCATCAACATGGTGTATGGAGCAGCGGCGGCTGGGGTCCGCGTCATGAGCGGATCCTCCGGGCCGGGTCTTAGTCTGATGCAGGAAGGCATGTCCTATCTGGCCGGCGCGGAACTGCCGTGCGTGATTGTGGATGTGATGCGCGGCGGGCCGGGACTGGGCAACATCGCTCCGGAACAAAGCGACTATTTCGCCATGGTGAAGGGCGGCGGCCACGGCAACTACCGCAACATCGTGCTTGCGCCTGCGTCGGTGCAGGAAATGGCCGATCTCACCATGCTGGCATTCGATCTCGCGGACAAATACCGTAATCCGGCGGTGGTTCTGGCCGACGGCTTTATTGGGCAAATGATGGAACCGCTCGAGCTTGTAGATCGTGAGATTCAACCGCCCGACAAACCGTGGGCGGTGAAAGGAACACCCGAAACGCGTGCCAACCTGGTCACATCTATTTATCTCGAGACCGACGAGTTGGAACGACACCAGCGCGAAATGGAAGCCAAGTACATCCGCGCGCAAGAAGCGGAACCGCGCTGGGAGACTTCCCAAACGGAGGATGCCGAGGTGCTGTTGGTCGGATATGGCATTGTGTCGCGAGTGCTGCTTTCCACGGTGGAAGCACTTCGCAAGCAGGGCGTGAAAGCAGGGCTGTTCCGGCCCATCACCTTGTGGCCATATCCCTCGGAGGCGCTGGCCAAAGCCGCCGCCAAGGTGGAAAAGGTACTGGTGGTCGAATTGAGCAACGGGCAAATGCTGGAAGATGTGCGCCTGGCACTGAACGGCAAAGTGCCGGTGGAATTCTACGGCCGGGTGGGTGGCAACGTGCCCTCGGTCGCAGAGTTGCAGCAACAAGTGCTGGAGCGGATCGCGGTGGCGGTCTAGGACCAGTTCTGAGGATCTGGTCCGTAAAGGACAACGAAAATGGCAAACGAGAGCGTAATGGAACCCGAAGTCAAGTCCGAGGCTAGCTCCGAAGTCGGCGCCAACGTGAACGACAACGGCTACGAAGTGGTCCACGACAGGTCGCCGTTGTTCTATGACTTGTATGAGCGCAAGTCAGAGCTGAAGCACCAAACCCACTACTGCCCCGGTTGCGGACACGGAGTGGCGCACAAGCTGATTGCCGAAGCGCTGCAGGAATTGGGACTGCAGGACAAGACGATCTTCGTGAGTCCGGTGGGTTGCTCGGTGTTTGCTTACTATTATTTTGACGTGGGCAACGTCCAGGTGGCGCACGGCCGCGCGCCGGCCTGCGCCACCGCGCTCAAACGCGCCTGCCCAGGCAAGATTGTCATCGCCTATCAGGGAGACGGTGACTTGGCAGCCATCGGGACCGCTGAAATCGTGCACGCTGCCAATCGAGGGGAAAAGATCGCTGTGTTTTTCGTGAACAACGGAATCTACGGCATGACCGGCGGACAGATGGCCCCCACCACCCTGGTCGGGCAGAAGAGCACAACTTCTCCCTGGGGCCGGCGGCCGGCGAATGAAGGCTTCCCATTGCACATGGCGGAGCTTCTCGCCACACTGGAAGCGCCGGCGTATATCGAGCGGGTCGCGCTTGCAGACAATAAGAACATCATGAAAGCGCGGCGGGCGATCCGCAAGGCGCTTGAGATCCAGCGCGATGGAGCGGGCTTCACCTTCGTCGAAATCCTGTCGCCCTGTCCGACCATATGGGGCAAAGACCCAGTGGAAGCGCGGCGCTGGGTGTTCGAGAAAATGATGCCAGCCTTTCCGCTGAATGTGTTCCGCGACCGCAGGCCAGAAATTCCTGTGGGCAATGAGCCGCCACAACGCGCGGTAGCGGATGTACTTGAGATCACTCCGAAAGCAGGAGTGCACGATGCTTCCAAACCGAAACACGCGCATCACTTCAAAGACGTCAAGGTCAAAATCGCAGGCTTCGGCGGCCAGGGAGTGTTGCTGTTGGGGCAGTTGCTCATCGAAATGGGCATGCGAGAAGATCTGGAGGTAAGCTGGCTGCCGTCGTACGGGCCGGAGATGCGTTCGGGCAGCGCCCACTGCCATGTGTGCCTGTCGAAAGAACGGATCGGGTCGCCGCTGGTCTCGCGCCCCGATGTGCTGGTGGCCATGAACGAGTACTCGCTGCGCAAGTTTGCCCACGAGGTAGTGAGCGGCGGACTCATTCTTTACAACGGCGCCAGCCTTCCCGCAGACTTTACCGCGCCGGAAGTGCAAGTAGTCGCGATTCCGGCGGCGGAGATTGCCGACAAACTCGGTTCAACCAAGGCAACCAACATAGTGATGATGGGCGCGCTGCTGGAGGAAACCGAGTGCCTGGCTCCCGGAACTGCCTTGAGCGTGCTCGAAGACAAGGTGAAAAAACTCGATCTTCTGGAAATTGATCGCAAGGCGCTCACTGCTGGCCGCCTTTTCATTGATGACCAGGCGCATATCGGCGCAGTGAGCCAACCCGACGGCTTCGCTTAGCCGCTAACGATTACTTTTTCTTGGCGAACGAGCGGATGTAATTTACCAGATTCCAGAGGTCCTCTTCTTTGGCGCGATCACCCTCGGGGGGCATGTCACCTTTGCCCTTTTGGATAATGTAGAACAGGTCCCCGTCCGTGTAGTCCTTCAGGGCCGCTGGATCTGTGAAGTCGGAAATTCCCTTGGTGTCTTTAATCTCGCCCTTGCCATCACCGTTTTGACCATGACACATGGCGCAATCGTAACCGTAAATCTTCTTGCCCGCGGCAAGCGACTCCGGGCTGGATTTGACAGGATTGCTCCGACTGGATGCTTCAGGCGGGATCTTGGACCCGGCGGGCGGCGTTTGCGGAGATGTTTGCCCCTGCAAATTACAAGCAACAAACTGCAAAGTCAGGAATGCGGAGACGATGACCAAGTTCTTGATCACGACAACCTCCGGACCAGAATTGTACCCATGCTGTCAGCTCCATCTTACAGCAGTGGCGTCGCTCTTTCTCGGGCAATCTGTCCGCCCTGTTGCGAGGTGCCGTGCAGGAGTCCAGGAAATGCGTCACGATGACCAGTGCCGGCCGTCACATTTTCATGGCCTGAACGATGCCAGAATGTAATAGGGCAAAAATAGGGGTTTCGCATGTCCAGCCGAGCCGGTCCGGGCAATTCTGCCTTCCTCGAAGAAACCACGGCCCAGCCGCTCGATGCCACACGTCATGGCGAAGCCATCCGCGAAGTTGAGACGTTCTTGCGTTCCAGAATCGTTGGGCAAGACGCTGCCGTGGACGCGGTCCTTGAGCTTTACCAGATATTTCTTGTGGGCATGTCGCCGCCGGACCGGCCGGTAGGGAACCTGCTGTTTCTTGGGCCGACCGGATCCGGCAAAACCTACGTGGTCGAGGTCCTCGCCGAAGCGCTGTTTGGCAATCCTCACGCTTTCATCAAAGTGAATTGCGCCGAGTTTCAGGAACATCACGAAATCGCGAAGTTGATCGGCTCCCCGCCCGGCTACATCGGTCACATGCATACCCAACCGATCCTCACTCAGGAGGCCCTGACCCGCTGGCAGACCGACAAACTCAAACTCACGCTTCTGCTGTTCGATGAAATTGAAAAGGCGTCGGAGTCGCTGTGGCAGCTTATGCTCGGAATCCTGGACAAAGCCAGTCTTACGCTTGGCGACAACACACAAGTGGATCTTTCCCATTGCATCATCTTTATGACCTCGAACGTGGGGGCGCCGGAAATGAGCCGGCTCGCCGAGGGCGGGATCGGGTTTGCGGTGCAGGCGCCGATCAAGGACGCTAACTTGGACGAGAAAATCGCGCATGTCGCAGCGGAGGCCGCGCGGCGAAAGTTTTCCCCGGAGTTCATGAACCGGCTGGACAAGGTTGTCGTCTTCAAGACGCTTCGTCCGGATCAGCTCGAACACATCCTTGAGCTGGAACTTGCCAAGGTTCAGCGGCGCATTACCGGCGCTGTCGGGGAGAACCAGTTCACATTCTTCTGCACGCCCGAGATTAAGCAATGGCTGCTGCGGGAAGGTACAGATCCCAAGTACGGGGCGCGGCATTTGAAGCGAGTGACCGAAAAAAGCATTGTGTACGGGTTGGCCAACCTGGTTGCCAGTGGCCAAATCAAGGGCGGCGACTGCGTCTCGATTGGCATGAAGCCTGATGGGAGCCTGACTTTCGCCAAAATCTTAGCCACCGCGAGTGAGGAATCTACTGCGGATGGGAGCACGCCATGAAAAGCATTCTCGTTGTCGATGATAATGAACTGCTCCGTCGCCTGACCTGTGACATCTTGCGAGAGGAGGGGTACAGAGCCGTTCCTGCCTCCAATGCAGCCGAAGCCTTGCGGGCTTTCGAAGAGCAGGAATTCGATCTCCTGGTCACCGACTTCCAGATGCCGGGCATGAGCGGCATCGAACTGGCTCGAGCTGTCCGTAACCGCAACCCAGGCTTCCCGGTCATCGTGATGACTGCGTTCGAGCCGGTAGACTGTGAGCACGTGACGCTGTGGCTTCCCAAGCAGTACCTGTTCCCGGGTTTGGTGGAGAAGATTCGCTACTGCCTGATCGGGACCGAACAGGAAACTGAAAAGACACATAGTTAGCTGAGGTTATCTCTAGCTTTAGTGACCCCCGTCACAACAGCATGTCTAAGGCGTCACAGCGAAAACCCTTGCCTGTGGCCTACATTGGGCTTGCGGAGGGTTTTGCAATGTCGACTGCCTGGACAGCTCGTTACGCGCTACGCACCAAGGGAATCACCAGTTCTGCAATTCGCGAGTTGTTGAAGGTCACCCAGAAACCCGGAATGATTTCTTTTGCCGGCGGCCTGCCCGCTCCCGATGTGTTTCCCATCCAACGCTTTGAAGAAGCCTGCCACAAAGTGCTTACGCAACAGGGCGCTTCGGCCTTGCAATATGGGACGACCGAAGGTTATGAGCCCCTGCGCGAACTGATTGCCAACAATATAGCGCGCTATGGAATCAAGGCGAAGGTGGAGAACGTCCTGATCACCTCGGGCTCGCAACAGGCGCTCGACCTGATTGGCAAGCTGTTTATCAATCGCGGGGACCGCGTATTAGTGGAAGCACCGACTTATCTAGGCGCGCTGCAGGCTTTCAACGTGTATGGTGCCGACTATGTATCCGTCCCGATCGACGAAGACGGCCTTCGCACCGACCTGTTGGAGAAACATCTGCGGTCTGGCCCCAAGTTCATGTACGTACTGCCCAACTTCCAAAACCCGGCCGGAACCACGTTGTCGGAAGGACGCCGCCACGAACTGGTGCTGCTGGCGGACAAGTACGGCATTCCGATCGTCGAGGATGACCCCTACGGCCAGTTGCGCTACGAAGGCGAGCATCTTCCATCTCTGGTCGTGCTCGACCGCGAGAACCTGCGCCGGGACAACGGCTATTCCATCGGCAACGTCATTTACTTGAGCACATTCTCGAAGACGTTGGCTCCCGGGCTTCGGCTGGGATGGATCGTGGCTCCGCCTGAGATCATCAGCAAGCTGGCACAACTCAAGCAGGGCGCCGATCTGCATACTTCAACCTTCACACAGTTTGTGGCCTACGAAGTCGCCCGCGATGGATTCCTCGATAAACACGTGAAATTGATTCGCCAGGTCTATCGCGAACGCCGCGACGTCATGCTGCAAGCTCTGAAAGAGTTCTTCCCGGCAGGCGTTACTTGGACTCATCCTCAGGGTGGGCTATTCCTCTGGGTAACTTTGCCCGGAGGACTGGACATGAAGGCGATTTTCAAGTCCGCCATCGAGCAAAATGTGGCGTTCGTGCCGGGCGATTCCTTCTATGCTAACGATGGCCGAGAAGGCTCGCGCCACATGCGATTGAACTTCTCCAACGCCGCTCCCGAGCAAATACGGGAGGGAATCCGCCGGTTAGCTACAGCAGTCGAGAAACATATGGTAGGCGTATCCTTCCTGCCGGAGTTGCCGGTCGGGGTGTAGAGGCTCTCCAGCTATCTGATGGCTGCTTGAAGGGAGCATGCGATGGCGAGCGCATCGGTATTACCGCCGCCGGTTCGGCGATTTGCAAAGCTCCGCAGATGGACTAAGCGATTCTTGCTGGGGATTCTTGCGCTCCTTTTGCTGGCTGTAATAGCCGGAGCGTGTTATCAGTACTTCGAAGTGACAAGCTGGGCGAAGGCTTCGCCGCCCGGGCGCCTGGCGCAGGTGGACGGCGTACCTACCCATATCTATTGCATGGGGATCGGGAACCCGACCGTGGTGTTAGTTTCCGGCCTGGGTGGTGATTGGAGCGATTGGGGTTTTGTTCTCCACGATGTTGCTGCCATAACGCGGGTGTGCGCTTACGACCGAGCCGGACTTGGCTGGAGCGCCGCAACGCCTGCCGCCCGTACCAGCCGCAACATCGCCGCTGAATTGGAGGCGACCCTGAACGCGGCGGGCGAAAAGGGGCCGTACATTCTGGTTGGCCACTCCATTGGGGGTCTTCACATTCGGGAGTACCAGGCGCAGCATCCAGACAGAGTCGTGGGGATGTTGTTTCTAGATTCTTCCTATCCGGGGCAGACCCAGCGGCTTCCGGAATGGCAAGCGACGATTCCAGGGAAACGACGTTACTTCAGAACCTTAACCTGGCTCAGCTACCTTGCCGAACCACGTGTCTCAGGTCTCTGCACAACCCTGGCACCCAAGTACCCTGCCCAGTTTCGGGACGCCGCACTGGCTACCGCAAAGCGCTCCTGTGATTCGACCCTGATGCGCACGATCGTCGATGAACTTGATGGCTTCCAACTGAGTCAAGACCAGGTGTCGAGCGATTCAAAGTCACTCGATAGCCTTCCTGTAACAGTCATTTCACATGACCCCGATAAGCCAATCGCCGATCTGTCACCTGAGATCAACAGAAGAACGGAGGCTACTTGGGCGGAAATGCAGATGGAACTGACGGAGCTTTCAAGCCGTGGCAAGCATTTGGTGGCCAAGGGCTCTGGCCATTATGTCCAAATGGATCGCCCCGACTTGGTCATCAGTTCGATCCACGACGTCGTCGAGCAGTGCCGCTTGACACCTTGAGCTGGAAATTCTGAACCTTAAGTCATGATGGTAGTCGCCTTCTGACTGTCCTTTCGCGCTTCTTGCCCCGCGCACATTCCTACAGGATTTCCGGCCACACCGTAAGGCACTTTCGCAAGCTTTGCAGAGGGACGGCATCAAGGTGCGCGACTGCCCGGCCCACCAGAGATCGATAGATCTTTCACAGCGGATGGTGTCCGCGGATTTCCGGCGGAGTGCCGAGGTCCATGAACCGTGAATCGCGGGTTTCGTTGTGTACCGAACTCAGCGACACGATGACCTCGTGGATATAGTAGAAGGTCCCGGCCAGCAAACAGATCATGGCTAGAACAAAAACGACAACTGCCGCCACCGCGGCCTCTTTCCAGTAGAGTCCGACGCCGAGAAACAGGCAGGAAGCGATCGTCCCCGCCAGAGAAATGAGCACCAGCAGAAAGCAGCGCCGGATCATTTCCGCGCGCTGCTCGATCAAACCGATTTGCGCCGTGTAGGCTTCCGCCTCCTGCGCGCGGTTATTCTTGGCGGCATCATGTCTTGCATGCACGTACTGCCGCAATCGGCTGACGATACCCATCAGCCGGACATTGATCGAGAGGATCAGCAAGGCGGTTGCGGAAACGAACAAGGCGGGAGCAAGAAATGCTTGAAACAGGCGAGCGATGTCGATCATGGGCGGAGCCTTCCGAAGGGCGGTTGCATTCTGATTAGCCGGATTCTAACTCATCTAGTGTTCACGAAGTTGGTGCTCGCACGAGCGGAAAACCTGGTGCTTCATTAAACCGGACATCCTGAGATCCTGGGATGTTCAAGAAGCGAGACAGGGTCGAGTTAGACGGCGCTACCGACAGCTAGTTGCCTGGGGCCAGCTTTCTTGATTTCTTCCGGGGCGTCACTGGCATTCTCCGCGAAATTCTTCTCAAACATCACCGCCAGTTCGCGCGCCTTGCGGTCATAGGCAGTCTTGTCCTTCCAGGTGTCGCGGGGGATCATGATTTCGTCCGGCACACCGGGACACGACCGCGGTACGGCAAATCCGAAAATCGGATCGGGTTGTGTGGCCGCAGTTTGGAGCGTGCCGGAGAGGACGGCTTTGACCAGGGCGCGGGTGAATCCCAGTTTGATTCTTTGGCCTTGTCCGTAAGAGCCGCCACTCCAGCCGGTGTTGATGAGCCACACGTCGACGTTGTGTTTGGCAATCTTGTCGCCGAGTAACTTGGCGTAAACGGTGGGCGGCAACGCCATGAACGGCGCCCCAAAGCAGGGGCTGAACGTTGCCTGCGGCTCTTTGATTCCCGCCTCCGTGCCCGCTACTTTTGCCGTATAACCGGCAAGGAAGTGGTACATGGCCTGCATGGGCGTTAAACGGGCCACCGGGGGGAGGACGCCAAACGCATCGCAGGTGAGCATGATGACGTGCCTGGGATGTCCGGCTTTGCCGGTGCGGGTCATATTGGGGATGTGGGTGATGGGGTAAGCGGCGCGAGTGTTTTCGGTAAGCGAGGCGTCATCCAGATCGACGTGCCGGGTGCGCATGTCCATGGCAACATTTTCAAGAAGCGTCCCGAAACGCCGGGTAGTTTCGTAAATTTCGGGCTCGCCTTGGCGTGAGAGTTTGATGACTTTGGCGTAGCAGCCGCCTTCAAAATTGAAGACGCCGTTGTCGCTCCAGCCGTGCTCGTCGTCGCCAATCAAAGTGCGGCCAGGGTCGGCAGACAGCGTAGTTTTTCCGGTGCCGGAAAGACCGAAGAAAATGGCGGCATCGTTTTCGTCGCTGCCATAGTTCGCGGAACAGTGCATGGCCATGACGCCCTTTTTGCGGCAGCAGATAATTCATCACCGTGAAAATCGATTTCTTGATTTCCCCGGCATAGGCCGTGCCGCCGATGAGAATCAACTTCTTTCCGAAATGCATCAGCACGAACGCTTCCGAATGGGTGCCGTCAATTTCCGGGTCGGCATGGAAGTTGGGAGCGTGCAGCACGGTGAATTCAGGGACGTGCTTGGCCAGTTTTTCCAAGTCCAGTTCGCGGATAAACATGGTGCGGGCAAATAGGGCGGCGGTGGCGCGTTCGCTAATGATTCGAATGGGAAGGCGATAGTGTTCGTCCGCGCCCGCGTAGCAGTTCTCAATGAAAATATCTTTGCCCTGAAGATAGGCGCAGAGCCGGTGTTTGAGCCCGTCGAATCTATCCGGGGCCATGGGGCGGTTAATTTTGCCCCAGGAGATTTTGCTTTCGCTGGAAGGTTCGCGGACGAGAAACTTGTCGTGCGGCAATCGCCCGGTGTGCTGGCCGGTGCGTACTACCAGCGGCCCAAGATGACTCAAGGATGCTTCATAACGCCGCACAGCCTCTTCGTACAGGGCGGATGTAGACAAGTCCCAGTGGACTCGACCAAGATTGTCGAGGCCGAGAGCTTTAAGACTTTTTTCTTGGGACTCGGATGTAATTGCATTTTCCTTCATAAGCTCGATTCTCCAACCCAGAGACAGTACGAGACGGAAATCCCCCGAACTTTGCTGGTGAGTTCATCGGCGACGAGAGAATGAGACTTTAAAGAGACTGACAGAACGCGCCGGGCTGGAATGGAATCAGAGAACCCAATACGGGAATTCCTGATGGGCAAAAGGACAAGGGGATAGTCGTTACGACTACCCCCCTTGCAGCCCTCCCCCAAGAACCTCTCTACTCCAGCACGAAAATATTCTTCCCGGCGCACATCTCCTTCAGGATCTTCGGCCATACGGTGACGCTGACTTCTCCGAGATGAGCTTTGCGGAGTAGCAGCATCAAAGTGCGTGACTGCCCGATTCCACCGCCGATTGAGAGCGGAATCTGGTTGTTCAGGATTGCCTGGTGATAGGGCAATTGCATGAAGTCCAGTTGATTGGCCATGGTGAGCTGTTTTTTCAGGGTCTCGGCTGTGACCCGGATCCCCATCGAGGTCAGTTCATGGCGCCGCTGGGTAACCGAGTTCCATACCAGGATGTCGCCGTTCAGGCCATGCGTGTCTTCGCCGGTCTGATCGTGGGTGTCGGTCACCCAATCGTCGTAATCGGCGGCGCGCATTTCGTGAGGGTAGCCATCCTTCAATGGCCAGCCAATTCCGATGATGAACACTGCCGGATACTTCTGCAGCACCGCAGTCTCCCGCTGCTTGCGTGGCAGGTGAGGATACATATCGAGAAGTTCCTCGGCGTGCAGGAACATCAACTCTTCCGGTAGATCGGGATAGCGAAAGTCTTTCAATTGCGGGAACAGGGATTGCGCAAATTTTTCGGCTCCCACGATCACTTTCCAGATCTTGCTGACCACCGCCTTCAGGAACTCCAGGTTGCGCTGCTCACTGATGATGACACGCTCCCAGTCCCATTGGTCGACATAGGCGGAGTGGTCGTGGTCCAGGAAATAGTCCTTGCGAACGGCGCGCATGTCGGTGCAGATGCCCTCGCCGACTCTGCAATCGAATTCCTTGAGGGCAAGGCGCTTCCACTTGGTGGCCGCTTGCACCACTTGGGCGTCGACGGGATGCAGGTTGCGATCATTGGAGATATGGAACTGAATCGGGGTGCGAGACCCATCGCGATCCAGCATGTCGTTGACGCCACTCTCCACATCGACGATGAGCGGCACTTCAACCATCATCAGGTTGAGCTCTTCGCAAAGATGATCTTCGATGTAACGTTTCAGGTGGAAAATGGCCTGCTGCGTCTCTCTCGGAGTCAGTAAGGAGCGGTAACTCCGCGGTAGAGCTTTTTCCAATTCTCTGTAATCGCCGATTCCCGGTCCTGCCAGGTCGGCTTTCTTATCTAGTGCAAGCGTGCTCATGAACTTTCTCCTTTTTTGGGAATCGATTTGCTTTCGGGGCATCCTCGCCGCGCGGTCTATAAAGGCTTGGATTAAGGGTGGAGGCACAGCCGGAAGTCACAGGTACGTACCCGGCATGTTCCGGGATCATTGCCATTACCAACTGGAACCCAACGAGGCCAAATAGCGCCATTGCGAGCAGAGCCGTTATGAGTATCGGCATGGCCTCATCTCACTGGGAAGGATTGTCTCTCCGTCCTGCGAGAGACGCTGTGACGGCAGTCACGGGTTCATGTGATCGAGGAACGCTAAGTTTGGCCTGGTCAACTAGTTACACACAGCCTTAAGTCACAAGTTTGGGTGACGGGGGTCACTGCGTCCTTACCTCTAAACGTTGAAACTCTCAACTAGGCAGCGATGCGGCTGCTGAGTTCTTTTACATACATTCATGGAGAAGATGGCAGCAGTGGTTATTTTCGCAACACGCACACGACCGCGAGAACAATCGCTGCTTTCATCGGGTGCTTAACCTTAGAAGGAGAGGAAACGAAATCATGAAGACGACAAAGCTGGTGATGCTGGTGATGACAATCGCGGTGGCCCTGTTCATTCTGATTCCCAATCTGTCCTGGGCCGCCGATGACGGAGCAAGCCTCTACAAAACCAAATGCGCCGCCTGCCACGGAGTGGATGCAGCGGGCAAGCCCGCCGCCAAGATTCCGAGCCTGGTTTCAGACGAAGCCAAGAAGACTTCGGATGATGACATGGCCAAGGCGGTTGTAGAGAAACCGAAGCACCCGGGCATGGTAAAGACTCTGGCGCCCGACCAGGTGAAGATGATTGTGACCTACATTCGTAGCCTACAGAAGTGATTGACTGTTCCTTTTGCCGCACCGTCGCCGTCAGGAACCAACGGACCGCGGCCGAGGATGGCGTAAGGGGAGTATGAAGATGTCCGGCTCAATTCGGCGGACGGAACGGAAAAACGGCCGATCCGTAGCTAGCCGGAAAACTCCTCTCCCGGTCGCTTTCCCACATGGAACAGTCCCCACGGGTCCGGATGTTCACCTCTCCGGACCCGGTTTTTTCCTGCCCGCAAGCCCGCCCAACGTGCCCCGCACGGTTCCGAAACCTGTGCCGTTACCGCAGACGTGTACGTCGTATTTCATACCCCGGGAACGGAAGTCCCGCTGGGGGACGACGAGGAGTAATTCCCATGAGTAAAGCTCTGCTGTACGACGCGACCATGTGCATCGGCTGCAAACAGTGTGAAGTTGCCTGCGCGCAGCAGAACCAACTGCCCTACGACGACAAAGTGGCAGCCGAAGCGGTGCAATCCGAACACAAATACACCGTCGTCCTGACCAAGGACGACAAATTCATGCGCCGCCTATGCATGCACTGTGAGCATCCCGCTTGCGCTTCGGCCTGTCCGGTGGGTGCCTTCCATAAGACCAAGGAAGGTCCGGTTGTATACGACGTTTGGAAGTGCATTGGCTGCCGTTACTGCATGGTGGCTTGCGCATTTGCCCAGCCGAAGTACGAATGGCACTCGCTGAACCCGCGGGTCCGCAAGTGCATTATGTGCCCGGATCGCGTCTTGGCCGGCAAGCAGACGGCCTGTGCCGAAATTTGTCCGACCGGAGCCACCAAGTTCGGGGAGCGCGAAGACCTGATCAAGGAAGCGCAGGACCGTATCCGTCAAAATCCCTCCAACTACGAGCCTCGCATTTATGGTCTTCGCGAAGTTGGCGGAACCTCGGTATTTATTCTTTCCAGCGCCAACGTTGAGGAGTTTGGTTATCCGGCCTCTGCCAAGATCGGCGATACTCCCATGCCGGAATACACCGGGCGAGTGATGTCGAAAATTCCAGACTTTATCCCCGTCTGGTCGCTGGTGTTGGGAGGCATTTATTGGATCTCGCATCGCCGCGAAGAAGTCGCCGCTGCTGAAGAAGAAGAAAAGAACGGGAGCGCGCGATGAAGATCAAGCTGAGTTTCTGGAAGGTTGTATTCCTCGTAATCATGGGCCTGGGCTTGTACTCTGCGTTTATTCGCTATTTCTACGGCCTGGGCGCGGTTTCCAACATGACGGACCAGTTTCCCTGGGGGCTCTGGATCGGTTTCGACTGCCTGTGCGGAGTCATGCTGGCGGCTGGTGGCTTCTGCGTGATTGGCGCGGTGTACCTGTTCAATGTCCAGCGCCTGCATAGCGTTGTGCGGCCTGCGGTGTTGACGGCGTTCTTGGGCTATCTACTTTTCATCGTTGGACTGTTGTTCGACCTCGGCCGCCCCTGGTACATCTGGCATCAGCTCATCTACATGAACCCGCACTCGGTCATGTTCGAGGTGGGAATGTGCGTGATGGCTTACACCACCGTGCTCTTCTTCGAATTTCTTCCCAATGTTTTGGAGCGCTTCAACCTGAAGACTCCCATCAAGTGGATTAAGAAAATCTACGCCGTGCTGGTCGTTCTAGGCATCCTGCTCTCCACGCTGCATCAGAGTTCGCTGGGGTCGCTTTATCTGATCATGCCCAGCAAACTGCATCCCTTCTGGTATACGCCGGCGCTGCCGTTTCTTTTCTTCGGCTCGGCGATCGCGGTGGGTTTAGCCATGACCATCTTCGAGTCCACCCAGAGTGCGAAAGCCTTCGGCCGTCACCTGGAACTGCCGGTTCTGGTCGAACTGGGAGGAGCTTTGCTGGTTGCTCTCTGGGTCAATGCTTTGTTGCGCTTTGAGGATTACGTCAATCGAGACATGCTGGGGCAAATCATAAAGCCAAGTTACGAAGCGTATTTTCTGTGGCTCGAACTGATGCTGGCATTCGTTATTCCCATCACCATGCTCAGCTTCAAGAAGGTCAGACTATCGCCGAACGGCTTGTATCTCGCCTCCATCATCAGTCTGCTCGGATTCATCACTAACCGCCTCAATGTCAGCCTTACCGGCTTTGAGACGTACGTCGGGCATCACTACGTGCCCAAGTGGACGGAGTTTTCGGTGACCCTGATGATCATCGCATCGGGCTTCGCTCTGTTCGGGTTGGCAGTGAAGTATCTGCCTATCTTCCCCGAGGAAAACCATCGGGCGGAGCGGCGTCCTCGAACCGAAATCAGACCTGTGGCTGCAACCGCGGTATTAGGCCATGCCGGAGACTGAACCAATTCGCGGAGTTTTGGGACGAAAAGGGCTGACCAACAGCATTAGCGCAAAACTGATCGGAGCTCTGTTGGCAGTTATGGTTGTAATCTTCGCGCTGCTCGGTTATATGAATATCCGCCTGCACCGCCAGCATCTCGAAGCCGCGACGTTGGCCAGCGCGGAGCGAGTGAGCGACGTGATCCGGCGCAGCACTACCTACTACATGCTGCGCAATGATCGCGAGGGACTGTACCACGCGATTCAAACCATCGCGGACGAGCCCGGCATGGTCAAGGTCCGCGTGTTCGATCAGGAAGGCCGGATCAGCTATTCCACCGATCCGTCGGAAGTCAACCACGTTCTCGACAAAAAGGCGGAGGCCTGCTATGGCTGCCACACCCAGTCGCAGCCGCTGGCGCGCCTGAATCGCCCCGACCGCTTTCGCATATATCGCAATGGCGGCGGCCAGCGGGTGCTGGGAATCATCACTCCGATCGAGAATCAACCGGGCTGCTCGAACGCCGACTGCCACGCGCATGCTGCGGGCCAGCAGGTTCTGGGTGTGCTCGATACAAATCTGTCGCTGGCGAAAGCCGACGCGCAACTTGCGGTCAGCAGCACTCGCATGCTGTCGTACACGGCGGGGGCAATGCTGATTGTGGCGGTGTTGAGCTGGTTATTCGTGTGGCGAGTGGTCGGCAAGCCGATCCAGGCGCTGAAGAATGGCACCGAACATCTCTCCGATGGAGAGCTTGGCTACCAGATCGAGGTAGGATCCCACGACGAGGTGGGTGACCTGGCGCATTCATTCAACGGGATGAGTCTGCAGTTGCGTAGCGCGAACGAAGAAATTGTAACCTGGGCAAAGACGCTCGAAGATCGCGTCGAGCAGAAAACCAAAGAACTCAAGCGCGCTCACGATCACGTTCTACATGTGGAGAAAATGGCTTCCATCGGGAAGATGGCCGCGGTGGTGGCGCATGAGGTCAACAACCCTTTATCAGGGATTCTGACCTACGCCAAATTGTTGCGGAAGTGGGTCGGGACGGGTCAAGCTGAGCGCGAAAAACGCGGGGAGACGATGGAGTGCTTGGACCTGATCGCCGCCGAGAGCCGGCGCTGCGGGGAACTGGTCAAGAACCTGCTGGTGCTTTCGCGAACCGCACCCATGAACGTGGAGCCTACCGACCTGCGGGAAGTGATTGATCGTTGCCTGCTGCTGGTGCGGCATCAACTGGAGTTGGGCGGAATCCATCTGCAACTGAAGCTGGCTGAAGACCTGCCACGTGTGCCTTGCGATCCTGCGCAGATGGAACAGGTTTTTCTGGCATTGATCATGAATGCGATCGACGCCATGCCCCGCGGCGGCAATCTTTGGATCAAGGCTGGGCTGAGTGGCGACGGAACAGAAATCACAATCCAAGTGCGGGACGATGGCGCGGGCATTGCCCCTGACGTGCTGCCCCAGATTTTTGAACCGTTTCTTACGACGAAGGAGAGTGGACACGGAGTCGGGCTGGGCTTGGCAATCAGCCGCGGCATCGTGGAGCGGCATAACGGACGCATCGAGGTCGCATCTGAACTGGGCCGGGGCACGACGTTCACCGTGACCCTGCCACGCCACGCCGCTGACGCTTCCCTGGCGGCCGTCGGAGCTGGAAATGTCGCGATGAAGGTGAGGTGATTGACATGAGCACACAAGGAAAACTGCTGATCGTGGACGATGAACTGAGTGTGCGCGACTCGCTGGGCAAATGGTTTCGCGAAGAAGGCTACGAAGTAACGACCGTAGAAAACGCGAGCGACGCACTGACCCGGCTGGCGGAACAACGCTGGGATGCGGCCCTGGTGGATATCAAAATGCACGGGACCGATGGCATCGAATTGCAGCGACGCATGCACGAGATCGACCCCGAGCTGATGGTGATCATCATGACCGGCTATGCCTCGGTCGAGACCGCGGTCGCAGCGCTCAAAAACGGCGCTTATGACTACGTCACCAAGCCGCTGGATCCGGACGAGATTGCGCACCTGTTGAAGAACGCCCTGGCGCACAAACGGACCGCCCAGGAGAATGTGCTGCTGCGCGAAACCGTTGCCGAAGTCGCGCGCCCGCTGGAACTGATCGGACAAAGCGGCCCCATGCGCAAGGTTTTCGATGCGATTGAGACCGTGGGTCCTACAGACGCCACGGTGCTGGTCACGGGAGAGAGCGGCACCGGAAAGGAACTGGTGGCGCGCGCGATCCATCAAGCCAGCACAAGGAGGTTTCACCCGCTGGTCGTCATTCACTGTGGCGCTTTGACGGAGACGCTTTTGGAGAGCGAGCTCTTCGGACACGAAAAGGGGGCCTTCACGGGCGCGCAGTACCGCAAGAAAGGCAAATTCGAAATCGCCGAGGGCGGAACGGTTTTTCTCGACGAGATCGGCGACATCACCCTCAAGACACAGACCGATTTGCTGCGGGTGTTGCAGGAACGCGAAATCACCCGGGTGGGCGGCAACCAGATCATCAAAGTGGACTTCCGCTGCATCGCTGCTACCAACAAGAATCTCGAAACCTTGATCGAAGAGGGCAAGTTCCGTCCCGACCTTTTCTACCGGCTCAACGTCTTCCGCATAGAGCTGCCGCCGCTGCGCGAGCGCCGGGAGGATATCCCGGTGCTGGTGGACCACTTCGTCCGCAAGTTCTCTTTGGCGATGAACAAGCGCATCACCCGGGTTTCGCCTGAGGCCATGAACCACCTCCAGGAGCAACCCTGGATGGGCAACGTTCGTGAACTGGAGAACGCGGTGGAGCGCGCCATGGTTGTGGGCCAGGAGCCGGAACTGCGGGAAGCGGACTTCATTTTCAAGCCCCAGAGCGTCTCGGGCTTGGGTGCCTCGGGCAAGAAGCTTGAGGAAATGGAGCGGGCCCACATTCTGCGAGTGGTCGAGGAATGTGGAGGCAATCAGAGCCATGCCGCGGAGATACTGGACATCGACCGGGTCACTCTGTACCACAAGCTGAAGAAATACGGCTGGACTCGCACTCCGGTTGAAACCCGGTGAAGGCACGCGATGAAGCCGCTGCAACTGTTGCCGATCGGGAATGTGGATGACGGGCTGCTGAATGATCTGTGCCCTGCCATCGAAGAGACTTTTCTCGTTCCCTGTAACGTGCTGCCCGTCCGGCTGGATCCCGAGTTCGCGTTCCATGGAGAGCGCCAGCAATACCATTCCTCCGAAATCCTGAAGCGCATGCAGACTTTCCTTACCGCAGATTCCTGGCGAATGCTCGGTGTAAGCGCTGTCGATCTTTATATTCCGATTCTCACTTTTGTTTTCGGCGAGGCACAGGTGGGCGGCCCTTGCGCCGTGGTCTCGGCTCACCGGTTGCGCCAGGAGTTCTATGGCCTTGCGCCCGATCACGGACTATTTCGTGAGCGCCTCCTGAAGGAAGCAGTCCATGAATTGGGACATACTCTGAGCTTGACGCACTGCGATGACTACCGCTGCGTGATGGCTTCCTCCCATGCTGTGGAGTGGATCGATCTGAAGGAAAGCACACTGTGCCACGCCTGCCAGGCCGCGGTCATGCCGATGACCCAGGTGCAGGCGCTACGGAACGGCTGACAATCGCGGACATTCACCGGACTCATTGACTCTCAATGAGCCTAATCGCGAATTAAGGTCAAGGGGCGAGAAGGGCTATCTCAAGAATGTGAACGAGTTAAGAGCCTGATTCAGCCGCCGATGAACTTTGTCGTTGTCTTCCTTCGTGAACTCCTCAAAAGTGCCCTCGTCAAACGCACCAGAATTCTCGGCGGCATTCTGGATGCCTAACTCATAGCACGTACTCCCGTGGAACACTCGGTATATCACGCCCCACTGCCCGCCACCGGCCCAGCCATCCTCTACCTCAAACACTGTGAAGATAGTGCCGTTGATCTTGGTGACCTTCGCGGTCTCAGTGCTCCCGGGATTCCAATACTGCGAGCCCCGCAAGCAATCCTTCTCGGTCGTCGCCTCCGCAATCTCAGCGACGAAGAACGTTGCGGCAATGAACGCAGGCTTGTTCCTGAACTCGTCCTTTGGGTAGGCGTAACACGCGATAGTCTTGGCTCCGACTCCCGGGTCGGTGCACATCGGTGCCTGACTGATGCAACCATCTGGAACAGAGAAAGGAGGCGGAGTCCCCACGAATACTTTCGGCACATTCGACGGTGCTGGCATGGATGGTACAAGTTTTGTGCAGTCAACGAGAGAAGGTGAGTACCTGAATCGAAAGGCGCCGTCCGGGCTTGTGAAAGTTCTGACACCGGTCTGCGCGGATAGCACAATTGACAGGCCACAGATGCTGAGTGCAAGAAGTACCTTCATTTGATTCCGGCCCTCACTTACTCTGCGCGCTAGCACGCGAAACGCCAGCCGGGGCATGCACGGGAACAAATCAGTTTACAGTCTAAATCAGATTGCCCCTCTGTGGAGGCCGAGACACGGTGCGTCCCCTAGTAGACGATGGCTCATCTTCCTCGCGACGTTGGGAGCATTAACGGGCGAGAAACGCCACAGGATGAGGTGCACCCTTACTACTGGTTTGCAACGCTGACGCCTGAATGGCAACAATCGGTCTCAAAACCAGCCCTGGGCTCGCTGCCAAGGCCTATTCGAGAGCCTTGGACCCACGCCCGTAGTGTGTGCGCGGCAGGGTGACAAAAATGATTACGGCGATGAGGGCCAGGACGGCGAGGATGAAGATGCTGCCTTCGGGGCCGGTGGTTCCTCCGCCGAGGATGGGCTTGCCTACCGGGTGAGTGGCGAAAAGATGGTGCTGAACCATGAGGCCGCTGTCGGCCACCCCATAGAGGAAAGATTGGCCCCAATCCCATGAAGTGTGGAGGCCGATGGCCCACCATAACGAGCCGGTGCGCCAGAGGCTGAAGCAGAAGACCATGGCCGCCAGGCCGGCCGAGAGCAGTCCGATGGGGGATTCGCCCGGGTTTGACTTGTGGCCGAGGCCGAAGAGGAAAGAGAAGATAACGGCTGAGGTCCAGAAACCTAAGGCTGCACTGTGGCGGGTCTTAAAGATCCATTGGTAGAGACCGGCGAGGCCGCGGGTCAGCGTGTACTGAACGTAGCCGCGCGTCAGGTACTCCTCAAGCAAGCCGACCAGGAAAAAGCCGAGCAGCCACATGGCTCCGTAGCGGACAATGTCGCTGCCAAAGAGTAGGCGGCGGTCGAAGACGAGGAGTCCGGTCGTCCAGAGAGTCAGGATGAGGAGTGAGAGACAGGTGACGCCCCAGGCCAGGCCAGCGAAAAAGTGCGCGAGCATTCGGCTGTCACCGAAGCCGTAGACGGAGTTGGGGCGACGCTCGATCTTCGACATGATCCAGGTGACGAATAGCACGATCACGAAGGGGACGGACTCTACGATGATCCCGAGCAACGGGGACATTTCAGCGCCGGGCTTCATGCTGTTCGGATCGGGTGGGTGGAACTTGCGGCCGATGCGATTAGCGCAGAAAGCAAGGGCGGCAAACATGGCGATGAAGATGAGCAGGCTCCAGCTGGCACGGATCTTGCGCAGGGCCGAGGGCCGCGTGGTTGGGGTTGAGTCAGTGGGAGTCAGCGTGGTGATAGAGGGCTGGGCTTCGTTCTGACCGGTCAAGGGTGTCCTCGCGTGCCAGCAGTATATACGCAGGGTCCCTCGAGGTTGTTTCCGAAGCCGTCATTTTCGGGGTGTGATGGTGCAGAAAACGCCGGCCGCCCGGTCCTGGCTGTCTCACCTTGGATCCGGGCGGCCGGTGCTTCAGCGGTCCTCGGCGAGGCTCCTCCAACCTCGCAGGCCGCGAGGTCACTTACGACAGGAAGAACTCTTTCGCCAGCGGCAGCCAGTCCTGGTCTGGGATCTGGGCAGAGATATTGTCTACGGCTACTCCACCATCCTGGGCCATCGCGCCGGCCATTGCCATCGGCATCCGGTGCTGCAAGCGGCTGGCTGACTCTTCGGTCCACCAGCGGGCCATCGCGCCACCCAGCAGGTTGCGGAAGCTGGTCTTGGCATCGGGCGCCTGCACCGTCAGCAGCCAGCCTTCGCCGTAGGGATCGCGGAGTGCGAGCTTCGGGTCCTGCATGACCGCTGGGTTGATGTCGGATACGGTGCCCTCGATGGGCGAAACCATGTCGACCGCGCAACCGTCGCGATGGACAGTGCACATCTTCTGACCTTGACGAATCCACTGGCCACGCTGTGGCAGCGTGATGCTCTCGACCTTTCCTGTCAGCTTGGAGGCAAAGTCATCCATGCCGACCCTTACCAAGCTGGGGCTCTCGCTCAATGCCCAGGTGTGGCCGGGGTGGTAGCGCAGGTGCTCCGGGACCTCGAACCCGCCGACCAAGGCAGGCGTTAAGCGGGCCACAGTGTCCTGCTTGGCCGCGGCGACCAGCAATGCAGGCTGCACAACCGCGTGGCGGCTGCGGAAATGGTCAATCAGCAGGAAGGCTGCGAATGTGAAGAGAACCAGTAGGACTGTCATAAGTCACCTCGTTGGAGGGCCGTCTTGCGAGCCACTCAACACTTTTCTTAAGGCAATCGCCATGCCAAGGCGAAGCGACTCTAGAGCGAGTGCGCCGGAGGCGCCGAAAGGCTTGTGAAATGAGCCGAATGGACGGATGGAAATTTCCGGGATCAGGAGATTGCGATGAGATTGTCAACAACGCTTTGATGAAAATCGCAACAAACAAAGCTCGTGTTTGCAGCGTTTGGAGCGCGCTTCGAGAAAGGCGGCTTGCAATCAGCAGTTTGCAGACTGGAGAGGAGTGATGAATCCCGCAACAGCGTAAAGATGAAGAATGCAACAGTGAAGAGGCTTATTCTCGTGAGTACTGCATCTGAAGGTCGGCATCGGCTGGGTTCGCGCTGGCGGTTAAGGACGTGATCCCGTATTCCAAGCCTTTTTCAAAGGCCCGTAAGTTCAGTTCGCGGAAGCTTGGTGGGACTGAGTCCGCGACCGCTTTACGCACGGCATCGGCGTCCAGCAGATGGGTGACAGCGGTGAAGAATCCCACCATCACGGAGTTCAGCACCATGCGCTTGCCGAGTTCTTCGGCGATGCGGGTGGCGGGGATGCTGTAGACCTGGATTTCCTTGTCGATATCCGAAACTCGCACCAGATCCTGCTCGACGATCAAAATGCCGCCATCTTTCAGCTCGGGGACGAAACGGGTATAAGCCTCCTGCGACATTACGACCAGGATGTCCGGCCGAGTGACGTATGGGTACAACACTGGCGAATCGGAAAGAACGAGCTGCGCGCTGCAGGCGCCGCCGCGGGCTTCCGGACCGAAGTTCTGGGTCATGGTGGCAAAAGCGCCCTGATAAATCGAAGCTGCCTTGCCGAGCACTATGGCCGAGAGGATCACTCCCTGGCCGCCGAAGCCGGCGACACGAATTTCCGTTAGCTGCATACCAGCTCCTCTTGGTCGACGAATTTCTCGCCCAGCGATTCGGAGAATTGCGCCCGCATCATGGTCTGATAATCGGGGCGGTCGCGGTCTACGAATTTGCCCACGATGATCTCCCCGGTCATGGTCAGGCCGACTTCATTGGTAGGCGCACCGTGCCGGACTTTGCTTTTCTCTTTGTAGTACTTCATGGTATCGAGACCGTCGCCCAGCTTGTTGCGGCGCTGATAAAGCGTGGGACAGGGCGAGATCACTTCAATAAAAGAAAAACCCTTTTTCTGGAAGGCTTCGCTGATGGCGCGCGACAGTTGCCGTACGTGAAACGTGGTCCAGCGCGCGACATAGACCGCGCCTGCGGCCTCGACCAGATGCGGCAAATTGAACGACGGCTCGAACACACCGTAGGGATTCGTGGAGGTAATCGAGTGCTCCGGAGTGGTGGGCGCGGTCTGGCCGCCAGTCATGGCGTAGATCAGATTGTTCACGCAGATGACTTTCAGGTCGATGTTGCGGCGCGCAGCGTGGATCAGATGATTGCCCCCGATGGCCGAAAGGTCGCCGTCGCCGGAATAGACCACGACGTTGAGCTTTGGATTTGCCAGCTTCAGCCCAGTGGCGAACGGAATGGCGCGGCCGTGCGTGGTATGGAACGAATCCAGTTTGACGTAGCCAGCCACGCGCCCAGTACAGCCGATGCCCGAGACCAGAGCCAGCGATTGCAAATCGATTTTCGATTCGATGAGCGCGCGGGCGAAAGAATTCACCGTGGTGCCGATGCCGCATCCCGGGCACCAGATGTGCGGCATGCGATCGCTGCGCAAGAAGGGCTCGACGGGGTTGACAACGTCGTTATTCAAGACGCCTGAAATCAAGCTGCCTGACATCGGCTGGCCTCCACAATTGCCTTGAGAATGTCTTCGGGGTTGTGAACTCCGCCGCCGGCGTGCGACACCGCGAACGTTTTTGCCTGGCCCGCGGACGCTCGCTCGACTTCCCGCACCATCTGGCCCAGATTGAGTTCGGGGACGACGAATGCTTTTACGTGGGCTGCGAGTTCGCGGATCTTTTTCTCGGGGAACGGCCAGGCGGTGATCAAGCGCAACTTGCCTACGCGGAGTCCCTGTTGACGAGCCATTTCGATGGCTCGTTGAGCCACCCGCGAAGTGATTCCGTAGGAGACAACCACGACCTCGGCGCCTTCGACTTGCTCTTCTTCGAACATGGCAATGCGGTCGGCGGCATCGCGAATCTTGTTTTGCAAGCGGCGAACCAACTGGTCCTGGACCTGCGGCGTCATGTTGGGATAACCGCGTTGGTCGTGAGTCAAGCCGGTGACATGAAAGTTGTAGCCCTCGCCGGCGTGCGCGATTTCCGGAACCAGGTCGCCGTTGGTTCCATACGGAAGGTATTCGTCAACCGGCTTGCGAGTATGGCGGCGGGGTACGACTTCGATCTGGTCGGCAGGGGGAATCACTACCTTCTCCGTCATGTGGCCCACGACCTCGTCCATCATGAACATCACCGGCACACGGAACTCTTCGGCCAAGTTGAAGGCTTTGATGGTGAGGTCAAAACACTCCTGCGGAGAATTTGGGCAGAGGGCGATGATCTCGTAGTCGCCGTGCGAGCCCCAACGCGCCTGCATCATGTCGGCTTGCGCGGGAAGGGTGGGCAGGCCGGTGGACGGGCCTCCACGTTGCACATCCACGAACACGCATGGAGTTTCAGTCATGGCCGCGTAGCCGATGTGCTCCATCATCAGAGAAAAACCGGGACCGGAAGTGACGGTGAACGCCTTGGCTCCTCCCCATACCGCGCCCTGCAACGTGATCGAGGCTGCCAGTTCGTCTTCCATCTGAATGAACGTTCCCCCGACGGTAGGTACACGGGAGGCGAAGCGCTCAACAATTTCGGTGGACGGAGTGATGGGGTACCCGGCTGCGAAGCGGGCGCCGGCGGCCAGCGCGCCTTCACAGCAGGCGTGGTCGCCGTCCATGAAGTGCACACCCGTGAGCACGCCGCGAGGGTCAGCCTTCATTTGTCACCTCCCGCAGCGGAAGGTATTTTGGTGGCGAAAATGGCGAAATCGGGGCAGTACATGCCGCACAAGTCACAACCGCTGCACTTGTCCGGATGGACGACATGCGGCGGATGGTAACCCTTGGAATTGAATGCGGAAGAGAGCGCGAGCACGTGGGAGGGGCAAAACTCCACACAGAAACCGCAGGCTTTACAGCGTTCGACGACGATCGAAACACGTCCTTTGGCCACGGGATCTCCACCCTCAGGGTGCTGCAACCTTCCCCGAAATCTAAAGTGATTATGCTTCGCCGCGGTGCAGCCTGGGTGTGACAGCAATCACAGATGTATGTGAAGCCGCGCACACGGGTAAGGCAACGAGTGGCGCCTGCGAAATGTTGCAGATAGCGGTCTTGCTCGGGTTACCGATGGGTTACTGCATGGGTGACGTTCGCCACAATCGATTGTGCCCCTAATCACAGCAATCTGGAATGCGGTGGACAAGAATGAAAGTTGGTTGACGAATCCGCGACGGTTTAAGGAGAGCTGCCATGTTTGAAGCCGAAGTTGAGATGGAACAACGCTCATCGTTCTTGCCCATGCTACTTATGGTGTCTCTGATAGCAGGGATCGTTGGTATCGCAAGCTACCTGGTTTTTCAAGTTCGGTCCAAAACGCCGCTGAATGCGCAGCAGGCGAGCGGAATAGTGGCAGCGGCGCTCCAGGGACCAGGTCCGGCCGTCGAACAGTTCCGCACGGGCCTGGTGAAGCCCAGTGCCGATGTAACCCCGGGGGATTCTCATTATCGCTTGTTGGAGAAGGCCGGGATCATTACATCGGCCAAGGCGGCGCGTGGTGCCGAGATGGTCTCCCTCACCCCGGCAGGAGAACGCCTGATCGCGGCTCTCCCCAGTGTCAAGAAATGGAAAGAAATGGATGGCACCTACTCGTATCAGGTTCCCCTGGCGCAACGGCAACTGGTGGGCATCGCCGGTATAACCATGAACGGAGTTAACAACGCGATTGTCGAATACACGTGGAAATGGGTGCCCAATCCATTGGGAGAGGTGTTCGATGTGGGCGGTCCGCTGGTGAAGAGCTTCAATCTTTGGGATCGTCAAACCTTGATCGATAAGTATGAAGCCGACTTCTATCACGGGAACCCGACGAAATCCACGCTTCCCGTAGTGCGAACCGAACAAGGATGGAAACTCTCGGCGCAATAGCTGGCCGCTAGGTGGGCACCAGGAACGTGATCGGCTTTTGGTTTGCGAGTGCGCTAAGATGAAAGGGAACAGCGCATTAGTTCAAGGAGAAAACTGCATGTCCACAAAGAAACCGATTTTGGTGTTGATGGCATTGGCCCTATTCACCTGGACGGTCGCCGCGCAGGGGCAAGCACAAGACCAAACGCAGACAACCATCCAGCATGTCCCGGTCAAGGCCACGTCGCCTGCGTCCGGTAAGGAAATGTACACGACATACTGTGCGGTTTGCCATGGAACGGACGGCAAAGGCGCAGGCCCTGCGGCCAGTGCGCTGAAGACTCCTCCCACCGACCTGACCATGCTGAGCAAAGGCAATGGGGGGAAGTATCCGGCTTTAAAGGTCGCGGCGACCATCCGAGGCGAAGCCAATCTTCCCGCACACGGCTCGAAAGATATGCCGGTGTGGGGCTCGTTGTTTTGGGGCATGAGCCACGGCCATGAGGGTGAAGTGCAGCAGCGCGTGGCGAACCTTACCAAGTACATCGAATCCCTGCAAGTGAAGTAGCTGTCTGCTGACCATCTGTGCGCAGGGCACGGGCTGTTCAGGGCACAAGCGCTGGCTTGTGCCCTATTGTTCGTCTCGCAACGGGTTCAGAGCCTTGGTTGGCTGATTGCCGTGACCGCCGTGCTACTCCGCGCTAAGAATTTTCCAGGCTTCGCGGCCGGTGACCATTACGTGTTGCACACTCTTGACCGCCTTCATGTACTGCGCCCGCTCGAAGGCTGAGGGATGGGGACAGCGAATCTGACTCATGCTGCCCTTCATTTGCTGAACCGATTCGTATTCGTGCTTCTCCATCCATTCCACCAGGCCCGCCTCAATGTACCGAAGATGGCTGACGCCATTGCGCAACAAGGTGGAACAGAGCATGGTGACATCGGCCCCGACCATGAGCAGCTTAATGACGTCCTCGGGACCGTGCACGCCGCTGGTAGCGGCCAGGCTGGCGCGAATACGTCCGTAAAGGATGCCGATCCAGGTCAGCGGAAGGCGCAGCGCCTGGGGAGTGCTGAGCAACACATTGGGTTGGATCTCTAACTCATCGAGGTTGATGTCGGGTTGATAGAAACGGTTGAAGAGCACCAGTCCGTTGGCGCCGGCTTGGTCGAGCCGCTTCGCCATATTGGCCATGTTGCTGAAAAAAGGGCTGAGCTTTACCGTGACCGGAATCGTTATCACCGATTTTACGGCCTTGAGAATGTCGAAATACTCCTGCTCGACCGCGCTGGACGTGAGGTCCGGGTTGGTCGGGATCGAGTAGATGTTGCATTCCAGTGCATCCGCCCCCGCCTGCTCAATCAGCTTTGCGTATTGAGTCCAGCCGCCAACCGTGGTGCCGTTGAGGCTGGCGATAATCGGCACTGACACTGCTCTCTTCGCCTGCTCAATGTGCTTCAGATATCCCTCAGGGCCTGAGTGGAATTCATCGGGCTGAGGAAAGAAGCTGGCGGCCTCGGCAAAACTGTCTGTCCCCGCCGAGAGATGGTGTTCAAGTTCAACGCTCTCTTGCCGTAGTTGCTCCTCGAACAACGAGTACAACACCACGGCGGAAACGCCTGCATCCTCGAGGCGGCGAATGCCGTCGATTTCCTGTGATAACGGCGAGGCTGAAGCTACCAGCGGTGTGCGAAGCCGCAAACCCAGATAAGTAGTGCTGAGGTCGATCATGTTTCCTCCTCGCGGGAGACGTTGCCAGCAACGCCTCTACCGCCGTCTTATGTCTCACTCGGCTTTAGCCGGTTCCTTCTCAAACTTCCGCTGCGCCAGATACTCATAGAGGTGGAAGCGGGTAACCGCGTCCTGCTGCGCCTCACGCCAGAGTTCCTTGGCATGTTCCGGTTTACTCTTGGTGAGCATCTTGAAGCGTGTTTCCATCAGCATGTAATCCTCGACTTTGCGCGTGGGCGTCCGAGAATCGAGGGTCAGCGGATTTTCCCCCTGGGCAGCCCGTTCCGGGTTGTACCGATAGAGCAGCCACTGCCCAGAATCGACTGCCGCTTTCTGGTTCGACATCGCCGTGGTCATGTTGATGCCATGAGCAATGCAGTGCGAATACGCGATGATCAGGCTGGGGCCGTTGTAGGCCTCGGCTTCCAGAAATGCCTTCAAAGTATGCTCGTCTTTCGCACCCATGGCCACGCTGGCGACGTAAATATTGCCGTAGCTCATGGCGATGAGCCCGAGGTCCTTCTTGGGGCCGGGTTTGCCACCGGCGGCGAATTTCGCTACCGCCCCCCGTGGTGTGGACTTGGACGCCTGGCCGCCAGTGTTGGAGTAGACCTCGGTATCGAGCACGAGCACATTGACGTTGCGGCCGCTGGCCAATACGTGATCCAGGCCGCCGTAGCCAATGTCATACGCCCAACCGTCTCCCCCAACAATCCAAATACTTTTCTTTACCAGCAGGTCGGCAACGGCAAGCAGTTGCCGGGCGTCCATGGAATCGAGGCCATGCAGTTTTTCTTTTAGCAGGTCAACCCGCTGGCGTTGCTCGTAGATGTCGGCTTCGTCCTTTTGTGGAGTGGTGAGGATGGCGTTAGCAAGTTCTTCACCGATCGCGCCCGCCACGCGGCGAACCAATTCCTGCGCGAACTCAGTCTGCTTGTCGATGGAGAGCCGGAAACCGAGACCGAACTCCGCGTTGTCTTCGAAGAGAGAGTTCGACCAGGCGGGTCCACGGCCGGCTGCGTTCTTCGTCCAAGGCGTAGTGGGCAGGTTGCCACCGTAAATCGACGAGCACCCGGTGGCGTTGGCAATGATTGCACGGTCACCAAACAATTGCGACATCAGTTTGAGATATGGAGTCTCACCGCAGCCGGAGCACGCGCCAGAGAACTCGAACAGCGGTTCCTGGATCTGTTGTTGACGGATGTTGGTGACTTTAATGTTGCGGCGATCCATATCTGGGATTTTGAGGAAGAAATCCCAGTTTTCGCGCTCGGGCACGCGCAGTGGAGGTTGGGGCACCATGTTGATGGCTTTGAGCCGGGTCTCGGCCTTGTTCTTGACTGGACAGACTTCTACGCAAATGCCGCAACCTGTGCAGTCTTCGGGCGCAACTTGAATCGTGTACTTAAGAGCTTGCCATTCTTTATCGCGGGTTTCTGTAGATTTAAAGGTTGCAGGGGCACCCTGCAAGTTTTTCGAGTCGTAAACCTTGATGCGGATGACGGAATGCGGACAAACCATGGCGCACTTTCCACACTGGATACAGATCTTCGGATCCCAAGTGGGAATTTCAAGCGCCAGATTGCGCTTCTCCCATTTGGCCGTCCCAGTCGGGAAAGTACCGTCTACCGGAAATGCGCTTACTGGCAATTCGTCGCCCAGTCCCGCGTAAATCACACCCAACACATCCCGCTCGAACTCTGGTGCTGAAGGAGAAAAGGGTGGCGGCATCTCAATCGTGCTGGTGAGTTCGGCAGGGACCTTTACTTCGAACAAGTGCGCCAGTGTCTCATCCACCGCGTTCATGTTTTTCTGCACGATCTCTTCGCCCTTGCGGCCGTAGGTGTCACGAATCGATTTGCGGATCGCCTCGATCGCCTGGTCTGCCGGCAAAACCGCCGAGATGGCGAAGAAGCAAACCTGCAGAATCGTGTTCATGCGGCTGCCCATGCCGGTGTCGCGCGCTACCTGATAGGCGTCGATCACATAAAATTTGGCGCGCTTGGCAATGATCTGCTCTTGAACTTTGCGGGGGAGATGGTCCCAGACTTCATCCGCGCCGAACGGGCTATTGAGCAGAAAAGTGCCGCCGGGGACCAGGGCGCTGAGCATGTCGTAGCGCTCGAGGAATATCCACTGGTGACAAGCCACGAAATTGGCCTTTGAAACCAGATAACTGGATCGAATGGGCTGCGGTCCAAAACGGAGGTGCGAAATGGTTACCGCGCCGGATTTCTTCGAATCGTAGACGAAGTAGCCCTGGGCGTAGTTGTCAGTGTTTTCGCCGATGATTTTGATCGAATTCTTGTTGGCGCCTACGGTGCCGTCCGCGCCCAGACCATAAAGCATTGCCCGGACAACGTTGTCAGGCTCGGTTGAAAACTCGGCGTTATAGGACAGACTGGTGTGGCTGACGTCGTCCTGGATGCCGATGGTGAAGTGGTCTTTGGGCTGATCGGCTTTCAGGTTGTCGTAGATCGACTTGACCATTGCCGGAGTGAATTCTTTGGAGGATAGTCCGTAGCGTCCACCCACGACCGCTGGTTGGGTTTGTGAAGCGCCCTTTTTGATCCCTTGGTGAAGTGCGTTCACCACGTCGAGATAGAGTGGTTCGCCAATGGCCCCGCATTCCTTGGTGCGATCGAGAACTGCGACCTTCCTAACGCTGGCCGGCAAGGCTGCGAGGAACTGCTCCAGGGGGAAGGGACGGTACAAGCGGACTTTTAGCAAGCCGAGTTTTTCGCCTTGCGCATTGAGATTCTCGATGGTTTCGTGAGCCACCTCGGCGCCCGAGCCCATCATTACGATCACGCGCTCGGCATCTGGCGCACCCACGTAATCCACCAAGTGATAGGAGCGGCCGACCACCCCGGAAAACTTGTTCATCGCGGATTGGACGATTTCCGGACACGCCGCGTAGTAAGAGTTTGCCCGTTCGCGCATCTGAAAAAAGACATCGGGATTCTGTGCCGTGCCGCGCAAAACCGGATGATCAGGGGAAAGCGCGCGCTGACGATGCTCGAAGACGCGGTCCATATTGATGAGCGCGCGCATGTCGTCTTCCGCGAGCATTTCGATCTTGTTCACCTCATGGGATGTGCGGAAGCCGTCGAAGAAATGCAAGAAAGGAATGCGCGACTCAAGCGCAGCCGCGTGCGCGATGAGCGCGAGATCCATGGCTTCTTGGACAGAATTCGAGCACAACATGGCGAAGCCGGTGGTGCGGCAAGACATCACATCCGAATGGTCGCCAAAGATCGAGAGTGCGTGAGTCGCCAGCGTGCGCGCCGAAACATGGAAGGCCGTGGGCGTAAGTTCCCCCGCAATCTTATTCATGTTCGGGATCATGAGCAGGAGGCCCTGCGAAGCGGTGAAGGTGGTGGCGAGTGAGCCGGTTTGCAATGCGCCATGAACAGCTCCGGCTGCCCCGCCTTCGCTCTGCATCTCCATCACATGGGGAACCGTGCCCCAGATGTTCTGGATACCCTGAGACGACCATTCGTCCGCCCATTCGCCCATATTCGAAGAGGGGGTAATCGGATAGATGGCTATGACTTCGTTGAGTCGGTAGGCCACATAGGCGACCGCCTCGTTTGCATCCATGGTCTTGAACTTGCGCTTCATGATCAACCGCCTGTCCTTATCTACAAATACGCTATCCAATGCCCTTGTTTCCACTTGACTGCATAAGCATGGACGATGCCGAGGCATGAACGCAGCAAGACACGTCACAGACGCTTGTGATCCACGTCACAAACACACAATGTGAGCTGGGTCACACTGGCCTGTGCCGGGCAGCACAGCCAAGTGCTTCATCCGGACCGACACTGACCCTAGACAAGTGACCGGCTCAGTGGCGATGGATTACGCACGATGTGACCTGACGAGTGAGCCTGTCCGAGGGCGCATATTAAGGGTGTTACAGGAGGCTGGTTCATGCTCTCACCATACGGAATGGAAATTGTAGAAAGCTGTCTGACTTGCAAGCTGCGGGCCGATCGCATCTTCTGCGATCTGCCGCCTACCGCGCTGCAAAGCTTTGAAAACATCAAGTACACAACCGCTTTCCCTCAGGGTGCCGTGCTGTTTGTCGAGGGGCAGATGCCACGCGGCATCTTTGTGCTCTGCAAAGGCAGCGTGAAGCTCTCCATCAACTCTCCGAGCGGCAGGACCATGATTGTGAAACTGGCTGAGCCAGGGGAAGTGCTGGGGTTGAGCGCCACGATCTCTGGCAAACCTTACGAAGTGACTGCGGAGACCATCGATCCCTGCCAGGTCAATTTCGTCAAACGCGACGACTTCCTTCGTTTCCTGAAGGATGATGTCGAGGCCTGCTTCAAAGTGGCCGAGCAGTTGAGCGAGAAGTATCACAATGCCTGCAATGAAGTACGCTCCCTGGGGCTATCACACTCCGCGGCTGAAAAGCTGGCTAAGTTGCTGCTGGAATGGAGCTCTAGGAATGGCGAAGCAGCCAAGGCCGAGCCTCGAGTGAAACTCAGACTGACACACGAGGAAATCGCCCAGATGATCGGGACCTCGCGGGAGACGGTTACCCGGCTGTTTGCGGAGATGAAGAGGCGTCAGATCGTACAGTCCAAGGGCTCGACCCTGGTGATCCATAACACAGCGGCACTGCGCGAAATCGCGAACCACAACTAGGCCCGCCCCGCGCTGGACGGCTGCTGGTGCAGGCGCGATGAATTTGCCCCGCCTGGCTCCGGGAAACGCCGGTTTCGCCCCAAATTAGCCAACATTCCAAGGGCGTGACGTGGATCACAATTTCGGGTGATGAGAGTCACCGCTGGGCGATCCGCCCTGCTCTATCGTTGCGCCTAGCTTAAGGTATGGAGGTTGGACGATGGTTTCGACAAGCGGCAACGGGCATTCAACCCAGGTAAACCAGAACAAGCCCCGATTGATCTTCTGGGAGCTCACCAAAGGCTGCAATCTTCGCTGCATTCACTGCCGGGCCAGCGCCACGGAGCTGAGTTCTCCCTCCGACCTTTCTACCCAGGCCGCCAAAGACATCATCGATCAGATTGCCGCCGTGTCCGCTCCCATCCTGGTGCTGAGCGGTGGCGAACCACTATTCCGTTCTGACATTTTCGAGCTGGCGCGTTACGGCACGGACAAGGGTCTGCGCGTGGCTCTGGCCACGAATGGCACCATGGTAACCAAGCAGGTCGCGCGCCTGATCGTCGATAGTGGGGTACGGCGCGTTGCCATTAGTCTGGACGGCGCGGACGCGCTTACTCATGACAGTTTCCGCGGCATTCCCGGAGCCTTCGATGCCGCCATAGCCGGTTTCCGGAATCTGAAGAATCTGGGCATGTCGGTGCAAATCAACACCACCATCGCCCGCCACAATGCCCACCAGCTTCCGCAAGTGCTCGAACTGGCGAAGTCGCTGGGAGCGGATGCGCTGCACACATTCCTGTTGGTGCCAGTCGGCTGCGGCGTGGATATTGCCGCCGAACAGATGGTCCCGCCGGAAGAGTACGAGCGGATGCTGAATTGGTTCTACGATCGCTCGCTCGAAGGCGGCATTGAGTTGAAGGCGACTTGCGCGCCGCATTACTTCCGCGTGGTTCGCCAGCGACGGGTTGCGGAGCACCGTTCGGCGGTTGCGGCCGAAGCTGCACATGTAACCCAAGCCCCGCAGGCTCACACCGGTCAAAACATCGGCCCCACTGAAATGGCTATGCCCGGATCAACCGGAATCGAGCTGAAACCTCACGGGATCGGACATGCCGTAGGCCACCCCGGAACCCATCCTTCCGACATGAACGCCATGACCAAGGGATGCCTGGCGGGAACGGCGGTATGTTTCATCTCTCATCAGGGCGAAGTTTATCCCTGCGGATATTTGCCGGCCTTGGCAGGGGATCTGAGAAAACAGCGGTTCGCCGACATTTGGGAAAACTCGGTGGTGTTCAACCAATTGCGCGATGCCAATAACTTGAAGGGCAAGTGCGGCTGCTGCGAGTTCCGCAACATTTGCATGGGTTGCCGGGCGCGTGCTTACGCTGCCACCGGAAATTATCTGGATGAGGAGCCATTCTGTGTCTACCAGCCGCGTGCGGCAAGTTTGAAGGAGAAGGACGCCGAGCCGGCGGAAGTCTAGGGGTTGAACCGAGCGTCTCACCACAGAGCGCAGAGAAATTCGCACGGAACTGCTTGAACCGAGGCGATCCCATGAATTCTCAGCACATTTGCTTCCTACGTGTCTTCGTTGGTGAAAAGCCCTAGCAACGGGCCAAAACACACGGCCCCGCGTGATATCCCGCAATCCGGCTTCATGAACCCCGCTCTCCGGATAATTAAACTCGGCTAACCAACTGAAACTAAACGGAATTGCCGTCCACTCCCAGATTCCCTCTTTGGCACCGCGGGTGCTTTTCACAGGAGTGGTGCAGGAGACGCAGACGTGGAACCGACTTTGATGGTGGTTGGCCTGAATTATCGTACAGCCCCGGTGGCAGTTCGGGAGCACTTCTGGATCAGCGAGAACCGGCGCTACGAAGCCCTGGTGCAATTGTCGCGGGCGGAAGGCATCGAAGAAATCATTGTCCTCGCCACCTGTAACCGCACCGAGTTTTGGCTGTGGGCGAACGATGTCACCCTGGCCGTCAACTCGATGATGCGGCTGCTGGGCGCCGAGTATGGACTCAAACTGTGCGAGTGGAACCAATTCTACCGATTGCTGGATGAAGCCGCCCTCCTCCATATTTTCCGGGTCGCATCCAGCCTCGATTCTATGGTGGTCGGAGAGCCACAGGTGGTTTCGCAAGTGAAAGAAGCATGGAAGCAAGCGCAGAAGGTTGGGGCGACCGGGCGGTTCCTGGATGCGGTGTTGCAGAAGGCGCTTACGGTTTCAAAGCGCGTGCGAACCGAGACGGCTATTGGCAACGCTGCGGTTTCGATTCCTTATGCCGCCGTGGAACTCACACGCCAGATCTTCGGCACGCTGGAAAACAAGAAAGTCCTGTTGCTGGGCGCCGGCAAGATGAGCGAACTCTCAGCCCGGGGGTTGCTCAACCACGGTGCCGGCTCTGTCCGCGTAATCAACCGCACTCTCGATCATGCGGCCGAGCTGGCCGCGAAGCTGGGTGGGATTGCGATTTCATTTGAGGAGCGCTGGCAACACATGGCCGACGCCGACATCATCATTAGTTCGACTTCCTGCCCGCACACGATTCTTAGCCGCGAGGAAGCCGAGCAAATGATCAGTGGTCGCAAGGATCGCCCTCTGGTGATCGTGGACATCGCGATGCCCCGTGACATTGATTCCGCAGTGCGCGAGGTCAAGGGCGTTTTTCTCTATGACCTCGACGACCTCGAAAACGTCGTGGACCACAATGCGGGCGGGCGTGCAACCGCTGCCGCCGAGGGGCAAAAGATTCTGGAAGCCGAGGCGCAAGGTTTCCGCCGCAAGCTGATGGCGGAGCGGGTGGTGCCGACGATCGTGGCATTGCGCTCACGGCTGGACGAGATTTGCCGGCAAGAACTGGATTCCTTCCGCCAAGAGAACGGGCCTTTTTCCAAGGACCAGGATGAAATGTTAAACGCCATGATGTCCCGGATGACGCAGAGGATCGCAGGGTCCATGGCCCGTGAACTCAAGGAACTTCCAGAGAAAGTGGAGCAGGAACAGATGACCACTGCATTGCAGCGGCTGTTCCACCTCCAAACGCCTCAACCGGCGCTTGCCGGCGCCATATCTTGAAAGGAGTAGCGAAGCTCATGTCTAAGACAACCGCATCTCATCCTCAGGCCGCTGATCGCGAAAAGTGGAGCAGTGTTCAAGCCTACATACTGGCAGCGTTCTGTTTGGTACTGGGGGTCGCCCTCGGCTACCTGTTTCGTGGTTCGGCTTCGCCAGTCGCGGACACAGCCGAAGCTTCGGCTCCGGCGGACAGCAGCTCTCCTCACGGCGGGTCGGCACGACCGCAGCTGACTCCCGAACAGCAGAAGGCAATGTTGGACCAGGCTCTCGCGCCCCTGCTGGCCACCCTGAAGACCAGCCCCAATGACTTCGACACCATCGTAAAAGTCGCCAATGTGTACTACGACGGACACCAGTTCCCTGATGCGGTCAAGTACTACCAGCTCGCGGTAAACGCTCAGCCCAAGAACGCGGACCTGTTAACCGATCTGGGAACGTCGCTCTGGTACACGGGAGACGCCGACGGAGCCATCGCCGAGTTTCAGAAAGCATTGAAATACCGGCCTGACCATCCCGGAACGCTGTTCAACCTGGGTGTGGTTCGGTGGCAAGGCAAGATGGATCCGAAAGGCGCAGTCCAGGCTTGGGAAGAGCTGCTACAGCGGAATCCGAATTACCCGCAGAGGCAGCAGATCGAGCAATACATTGCGCGGGCCAAGCAACACGCCCAGAGCTAGGTATCTGATCACCTAGAACCTCGCGAGGAATGACTGCGAGTTGTTGTAAGTGCATGACCTGCCCGTGGGCATTTTCACCCCACTTTCTAACCGGCTCCCGCGTCCCACGACCTTGGACCGACTTACTCGTCGATGCAAGCCTAGAATTCGACCCGCAGAGCAAGCTGGCCGGTGCGGTTGCCGGCGTTTTCTGAGCTCTGAACGCTGGTGATCTTTCCAAAAGTACCTGGCGAGGAAACGTCCACCGACGGTGGAGCATAGTTGAGATGGTTGGGCAGGTTGGTGAAGGTGCTTTCGAACTTCACATGAACACGCTCTCCGATAGCAAAGCTTTTTGAGATCCCGCCGGCGATTGCGACTGTGCCGGGCCCAAGCAGACTGCCGACGCGACAATTCCCTACAGGTCCCGCAGGCACCGGATTGAAGGCGGCGAGGTTGAAGTAATTGTCGGGCGTAGGATTTGCGAGGTTGCCATTGCCGAGGCAGTCGGGGCGCTGGAAGGCGCCTCGGTAGACGAGGTTGAGATTGCCTGGGTCATAGCTTGGGCTGGTGATCGGTGTGAGATACGGACCGGTCTGCCAAAGGCTGACGGTGCTGATGGACCATCCGCCAAGGAACGCTTGTTGGACTGCCCCCATGCTACTCAGAAAGTGGCGGCCATGGCCCACGGGCAATTCATAGATCGCGGAGACCAACACACGATTGCGACGGACGGCGGCGATGTTGCCTCGGTTCGCGGCAAGGTCAAACCGGTCGGCGACGGGCGTTCCATAGATCACTTCGGGAGAGAAGGCGGTGGGAGCATCGCCGCCGACATTGCCCAGGCTTCTTGCCCAGACGTAACTGCCCTGTAGCGTCAGCCCGGCGCTCGTGCGGTGATTGACTTCAGATTGCAAGCCTTCGTAGTTGACCGAGCCCTCGTTCTCCGAGGAAAGGATGCGACCCCAGTTGGGATAGGGCTTCGGGTTCGGGTTGGGAGAAATTGCGCTGGGCGGGAGTTGGTTTAGGTCGACCGTCTGGCTCATGCGGTAGGAGTTGGTGCCGACGTAGCTGACACGGAGTGTGGTGTCGCGAACTAACTCGCGCTCGACAGTCAGGTTCCATTGCGCGGATTGCGGATCGCGGTAACTGGTTGGCGTGTTCTGGTAGAAGTCGCCGGTACCGGCGATGGTTGGTGGGTTGTCGGGCGTGCGCACGCTGGGGAATTGGTACGCGGCCTGACCGTTTTGCATGGAGTTCGCAGTCGTCCGCACTACCGCGACGCTGATGTTTGTGGTATTGAACGAGAGTTGGCCGAGGTTCGTCATGGTGAAAATGCCGAATCCGCCACGGATGACGGTTTTCTCGTCACCGAAAGGGCGATACGCGAATCCGATGCGCGGCTGAAAGTTTTTCTTGTAGAACCCGCGCACTCCGGGGCCGAGTCCTTGCGAACTGGCGGATTCCACGGGGCCGCAGGGTAGCGCAGGGTTGGCAACACCGTACGGGTTGTAAGGTCCGGCGCAAGCGTTGATGGATTCGAGGAAGCCCTGGACGGGGATATTGTGGTCTGGGACAATCACCCCGCCGTTGCGCGGGTCGAAGGCGGTGAGATTGTTGAGCGGGCTGACGAATGGAGGTAGCGCTTGCCAGCGCAGGCCAAAGCTCAGCGTGAGGCGAGGGGCGATGCGCCACTCGTCCTGTGCATAGAGGCCGGTCTGGATGGTGTTGGCGCGGACGTCGGGGCCGGACTGCGCAACGTAAGTTTTTGCCGGCAAGCCCAGGAGGAAGTCCGCGAAGGCGTTGCCGGAGAACGTGCCAGAGGAGAATGTGAAGGCTCCGAAATCGTCCGAGCCACCAAAGCTCTCGATATCGGCATAACCCACGCGGCGCACATCGCCGCCAAACTTCAGGCTGTGTTTGCCACGTGCCCAGCTCAAGTTATCGGCGAACTGGATGGTCTGCGATTTGGTGACTCCGGCTTTGTCGCGGCCAATAGGGGTGAAGCCTGTGCCGTCGTTGAAGTTGAATGTGGGGAAGGCGCCCGCGGTCGGGTGGTCACTGAGATCGAGGCCCACCAGGCCGAGGTTCTGAATGGCAGCAGCGCCTTCTATGGGAAAGTGGACGCCAATTCGGAAGAGCGAGACGCCAAAGCGGGCTTCATTGACCAGCGTGTTGGTGATTGCATAGTTGTGCGAAAAGATCAGGTTGCGATCAGTTTCGCTGTCTTGATCGCTGGGCAAGAGCGCGTTGGGCACGGTGGTCGAGATATTCTTCGAGCTCCAGCGGGCGTAAAGCGATTGCTTGACGGTAAGCGTGTGATCGATACGGATGTCGTATCCGTCAGTATCGCTGGGAGTGGGACTCTGTTGCAGGTAATTTGAGCCCTGAGCGGTGGTGTTGGGGAGTGCGGTGTAGTAGTCGTTGAGCAACGACTGCGCGACCGGATTGATGCAGCCAGGCTGGTTGCACGTCGGGATGGTGTTGTTGGGGAAAGGCTGGCCGGTGAAGGGATTGAGGATCGGAGCACCATTGGGACCGGAGAGGCCGGTCAGATTGCCGGCCCGCATGGCGGCCGTCGGAACGTTGAGAAAGAGTGGAGTTACCAAGCGGCGGCGGTTTCCCTCATAGGCGATGAAGAAGAATGTGCGCGGAGTACCTTTCATCAAGCCGGGAATCTTGAGCGGGCCGCCCCAGCTTCCGCCGAAAGTATTGAAGGTTTTATGGGGCTTGCTCGGAAAGCCATAGGTGGTGGCGTCGAGCATACTGTTCTGCAGGTACTCGAAAAGGCTTCCGTGGTAGTGTTCCGTACCGCTCTTGGTGGCGATGGTGATATCGCCGAGTTGGGCGAATTCGGCGTTGTTGTTGAACTGCGAAACCCTAAATTCGCTGATGAGCTCAGAAGAGGGATTCATGTTGGCAAGTGCGCCGTTTTGGCGGATGTTCACGGTAGAAGCGCCATCGACGGAATACTGCACTTGCGATGGAAGTCCGCCGCCTACGGAGACGTTGCCATTAGCATCCTGCTGAGTGCCGGGGACGGTGGCGAGCACAGCGAGCGAACTGGTGGTCGCACCGCGGTAGTTCACCGGCAGCTGGGAAACCTGCAGGAAATCCTTGGTATCGGCGAGAGTGGCGCTTTCGGTGTTGATCATGGGCGCGGCGTCACCGACTTCGACGATTTGCGTCGTCGTGGCGACTCTCAAGGAAACGTCGGTACGCAAGGTCTGACGGGCGTCGAGTTGGACGGATTGCAGCGTGAAGGCGCTGAAGCCATCGGCATGGACATCGATTTCGTAACGCCCGGGTTTCACGTTCATGAATTGAAAAGAGCCATCGGGATCGGAAAGCGCATCGCGCGTAGTTCGGTCGTCGAGACTCAAGAGTGTGACCTTTGCCCCGGGGACAACGAGCCCGCCTGGATCTTTGACGACACCCACGATGGCGCCGAACGTGGATTGGGCCTGGGCAGCAGAGAGAAGAACGATGCAAGCAAGAAACAATGTTGCGGACGGATACAGTCTAGGCACGTCATGCCTCCGGCGAGTAGAGCGATCTCGCTATCTCGTTTTGTGATTCAGACGACCTGCGATTGCTGACCCTGACTCATAAAGAGCACCCACACACACGTGCCCGCGGCTTGTCCAACGCATGGTTCTTCTAGCCGCCCACCAGAGCATAGGCAGGGAAAGACACTTCTCCGCCAGATCGACCCTCGTCGACCGCTTGTTTTGGTTGTGCTTTGGTGTTAAGTCACTGCTTCAATCGGCGTCTGAACTCATGCGCGAAATGTACAGGGGAACGCGTAAATAAACCGTAAAGATTCCGATGAAATTTGTGAATGGAGTATATAAATGTTTCGGATAGGCGTTCGAGTTGAAGCTCGGCTAGCGAAATGATTTTGTCGAAGTCACGCGAGCAAACAGATCGGGTGACTTCATCCGCTGGCAGTGTTCCGCAAAATTCGGGCGCGGCCCTTGCCAACGAAGGTCCTCGATGGCATCAAAGACCGGCACGTCAAGCCGCAGGGTCGCAAGGGTACGGAACAACAGGGCGTCATCCCATGCGCTGAATAGCGATTCGGACAGGGCGCGGGCCCTCTTGATTGATGGAGACCATTCCCGCCAATCCTTAGGAATATCTTCAAGATGGGGGTACTGAGACAAGGTGAGAGCCGCCGCTTTTGCGCCCCATCCAGTCACACCCGGAAAGCCATCGGCGCTGTCGCCGACCACGGCCAGGTAGTCCGGAATCGATTGTGGTTTCACTCCGAACTTGGCCTCCACGCCGGCTTCATCGCGCAAGGTGTTGCGCATACGGTCAAGTTGAACGACCCGTGAGCCCACCACACACTGACTGAGATCCTTGTCTGGTGTACAAATGAGGACCTGCCTCACACGGCCGTCCTTGGCTGCTTTAGCGGCGGCAGAAGCGAGCGCATCGTCGGCCTCAAACTCGACCATTGGCCACACCACGACTCCCATGGCCTCCAGCGTCTCCTCGAGAATGGGGAACTGTGAAAGCAATTCCGGAGCTACGCCTTCGCTGGTCTTGTATCCGGGACACAGATCGTTGCGAAAAGATTCCACAACATGATCGGTGGCAACCCCAAGGTGGGTTGCACCGCCCTCGATCATGGACAAAACGGAAGTCAGGACGCCACGTACTGCGCCAACTTCCCGGCCATTGACATCGGACGCTGCGGGCATGGCAAAGAAATGCCGGAACAATTCATAGGTCCCGTCAATCAGGTGCACGTCCATTCACGTAACGGTTCTTACTCCTCCTCAGCCACGCCAGTCTGGGAGACTTCTTCGTCTCCGCCAATCAGCCCAAACTTCTTCAGCTTGTAGCGTAGTGCGTCACGGCTGATGTCGAGCAGTTTAGCGGCATGAGTCTGGTTTCCGCTGGCTTGGCGCATGGCCAACTCAACCATGGTGTGCTCTACCTCTTCCAGTGAAGTTCCGCCTTCCGGGATGTAAAGCCGCGGCAGAGTGCGGCCGTTGGGCAAGGTCTGTCCGCCATCGGCAGGTGAGGTTCGTTCAAAGACGGTGCGGCCGCCGGACTCGCCCACAGAAAACGGCAAATACAACGGCCGCAGGAAGGGTTCGTCTTCCAGAATCATGCCGCGCTCGATGGTGTTCTTCAGCTCGCGAACATTGCCCGGCCAGTTGTGGTTGAGAAGCAGGCGGCGGGTTTCATCGGTAATGCCACGAACCGATTTCTTGAATCGGCGGTTGTAGCGCTCGATGAAAAAGTCCACCAGGGGAAGGATGTCTTCCTTTCGGTCCCGAAGGGGCGGGATAAAGATCGCAATAATGGCCAACCGGTAGTAGAGATCCTGACGAAATTGACCTTCGCGCACTGCCTTTTCGAGGTCGCGGTTGGAAGCGGCGATCACCCGCACATCCACCTGCATGTCACGAATGCCTCCCACCCGGCGGATAACCTGGTCTTCCAGCACGCGCAGCAGTTTGGCTTGCAGCAGGGGAGAGAGTTCGCCAATTTCGTCGAGAAACAGGGTACCGCCATCGGCGGCCTCGAACAGCCCTTTCTTCATCTGCTTGGCATCGGTGAACGCGCCTTTTTCGTGACCAAAGAGCTCGGCTTCCATCAGCGTCTCTGGGATGGCCGAACAATTGATGGCTACAAACGGTTTCTGCTGACGCGAACTTTCGTAGTGGATGGCTTTTGCGATAAGGTCCTTGCCCGTACCGCTTTCACCTTGAATCAAAATCGTGGTGGCTTCGCTGGCCGCAACCTTTTTGACGAAGCTCATCAGCTCGATCATCTTCGACGAGACGCTCACCACGTTGGCATAACCAGCTTCCCTGCGCACCTCGCCCCGCAGGCTCTGGACTTCGGCACGCAAGCTGGTGGCTTCGAGCGCATTCTTGATGGTGACGTGAAGCTCATCGAAGTCGATCGGTTTGCCCACGAAATCGTAAGCCCCGAGCTTGAGTGCGGCTTTGACATCGTCAAGCTGTGGATCGGCCGTGATCATGATGACCGCCCGGGCGTCGCCACTCTTCTTGAGTTGATCCAGCACCTCGATGCCAGTGAGATCTGGCATGCGCACGTCGAGAAGGACGAGATCGGGGGATTCACGCTGCGCCAGTTTGAGGCCGGGTTCCCCGGCATCCGCCTCGATGACGTGATAGCCCCACTCCTCGCACTTCTGGCGCAGCGACCAGCGCACTAGACGCTCGTCGTCCACGATCATGATTTTCTGTGCAGGCACCGGTGTTTAATTTACTACGAAATGGAAGCGCCCTGCTTTGGCGGCATTGGGGCATGGCCGAAGTGGCTGATCATTGAAATGGAGGCTGAACCGGAAGGCTAGGAAGGGACAGTCCGGGCGGCGGGCATCTGAAAGGGCAGCAGCACGGTGAACTTGCTTCCCTGACCGACGACACTGCTGACTTCGATGCGACCGTGATGCTCTTCCACGATGCGGCGGGCGAGAGAGAGCCCCAGACCGGTCCCATTGCCCTTGGTAGTGTAGAAAGGCCGGAAGATATTCGACAGGTGCTGAGGAGCAATCCCGCGACCAGTGTCGCTGACGAGCACACTCGCGTAACTACCTTGCGGAGAGATCTCGACCCGCACCGTTCCTGCCTCCATGGCCTGGACTGCGTTCAGCAGCAGATTCAAAAGCACCTGGTGAATCTGATCGCTGTCATGCTCGACTTCGGCCAGATCGGGCGCCTGCTGTAATTCGACCTTGATTGGCTTTGACAGTACCTGCTGGCGAGCCAACATGACGGCGTGTTCCACCGTGGTGTTGAGGTTGCTCAGACGAACCTGTGGGGGGTGAGGCCGCGCCGTTTCCAAAAGATCGGTCAATATACGGTTGATCTGCGCGATTTCCAGGCGAACGTCTTTCACCACTGCCCGCGCCGGACTGGTCGAAGGCAGATCGCGGCCGATGATTTCGATGACTCCTGCGATTCCGGCGAGCGGGTTGCGGATCTCATGGGCCAGGCCCGTGGCCAACTCGCCAAGCGTCGCTAAATGCTCGGCACGAGACACTTGGGTTTGATGCAGGCGTTCAATTTCCTCCCGGCTTTCTCGCAACTGCCGCATCATGTGGTTGAATTTGCGGCCGAGGTCTCCGATTTCGTCGTTGCGCCGGGAAAAGCTGACCGCGACGTTCAGATTGCCTTCACTCACGAGCCCGATTTTTTCCTGCAATTCGACCATTGGCTGTTGAATCAAATAGGCAAGCGCGCCGATTAACACCGCGCAGATTGCGACCGCTCCCGCCCCTGCGACCATCAGCACTGCGTGGCGCTCCGGATTCTGCAAAGATACGGTCGCTAGAGTGAAGAACAGCAGCCCGGCCAGCAGTACGAACCCTACCGGCAAGATTGCTTTGAGCTGCCAATTGACCCGTACAGAACTCAATCCAAAGTCCTCCTGCGTCGTTCCTGCGGACATTGCCGGCCCGGAGCCGGCTGGCCAACCCGAAGGACGGGGCGGCGCAGCCGTGGTGCGGGCTATCTCGGCCACAGGCACGGCGGCCTTCGCCGCGGACTCAGGGCGGTTAGGCATAAGCGTGCAATCCGGGCAGCAGGTAAGTTACGCCGAAGAAAGTGAACATCACTACGGCAAAGCCCAGGATGGCGAAGTACGCGGCACGCCGGCCACGCCATCCCCGAGTGATGCGCATGTGAAGGTAACCGGCATACACCAACCAGGTAATCGCCGCCCAAGTTTCTTTTGGATCCCAACTCCAATAAGAACCCCAGGTGCGATTGGCCCAGTAGGCACCGGCCGCGATCATCAGGGTGAGTAACGGAAATGCAATGCTGATGGTCTTGTAGGTGATGCGGTCGAGTTCCTCGGCACTGGGCAACATGCGCTCCAGATCTTCGCGCCTCCACAGCAGTAACAGATACAGCAACGACACAAAGATCCCGCCTACCAGGCCCGAAAGAATGAACGGGCTGGCAGCCAAGCTGGTTGGGAACAAGCCGTCGGCATCGAGCGAACCGTAGCGGCCATCACGGGCCCGTAACAGAAAGGACACCAGCGTCAGCACTTGCAGCAGAATGCTGACAAATACCGCGCGATTCGCGATGTCGATGAAGTTTCCATTGCCAGTCTTGCGCCAGATCAGATACAGAAAAAACGGCGCAGCGACCGCCGCAAGCACTAACAGCATCAGCCAGCCGAGATCGGGGATCACAACAAACAGACGGACACCTTTGGCCAGAAACACTTCCGATTTTTCTTCCGGATTCCAGGCGGCTACGCTTAGACCACCCCATTTCTCGAAGCGAGTCAGCACGCTCGCGTAAGTCGCAATACCAAACAGGCTGGTCGCGGCCAGGAAGGTCTCGGTTTTCACCTTATCCTGGATGAGGAACATCATCGCCAGCGCAAAGCTGAGGGCACATGCCGCATAGGCGAGCATGGCCAGGGTGACGTGGACATGCAACCAGGTGGATTGCAGCGCCGGCACCAGCGGATGTACTTCCGTCCGCAGCAACTGCATCAGTACAACTCCCACAATCGCGACCGGCATGGTCACAGTACCGATGACCTTCACCCCATACTTCTTCTCGGCAATCAACGTCAGTACGGCGAGCGTCCACACAAAGCTGAGCAGCATCTCATAAATGCTCGCAAACGGCGGGTGTCCAGCTTCATACCAGCGATGCACGATGGCCCCGGTATTGGCGAGCACGCCCGCCCACGTCGACAATGACGCGAAACGGATATAAGCAGGAGTCCCGGTGATTCCGAATCCCAAATAGAGCGTCCCCGCGCCTGCGTAAAAAATCAAGGCTGCATAAAGCAGGTTGGATTCGTTGAGCAGATTGCCGCTTTTGACTACGTTTAGAAACGCCATGAACAGTAGGAAAGCAACTCCCAGGCCGACCATAACCACCAAGGTCATGCCGGTCGCCGCCGGTTGCTGTTCAACTCTTGCACGTGCCATAAAGCATCCTCCGTCGCCGGACTCTAATCGCCGGCCAGTGAAGTAGCATGCGCCGCAGCGCACGATTGCGATTGCACTTTGACTTCCGACTCGATGTCTTGCACCAGCTTGCGGAAACGTTGCTCGAACACGTCCTTATTCTTGTTTGCAGTACCGCCCACCCACAGCACCAACTGCCCGTGAGCGTCGCGTACCGGTACTGCCCAAAAGCGCATGTGGACCAGGTAAAAGACAACCCCCAGGCCAAAACCCATCACGATCACACCCGCCCAAACCGCCCATTGTCCAGGCTCGCGAGAGACTTGCAGACCGGTGAAGTGGACCATCTGCAAGTCGGTGGCTTGGAACTTGTAAGGGGAGGATGCGTTTTGTTCGAAACCCGGGATCGGCGGAATCCAGACATTTACCGTCTTCCCTGACTTCTTGGACTCCACCGCCAAATGCACGGCCGGGTCCCCCACCTGCGTGGAACGCGTGTAAACCTGGCCATCCCGCACGACGTAGTCTGGAATGAATTCAACAATGCGGACCGTGGTGTCAGCATCCAGCGTGAGGGTTTCATCCGGCGCCAGCGCAATCTCTTTAGTTTCACCTGGCCCGTTCGCCGGACTAACCGTGAACATGATCTTGTCCACCTTGCCGGTGTTTCCGAAACTGGATTGATAGAAACGCACGCCGTGGTACACCAGAGGGTCGTTGACCACAATCTCTTTGCGCATCACTACGCGGCCATTCTCCAGAACGGCAAGTTTCGACCACCATTTCTTGGGAGTTCCATCCGCATAATTATCCTGTCCGACGGCATCGCAGCGAACGGCAAAAGGCAGAGTGCGAATGGTTCCATTGTGCAACTCCAACTGGCTCGACTGCTCTCCGCGAGCAATGGCGACATATCCACGCCATCCGTACAACGCATCGACGATCCCACCCAGAAAGATGAGCAACAGGCTGGCATGGACGATGTAAACGGCCAGCTCTGAGATCCGGTTGCGCTCGCCAAACACTGAAAAACTGTTCTCGCGTACCATGCGCTCCGGCTTGAGCCCAGCTCGTTGAAATACATGCTCTGCCGCAGCCAGGCCGCTGTCTTCATCCTTGATCACAATCTGCGCCTGTGTGGTCAGCGCCTTTCGAAAAGTTTCGTCCGGGCTCTTATAAGGACGCGAGTAATAACGCCATGAGTTCGGGAAGCGTTGAATGGACGCGGCCACGATGCTCAAGCTCACCATCACCAGCAGGGTAACGAACCACCAGGCATGAAAAATGTCGGTCAGGCCGAGTCCGTCGAGCGTGTGCAGCACTTGCGGGGAATACGCGCGCTGCATTTCGTCCGCTTCGGTCACCGGGCGTTGCAGAATGACGGTTCCTGCAGCGGAAATGATTACCACCACGATCAGCAGAATCACGCCGGTCTTGATCGAACTGAGAGTCTGCCAAGTCTTGCGCGGTACGGAGGTGAGGTTTCCAGCCATATCTCTTCCCCTTGTTCGGAAGTAATGGAAAGCACGTTCCGCGCCAGATGTTCGAAGGTCATAAATATCTTTTAGATCCATACAGATAGCTGCTGCACATCGGCCGAGCCGAGCCCCACCTTGGGTGATATCGCACAAGCCCACGGCGAAACCCGGCGATTTGGCGCATCTCCGCCTAACTGAGCTATGGATCTACACGCCAGGGAACAACTTAGAAGCAGGCTGTGAGAAACGTCACTCAGAACGGTGATCCCAGTCCTAGAGAGGTCAGAAGCAAAGGCGTCTGATGGTTCTAGAACGGGAATGTACCCTAAAAGCTCCATTTCGCAACTGCTAAAAAACGCTACTCCAGCCTGCAAACCGCGTGCGTCATTTCACCAATCCCAATGTGGTAGAAGGCCCATTTCTGGAAAGCAGGCGCGATATGCCGAATCGGAGATTCCGGCCAGCTTGGCGAGAAACTCATGTGATGCAATGAGTTACACCAAATGTATACAAATTCATCATCGTTTCCCGATTTGGGCGGTTGCCGTGCACCAAGCAGCAGTGGAGACAGGCGTGAAGCACCTACACAAAACGATTTTGGGGTTGCTGCTGATGGTCCTGACCTGCGGGTTACGCTCGGTCGCGGCAGAGCATCCGGTGCCCCTCGCCAAAGATGCTGACTGCGCCTCCTGTCATGAGGACAAAACCAAAGGTAAGGCGGTTCACTCGGCCATCGCCATGGGATGCACGACCTGCCATGACGTTAAGACCACCGGTGACACGACGACGGTTAACCTTACGGCTCCGAAAGAAGAGCTTTGCTTCACCTGCCACGAGAAATCAAAAGAGGAAGACCTGCACGGGCCTTACGACAAGGGGCAGTGCGTCACCTGCCACGATCCCCACACCAGCGACTATCCCAAGCAACTACGGGCAGAGGGGAACGGGTTGTGCTTGGCATGCCACGCGGATCGTACCAAGCTAGACGCTAACGTCACCCTCTTCGGCAGCCAGACCATAGATAAAGATAGTTTTGAGCAGATCGAGAAAGTCGTGCCCAACGCCAACGTGAAGGCCGGACATCCCTTTGCGAAACATCCCATCGCGGACATTACCGATCCACTAAACGGCGGGAAGATGTCCTGCCTGAGCTGCCATCAACCTCATTCCTCACCGGCGGACAAACTGATCGTCGTGGCCAAAACGCACAACGGCGATGTTTGCGCTGCCTGCCACGAGTTGTACGAGGCCAAGGTGGCGGAAGAGAGCCAGAAGAAGTACGGGGCGATCGAAGAAAAGAACCGCAAAGACGTTTTGGACAGACAAAAGAAAGTAACGAACCAACAGCCGGCAACTCCGCAGAACAAGGGGTCGAATTAGCCATGATCACGAAATCTTGCAAATTGCTCAGCATCGCCCTTCTGGCACTGGCTGTGGGCCCAGCAGTGCAACTTGCCGCAGCCAAAGACAAGCCGCAGGCCGCGAACACAGCTGTCAACCTGGTGTGGCCTCTCCCGCCGGATAAGCCGCGGGTAAAGTTCCTGCAGATGTACTCCAACAACTTCGACGTTGAGCCCAGAAAGAAAATCTCCTGGGTCGACAAGATGGTGGGGAACGGTGATCCCAACAAAGTCGAGGCGTTTCAACGGCCGGCAGGTGTGGGATCGGACTCCAAAGGCCGCGTTCTCATCGTTTCTACACAGCGGGCGTTGGTCTACATCATCTCTCCCGACAAACACACCATCATTCGTTTTCATGGTGATCAGGGAATCACCTTCCAAACCCCCATCGGTCTGGTGGTGGATTCGCAAGACAACTTCTACGTCGCCGACGCTTCCCTGCACATGGTGATGAAATTCGATTCCGACGGGCACATCCGAGCCACGCTGGGAAATGACACCGGAATGAAGAACCCCACCTTCCTGGCGCTCGATGAAACCCGGCGCCGCTTATTGGTGGTGGATTCTCACGTGCACCAGGTACTGGTTTACAACCTGGATACGTTGCAGCTCGAAGGCCGGGTCGGAAAACGCGGCGAAAAAAACGGGGAGTTTAACTATCCCGTGGGAGTCGCCGCCGGACCCGACGGCAGTATCGCCGTTACGGACACGGGAAGCTGTTCCGTCCAGATTTTCTCGCCGGACTTCAAGTTTGTGCGCCGCTTTGGGAAGCAGGGATATTGGCCGGGAGCCTTCGTCCGCCCCAAGGGCATTGCCTATGACAGCGACGGACATATCTGGGTGGTAGATGCGGCCTTCAATAACTTTCAAATTTTTGACGCCCAAGGACACGTATTAATGTTCGTCGGCACCAAGGGTTCGCAACCGGGCCAGTTCGAGGTGCCGCTGGCAATTTCCATCGACAAGAACAACCGCGTGTACGTAAGCGACAGTCTCAACGCTCGAGTTCAAGTTTTCCAGTTCCTGGGAGGCAACTGACATGACCGGGACTGACATGACTTCTGTTGTGCACGATCGTGCTCTGCAGAAAAGCAGTACTGCTGAAGTGCAAGTAATTCATAGATGTAAGGGTTGTACAACTCATAACACTGGAGGTTTTATGAAATACGCAAGAACAATCGGCCTGGTTCTGCTGATGGCGGCGATAGTGACCTCGATGGGCTTCGCGAGTCCGAAGCCGTCGAAGAGCGCAATCATCAACTCAGCTCATGACCTGCGCGCCGGTTTCGCCCAGTACGGCTACAACTCGTACGCGCTATGCAACTATTGCCATATCGCGCACAAAGTCGCGGCCAGCACTTATCCTGCAAATATCGGCCCACTGCTCTGGAACCACACGCTGTCTTCTGTGACTGCGTATGGCGTGTACAGCAGCGACATTTTCAATAGCTATGGGACCGACATTGCTGATCTGGGACCGCTCAATACCGGCGCCTATACCACCAGCAACATGTGCCTGAGCTGCCATGACGGGACAGTTGCCATCGCATCTTTCTACGACTACGGCGATCAGGGCCTTAATGGAAAGACCTACCTGGATGGCGAAGGCAACCAGATCACAACGATGCCAACCGACAACACGCTCCGGGATCTGACCAATGTGCACCCGGTCAACTTCACCTACTACGGCGCGTCCTGGATTCCACAAGCTGGAGTGCTAGCTCCGGCCAGCCTGACTTCCGTGGACGGCGCTGGAGCGGTGCCACTGGAGAATGGCAAGCTGCAATGCTGGACCTGCCATGATGCACATAACGGTGCATCGTCCATCTTCGAGCAGAACTTCCCAACCCAAGCCAGCGGGACCTTCTGCACCTATTGCCACCTGTAAATAATAAAGAGAGAGGCGCCCCCGCGCCTCTCTCAGTTTTTCGCAAGGAAGCCGGAGAAAAGGGGTCATGAAGTGGACGAATCAAATCCGGGTCCTGGCGATACTCGCGCTATTCGCGGTCCTTCCTTGTGACGCCCAGGAGTTCGAGGGCTGGCACGCCCGCGGCGTCGTCGGCTTCGATTACTCCGGCAATAACTTCACTCCCATCAATACCGGCATAGGCCAGAGCAGTTCGCCCAGCAGTGCGATTGGTGGCGAACTGGGATTGGACCTGAGCGGCATCATCGTCGACCCCAAGTTCATCACTTTCGATACGAACTTCAACTTCATGCATGGAGCCAATTCGGTCAATGAACTCGGCTACAGCAACGGCGTGATTGGAGGCGGAGCCGATGTCGAGATTTTACCCTCGAGCCACTATCCGTTAGAGCTTTTTTACCAGCGCACTGGAGCTGACACCTCGGGTAGCCTTTTTGGATCGAACACGGACATGTCCCAGTTCCGGGCACGATGGACGCTCGACTTACCACATGCGCCGCACTTGGTACTTGCATACAACGACACCAGCAGCGATGTGGTGCTGCCGACATCAATCTCAAATACGGGGTATAAGCAATCGGACTGGTCGGTGCAAGCCAATGACCGCCTCGCGGGGTTCTTCTGGAGTGCCGGTCTCAATTTCGGCAAATTCGATGAAACAGCCATCGGGGACCTGAGCCTGGCGGGTGGGGTCGACGAAGACTACCGCACGTTTAATGTCCGCGCGTATCGTTCATTCTGGGACGGAAAAGCTCTCTTTAACACCAGCGTTTACGATCAACACTATTCTTTCGACTTCCCCGGGCAGGGCACGTCCTTGAGCGACGATCTGCTGTATTCCGCAAATCTGCAGCTGCAGCACACCAGGAAGCTTTCCTCGCACTACAGCTATGCCTTGTCGCATCTGAATGAAAGCAGCAACCTCACGGGAACTGAGAGCGGGGTAACCGTACTGAACCCGCCAACCCTTGATACGCAGAGCGTGGGCGCCGAGGTCGATTACCAACTGGCGCAACCTGTCCGGATTTTCCAGGGTGTGCAGTACGCACATTTGACCCCACTTCCTGGCTTCGAATCCGAAACCTCATCCCTCGAGTCCGACTCGGGCGTAAGTGTCATAAAGAGGTGGCGCGGGTTTGATCTTTCAGGAACCTATACCGGCCGACTGCAGACGCTGAACACGAATCTCAGCAATACCGGACGAACCTGGTCTAATAACGGAGACGCGCGGGTGGGCTGGGGAGATGTGAGAAAGCTTCGCTTGACGGGAAATTACCGTTACGATCGCCTCAACCTGGTGCAAGAAATTGGCGGCTTCAGTCAATTCAATGTCTACGGAGCACAAGCCGAGACCAGTCGATTCCTGGGCGTACGCCTCAGCGGTGGTTGGGATCATGGGAAAGTCGATCTGCTCAATCTCTCCGGTGATACCAAGAGGACCTACAACAACTACATGGCACAACTGGAGAGCCGAAGACTCCACTTGATGGCCAGTAGGGGTCTCAATGACGGGTCCGGATCGATTTTTCCCACGCCTCTGACGGGCCAGTTTTATATCAACGTGCCCTTGCCCGTATCGCAACTGTTTTCCACGCCGCTTTTGAACATAAACAGTCAGACCACTAATTTCAGTTTGACGGCGCGGCCAACGAGCAAGTTGGAAATCGGCGCCTATTTCCGTAAAGAGAACGATGTGCTGATCAGTTCGGCACAGAACTATCGATTGTGGGAGATACGGGCCCAATACCGGATTGGCAAGGTCAGCGTAGATGCTGGGTTCGGCAATCTGCACAGCTCCATCAACCAAAATGATAGTCTGAGCGGACTGGGAATCAATCGCTACTGGTTCCGCATCCGGAGGAGCTTCAACCTTTTCTGATGGTGAGAGTTGTGAGCCCATTGAAAATCTCGAGAGCGCGGTTTTTGTGGGCAGGGAGCCTCCTGTTTATTTTTGTGGCCCTTTGGTCGTGGCCAGCGAGCGACGCGGAATCCAAACCTCCTCAAGTTATCCTTCCTCCACAACTGGAATGGGTCGGAAGCCTGTGCAGCGCCGCCGATGTAACTCCCAAGCCCGGCTTTTTCAAGAAATGGGTAAAGAGGATTGTTGGCCTGGACGATCGCAAGCAGTCCATGATGATGCCTTATGGAATCGCGGTCGATGCCCGGGGCCGAGTCCTGGTCGCCGACACGCGGCAGCGCGTGGTCCACGTCTTCGATCCTGTCCGCCGAAAATACAAGACCTTCCACCCTCCTGACCGGGACCCGTTTGCGGCTCCCATCGCCATCGATACCGACGGCGATGGCAAGATTTACGTTTCCGATTCGGTTCGAGCCCGCGTTTTCGTGTTCAGCTCGGAAGGCAAGTTCATGCGCACGATCGGCGCAATCGATAAAGAAGAAAGCATTTTCAAGCGCTGCACCGGAATAGCGATTGACAAGCAGCGGGGCCGGCTCTACGTGGTGGACACAGTCGCGATGAATGTGGTCGTGATGACGCTGGATGGCAAGGTCATCAATCGCCTGGGCAAGCCCGGCGATGGTCCGCTGGAGTTCAACTATCCCACGCAAATCACGGTGGCCCCGGACGGAATGCTCTGGGTCATGGATTCGTTGAACTTCCGCGTACAGCATTTGGATCCGAACGGAACAGTGCTCTCTGCCTTCGGCCGGCTTGGAGATGCGATTGGAGAGTTCGATAAGCCCAAAGGGATCTCGCTCGACCGCCAGGGCCGGGTGTACGTGGTCGAGGGACGCAACGATCGCGTGCAGGTTTATAGCCCGGAAGGGACTCTGCTGTTTTTCTTCGGTCACACTGGTAGTGCGGACGGTGAGTTCTTTTTGCCCACCGGTATCACGGTGGATGGCGACAATCGCATCTATGTGGCCGACGCCTATAACCGGCGCGTGGAAATCTTTCATGCCCGGCCTGAAGGAGGCGTTAATCTGGCGCCGCCGTCTGGAGCCGGAGGTGGGCACTGATGCGGTGGCGAATTACCCTCCTGTTGGTGCTGGCTTTAGCCGCCAGCAGCGGCGTTAAGGTCCGGGCGGCTAGAGGCAAGAGTTTTATCGTCAATACCAAGCACGACTTTCGGGCCACTTCCTCCGCAACCATTCATTCCGTTTCCAAGCAGGATGTTTGTATGTTTTGTCACACTCCGCACAATGCCGCGTCCGGCCCGATGATCTGGAATCAGAAGCTTTCGGAAAAAAGCTTTCCCCGATACAGCAGCAGTACGCTGCAGGCTTTTATCACTCCCATCGGGCCCCAGGACTCGTCCAAGCTGTGTTTGAGTTGTCACGATGGGACCATCGCGTTGGGTGATACGGAGAACGATGGGTTGATCCCATTCGTTCAGGGAACCAGTTATATGCTGCCAGCCAGTTCACCTTCCAACCTTGTGGGAACGGGGGAAGGATTCGCCGACGATCATCCGTTCGGCTTCGTACCCAAGCTAACCGCTGACATTCACAAACCGCCGCCCGGCGACGCGGTTCATCTGGATGCAAACGGTAAGGTTCAATGTACGAGCTGCCACGACCCTCATCAGGAATCCATTGATCCCACCATGGACAAGTTCCTGGTGAAGTCGAACGACGCGTCGGCCATCTGCCAAAGCTGTCACCAAACCCCGGGATGGATGACCTCGGCGCACTCCCGACCTCCGGATCTAGCCCAGGATATACGTTACACGAGCACGCAGGGTGCGCACACCGGTTATGTGGGTGTGGGCAAGAATGGCTGCGAAAGCTGTCATCGCCCTCATTCGGCCCAGGTCGCCCAACGCCTTTTGAAACTTCCGGAATTGGACACGTGCTACCAGTGCCACGACGGGGAGGTTGCAAACGTCAACATAAGAAATGAATTCGTGAAGATGTATCGCCACCCGGTGACGGTCTCCGGCATCCATGATGCCTCGGAGAGTCCAACCTCAGCCTTGTATCCCATGCCGGAGACAAGTCCGGGCGCCATCCGGCATTCTGAGTGCGTGGACTGTCACAATGCGCATTATTCCAACAACGCCGTCGGTCAACCGCCGCTGGTGAGTGGTGCATTGCTGGGCGTCAAGGGCCAGTCGCAGGCGAATTCATTCATGCCAGTGGCCAACAATGAATTTGAAATCTGCTTCAAGTGCCATGGGGACAGCGCCAACAAGCCACAAGCCATGGATACTGGAACCGGGGGCACCGGCTTCGGGCGGAATCCGCAGCGGCAGTTCTATGTAGGGAATCCGAATCGCAATAATACTCGCATCGAGTTTGCCTTTGGCGCTTCCTATCACCCGGTGGTGCGGCCGGGGAATCTTTCGGCTGGTCCGGGCGGACAAGTACCTAGCTTGCGGCCCGCACCGATCTCTCCGGGTGGAACGCCCTTGCCCAATCGCACGCTCTCGTCATCGAGCTACATATACTGCACAGACTGCCACAACAACGACACTGGCAGCAACCTGGGAATCGGCACCAACGGAGCCACCGGACCACACGCTTCCAACATCCCTCACCTGTTGGAACGCCAGAGCATGTTGGAACCTCCCCCGGCGATGCCTGGCAAGTCAACCTCAGGGGTTGCGTACACGCCCAACAACTACGGATTGTGCGACAAGTGCCACGACGTTCAGGGCAGCATCATGCAGGACCGCAGCTTCAAACATCGAGAGCACGTGCAGCAGGCGGGCGCAGCCTGCTCCACCTGCCACGACCCGCATGCATCTTCGTCGCCCATGCTGATCAATTTTGACTTGAGTATCGTGGCACCAAACAGCGCGGGCCAGTTGTCGTACGTGCAAACCGGCGTCGGACACGGGACCTGTAACTTGATGTGCCACGGCACTGACCACAAGAACCTCCGGTTCTGAGGTGTCAAACCACGCTGCGAACGGGGAATATGGCCCAAAATGGCGCTCCGGCCGGCCGGTTGATCGTCGTAATTCATTGAAACATTGGGAGATAGAGGGTGGCCGGAGCTAGCTGATTTGGCCCACTGAATGCTTTAACAACACCAGCTAGACGCGCGGCGTTTTTGCGGGTTTGCATAACGACAGGAGAAGGTATGAAAGGGAAAATCGTACTGATCGGGATTGGGTTGAGTTTGGCATTGATGACAGCGTGCGGCAGCCAGGAATCGGCCTTCCCCAACGCGTCTTTCGACGTCGGTTTCGGTCCCCGGGCCTGGGCGTCGGTGCGAGCAGTATTTGTGAGTGGCAAGTCCGAGTTGCAGAGCGCGGTGACGGCCAAGAACGCAGCCCACAGCTGGCGCATGAAGACTGAGATGCGTCTCCATCCCGGTGAGCCCCTGGTCACCACTGCGGAGGTCTCCTGCCCGGACCACGAGCGCATGCTGGGTAAATTGGGACAGAGTCATTATGAGGCCATCCGGGTGGGTGGAGAGGCGTTTGTGAAGGCCAATGAAGAAAGCTGGCAGAAATCAACCGCGACAGCGGACTTTTATCCTTGCAGCCAGAATCCGGGAATGCGCGCCCCGTGGGCCATCATGAATGAAGGTCGCGATTTGACCTCTATACTCTCTAAGCTGGTGGACGCAGGTAATGCCGTCGCCGTGCGCGGTCCATTGGTTCGACTTGACGGTGGAGTCTGCCAGGAATGGACAGTTCAGTTCCGCCATCCCGACAAGAATGGTGCTGACAAGAAAACCCCAGCCGACAAGAAAATGAGCTACTCCATTTGCCTGGACACCGGAACCCATTTGCCCCGGCAGGTTGTCATGGGCACGGGCGGTGTGGTCACGAGCTATTACGACTGGAATGCGCCCATCAACATACAAGTACCTACGGAAAACATTGAGGTAGCGAAGCAATAGCTGGCCATTGAAAAACCCCGGAGCATTCGCTCCGGGGTTTCGAATCGTTCGTCCCATCAATGTTCGCGGCCTTAAGCGACCATCGTCTCCACGAAGTGCTGGCAGAGTGTGGTCTCGAGGTTGTAGTTGTTCACATTAACCGGCGTTGTCAGGAACGGCTTCACGATGTCGTTGATCTTGGGATAGAACTCCCTCTCATAGCGGTCTGCATCCTGCTTGGTGGCCCAGAGGCTGATGGTAAACACCCTCTCCTCTCTCATTTTCTCCGGGAAAAAGGGCAGGATCTCCAAGAAGCCGGTCTGCTTCTTGAGGATGGGCAGGACTTGGTTCTTCATGGTTTTTACGAACTCTTCTTTCTTTTCCGTTTTGACTTCGAAATCAAGGATACGGGCAAACATGGTAGTGCTCCTCTCTTGTTCAGAATCAGAACGCGTTCAGGCAAGGGCCCTCGGACTAAAGAGGCACTAGCGCTTCCCGGACGCCGGGAGCTCGGGCCGAGGGAAATTTACCACGAGCGGTTTTACAAATGCAGTGATGGGTGCCCCCCATCTCGGTGCGCTTTGGCACATGACGAAGTGACCATCGCACCTTTGGGACGAGAAATTTCAGTTCACCGAGTTACCGTATGAGGGAAAGCTGGCGGTGAGGAGTATGCCGAAGGCGACCGCGTGAGCCAGTTCTGTCCAGCCGAGTCGCCGGACAACAATTGGCTGAGGCTTTTGCCCGAACCATCCGAAACCACGAAACAAGACCGGAACAAAGGCAATCAAGGTTAGTCCCGGTAACCATCTGAAATGATAGGCAAGCGCCAAGATCCCGCCGAGCAAGATCTGTCCGGCCAGGAAACTCCAGCCTAAAGTTAACTTCTCACTCCAGCCCGCAGCTCGCGCCCCACGGATTCTGAGCCAGACGAAGTGGATCTGGTCAGCAGCAAACAGCCAGTTGACCAGCCACAGCGCCCATGCTCTGGCATCCAGCCGCCCGGTGGAAACGTAGTATGCGGCTGGGGCGGTCAAGGTCAACGCCACGGCGCCCACGACTTCCGCTGCCATTCGGGTCGTTCGTCCCATTTTTTTCAACAGTATCTGCGTCGCAAACGCAATGCCGGCAATCATTCCAAGCCAGACCAGGTCGCGGTTCTTTCCGTGCCAGAAGAGCGCGCACAGACTAACCGTGGCTATGCTGGCAAGGGGCAGCATGACACCGAACACTAACTGGCGTTCCCGCGACGTCTGAACACGTACACCGCCGGTGCCGAGCCAGCTTTCAAGCGGCGTTCTCAGCCAAAACACCGCCAGTACGGCTGTAGTCAACAGCAGAACCGGAGCAACAAGTCCTCCGCCCAGCAAGCCAACGGCCGCACCTGTCACCAACGGAACCAGCAACATCCCCCAAGCCCCATGCTCGCGGGGTACGACCAGCGCCCGCCGGCGTTCTTTCTGGGGGATGGTGAGTTTGGCCGCGTTTGCAGCCACATCACAACTTACTGCTTGAGTGGAGGGCATTTCCAGCGGTCGTGGGACGATTTGCATGAACTCAGGCGGCCTCTCGACCAGATTCGCAAAAGCACGATGGGCCTACCGTGACTGATGTCACCGCGTCTGGTGATGAACGTCACGCCCCGCCCGGAAGTGGTTCATTCTGCTGTGTTGGCTCGGACTCGTCACCTTTACAGATGTGCCGGTTCCGACGTAGATTTAGACACCGGGTTCAAGACACCCGAGCAGTATGTCACGACCTTCCTTTGAACACCACCAGCCCGCGTCTTCGCTCTCGGCCAAAACTATGGCTGAGGCTCTTCTTTCCAGCGATCTCCTGGAGACCCTACCAGACGCCATCGTCGCGGTTGATCGCGATGGCATCATTATTCAGGTCAATTCCCAAACCCAGGAGCTGTTTGGCTATGACCGCGATGAACTGATTGGCCAGAAGATCGAAATGCTGGTTCCCGAGCGCTATCGCGTTCAGCACCACCATCATCGCGAGGGCTTCGCGGAAACACCGAAGACTCGACGGATGGGAGCGGACTTGGATCTTTATGGCAGGCGGCGTAATGGCTCGGAGTTCCCGGTAGAAATCAGCCTCAGTCCTGTGTCCACAGACAATGGAACACTCGTCTTGAGTGCGATCCGCGACATCAGTGATCGCAAGCGAATCGCCGAAGAACTGCGCCGGGTGAATGAAGAATTGCATCGCAGAACGACCGAGCAACTTGGGGAATACCGATCGAGGCTGGCCTCCATTATTGATTCATCCGAAGATGCGATCCTCAGCAAAGATTTGAAAGGCATTATCACCAGTTGGAACAAGGGAGCCGAGCATATCTATGGCTATACGCCCGACGAAATCGTCGGGAAGCACATATCTCTTCTAACCCCCAGCGATCGTCCCGACGAAATATCGGAGATTCTACAGAAAATTGCGCGAGGTGAAAGCATCGAGCACTATGAATCGGTGCGGGTCGCGAAAGACGGGCGACAGTTGAACGTCTCTATTTCCGTGTCTCCCTTACGCGACGCTACGAGCGAGATCGTGGGAGCGTCAGCGATTGCGCGCGACATCACGGCCCAGAAGCGGGCTGAAAGCCAGCTTCGCCAATCCCAGAAGATGGAGGCCATCGGCCGGCTGGCGGGAGGAGTGGCACACGACTTTAACAATATCCTGGGCATTATCAATGCCTGCACCGAATTCCTGCGCGACCGCATTGATCCTGCTGCCGAACCGTCGCTCTACGTCGAGAACATCAAGAAGGCAACCGAGCGGGGCAGATCATTGACCAAACAACTGCTCGCCTTCAGCCGCACCTCGACCATCCAACCTCGCGTCCTTGATGTGAACGAACGGCTGAAGGACATCAGCAAGCTCTTGCGCCCGCTGATGGGAGATGATGTCGAAATTCTCATTGTGCCCAAATCGCCTTCGGCCGTGGTGGAGGCAGACCCTGGCCAGCTCGACCAGATCCTGGTCAACCTCGCGGTGAACGCGCGCGACGCCATGCCTCGCGGCGGCAAGTTCATTCTAGAAACCGGCGCAGTGAGATTTGACGAGGCCTTTGCCGATCAGCATCAATCCATGGCAGCAGGGAAGTACGTTCTGCTTGCGGTCAGTGATACCGGCGCCGGCATGGATGAAGCAACTATGGCGCGCATCTTCGAGCCTTTCTTCACCACCAAAGAGATCGGCAAGGGAACCGGCTTGGGCCTGGCCACTGTGTATGGCATTGTCAAACAGAGCGCAGGACACATCCTGGTCTATAGCGAACCGGGACACGGGACGACGTTCAAGATATATCTCCCTAGCGCGGACCACAAAATCGGGCTCGCATCGAAGCCTGAATTGGAGACGGTCGCTCCGAAACGGCAAGGGACTACGATTCTGCTCGTGGAAGACGACGAAATCATGCGCAGCTTGACTCGGCAGGTGCTTCAGGAACACGGCTACACGGTAGTCGAGGCAGACGACGGGAAATCCGCCCTGGAATGGATGGAGTCTCACCCTGGCCCAATTGATCTGTTGTTGACCGACGTAGTGATGCGCCGCATGAGTGGTCCTGAATTGGTTGAGCGCCTGAATGCCTCTCATCCCGCCCTGAAAGTCATATATATGTCAGGCTATACCGGTGAATTGATAGCCGAGCGCGAAATGCTGGAGCGCGGCATAACGCTGTTGGAAAAGCCTTTCTCCCGTACTGCTCTGCTGAACACTATCCACGCAACGTTAGGGTGAGTCCCGCTGCCGATGTTTCCACCCGTTTCCATAACCAGCCAACTGGTGATGGGGATCACACACAGCTGAGTGAAAGCACGCACTTTCGGCGCTCCGGTCGGCAGGCAAAGCCCCCAGCTTTACTCGAAGATTCCATATCAAACCATTTGTTTTGTTTACGTTACAACCAATCACCCAAGGTTCGGCTGGGCGCCGGGAGATTGGTTCGGGACTTGCCATAGTAGCTGTGAGTGGAGGCACTTATATGGCAACGCACATCGTAAACAGCACCCAAAAACTAGCGCCGGTAGACAGAACTTTCGGCGATCTTCCTCCTGCCGTAGTCGATGCCCTTGAGCAAGAAGCACTTACCACCACCTATCCCACAGGGGCGGTCTTGTTCGCCGAAGGGCAGTCTCCGCGGGGAGTGTTCATTGTGCGTCGAGGCCGAGTGAAGCTTTCCATTTGCGGCAGCGACGGCCGGACGCTGATTCTGAGAATTATCGAGGCCGGTGATCCGTTAGGGGTCGCCGCGGTAGTTTCCGGACGCCAGTATGAAGCGACTGCCGAGACCCAGGAGCCGTGTGAGATCAGCTTCCTGCGGCAAAGCGATCTGCTGCGCCTCATGCGCCAGCACGGCGAGCTCGCCCTGTGGGTAACCCGGCACATCAGCCAGGACTACGCCTGTACTTGCCGCGAAATCCGGGACCTGATGCTCTCGGACTCCGCCAGTGAAAAGCTAGCTCGATTGATGGTGGGATGGCTCGATCACAACGCCGAAGCCAAGAACCCTACCCAGGTGAAGCTGGCTCTGACTCACGAAGAAATCGGCCAGATGATTGGCACATCGCGCGAGACGGTCAGCCGGCTCTTCGCAGGTTTCAAGAAGCAGCATCTCATTCAGCAGAACGGATGCACCCTGGTGATCTCCAACCGTCTTGCTTTGGAATCGTTGATCACTGCGTAGAAGAAAGCGTTGCCATGGGCCGGTCTGACCACCGGCCCCCTCCCTGGTTCAGGATCCCGTCGCCAATCAAAGCAGATTCCTTACACCTTTGAGGCGCGCACTCAGAATAGATAAATCAAGTTCACTGCCGAAGTGAACTGCCCTCTCTTGATGGGGTCGCTGCCTTCCAGGAACACATTCTTGTTCGAGAGGTCCTGCCGCACTTCGCCTCGCACTGCGAATTTTCCGTCTGCCCTCCTAAAATGAGAGTTCAAGCGGGAGAACCTGGCGCTCAAATCGTATTCGGGGGTGAAAGTGAATCCCTGCAAAGTTTGATCGGTACCGGTCAGGGTACCACCGCCGTCGTAGAAAACTTCTCCACGGAATGCCAGCGAGAACTTGGAGGTAAGACTGTACCTGGCATATCCGGCCAGCCCTTTCCAAATCGCGTCGTGACCAATAGCGACGCCGTTCTCTTCGTGGCCATAGAGTCCATCGCCACCCAGGGTGAGCTTCGGGACCGGCTTCCATGTCGCCACCAATTCGTAGACGCTGCGCTGGTCGTGAGTATCCTGCCGGCGCTCTGGCCCATGGATGAAGTTGACAGAGATACTGGTTGTTTTCGTCGGAGTCAGCGTCAGTTGCGTCCCGATGGTGTAGGCGTGGTTCAGTCTCTGAACGTCGTCCCATCCGTTCGTCACGGAGACCATGGCCGTAATCTTGCGGCTGAAAGCATAGGACGTCCGCAACCCGGTAAGGGTAAACGGGACGCCATATCCGAAGCTGAAGCTGCGGCTGAAATTGTCGTTGTATCCATCGTAGCCGCCAATCACTTCGTATCCCATGAAAGAGGCAAACTTCCCCAGATCAAAGCGCAGGCCTTTGCCGACCGGCGCGATGTAGCTGACGAAAAGTTGGGGGATATCTAAATGGTGCGCCACTCCGGTGCGCATGTTACGAAACAATCCGTAGGAGGCAGTAACTTCAGGAACACCCGAACCTGCGATCAGGTCGAAGCGAAAACCGAATTGCTTGGGTTCGCTGATGGCGCGTTGAACGACGAGTTCAGCGACGTCCAGTTGGGGATCATTATCATTGAAGTCGAAAATCCGGAACTGGTTTATACGAGGGCTGGGATCATTGAGGTTGTTCGTGTAGGAGAGCGACAGGTAGCCGTTGGTAGAAATCCCCCTCCACCACGATCCTTCCTGCCCAGCGCCAGCAACAGCGACCGGGTCACCGGCTGAATCCGGCGTGGGAGCACCGGCCTGCGCAAGTACATGCAGGGGTGACGTCACCATCACCCCTGCCACGACCAGTTTCCGCAAGGTCCGGCGTGTTGCTCGCCAGAGCCCTTTTCTGCTCATTTCCTTCCAGCTAGCAGCTGCTCCTCATGAGCCTGGTTTACGGTACGCGCCAGGTCATCGCTGAAGACGTCTTCGTAAGCGTGCTCGCCGTGGATGGATTCATCGAGGCCGATTTCCTCGCTCATCTCGGTAACTTTCACCTTGGTGAACCCATCGATAATCCTGAGCATGGCGTAAGTGAAAACGAATGCCCAGACCGATGAGAAGACAACGGCAACGACTTGTTTCAAGAGGAACGTCGGATCGCCGTAGAGCAAGCCATCCGCGCCGGCGGGGTTGTAGGCCTTGCTGGCGAAGACTCCCAGCATAACAATGCCGAGAAAACCACCCACACCGTGTACGCCCCAAACATCCAGTGCATCGTCCCAGTGCAGTTTGTTTTTCATCTCAACCGCGTAGTAGCAAACCACTCCGGAAACGCAGCCGATGATGACCGCTGTGGTCGGAGAAACATACCCGGCCGCTGGAGTGACGGTGGCCAGTCCAGCCACGGCTCCCGTCAGCAAGCCCAGGAACTTAGGTTTCTTTTCGTTGAACCATGCCACCAGCAGCCAGGCGATAGCCGCAAACGAAGCTGCCACGTCAGTATTGAGAAATGCCGTGGCAGTCACCGAGTCGACCCGCATTTCGCTGCCGGCATTGAAGCCATACCATCCGAACCACAGCAGGCCAGTTCCCAAGGCAACCAGCGGTATGCTGTGCGGACCGCGGTCCAAAACACGGCGTTTGCCCACGTACAAAACGGATGCCAGAGCTGCAAAGCCTGCAATGTTGTGAACGACGATGCCGCCGGCAAAGTCCTTCACACCCCATTGCTGTAGAAAGCCTCCGCCCCAGACCATGTGCACGAACGGGAAGTAAACAAAAGTCAGCCAACCGGTCAGAAACAGCATGTACGCCTTGAAGGTGACCCGATTGGTGAATGCGCCTGAAATGAGCGCGGGAGTGATGATGGCGAACATCATCTGGTACGCAATGAAGACAAAAGCCGGGATCGTAATATTCGGTGACGGAGTGTTGAGATCGATCCCGCGCAGAAATGCGTTGTGGAAGTTGCCGATGACCCCGTGCCAGTCCCCGCTGAAACACAGAGAGTAGCCGTAGATGTACCAGATCACCGTCGTCCAGCCCATGGAGACAAAGCTCTGAATCATGATGGCGAGCACGTTCTTACGCCCGACCAGGCCGCCGTAGAAAAAGGCAAGACCGGGTGTCATCAGCATGACCAGGCTGGTGCATAAAATCATGAAACCAGTATTACCAGTGTCGAGATGTAGCATCGAAGGTTCTCCTTGCGAAAGGGTCAGAAGGCATTAAGAAACGCGGTCAGAATCCAGCGGCCACGCGGACTCAGACTAAAAGGAGGCCTTCCAGTTCCCTCCTTCATGTAAGAGCGTGAACTCTAGCGAGATCAAACGCTGTGAGGCGCGTCACGGGTAGGTGTGACACCCGCGACTCTCCAAGTGGTTTGGTTGCAGGTTCTTAGGTCTCTGCGGGTGGATCGCTGCCCAGCTGCTCCTCACCGTAATCGGCAGGGTCAGTGGGCAGTTCGACCAGGTGTGCCCGTTCCAGGGCGCGGTAATATTCCGGCCGGGAATGACGGTAATGATCGGCTGGGACTTTGCCGTCTAGCCAGGCTGTATCCATCGGATAGACGAGCGGATCGAAGATCACCATATAGAAGTGCCACAGCAGGATGGAGAAGGTCGCAAGCAACGCCTCGTAATAATGCACGGCGGTGGCCGCGTCCGACACCCACTTGGGGAAATGGCGAAGCGTGAAATTATTGAACCACAGTAAGAAACCGGAGACTGACATCACCAGCGTGCCCCACATGAACGCCCAGTATTCCACTTTCTCGGCGTAGTTGAATTTCGCGAAGCGGGGTTCGACTTTCGTGAGTCCCAGATTATAAGAGAACACTTGCACCAGGTCGGTGACATCCTTCGCGTCCGGCAGCATCGCCTTCAGGAACATGCGATCTCGCCGGTGTGTCGCAAGGTGAATCACGTGGTAGACGGTGGCAGCGATGAGTACGACGGCCGCGCTGCGATGCACCAACCCACGGAACGCAAAGTGACCCTCCCAGATCAATAGGGGACGTGCCCACCAGGCCTCCGGATATTTCAGGGCGAACCCCGTGAACACCAGTGTCGGGAAGCTCAGGATCACGCCCCAGTGGGCGATGCGGAAGTTTAGATTCATCCGCGACACCTGCCCACCGCTTTCGTGCCGGGGCTGGCGGCGAATGAGCTTCGCCAGAAAGTCCAGCAGGTTGTGCAGGATCATGAAGCCAAGGGTGAGCGGGATGAGGACCCAATAAGTCCAACGGATCCACCTGACGACCGGATGCGCCGCACCCGTCGCAGTTTGCACGTGCACCGGTCCGATGACGAAATGGTCACCTGCGCCGGCGTGACAAGCTCCACAGGTTTTTGCAAGGTTCGCCGCGTTCACCGTCGAGCGCGGGTCGGTCGATCGAAAAATATTGTGCACGCCATGACAGGAAGCACAATTGGCGACACTCTGGGATCCGCCTCGCATGGCCAGGCCGTGGTAGCTATCGGCATAGGAAGGAACACGGTCGGCGGGCAGGTTGTAACGCAACGCCAGGCGTTCATCGCTGTGGCATCGCCCGCAAGTCGCCAATGAGACGCGGGCTGCGCTCACCAGCGATCCCTGCTCTTTGGGCCCCAGAATCAGGTGCTCACCGTGGCAGTCGCTGCACACCGGGGCCGCTGACACGCCGGCCTTCATGGCCTGTCCGTGGACACTTTCGAGATATGTCTTACTGATGTCCGCGTGGCACTGCCCACAGGTTGATGGAATATTCCAATGGTTGATCTTTGAACGCGCATCTTGCGGGGGAAGGATTCCGTGGCTCCCGTGACAATCCGAGCAGGATGCTGCGGCCTCATTCCCACTCAACACCGCTCGTCCATGCACGCTTTGCCGATAGAGTTCCACGGGATGGGCGAAGGGAATCTTATGCCGTGAGAGGAACTGCGGGTTGCTATGACAGGTAGCGCAAGTATCGGGCAGATTCTTCTTGGCGACTGGCGAAGCCGTATCGCTCGAAGCGTCGATCTGATGGACGGCCCCATGGCAGGACATGCAGTTTGGCCCGTCGGGGTCGCCTGCCGCGGCCGCCTGTCCGTGTATGCTGTGCCGGAAGTCTTTCACTTCATCGCTGTGGCACTGCGCGCATTTTTCCGGCGCCGTCTCGGCCGACGCAGTTACCTCGTGGGGATCACCGTGACAGGACTGGCAAGCTCCTTCGCCGAGTGCGCTGTGAATGCTCTTCGCCACATGGGAAGCTTCGTCGCTATGGCAAGTCGAGCACCGCACCTTCACCACTTTGTCGGGGTGCGGATAGTCCTTGATGGTGGTGTGGCAGTCGTTGCATCCCAAAGTGCCGTGGACGCTGGCCGCGTGCTTGGTGGGATCAATCGAGATGCTCTTGCCGCTGGCCGAGGTCATCCCCGGTTGGCCGTGGCAAGTGAGGCAGTTTTCGTCCTGTTTGAGCGGTTGCGGCGACGTCGCCTGAGCCCGGACCTGGGCGGGTATCAGCGCGCTGGCCGAGATGAGACAGATCGAAAGCAGCAGGACCAGATGGACGCAGGCGCAGTGTCTGGCGATAGCTGCTGCATCGCGCGCCCTTTTCAGCAAGCTCGAGCTCCTGCTGCCGAATTGTATTTCACTCCCAGGTCGATCAAACTCTTGGGATTCTCCTGAGCCTCAACGCGTCGCGGCCAAGACTGGCACCCGCTTTTCAGCCGGCACAAACTCACGCGGTTCGTACCCAGTGTAGACCTGGCGCGGCCGCGCGATCTTTTGCTCCGGATCAGTAAGCATCTCCTGCCACTGGGCCAGCCAGCCTACCGTGCGCGGGATGGCGAACAACGCGGTAAACATCTCCGGTTTGAAACCCATGGCTTGATAAATGATCCCTGAATAGAAGTCGACGTTAGGATACAGCTTGCGGGTGATGAAGTATTCATCCTCTAGAGCAATGCGCTCCAGTTCCAGCGCGATATCGAGCTTGGGGTTGCCGCCGGTGACTGCGAATACCTTCTCGGCTGTCCACTTGATGATCTTGGCTCGCGGGTCGTAGTTCTTGTAGACGCGATGGCCAAAGCCCATCAGCTTGCCGTGTCCATCCTTGATCTTCTTGATGAAGGCAGGGATATTCTCCTTGCTCCCGATCTCGTCGAGCATTTGCAAGACCGCTTCGTTGGCTCCCCCATGTAAAGGTCCCGCCAAGGCGGCTGCCGCGGCCGCGGTGGTGAGATACGGATCCGTGTGCGCACTGCCCACCGACCGCATGGCGTTGGTGCTGCAATTCTGCTCGTGGTCGGCATGCAGAATAAACAGAATGTCCAACGCGCGAGCGATGACCGGGTTGGCCACGTACTTGGGCTCAACCATCCTCCATAGCATGTTCATGAAGTTCTCGCTATAGTTCAGGTCATTGTCCGGGTACACGTACGGAAAGCCCAGGCTGTGGCGGTAGGACATGGCCGCGATGGAAGGCATCTTGCCAATCAAGCGCTTGATCTGTAGCAGCCGGTTGGCAGGATCGTGAATATCCCTGGCGTCTGGATAGATTGTGGACAAAGCCGCCACCGTGCTCACCAGCATAGCCATGGGGTGGGCGTTGTAGCGGAAGCCCTCCATGAAGTGTTTGGTGGTTTCATGCAGCATGGTGTGGTGGGTGATTTCGTTGGCCCAGGTTTTCAACTCGCCTGCCGTGGGCAGGTCGCCGAACAACAGCAAGTAGGCCACTTCGAGGAAGGTACAGTGTTCCGCCAGCACTTCGATGGGGTAGCCCCGGTAGCGCAGAATGCCGCGGTCGCCGTCGATAAAAGTGATGCTGCTGCGGCACGACGCCGTATTCATGAAGGCTGGGTCATAGGTCATGATGCCAAAATCGTCGGGCCCGGTCTTTATCTTGCGCAAGTCCATCGCCCGGATCGTGCCGTTCTCAATGGGCAGCGTGTAGTTCGTGGCGGTGCGATTATCGACGATGGTGAGCGTGTCTGATGCCATGATGAATTCTCCTTTTGCCGGCGCCCTCGGCGCGAGTCGCGGAGGTAGCTGACCGCGTTTCTATTCTAAGTCTCTGCTGGAAAACCTGCAGGCTACCTCGGAAGCCCCTGCGGCCCAGCGTTCTTTACCGTTGCCGATTCACCACCAATTCCGGATGCTCCTGCCGGAAAGTCTCGGTGATGTGGCAGTTCCAGCAAACTGGCTTGTAGGTCGAAAATATCTCAGGAAGCTGCTGGGGTTGAAGGCGGTCCCACTCGATCGTCTTGTGATCAGGCCCCATTAGAGCCGGCACATGATCAAGATGATGAAGTGGCCCAAAACGCCGGTGGCAATATACACAGCTCTGGTCTTCGTACCACTTGGAGACGATGTTCCACACCAGGCATTTCTCGGGATCAGCCTCGATTTGAGCCAGGCACTCTTGACCGCAGTCCTGGTGCTCCGGCCAGCGCGAGCATTGATCCAACCGAAGAATCGGTTCGCCAGCAAAGGCCCCGACCGCCGCTTTTCCAGCCGCCACGTCCACGGCCTCTGTGTGAAGCGTCTCCGGGCAGGTGATGAGCCGCTTGCCACGATATCTGAAGTAGGCATGCACCATGGGAAAAACGCCGAAAACCACCACAGCGACCACCACGGCCACCACACAGATCACCAGAAGGGCCAACGTTGTCATAAGATACCTCGCCGGGGCGCCCCCTGGGTGGGAAGCGCCCCAAACCTCTCCCGACCTAGCATTATTTTGCTGCTTAGGGAACTCTCCTGCGGTGCCCCTTGTCACCGAGAGATGTGATTGGAGTCACTTGCGGCTTTGGGGATCAATGCTCCGGTTCAGGAAGAAACCAGGTGCCGCTTAGGCAGGCTGCGAACTTTGTGCACGCCTATTTCTACTTCATTCCCAAATCGGTCAAAACCTTGGGATTTTCTTCACCCGCTGCCAGAACTTGATGGCAGGCGGAACAATCATTGGTGATGGTTTGGCCATCGGCGCTGGTATGACTGCCGTCATGGCAGCGGAAGCAGCCCGGCGAGTCATTGTGCCCAAGATTATTCGGGTGAACGCCCCAGGTGACACGCATGTCCGGGAAAATATTGCGCAGGTAGATCGCCGACACTTCCTCGCCGGCCTCTTGCACCACCGTGCGCCGTGTCTGATAGATCTGCGCGTAGTTTGTCCGATAAAAATTGTTGATTTCGTCCCTGATGCTCTGCCTTGCCATCTCTCGGGTGGGATAATTCACCTTCAGAACCTCAACCGCTTTCTTCCTGATATAGGGAAGTTCTGGGCTGATGCGCCCAAGGGACATTTGCTTGTCTACCGCGTTTTCCGGCAAGTCGAAGGCATGGGTGGGCCGGTTGTGGCAATCGACGCAATCCATCACGCGGTGTTCACCCTTGTCCAATTGTTGCTGGGTGGGCTTGGCATCGGTGGAAATGAATTCGGTGGTCTTTCCCGCATCGTCGGTGTAATACACGACTGGGATGGTCTGCCGCTCGGCGTCCGTCGAAATGTAGCGGATGCGCACTGTGTCCGCAAGGTGGTGCCCGTGAATACCGACCGACCCCTGCCAGGTGCGGCCGCCCACCTTGAGCAGTAAAACGTCGGTCTGGGGCGTGTTCTTTTCGTCATCCTTGTAGCTGGTGTTCACCAGGAACTTGTCACCGGTAAAGCGCTGCGGCCAATGACACTGCTCACAGGTTTCACGTGCCGGGCGAAGGTACTTTACCGGCGAGGGAATGGGGCGTGAGTAGGTGTGAAAGGTCACGGCAAAAACCTGCCGCAGACCAGAAAGCTTCGAGCGCACAAACCATCCCGCTCCGGGTCCGATGTGGCATTCGACACAGGCGACGTGCGCGTGCGGAGAATTCTGATAGGCCGTGTACTCCGGATCCATCACCTGGTGACAGGTCGTCCCGCAGAAACTCGTGGAATCCATGTACTCCACGCCGCGGTAGGAGGCAGTCCCAACAATCAGAAGATTCAGCACGGTGGCAAAGGTGACCCACTCCAAAGTACGCCGCACCACGGGCAGGCGCAGGTCGATGGCGGGATAAGTTCCCGGAAGTTTGCCGCTTCCGCGCAAACTTCGTCGCCGCAGCCAGATGCCAAGTGGAATCAGCAGCAGGCCGAGGACAAAAATACCTGGGAGAATGAGAAAGACCAGGAGGCCAATATAAGGATGCGGCGGGCCCGGCAAAAAGATGTCATAAAACCAGAAGGCGATGGTGGTAAGCGCCGTGCTGGTGGTCACCACGGCACCGGTCAGTGAGATGGGATTCTGCCCCAAGAAATAGAGGGGTTGCGACCAGTCTCGAATGCGTTCTCGCAGATTCATTTGAGAAGGCTTCTCTCCCTTCTTCTATGCGCCGACGCGCAGGCACACTTTATGCATTGCCACGGATCATCCGCGGCGCTGAACAACCTCCAGATAGTGATGACAAGGACCGGCCAGGGCTATTTTTTCAGAGTGCGGATGAAAGCCACCAGTCCCTTAATTTCTTCCGGCTTCAGAGACCCATACTTGGGCATCTTGTTCTTGCCGTTGGTGATGATATCCGTCAGCTCGGCGTCTGACATTTTCTGCACGTCGGCGCTGGTGAAATCGTGGGCGCCCATTTTCTTTCCCACCGGCGAGCCGGTCCCGTCCGCACTATGGCAGGCAGCACACTTTGATTTGAATAGGCCCGATGCATCTTGCGCGTGCGCCGATACGGGAAGGGTGAGAACAACAGCCAACGCGGTTGCGATTGTAAACACTATGCCAATTCTCTTCATTTTCGAGCTCCGTTTGAATTTTCGTTGACCTGACCTTAGCACTGAGGATACATCTTTTGAATGGCAAGATTGAACTCTTTGCGAGCCGGGGTTCCGTGACCCCGGTCACGCATGTTTGTTCGTTGTCGTGTTTGGGAAGACTAGAATAAAGAAATAGCGAGGTGTCGGCCAAGTTCTTCTCAGTTGGCCTTAATCGTGCGTGGCAAGATTGAGCCAAGGGTCGCAGCCAGCCCCTTAGATTGGGGCCGCGAATGAGCGTGATGGTTCTCACGGCCATCTGTGACGCCCGTCACCGCGTCGCACTGGAGCATGGACCAGACTTACGGTGGGTGAGCTTATGCCAAAGGACGATCGCAACCTGTTGGAAGTGCTGAAGTTCGAACTGGAGTTTCTTGAGCAAGGTGGATACGGGCGTTTACCGCGCGAATCCTGGAAGCCGCGTTTTATTTTCGAGGATTCTCCCACCTGCATGAACTTTAACTCCAAAGACCACGAACCGTGTGAAGAGTGCCTCCTGATGCAATTCGTGCCGGAAAAAGCGCGCACGGAACAGGTTCCGTGTACTCATATTCCGTTGTCGCCGAGTGGAGAAACGCTGGAGTCTTTGTACCGAACTGGGACACAACAGGAGATTGAGGAAGCGCTGGGTGGCTGGCTGCGGGCAACAATCCGCCGACTGGAAGCAGAAAAAGCGAGACAGGCGTCAGCCAATCGGCCGCAGTAGCCGGGCTCCCCATGCTCAGTTTCCAAACGTCTTTATTTGCTTTTCTTGCCACCGTGCGACTTCCATCGAGAGGATGTCATGACCGTAACCACTGAGAAAACTGTCAAAGACTTGGCTCTGGAGAACCCTGCTGCAACTCGCGTTTTTGAGAAGCTGGGAATCGACTATTGCTGCGGCGGCAATAAGTCGCTGGAACAAGCCTGCCGCGAGGCAAATCTCGCGATGGACCAGGTGCTAACTTTGCTTGAGAAGTCCCAACCTGCGACCCGGGCTGCGCCTGCGGACCGGGACTGGCAAGAAGCGTCCTTGTCGGACCTGATCGCGCACATTACCAGCACTCATCACGCTTACACCCGCACGGAAATCGCCCGCCTCGGTCCTTTGTTCGACAAGGTCTGCTCCGTCCATGGGAAGAATCATCCCGAACTGCTGCAGGTCCAATCCAGCTTTCGGGGTTTGGCTGAGGAACTGACCATGCACATGAGGAAGGAAGAAATGGTGCTCTTTCCCTATATGGTGCGCATGGAGAAAGCGGTCACGCAGGGAGAGCCGGTTTTGCCTCCACCATTCGGCAGCGTGAGAAACCCAGTCTCCATGATGGAACACGAGCACGATTCCGCCGGAAACGCATTGCGCGACATGCGCCTGGCCAGTAGCGGTTACACGTCGCCACCCGATGCCTGTGTCAGCTACCAGACGCTGTACCAAGCCTTGGCAGATTTTGAAGCTGACCTGCACCAGCATATTCATCTGGAAAACAACATCCTGTTTCCGCGCGCCATTGCGATGGAACCGGGTCGCTAACCGAATAAACAATGCCCATAATTTGGTGGCTACTTTCGTGCAGCGTTACCCTTCGCTCCCACGTCGCGAGCACGATCGGACCGAATCACAAGCGCCACTTCACAGATCCAGAACCGCTGTGACCGAGGAGAAGTTTGGCTGGGAGAAACTGCGAAAGCCAAGCTGGCTGGCAATGCTTAGCATCGCAACATTGTCTGCCAGGATTTCCGCCGAAACTCGAGTCACCTTTTCATCTCTTGCGATTTGAATGAGCCGGCGAAACAGTTCCGTTCCCAAACCCTGGCTTTGATACTGGTCGGAGATCAGGACGGCCACTTCCGCCCGATCCGTGCCATGCAACTTAATCAGTCTTCCGATGCCCGCAAGCTCGTGGCGACCGGACGGATCCTTTCTATTCGCTACCAGCGCGATCTCGCGATCATAATCCACGAAACAGAGGCGGGATAAACGCTGATGCGCCACTCGCGCACGCAGGCTCAGTGAACTGAAGTAGCGCGAGTAAACACTGCTGTCGGACAGAGTTTCATGAAAGGCAACCATCAGCGGTTCGTCTTCCGGACGGATGGGGCGCACTGTGACCTCGATTCCATTTTTCATTACCCATTGTGACCTGTACTGCGCCGGGTAGGGGCGGATTGCGGACTTCGGCAATTGCTCTGTAAGCAGCGCCGGATCGTGCAGGACCACGCGCGCATCCAGCGCCAGCAATCGCTCCGGCGAGGCCAGGAGAGGATTGATGTCGATCTCCGCGATACGAGGGTGCTCGACGACTAGTTGACTGAAGCGCACCAGTAGGGCTTCGAGTGCAGCCAGATCAATCGGCTTCCGCCCGCGTACACCTTTGAGCGCCGTCGAAATCCGAGTTTGTTCCATCATGCGTTGTGCCAGGGTGGTGTTCAGCGGAGGCAGCGCCAGCGCACGGTCGCGAGAAACCTCGACCAACTGGCCGCCCGAGCCAAACAGCAGTACCGGCCCGAACTGTGGGTCAACACTGCTGCCGAGAATCAATTCGTAACCTTCCAAGCGCACCATCGGCTGCACGGTTACGCCGGAGAAGCGCTCGCTGCCGGCATGTTTCTCAACCGAAGCTTTGATCTCGCGGTAAGCTGATCGAACTGCTTCCTGGTTTCGGAGATCTAGTTTTACGCCGCCCACATCCGTCTTATGGGTAATTGTCTCTGAGAAAACCTTCAGTACGACTGGGTATCCGATGGCAGCGGCGCAGCTCACGGCTTCGTCTTCGTCATGCGCTACTCGTGTCTCAACTGTCGGGATACCGTAGAGCGACAGGACTTGTTTTGATTCGGGCTCAGTGAGCAAAACTCGCCCGCGCTTACGCACGCCCTCAATGATTGCGGCTGCCTGCTGGCGGGCAGCAACGTCGATCTCAGAGCCTTCAGACAGGGTCGGAGTCTCATACAGTCCACGCAGGTTGTAGGTGTAGCGCCACATGTAGTTGAAGGCACGGGCAGCGGTATCGGGAAAAGGAAACACCGGAATTCCTGCGGCGCGCAGGATGGCTTCACCTTTGGTGATGCTGGCCCCTCCCATCCAACTGGCGAGCAGAGGTTTGCCGGTAGACTTGGCATAGGGCTTCAATGCTTCCGCGGCGAGCGCCGGATCGGCCATACCCTGCGGCGCCAGAATCGCAAGAAAGCCGTCACTGTTCGGGTCTTTCGTCGCCACCTCCAGCGCCTTGGCATAGCACTCCGCATCGGCATCCCCCAGAACGTCAATGGGATTATTGTGACTCCAATGCGGCGGCAGAAACTGATCCAAGGCGCGGAGGGTCTCTTCAGAGGGCTTGGCGAGCTGCCCATCGCTGGCAATCAGCGCATCCGTAGCCAGCACGCCTGGTCCGCCCGCATTGGTCAGGATGGTGAGCCGTGGCCCCTTCGGCCGCGGTTGCTTGCTCAAGACCTCTGCCATGTAGAACAGATCGGAAATGTTTTGTACCCGCAAGACGCCGCAACGCCGAAAGGCTGCATCCAGGACTTCATCACTGCCAGTTAACGCTCCAGTATGCGATGCCGCGGCCCGTGAAGCTGCCTCGGAGCGTCCGGCTTTAATTACGATGACGGGTTTACTAAGCGCCACCTCACGCGCCGCCGACAGAAACGAACGCGCGTTCCCGATCGACTCCATGTAAAGCAAGATGCTGTGGGTGTGGGGGTCATTGCCAAAATAGTCGATCAGGTCGCCCCATCCTACATCCAGCATGGAACCGGTCGAGACGATGGCGCTGAAGCCAACCTGTTCACGCTTACTCCAATCCAGGATTGCGGTCAGCAGCGCGCCACTCTGGCTCAGGAAAGCGACATTCCCGGCCAGTGGAGGATCGTTGGCAAAGGTCGCATTCAATCCGATGGTCGGGTTCATGATGCCCATGCAGTTGGGCCCGATCAGGCGCATGGAGCCGTGGCGCAACTGTTCATGAATCTTCTTTTCCAGCGCAGTTCCCTCTTGACCGCGTTCACGAAAACCAGCGGAAATCACAATCGCTGCTTGCGCGCCCGCATCCACACATTCGCCAATCACCTGCGGGACCGTGGACGCGGGAGTGGCCACGATTGCCAAGTCGACTTTCTCCGGAATATCCCCGATTGACTTGTAAGTCTGGAGACCCAGAATTTCCGCGCGGTGCGGATTGACGGGATAGAGCCGCGCGCGAAAAATGCCCCCAGCAAGACTACAAAGAACGGCGTGGCCGACCGTGCCGAGTCGTTCGGTCGCGCCAATCACGGCAATGGAGTTGGGGAGAAAAAAGGCATCCAAACCGTGCCTGGGCGGGGCGTAGTGATCCTGGTCCGCCGGCTCCACGGCATTGGTTTTACTTTGATCCGTCATTCGCTAGACAAGGCTACGACTTAATCATAAACGCTGCCTTAGATTAGCCTAGTCCTTGCTAGCCGCGTACGGTCAGCACCGGGCAGCGGGCTTCCGCCACCACCTGAGACGCTACTGGCCACGGTAAGTGCTCAGTGATCGCCCCTTCCGATGACTTCCTTACGCCCATGACAATCAGATCCACGTCACGTTCCCGGGCAAGCTGGAGGATTCCTTCGGCCGGAAGGTCAAAACGCACCACGAACTCAGGCTTGCACCAATCTTCTGCTTCTGCTGGCACCAGAGCGCGGAGTGCCTGGAGAGCGCCGGCATCGTCGGTTCCGCGATATTCAGGGGCAATAAAAAGCATGAGTTGGAGAAAAATCAGAGTGGCCTGATTCTCTTCGGCCAGCGACAGGGCATATGGCAGGGCGCTTAGAGAAACGTCTGACCCATCAGTGGGAAAAAGGATCTGCTTGAGTTTCCATCCCCGCTCCTCGAGCGGACGGACTTTGGGACCGATGGTCAGGACGGGACAATCTGTGCGCCGGTAGATTTTTTCGGCGTGGGATCCCATCACTAGCTTTCGGACTCCTTGCCGCCCACGTGTGCCTGCAACTATAAGGTCGATCTCATGCTTGCGGATCATGTTGGAAATCACGTTCCAAAAATCGCCGCGCTCCAGCACTTTTTCATATGGAGTGTCGCCTAGCAATTCTGGACGAGCAAAATCGGCGAGATTCTGCTGCGCTTCCTGTCGAACTGTATCCACGTCGTCCGGCAGCGGATCCAGGGGCACAGTGAGATGCGGCTCCGAGCTGATCGCGTGCCCCAGGACAATTTTGGCGCCGTATTGGCGGGCCAGCGCAATCGCGTAGGGCAGGGCCAGCTTCGAGGCGTGCGAAAAATCGGTGGTTAACAGGATATTGCTGAGTGAGATACGGGCATTGGCTTGAACGGCTTGCATAAATCGCCTCCGCCTAACATTCCTTTGTAGGCTTTGCGGCGAGATCTTACAGTGATGCAAATCACCTCATGGAGTGACGGGAAGTCGATCACCGCAAACTGTGAGTTGCCTCACCCATTGGGCCGTTCGCGAGTTGGCTTATACTTGGGATTAGAGTGGGAGGGCAAAATGAAGACCAAGCCGGACTTGGAAGCGCCAGGAGAAACCCGAGAAGACGAGCTTCGCCCGATTGAGGCTGCCAAGCACGTGGCAGGCGCCCGGCATCTGTTGACTTCGTTGCGACACAAGATGGGCGCCGAGAAGCACCCTGAACTGGAAGAAGCAATTACCAAGCTGGAAGTCGCGCTGAGCATTCTGACCATCAAAACCGGCGGGATGTTGTGACGGCCTTTACTCGCTATCACCGAACGACCTCGACCGAGCAGTGGGCATAAAGCGCAACCGATTCAGAAACGCTCCCCAGTAGCATGCGATCCCACCCATGCCTGCCATGGGAGCCTAGAACAACCAAATCCGCTCCCCACTCCTCTGCGTCATCCAGAATGAGTGCCCGAGGTTCGCCCACCGGGGTAGGTCTGCGTTCACATACTTTCAACCCGGCGGCGCTGAGCATCTTTCGAGCTTCGGCCACGGCTTCTTCAGCATGCGTGCGCGCCTCCTTCCATACGTGCTCCAGCAGGCTGGTGGGATACTCGGAAGCAAGCGGCGCCGCAGTGTTTGGTATCTCCGGGGTAAGAAGCTGGACCACGCTCACAATGCTGATCTCGCTCCCCGCCGGCCACGGGCGATTCGCGACCGACAAAGCAGCCTTGGCAGAGCACCGGGAGCCATCCGAAGCAAGCAGGATTTTCATTCCCTGCGAAGGGGGTACAGAGACGGGACTAGGGCGGACGATCTCAACCGAGCAGGGCGCCGTGCGAAGGACCGCTTGGGCGACGCTGCCCAGGAGAAAACGGGTCAAGGCGCTCTTTCCGTGCGAACCGATCATCACCAGATCGGCGCCCCACCGCTTCGCATACTCCGGGATCGCTTTCTTGGGTGAACCCAATTGGATTTCTGAAGAGACTTGGTGTCCGGATTGGGCCAGTTTCTCGGTAGCCGATTTCACCAGGGACTGGGCCTCGCGCTTCGCATCTTCAACCACCGCCGGCCGTCCCTCCAAGTGCCCCAGATCCACGACACTCATCACACAAAATGCCGTGCCGGATGGCCACGGACGGGTTGCCGCTGTATTTACTACGTACTCTGAGGCAGGAGAAGAATCGATGGCCAGTAGAACTTTCATATCGTCCTCTTTGACTCTAGTTTCACAGAAAGACCGGGCCAGCCTGCCAAGAATCAGCCATGCCAGGACAGGTGGCTTAACGGCGAAGCCAGGTCGTCCAAAGCGGAGTATACGCCGTCGTCCATTTCGTCACTTTAGGGCGCTTTCCAGCAAATCAGCGCCTCCGGGCAGCCCGACCTCCAACACTCGAAGGTAACGTTGGTAATCTTTACGGAAACTACCCACTCACTAGAATCAAGAGTAGTTAGCTCTTACCGCCAAAGCAGGCAACAGTAGCCTTCACTCAGGGACGCTGAGGAGCCGACTAAGTGTTTGCAGAATCAGGGCAAAACAGGCCCGTCTGCAAACCAATCTGAAGCTGTGGGTGGAAAGCCGATGAAGTGTCGAGTCATCGCGGTTCTGGGCACGCGCCCGGAGGCAATCAAGCTGGCGTTGGTGATCGCCGAATTGCGGCGGCGTTGCGAAGAATTTGAGACTGCAGTCGTGCATACCGGGCAGCATCGGACCATGCTCGACAACGCGCTCAAGCTTTTCAAAATCAAACCTGACTTCCTCCTGGACGTGATGCGCCCCAACCAGACGCTGAGTTCGTTGACCGGACGCGTTTTAGATACGGTTGAAAACGCCTGCCACCAATTCGAGCCCAATATTGTTTTGGTTCAAGGCGACACCACCACAGCATTCGCCTCGGCCCTGGCGGCCTACTATTGCAAGGTTTCGGTCGGCCACATTGAAGCTGGTTTACGCAGCGGCGACCTCTACAACCCTTTCCCGGAAGAAGGCAACCGCCGTCTGGCCTCGGTGATGACGGATATCCACTTCGCCCCGACCGCCTTGTCGCGTGACAACTTGCTGGCGGAAGGGGTTCCAGGGGAAAAGATCGTCGTCACTGGCAACACCGTCGTGGACGCACTGCGCGAACTGAGCGATCTGCCTCACTCCTGGGAGGGCACGCCGTTGGCCGGCATCCCTCGTGATGACGGACGCCGCCTGGTACTAGTGACCTCTCATCGCCGTGAATCCCTGGGGACTGACCAGCAAAACATGTGTTTGGCCTTAAAGGACCTGGTCAAGAAACATCCCGACATTCGTGTGATCTATCCCGTGCACATGAACCCCAACGTGCGCGCCACAGTAAATGCGTTGCTGCAGGATACAGAGCGAATTCATCTGACGGAACCGCTCGGCTACATCGATTTCGTCAGCCTGCTGCGCAGCTGCTTCCTGGTACTGACCGATTCCGGCGGCATTCAAGAAGAGGCCCCGACATTTCGCAAACCGGTGCTGGTTTTGCGCAAAGTCACTGAGCGACCGGAAGCCTCACAGTTTGGTATGGCGAAGATCATCGGGATGTCACGGGAAGCGATCGTTGAGGAGGCTGACCGCTTGCTCGACGATAGCGATGCTTATCAAGACATGTCGGAGGGTGAAAACCCCTATGGCGACGGGCACAGTTCGGAGCGAATCGTGGAGGCAGTGTCCCGTTGGTATCAGAAAAAAACTCCTTTGTTGGATGCCGACAAGCAATTCAAGCTGCCGCCTAGACCGCAACTGCGGCGGCGGAAGAGCGATGTCGCGGGAGCTGTGGCTCGGGCCGCAACTGCAGGCAAGGAGTGACAGCCCAGAGCCGCGGTTGTAATGGCGCGCCATGATCTATGCACTTTACGTTATTGTTTCCGTCATCTGCGTCTACACCGCGCGCCATTACTGGTTCACGCTGAACCGTCTCTTCGGATTTCAGCGGCATCCCTACATTGACATCGACACTGCAGACTGGCCGCCGGTTACGGTGCTGGTCGCAGCCCATAACGAAGAGAAGGTCGTCGCCAACATTCTTAGCGCGCTGATGGCGGTTAAGTATCCCGAGGACAAAATGCTGGTGATCCCGGTCAATGATCGTTCCACCGACCGGACGCGCGAGATCATCGACGAATTTGTGGAGCGCTTTCCCGGCCGTATTCGCCCTTTTCATCGCAAAGAAGGAAAAGGAGGCAAAGCGGCTGCGCTGAAAGATGCGATGGAACTGGTGCAGACCGAGGTCATTCTGATTTTTGACGCTGACTACATTCCCGGCGCGGGTCTCATCCGCCAACTCACCGCTCCTTTCTTTGATCCGGAAGTTGGCGGGGTGATGGGGCGGGTAGTGCCCATGAACTGTGGCACCAATCTGCTCACCCGTCTGCTGGACCTGGAACGGTCTGGCGGCTACCAGGTGGACCAGCAAGCCCGCATGAATCTTCGCCTGGTTCCGCAGCATGGCGGAACCGTGGCCGGAGTCCGGTTGAGTGCTCTGCATGAGATCGGCGGATGGAACGACACTTCCCTGACCGAGGACACCGACTTGACCTATCGCCTGCTGTTGCATGGTTGGAAGACGGTGTATCAGAACCGGTCGGAATGTTACGAAGAGGTGCCTGAGACTTGGCCAGTCCGGATCAAACAGATCAAGCGCTGGGCCAAGGGGCACAACCAGGCCATGGTCACTTACGGCCTGCATCTGCTTTTGGGAAAGCATCGCGCCAGCTTGCGGGAGCGCATTGATGGAACCCTGCTGTTGGGCGTTTACATCATGGCGCCGTTTACTTTGGTCGGTTGGGCGCTGGCCCTGGGCGTGTTCTATCAGGGCGTCGTTCCCCTGCATGGAATTGTGGCGATTCTCTCAGTGACCGCATATGCGGCCATCGGCAATCTGGCAGCATTCTTCGAGATTGCCGCGGCGGTGCGGCTGGATGGTTCCCGCAAACGAGTTTGCCTCGTACCCTTCCTGATTTTGGGTTTTGCCGTCAGCATCTTCGCTGTTTCCTGGGCCGCAGTGTCTCAGGTGAAAGACGCACTCACGGGAGCCGAATTCCATTGGGACAAAACTGAGCGCTTTCGAAAGGCGGCGTCGTGAATCCCTTCTTCGCCGTCGTGGGCCTAATCTTGCTGACCAGCGCGCTGTTGCTGCTGCCACTGGTGCCGGCTTTCGCAGAATTGCATAGTAAGTCGGACGCAGTGCCTCTGAGCGTGATCCAGCAGCACACCGGTGAGATCCGTTTTTTCGCAGATGGATTTCGCACTTACCTGAAAGGGTTGGGACCGACTCTGCGGGAATGTGTCAGTTCCGGCACGCATGCCACCGGCACTATGCCCGATGGGTCTGAGTACCTCGTCTTGGGCCGGGGCTCGGAAGCTTTGGCGCTGCCTTTTCGGGAACAAAACGAATTCCGGCCGGTCATGATTGCCTCCGCGACCGACCTGCTTCTGCCCTCGGAAACCAATTTTTCAAAGGACATCTACTCGGCCGGCAGTGTGATCGGCAGCAACCAGAATCGCTATCGCGCGATTCTGGCGGAAGAAGATATCCGGCTGGGCCGTGAGAGCAGCGTCCTGCGTTGGGTGCACGCGGTGGGAGAGTTCAGCGCCGATCCCGGCTGCCGCTTGTATGGCCGTGTCTCTTCAGACACCGGCATCCGTTTGTCAGCGGAATGCAGTTTCTTGCGGTTGAATGCTCCCTACATTGCGATTGGTCCGGAGGCGGACCCTGCGCTGGCACCCTCACAGATTCCCGCAGGCGCTACGACTGCACAGCGCTTGTTCCACGACGGCGACTTTGAAATTCGCCCCGGTGAAGTCTTTCAGGGCAATCTTGTCGTTCGAGGCCGGCTGCGCATCGGTGCCGGAGCCCGCGTTCGCGGCAGCGTCAAGAGTGAAAAGGAACTGCTTCTGGAGCCCGGCGTTTCAGTCGAGGGGAGCCTGATCACTGCCAGCATCATGCGCATCGGCTGTGATTGCATGATTCGCGGACCGGTCATCGCCGAGCGGACCGCATTGCTGCAAAAGGGGACTCGATGCGGCACGCTGCAAAACCCAACCACCGTCAGCGCTCCGAATATTGAAGTCGAGGAGGGCGTGGTCGTCTTTGGGACTCTATGGGCGCGCGAACAGGGACAGGCGGTGGCGAGTCTATGAAATCCCCATGGATATTGCTTGGGATCAGCAGTCTGGTGCTGGCGGTGATGGTGGGAGCCTGGTCGTCGCGCGGACACTCCGATGCCGATGCCGATCGTTTGCTACTGCTGCTTCCCGAAGACGTCAATCTTTCCGACTACAAGGTAACGGTTTGGCTGGATGCGGCCAGTGAGGAAGGGCTTCACGTCGTCCCCATGCGTGACTCGGAATTTGTCCGCCCGTTCTTCGGACACCCCAAGTGCGCGGGCGTGATTCTGCCCGATACCGTGCACCAGCAGGCCAGTGATTTGTTCATCGCTTCCCTTCGACGCTTCGTTACCGCGGGGGGCAAGCTGCTGCTGGTCTATGACGCGGGCGTACTGTCGCCCGAGGGCAAATACGCCCGGGGCTGGTCTCGCCTGTCCGATCTCGCAGGCGTGGACTATGCCCTCTACGATCAGTTGCACGATGACACCATCCGCTGGGGGGACGTGACCGGGAAATTCTCTGTGTTGCGCCAGCTGGAAATCCCCCCAGGAAAGTACTATCCCTTCCGATCGGAAGCTGACGATTCCAGCTCGAGTGGCGCCACGGAGATTGCCCCCGAGGCGGATTTCGACGTTCAGCTCCGACGCTACAAATTCGGCGATTTGCAGTATCCCAGCTTCGTGACCTCCGGCAAGAACGCCGGACATGAACTTCTACACTCCGGCAGAGGCGTTGTCGTTAATGAACACGCCTACGGCAACGGTTCGGTGCTGTTCGTTAATCTGCCTTTGGGATATCTCAAGGCCAACACCGATGGCTTACTGCTGCACACCTTCCTGACGTACTTTGCCGAACATTCGCTGGCTCTGCCTTCTCTGATGGCTGTTCCCGATGGTGTGGGAGGCCTGGTCCTGAACTGGCACGTCGATTCCAATGCCGCCATCAAGCCTCTGGAGGCAATGGCCTCATGGTCGTTGATGCGTCAGGGTCCTTACTCCGTTCACATCACCGCCGGCCCCGATGCGATGAGGATTGGAGACGGGGAAGGTTTTAACGTCGAACACAACGCGGTCAGTCAGCGCCTGGTTCGCCGCCTCTCCGCTCTTGGTGACTCGATCGGCAGCCATGGCGGCTGGATTCACGACTATTTTGCCGCCCATGTGGACAAAGATGATCCCGAAGACCTGGAAAAGTTTCTGGCGTGGAATAAGGACGCTCTGGAGAGAGTCACTGGCAAGCCGGACGTGGAATACTCCGCCCCGGACGGAAATCAGCCCAAGTGGGTCACAGCCTGGCTGGCATCCCACGGATTCCTGGCCTACTACTTCACCGGAAACAGCGGCATGGCGCCGACGCAGGGGTATCGCGACGGCGTGCGTGAAGGACCCGACATCTGGGCATTCCCCATCGTGCACCTGAACCAAGCGGCTGCGTTTGAGGAGATGGCGCGGGAAGGATATTCGAGCGCGGAGATCGAGCATTGGCTGGAGGCGGTCACAGAGTTTGCTGTCGACCACCGTTCTGTAAGGCTCATCTATTTCCACCCACCCGGAATGATGCAATACCGGAATCTTGTAGACCATTGGATGGAACAGACTGGCCGGTTGCGAACCGAAGGAAGCTTCCGCTGGTACACAATGACGGAACTTGCCACGTTCCTGAACTCCCGCAAGGCCGTCATTTGGAGCACTTCCCAGGACGGCGAGCGAATGGTCATCAAAGCTGCGCACCCCGTGAGTCTGGAGCACGACACCTGGCGTCTTCCGGCTGCCAGCTTTTCCGAGCCGGTGGTCGTCCAGGGCTCGGCGCAAGTAGTACGCGACAGCGATGCCTGGAGGGTGATCGCTCGGGAAGGGAAAGAACTTCAATTCGAAACTACGAGAATGACCAAATGATCACTGCAAACCTGAAACACTGTCGACTTAACGCCCTGCTTCTTCTGGCGAGCATTGCCTTCACGCTTCAAACCCAAGGCCAGTCTTCCTCAACTTCGCCGGAGCCGGACCCGGCGCCGGAACCAGCGGTGGTTAACACACAACCAGAAGCCCAAATCAAACAGCTGACCAACTATGTGGAAACCGGCGCAGACTACATGACCCTGACCAACGGCTTTGGTTCCTGGAGCGGCGGCTACAGCCGCGGTGTCTACGAGCAAGGCAAGAACATTTGGAACGCGGAGATTACCGGGCAGCACGAATTCGGAGACGCTGGGGTTTACTTCGACGCTGGTGACACTTACAACTTCAACCCAGTCTGGTACGGGGCGCTCACCGTGGGTTCCAGCGCCGGTGGCTTTTTTTGGCCCCGTTTCCGAACTGACGGATTCCTCAACAAGAAGTGGCTGGGACGCAAGCAGTTGATCACCACGCTGGGGGTCAGCTATGACATGGCCAAAGATGTTCACCGCGACCACACCTTCTACCTGGGGACTACCTACTATTTTCAGAAGCCCTGGATCGTGGAAGAAGGGCTGTACTTCAATATCAGTCATCCCGGGGCGGTGTTCGCGCCAGCAGGCTTTGTGGCGGTGACGCAAGGTCACAACAAGCAACAATACATCACAGTTCGTGCCGGCTTCGGAGAAGAGGCGTATCAACTGATTGGCCCAACCGCCAGTCTTTCGCAATTCAACAGCGAAACCTTAACCATCACGTGGCGAAAATGGATGGGCCCGAATTGGGGCTTCAATTTCGTGGGCGACTACTACCACAGCCCGTTTTACTTGCGGGGCGGAAGCACCTTTGGCTTTTTCAAGGAGTTCTGAAATGCGTGCGCCCGTTGCGCACAACCCGAGGCAGCCGGTACGGCCGGATCCGGTGCAGTTCCGCGGTCATCGTGGCGGCATGATTGCCATGCACCGCGCGCTGACCCACTTCCGCCTCGGCCCCATGAACGTGATCACTTCGATTTCTTTGTTCTTGTTATTTTCCTACATCTGGGTGGTCGCACTGCCGTGGTTGTGCGAAATGTGGAATCGCGCCCTGGGTGCGGGTCTCGCTGTCTTGCCTTTGAACGCCAGGATGGAAGTCGCCGATCGCCATTTCGGCCTCCTGCGGCTGTTGATCCCCTACCTTCGCATGGAGCCGGTCTTACCCGATCTTCAAACCTGGTCTCTCACCTGTGCGGTCACGCTGCTGCTCTTCACCGGCACTTTCTTTCTCTCTAAGCAATTGGTTCCCGTGATCTATCTTGTGCGCGGTATCCTGCTGATCCAGGCGACGTCTCTGATCTACTTTGCGCTCTGGCCCACCAGCTTCCCGCATACCCCGGAGGACTACATGGAGGCGCTGATCACTGCCGAGATCGGATTGATCTCCATCGTGCCCCTGTTGTTGGGCTTCACCTACTACATTTTCGACTTCGGCCTGTTAAGAAAGGCGGTTCTCACCGCCATGACCATGCTGCACTTGGCCGTTTTTCTGCCCTTTCAAGTCCTGACGCAGGCCCTGGTGCTGCAAAAAACTGTGCTGTTCATGCCGGTACTGTACATCGTCTTTGGCATGCCACTTAATGTGCTGCTCATCATTGCGTTCTATTCCTGGGGAATGACCTGGTCGTTCCGGCCCGCGGGCAAGAGGCAGCCCAAGCTAGGTGTTTCCGCTCTCAGGGGCTGGAGCCGGCGTTGGGCGCGGCGTTTGAGCCATGCGATCCCGCAACCGACAAGCCCTGTCTAGCTCGTCCGGCTCTTCAACACCTCTATGGCCTTCTGCATTTGTTCATCTTGCTGCGGAGGCTGCGGCTTCGTGGTCTGGTCTGACGGCGCGGCATTCTCATCCTCATCGGGCAACGGCGCATCATCATCCTCGTCCGCAACCACGACATTGGGTGTCACCGCGGCATCCTGAATAGCTTTGCCGCTGGGGGCGTAATACTTGGCCACCGACAGAATCAATGCTGAGCCGTCACCCATTTCGATTACCTTCTGCACTGACCCCTCGCCAAACGTCTTGTCCCCGACCACGTCTCCGCGGGCGTTTTCCAGAACTGCCGCCGCCACGATCTCAGCCGGCCCGGCTGTGCCCTTGTTCACCAGCACCACCAGCGGAAGGCTAGTGATGGTCTTGGCAGGGTCGGCATTAAATGCTTCGCGCGCGTATTTCTGCCCCTGGAGATAAGTAATCGTCCCGTGATTCAAAAAGAGATTCGCAGTCGCGATGCCCTCGGATTCCTCACCCTCGGCGCAGTTGCGCAAGTCGAGGATCAGCTTTTTAGCACCGTCTTTTTGCAACGCCTTGATCTTGTTCGCAATCTCCTGCGATTTGCCTTTGGGGAATGCGTCCACCTGGATTTCGCCAATGCCCTCGCCCACCATCTTGTCCATCACCGGAGGAATGACGACGGTATCGCGGGTGATCACGAGCTTCTCAGGCTCGGCGCGGCGGGCCCGCACCACGGAAACCGTCACGTTCGAACCTGGCTGCCCCGACAACATGTTGTGGATTTCGGCCAGCGACATCTCGCGCGTGCTCTTACCTTCAATGGCTTCGAGAATATCTCCATCCTGCAAGCCGGCCTTGTCCCCGGGACCGCCTGGCATCACTGAGATGACGGCGGCGTAGCCCAGCCGCTTGGAGACGGCTGCGCCGATATCGCCTTTGGCTCCGGTCAAGTGGGCTTTGTACTCCTTGTACTCGCCCGCACTCAGATAACTGGAATTGGCATCCAGCGACTCCAGCAAGCCATGCAAAGCGCCGTCGGTAACGGCGGGAAGATTAGGGTCTTCAACGTACTCCGCCCGCACCCGCGAAAGAACTTCGCTGTACACCTGGAGTTGGCGGTAGGCGCCATCGTTGTTGGAAGCCCGTACTCCATCCATGCCGCCCACGACCATGAACAGCAACACCGCGGCCGAAGGTATCAGAATTGCAGCCTTAACTTTATTGGACATCGTGATTTTCTTCCCGGAAAGAGACATTACTTCCTGCAGACTATTCAAATTATAGCTTGTTTGATGCGCTTTCCAGCAATCTTGTTCGGGAAAACCTGTCGCTGGTAACCAGTGAGCATACTTTGCAGTATCCAGCGAAAAGGAAAGCACTTACCTCAAAGTCCCTCGACCCACGAGTCACTGTGGGGCGACGCCTTCGGCGATAAATATACGGCTCTTGGTCGCACTTTGCCTGATCGCCCTGATCGCCTTGTACTCGGGCGAATCGTACCATTCACGCGCCTTCGCCACGCTATCGAAAGCCATTACCACAACATAGCCCTTGGGCGGCTCGCCCTCGAGAGGCTGCACCTCGCCGCCGCGAACCACGTAGCGGCCGTTGTAGGACGCCAGAATCGCCGGCGCCTTCTCCCCATATTTCTTTAGCGCAATAGGGTCGGTGACTTCGACTTCCGCGATGACGTAACCGGGGGCTGTCTTGACTTCCTGGGCATGAATTCTGCTGGCACCAGCAACGCCGATCAAGAGGCCAGCCAGCCCAGCCAGCGCCAATTTGTAGTTCGTGTTCATCGGATCATTCTCCTCGGTGAGTATTCGCGAACCCGCACCAGTCCAGCACGGATGCGGATCGATGCGTCAACTAAGCTTGGTTCATCGCACCTCGGCCAGTTGCGTGCGCAGCTTGTGGGTGGCGCGGAACAGGGTGTTCTTGATGGTGCCTTCGCTGGTATTCAAGATGCCGGCAACGGTGCGCAGCCGCAGGCCGTGGTAATGCTTCAACTCGAATACGACGCGCTCACGCGGCGACAGTCGTTCCATGGCCCGCGCGATGCACTTTCGCAGTTCCCGACTGATCAGGCTGCGTTCCGGGCTGGTACCGGCCCGCTGATCGGGCAAACGATCCAACACCTGTTCTTCTTCGCCGTCGGCGGAGATCGTGGTCGTGAGGTCACGCGCGCGTGAGGATCTCTTGCGCAGGTGGTCCAGGCAAAGATTGGTCACGATCCGGTAGATCCAGGTATAGAACGAGCACTCGAAGCGAAACCGGCCCAGATTGATGTACGCGCGGAGGAAAGCTTCCTGGTAGATGTCCTGACCATCTTCCTGGGATCCCGTGAGGTGAACCGCCAGGCGCAACACGGGACGGTCATACTGGCGAACCAGTTCTTCGAAGGCGGCGGCATTCCCCATCTGAGCTTCGCGGATGAGAAGCGTATCATCGACGCGAGCCGGGCCCACCTTCGCTCGCTGTTGCCCTCGTAGCTGTAAGACCTTTTCCATGCTGGTCTCCTGCCTTCTCAACCGACAAACTTGTAGCCCGTCCCATGCACCGTCAATATGAAGCGCGGATCATCCGGCTTGGGTTCCAGCTTCTGACGCAGCCGGACAATGTGCGCATCTACGGTGCGCGTAGTGGGAAAACGGTCGTAGCCCCACACATCCTCGAGCAATCGGTCGCGGCTCAGCGTCTCTCCCGGATGGTTAAGGAAATACTTCAAGAGTTCGAATTCCTTCGAAGAAAAATCCAGCGCCTTGCCCTTTCGCGAAACCTGGCAATTGCGCAGATTCACTTCAACCTCGCCAAAGGCAAACTTCTCGCCTTGTTTCGGTATGGTTCCTGCGCGCCGCAGCACAGCTTTCACCCGCGCCAACAACTCGCGAATGGAAAAAGGCTTGGTGACGTAATCATCCGCCCCTAATTCCAGCCCAACCACTTTGTCGACTTCCTGTCCGCGGGCAGTAAGCATGATGATCGGCATCGATGGCTTTTTAGCCTTGAGCTGCTTGCACACATCAAGGCCGCTCATGCGCGGCATCATGACGTCCAGAATCACGATGTCCGGCGACTCACTGAGAGCGCGCTCCAAGCCTGCTACTCCGTCGGGCGCGGTCAGCACCTGGTAGCCCTCGAATTCGAAGTTGTCCCGCAACCCCGCCACCATGTTGGGTTCGTCCTCGACAATCAGGATCTTGGCCATGTTCTCCCGTTTCAAAGCTTCACGTCGCCGCTACTTTGTGCCCGTTGATCTTGGGGCCTACCGGTAAAGTGATGGTGAACTTGCTGCCTCTTCCCGGTGCACTGTCGACTGCCACTTCTCCGCCATGCGCCTGCACAATGTGGCGCACCAGGGACAGCCCCAATCCGCTGCCCTTGGTGTTGTGAACGAGCGGGTCCCCAACCCGATAAAATTTTTCGAAAATCTTGTGCTGCTCCTCTGTGGGAATGCCGATGCCGTGGTCCACGACTTCCAGCTTCACCGAACCGTTTTGACGGAAGAGGTTTACGGCGATGAACTTCTGGTCCTGTGAGTACTTGAGGGCGTTGTTCACTAAGTTCAACAACGACCGCGCCATGGCTTCCCGGTCCACACGCAGCGGAGGCACATCTTCAGCAATCTTTTCCTCGAAGGCAAACCCGTTCTGCTCGATCTGGAAGCGGTAAGAGTCCAGCGTGTTATGCACCAGTTCCTTCATATCAGTCTCGCGGAAGTCGTATTCTTTTCGCCCGGCCTCGATCCGTGAGAAATCCAGAATGTTGTTAATCAAAGCGGTGAGCCGTTCGCTTTCCTTGCGAATGATGCAGTAGTACTCCTGATATTTTTCTTCGGACTTCAGACGGCCCATCTCGAGGGTTTCGGCGTAGAGGCGGATCAAGGAGAGCGGCGTTCGCAACTCGTGCGAAACGTTGGAGACAAAATCAGACTTCAATTTCGCCAGCGCCATTTCCCGAGAAATATTGCGGTGGGTCAGAAACAGTCCGCCCGCGAGCAGCAGCGAGATAACTCCCAAAATCAGGAAGCTGCTGCGGACAAAGTGCTGCTCCATTGCGGCCAGCGTGGTGCCGGGCAGTTTGATGGCAAGGGTCAGGCCGTGGAATGCGCCATCGAGATTACGTTCCACTTCGGCGGCGCCACCGTCCCACCCGGTAGAAGCCACCATGGGCGTGGAGTCGTATTTGGGACGCAACATCATCGCCACATGGTTCTTCTCTCCCTTTTCCTCCTGATGACTCAAAACCGTATTCAGCATCTCGGGAAAGAACTGATCGTGAAGGTAATCGGCGTCGAACACCATCCCTCCAATAGCCTTTTTTTCTCCTGTGCCTCCCGTCAGGAAGAATTGTCCGGCGACATAGACGTGCTTATCGCCCCGCGGGACCCAGTCCGCAAATGGATACCGCCTGCCCTTCTTGGCCAATTGTTCCAGCTCTTTTTCCATGTCTGCGTAGTTCGTTTGAATCCAGCCGGTGTACATGGGAGCAAGGTAGTCACGCTCGGAACGAAATGTGGGGGAATTGGCCCGATCCGGCTGGGAGCGAAACACCATGCCAGTTGCCGGGTCATACACAAAGAGGTGCGACACGTAGGGGTGGGTCGCGAGTATCCGATCCATGGTCTCAGCGCAAGCCGGGCCGGAAGCCGGAAACTGGTCCCGAACATCGTCGATCAACTCATACGCTCGCTGGTTCATCTGCTTTTCTGATATGGCCAGGACCTGGCTGAAATCACGCTGGAACGCCGCCTGCACTCCGCGGTCGCGCTGAATGGATTCCAGGTGGAGCGCACTCAGAATCACCAAGGCAGCGGCGGGCAAGACAACGGCGAGCTCAAGCGTGAGCATCAGCCGGGTCTTTTCATTCCTTGGGCGCTTCAGTTTCATTGGCTCTGGTGGTCCTTCTTGGAACAACATAGTCAAACCTCCCGAGGCAGGTGTCAATTCAGGGTAAAAAGACGTAAAAAGTTGTGAACTGGGCTGAGTTCCGGGATGCCTGCTTTTGACGCCATATCCTCATGAAAGCGCTGGCGGTTGGCAACGCTGAAACAATAATTGCCATTGCCTTCTCCCGGCGGATAGAATTGGTTATCGAACTCTCCTTCTTGCCCGAGGATCCTTGAAGAGAATCACAGCGATTTATCCGGGTTCGTTCGACCCTCCGACCAACGGACACCTCGACTTGATCGAGCGAGGCAGTAAGATTTTTGATCAATTGATCGTGGCTGTCCTGCGCAATGCCGAAAAAGCGCCGCTGTTCGGCCTTGCCGAGCGCCTGTTGATGCTGGAGTCGATGACTTCGGACTTCAAGAACGTGCAGGTTACTTCTTTCGACGGCCTCATGGTCGAGTATGCGGCCAAGGTCAAGGCTGACGCGGTGCTGCGGGGAATTCGTGCCATCAGTGACTATGAATATGAATTGCAGATGGCGTTGATGAACCGCAAATTGCATCCTGAGTTGGAAACCGTGTTCATGATGCCGGCGCAGCGGTATTCTTATCTTAGTTCCCGCCTGGTGCGCGAGATCGCGCAGCTGGGAGGATCCATCAAGGATTTGGTTCCGGAGATGGTCGAACAACGCATCCGGGAGAAGCTCGACCCCGCCATCAAATTGCAAAACGCAAGGAATCCCAGGACGAAGACAAGGAAACGAGGATGAGCCCAGTTACTGAAGCTGCCGCTGCCCTGAAACTGACCGACCGAATCAATCGCATTGAGCCTTCCGCCACCCTGGCAGTCGTGAACGAAGCCGATAAGCTGCGCCAACAGGGCATCGACGTGGTTGACTTCGGAGCGGGCGAGCCCCGTTTTCCTACCCCCCAGCACATCAAGGATGCAGCCATTACGGCGATTCAGACCAATTTCACCAAGTACACCGCGGTGGGAGGCACCACGGAACTGCGCGACGCCATCGCCATGCGCCACGGCCAGGATTTCGATTCGAACTATCGGCGCGAAGAGGTAGTTGCTTCCGTTGGCGGCAAACATGCGTTGTTCAATGCCATCCAGGTCCTGGTTGACCACGGCGATGAAGTTATTTTGACCGTGCCCTATTGGGTTTCCTTTAAAGACATTGTTCGCTACGCTGGCGGCAATTGCGTGTTGCTCGAAGCCGATGAGAACCAGGGCTTCCGGGTCACGGCGGAAATGATCGCACGGCTGGTAACGCCCCGCACCAAACTCATCATTCTGAATTCGCCATCCAATCCTTCGGGTGCGGTGATGTCGTCCGAAGATATGCGGGAAGTTATCCGCCTGGCCCACGAGCGTGGAATTTGGGTGATTTCCGACGAGTGCTATGTCTACCTCAACTACACCGGCAAGCTGTTTTCCGTCGGAGCATTACGAAATTTCCGCGAGCGCATGGTGATTGTGGGCTCGCTTTCCAAGACTTACGCCATGACCGGATGGCGGCTGGGCTACGCGCTTGCTCCCGCGCCGGTGGTCAGCGCCATGCAGAAGTTGCAGAGTCAATCGACGTCGAATCCCACGTCGATCGTTCAGAAAGCCGCGGTGGCCGCGCTGACCGGATCGCAACAATGCGTCGCCGACATGCGCGCCGAGTACGTCGAATTACGCGATCATGTGGTGAACGGGCTGCGCTCAATTCCCGGCGTCCGCTGCACCAAGCCGGAGGGCGCATTCTATGCCTATCCCAACATTTCGGCGTATTTTGGCCGGGGCGGCATAAGATCGGCATCAGATCTCGCGGGCAGACTCTTGCGCGAAGCGCACGTGGCCACGGTTCCCGGCGAGGGCTTCGGAACCCCGGATCACATCCGGGTGTCCTATGCGACGTCTGTGAAAGAACTGGACCGAGGTCTGGAGCGGATGCGAAAGTTTCTGGCTTCGTTGTGACCTGGAGAAACGGCGGAATTGTCTCTCCCCCAAATAGTTCGAATATCTTCCTTTTCTATTCTGCTGCATGAGTGACCTTTATCCGCTACTAATGTCGCCGGTGTTCGATCCTCGTCCCTGGGGCGCGCTGGACTTGTCCCCTATCTATCCCGGTCACCGCTTCAACGAGAAGATTGGCGAAGCCTGGTTGACTGGAGACCATTGCAAAGTAGCCAACGGGCCGCTGAAAGGAACATCACTGGCCGATCTTAGCCGTCAGCACGGTGAGCAATTCGTTGGCACCTCGGCCGACGATCCCCACCGCTTCCCGCTGCTCATGAAGTTCCTGTTTCCACACGAGAAGTTGTCGGTGCAGGTGCATCCCGATGACGATGCTGCCCGTCGAGCCGGAGAGCCTTGCGGCAAGAACGAATGCTGGTATGTTGCCCACGCCAAACCGGGCGCCCAAGTGGCGCTGGGACTGAAATCGGGGACCACGCGACAAGAGTTTGAGCAGGCGATTCAGCAGAAACGCGCCGAAGAATTATTGAACTGGATCAACGTGTTCCCCGGGGAAATGGTCTACGTTGCCGGAGGCACGGTGCACACGCTGGGGCCCGGCTCCATCATGGTGGAAACCCAGCAGCAGTCGGATACGACTTATCGCTTGTATGACTACGGCCGGCCACGCGAGTTGCACTTGCAGCAAGGGCTTTCGGTGATAAAGGAACAAGTCGGCTCGGGGAAGGTACTTCGTCCCGCGCCCAAGGAAATCCCCGGCACCAGAAACCGTAGGGCACCTCTAGTCGCGTCGTCATATTTTGTGGTGGAACTGATCGAGCTTAAAGATCCGCAGGAATTTCGGACCACCGGCGACTTTGGTAAGAACTCAGTGCAGATACTGACTGCGGTCGAAGGCTGCGGTGTGGTCGAGGCTCCGGGGACGGAACCGGTGACTCTGGCAAAGGGTGATGCGGTGGTAGTTCCCGCCTCCACGCGCGAGTTCACCGTTCGCCCGCAATGGTCGATCGAATTTCTGAAATCATCCTTGCCGGGCAAGCCAATGCCCGACCCAGCAGTTAGAATGTAACGTTGGGTTGCATGGCAACATCTCAACCTGAGCTTGTGGCGAAAACCAACTCCAATTTTTATCCCGTGATCCTCGCCGGTGGCCGTGGTACCCGCTTCTGGCCGCTGAGCCGCAGGCGCCGATCAAAACAGTTGCTGGCCCTGGACGGCAAGCAGACCATGATCCAGCAGACAGTCGCTCGCCTGCTGCCACTGGCTCCGCCCAGCCACTGCTGGATCATCACCAATGAAGATTTGCGCCGCGAGATCATCCGGCAGGTCCCCCGCTTGCGCCCACCGCAGATCATTGCCGAACCTGTGGGCAGGAACACCGCGCCGGCCATTGGCCTGGCGGCCTTCATCCTGCTGCGCGACGACCCGTCGGCGGTAATCGGAATGTTTCCTTCTGATCACGTCATTGCCGAGGAAGCGCGCTATCGTGAACTTCTGCAAAAAGGCGCTGCCATTGCTGCAGCGGGCGAAAACATCGTGGTGATTGGGATCGCTCCGACTCGCGCCGAAACCGGATATGGTTACATCGAAGCCGGTGACGCAGGCCCGGAGGGAGCTTTACACGTCCGCCGCTTCACCGAGAAGCCCGACAGCGGACGTGCCGCCGGCTTTCTGCAAGCCGGCAACTACTACTGGAACAGTGGCATGTTCTTGTGGAGCGCGCGTACACTTGCGAACGCATTGCGGGAACATCTGCCGAAGACGGCTCCCCTCCTGGAGGGAATTGCGGCGGCCTTCGGCACCAGGAAGTTTGGGCAGGTTTTTCGCCGGTTGTATCCCAAGTGCGAGAACATTAGCGTTGACTACGCGATCTTGGAGCCGCGTTCCGCGAAAGGCGAGCAGAGGTCGAACATTTTTTGTCTTCCTGCCAGCTTCGGCTGGAACGATCTGGGATCATGGACAGCGTTGCACGAGCATCACGTTGCCAAGCAACAGCCGGAGCATGACAATTTAATCGCAAGCGCGGGCGCGTTCACACTCAACGCGGAAGGCAATTACATCCACGCGCCGGGAAAGTTCGTCGCAGCGGTCGGCGTAAACAACCTCGTTGTGGTGGAAACCGAGGACGCCTTGCTGATTACTACTCGTGAACAAGCGCAGGATGTCGGCAAGATAGTGAAGCATCTGGACGAGCAAAAGTTGCACAAGCTGGTGTAGGCCACCGACGAGCAATGCCCGATCCCATTAAATTCGGCACCGACGGCTGGCGCGGCATCATCGCTGACGATTTTACCTACGACAACGTCCGCCGTGTGGCGACGGCCATCGCCGCGTACACATTGAAACACGAAGATGCGCGCCACGGCCTGGTGGTGGGCTACGACACCCGTTTCTGCTCCGAACGCTTCGCCCGAGCCGCCGCCGAAGTGCTCGCGGGAGCCGGCATTCCGATCAAGTTGGCGAACGATTATTCCCCCACTCCGGCCATCTCCCTTGCCGTTAAGCAGCATGGGGCTGCGGGTGGAGTGGTCATCACCTCGAGCCACAATCCCTGGAATTGGAATGGAGTGAAATTCAAGGGCCGCTTTGGCGGATCCGCCACTCCGCAAATCATCAAGGGTATCGAAGCCGAACTGCACGCGGGCACAAACGCAAACGGCCACAAAGCGGTGATCGAAGAAGTCGACCTCAAGCGCGCTTACGTAAGCAAGATTCGCGAGTTCGCCGATCTCGACCTCATCGCCAAAGCCGGATTCAAGTTTGCGGTCGATTCGATGTATGGCTCGGGACGCGGCGTGCTGGCGAAGATCTTCGGCGATCACGGAATCGCGCACATCGCCATTCGCCAGGAATTGAATCCGTTGTTTCCAGGCATCAATCCCGAACCGATTGAGCCTCATGTCGCCATGCTGCAACAGACGGTGGTGAAAGAGGCATGTCACGCGGGATTTGCCAGCGATGGAGATGCCGACCGCATCGGCGCAGTGGCTGAAGACGGCAGCTTCGTCGATTCCCACAAGATCTTTTGCGTTCTTTTGCGCTGGCTGCTGGAGCGCAAGCAATGGCCGGGCGACATAGTTCGGGCCTTTAACACTACCCGGATGTTGGATCGCATTGCCGCGCGCTACGGCCGCAAACTGATCGAGTGCTCGATCGGTTTCAAATACATTGCTGACCTGATGATGGAGCGCGATATTCTGATTGGAGGCGAGGAATCGGGCGGGATCGGCTACTCGCGGTTCCTGCCCGAGCGCGATGGCATCCTCAACGCTCTACTCCTGGCGAATGTCATGGCCGAAGAGGGCAAGCCGCTGGGCCAACTGGTGGCTGATCTGCAACGGGAGTACGGTCCTCATTATTACGGCCGGCGCGATCTACATATTCAGGAAGATGTGAAACGGGCGGCCATTCAGCGGGCACGCTCCGACCAAGCTACGCGCTTAGGCCGCTACTCTATCTTGAAAAAGGAGAATCTGGACGGAGTGAAGTTCTTTCTCGACGCACCGACGCCTGACAAAGGAGCAGAGGCCTGGGTTCTGCTGCGGGCATCCGGAACCGAACCGCTGCTGCGCGTGTACGCAGAGGCGGCTTCACCTGGGCTGGTGAACGAAATCCTCACCGCCGCTGAATCATTCGTGAACTCACACGCCTAGCGTCCGCAACCCGCACCATTTCTGTACCGGTATGGCGTCACTTTTCGCGTCCGCATTGCTCTTCGCTGAGTACAATATTCCTAGATGAGCTCCCCCGCATCCATGCTCAGCCCTCCGGCTGATTCGCCGGAGGCGCGCCGCTATAACCGCATTCGGAAGTGGCTCGGCATCGCCGACTTCCTCCTCGGCCTGTTGTTCCTGCTGGTGTTGCTCTTCACTGGATGGAATGGCACGCTGCGCGACTTCGCCTTGCACGGCGCCTTCGAGCACTACGCATTCGCGGTTTTTCTCTACGTGCTGATGCTCATGCTGATCGGGAAAGCGCTTGGGCTGGGCCTGGACTACTACGGCTTCCGGCTGGAGCACCGCTTCAATCTCTCGAATCAAAAACTGCGGGCGTGGGCGTTTGACGAAATCAAGGGACTTTTGGTCGGAGTAGTGCTCGGAACGATTGTGGTTGAGCTTCTTTATTTCATCATCCGTCAGGCTCCGCAATACTGGTGGCTGATCGCATGGGCGGCCTTCCTTGGCTTGTTTGTGCTGCTGGCGCAACTCGCTCCGGTAGTCTTGTTTCCCATCTTTTATAAGTTTGAGCCACTGCAGAATGATGAACTGAAGTCGCGTTTGGTGAAACTGAGCGAAGCGGCAGGAACGCGGGTGCGCGGGGTCTACAAATGGAATTTGTCAGAAAAGAGTAAGAAAGCGAACGCCGCCTTGACCGGACTGGGCAACACGCGCCGCATTATCCTTGCTGACACCCTGCTCGAACACTATTCGCCGGACGAAATCGAAGCCGTGCTCGCCCACGAACTCGGACATCACGTGCACAAACACATTCTGAAAAGCATCGCGGTACAGGCGGGGATCACACTGGCTGGGTTCTGGGCGGCCAATTGGCTGCTGCATTACGCCATGGAGCGCTGGCACGTCTTTGAAACCCTCTCCGACTTCGCCAACTTACCGCTGCTGGTGCTGGTTTCGACGGTGTTGTCGTTTCTGTTGCTGCCGGCGCTCAACGCTTTCTCCCGCTACAACGAACGCCAGGCCGATCGATATGCTTTTCAGTCGATTGCCAGCATCCAACCGTTTATTTCATCAATGAACAAGCTCGCCGAGCAGAATCTTGCGGAACGTTCGCCTTCCAAGTGGGTGGAGTGGTTCTTTCATTCCCATCCCGCGATTTCCCGGCGAGTAGCGGCTGCCGAAACCTGGGCCAAACAGACCCCGAAGGCTGGCGCCGGCTAGCCGCCCCGCAGCAGTTGTTCCACTCTCCGCAAATCTTCCTCAGTATCTACGCCGACCGTATCGTAGGGGGTTTCCGCCACATGAATAGAAATTCCATTCTCCAGAAAACGTAATTGCTCCAGCCGTTCGCTGCGCTCCAGCGAGGATTCCGGCAGCGCGCAGAAACGGTCGAGCGCCTCTTTGCGATACGCGTAAAACCCAAGATGCTTAAAGTAGCGAGGCTTCGAGCCGTCGCGATCGTGAGGAATCGTCGCGCGGGAAAAATAGAGCGCACGCCCAGCGGCGTCAGTCACCACTTTGACGGCGTTAGGGTTGGGAATGTCTTCAGCAGCGGCCAGCGTCTTCAGAGTCCCCACCTGGATTTTCGGGTCCTGCATGAGATCGAGCAATGCGGCGATATGTTCGGCCCGGGTCATCGGCTCGTCGCCTTGCACGTTGAGGTAAACGTCGGCGGCGCTTGATTTGGAAACCTCGTGCACCCGCTCGGTGCCGCTGCGGTGGGCACTCGAGGTCATCTGCGCATGCCAGCCGTTCTGCCGGCAAACCTGCATGATCTCCTCCGAGTCGGTGGCCACGATGACGTCATTGAGCAGCGAACAAGCACGGACGCCGCGGTATACACGCGCCAGTAGAATCTCGCCCGCAATCTCACGCAACATTTTTCGCGGCAATCGGGTGGACGCCAGCCGCGCCGGAATGACGGCAATCGCTTTCATGCCGTCTTAGTGTCGAGTTTCTGAGCGCAAGATGCAAGTAAAGGGTGACTCCAGATTTTCTGTGCCGTCGCAAAAGCGGCAATCTGAAATGTTAAGATTGTTTGCAGGCGGTTGAAGGTAGGCCCGTGGCGGTGTAGCTCAGGCGGCTAGAGCGACGGTCTCATAATCCGTAGGTCGTTGGTTCGAGTCCAACCGCCGCCACCAATTAAATCAGCGATTTGACGGAGAATTTCGTCGCGCCCGCACAAGCTCGGCGATCTGCTGAGCCACTGCTTCCACGGCCTTCTCTACCTCAGCCGACGGCCGCGCACCCGGAGCAAACTGCTTCCCCTCGATGCCGTAAATCGACAGCCTGGCTGGCAGCCGGTTGAGTGCGCGTGCCAGTTCCACAGCTTCATACAGGCCAAAGCCATGGGTAGAGCATTGCAGAGCAGCTTTCGGAAGCGTACTGGCGCATGCATCCCAGATCTGGATTTCGCCGGGTGCATGACCGGAGCGAAGAGCATCTACCACGATCACGGTCTCACAACCCTGCCAGGCAGCCATTAACGAGACGCTTTCGCCGCTTTGCTCCTCCGCTTCGATTCCGAGCATCCGCAGACGGCGCGCTACCAGCACACCCGCTGCATCGTCGCCACGATCGGGATTGCCGCAACCGATGATGCGGGGTTGCACTGCTACTCCCGTTCCACATGCAGCTTAAGGAAGTGGGTCGCGCACGAGATACAGGGATCGTAGTTCCTGATCGCCTGTTCGCATTTCCAGGTGATCTCGTCTTCGGGCCGGGTTGCCACCTGGCCAACAAATTGCCACAGGTCGTCTTCAATCCGTTTCTGGTTCTGCGAGGTGGGGGGAACAATTTTCGCAGAAACGATAAGGCCGTTCTCGTCCAGACCGTAACGATGATAGAGCAGGCCGCGCGGAGCTTCCGTCGCAGCCTGGCCAGTGGCGAGGCGAGGAAGCGCCTCGACCTTGGGCGAGGCAGGCGGCTCGTACTCGGCAATCACCCGCAGCGCTTCATGGCAGGCGAATACCAATTCGACCGCTCGCACGATGATGCTGCGGAACGGATTGCGGCATGGCACCTTAAGGCCACAGTCTCGCGCCACCTGTTTTGCGATCTCGGGAAGTTTGTCGAAATTCAGATTGAAACGGGCCAGCGGTCCGACCATGTACGAACCGCCGTCGCGCAAGAGCGAATGAAGAGCGTTGGAATATTGGACGTGTTTCTCGATGAAGTACTCCTCATATTGAGAGACGTCAAGGTTCCGTCCACGGCTGGATACGATGCGGCCCTCATTGAAGGGATACTCATCGGGATGGGAGAGCGACACAAACACATAGTCCTGCTCGAAGTCGGGGAATTCGAACCCGGCGACCAGCTTGGCCGTGGCCACAGAAGCATCCAGCGCCCATTTCAGTTCCTCGACCAGCTCGCGCAACTCGCTCTTTGTGGGTGTCCGGTAGAATCCGCCGACGGCTGCGGACACGGGGTGAATCTCGCGGCCGCCCATGAGCTTCACGATATGATTGCCGGCTTTCTTGAGGCGAAGCCCCTGTTCCACCACCGCGCGGTGGTCGCGAGCCATTTGGATGGCATCGGGATAGCCAAGAAAATCTGGCGCATGCAGCATGAAGATGTGCAGAGCGTGGCTTTCAATCCATTCTCCGCAATAAAACAGGCGGCGCAACTTCCGCACTGCTGGGTCGATCTTGACGCCCAGCGCGTGTTCCACGGCGTGCACCGCGCTCATCTGATATGCGATGGGACAAATTCCGCAAATGCGGGCTGTGATGTCCGCCACTTCCGAAAAGTGCCTGCCTCTGAGGAACGCTTCGAACAATCGTGGCGGCTCGAAGATTTTGAGTTTCACATCCCGCACCTGATCGCCCTTCAGCTTGATGTAAAGCGCGCCCTCGCCTTCGACTCGGGCAAGATAGTCGACCTTGATAGTCCTGGTCTTGGCAGTCGTCACGACGGCTTCGTCTCCTCGCTGGCCTTGCGGAATTGCCACGCCCAGGCATTGAAGCTACGGAACGCGCGGGTAATTTCGGCATTGTCCTGGCCCAGAATGTGGAGCTGGCTGGTGAGTGATTCGGTATTGGGACTTTCCATGGGCCCGTAGCAGCCATAGCAGCCGCGGTTATAGCTGGGACACAGTGCGCCGCAGCCCGCCTGAGTGACCGGCCCCAGGCAGGGAACTCCTTGGGCCACGGTGATACAGACGTTGCCCTTGCGTTTGCATTCCTGGCAAACGCTGTAGGTGGGAACGTTCGGCTTGCGCCCGGCCAGCGTGGCCGTGATCAGCTCAATCAGCTGATACTTGTTGATGGGGCAGCCGCGCAGTTCGAAATCTACCGGCACGTGTTCGGCGATCGGAGTAGACAACTTCAGGGTGCTGATGAACTGCGGACTCGCGTACACCACGCGGACAAATTCATCCACGTCTTTCCAGTTGCGCAGCGCCTGAATGCCGCCTGCGGTAGCGCATGCTCCGATGGTAATGAGAGTGCGGCATTGGCGCCGGACTTGCTGAATGCGCTGGGCATCGTGGTGGGTGGTCACGGATCCTTCCACCAGCCCAATGTCATAGGGGCCCTTCACCATCGCGCTGCTAGCCTCGGGGAAGTAGGCAATGTCCACCGCGCCCGCAATGTCGAGCAGTTCGTCTTCGGCGTCCAGCAGAGTCAGTTGGCAGCCGTCGCAGGAGGCGAACTTGAAGACTCCGATCTTGGGTCTGTGCCTGCTCTTAGAGCTCATATTTCTCCAGCAGCGGCCGCATCTGCTCGTAAGGAAAAACCGGTCCGTCTTTGCAAATGAAGTGTGGTCCGTACTGGCAATGGCCGCAGAAGCCGACGGCGCACTTCATGTTGCGTTCCATCGAAAGGTAGATGTCTGCCCGGGCCAGCCCATGGATCTCCAGTTCGCGGGTAACGAAGCGCATCATAATTTCGGGTCCGCAGACCATGGCCACTGAACGCGCGGGATGCAGACGGGCGTATTTGAATAACGTGGTCACCACTCCCACATGTCCGCGCCAGCTCAATCCGCCATAGTCCACCGTGACCAAAACCTGGGTGTCCCGCTGACGGGCCCATGCGGCCAGTTCCTTACGATAGAGCAGATCGCGCGGACTGCGCGCACCGTAGAGGATCACAAGCCGGCCATACTGGTCGCGGTTGTGCAAGACCTCGTAGATCACCGGGCGCAACGGAGCCAACCCGATGCCGCCCGCCACGATGATGACGTCTCGCCCGCGCGCCGCTTCCACCGGCCAGCCCGTGCCAAATGGACCGCGTACACCGACGCTGTCGCCCGCTTGGTGGCCCACGAACGCGTGGGTCGCATTGCCCACAGAGCGCACCGTGTAAACCAAGCGGTCGCGCTGCTCTGGGTGGCCGCTAATCGAGATGGGCAACTCGCCAACTCCGAATACCCAGAGCATGCTGAACTGTCCCGGCCGGAAGGGGATCTCGCCCGCTCCGTCGGATGGCTCCAGCGTCAAGGTAAAAGTATCCGGCGTCTCCTTGAGCACTTGCCGCACCCGGTGCGGTTGGGGAAGCATGGGATCATTTGCAACGGCGGCTGCCATGGTCACCCTCGGGATCCGTAAACATCCAAAAGCTGTAAACGTGTTGCCTCCAGCCGGCGCTCAACAATCTGGCAGAAGCGCTTCAACACTTCGTATCCCAGATCGTGGTTCTGTTCACACTTCTCGCGCAGGCACTTTCCATCGAGCGCAAGGGCACGCGTGTCTTCCACGGCACGAGCGTGAAACTTCCATTGGTACGGCGGCAACAGCCACGACCACCCCAGAATCTCCCCTTCGCCGAGTGTCGCCAGAATAATTGGCTTGCGCTGGGGTGCGAAGATCTCCAGAGCAACCTTACCCGCCCGGATCACATAGAACTCGTTGGCTTCTTCACCTTCTTTAAAGATGTAGGTGCCGGCGTTGAATCGCACGTTTGCCGCACATCCCACCAGCAGGTTTGAGTAGTACGACTCAAGACCGGCGAAAAAGGGATGCTCTGTGAGAATGCGCTCAAGGGTTTCCATGACTGTTTTCCTTGGGAGGTGCGGCTGGTTCCCGGATGGCGCGCACCTCTTCTGTAATGTCGATACCCACCGGACACCAGGTGATGCAGCGTCCGCAACCCACACAACCGGAGCTGCCGAATTGATCGATCCACGAACCCAGTTTGTGAGTCATCCACTGCCGGTAGCGCGACTTGGTAGACGAGCGCACACTGCCACCGTGAATGTAGGAGAAGCTCTGGCTGAAACACGAGTCCCATTTGCGCCAGCGCTCGGCGTGGTTGCCGCTCAAATCGCTTACATCTTCTACCGTCGTGCAAAAGCAGGTGGGGCAAACCATGGTGCAGTTGGCACAAGTGAGACAACGCTGGGCAACGTTATCCCAGCGCGGATGGTCAAAGTTTTGCGCCAGCAAATCACGGATACCGGTCGTGTCCATGTGGCGTTGGATTTGAGCCGCCGCGCCCTCGACCGCGGCCTCGGCTTCCGCACAGATTTCTGCCGACGCTGGCGCGGACTCCAGTTCCGCAAGCACTTCCGCGCCTGCATCACTGCCTGCCTCGACGAGAAACTCATGTTTCTCTGGACGCACCAGTTCTGTCAACGCAAGGTCGAAACCGCGCTCCACCTGCGGCCCGGTTTTCATCGAGGTGCAGAAGCAAGTGGATGCCGCTTGTGTGCAGTTGACCGCCACAATGAAGATCTCCGAACGGCGAGAGGAATAGATGGGATCCTTGTAGCGATCCCCCTGGAGAACTCGGTCCTGAACAGCGATGGCGGCAAGTTCACAGGCTCGAACTCCCAGGAAGGCTCTTCGTGGCGGAGGAGGCGTGTTGTTCAGAATGCGTAGAGTTCCGTCTTGCCGTTCTGCGGCAAACAGGCGGATTTCGGGGGGGTGCAGATATTTCTTCCAGCTATGCGGACCCACCACATAGCCGAACAACGCTTGGTCGCTGCGACGCTGCAAGCGGTAGCGTCCTGGCGCTTGCTCGTCGGTCCAACCGGCGGGGAGGTCAGACAATTTCTCGACTACATCGTAGACAATGGCGCCTTCACGCACCACCGGGCCGACTACTTGATAACCGCGGCGCTGCAATGCCGGGATCAACCCCTCCAGCTGCTGGACTGTTAAGGTTTTCTTTCCCGACGCCACTGGCTTCCCTCCAGGGTCTGCCGCTTGGCTCACTCCCTATGGTACGCCCAAATTGTCAGCTGCGAAAACACCGCTGAATTCGTCCCAGGATGGCAATCAGGCTTTTCTATCCTCGGGAAAGACGCTGACCCAATGGCCCCAATCTGAAATGGAAGAAGCGAAGTCAGGGTACGCGAAGCCGCAATTAAGCAGAGCGTTGACATATCTGGAACGCACGCCATAGCATTCCAGCAATGATCGGCCAAACGGTCTCGCATTACCGCATCGTCGAGAAGCTCGGTGGCGGCGGAATGGGAGTGGTGTACAAGGCTGAGGATTTGAAGCTTGGCCGCTTTGTCGCGCTGAAATTCCTGCCGGATGAACTCGCCAATGATCCCGTAAGCCTGGAGCGTTTTCAGCGGGAGGCCCGCACCGCATCGGCCTTGGACCATCCCAACATCTGCACTACCTATGAAATCGGAGAGCATGAGGGTCGTCCCTTCATTGCCATGCAGTATCTGGAAGGCGTGACCCTGAAACATCGGATCGCCGGACGGGCGCTTGATCCGGAGATGGTCATCGAACTGGGCATCCAGCTTGCCGATGCTCTGGACGCCGCGCACGCCAAAGGCATTATCCATCGCGACATCAAGCCTGGAAATATTTTCATTACCGCGCGGGGGCAGGCAAAGATTCTTGACTTCGGGCTGGCGAGGGTGGCTTCTGGTTTCCGTCCCGCCTCGGGCTCTTCGGCGACCTCGGCGCTAAGTGCGACGCAGGAGCACTTGACTAGTCCGGGATCTGCCCTGGGAACGATCGAGTTTATGTCCCCAGAGCAGGCCTTGGGAAAGGAACTGGACGCGCGCACTGACCTGTTTTCCTTCGGGGCGGTGCTGTATGAGATGGTGACGGGTGCGCCGCCCTTTCGCGGCGACACGACGGCGGCGATTTTTGATTCCATCCTGCATCGCGCGCCGGTCGCGCCGGTGCGCCTCAGCCCCGAGGTTCCTGCAGAGCTTGAGCACATCATCAACAAGGCATTAGAAAAAGACCGCAGCTTACGCTATCAGCACGCGACCGATATGCGCACTGATTTGCAACGGCTGAAACGAGACAGTGAATCGGGGCGGATCGCCATCCATACGGGCGCGGAGGTCGTTGTCCCCGCGAAGCGCGGGGCGGCAGATCACGCTCCGCTGAACTCCCGAGGCGGCAGACGAAAGCTTGTGTGGGCGGCAGGATTGGAGATCGCCCTTGCTCTCATCGGCGGTGGAATCTACATTCACACCCACGCCACCGTGGCGCAACTCACCGACAAGGACGTGATCGTAATTGCGGACTTCGCCAATACCACTGGCGATCCGGTGTTTGACAGCACTCTGAAAGAGGCTCTAGCGGTCGATCTGGAACAGTCGCCTTTTCTGAACGTGCTCTCAGACCGAAAGCTGAGCGAGACGCTGAAGCTGATGGGGAAAACCTCGGGCGAACGAGTGACACGAGACGTAGGGCGTGAGGTTTGCCTGCGCACCGGAAGCAAGGCTTTGCTGGTGGGATCGATCGCCAGTCTCGGGAGCCACCACGCGATTGGTCTGAAGGCAGTGAATTGCCGGACGGGCGATGTGCTCGGAGCAGCGGAAGCAGAAGCAGAAAGCCGCGAGAAAGTACTACAGACACTGGGCCAGGCGGCCGCCACTCTACGCGGCAAGCTGGGCGAATCTCTGGCGTCGGTGCAGAAGTTTGACAAGCCACTCGACGAAGCCACCACACCGTCTCTCGAGGCTCTTCAGTCGTACACCGAGGGGGACAGACTCGCTCGCGAAAAGGGCGACACCGACGCTCTTCCCTTCCTCAAGCGAGCGGTGGAACTCGATCCTAATTTTGCTCGTGCCTATGCGTCGTTGGGCGTGAGGTACAACAATCTCGGCGAGGCCAGTCTGGCGATTGAGAACCTCCGCAAAGCTTACGAATTGCGCGACCGGGTCAGTGAGCGGGAGAAGTACTACATTTCCTGCGCCTATTTCACCTTGGTCACTGGCGAACTGGGAAAGGCCATTCAGCAGTATGAACTGTGGATACAGGATTACCCGAGGGATTATGTCGCTGAAACCAATCTGGGGGTGAATTACTTCACGTTGGGACAATTCGAGAGAGCCGCCGCAGTCACACGGGAAGCATTGCGCCTGGAACCCGCCTCCATCGTTGGATACAACAATCTTGGGGTGGCCTATTTTTCCATGAACCGATTGGATGAGTCGAAGTCCGCGTTCGACGAAGCCCTGGGGCGAAAACTGGATGACCCTTACCTGCGGCAATCCATTTATTACCTCGACTTTTTGCGTAAAGATACGTCCGGCATGCAGGAGCAGTTCACCTGGGCCATGGGCAAGCCAGGGGCTGAAGACATTTTGCTGTCGGCTGAGTCGGACACGCAAGCCGACTACGGCCGTCTGCAAAAGGCGCGACAGCTATCTGCACAGGCGGAAGCATCCGCTAAACGGAATGACTCCAAAGAGACAGCAGCGTTCTGGCAAGGGAACGAAGCACTCAGAGAGGTTGAGTTCGGCAATGCAGCCGAAGGCCTCAAGCAGGCGCGCGAAGCCCTCACCTTGGCTCCGGGACGAGACGTAAAGGTAGAAGCTGCGTTGGCGTTGGCCCGCGGTGGCGATGTGAGTGCGGCTGAGAAACTGGAGGACGCGCTCAATCAAGAATTCCCGCTGGATACGCTGATTCAGAATTATTGGCTACCTACGGTGCGGGCAGCGATTGAGCTGCAGCGGCACGATTCCGCCAAGGCAATCGCCGCTCTGCAAGCGTCCGTCCCCTATGAATTGGCGGATCCCCCCCGTTTTCCGCAGGAACCATGTATCCGGTTTACCTGCGCGGCCAAGCCTACCTGCGTGCAGGAAGTGCTGGCGCCGGAAACGGTGGATTGGCCGCGGCTGAGTTTCAGAAGATCCTCGATCATCCCGGCGTGATCGTGAACTTCCCTTTGAGTGCTCTATCTCATCTCGGTTTGGGGCGGGCCCGCTCGCTCTCCGGCGATTCCGCGGGTGCGCGCACCGCTTACCAGGACTTCTTTGCCCTGTGGAAAGACGCCGACCCGGACGTCCCGATTCTGAAGCAGGCCAGGGCCGAGTACGCCAAGCTGCAGTAGCGGTAGGTTTGGTCAGGATGCGGGAATCCGCCGGACTTTCTTCTCCTTGCCTTTGGCGTTCATTTGAGGTAATTTTGCGTTCCTCATGAGTGAGTCAAGGGTGGATAGCATCTACCGTTTTCTTGGACGATCGCCAAAGACCCAACTCGGACCCCTCGAGCAGCAACTGCTGGAGGAGTTATGGAAGTCGAAGAGTGCGACGGTTCGCGAGTTACTCGATCGCAGCGATCTCAAGTTGGCCTATACCACCATCATGACCACCCTCGACCGGCTCTACAAGAAGCAACTGCTGGACCGGGTCGCCGAAGGTCGGGCATTCCGTTACTCTCCGCGGCACACGCAAGAAGAGCTTAAGAAAGCAGCCGCTGGGGAGACCATCCGCCAGTTGCTAAGCTCCAGCCCCGGAGCGTCGCTTCCCCTTTCCTACCTGGTGGAAGCGGTTAGCGAACATGACGCCGCGCTGTTGGATGAACTGCAACAACTGGTGGACCAGAAGCGCAGGGAACGCAACCGGGAGAAACGCTGATGTTTGTTGCCCGCGGTATCGGCATTTCGCTGGCCTTGTTTGTTCTGTTATATGTTCCCGTTTCGCTGGCGGTTTCGCGGGGCTGGGCGCCGCTGTGGCGAGTGTTCGCGCCACGGACCGCCCGAGGCTCCGCCAGCCTGCTGTTGGCTGTGCGGATTTTTCCGTTTGTGCTGGCTTCGGTCTTCACCCTGGTGTTTACTTTGCCATCCTTTTTGTTGCTGGAACCCCGGTCAACCGACGAGGCGGTCGGCACTGCTCCGCTGATGTTGGGCCTGTGCTGTCTGGCACTACTGGCTGCAGGAATCGTCCAGGCGGCCTTGGCCCAGATAAGAACTTCCCGAGCGCTGGCGAAGTGGCTGGATGGATCCACCGTGCTGGACTCAGTGGATGCTGTGCCGGTGTTTCGCACCGGTGAGAACACGCCATCTCTGACCGTCGCGGGGGTGCGCGAACCCAAGGTGCTGGTGTCGGAAGACGCTATTGCCGCGCTGACTCCGCCGGAACTGCGGACCGCTCTTAAGCACGAAATGGCGCATGCCCGGTCCTACGACAACCTGAAGAAGTTGGTTTTCCGATTTTCTGCATTTCCCGGGATGGCTGGGTTAGAGCGCGCGTGGTCCCAAGAAAGCGAAATGGCCGCGGACGACGCCGCTGTCTCTTGCTTCCGGGATGCGATGGACCTCGCGGGCGCGTTGATCAAGGTCTCGCGCCTTAGCACGCTGCGCCCTCAGGAAGCGCTAACCACAGGGTTGCTCCATAGTTCAACCGCGCTGGGAGTACGAGTACAGCGGTTGGTTTCATGGGAGAAGGACGCTGCCGCCGCAACCGGCAGCAAGCATTGGCGGTACGCATTGCCGTGTTTGGGAGTAACTCTGTTTCTGGTGATCGCAACCTACGGCTCTGTGCTCACCGGACTGCATCAGGTCACGGAGTGGCTGGTGCGTTGACCCGCCCTCCCCGTCCACCACAGTTCCCCGATCTATCGATCTATCTTCGTGCCGCCGGTATCTTTGCCGGTTCCGGAGCTGGGCTGGGCATGGTAGTGACTCGCGCTGCCCCGGCTGCAGGGGATGAAGATGCGGTTGCGGCCGGCGCAGCGGGGATCAGCCCCAACTGCTTGCGAACTTCGGCTTCCAGCTTGGCCATGGTGTCTTTGTTGTCCTTCAGAAACTGGCGGGCATTCTCGCGTCCCTGCCCGATGCGCTCCCCTTTGTAGCTGAACCAGGAGCCGGACTTCTCCACGATTTCCTTGGTTGCAGCCAAATCCAGCAGGTCGCCTTCCCGCGAAATTCCTTCGCCATACATGATGTCAAATTCCGCCTCGCGGAAAGGAGCCGCGACCTTGTTCTTCACTACTTTGATCTTGGTGCGCGATCCGGTGACAATGTCGCCTTCCTTGATGGCCGCAATGCGGCGGATATCGATTCGCACTGAGGAATAGAATTTCAGGGCGCGTCCGCCGGTTGTAGTCTCAGGGTTGCCGAACATCACTCCGATTTTCTCGCGAATCTGGTTGATGAAAATCAGGCAGGTGCGCGACTTGGAAACCGTTCCGGTCAGCTTGCGCAGGGCCTGCGACATCAACCGTGCCTGTAAACCCATGTGGCTATCGCCCATTTCGCCATCGAGTTCGGCTTTGGGCACCAGCGCGGCCACCGAGTCCACCACCAGCACATCAATCGCGCCCGAGCGCACCAGCGCTTCAGTAATTTCCAGTGCCTGCTCGCCGTAGTCAGGTTGTGAGACCAGTAAATTGTCCACATCCACGCCCAGCTTCTTGGCGTAGCCCGGATCGAGCGCGTGTTCTGCATCCACAAACGCGGCCATGCCGCCGGTTTTCTGCGCCTCGGCGATCACTTGCAGCGCGATTGTGGTTTTTCCCGAGGACTCCGGTCCGAAGATTTCGACCACCCGGCCGCGGGGAAAGCCACCCACGCCCAAGGCCGCATCAAATGAAATTGCGCCGGTAGAAATGACGGCGATGGGGACAATGGCTTCTTTGGATCCCAGCCGCATGATCGAGCCTTTGCCGAATTGCTTCTCGATTTGCGCAAACGCCAGATCAATCGCTTTGGATCGTTCATCCGCCATAGAAAAAGCTCCTTTATAGAATTGCAGGTTGTAGTATTGCACGAATTATATACTCGGATTACAGCGAAGAAAAGGCGAATCTTACAAAGATCGGTGGAAAAGTTTCCCAAATTGGTGCCCGGTGGAGGCGCCGTAAGAAAGACAAAATGGCCCCGCCCTCGGAGCCAATCTGTCGATGCAACCGTTCCGTGTCGGACCAAGCCCTAGAACACGTGCTCTGCGGAATCGCCCTCGAACACCATGGAGCGAAGCACTCGCTCATTGGCCGCGTTGAGCACATAGCTGGCTTCGGTCTTCCCGGCCCTCTTGTCCAACGGCACCAATTTGCATTTCACGTGGGCTTCGATTGGCTTGCTGGTGTTGAGCTGCTTGAACACCATGATATGGTTCTGCCCTTCCATGGTGTGCAGAATCCGGTACTCGCCCTGCGGCAGCAGGGTATCTCCAACCCGGGTTGGCGAGGTGAGCGTGAGATTGCGGCTATCCGCCACTCCAAACTTATTCTGCCCGGCGCTCGCCAATGTTGCCAGCGTCAGAACGCACAGCGCAGCCACAGCTACTACCTTCAGAAAACGCATAAATCCTCCATTTCGGTTGTCTGCTTGGGACAATGAACCCAGCATAGAAGGCTCGGGGAAGAACTGCCGTGTCCTACGTCACGAACGCGTGTGATAGAACCGCTTTGATCTTGGGGTCGGCAACCTGAGACGGCGATGGCAAAAGGTACGAATCAGGTCAAAATCGGAGTGATTTCGAAGCGAAGCCGGAGGAGCTGAAACTCTTCCCACAGCTGATTCAATAAGATACATGGTAGGCCCGAATGGACTCGAACCATCGACCTCTTCCGTGTCAAGGAAGCGCTCTAACCAGACTGAGCTACGGGCCTACAAGTGGGAACTCGCAGACTTCATTGTACTGAGCGTCCGCGGCCGCGGCAAACTCCTTCCGCGAACTCCACGCAGCTTCGCAAGTTGCAATGCCGTCAGCATCCCGGCGACAATCGCTAGGTGCCGAACTTCGACCCATCCGCCGCGCGCGAGGCAGCCCAGTGAAACTTTCTCAACTGCTGACCTTCCCCAACCAGCTTACCCTGCTGCGCATGACGTTTCTTCCCTTCATCGTCATCAAACTGGTGGATGGTCGTTACGGTGTGGCGCTCATCCTGTTTGTCCTCGCGGGCATGAGTGATGGCCTGGACGGCCTGCTGGCCCGCGCTTTGAAACAGCAAACCGTGCTGGGCCAATATCTCGATCCCATCGCCGACAAAATGTTGTTGAGCACGGTTTTCCTGGTGCTCTCCATCCTGCACAAGATTCCTTGGAAATTTACGGTGGTGGTTTTCAGCCGTGATATCTCCATTCTGGCCGCCAGCACGGTGTTGTTCGCGATCGCCGGTTTGCGGGATTTCCGGCCCAGCGTTTTTGGCAAGGCCAACACCTTCGCCCAGGTCGCCGCGGTGTTTTTCGTGCTGTTGCTGCAGATCAAGGCAGAGCGCTGGGTCGCGATTGCCCGTCTCACCTTCCTGCGCGCCACCTTCACATTCACCATTATTTCGGCGATCCACTACGTTTTTCTGGTCGGGAAGCGTCTAAGTGCCAATAGCCGTTGAGTGGGCGGGTCGCCACACAGACAACGTCCACTCAACGACCCAACTCTGTCGCTTCCGCCGCCCAAAAACTTTATTTTCCGGCTAACGCAACTGGCATCCTGCTTGCTACCGGTGATTTCCGATGCCAAGTTTTATCATCAGGGGGTCCGAGAGCGATATGCGTCACTGCCTGTTAATCGTGGTTCTTCTTTCGATGGAATGTGCTGCCACAGTTCAGAAGTGTGTGCCGCAGTCGACGGAGGCCGATGCGGCACTCCAACCTTCGAAAGTTGACATTGTGGGCTGCCTGAGCGAGCAGGCCGGGAAGTTCAAGCTCACCGATGAAGACGGCATTATTTACGATTTGATTGGGTCCACTGCGGGGCTCAACAACCAAATCGGAGATGAATTAGATGTAACCGGGACCGAGGACCATCCGCCCGAGCCCCCAAGCGGGCATCCGGTTCCCGATACACTTCTGAGAGTAACGAAGATAGAAACCGTCCTGCACATGAACCCTTCTGGCGTGTCGCCTGTGCTCGGTCACATTGCCACCTGGAGCAGCTATACGGATCCGAACTATGGACTTCACTTTCGTTATCCAAAGACTTTTGAGAACAGTGAGGATGGCCGGGCGGTGCCTAATTTCGCCGACTGGGAGAAAGGCTCGGCAGTCCGGATCAAAAGTTTTGCGATACCCCACGAGACATACCCGGATTCGGACTATGATGGGGGCGAGTTAACAGCCTTCGTGGACTCAAGGATTCGAAGTGAGGGGACGTGCCGGCAATTTAGTTCGTTCTGGCCGCTATACACTTCCCTCCGCACGGTGCACGGAATCGCCTATACGCACACGATATCGACCAGCGTCGGAATGGGTCACGTTTCAGAGGTGTACTATTTTCACGTATTCCAGCATGGCCTCTGCTACGAACTCGACTTCACCTTCGAGGGACATAACACCACCGGTATGCCGCTCCCATGTACTAACCAGTGGGTATCCGAACACAATCAGTTCGAGTTGATGGACGCTTTACTTTCCGAGGTAAGGTTTCTTCCTCCGCAGACCGCTGCTGCCGTGGCAAAGGAACCCTCGGGCACACCCGCCGTAGTGTCATTTACGCGCTCACCCGTAGCGGTGGACGTTATGAACATCGTAGAAGTGTCATGGACTACTACGCATGCTGACTATGTGCAGCTTCACTATGAGTGCGTGATGAATCTTTTGGTGAGTGAAGTGGACCCGGGCGGCAACATGACATGCGGGGGGTCCGTCGATCGCAACTTCCCTCCCAATGGAACCGCCTCACTCGGGTTGGAGAACTTCAACCCTGGGCCAGTTCAGCTCGTCGTTACGGTCATACCATTCTTTGAGGGACACGGGTATAAAGAGAGCTCTAAGGCGATAACAATCGTGGCGGCTCCGCTGCCCTCGCTAAGAAGACAAAAATGAGGGCCGCTACCCTTGGCAGTCGGAAACCAGCCCTCGTCGCATTTGCCCCTTTTTCTTTCCTTCCCCTAGAATGAAGGTTCTCTTCCGCATGCCACTCCATCTCTACAACACCATGTCCGGCAAGGTCGAGGAGTTCCGGACGATTGCCAATAACGAAGTCCGCATGTACGCCTGCGGGCCCACGGTTTACGACTACGGCCACATCGGCAATTTCCGGACTTTTGTAGCTGTTGACATCCTGCGACGATATCTTCGCCAGAGCGGATTCAAGCTACGCCACGTCATGAACATCACTGATGTGGATGACAAGATCATCCGTAATTCAGCCCAGGCAGGTGTGAGCGTCAAGCAATACACGGCGAAATTCGAAAAAGCTTTTCTTGAGGACGCTGCTGCGCTCAACATCGAGCAGCCGATCCTGGTGCGGGCCACCGATCACATTGAAGAGATGGCGCAGTTCATCGCCAAGCTTGAGAAAGCGGGATACGCCTACCGCGCCGAAGATGGCTCTTACTATTTCCGCATTGCAAAGTTTTCCGGCTACGGCAAACTTTCCAAGAAAGACTTCGCGGGAATGGAGGACGGCGCGCGCGTCGATGTGGATGAGTATGAGAAAGACAGCGCCCGCGACTTCGCGCTCTGGAAGGCGCCCAAACCGGGAGAAGCATCATGGGACACTTCCATCGGTCCAGGCCGCCCCGGCTGGCATATTGAGTGCTCGGTCATGTCGATGGCCGAACTAGGGGAGAGCTTCGATCTGCACGCCGGTGGCGAAGACTTAATTTTTCCCCATCACGAAAACGAAATCGCGCAGTCCGAGTCATTGACCGGGAAACCCTTCGCCCACTTTTGGTTTCACTCCCGCTTTCTGCTGGTCGAAGGCGAGAAGATGTCGAAGAGCCTAGGCAATTTTTTTACGTTGCGCGACCTCGTTCTCAAAGGGCACAAGCCGTCGTCGATACGATATCTGCTGGCCTCAGTTCCTTACCGTAACCAGCTTAACTTCACGTTCGATGGCCTGAAGCAGGCGGCGGTATCGGTGGAGCGGCTGCGCAACTTCCAGCAGCGCCTGCTCGGTGGACAGTTCCCCGCGAGTACAGACCCAGCCATGGCGAATCTGGCGCAGGAAACCTTGCAGCGTATGCAAGCAGGGATGGACGATGACCTCAACACCGCCCAGGCGCAGGCGGCGATTTTCGACATGGTTCGCAAGGCCAACGTTGCCATCGATGCGGGTCAACTCGGTAAGAATGATGCCGTTTCGCTGCTCCAAGTGCTCGAGCGATTCGATGAGTTGTTTGCGGTGCTTAAAGATGAAGACGCGCCCAAGATAAAGTCCATTGTGGAGTGGGCCCAGGCAGAAGGCCGCGGAGGAGAAATCGATAAAGACATGCTCGAAGCGGTCAGCTCACAGCACGTCTCGGACGCTGATGTTCAAAAGAAGATTGCAGATATCGACGCTGCTCGCCGCAACCGGGACTTCAAGACTTCCGACTCGATCCGCGCCGAACTGGCCGCCGCCGGCGTTGCGGTCGAAATCACGAAAGACGGAGTGCGCTGGAAGCGCAAGTAAAAATGCCTCTGTCCACCCGGTTGTCTAGGCAGACAGAGGCTACGGGAGAGAGTCATCCGGCCGCTATTTCAGCGGACAAACTGAAAATGCGGCATCCAGGCTGGCTTTCCCGGTGGCTCCGCACACCGCCTGATTCCACTGCTTCTTGAGGTCCTGAGGATGGGGAATCGTTGCTTGCTTTCCGATTTGAGCTGCCGCTGCCATGCGGCCGGTCGGCATCCCGGAGGCTTGCGGAATCAATGCCGCAAAGCTGGTCACAGTGGCCAGAATCAGGTTCACCGCGGCTCCCGCGCGGGCTGAGAGCACTGGATCGGCAATGTGTGCGGCCTGCAACAATGCCGGCAAGTTCTGGTTGATGTCCGCGACCGTGCTCTGAATTTTCTGCAGCGCACTGGCGCCCGGACTGGCTTGATACTGGTTGTAGAGCGTTTGCAGCAGGTTGCGTTTGCAGCAGGTTCAGGTCTTTGCTGGCTTCGGCCGAGATGTTCTGGATCGCCTGGGCCTCCGATGCGCTCAATTGCTGGCCGGATTGCAACGTCGTGACCAGCGATCCGATGTTGAGCGCCATTTGCAACAGCACCGGCAGATCGGCTAGGGCCACACTGATCCATTGGGCAGTGCACCCGGTGGCCAGTAGTGAAATTGCGAGCAGCACTGCAAGAGCTGCTTTCGGTCTAGAATTACCCTTCATAACGTTTTCTCCTTGTGGTTCGGTTGTTGGGGTTGGGGGTTGACTGACGACGGTTTACAAATGAAGTCTCTCGACGAATATTTGCGCGACGCCGAGCAAGCGCACGGACACCTTTGCGCCGGTCAGGTTCTGGGCGTGCGGCTGGCCATGCTCGGCCTGACGAAGCTCAGCATCGACGATCCCCGTGGCAAGGACCGCAAGCGCCTGGTTACTTTTGTGGAAATCGATCGTTGTGCCACCGACGCCGTCGCCGTCGTTACCGGCTGTCGCCTCGGCAAGCGTGCATTGAAGTTCCGCGACTGGGGCAAAGTCGCCGCCACATTTGTGGACGTCGGCAGTGGCAAAGCTATCCGCATCGCGGCCAAGGAATCGTCCAAGGCGCTGGCGCGCGAGATGCATCCCGAAATCGAAGACAAAAATAGCCAGCAGATGCTGGCTTATCGCGAAATCTCCGACGACGACCTGTTCACCACGCAGTGGGTGAAGGTCGAGCTACCGCCGGAGGAGTTTCCCGGTTACAAAGGTGATCGAGTTGTGTGCGATGCGTGCGGCGAAGGTATCAACTTCCGCCGCGAAGTGCGCCGTGAAAGCAAAGTTTTGTGCCGGAGCTGCGCTGGGGAACAGTACTATCAGCCGGTGTAGCGACGGTCAACTTTGTTCGAATGCATGCCCCACTCGCAAAATCGTCGCCTCATCAAAATGTTTCCCCAGAATCTGCAGCCCGATCGGCAGCTTCTCTTTCGTTTCCCCGCAGGGGATTGAAATTCCACAAATTCCCGCCAGGTTTGCGGTCACGGTGAAGATGTCTGCCAGATACATGGCCAGCGGATCATCGACTTTTTCTCCTAGCTTGAACGCCGCTGTCGGGCTGGTCGGCGTTACGATGGCGTCCACCTTGTTAAAAGCCAGCACGAAATCCTGGGCCAGGAGCGTGCGCACTTTTTGCGCCTTGAGATAGTAGGCGTCGTAATACCCTGCACTCAGCGCGTACGTTCCCAACATAATTCGGCGTTTCACCTCGGCGCCGAATCCCTGATCGCGGCTGCGCCGGTACATCTCAGAGAGGCTGTGGACATCGCTTGCCCGAAAGCCGTAGCGAACTCCGTCAAAACGCGCCAGGTTCGAGGAAGCCTCGGCAGTGGCGACGATGTAATAAGTGGGGATCGCATATTTGGTGTGCGGCAGGGAAAAGGGGACAATTTCGCATCCCAGTTTCGCCAGCTTCTGGATCGCAGCTTCTACCGCCTTTCGAACGTCGTCGTCCAGACCTTCCCCGAAATATTCTTTCGGCACTCCCAGCTTCAAACCTCGCACTGGTTTCTCCAGTTCCGAGACGTAATCCGGAACCGGCATGTCCGCCGAAGTCGAGTCCATGGGGTCGCGTCCCGCAATCGTGCGCAGCACCAGGGCCGCGTCTTTCACCGTGTTGGTGAGCGGCCCAATGCGGTCGAGCGACGAGGCGAACGCAATCAATCCATAGCGCGATACGCGGCCATAGGTCGGCATCACGCCCACCACGCCGCAGAACGATGCCGGCTGTCGAATCGAACCTCCGGTGTCGGATCCGAGTGTGGCCACAGCCATGTTCGCCGCTACCGCTGCTGCCGATCCCCCGGAGGAGCCTCCCGGAACCCGGCTCAGATCTCGCGGATTGCGCACTGGACGCCACGCCGAATTCTCATTGGACGAACCCATGGCAAACTCATCGCAGTTCAGCTTACCCAGGATCACCGCGCCCGCCGATTCCAAGCGCGCCACTGCGGTGCAGTCGTAAGACGGAACATAATTGCCCAGGATCTTCGAGCCGGCAGTGGTGCGTACGCCGCGCGTCGCCATCACGTCCTTGATGGCAACCGGAACGCCGCCGAGCGGCGGCAGCTCCTCACCTTTCACGGCGAGCGCGTCGATCTCCGCAGCTTTCGCCAGGGCGCGTTCCTTTGAGAGCGTCAGATAAGCGCCGATCAGCGGGTCCTGCTTTTCGATGCGCAGATAGAAATCTTCAGCCAACGCGAACGCTGTCGTGTGCCGCTCCTGAATCGCGGCACGGGTAGCGTCGATGGCGAGTGATTGCGGACCCATCGAAGATGCCCCTATCTTTCGATCACTTTCGGCACGCGGAAAAATGTCCCGTCGGAGTCGGGTGCATTGGCCAGAGCAACTTCATGCGGCAACGACTTCCGCAGGCCCTCGTGGATGTCTTGGCGGCTGGCTTCGGCAATGGCGCCCAGGGCACTCCCCATCTGCACCATCGGTTGCACCCCAGAAGTGTCCAGCTCATTCAGCCGGTCCACGTAGTCGAGGATCGAGTTCAAGTCGCGCAGAAAATGGACACGCTCTTCTTGGGTCAATTCCAAGTGGGCGAGGTCAGCTACGTAAACAACATCTTTCTGGTTGATCTTCATGCCAATGGAAACAGCCACAACCTTCGGATTAGGATGTTCGAGCCGCCTTGTTGCTGACCACAAACTCGATTCGCCGAACGCAGCTCCCGGTGTAACGATTGATGACCGCCAAATACTGCGGCGCCAGAGACCGCAATTCCGTGCGCCAGCCTGCGTCCGGCACCTCCACTCGTAGAATTCCGTCGTCGAAATCCAGGACCGACGTTCGGGCAGCTACCGCCTGGCCGCAGGCAATGGGCCACGCCAGAACCGGACCGGTTCCCGCAGGCGCCCGCCGGAGGCTCGCCGCCACGATTTTCTCAATTCCTAAACCTGCTTGTTCCATGGAAAGGCGCTGAAGTGAAGATGGTACCTGATTCCCTGCCGGCTGGCTTTTCTGACGTCCTTATTTTCAGAATAGCAGTTTCAGAAGGCAAGTGAGACACGTTTCGGAAAATTTTCCGTCGATTCAGCAACATCGCAGCAATTCGGCGAAAAAGGGGGCTTGACAAGAATTTTCACAGCCGTGAAAAATTTCGGGAATTCAACACTATTTTCCCAATACGGAACCGATACGGACTATTTCGGGACTGGAAACTCCCGCGCCACAAATTGCAATGCCTCCTCGCGATCGTGAAAGCGGCCTTCGAGTTGCCCATCCTCCACTGCGGAAAGAATTTGTTTGAAGCGCGGCCCGGGCTCATGTCCGGCGGCAATCAGATCCTCGCCCGTAACCAGAGGCGCCGGACGTATCGCCTCTGGCGTCAACGCAGCCATCTTCGCCCGGGTGAAGTCGTAAGTGGTCAAGTCACCGTAGCTGGCCTGGCAATCCAGGCGATGCAGTTCCAGGTGCTCATCGAAGTGCGGCATACGCACAAACTTCTTGAAGGTCGACTCGCTCATTCGCATGGCGTGGGCAAAGCGCATGTGGTTGTCCACCAGCGCGAGAATCTGCTGAGTATCATCGTTCGAGAAACGCAAGCGCTGACAGATTTCCTCCGCCATTTTGACTCCCACGTCGACGTGCCCGTCGAAACGGACGCGGTCCGGCGCCACTCGAAATGTCGGCGGCTTGCCCACGTCGTGCAGCAGGGCGCCCCATGCCAAAGCGGCAGAACAAGGATGCGGTAATTCCTCCAGCAGAAGCAGAGTGTGTACAAAAACATCACCTTCAGGGTGAAACTGCGGCGGCTGCTCGATTCCCTTCATTGCCTCGATCTCCGGCAGCACTTCGTGCAGCAAGCCGGTTTCGTCAAGCAACACGAAAGCTGCCCGCGCCTGGCCTTCGGTCAGCATCCTGGTGAGTTCATCGCGCACCCGCTCGCGCGATACCTGATGAATCTGCGGAGTCAGCCTGCGAATAGCGGCAAACGTCGCGGGATCGATCTCGAAGCCGAAGCGAGCCGCAAACCGCACCGCGCGCAACATGCGCAGCTTGTCTTCGCCGAAGCGACGATCGGGCTCGCCAATCGCGCGGATGATCCTGGCTTTCAGGTCCTTCTGGCCGCCAACGAAGTCGAGAACTTCGTTGGTGACCGGATCGAGCAACATGCCGTTGATGGTGAAATCACGTCGTTGCACATCTTCGCGTGGATCTTTGCTGAAGCGGACCTCGTCGGGGTGGCGGCCGTCGGAGTAGCCGATGTCCGAACGAAACGTGGCCACCTCGACAGTGTTGCCTTTAGCGGAGACGTCGCAAGCTGCGTCTTTACGTTCTGGTTGCGCCGTGGAGGCGTTGCGTGCAACCTCTCCGGCTGGGACCAGCACCACTCCGAACTGCACACCTACGCCGTAGGCGTCGGGAAAAATGCGCATGACCTCATCGGGCGTAGCGCTAGTAGCCACATCGTAATCGGCAGGGTCCCGGCCAAGTAGAAGGTCGCGCACGCATCCGCCGGCGAGATAGGCTTTGTGGCCATGGTCGCGCAGGGTGCCGATGATCGAGATGGCAAAGCTCTTCAACATCAGCATTCAGTCCGCAAACTCTACTAATATAAGCCTATGGCCGACGCCTACATTCTCGGTATAGAGAGCTCCTGCGATGAGACCGCAGCCGCGGTGGTGCGTTCGGGCGAGCAGATTATCTCGAACGTAGTCTTCTCGCAGATCGCCACACACCAGCCCTACGGTGGCGTGGTTCCGGAACTGGCCTCGCGCGAGCATTTGCGGGCCATCGTGCCGGTAGTACGCAAAGCACTTGCGGATGCTGGACGGACCTTGCACTCGATTGACGCGCTCGCGGTCACCCAGGGGCCGGGACTTGCCGGAGCCTTGCTGGTCGGCATCAGCTATGCCAAAGCGCTAGCCTTTGCCCTGGAGAAACCGCTGATCGCCGTAAATCATCTGGAAGGCCACATCCACGCCGTGCTGCTGGAAGAACGGCAGAAGGGAAATCACACGCTGCAATTCCCGGTGCTGGCATTGGTGGTCTCAGGCGGGCACACCCACCTTTATCTGGCAAAACAGGGGGAGCGTGGCTGGTCCTATCAGAATATCGGCCATACTCGCGACGACGCCGCCGGCGAAGCGTTCGACAAAGTCGCTAAGCTCCTGGCTCTGGGATATCCCGGCGGTCCGATGATCGAGAAACTTTCCGCTCACGGCAACCCAAACGCCGTCCGCTTTCTGCCGGCGCAGCTCAAGCACCGCGATCGCAACGACCGCAGTAGCCGACAGGACTCGGATCAACCTCGTTTTGACTTTTCCTACAGCGGCATTAAGACCGCCGTACTGCGCTATGTTGAGACCCACGATCTACACCACTCGATCGAAGCACGACGCCAGGCTGCCCAGGCAATCACTCAACCCACTGCCGCGGATTATTTGTCTCTCTGCGACCAGCCGACGCTCGATCTGGTGGCTTCGTTTCAGCGGGCTTTGATCGAAGACTTGGTGGGAAAAACTCTGGCGGCGGCGCGTGCCTGCAATGCTGCCAGTTTGTTCGTGACCGGCGGCGTAGCCGCCAACCAAGAATTGCGTCAGCGATTCGAAAAGGACGCCGCCAGGGAAGGTCTGCCGGTTTTCTTCCCTTCCCGTCCCCTATCAACTGACAACGCCGCGATGATTGCCGCAGCGGCTTATCCCAAGTTCGTCGCGCAGGATTTCGCGCCGACGGATTTCTCGGCAGAGGCGGGAATGGCGCTGAGGTAAGGCAGCGGGCAGGGCAACCGCTGCATTTGGCAGTTGGCACTTAGCATTTGGGCGGCGTGAGTGAGTCGGGGGCTTGGGAAAACCGCGGCGCATGGGTAGTGGGCAAGTGCTAAATGCCAAATGCTAAATACTGCGCTACTCGCTATTTCCCCGCCCTTTTCCCTTTGGCCGTCTGCGTCCCCAACAAGGCCTCTAGCGCCTTGGCCAGCTGAGCTTCGATGTCGATGTCCTTGAAGATGGCGAAGTTGGCGCGCTTTTCTGTGTTCTCAAAACCACTCTGGCGACCGGCTACGATGACCACGGGGATGTTCTTGGTGGAAGCCTGGCTTTTGAGCGCGGTAATCAGCTCACTGCCGTCCATTTTCGGCATTTGCATGTCGGTGACAACAATGTCCGGCACAACTCGCTTGAGCACTTCCAGCGCCTCGTGCCCGTTCGTCGCAGACTCCACGGCGAATCCGCGCTCTTCCAGAAAGCGGCATACGGTATGCCGGATGAGCATGGAATCGTCTACGACCAAAGCCACAAGTGACATGAGATTTCCGGCGGACGCTTTCCCAGACTGGACACTACCAACCTGTAAATATGCACGAAATACCGAACCAGGGGAAAGTTACTCTGGTCACCGGCTGGAGTTCAGAACTCGTTCTTCAGATTGGTTTCTTCGATGTTCATGTCTTTGAATTCACTGGATTCGAAGACTTCCGTGCATTCCAGGCATTCGACAAATTCTGAGTCCTCATCGCGGGAGACGATTCGCACACGCGGATGCTTGCACTGAGCCATGTGGCTTCTCTTCTCGGGGGGTTGCGACGGCGGGATTGAAGTCATAAACCCGGTCTGTCTGGGTCAGCGTCCGCTCTACCAGGCAAAACGCCCTGAATTGGCCGTATTTTTAGGCTTCTCGATAATCTTGTCAAGTCCATTCGGAACTCGAATAGAAAACCTCAGTTCCCGGCCGCGAAACAGAAAACACGACCGAAAAGATCGCACTCTGTTAACCCACTTAATCGCATATAGTTACCGTTAAGTGTGTTTATCTGGCCATTGCCTGCTTGGGCTTGCAATCTGTCCTCACAAAACCTAGAATATAGATGTCCGACTGAAAAGGTCGTATTTAGGAATCCCATGCTTAAGCTGACCAAGAAGGCGGATTACGGATTGATGGCGATGAAGCACCTGGCTGAACGCGCCGACGATGGCGCATGCAGCGCCAAGGATGTCGCCGACGCCTACGGTATACCGCCGGAGGCCCTGGCGAAGATTCTGCAGAAATTGGTCAAGGCCGGACTTCTGCACTCGCAGCAGGGAATGAACGGCGGTTACACCCTGGCGCGCGATGCGTCCAAGATTAGCGCCTTCGAAGTGATTCGCGCGATTGACGGTCCGCTGTTCATCACTTCCTGCGTCACGGTGCGGGGCGAATGCGATCAGACCGACCGTTGCACCATTCGTGAGCCGCTGCGCCGCGTAAATCAGAGCTTGGAAGACGTGTTGCGGCGGATCACGATTTCGCACATGAAGGAAGAAGACGTTCCGGCAGACGAAAAGTCGGGATCGAAGAAACCGGTTGAGTTGGTAAGCATTACATAAATCAAGGTCGCGCCTTCGCGGGCGCGGACAGCTTCAGGTAGGAGAGCAATTTTATGAACACGGATGTAAAGGCCATCCCCACGGCGGAGCAGACTGCGCCCAACGGCATCAAGCTGCCCATCTACATGGACAACCACGCCACCACCCCGATGGACCCTCGGGTGTTAGAAGAGATACTGCCCTACTTCATGGAGAAGTTCGGCAACGCCGCCAGCCGCAATCACTCCTTCGGCTGGGCCGGTGAAGAAGGCGTTGAGACCGCTCGCGAACGGGTTGCGAAGCTGATCGGCGCCACCACCAAAGAAATCATTTTCACTTCGGGCGCCACTGAAAGCGACAACTTGGCCATCAAGGGCGTGGCCGAAATGTACAAAGAGAAAGGCAACCACATCATCACCGCCGTCACTGAGCACAAGGCTGTGCTCGACACTTGCAAGCGGCTGGAAAAATATGGTTACCGCGTTACTTACTTGCCGGTGCAGAAGGACGGACTGGTTGATCTCGAGGATCTGAAGCGCGCCATGGATGACAAGACCATCCTGGTGACCATCATGTTCGCCAATAACGAAATTGGCGTGCTGCAGCCGGTCGCCGAGATCGGAAAGCTTTGCCACGAACGCGGCGTCATTTTCCATACCGATGCAACTCAAGCCGTGGGCAAAGTCCCGGTTGACGTGAACAAGCAGAACATCGACGTCATGTCGATCTCGGCTCACAAGATGTACGGGCCGAAAGGCGTCGGGGCCCTGTACGTGCGGCGCAAAAACCCTCGGGTGCAGCTTTCCGCCCTCATCGACGGCGGCGGACACGAGCGCGGCATGCGTTCGGGTACGTTGAATGTCCCGGGAATCGTGGGACTGGGCAAAGCCTGTGCCATCGCTTCTGAGGAAATGGCGAAGGAGGCGTGCCACCTCGCCGGGCTGCGCAACCGTCTGCGGGATCGCATTATGGGCCGGCTGGACGAGGTCTATATCAACGGCTCGATGGAGCATCGGCTGCCGGGGAATCTCAACATCAGCTTCGCCTACGTCGAAGGCGAGTCGCTGTTGATGGGAATTAATGACATCGCGGTTTCCAGCGGCTCCGCCTGCACCTCGGCGACTCTGGAACCGTCGTATGTGTTGAAGGCTCTGGGCACGGGCGACGATCTGGCGCACAGTTCCATCCGCTTCGGCATTGGCCGCTTCAACACTGAGGCCGAGATCGACTACGTAGCCGACCGCGTGGTGGAAACGGTAACCCGGCTGCGCGAACTTTCGCCGCTGTACGAGATGGCCAAAGAAGGCATTGATTTGAAATCGGTGAAGTGGGCAGCAGAATAGGTTTTGGGAAGGGCACGGCTTCAGCCGTGCCGCTGAAGTTAACGAAAGCAGCAGGGCTTTAGCCCCTGAGGACTCGGAACAAGGAGAATTAAATCATGTCATACAGCGACAAGGTAATTGATCACTACAATAACCCGCGCAACGTCGGTTCCATGGACAAAAGCAGCTCCGAAGTCGGAACCGGCTTAGTGGGCGCGCCCGAATGCGGCGACGTCATGAAGTTGCAGATCAAGGTGAACCCGCAGACCAGTATCATCGAAGATGCCAAGTTCAAGACCTTCGGTTGCGGCTCAGCCATTGCTTCTTCTTCGCTCGCCACCGAGTGGGTGAAGGGCAAGACGGTGGACGAGGCGCTGGCGATCAAAAACACCGAGATCGTGAAAGAGCTTTCGCTGCCGCCAGTCAAAATTCACTGCTCGGTGCTGGCGGAAGACGCCATCCGCGCCGCCATTCACGACTGGAAAAAGAAGCAGGAAACAGCCAAACCGGTCGCGGTGGCAGCCCAGTAGGCGGATGAACGTCCGGAAGGCAACATGAGCGCAATCGCCACTACCGCACCGCCTGCCAAAGGCATTCAGGTGACCGAAAAAGCCTTGGCGAAAATCCGTTCGGCGATCGTCAAAGAGGGTATCTCGCCGGAGCAAGGCGGTCTCCGTCTGGGAGTGCAAGGCGGCGGATGCTCAGGCTTGAGCTACAACATTCGCTTCGATACCCAGCCGCGGGAGCGCGACCGCATCTTCCAGTTCGACGACGTCAGAGTGTTTGTCGACCCGAAGTCCTTCATCTACCTGCACGGCATGACCCTCGACTATCAGGAAACGCTCATGCAGCAAGGCTTCGTGTTCGTGAATCCGAATTCGACGAAGTCATGCGGGTGCGGCACTTCATTTTCGGGATGAATGGTGCGCCGCGGATATTCTTGCCTCCGACGCTTCTCACCGCGGTCACTCCTTCCGCTGATTCCGGCCCTGCCGTACCTGGGTGCGCGAGGCGTGGCGAAGACTGCTTATGAATGATCGAGCCAATAGCGAGATGGTGGTCCTGGCCAACAGCGAGTCCGCCTGCTGGTCATGCGGCCAGATGCGGGCTACACACTTCTGTACGTCCTGCGGCAGAGTGCAGCCCCCAGCCCCGGCGGATCACTTTGCGTTTTTTGGCCTGCCGCGGAAACTCAACTTGGATGTTGCCCGGCTGGAGCGTGATTTCTACGAACTGAGCCGCAAGCTCCATCCTGATCTTTACGGCACTGCTGACGCTCGCGAACAGGAATGGAGCTTGGAGCAAACCTCGAAATTGAATGACGCTTACCGGACTCTGAAGGATCCAATCGCGCGCACCCGGTATCTGTTGCGGCTGGAAGGCGTGGAGTTCGAGGAACAATCGAAGGCGGCAACCGAAAAAGCCCGTTCGACCGGCGAGATAAAGAAACAGGTCGTGCCACCGGATCTTTTGGAAGACGTCTTTGAGCTCAACATGCAACTCGAAGAACTGCGCACACAGAAGAAGATGGGCGAGGACGATCCTGCGCTGCTCGAAGAAATCGGCAAACAGAAACTGTCGCTTGAGGCCAAGCAGGACGCCCTGCTTGACGAGTTAAAGGGATATTGGAACGAGTGGGACAGCGCCGTAGAGGGTGACGAGGTTGGTCGCGTCAGAGTGCGCGACAAAATGGTTGACCTGCTGAACCGCCGCAACTACATCAGAAATTTAGTACGGGACGTAAACGAAGTTTTGGAGAATTGAACGATTGACTGATTGAATCATTGACTCATTGAAGAGGCGGCTGCTTCCAATGGCTCAATGATTCAATGGCTCAATGATTCAATGAGTTCTGGTCGCATCGTCGGCATCGATCTCGGCACCACCAACTCGCTGGTGGCGTTCATGCAGGGGGAAAACCCTGTGGTCATTCCCGGCGATGACGGGTTGAACCTGGTGCCCTCCGTGGTCGCTTTGGACGAGCATGATCAGATTCTAGTCGGCAATTCCGCTCGCAAATATTTGATTGAGACTCCCGAGCGCTCGGTCTATTCGATCAAGCGCCTGATGGGTCGTGGCGTTGAAGACATTCGAGAAGAACTTAAGCTGTTCCCCTTCCAACTCGCGGACGACCTACAGGCTGGAGAAGTTCTGCGCATCAACCTCGGTCAAAAGACTTTTACTCCACCTGAAATTTCGGCATTCATTCTCCGTCAACTCAAACGCAACGCTGAGCGCTTTTTCAATGCCCCAGTCACCAAGGCAGTCATTACTGTCCCGGCGTACTTCAACGATGCCCAGCGTCAGGCCACCAAAGACGCCGGCCGCATAGCTGGACTCGAAGTCCTGCGCCTGGTCAACGAGCCCACGGCTGCATCCCTTGCCTACGGGTTGGACAAGAAACAAAACGGCATCGTGGCAGTCTACGATCTGGGCGGCGGCACCTTCGATATCTCGATTCTTAAGCTGCACGATGGCATTTTCGAAGTCATCTCCACCAATGGCGATACTCACCTCGGCGGCGATGATATTGACAATGTCCTGATCCACATTGCGCTCGACGATATCCGTGGTGATATGGGTATGGATGTGTCGCGCAACGGCGAAGCCGTCGCCCGCATCCGCAAAGCGGTGATCGAAACCAAGATTGCCTTGTCTTCGCAGGCCTCGGCTAGGCTGGATGTCGAATTGCCCGAGGGGAAGCGCTATCAGCGCGAAATCTCGCGTGCGCAGTTCGAACAGTTGATACAGTCCATCATCGATCGCACCATCGCTCCCTGCAGGCAAGCTTTGAAAGACGCGGGCTTAAAGCCCGAACAAATTGACGAAGTCGTGCTCGTCGGAGGTTCGACCCGCATTCCGAAGGTACGGGCTCTGGTCGAGGAGATGTTTAAGCGCACGCCTCACACCGGCCTCAATCCTGATGAAGTAGTAGCTTTGGGCGCGGCAGTGCAGGCCAACATTCTGGCCGGTGGCTCCGAAGCCACGGAAAATATGCTGCTTCTCGATGTGACCCCGCTTTCGCTGGGCATTGAAGTGGCTGGCGGCGTCACCGATAAGATCATCCTGCGCAATTCGACCATCCCCGCATCGGCGACCCAACACTACACCACACAGATTGACGGACAGGCCAACGTCGCGATTCATGTGTTGCAGGGCGAGCGCGAACTGGCCAAAGATTGCCGTTCGCTGGCACGCTTCGACCTGAAAGGAATCCCCCCGATGACGGCCGGCATGCCGCGCATCGAGGTGAAATTCCTGATCGATGCCAATGGCATCCTGCACGTTTCCGCGCGCGAGCAACGCAGCGGCAAAGAAGCCGAGATCGAGGTCCAGCCCAGTTACGGACTGACTGACGAGCAGGTCGAGAGCATGATCCTAGATTCCTTCGACTATGCAGAGGAAGACTTCCGCCAGCGCCAGGTGATCGAAGCGCGAAACGAAGCCGCAACGATACTGGCGGCGCTCGAGAAGGGCAGACAGAGTCCGGCGTGGGGCCAGCTCACCAGTGCGGGAAAGAAGCAGATTGCAAAGCTGGAAAACGGGCTCAACCTGGTTAAGAGTGAAGACGACTATGCGGCCATCCGCAAAGCCATCGATACTCTCAACCAGGCCACCATGCGGCTGGCGGAGCTGATGATGGACAGCGCGGTCAGCACCGCTTTGACGGGTAAAACCATGGATCAAGCGGATCTAGGTGAGGGCCCGACTGCGCCCCACCCGGTCGCGAAGGCAGAATTTAAGTAGCAGAGCCTCTGTGATCTCTGTGCCCTCTGTGGTTGAAAAAGGCAAACCACAGAGAACACAGAGGTCACGGAGAAACGGAGCCCGAACATGGCACAAAGAGAAGAATCAGAAGGCGGCACAGTTACGGCTGCGCCGCCCGGAGAAAACACCGTCCAGGTTACGTTCCTGCCCGAGGGCAAGACCGTCGAGTTCGAACACGACAAGCTCCCCTACAAGGACCACGGCAAGAAACAATCTCTGCTTGACGTTGCACTCAACAACGGCGTCCGTCTGGACCACGCCTGCGGCGGCAACTGTGCCTGCACCACCTGCCACGTCTGGGTAAGAGAAGGCGCCGAGAATCTTTCCGAAATGGATGACGATGAGGCCGACCGGCTTGACATGGCTGCCGATCTGCAACTAAACTCGCGCCTCGGTTGCCAAGCGGTCATTAAGAAACCCGGAAAAGTCGTGGTGGAAATACCTGCTTGGAATCGGAACTACGTTTCAGAGGAACACTAAAACGACAGCACTTGGCATTTACACTTGGCACCAATCAATGAGCGATCAAAAGTCATTGCCAAATGCTAGCTGCTCAACCTCGAGGAACCGGATGCCCAAACAACTCAGCTGGGATGACGCCACGAACATCGGAATCGAGCTTTCCCAAACTCATCCCGAACTCGATCCCTTATCGGTTCGCTTCACCGACCTGCACCGCTACGTGACCGAACTGCCTGATTTCAAGGACGATCCCAAACAGTCCAATGAGGGCAAGCTGGAAGCCATCCAGATGGCATGGCATGACGAGTTCATGGACCGCACTCAGGGATAGGCCGACCTTCTTCTATCCCACCGTCGCCGGTACAGCATCTTCCACGCTGGCTTCGCGCAAAAACTTCGCGGCTTCTTCGGGCGGCGTCGGGTTGATGTAAAAGCCCGTGCCCCACTCGAACCCAGCCGTCTTGGTCAGCTTGGGCATGAATTCGATATGCCAGTGGTAATGATCGTTGGTGGGGTCCTGCACCGGTGAGCTGTGAATCACCAGGTTGTAGGGCGGGTTGTCCAGCACGCGATCGGCCTTCATCAAAAGCAACTTCAACGCCTTCGCCAGGTTCTCAAACATGTGGGAAGAAGAATTCTCGAACGCTGACTCGTGCTGCTTGGGCAGAATCCAGGTCTCGAATGGGAAACGGGGCGCGTACGGGGCAAGCGTAAGAAAGTCTTCGTTCTCCGCCACCACTCGTGTAGCGGTTTCGGTTTCCTGGCGGATGACGTCGCAGAATACGCAGCGTTCTTTGTAGATGAAGTACTGCTTCGCCCCCTCGATTTCCTCGGTCACATAAATGGGGATAATAGGCAACGCGATCAACTGCGAGTGCGCGTGCTCCAGCGAAGCTCCCGCAGCTTCCCCGTGGTTCTTGAAAATCAGAATGTATTTGAACCGGCGGTCTTTCTTGAGATCCAGGATGCGGTCGCGGAACGTCCAGAGCACGTCTTCAATGCGCTTGGAAGGCAGAGTAGCCAGGGTGGCATTGTGGTCTGGAGTTTCAACGATGACTTCATGCGCACCTACGCCGTTCATGCGGTCGAACATGCCCTCGGCCTGGCGGTTCAAGCTACCCTCAATACCGAGCGCCGGAAACTTATTAGGTACTACCCGCACGGTCCATCCCGGCGAATCGCGCTGCGGCGGAGCACCGCCGTTGGTGTTGGGACGATAGGCCTGGATTTCGGGTGGGGTTTTGCTCTCATTGCCGTAGCAAAACGGGCAAAAACCGCCTTTCAGTTTCACTCCATCACGGGCAAAATCGGTAGGGCGCTTGGCGCGGTCGGTCGAAATGATGACCCACCGGCCTACGATTGGGTCTTTTCTCAGTTCAGGCAAGTAATGAATCCTTTCAATATGAGGGCACAGTCAAACCCGCTATTTTACGCCACGGGGAAGGCACTCTGAAATACCTCAAACTGCGGCTAGCGGGAGTGCGCTTCATAATACACGCTAACCACATCAAAACGCCATTGGCACGAAGGTGCCAGATGACGAAGGTACTCCCGCGCCACCGAAATCAGGTTCCGCTGCTTGTCCCGGTCCACGGCGGCTTCTGCGGGCTTCACGTCGCGGGTGGTGCGGGTCTTGACTTCGATAAAACACAGCACATCTTTGTCCCACGCGATGAGGTCGATTTCCCCCCGGCGGTTCGGGGAGCGAAAATTCCGTGCCACCATCACGTATCCCCGGCGGCGCAAGTAGAAGTACACATCCTCTTCGCCCCGTCGTCCGGTGCGCTGGTGTGCGGGAGAGTTGTCTGGTGGCAAAGTGTGCGCGGCCAGCCAGTCCAGAGCACGTATGGCGGCGTGAGTGAGGCGGCCGGAAAGCATGGTGGAAAGCCCAGCCAATGCTAGACAATCCAGCCATCGTTTGGCTGTGACGGATGAACAACATTCAAGGGACCTCTGAGGCAGTTCCGGAATTGGGCGGCGGGGAGGTCTCTTCGAGTCGCTCCAAATCGCGGCGCCCAGCCACATCTCTCATATTGACTAGCCCCACCCCCAGTAGCGCCACAGCCCCGCCCGCGAGCGACAGCACTCTCGGCACTTCGCCCAGCCACAACCATGCAATCACGATGGCGAGCACAGGAATGAGATAGAGCAGCGAAGTTATCCTTCCCGCCGGGCCGTGTGACATCACGTAGGCCAGGCCACATAGGCTAAAGCTCCGGGAAAAATCCCCAGATACACCACCGCCAGGGTTACACCAACTGGTGCGGTATGCATCACGGTCAGCAGACTCTTGCCAAACGGAAGCATGAAAACCGTCCCTGACCAGATGGAATAGGCCGTAAACTCCAAGGCGCTGTAACGTCCCAGGAAATGTTTCTGCTGCACCATGTAAACGGCGGAAGTAAGCGCCGCCGCCAAAATAATCAGCGCCTGCGGCGACAGGTGAATGCCCTGGCCTTCTCCACTGGCAATCAGCGCCACCCCAGCGAAGCTCACCAGAATTCCCATCCAGCGGCGAGGAGTCAGCTGTTCGCGGAGGGTGAAACTGGCCAGCAAGGCGGTCCAGATCGGCACCGAGGCGATCAGCAAACTGGCAGCGCCGGCGGTGACGCGGGTTTCCCCGTAGTTCAACGCCAGGTTGTAGAAAGTGATTCCAATGATTCCGCTGAAAAGGAAACCAGGGATGTCACGCCCTTTAGGAGGGCGAAAATGTGAAGCCCCGGCGTAGACCGCGAGCACCAACGACGCGGTCAAAAAACGCAGGACGGCAAGCTGTCCCGGCGAATAAGCGCGCAACCCGGCACGGATACCGGCAAATGCCGACGCCCACAGCACCAGGGCTGCGGCGAGAGCGAGAAGCGCACGAATTGTGAACAAAGCTTTCATCGCTGGTAACGTGCGGGATCACCAGGTATCGCTCCCTCGTCGCGGCGGCCAAGCGCCGAAGGCCCGCCTTAATAAGGCGATCTGGCCAACATGGTAACTGTTGTGTGCGACCGTCTGCCAAAGTATTGTCTGCACGCTAGAAGGCCGCGCATCGGGCACATCGCGGGGTCCGGCCACGTTGCGTTGCAGAACGTCCGTGCCCGACTCCGACACCTGTGACAGTTTGCTGAGCAACCCCTTGAATCGCGCCAGCGCCTCTTGCCAGGCCGCTTGGTTTGCCGGACCGTGACTCGCTGGCCAGCTCTCGATCGCGTGTTCCGGATAGGGCTGCGGCTCTTCCGCAATTCTCTTCAATTCGTAGTCCATCCAGTAGTTCATGTGCCCGACGATCTGCCAGATGGAATGTGGATAGCCATCGAGCTTTCTCCCCGCCAGCGGTGCCGGCAAGTCTTCCAGACACACGACGGGGTCCAGGTGTGCGCCCTTGCCGTACAACAATTCTTGCAATGTTTCGTTACTCATGAACCTGGGAGCGAGGCCGCCGGCATAACATCTCTTGAGCCACTCCGCGTGTGGCCTGGTCTTCACTCTTACTCAATTCGCGAATCACATTCGAATAATTCTTCTCATCGCGATTTTGGCTCAACTTGAAGCTGGCTTGGACCTCCTCGACCGCGATTTCGAAACCGACAATTCCGTTCATTTGCGATTCGAGATAATCCGGCGGCAACTTCTCGATCGTGTATCGCTCTGGCGTTTCCACGTGGCCCTCGTATCGGTCAACCAGACCTTCCATGAGCGTGCGCAACTCCGCAGGATCCTGCACCACCTTCGTCTTCCCATAGACATGGACCGCGACATAGTTCCAGGTCGGAACATTCACATGGTCGTACCATCGGGGCGAGACATAAGCCTGAGGCCCGGCGAAAATTGCCAGCGATCTTTCGTTCCGCTCGAACAAGGGCCAATGCTTATTCGCACGGGACACATGCCCCTGCAAACTCCATTTTTCGGCGCCAGACTCGACAAGCCGTAGAGGCACGTGGGTAGCGACGGGAATTCCTGCGCTGCAACTGACCACCGTCGCAAAGCTGTTCTGGTCGATCACCCGCCTTATTTCCTGCCAATCTTTTTCTTGAAAAAGTTTGGGAACGTACATGCCTAGCTCCTCGGCGCTCGGGCTCGCGACTCGTCTAAAGGAACGGCCTGCCGTGGCGAAAAAAAAACGGGGACGGGGGAGAACGTCCCGCCCCCAACGCAAACTAGTTGCTCTTGGCCAGAATCGAGATGGATTCCTCAAGCGCATCAAGGGCGACGTCCGCTTCGTCCTTGCTTACGATGAGCGGCGGTGCGATGCGGATGGTGCTCGGACCACAACCCAGGAAGAGAATGCCTCGCTCAAAGGCAAGCTGGACGATGCGGTCGCGTTCCGCCACGCCATATTCCTTGGTCTTCTTGTCTTTAATGATTTCAACGCCAATCATCAGACCGCGGCCGCGAACGTCGCCCACCAGCTTGTGCTTGCTGGGCCAGTCCGCCATGCGCTTGAGCATGTGATTGCCAACCTCGCTGGCGTTGTGCATCAGGCCCTCGCCTTCGATCACGTCCAGTGTGGCCAAGGCGGCCGCAATGCAGACGGGATTGCCGCCGAAAGTGGAGGCGTGAGAACCAGGAACCCAATCCATGATTTCCGCTTTGCTCAGGGTGACGCTCAAGGGCATGCCGGAAGCGATGCCCTTGGCCATGCAGACGATATCTGGCTGCACGCCGGTGTGCTCGATCGCCCACCACTTGCCGGTCCGGCCAACGCCGCTCTGGACTTCGTCCACCACCAGCAAAATGCCGTGCTTGTCGCAAATTCGCCGCAGTTCCTGCATGAACACGGTTGGGGCAATCACGTATCCGCCTTCGCCCTGGATCGGCTCGACGAAAATCGCCGCCACTTCCTCCGGCGGCAGCGTCGTCCTGAACAGCTTGTCTTCGATGAAACGTGCGCAACCGAGTGCGAACGCCTCGGCATCTTGTGGTCCGCCTTCGCATCCGCGATAAACATCGGGATAACGAACGTGCGTGACACCCGGAACCAGAGGGGCGAAACGCCGCTTCTGTTGCGGCTTGGACGCGGTCAGCGACAAGGCGCCCATGGTGCGGCCATGGAAAGCGCCGTAGAACGCAATAATGTTCTGCCGCTTGGTGTGATACCGCGCCAGCTTCAGGGCACATTCGATGGCCTCGGCGCCCGAATTGCCATAGTAGATTTTGTGCGGTCCGGGCATGGGGGCAATCTTCGAAAGCCGTTCCGCCAGGGTCACCATACTTTCGTAGTAGAAGTCGGTGCCCGACATGTGAATCAGTTCGCTGGCCTGCTTTTGAATCGCAGCCACCACATGGGGATGGCAATGGCCGGTTGAAGTCACGGCGATGCCCGCGGAAAAGTCGAAGAACTCGTTTCCATCGACGTCGGTGACCACGATCCCACGGCCGTGCTTGGCCACCAGCGGATAAGAGCGGGTATAAGACGGTGAAACGTATTTGCGGTCGCCTTCGAGCACGTGCTTGGCATTGGGGCCGGGCAGCGCGGTCTTGATCTTGGGAGCATTCAAAGTTTGTGTTGGCATGGCATCCTCCAAAATTCGATCGTTGGTCGTGCGCGGGCCGTTCCCGGTAAAAGGCGGACTTCGAGGCCTACCGAGAATCGCAACAGGAGGATGGGAAACTAGTCGCTACCGAAGAGGCTGGGACGCGAACGCGAAGGCAGCACCGCCAGATGGCGTCGCGGGCACACCAAAGAGTGCAGCCAGCACGCGGGCAGATGCGAATTGGGATTCTGTTGACGCATGGGAACTCATTCCAGTTTTGATTATAGCGCGTTGCAGGCTTCCGCGTAACCCCTAATCGGCGATGACCTTTGGTGATCGCTTTAACACAAATCGAATCCCGAGTGCGTCATATCGCGTCTCATATCTTTGTAGCTCCCAACCGCCATGACCGACCGCCAACGCCAGCATCGCTTCGCCGTCTTTGTGGCTTTTGGCCTAGTCTATTTCTTTTGGGGTTCGACCTACCTGGCCATCGATATCGCGGTGGAAAAAATCCCACCCGCGCTCATGTGCGGCATTCGCTTCCTGATTGCCGGGGTCTTCATGCTGGCATTTTGCGGCCTGCGTGGACGGAAGATCCGCTACAACCCGCGCCAACTGGGACAGATGGCGGTGATTGGCGTTCTCCTCCTGGTGGGCGGCAATCTCACTCTCTCCTACGCGGAAACTCACATTCCCTCCGGCCTCGCGGCTCTGATCGTGGCCGTCGTACCTCTTTGGTTCCTGGTGCTGGATTCGCTGATCCTGGGCGATCACCACGTTTCAGTCCGTGGCAAGGCGGGCTTGGCCCTAGGAGTGGCCGGGCTGGTTGTTCTGCTCTGGCCCCAGTTGACCGCCAGCACCCACTTGGGACGTGAGCAACTGTGGGCATCGCTGAACCTGCAAGGCGGTTCGTTCAGTTGGGCGCTAGGTTCAGTTCTGGCGAAGAAATGGAAGTCACCCGACGTGGACCCGTTCTCTGCTACTGCCTGGGAAATGATCGCGGCCGGCGTGGCCAACCTGCTTATCGCTTTCGTTTTTGGCGATCTGGCAAGTGTAGTTTGGACCCGCCGGGGCATCGGCGCGGTCGTATACCTGGTGATATGCGGATCGTGGATCGGCTACACCGCTTACATCTGGCTGCTGGGCCACGTGCCCACTTCGAAGGTCTCCACCTACGCCTACGTGAATCCGGTGGTCGCCGTCTTCCTGGGATGGCTGATCCTGCATGAACCGATTGACGCCTACATTCTCGGCGGCAGCGCCATCGTGGTCGCATCGGTCGTTCTCGTCACCAGCGCCCAGGTGACCCGCAAATCGACGGCAGAACTGCCTATGGTAGAACCAACCGGAGACTAGCCGACGGTTGTCTCTGCTCGCTTCGCCTTGAATCAATTACAATGAATAGCAGATCAGGTACTTTGCTGTGAGCCCTCCTACGACCTCTCGCGCAGGTCTCTCCACCCTTACGCACGCTGCTCCTGCAACCAATGAGACCTCAGCCCTCCGCCACATACCCCGAGTGTTGGTGGTCGATGACAATCCCGACATTATGACGCTCATGCGGGAACTGTTGGAAACCGAGGGGTACGCCGTTGTGACGGTGCCGGATGCCGCTCAGGCCGAAGCGGAAATCCGCCGTCAACCCCCGGATCTGATTCTTTCCGATGTCATCATGCCGGGCAAGTCCGGCTATGAGCTGTGCCGCGAGTTGAAAGCAGACCCCGCCACCCGCTTGATCCCTTTTGTCCTGATTACCGGGCTTGCGGATCGCGAAAACAAATTACGGGGCATCGAGGCCAGGGCGGACGATTTTCTTAACAAGCCAATCTTTTCTGAGGAACTGTTCGCTCGCGTGAACTCTTTGCTCCGTCTCAAAGAATTCACCGACGAACTGGAAAATGCTGAGTCGGTGCTGTGCACCTTGGGATTGAGCGTCGAGAGCCGCGATCCCTATACGGAGGGCCATTGTGAGCGTTTGGCGGAAAGTGCGGCGAATCTCGGACGTCATCTTGGTCTGGATGAAGCCTCCATCGTGGCCCTGCGGCGAGGCGGATATCTGCATGACCTGGGAAAGATCGCGGTACCGGATGAGATCCTGAAAAAGGGCAGCAACCTGACGCCGGAGGAATGGGTGGTGATGAAGCTGCACCCAATCACGGGCGAGAATATCTGCCGCCCGCTGAAATCGCTCCGCCTCGTGCTTCCCATTATTCGTCATCATCACGAGCACTCCGATGGCAGCGGATATCCCGACGGCCTGCGCAAGGACCAAACCCCGCTGCTTCCCCGCATTCTCCAGGTAGCGGATGTCTACGACGCGCTGCGCACCGCCCGGCCGTACAAGCCTGCGCTCAGCCACGAGCAGACTGCTCTAACTATGCAAAAAGAAGCCCAATCAGGGCTTTGGGACGCCGAGCTGGTGAGGGAGTTCCTCTCTATGCTCCTGCGGCGGGTAGCGTGAGTGCAGTTTTTCCCTGTCCATTGCCACCTCCGTTGACTAAACTGCCTATGCTGAAAGCCCACAACTGAGAACCGTCTTTGCCTTCCCCTACTTACAGCATCGTTCTGCCCGCTTACAACGAGAGCGAACGCATTGCGGCGACTATCGAGAAGATATTCGCCTTCGCGAAGCAGAAAGGCTGGCAGACAGAAATCATCGTGGTCAATGACGGTTCCAGCGATGACACCGCCGAGATCGTTCGCCGCTGTGCGGCCACGCATGCGGGAGTGCGGCTGCTGCAGAATCCCGGAAATCGAGGCAAGGGTTACAGCGTCCGCCACGGAATGCTGGAAGCGCAGGGCGAAACCTTGCTGTTCAGCGATGCCGATCTTTCTTCCCCCATCGCAGAGGCGGAAAAGCTGTTTGCCGCTATTGCCGGCGGAGCCGACGTGGCGATCGGCTCGCGGTGGCTAAAGACCGAGCTGCAACTGCGGCGACAGCCCTTGCACCGCCAGTTGTATGGCCGAATCTTCAACCTGGCGCTACGCTTGATTCTGGGTTTGCAGTTCAAAGATACGCAGTGCGGATTTAAAGCTTTCACCAGGCGCGCGGCACAAGCGCTTTTTCCGTTGCAGAAGATTGAGCGCTGGGGATTTGATCCGGAGCTGCTCTACTTGGCCAACCGACTTCAGTTGCGGGTCGAGGAAGTGCCCGTGGCCTGGGCGCATCGCGAAGGCACTCGCATCAACCCGCTGCGCGACGGAATGCGTATGTTTGGTGAGATGTTGCAGATTCGCTGGAATGGCCTGCGGGGGGAGTATCGCGCCACGCCGACGCTGTCGCGCCCTCTCTAGCCGCACGGTCAGAATCAGCCAGTGCCCTAGTCGTGACGCCGACTTCCGGTGAAGACTACGGTCATCTCCCGAGCGCACTCGCCACACAGCCAGAAGAACTCAACTTTCCGGGCTTTCTTGGTTTCAAGGTGGGTGTCTCGCGTGAGGCCCCCGCGGGCACTCACTCCATCCCAGCGAAACAGTCTGCCGCGATGCAAACGCATAAAGCGCTCTGAACATTCCGGGTTGGCGCACTTCGAAACCATGGGGAGTCCTGACGGAGAAGACCGTCTGAAATGATTCTTACATCGAGGAGAATCCCTAGGCTATTGGATTCGGCGAAATGTCGCAGGTCTGCCTGGAAAAGAAATCCGATTTGGAACATCGAGCCGAACTGGTCTACGTCGGCTATTTCTGTGGTGCAGGCAGCTGATTCTCAGACTTGAGCTCGTCCTCCGCTTCCCAATACTTATGGTCGCGCAGGAAGTGGCTCTGGTTCCTGTAGTTCAAAGCAGTGGTCAGGAAAAGTTTAGTCACGCGGAAATGCCCCATTTTCTGAAACCGCCGGTTGGTAGTGTAAAGACCACCCCGCACGATCCCGAATCTTCTGCGGGCCACCTGCTTGCTCAGCAGATAGTCCTCGGCGAAATGCACTTGCTCGTGGAACCCGCCGAGTTCGCGGAAACGCCTCACTTGAAACAGCATGAACATCCCTGTACTAAATGGTTGATGGATTCGCGACAGCTGCTGGAACATCGAGTTGCCGAAGTAGAGTGTTTTGTCCAGCCATCCGCCCTCGCGGCAAATAATGTTGGTGGTCACGCAGTGCAGTTGCTTGCGCTGCGCCAGTTCGAGCGAGCAGCGGATCAGTGACTTCGTGGCTGGCTCAACATCCGCGTCGATGAACAGCACGTACTCCGACTCAGCCAGTGCAGCACCAGCATTGCGGCCGACAGAAGGCAGACCGCCGGGGATTACGCTGACGTCCAGGCGATCATGGAATCCCATCACGACTTCGGGCGTGCCGTCCGTCGATCCCGCGTCAGCTACCAATATTTTCGTATTCGGCATCTTCGGGTAATCCTGATTCGCCAGCGAATTCAACAATTGCGGAATCAGTTTCGCCTCGTTCTTTGCCGGAATCACGATCGTCAGGTCGCTCCTGGTACTCATGAATCTGGACTCCTTCGGTTCCAACGGTGATATAAGTTTGCCGGGAATCAATCCAGCCACCTGCGTTGTAGTACTCAAGGCCGTCCTGTTGTTGTTGCATGGCTTCGTGCGTGTGTCCGCAAAAGATACGTTCCGCTCCCCGCAAGCGGGCATGCAACAGCGCTCCGGAAGCCACTTTCGAGGACATACGCAGCCAGCGCGTATTAAGGCGATCAATAAATCGCGCCACCGGTTTGCCCTTGAAATCCAGCTTCTGCAATTTGAGGTAGATGACGGTCCAGAAATGGTTGAGCCTGAGATTGTTCACCACGAAGCGGTCGAATTGATGTCCGTGGATGGCGAGATGCTGCACGCTCGCATACTCCCACGCGTATTCCTGATACACCTGCACGCCAACCAGGGCCGACATAATGTCGGTCAGACCCTCGTCGTGGTTGCCTTCCACCCAGACCACTTCTATGCCGCGCTTGGGATTGGAGAGCTTGCGGATCAGGCCGAGAAATTTCCATTGCTCTTTGCTGAGGCGCCGGAAGTCCAGGTTGGCGAAGATGTCACCCAGCAGAATCAGCCGCCGGAAGCGGCGTTCTTTCAGCAGGCGGGTTGCTTCCCGCGCACGGCTGCATTCCGACCCCAGGTGCAGGTCGGAGAGGATCAGCGTGTCATGGACGGACCCTTCATCCATGCACCATTTCTAGTGCAACAATGTTACGGGGTGATGAACGTCAGGTGACAATCCGGTTAATGGGGTAGCACCGAAGGTAACCAATCACGCTAATGTTGCGCGGGCGGAACATACTCCTTTGGCAGGGCCGCGCCCTCGCCAAAGAAAAACTGCTCCATTTGCTTCACGATGGCTTCCTGGTCCTCGCGGCGGGCGGGGTTCAGGCGATACTCATTCAGCAGCATCTTGCAGAACTCTATCCACTGGCCCCAAGCCTGCTGCGACACGTTCTCATACACCCGCTTCCCCAGTTCCGTGTCGAACGGAGGCTCATCCAGGCCGGGCAGATCCTTTTGCAGCTTGACGCAGAAAACTCTGTGTTCAGGCATGTTTCCTCGGAAGAGTCGTAATGAAAATTATCTCACAGGAAGGTGAGCGTGGTGGGCCCTCCAGGATTTGAACCTGGGACCAATGGATTATGAGTCCACTGCTCTAACCGCTGAGCTAAGGGCCCCCGCTGCGCCTAATCTAGCACAGACCAGCCAGCGTCCGAGCCGCTGCGTCAAGTACCCACCCGCAATTACCGAAGTTTTCCCTACTGGCTGTAAATCATTGTTCCTGCTCGGATTAGATGCTAATTCTAGGAGTTCCCCGGCGTGTGTGCGGTCGAGGCCGGGCCAATCATCATGGGAAGCGAATTGGCTGGCCAACCACAGTCGTGGAGGGACCTAACCTCCAGCGCCAAAGCCTTCATCGGCCTGGTGGTCGTCCTGGGCACGGCGGTGCTGCTCTACGGGGCCATTCACCAAAGCAGTAAGAACATTGCCGAGTTTATCTGCTACCTCGGGATCGCAATCCTGGCCTCGCGGCTCAAGGTCAATTTGCCTGGAATCACAGGAACGATGTCGGTGAATTTCCTGTTCATTCTGCTCGGCATTCTGCAACTTAGTGTGTCGGAAACCTTGGTCCTGGGGTGCGCTTCCATCCTGGTACAGTGCCTGTATCCCGATCGGCCGAGCGCGATTCAGATCACCTTCAACATCTGCGCCAGCGCGGTTTCCACCGCCTTGGCTTATGGCGCTTATGACTTCGCTCTGTCCCACGGCCTGGTCACCAGCCGGGCGTTGGCGCTTGGCATCGCGGCCTCGATTTACTTCGGTGCCAACACCGGATCAATTGCCACCGTCATTTCGTTTACCGAGGCAAAATCCCTCCGCAAGATTCTCGTGGAATGTTATTTCTGGTCATTCCCCTACTACCTGGTGGGGGCGGGAATCGCCGGAGCGATTGGCTGGTTCGATGACGCCTTCAATTGGGAGACTTCGCTGCTGGTGGCGCCGGTCATCTACCTGATCTACCGCTCCTACGGGCTCTATCTTGGCAAGCTCGACGACGAAAAACGGCACGTAGAGGAAATGGCCAACCTCCACCTGCGGACGATCGAGGCCTTGGCACTGGCCATCGAGGCCAAAGACCACACTACGCACGACCACTTGCAGCGCGTGAGAATCTACGCCATCGAAGTGGCAAAGGAATTGGGCATCACCGGCGGCGACATGGAAGCGTTGCATGCCGCCGCGCTTCTGCATGACATTGGCAAGCTTGCCATCCCGGAACACATCATCTCGAAGCCGGGGCGGCTTACCCCCGAAGAATTCGAGAAGATGAAGATCCATCCCGTGGTCGGCGCCGAAATCCTGCAACGCGTGCGCTTCCCCTACCCGGTCGTTCCGATCGTGCGAGCCCATCACGAAAAATGGGACGGTTCGGGCTATCCTTTCGGCTTGCGTGGCGCCGAGATTCCTGTGGGCGCTCGCATCCTTTCCGCCGTGGACTACTTGGACGCTTTGGCATCGGACCGTCAGTACCGCCGCGCCTTGCCGCTGGAAGAAGCCATGGGCCGGCTGTCGGCGGAGTCCGGAAAATCCTTCGACCCTAAGGTCGTAGAGGTTCTCCAGAAACGCTACCGGCAACTGGAAAAACGGGTCCACGCCCAATTCGCCAAGGAACGGGAAGAGGACACACCCCTCTCGACGGACATGAAGATTCAACGGGGACTGGCTCCGGCAGCGGGCTTCGAGAAGGCTGCGGCGAAAGATGCTCCAGGGCGGGAAACGACGTTTCTCTCTTCGATCGCGGCCGCGCGCCAGGAAGCACAGGCCCTGTTCGAACTCAGCCAGGATCTGGGCGCCTCGCTCAGTTTGGGAGAAACGCTGTCAGTTTTTTCCGTGAAGCTAAAATTGCTCGTGCCCTATGACGCCATCGCCATCTACCTGCAACGCGGGAACGAACTGATCCCCGAATATGTAAATGGCGACAACTTCCGCCTGTTCTCCTCGCTGCGAATTCCCGTGGGACAAGGCCTCTCCGGATGGGTGGCCCAGAACAAGAAGCCGATCGTCAATGGCAACCCATCGGTTGAGCCCGGCTACCTGAATGATCCCAGCAAGTTCAGCACTCTGCGCTCTGCTCTGGCGCTTCCGTTGGAAGGTGTGGCCGGGGTTATTGGTGTGCTCGCTCTTTACCGCGGCGAACGCGACGCCTTCACTTCGGACCACTTGCGCATCCTGCTGGCCATCAGTTCCAAGATGGCGCTGGCCATCGAAAACGCGGTGAAATATCAGCAAGCGGAAAGCTCCGCCACCACCGACTACCTTACCGGCCTTCCCAACGCCCGGTCGTTGTTCCTGCAACTCGACCGTGAGCTGGCCCGCTGCAAGCGCGACTCGACCTCCCTGGTGGTGATGGTCGGTGACATGGATGGCTTCAAGCAGATCAACGACCGCTTCGGACACCTGGAGGGGAACCGGGTTTTGCGCCTGTTCGCCCAGGCGCTCAAAGAGAGCTGCCGCGAATACGATTATGTGGCGCGCATGGGCGGAGACGAATTTGTGGTGGTCGCACCCGGCCTACCCTCCGATGCCGCAGCCAAGAAAGCCGATCAACTTCGCGATCTGGCCAAACAGGCAGGAGTGGAAGTTTGCGCCGAAGACATCCTGTCACTAAGCGTAGGCCAAGCTGTCTACCCTGCCGACGGTCAGGATGCGGAAGAACTTCTGGCGGAGGCGGACCGCCGCATGTACATGGAAAAGCAGCGGCAACCTTCTCGCAAGAACCGCCGTCAGCATGCCCGGTTGAAATGCCGCGTCACCATCGAGGTCCATCCCGACGCCGCCAGCGGCCCGCTCTTCGCCAATTTGACCGACATCAGCCTGGGTGGCTGTTACGTCGAAACCAGCGCCATTGTCCCGCCGGGTACAGAGCTCAAGCTGATCTTTTCCGTCGATGACGGCCAGCTCCATGCTGCAGGCACAGTTGCCCGAATCGATCCAGGAATGGGACTTGCCGTGCAGTTCAAGGAATTGAACCGCGAGGACAAAGACAAGATGCATCGCATTCTGGAGTTTGTGCAGAACAGTACGGTGCTTTACGACAACCGCTACCTGAAGATGTTAAATGCTGAGCGTACTTCCCAGGTATAGGTCGGGGGGGATTTTAGATGGGGTTCCCAGGAAGAATCTTACTTGCGGCCGGGGTGGGCTTCGCCCTTACCCGAGAACAACGCATAAGGCCACTCGCCCTTTTTCTGGGGAGCGGGAATGGCAGCCGCCGCAGGAGCGGATCCGCCCAGCCAGTCCGATGGGGCGGGCTGAATCGACCAAACGTTGCCCCGCTGCTCCAACTCGATTCCCACCAGCCAATCCTTGCCCAGCGCAACACAGCTTGTAACCCGGGCCTTGGCCCTAAGGCCGCCCGGCAAGTCTTCAATCGACACTAGCAGTCCCACCTCCACAGCTCGCGGGAGGCGCACTCCACAGCCTTCGCAGTTCACCACCACGGTCTGGCAGTGCTCGCTGAGGCCGACTCCCGCATCCAGGCTGACGATGCGGATGGGAATCTCTGCGCGCAGCCGGGTGCTTCGCCGCAGTGCTTCGTAGGTGGTTGCCCCTGATTCCATATTTCCTTCTAGAATTCTACGGCTTGAGTGCTTGCTCACAGTTGGCTTGGCGTGGGGAGAGGATGACGAAAGTAACCAGCGTTTTTGACTAATCCGGCTGTTGGCGTCGCCCGGCCTGCTTGGCGTTCCTTCCAGCCTGCTTCATTCCGGCGGCCAGCCCCGCCGCCACCGCGCGATGGTAGCCGGCACGGTGCGCTGCTTTTTGCGTCGCCGCCGCGATACCACCAGGCGTGGCAGCTTCGCCAAGTAATGTCTCTAGGGCGCTTGAGCCTTCGCGCCACGCGACAATCCCATCGGCGAGGGCATGAGCGGCCGCAAGCAAAGCCGTCTTACGGTCCAACCCCAGCTTTCCAGCTTCACTCGCCAGCGTCGCGAGAGCATGGTACCCATGACTGCACGAGTAGGTGACCGTGAAAGCGTTGAATTTGCGCTCGGGAACCTCGAGCACCGGCCCGACATTGTCGAAAAAGGCCTTTACCTCTCGTTTCGCCGCACTCGGGAAGTGGCGGTCAAAAACCAATGCGGTGAGTCCGCGTCCGCTGCGGCAAGCGGGGCTCGGCATGGCTCGCGCCCAGCGCACCCTTGGGCCGAAGGCGGATCGTAGATTTGCCAACGGAACACCTGCCGCCAAACTGACAACAACGAGTGGGCGATCAATCCTTCCAATCTCATGCAACAAAGCGCCAACGGAACCGGGCCGAACCGCAATCACCAGAAGGTTGGCCCGCTCCACCGCGCGCCGCAGATTACCCTCGATGTTTACTCCATAAAGCTTCTTCAATTGTCGGAGCTTCCGCGGATGACGATCGTGAATCACAACCGATCCGCGATATCTCGACCGCTGCAACCCCGCTAATAGGGCTCCGGTGATCCGCCCCGCTCCCAGAAAGACCGTACTCTTCACGTCATCTCCCTGCAAGCCAGGTCGGTCGCGTTCAGCAGTTGTTGGACATCGGATTCCGTGTGCGCCGTCGAAATGATCCAATGCAGTCCGTTTGAGGGGGTCATGTAAATGCCATGATCGAGCAACCGATCCACGAACTGCGCATAGCGTCTGGTGTCCACATGGCTGCAATAGTCGCGGTAGTCGTGAATGGCATCGCCTTCTGTGAAGTAGACCTGGAACATGGGCCCGAATCCTTGCACAATCGCCTTAATCTTGCGGCGCCGAAATATATCCCGCACGCCCGCGATTGCGGCATCGCCGATGGCGTGCAATTTGCGGTAGGCCCCGTCGACCGACAGCAAGTCCAGATTCGCCGCAACCACCTTCATGGTCAGGCGGTGCCCATTGAAGGTCCCATAATGCAGGACCATATTCTGTCCCCAGCGCATGCGATCGAGAATCGCCCTCGACCCCGCCACCGCGCCCACCGGGAACCCGGCACCCAGAGCCTTGCCAAATGTGCTGAGGTCGGGCTGAATGCCGTAGTACTCCTGGCATCCCCCGGGGGCATAGCGAAAGCCGGTAACCACCTCGTCCAGAATGAGCAACGTACCATGTTCTCGGGTGAGTTCGCGCAACCGCTGCAGGTAGCCATCTCGTGGCAGGATGCAGCCCATGTTGGCCATGATGGGTTCTGTAATCACCGCGGCAAGCTCACCACCGTGTCGCTGCATGATCCGCTCAAGAACGGCGACATCGTTCCACGGCGCCAGCACCACGTCGTCAAACGTCGCCGGCGGAATCCCCTCCGAATCCGGGATGCGCGCCGGATGGTCAGAAGCACTCAGCTCTCCAGGCGGATGGCTGTGGGCATTCAGAAGATAGGGATCGTACCAACCGTGATAGTGGCCCTCAAACTTCAGGAATTTTGTGCGACCGGTATGCGCTCGCGCCAAACGCAGTGCCAGCATGGTGGCCTCACTGCCGGTGTTGGTGAAGCGCACCACTTCGGCTGACGGTACCATGCGCCGAAACCGCTCCGCAGCTTCTACTTCTGCCGATGTCGCCGCCGCAAAGTGCGAGCCTTGCGCCATGGTCTCAGAGGCCGCCGAAACCAGCTTGGGATGCGCGTGTCCCTGGATGAGCGCGCCGAATGACATCATGAAATCGACGTACTCGTTGCCGTCCGCATCCCAGACGTGCGAGCCCTGGCCGCGCTCAAGAAATGTCGGCCCCCCGCTATAAACTGCCGCTCCGCGGGAAGGCGAGTTCACGCCCTCCACCAGTGACTGTTGCGCCCGCTTAAACCATTCTTGCGAGCGCGTGCGCTTGCGACTCGTAGTCGTCTGCATGTGATTACGCCGATCCCGCCAACCCGCCGCCATCCACTACTAACGCCGTTCCCGTCACGAACGATGCGGCATCGCTGGCCAGATACAACGCCGCCTGCGCAATCTCCTCGGGCCGCCCGACGCGTCCCAGCGGCCGGTGCGCTGATTCCGCCAGGAAATGGCCCTCACTCTCACCCAGTTGCCCGGCCTCCTGCCGCAGCATGTCGGTGTCAGTATCCCCAGGGCAAATGCAGTTGACGCGTATATGCTGTGGTCCATGGTCCACTGCCATCGCCTTGGTGAATAGCACCACGGCGCCTTTCGAGGCACAGTACGCTGCTGCCCGCGGTCCTCCTGCCAGTCCCCATCCTGAAGCCATGTTGATGATCGCACCGCCGCCGCTTTTCGCCATAATGGGAACCACCAGCCGCGACATCAGGAACATCGATTTCACATTCACCGCCATCACGCGGTCCCAATCTTCTTCGCTCAGCTCAACGACAGAGGCGCGCCGGATAGTGCCAGCATTGTTGAACAGCACGTCAATTCCGCCGAGCTCATTCACCGTCCGCCGAACTGCCTGCTCACAATCTTGGGCCCGAGTCACATCGGCACCCTCAAAGATCGCTTTGCCGCCGTCGCGAACAATGTCCTCGACGATCGAGTGCCCTCTCTGTAGATCGAGGTCCACAACTGCCACCGAGGCGCCTTCGCGGGCAAACAGCAGGGCGCTGGCACGACCAATGCCGGATGCGCCGCCGGTAATCAGGGCAACTTTACCAGCGAGAACCTTCCTGAAATTCGAGTCTGTGGTCATTCAGAGAATCGGAATCACCGGCTGGCCAACCCACCCGCTGTTTCTCCCCCGTCGACCGTGTAGACCTGGCCAGTCATGTAGGCTGCATCGTCCGACGCCAGGAACGCGAACAGCGCCGCAATCTCTTCCGGCTTCGCATGCCGCCGCAAGGGAATCTTGCCATTCACCTCGTCGAGCATGGCATCGCTATACTCCGCGCGCTGCATGGGCGTAAGCACGTATCCCGGCGCCACGGCGCACACCCGCACCTTGGGTGCCAGCTCCAGCGCCATGGATCGGGTGAGCTCTATCACCCCCGCCTTGGTCGCATTGTAATCGGCGTAATAGGGATATCCCATGATTCCGTTGGTGGACGCCGTCTGCAAAATCACGCCGTTGCCGCGCTCCCACATGTGCCGTGCGGCGATCTGCGCCACGTAGAACACGCCCGTCAGATTCACCCCCATCACTTTGTCCCATTCTTCCGGGGGGATGTCGAGGAAATTGTGGCGAATGCTGATGCCGGCATTATTGATGAGGACATCGACGCCACCCATGATTCGTAACGCCTCGGCGAACGCGGACTGGACTTGCTTAAGATCAGACACATCGGCAGCCAAAGTTCCAGCCAGCCCTGGGAGCTGCTTCTGAATCTGCTCCCGCGCCTTGGCGTCGCGGTCAAGCACGCAAACCACTGAGCCTTCTTCCAAAAAACGGCTGACCGTGGCAGCGCCAATGCCGCTGGCGCCGCCCGTAATTAGTACACGCTTAGCCTTAAGTCCTCGCATTTCGATTCAGGATACAACAGTGCAAACAGCTAGGCAGGCAACTGAGAACCGGGAACTGACTACTGACAACTGCTTTTCATCAAATCGGCTTGCCGCGGAAGAAATAAATCAGCTCAATCACCAGAATGATGACCACGGTCAATTCCAGAAAGAACGCCCGGCTTTGATTGAACTGATCGACCATGAACCGGTAAAGCTCTTCCGCCGTCTGCACCTTTTGCGTGACCAGATCTTTGTAGTCGGGCACTCCGACTTTCAGCGCCGCCAGCTTATAAAGGCGTGCAGAGAACATGTCGCTCAAAAACTTGATGGCATTGTCGGCGTGCTCGGTCAGTTCGTTGACGTCCAGCAGTACGGTGTGCAGCTTGGTTGCGGCCCGCGCCAACCGCCAGCGCGCAAAGATCCCGGTTCCCTCATCCAGCGAGGCGTACACCCTCGCCAGCTCACGGGTAAGCAACTCATCGTAATGACGAAATTCCAGCAATTGCGAGTTGGCGTATTCCAGGAGCTGAATCGCGGTTTCCGCGCCGGCGTCGGTATCGTAGAGAAATGCCGCGTTCCAGCCGATCACAGCCAAATCATTGGGATAATACGAAATCCGCGATTGCAGAATCTCGTTGCGCTCGCCGTCGGAGAGTTGCGCCGTCTCGCCCCGCACGATCTGAGCAATGTGCGCGCCTTGCGTTTTGCAAAGCTCGTCAGCCGATGCCGAACCCGCCATCTCGCGGACGTGAAAAATGAAATAGTCCTCGCTCAACCATTCTTTGTAAGGCTTGACCAGCGCCGGAGCCGCGCGCTCCAGCTTCTGTCGTGCGATGTGGGAGGCATGCGCCGAAAAATCCACATCCCACACCCAGCGGCTGCCCAGACGAACCAGCGTATCCCAATCGCCGGAAAAGGGCAGTTCCAGCACCACGCTCACCACACCGTAATCGTAATACTTGATTTGGCCTTGCAGCCGTTCTCCGCTTTCGAGCACTAGCGTTTCAATGGGTTCTACGACCGGAGGGCGCTCATATCGAACGTACCCCGGCGCCTGATGTTTGAGCGTAGGATGCTCCAGAGTACGGGCGCCGAAAATCTGCTGCAGCTGATCCAGGCGTATTTCTTCGCAGACATCAAACTGGATCAGCACCAGTACCGAACCCTGCAGGGCGGAATCAGGCCCTGCCGCTGGCATGGACAGGGAGCTAGGTACCTCCCTACCTTGGCGGTCGGTAACGGCGATGGCGGGTTCGTTGTCCCGGATCATGGTGGCCTTGCTGCTACCGGGCGGGCGTGCTGGCCGGAGCCTCTATTGTCCCAGAATCCAAGCGCTCTTGGCGACACATCAATTAGCCATTTAGTATCAATAGGTTGGCATTGTTATAGAGCCATCCGGATCACTTCCGCCAGATGCACGGGACGGCGGCCAGTTCCTTGGCCGATCTGCTCGCGGCAACTGAAGCCATCCGCGATGATGAGCGAGTCGCCCGCCGCCTGCCGCACCGCTGGGAGCAATTCCAGTTCGCCGACTGCCATCGAGATCGCATACTTGTCTTTTTCGAAGCCAAAGGCGCCGGCCATGCCGCAGCAGCCCGGTGCCGGCGCGTAGAATTCAATTCCCATTTCCCGCAACACGGTCTCTTCATCGGTCATCTTCATGATCGCCTTGTGGTGACAGTGTCCGTGGACCAGCGCACGCCGTTGCAGCTTCGGAAGCCGGAAATTCTTTGCCCGTTGAACCAGAAATTCGCTTAGCAACAAGGTTTGCCGAGACAACCCCTGCGCCCGCGGATCGTGAGGAAACAAGTTGGTCAGCTCATCCCGGAACACCGTCGCACAACTGGGTTCCAAGACCACCAGCGGAGTTCCCTTTTCAATTTCCGGTGCGAGCGCGTCCAGAATGTCCGCTAGCAAACGCTTGGCGCGCTCCAGCATGCCCCAGTCATAGAGTGGCCGCCCACAGCACACCCCCGCCTTGGGCAAGAGCACATGAAAGCCCGCGGCTTCCAGGACTTCAACCGCAGCTTTGCCGGTTTCGGGCAGGAAGTAATTGTTGAACGTATCCGGCCAAAGCAGGACCTGCGGTCCTTTGAGATTCTCTGGCTGCCTTCGACGAAACCACGCGCGAAAAGTCTCTCGAGCGAAAGCTGGGATGCTGCGCTGTGGCGGCATCCCTGCGACAATCTTCGCAAGGTCTCGAAGCAGCGGCGTCTGCGTCGCCAGATTCACTAAACCGGGCGCAATCGAGGCCAGGCGCGCCCACGTGGCTATGTTTGCGAAGGCATAGGCGCTGCGCGGACGCCGCCGTCCCTCGTAGTAGTGCGAAAGAAATTCCGCCTTGTAAGTGGCCACGTCAACGCCGACCGGACAGTCGCTCTTGCATCCTTTACAGGCCAGGCACAAATCCAGCGACTCTTTCACGTGCTCATCCTGCCAGCCGTCGCGAATCACTTCACCCTTCGTCATCTCCCACAGCAGGTGTGCGCGTCCGCGCGTGGAGTGCTGCTCCTCGCCGGTCACTCGAAAGCTGGGGCACATCACGCCGCCGTCGTAGCGCCGGCACTTTCCCACTCCAACGCAGCGAAGAGTAGAACTGGCGAGGCTGCCCTGATCCTCTGGAAACTGAAAATGCGTCTGCGGTTCCCACGGACGGTACTCCGCGCCTAATCGCAGGTGTTCATCCAACTTGTACGGCTCAACCACCTTCCCCGGATTCATCTTCCACCCCGGGTCCCAAAGTGCCTTGAATTCTCGAAACGCCTGCACCAGCTCCGGCCCGAACATGCGCGGCAACAACTCCGCCCGCGAATGCCCGTCGCCGTGCTCACCGGAGAGCGATCCGCCATAGCCGACCACCAAATCCGCAGCTTCTTCCACAAACTTGCGATAGTTGGCGATGCCTTTCACCGACTGCAGATCGAAATTGATACGCATGTGCACGCAGGCGTGCCCAAAGTGTCCGTACATGGCGCTGTGGTAGCCGTACCCAGTCATCAATTTCGTCAAATCACGCAGATAGCTGCCAAGTTTCTCCGGTATCACCGCCGAATCTTCCCATCCTTCCCACTCAAGTGGCTCCCCGGGAACGTGAGAAGTCGCGCCCAGAGCTGATTCCCGAACTTCCCAAACTCGCTTTATCAGCGACTTGTCAGTGAATAAACGCATCTGCGGAGGCGCGGGGCTTCGCGACAGCGCCTGCATCAATTTCTGCGCTTGCGATTCGGCTTGCGCCTGCGTCGCGCCGCCAAATTCTGCCAGCAACCATCCTCCGCCCTGGGGAAGTAACGCGAGGCCTTCGGAGTTGATCCCCTTGCGCCGCGTGTATTCGACCAGAAGATTGTCCACACCCTCCAGACCAATGGGCCCGTGGGCCATGATCTCTGGCACGCGATCGGCGCATTGGAAAATGTCCGCGTAAGCGAGAACCAGCAACACGCGCTCGGGCGGGCTTTCCACCAGACGGCAAGCCGCTTCGAGCACGGTGACGCAGGTTCCTTCCGATCCCACCAGCGCTCGGGCAACGTTGAAGCCGTTCTCCGGCAAGAGATAGTTGAGGTTGTAGCCAGAGACCCGTCGCGGAATGTTGGGATAACGTTGGCGAACCAGATCGGAGTAGCGATCACGGAGCTTCTTCAGGCCGTCGTAGATTTCACCGCGACGGCCGCTTTTCCGAATGATTCGTTCTAGTTGCTCCTCGGAGGTCTGGCCGACTGGCATTCGCAGGCCGTCGTAAGTCAGGATTTCCAGTTCCTCGATGTTGTCGTCGGTCTTCCCCGCCATCACTGAATGGACGCCACAAGAGTTGTTCCCGATCATGCCGCCGAGGGTGCAGCGGTCGTGAGTAGCGGGATCGGGCCCGAAGGTGAGGTGATGTTTCTCCGCCGCGTTGCGCAAATGGTCGAGAATCACTCCCGGTTGAACTCGGGCGATGCGGCGCGTGGGATCAACTTCCAAAATCTTCGCCATGTACTTTGAGAAGTCGAGCACCACCGCGACGTTGCAGCACTGGCCAGCAAGCGACGTGCCGCCGCCGCGGCATAAGACGGGCGCGCCGAACTCGCGCGCGGTGGCAACCGTGGCGATAACGTCGTCCACATCGCGGGGCAAAACTACACCGATGGGGACCTGGCGGTAGTTTGATCCGTCGGTGGCGTAGAGCGCGCGGCTGCCGTCATCGAAACGTACTTCTCCTCGGATTTCTCGTTTGAGGGCCGCGCCAAGGCCCACGGCGTCGATGGCGGTGGATTTTGAGATGTGCGCGAGCTCGGCGAAATCCGGCATTGGGGATCGGCTAAGACCTTTTACCACAGGGGGCACAGAGGAACACAGAGTGAGACACGAATTCCCGTGTCCCTCTGTGATCCCTGTGGTTTTAGGTTTGGCTAGCCGTGGTGGGCGTATCTGGTGCCATAATCCGCCAAACTCAAAAGCAGCAGGAGTAACAGCCAGAAAAGCGACGCCACGATCACCATCTTGGTCAACTTCTCGCTGGCGTACTTTACGTGCATGAAGAACAGCACCACCAGCAACGCTTTGCAGGTCGCAATAACGAGCGCCACCACGGTGTTAAACGCGCCGAGGTCGATAAAGGCGACTCGCGCCGTCACCACGGTCAAAACCATCAGCGCGATCCAGATCCCGTAATACATCTTGCTCGAAAGTACGTGTTCAGACATGGCGGCTCACCCCAGCGGCTTCCGATCGATCAGATAGAGCAACGGAAAAAGATAGATCCAGACAACGTCCACAAAGTGCCAATACAGTCCGCCCAGCTCAATGGGCGTATAGTACTGCGGCCCGTAGCGTCCCTTGGCAGCGTGATAGAGCAGGTACAGAAAGATTCCCACCCCGATGATCATGTGCAGCGCATGCAAGCCCGTCATGGCGAAGTACAGCGAGAAATAAATCTGCTCGTGCGACTGGTCGATGTGAATCTGGGGATAATCGCGCACCAGATCGCTCGCGTCGAACGATGCTCCTGGAATATGGTGCTCTTTGTATTTGGCGTACCATTCGACGCCCTTGATCCCTAGGAATGCCAGACCAAAAATCAAAGTAAGAATCAGCAGAACGATCAGAAGTTTGCGTTTGCCCATCTGCGCCGCGCGCACTCCCAGCGCGACCGTCAAGCTGCTGCAAATCAGAACGATGGTGTTGATGGTCCCCAGCCAAATGTCCAGGCTGCGGCTGCCCGCCGCGAACTCGTTGAAGTACCAGAGGCGGTAGACCAGGTAGGCGCAGAACATCCCGCCGAAGAACATGATCTCGGTGCCGAGGAACAGCCACATGCCGAGCGACGCCGCATCGCGCTGCTGCCCGACGCTTGAAAAGTGATGGCGCAGTTCCGGGCCGTGATGTTCGACTGCGACTGGGCTATCGCTCAACCGAAACCTCCTCGGGCGGCGCGGGAATCTGATCGTAGTTATAGGCTTCCCAGGTCACTTCCGGCTCATGCTCAAAATTAAACGTGGGCGGCGGCGACGTGGTTTGCCATTCCAGCCCGGCCGCGCCCCAAGGATTGTCGTCGGCGATTTTGCCGTAACGCATGGACCACAGGAAGTACACTATGGGTAGCACGTATCCCACTGCCAGGATGGTGGAACCGGCGGTAGAGAGCACGTTCAGCACCTGAAACTCCGGCGGATACTGCCAGTAACGCCGCGGCATGCCCATGTAGCCGAGAATAAATTGCGGGAAAAAAGTCAGGTTGAATCCCAGAAACACGATGAGCGCGGCAAACTTGCCCAGCCACTCCGGATACATGCGGCCCGAAATCTTCGGCCACCAGAAATGCATCCCGCCCAGATAGCCCATGACCGCGCCGCCCACCATGATGTAATGGAAGTGAGCAATCACGAAATAAGTGTCGGTGACGTGAACGTTTAATCCCAAAGCCGCCAGGAACAACCCGGTCAAACCGCCCATGGTAAAGAGTCCGATAAAACCGAAGGCGTAAAGCATCGGCGTCGAAAACGTAATCGAGCCCTTGTACATGGTGGCGGTCCAGTTGAACACCTTGATCGCCGACGGCACCGCGACCAGATAGCTCAAAGCGGAGAAAATCAGCGCCGAATACAGCGAAATGCCGGCCACGAACATGTGGTGCGCCCACACCAGGAAGCCAAAGACCGCAATGGCGATGCTGGACAGCGCGATCGCCTTATAACCAAAGATGCGCTTGCGGGAGAAGCAGGGCACAATTTCTGCCACGACTCCCATCGCCGGCAGAATCATGATGTACACGGCAGGGTGGGAATAGAACCAGAACAGGTGCTGGAAGAGCAGCGGATCGCCGCCCCGCGTGGGATCGAAAATTCCCAGATGAAACGCCCGTTCGCACACCACCAGCACCAGAGTGACCGCCAGCACCGGCGTGCCCAGAAGCTGAATGATACTGGTTGCGTAGTGCGCCCAGATGAACAGCGGCAATCGTGACCATGTCATCCCCGGCGCCCGCATGCGATGGATGGTAACCACGAAGTTCAAGCCAGTGAGAATCGACGAAAACCCAGCAACGAAGATGGAAAGTCCCGCCTCAATGACCTTGGTGTTACTGAAAGCGGTGCTAAAGGGGGTGTAGAAGGTCCATCCGGTGTCCACACCGCCGGTCACAATGCAGTGCAGCATCATGATCCCGGCAATAATGTAGAGATACCAACTCAGCAGGTTGATGCGGGGAAACGCCAGGTCCTTGGCGCCGATCATCAGCGGCACCAGAAAGTTCCCGAGCACGGCCGGGATGGACGGAATCAGAAAAAAGAAAACCATCACCTGGCCGTGCATGGTGAAAAGCTTGTTGTAGGTATCCGCCTGCACCAAATCGCCAGCCGGAGTCAGAAGTTCGAGTCGAATCAGCAGCGCGAAAAATCCCCCAATGAAAAAGAAGAACGTGATCGACATGAGGTAAAGCAGCGCGATCCGTTTGTGATCCGTGGTCAGCAGCCAGGACTTGATCCCGTATTCCCGGTTGAGGTAGTTCTCGCGTTCGGGAGTGATGACAGCCGTCGCCATAACTATTGCACCTTCGATTCCTGCACCTTCGTGCCCGCAGCCCCAGGCGGCGCACTCAACGACTTGACGTACGCCACCAGTTCAGTCAATTGTTCTTCACTGACCAGTCCCTGAAAAACCGGCATGATGGGTTTGAACCCGCTCACCACCTTTGCGCTCGGGCTCAAGATTGATTCGCGTATGTAGTTTTCGTCTGCAATAACAGTCCGCCCGTCTTCCAGTTGTACTGGTTTGCCGAAGATCCCCACAAGGTTAGGCCCCCGGCCCTGAGTGTCCGAACGATGACAGGTCACACAGCCAAGCTGCTGGAAAATACTCTCGCCGTTCGAAGCCAGCGAGCCTGACGCGTTCCCACCCGACAGCCAAGCCTCATATTGGGCGGGCTCCATGACCACGATCTGGCCGATCATTCCGGAGTGCTGCGTCCCGCAATATTCCGCACAGAACAAGTGATATGTGCCAGGCTTGGTGGCCCGGAACCACGCTGTGGTGTAGCGCCCCGGCAGCACGTCCTGCTTGATGCGAAAAGCCGGAATATAGAAGCTGTGGATCACGTCCTGCGAAGTCATGATCATCTCGATGTCGCGGCCGACGGGAACGTGCAGTTCGTTGATTTCGCGTTGGCCTTCCACGTGCTCGAGCTTCCACATCCACTGCTTGGCAACGACGTAAATTTCGGTGGCGCCGCGGGGCGGAGTACGCTCCTGAAAGTAAATCACCGCTCCCCACACGAAGATCACCATAAAGATCCCCAGCGGAACCACCGACCAGGTAATCTCCAGGGCGTTGGAGCCTTCGATTTGCTCAGCTTCGCGACCGGCTTGACGCCGATAGCGCAGCGCGAACAAGACGATCATCGTGAAAATGGCGAGGCACATGAATCCGGCCAACAGCACCAGAAAGATGTAGAGCGCATCTACGTTGCCCGCCCCGGTAGAGGCTCGCGCCGGCCAAAGTGGAAGATTATCGAACATAAATTAAATCGCCCGCTTGTTGTGCTTCTGTTCTGACCCCGATCCCAGACGAAACATCACAATCAGAAAAGTCCCCAGTAAAAAGATGGTCGCACCGGCAGCAATCTTCAGAATCCGGCTGATAATCGCCCCGTATTTTCCCGTGTCCGGGTTGTAGTGGTAGCAATACAGCAACACCTCATCCACGATGCTGCCGATCTTGCCCTGCGAAGCTTGCACCAGTCCCAAGCGCAGATCTTTGGGCGCGAACTCGACGCCGTAGTAGTACTGCGCAATCCTGCCCTCGGGGGTGAACACCATGATGGCAGTCGCGTGCGCAAACTGGCCGGTCTTGGGATCGTATTCGTAGTCAAAACCCGCGGCCTTCGTCAGCGCAGTGATGGAACTCTGTGAACCGGTCAGGAAATGCCAACCGTCAGCCGCACCGGCCCGGCCATAGCGCTTTAGGAATTCCGCCTTCTTTGCCGTCGCCATTTCCGGGGTTTCTTTGGGGTCGAAGCTCACCGTAAGAACATCGAACTCCTTGCCCACATCGAATTTCAGCACCCGCAATGCACTTTCCAGGCCACTCAAGACTTCTCCGCACAACATGGGACATTGGTAATAAACCAGATTTAGGATTAGCGGCTTTTTGCCAAAGTAATCGCGCAATTGGACCGCCCTGCCCGTCTCGTCGCGAAAAGTGAGGTCAGGTGGAATCTGGTCGTTCAAATGCTGTTCAATCCCCACGTTCTTTAAACCCGGGGGCCGCATATTGGCCGGCGGCGACATGATCCCTTGTGTCATCCGCTGGCCAAAAGCGGCCACTGTCAGCACAGTTGTGCCAAGGGTCAAAATGGCGGCCCATCTCATGAGGCTGTGTTTGACTATACCCATCACTGTTTCTTGCCTTTCGCCGAAGGCAGATTGCTGGTATCAGAGCGCCGCGCTGCCTGATTCACGACGTTGACCTCCGATGGCGGGACGCTTCCAGCTTTCGGCGTAGTCGGAAGTCCGTGCAGCGCCACCAACTGCATGGCGCGGTCAATTGGAATTCGCATCACGCCCGCCTTTTGATCCACCCAGCCGTAACTGTTGAGCGTTTGTTCCTCCTGTAGGAGGAAATTGTTGATTTCCAAGCGTTCGTTCTTCTCCAGGCGTGGCTGCGGAAACGCGTTGATCACGTCCGGCGGTACATTGCGGGTGTTCGCGTCGGTTTGTCGCACCAGTGGACTCTGCGAGGGTTGGTGCTTTCTCTCATATGCATCCATCGCATCGTAGAGGCCCCAGAGCAGAACAGCTACCAAAACCACACCCACAGCCAGCAAAACCAGAAAAGTGTAGACGCTCCGTGGACTCAGGTCCTGGCGCTCGAATCCGCTTTCCGCGGCCTTGTGTCTTACTTCCTCAGCCATGCGCGGGCTCCAGAACTTCCTTGGCGTCGACGTCGTGAACGGGCAGGAGTGGCATTGAATTCAAGTTGCGGAAGAAGAACCACAGCCACAATCCGCCCATCGCTACCGGCAAAATGACATCAGCCCAGGTCACACTGAACCGTTTCGAAAAATTGGGCTCGATGTTCCAGAACAAGTCCAGGTAACGCATCAGCAACATCCAACTGGCCAGCCAGACCATTCGTCCGATGTCGCACTTGAAGGAGCGCGAAAGCAGGATCACGAATGGCACCGCGAAATGGAACACCACCAGCCACAGTCCGACGAAGCCCCAGCCACCATTCAGCCGCCGCATGTACCACGTAATCTCATCCGGCAAGTTGCCCGCCCAGATAATCAGCCACTGCGAAAACGTGAAGTACGCCCACACCATAATGAACGTCAGCATCCACTTCCCGTGGTCCTGCACAAAATCCGGCTTCAGCCATTCCGACATCGGTTTGTACTTAACCAGAATTCGTTCCACCACCACCGCAAAGCACATGGCCGACAACAATTGTCCAATCAGGATGACCAAGCCATAGATGGTTGAAATCCAGCTGGGGTCAAGCGACATGACCCAATCAATCGCGGCAAAGGAAACCGTGAAGGCATAAAGAATCAGCCCTGGCCCGCTCAGCACTTTGAAGCGGGTGTTATCTCGAAGCGGGGGCTGATCCTGTTCCCGCGACCACTTGGTCAGGAAGAACGACAGCAGGTTCCAGATGGCGAAGTAAATCGCGGCCCGCACAATGAACCCATTCACCGAGAGATATGATTTCGTGATGTCTTGCAAGTGCTCCCGGAGATGTTTATCGGCAATTGAATCCAACGGACGCGCCCAAATGTAAAGACGTGGAAGCCCGAACAGAATTGGCACGAATAAAATTGTCATCAGCGGCACACAGCGCATGGCCGCGCCCAGAATCCGCCGAATCACCGTGCCCCAGCCGCCGCCCGTCAAGTGGCGAATCATCAGGATTACCATCGATCCCAAGGTCACCCCCAGCCACGCCATGAATGCGACCAAGTAACCACGGAAGAACTCTTCGGGACGCAGAAACGCACCGGCGATCGCAATCGCGGCAAAAATCAGCCCGATAATCAGCGAACGCCCCTGGATGGTACGAGCCACCGGCGGTGCCATGGTCTCGAGATGGTTCGCCCGTGCCGCGCTCATTTCGGCTCTTCTCCCTTGCCCGCGTCGGGCGTCGACTGAATCTCTAGCGGCGTGGCCCCAGAGCCCGGATCACCGCGGAACACTGGCGCCGGCGAAGGCACCTTCTGTCCCGCCGGGATATCACTGGCCGCCGCATTCTGGCTCAATTGCAATGCTCTGATGTAGGCCACGATGTGCCAGCGGTCTCGCGCAGGAATCTGCGAAGCATACTCCGGCATGGCGCCAACCCCGTTGGTCATCACGTCGAAGAAGTATCCCAGCGGCGCCTTACGCAGCCGTTCGGTGTGATAAGAAGGCGGATGGCGGAACCCGCGTTGCACAATCACTCCGTTGCCATCCCCCAGTTGCGAGTGACAAGGAGAACAGTAAATGTTAAAGCGTTCGCGGCCACGCGCCAGCACCTCTTCATTCACGGCAAAGGGCATGTAATCGCCCGGTGCGTCACCCATTTTCCCGGTGTAGAAATACGTATCCTCATGCAACTGACCACGCGCCACCGTCCCTTCAACCGGCGCGCGCGCCGAGCGCAGGTCGGCATAAAAATCGCTCCGCGCCAGCGGCTTGAATCGCGGCTGGTCATGCATGTCCTGGCGGCATCCTGCCAGCGCCAACACAGCCAGCAGTCCCAGAGGCGAGATTCTCTGCACGGTCCGCATGGGCTAGTCGGGGACCTCCGAGATTGCCCGCCCTCCCAAACTCTCCAAAAAGCGCCGCGTCTCCGCCGGCCTGTACTTGGGATCGGAAGCAAACACGATCAGAAAGAACCGGTCCTTAGTGGCAAAGGCAAAGCGGGGAACGTTGAACACCGGGTGATAAGGCATGGGGAGCCCATTCAACGCCAGCATGCCGAAAACCGCCGAGATCCCGCCAAACAGGATCGTCATCTCAAAGGTCACGATGATGAACGCCGGCCAAGAATGATATGGCTTCCCGCCAACATTGACCGGATAGCTGCTGGTCGAAATCCAGTACTGCAGCAGATATCCCGAGAGTCCGCCGATCAAGCCTCCGATCAAGGTCACCAGCGGCACCCTGTTCTTGTGAAATCCGATCGCCTCCGCCAAGCCTTCGATGGGGAACGGACTATACGCATCCACCTTCTGATATCCCGCTTCATGGGTGCGATGGGCAGCGGCGACCAGAGCGGTGGGAGAATCAAACTCCGCCATCATCCCGTACATCGGCGCGCGCTTCATTCCTTCACCTCCGCTTCAGGCAGCAGGGTGCGCATCTCGAAAATCGAAATCATGGGGAGGATGCGCACGAACAGGAACATGGCGGCCAGGAACATGCCGATGGTGCCGATGAAGGTCATCCAGTCCCAGCGCGTGGGGTAATACATTCCCCAGGAGGAATTCAAGAAGTCACGGTGCAGGCTGACCACCACGATGATGAAGCGCTCCAGCCACATGCCGACCAGAACGACGCCCGAAATCAAGAAGAGCGCCAGCGGACTGCTGCGCAGTTTCTTGATCCACAACACCTGCGGAATCACGATATTGCACAGCAGGAGCGCGAAGTAGTCCCACTTGTAAGGTCCATGCAGCCGGTTCCACATGGTAAAGGCATCGTAGCGATTGCCGCTGTACCACCCCATGAAAGCTTCGATTCCATAGCCATACGCCACAATCAACCCGGTGGCCAACATAACCTTGGCGGAATTTTGCAGGTGGCGCTCGGTGATGAAATCCTCCAGGCCATATAGTTTGCGGATGGGAATCGCCAGCATCAGCACCATGGCGAAACCGGAATAAATGGCTCCCGCAACAAAGTAGGGCGGGAAAATCGTGGTGTGCCAGCCCGGTACGATGCCAACCGCGAAATCAAAACTCACCACCGTGTGGACGGAAAGAACCAGCGGCGTGGCTAACCCGGCCAGCAGAAGATACATGGTTTCGTAGCGATGCCAATGCCGCGCCGAACCCCTCCAGCCCATGGCCAAAATCCCGTACGTCATCTTCGCGGCACGATTGGTGGAGCGGTCACGCAGCGTCGCCAAATCAGGAATCAGCCCTACGAACCAGAACAGCGCCGAAATCGTGGCGTAGGTGGAAACGGCGAACACGTCCCAGATCAGCGGGCTGCGGAACTGCGGCCACACTCCCATGGAATTGGGATAAGGAAATAACCAATAAGCCAGCCACGGCCGGCCAACGTGAATTAAAGGAAAGATGCCGGCGGCGGATACCGCAAACAGCGTCATGGCTTCGGCGAAGCGGTTGATGGAGTTGCGCCACGATTGACGCAACAGCAGCAGAATGGCGGAAATCAGCGTTCCGGCGTGGCCAATGCCGATCCACCATACAAAATTGACGATGGCGAAGCCCCAGCCGATGGGAATCGTCACGCCCCAAATCCCGATACCGCGCACGAACAGGAAACCAATCGCGTACAGCATCATCATCGTCAGGAGGAAAGCCACGCCGAATCCGACAAACCACCCGCTCGACGTAGGACGGGTGAGGACAATCGAGCTGATCTTGTCGGTGACCGTGGCAAAGGTATGCCCTGACTCAATCACGGGAGCCTGGGTGCCGGTCGTCGATTCGTTGCGTTCGTCCATGTCTTCGCTGTCTACGACTCCAACTCTCCGCTCGGATTCCGAATCTCCGCCAAGTACGTAGTTCGCGGCCGCGTGTTCAGGTCCGCCAGCAAACTGTAATTCCGCGGATTGCTCTTGAGCTTCGAAACCCGGCTCTCGGGGTCATTAATGTTTCCGAACACGATGGCGTTGGCCGGGCACGACTGCTGGCACGCGGTCTGCAATTCGCCGTCGGCGATCTTTCGATCTTCACGCTCAGAGTCAATCCGGTGCTCGCTAATACGCTGCACGCAGTAAGTGCATTTCTCCATGACGCCCCGGCTGCGCACCGTAACATCCGGATTCCGCATCATCTTCAACTGCGGCGTCTCCCAGTCCTGAAATAGCAGGAAATTAAAGCGCCGCACCTTGTAAGGACAATTGTTTGAGCAATAGCGAGTCCCAACGCAGCGGTTGTACACCATGTCATTCAAGCCTTCGCTGCTATGCACAGTTGCGCCCACCGGACACACCACCTCGCAGGGCGCGTTCTCGCATTGCATGCACGGCACCGGCTGGAAATAAGCTTTGGGGTTATCACGATCACCCTGGTAGTAGGCATCCACGCGCAACCAGTGCATGTGCCGCCCCAACACCACCTGTTCCTTGCCGACGACTGCAATATTATTTTCCGACTGGCAAGCCACAATGCAGTTGTTGCAGCCCACGCAGGCATTGAGGTCAATGGCCATCCCCCACGCGTACGGCTCTTTCTCGTAGGGATAAGGCTTGTACAGCGTCAGGTCCTTCGGCGGTTCTTCTTCTTTCGCGAACTCAGGCTCTTTGTGATACTCGTCCAAGCTCGCGGTCCGTACCAGCGGACGCGCGCCGGTGGCCGTGTCCATTGTCTGGTAGCCCTGAGTCGTGGCGAGCTTGTAGGTCCCGCCAGTCTTACTGAGAGTGACGCCTGCTATAAACCACGGATCAGCACTGTCGCGAAGAGAGTAGAAGTCAAAGCCTGCGCCGGTCCCAACTCGCCCTGCTCGCCGTCGCCCGTAACCCAAGAACACCGTGATCGAATTGTCGGGATGGCCTGCCTGAATCCAGACCGGAGCCGCGACTTTCTTCCCGTTGAGTTCCACCGCGATCACGTCTTCGGACTTCAGCCCCAAGCGTTCCGCCATGGCTGGGCCGATAAGCACTGGATTGTCCCAGGTCATCTTCGACATGGGCTTAGGCAATTCTTGCAGCCAGCCGTTGTTGGAGAAGCGGCCATCGTAAATCGAGGGATCGCGGCGAAAGTTGATATCCAAGGCGTTTCGGTCGACCAGCCGAACCAAGTCCTTGAATTCACGGCCCCCCCCCGGTCGGTCGTCGGACAAGAACGCCGAGTTCGTCTTTATTTGAGTTTTCGGCGCAAAGGTCGTCCCTTCAATCCAACCGTCGTTTAGCGATTTCCGCCAGAACATGTCGAAATCGGCGCCAGGATGCTGCTTCCTCCAATAGCCTTGGACTACTTCATGACCGCTGGCTTCGGCCTGACCAGCCAGTGTAGCCACCAGTTCGTGTGCACTCTTGCCGTTGTAGAGCGGAGCAATCAATGGTTGCACGATGCTGACGGTACCGTCGTAGGCACGGGCATCGCCCCAGGCTTCGAGGTAATGTGCTTCGTTGATGTGCCATTGGCAGAGTTCCGCAGTTTCGTCTTGGTAGAGCCCCAGATGCACGCGCAATGGAATATTTGTGTTCTTGAGTGCGTCAGCGAAGTTCAGATCGGCGGGCGCATCGTACGCGGGATTGCCGTCAATGATGACCAGCAGGTCCACCTTGCCAGCGCGCATATCGGCGACGAGTTCTTTGAGCGATTCCGTCTGATTGACCGGATTGACGTCGACCGGGTCGGTATAGAAAACGGTCTTGCCGACGTTGTCCAGAGCTTGGTTGATTGCGTGTGCCATCGCATGCACCGCGGGTGGCTGATGCTCTCCGGCGATCACCACACTCGCGCCCCGGTGTGCCTGCAAGTCGCGCACCAACCCATCCAGGTACTTCCCCGAGTCAACCGTCAGCGTCCTGCCGCCCGCACCCACAGCAGACACTAGATTTCGCGCAAATGCCCCAACCTCGCCAGCCCTCATCGGCAGCCGATGATCCGCCTTCGCCCCGGTCGCACTGGTCGTGCTCTCCACCACGTACAGCCGGCTCATCTTGCCGGAGTCCGGATCGCGGCGTTTAGCGAAGTCACGAATGTAGCGCACATTTCCCGGGAACCCAGCCGAAAGAAAATCGGCGTCCAGCGAGACGATCACATCGGCATTCTCTAACTTGTATTGCGTCTCGACGGGCTGGCCGAACGCCAGCTTCGCGCCTTCGAAAACATTGTCGCGATTCACCGGCTCGTACACATGCCATTTGGCCTGCGGATATACTCTGAGCAACTCGCGCATCTGATCCGCTAGTGTCGGCGACGACACCGTGCGCGTCAGAATACGAATGCCCGCTCCCTGCACCGCTTTCTGCGCGCTCAGCGGCCCGCGAATCGCCTCCAGGAAATTCCCCCAGGTGCGAACCTCGCCCAGATTGTTGATGGTCTGCGAGCGGTCGGGGTCGTACATCTCAAGAATCGACGCCTGCGCAAAAATGTCCGTCCCGCCGAGGCTCGCCGGATGTTTGTCGTTCCCTTCAACTTTGGTGGGCCGATACATATGGCTTTCAACCAGAAGCGGCGATGCATATCCGCCCAGCGTGAAAGCCGTGGCATAGAACATCGGCCGGCCGGGGATCAACTCCTCCGGCTGACGGACGTATGGAACAATCGGCTCCAGCGGCTGCTTGGTGCAGGCCGTCATGCCTGCCATCGCCAGCGACGCGCCCATCAGCTTCAGAAATCCGCGCCGCGAAACCGAATCCAGCCATTCCGACGCGCCTTTGGGAAACTCCCGGTGCATCATTTCCTGCCACTCGGGGCTGCCCGCCAGCTCTTCCAGGCTCCGCCAGAATTCCGGCCCTTTAGTTTCCGCGAGGCGAGCACGAGCCTCGTCCAGGTCGAGCGTGCCCTTCTTGCCCGGGCAAACCTCTTCGCGGCGCTGGCTTCCGATTTTTTCTTCCATGCTCATTGCGAATCTACCGATGACACGTCGAACAACTGGTAATATCGGTCACCGTCCTCAACTTATACTTCTTCACCAAATCCGTTCCCAGCGACTCCTGGTCCGTATATTCCTTGCCGTCCAAGGTAACTGGCTTCAAACCCGACGGCTGCTCATATCTCATGTTGAACACCTGGTCGCGCGGGCGAAGGTTCTTGGCCGGATCGCGATGGCAATCCAGACACCATTCCATCTGTAGGGAATATTCGTTGAACATCAGCGGCATGCGGTCCACCGGCCCATGGCAGGTGTTGCAACCGACACCTTTGTTGATGTGAATGCTGTGATTGAAATACACAAAATCGGGAAGATCGTTCACCCGCGTCCATACCAGTGACTTGCCGCTGCGAAAGCTCTCCCGCACCGGCTCGAGCAAAGCTGCACCGGTCCAAATCTGGGTGTGGCAGTTCATGCAGGTCTTTGTAGGTGGGATTCCGGCAAAACTCGAAGTCTCCACCGAAGTGTGGCAGTAGCGGCAATCAATTCCCAGTCCGGCCACGTGATGTTGGTGGCTGAATGGAACCGGCTGCGGGCGCGCCACTTTGGCGTAGGTAATGTACGGCGAACGTTGCAATTCCAGTACCGCCCACAACAGCGCCGCGACCAGGAAGACAGCTCCGTAAATCGTGGCGCGGGATATTGTGTTCGTGCTGCGATGAAAAATCTGCATCAGTCAGAGCTTTCAGTGCAGAGGGGACGACCCCATCGCCCCGGTGCTTTTATGGAACTGCATGAGCCGTTGCAGTGTCAGACTGTCGCCACGTTCGGTTTTGAAACTACGGATTATAGCAGCTTCAAATCACGGCTTGCGCAAGTGAAGGAAACTTCGGCTGAAATTCTTGCTGACGCGTTCCCGAAATTAGAAAACCACTGGCAGGGAAGAAAACCTACCGCAAGTTCATTACCAAAAGCCGCGGCTCGGTCATCTCTTCAATGGAATAACGCAAGCCTTCGCGCCCTAATCCGGAATCTTTGATGCCGCCGTAGGGCATGTGGTCGATCCGGAAAGTCGGTACATCGCCGGCGATGACGCCCCCAACCTCCAGCTCTTCGTAGGCGTTGAACAGCAGCTTGGCATCCCGCACAAAGAGGCCGGTCTGCAGGCCATAGGATGAGCGGTTGATCTGCCGGATGGCATCGTAAAAGTCGTCGTAGGGCTCAATCGTCACAACCGGCGCGAAAATCTCCTGGCAATTCACTTTCATGTCGGGCCGCGTCCCGGTCAGCACTGTAGGCTCCAGCATCGAACCCTTGCGCTGCCCACCGATCAGCACGCGCGCGCCACCACCGACTGCTTCCTGGATCCACTCGGTGGCGCGAATCGCATCGCTTTCCCGGATCAGCGGCCCCACGTCAGTGGAATCCTGCAGCGGATCGCCGCTCTTGAGCTTCTTGACGCCGGCGAGTAGTGCGTCGGTAAATTTGCCACAAACCGACCGCTCCACCAGGATGCGCTGCACCGAGATGCAAGTCTGCCCGGCATACCCAAAACCTCCGGCGACACAGCGCTCGGCTGCGAAGGCGACGTCGGTGTCGCTGTGAACGATGACTCCCGCGTTCCCGCCCAACTCCAGAACGACTTTTTTCTTCCCGGCGCGCCGCTTGATGTCCCAGCCCACCGCCGCGCTACCGGTAAAACTGATCATTTTCAAACGTTCGTCGGTGACCAGAATTCCGGCGTCCTCGTTTGCCAGTGGCAGCACGTTGAGCGCGCCGTCGGGCCAGCCCGCCTGCTGCACTACTTCCGCCAGTAAGAGCGCCGTAAAGGGAGTCTGTGGCGCGGGCTTAATCACGATGGTGCAGCCAGCGGCAATAGCGGGCGCCACTTTGTGCGCAACCAAGTTGAGCGGAAAATTGAATGGCGTGATGCCCCCAATCGGACCCAACGGAAAGCGCCGCACGATCCCCCAGCGGCCAACCGTCGTCTCTTGCCAGTCCAAAGGAAGGTACTCGCCGTAGATTCGCGTGCTTTCCTCGGCCGCGACGGTGAACGTAAAGATGCTGCGCTCCACTTCCGTGCGCGCAGCTTTAATTGGCTTGCCCGCCTCCTGCGCCATGGTGTGCGCAATCTCTTCTTTGCGCTGGGCGAGGCCCTGGGCTACGCGGCGCAGCATGCGCTGCCGCTCGAACGCCGGCAGTCGCCGCGTGGTGCCGAAAGCTTTTACGGCGGCCGCGATGGCTGCTTCTGCGTGTTCCCGCCTGCCCTGAAACACCCGTCCAATCACGCTGCGGTCGTAGGGCGCTCGGATTTCAACCGGATCGCCTTCTTCAATCCATTTGCCATCTACGAGAAACCCTTGCGTGGTCACGGGAGTTGCGGTCATCTGGGCCATGGGTTTTCCTCACACCTCGAAACAAGACAGATTGTAAGATTATAGGCCTTCGCGTACTGGCAGGAACAACGCCAGAACGCGCATTCGGCAAGCACTTATGTTGACCTCCATTTTGGAAGTGAGCCAGCGCTTGCGCAAGCGAGAACTTTCGCCCGTGGAGCTGGCAAAGGACTGCCTGGCGAAGATCGAAAGACTGAATCCGGTCCTTAACGCATTCATTACCGTGGCGGCCGATTTGGCACTCGCGCAGGCCAGACAAGCCGAAGCTGAAATTCAGCGCGCCCAGTGGCGCGGCCCGCTGCACGGCATTCCCATAGGGTTGAAAGACATTGTGGATACCGCCGGCACCCGCACCACCGCTGCCAGTGCTCTGTTCAAAGATAGAATCCCATCCCTGGATGCCGAAGTTGTGCGCCGGCTACGAAATGCCGGTGCAGTGTTTCTGGGGAAACAGAATCTGCACGAATTCGCCTACGGTGGCAGCTCGATGATCAGCTACTACGGTGAAGTGCATAATCCGTGGAACCCTTCCCGCATTGCCGGTGGATCATCCGGAGGGTCAGCCGCTGCCGTGGCCGCCGGCCTCGGCTATGGAGCCATCGGAACCGACACGGCCGGGTCCATCCGTGAACCAGCCGCGCAATGTGGAGTCGTGGGGATCAAGCCCACTTACGGTCGAGTCAGCGCGCGCGGCGTGATTCCACTTTCCGCCTCGTTTGACCACGTGGGCCCGATCGGTAGAACAGTTTGTGACACCGCCGTTCTTTTGCAAGCCGTCGCTGGATTTGACCCCGAAGATCCGAACAGTGTTGACACGCCAGTGGCTGACTATCTGGCGGCTCTTCAGGTTGAGCCAAAACCAGCGCGAATCGGCGTCCCGCGAAAATTCTTCTACGAGGACTTGGACACAGAGGTGGCTTCCGCAGTCGAACAAGCACTCGATGTGTTGACCAAGCTAGGCTGCGAGCTACGCGAGGTCAATCTCGATATCCCTGCCGACCGCACCCTGCAAACCGCCGAGTCCTTTGCTTATCACCGGGACTTTGTTGCGAGCAGTCCCGAGCTGTACCAGCCGGAAACGTTGCGCCGCATCCGCAGCGGTGAAAACATTTCGGAGGCACAAATAGAAACGGCCCGGCAAAGTTTCGCCAAGGCACGCCACGAAGTCCAAAGCGTGTTCACTGACCTGGATCTCCTCGTGACACCCGCAGTGCCCATTCCGGCGCCGCCGCTGGCGGAGTTGAAGGAACATCCCGACCTTTTGCGCCCGCGTGAACTCGTCTTGCTCCGCAACACCCGGCCGTTTAATGTCTGGGGTCTACCGGCGATTTCAGTTCCCTGCGGATTTACCCGCGCTGGACTGCCGGTTGGTCTGCAGATCGCCGGGCCTCCGTGGTCGGAAGCAGCCGTGCTCCGGCTGGCTTACGCCTACGAGCAAGCCACCGAGTGTCACAAGCGCGAACCCAATCTCGTACCGCTACCCTAGGTTTTCTCTGCGTCCTCAGCGACCCGATCTCCGCGTCCTCTGCGTTCAAGGCTTTTCTCCTGCGTTACCCGCAAGTCCCTCGTTCGCTGCAACGGCAAGAGGTGTTGTTAAGATGTTGCCGTGCCCTCGGCCCGGAAACAGTCGCCCTCTACCATTCTCACCGTACCTGCCTTTTCTCAAATCCCGTGGCTGGTGCACGGCTTTTCCACCCGCCAAGGCGGATTCTCAAAATCCTACGGAGGACATTCGCTCAATCTCGGCTTCACCAAGGACGATTCACGCGCCGCGGTCGAGCGGAACCGTGCCGCGTTTCAGCGCCAGGTGGGCGGCGACGGGAATCAGCTATGGCCACTAGTAACTCTGCACCAGATTCATTCCGATCTCATTCATTGCGTGTCAAGACAACCCCCAAAACAGCTCGCCGGCGATGGCCTGATCACTAGCACCCCCGGAATTCTGCTGGCCGTCCAGACCGCCGACTGCCTTCCGGTCGTGCTCGTCGATCCGAAGCGCCGTGCGGTTGGCGTCTTTCACGCCGGCTGGCGGGGCACGGTGCAGCGAATCGTCGAAAAAGGTGTTGGCGAGATGCGTGGCTGCTTCGGCACCCGGCCGCGGGACATCAAGGCTGCCATCGGCCCGGGAATCCACGGCTGCTGTTACCAGGTCGGCGAAGAAGTGCGCCAGAACTTCGAATCCCAGTTCGCCTATGCTGCCGATCTTTTCCGCGAAGTCAAGGAATCCGATCCCGTCCGCGAAAAGTATCCGCTGCTGTTCCTCACCGCCCGCGCCCCCGGCCACGGCGAGCTGCCAACAAACATCTATCTGGACTTGGTTGAAGGCAATCGCCGCCAGTTGATGGACGCGGGAGTGTCGGCCAAGAACATCCAGGCCTCGCCGTTTTGTACCTCCTGTCACCCAGATCTGCTTTTTTCCCACCGCTCCGAAAAAGGCGTGACCGGAAGAATGATGGCCGTGGCTGGAATTCGGCCGAAATAGTTCCGTAGCGGTTTCTGCTATCTGATAAAGTCATCACCGCCAAGACTTGGCCGCGGAGGCCGTATGTTTCTGGGTGTGGGCTTACTCTACATAGTTCTGGTGGGCTTGATCGCCGGCTGGGCGACGGGCAAGATCATGAAAGGCTCAGGCTACGGTCCGCTTACCGACATCTTGCTCGGCATCGTAGGTGCAATCATCGGCAGCCGGATTCTTGGGTTGCTGGGAATTTATTCGAGTGGCGGGCTGCTGCCCAATATTCTCGTGGCCATCGTCGGCGCGGTGATCCTGGTGGCTCTGGTGCGCGTGATTAGGAAGGGCTAGAGGGATCGCGAACCCTCCCAAGCAAACGCGCCCCAAAAATTTACGGAACCTCGACCTCTTCGCCCGCGACCGCCTCAAGGTGGTCGAGAGTCTGCTCCACGGTCAATGAATACATCTCGCGCCCCACCCCTTCGCCCGATTCCAGAGCTGTCTTGAGATAGTGGCCCGCGATAGCGGTGGCCAGGGAATCAGTGATCACCTTGCCCGTTCGATTCGCATACTCAACCCAAGCCGGATGCGGCAGGGCGATCCATACAGTCCGTCCATCCACCAGAAACTTAATATCTACGGCGTCGGCGTGGCGGGTGGCGATAGCCACGATCAGGGCCTGATAGATGCAGTGGACTTCTTTCTTCGACCAGCGATCCACAGCGTGGAAGTCCCGATACATGAGAAAACTATAGCGGAGCGGGCAGATGAGGAGCAAACCGGTCAATATCCGCTGGAACCGGGCGTGAATTATCATGGTCAGGCTGAAGGCTGACAGCTGAAAGCTCTCAATGAAAAATCTAGGTATTCTGCTCTCGGGACGTGGCTCGAACTTTGAAGCCATCGCGAAGAATGTCGCCGAAGGCCGGATTCCCAATGCCCGAATCTCAGTCGTGATTTCTAACCGCGCCGATGCCGGGGGCATCGCAACCGCACAACGCCTCGGACTTACTGCGCTCGTCATTTCTTCCAAAGGCAAAGACCGGGAAGCGCACGACCGCGAAGTTGTGGCCGCGTTGCAGCAACACAAAGTTGATCTAGTCTGCCTGGCGGGATATATGCGTCTGCTTTCGCCCTGGTTTGTGCGGCAGTTTCCGTATCGCATTCTCAACATCCATCCCTCCTTGCTGCCGGCTTTCGCTGGCCTCGAAGCCCAGGAACAGGCCCTTGCATACGGTGTGAAGGTCACCGGCTGTACCGTTCACTTCGTAGACGAAGAACTTGACCATGGGCCTATCGTCGTGCAGAAGACTGTCCCTGTGCTCGACAGCGATGACGAGCATTCCCTTGCAGCCCGCATTCTGCAGCAGGAGCACATTGCTTATAGCGAAGCGATCAATCTGGCGCTGGAAGGGAAGTTCGAGATTGTGGGGCGCAGACTGGTTTGGTAAAGAGGCGCCAAATCTCTAGCCGGCCTCTTTGTTCTTTATAATGATGATTCCCATGCCAACCTTTGCCCCCGTTGACGAACAACTTGCCTACATCAAGAAAGGCGCCGCAGAGATCATTCGCGAGTCTGACCTGCGCGCCAAGCTGGAAAAGTCCCGCGCCTCCGGCAAGCCGCTGCGCGTAAAGCTCGGCATGGACCCGACTGCTCCCGATCTTCACCTCGGTCACACCGTGGTTTTGCGCAAGCTCAAACACTTTCAAGACCTCAGCCACACGGTTATTTTTCTCATCGGCGATTTCACTGGCATGATCGGCGACCCCACCGGCCGCTCCGTCACTCGTCCGCCGCTGTCTCCGGAACAGATCGCGCAGAACGCCGAAACCTACAAAGCTCAGGTGTTCAAGATTCTCGATCCCGAGAAGACTGTCATCGACTTTAACCGCCGCTGGTTCTCAAAATTCACAGCTGACGACTTCATCCGCCTCACCTCCAAATACACCGTCTCGCAGATGCTGGAGCGCGAGGACTTCCACAAACGTTTTCTGGAAGAGAGGCCCATCGCCGTCCACGAACTGCTCTATCCACTGGTACAGGGATACGACTCAGTCGCGCTCGAAGCCGACGTCGAACTCGGCGGTACAGACCAGAGGTTCAATCTGCTGGTAGGACGCGAACTGCAACGCGCCTACGGACAAGAACCGCAAGTCGTCCTGACCACGCCGATTCTCGAAGGCCTCGACGGCGTACAAAAGATGTCGAAGTCGCTGGGCAATGCCATCGGCATCCACGAGCCGCCGCTGGAAATGTACGGCAAGATCATGTCCATCTCCGATGAAATGATGTGGCGCTATTACGAGCTACTGACCGATGTGCAGATGGCGGAAATCGAGAAGATGAAGCGCGAAGTGCACCCCATGCAGGCCAAGAAAGACCTGGCGCGACGGATTGTGGCGGACTTCCACTCGGCCGAGGCGGCAGACAAGGCTGGCGAGGATTGGGCAAAGCAGTTTCAGAAGGACGAAGCACTGGAGGATCTGGAGATCGTGGACATTCGTTTGGAGAATATCAGGGCTATCGAGCGAGAAAGCGCGGAGAGTAACGGGCTTGACGCATTGCTAATCAGAGTCGACAAGCTGCTTCGTTTCGCCGGACTGGCAGCGTCAAACACTGAAGCGGCCGCAAAGGTCAAAGAGGGAGCAGTGACCGTCGACGGCCAGGACATTGACCGCCGTGTCGTATGGGGCCGCGCTCGAATCGGGGTTCCCTTTGCGTTGCGGGTTGGCCGTCGAGTGAAGAGAGTGCGCATCGTTGACCCAAACGGCGGCAACAAGCAATAGCCGTGTTGGACAGCCGGCCTCGGCTGTCCGGCGAGCGCAGCTCAGCCAGCGCCTTACACAATCACCCTTGTCATCCTGAGCGCAGCAGAGCGATTCTCTTGCGAATCGTTCTGCGGAGTCGAAGGATCCCTATCCCCTTCCTACTGTCAAGACCATCGAAAGGCGTTCTCTCCGCGAACGATGAGAAGGAAGAACGCCTCGGCACGCCGGCAACATCCCCAACGCCAAAGGGATCTTTCGACTTCGCAATGGCTTTCGTAAACGAAAGCCATTGCTCCGCTTAAGATGACAATTCAACCTAGTCCCAAGAAATTCTGTACCAGCTTCTTCCCCTCACCAGTCAGCACACTCTCCGGATGAAACTGCACCCCCTCCACGGCAAACTTCCGGTGCCGCAGCCCCATAATCGTGCGCCGGCCAGTTCCGTCGCTGGTCCAGGCGCTGACCTCTAGTTCAGCAGGCAGATTTCTCTCTTCCACGATCAGCGAATGATAACGAGTAGCGGTCAGGGGTGATGGTAGACCGCGGAAAATCGTCTTCCCGTCGTGCTGCACTTCACTGGTCTTGCCGTGCATTAGCTTTGGCGCCCTCACGACCTCGCCGCCGAACGCCGCCCCAATCGCCTGGTGTCCCAGGCAGACGCCCAAGATTGGAACCTTCCCCGCAAGCTGACGGATCAACTCCACGCTGATCCCGGCTTCGTTCGGAGTGCAGGGGCCGGGCGAGACGACAATCCGTTCCGGCTGCATGGCCTCTACATCGGTAATCGTTACTTGGTCGTTGCGGCGGACCTCGACTTCCGCGCCCAGTTCGCCCAGATATTGCACCAGGTTGTAAGTAAAGGAATCGTAATTGTCGAGGACAAAGACCATAGCGCCCTGAAAACAGCTTACATCAGGCCGAATTCCTGCCCAGGGAGCACCCTCAAGTACAGCTTGACACCGCCCCGCCGACACGCCATGCTACAGACTTCCGGAGGGGTCATGGCCGAGACCACGCAGGACAACAAGCGAGCCACGCGCCGTTTTGCGTTGCGGCTGCCCGTGTCCGTGTCGTATGCCAACGACGGGGCAGAGGAGAAGGCTGCCCAGACTCGCGATGTGAGTGCACGGGGTATCTGTTTCTACGTGGATTCGGCGATCAGCGCCGGCTCTGCCATTGAATTCACCCTCACCCTTCCGCCGGAAATCACCCTGACCGAGAGTATTCGCGTCCGCTGCCGTGGGAAAGTGGTGCGAGTGGATGAAGGCGGTCCCGACGGCAAGGTCGCCGTGGCTGCGGTCATCGACGAATACGAGTTCCTCTCCGAACCCTGAGCCGGAACAGCTACCCCTTACCTTGGTTTATCAGGCGGCACTTCTCGCTGTCTTATCCCAGTGGTATGGTTGGCTTAAGGCTCGTCCCCCAACATGACGCTTTTTCGGTTCATCGGCGCACTGCTCTTGGTCCCAGCAACGGCGGCGGCGCAGTCGAGCCCGAGACTATTGGCCAGTTCAGAGTCTTCTGCTGTGGTTCGTTCGATTCAAGCTTTGTCGGAACCGAATGGGCCAGTGGTCGAGATCATCTCCAGCCGGCCGCTGGTTCCCGCGATCAGCAAGCTCGACAATCCGCCGCGCCTCGTCATCGACCTGCCCAACGCGCGTTTGGGCGCCTATCAGAAGCGGCTCGACTTCCGGGGCAGCGAAATCAACGGGGTTCGGCTGAACCAGTTTCAGCAGGACCCGCCGGTGGCGCGGATCGTAGTGGACCTGAGCAAGCCCGTCGCCTATACCTGGGACGCAGCGGGCAACCGGCTGATGGTTCGTCTTCACTCCATAGAGGAGGCAGCCCAGGCGGCTCCCATCCCGCCTATTTCGCGCGCGGCGTTGCCGCGCTCGGGAGTTTCCGGAGCCGTGGTGCTGGCGGGAAGCCGGGTCGCGACCGGGTCGGCGGTGACTGCGGGAGCAGATACCGCGATTTTGCGTTTGGGACGCGGCGGGGAAATTCTGGTCTGCCCAAGAACCACGGTGTCGGTGACTAGCTCGCAAAACGGCCGCACCTTGATGCTGGGCATGAGCACCGGGGCCCTCGAAGCGCACTATTCACTGGACGCGGCCGCCGATTCGATTCTTACTCCCGACTTCCGCATCCTGCTGGCGGGGCCGGGGGAATTCCACTATGGCGTGAGCGCGGACTCCCACGGTAATACCTGCATCCAGTCATTGCCGGGCAACACGGCGTCGGTGATTGTGTCGGAACTCTTGGGAGATGGCACTTACCAGGTGAAGGCAGCGCAGCAGGTGATGTTTCATTCTGGAAAGCTGAGCGCAGTGGACACCACGGTGCCGATGAATTGCGGTTGCCCGCCAACCACACCGCCGGTGATGCGAGCGTCGGCATCCGCGACGTCAGACCTAAGAAGGCCTGTCCCAGGATCAGAGACCGCGGCGCTTCCGGCGTCGAAGCCCAATGACATTCACGTGCAGGTCGAGGCGCCCATCGTGTTTCGCGCCAACGATCCGCCTCCGGTGATGCCGGCGCCCGCGGAAGAAGCCAGTTTGCTTCCCTTACGCGACACGCCCGTACCGGCATCGTTCGAAGCGATCGTCGTACCTCCAAAGCCCGCGCATCACGGCTTCTTCGGCAAGCTCAAAGGCTTCTTCTCCACCATCTTTGGCTAGGCCAGCCGCCTTATCTGCGCCGCAGGTTCTTGGCCAGCGGACTCACGCGGTCACGCACGTCCTCAGCAAACTCGGCGCCCCGTTCCAGCACTTCTTCGGCAGCATCGCGGGCGTCTTCGGTCCAGTCCTCCACGGTTTCGCGGGCGTCGTCGTACTTGCGCCGCAAGTCCTTGCGGATCTGCTTGCCGGCTTTGGGAGCAAACAACAGCCCGAGCAACGCACCCGCGCCCAGCCCAATCAGCAGGAACGTAATGGCGGTGTTGCTGCGGCCGCCTTCGGAAACTTCGTACTTTCCTACGCGCATAAAAACACTCCTCCGGATGAAAATCCCAATTCTGCTTGGTCTGCAAACATTCTAGTCTTCCATGGGCCGGCCGGTCAGGTAACCAGAGTGTCCCCTTGACTCAGATGTTCCTTATTGCCCCAAGTCCGTGTAAAATAAAGCTTTCGAGCCTTATGTCTGGTGGAAAATGTGGCCTGCCCGCGTCCGCCAGCCAGCCGCCATCAAAAAAGGAGTTTTTTCAGCAATGGCTATTCCTGCGACCCAGCTTCGCCCCGGCATGATCATCAAGCACAACAATGATCTGCATTCGGTTTTCAGCGTCGAGCACCGGACGCCCGGCAACCTGCGTGCTTTCATTCAGGCCAAACTTCGTAATCTGCGCACCGGCGCCATGTTCGAGCACCGCTTCCGCTCGCCTGATCCCATCGAGAAAATCAATGTGGACGAGCAGGAGATGGAATTCCTCTACGCCGACGGCGACAGTTACTACTTCATGGACACCACCAACTTCGAGCAAACCCATCTGACCAAAGAAATCCTGGGCGATGCCGTGGATTACCTGACCGCGAATCTCCAGATCAAAGTCGAGTTTTTCGACGGTAAGGCGGTGGGAATCGAGTTGCCGCAAACCGTGATACTCACGGTGGTGGAAACTGAGCCCGGGCTCAAGAGCGCTACTGCCTCGAGCGTCACCAAAGCGGCCAAGACCGAAACTGGGCTGGTAGTGCAGGTGCCGCCGTTCATCAACGAAGGCGAGAAGATCAAGGTGGATACGGCAGAAGGCGTGTATCTTTCGCGGGCGCAGTAGATTGTTCTGACATGCCGAGGTCAGATATGTCCGATAGCACGTCCCATGCTCGCCGCTTCCTAGTGCGCGGACGCGTCCAGGGTGTAGGATTTCGCTGGTTTGTGGAACGTGAGGCGCACATCCTCGGGATTGCCGGCTGGGTGCGCAACAACGCCGACAGCAGCGTGGAAGTGCTGGCCATGGGAACACGCGATCAGCTCTCGGGACTGAAATCGCGGCTACAGCAAGGGCCACGTGCCGCGCGCGTGGATGACGTGGAAGAGCACGAGGCTAAGCCAGTCGCGGGACTAACCACATTTCGCATTGAAGGAGCCTGGTAATGTCGACCAAGGTCGCGTCAATCAAGCCGGAAATGAATTGTGAGCCGCTCAAGAAGCTGATTCGCGAAGTCCCGGATTTCCCCAAGAAAGGGATTTTGTTCTACGACATCACCACGCTGCTGAAAGACAAGCAGGGGTTTGCCATGCTGATCGATGCGCTCGCCGAACATTACATTGGCAAAGACGTCGATCTGGTGCTAGGGATGGAGGCGCGCGGATTCATCTTCGCGCCGGCGCTGGCGTATCGGCTGAATGCTGGATTCGTTCCCGTGCGCAAGCCGGGCAAGCTGCCCGCCGCCACAGCTAAGCACGACTATGCGCTGGAGTACGGCACCAATACGCTCGAGATTCACAAAGACGCGATCGAGCCTGGACAGCGGGTGCTCATCGTAGATGACTTGTTGGCGACCGGTGGCACCGCCGAAGCGACTGCCAAGCTGGCAGCGTCGCTGGGCGCGAAGATTGCCGGCTTGGGCTTCGTGGTGGAACTCGATTTTCTAAAGGGCCGCGACAAGCTCAAGTCCTACGACGTGTTCTCGCTCCTGCACTACGATAAGTAGAAGCGGCACGCCCGCCGGGTCAGCCTTCGGTCACCGTTAATCCCGCCCCCTTGGGCAGGTAACTCTTCCGCTGAAACCAGTCTTCCATGGCTGCTTTCAATTCGTCCAGCGGAACGTTCCTGCCAATCTCCATCAATCCATCGCCCACGGGCAGAGTGTCGTCAAAGACGGTGGCGTTGGTGAAATTGCGCATGGAGAAGTTGTCCAGCCACTTCATGGGGCAGGGAATGCGGCAACCGTTATTGTCGTACTCTACCCTGATTCTGCGGGCAAACATCTACCTGATTTAACCACAGGGGACACAGAGGCGCACAGAGATGGCTACTGTGCCGGTGCAGCCGGCGCCGTGGTCTCGCCCCCTCCGTGATTCACCAGGTCCTTCAATTCTTTGCTGGGCTTGAAGAAGGGAATCTTCTTGGCCGGAACTTCCACGCGGTCGCCGGTCTTGGGATTGCGTCCGACCCGCGGCTTGCGCTGGCGGGTGCGGAAGCTGCCAAAACCGCGAATCTCGATCTTGTCGCCCACGCGGAGCGAGCGCACGATGCTGTCAAAAATGGTTTCGACGATAACTTCGCTGTCCTTGCGCGTCAACTCCGCCAGGCGGGAAACTTCGTCGATCAAATCCGCTTTTGTCATACGCTTATTCGCTCCGTGTCCGTGATTTCGGGTCCGCTGTGGCGTTGCCGGGGACCCGGGCTCCCCTGCCACTTCGGGGCACCCATAACCTTCTCAAATTTCAGGGGTTGTGCGCAAGTGGCTTGTAGATTCTCGAAAAACCACAAAGGACACGAAGGTGCACAAAGGAAATCGTATGTCCACGGCTAACGCGGAGATTGGCGGGGGGCTACTTCCACAAATAGTAGAACTCCAACTGGTTCTCCATCAGCTTTTCCTTGGTAGGCAACCACTCGGAAACGTCGCCGAACAGCAGGTCGAACGCGGTCTCCCGCCGCCGCTCTGGACGCACCAGCACGGGTTCGCCCTTGATGTTCACCGCCTTAGCGGTGTCTTCCACAGCCGCCTGAAAGTCGGCAATCTGATCAATCAGGTGCATGGACAGAGCTTCCTGCCCGGTCCAAACCCGGCCATCGGCGATGGCTTTAATGTCGGCTTCCTTGGCGTGGCGTCCGTCGGCGACCGCCGTCACGAACTGCCCATACATGTTGTCGATCAAGGATTGCATGTAGGCGCGCTCGGCCGGAGTCATCTCGCGAGTGGGGTCCCCGGTGTCTTTGAATTCGCCGACCTTCAACGTTTCCGGCTTGACCTTCAGCCAGTGCAGCAGATCGCCGTAATTCACCCACTGCATGATCACGCCGATGGAACCCACGATGCTGCCGTTATCGGCATAGATCTTGTTAGTGCCGGCGGAGACGTAATAGGCGCCACTGGCCCCTACGGTTTCAATGGACGACACGATGCGCTTTTTCTTCTCGTCCCGGATGCGTTTGACTTCGCGATAAATCTCTTCCGAGGCAGCCACGCCGCCGCCGGGCGAATTCACATGAATGATGATGGCTTTGATGGAGTCATCATCGCCAAACTTCTTGAGCTGGCCGACCACGATTTTGGGGTCGAGGATGATGCCTTCCAACTCGACCACTCCGATCTTGTCGCCGAAGCGAGTGAGCGATGCCTGCTCGCCGCCGGCATGCAGCGTGAGATAGACCAGGGTAAATACCGCCAGCGTGAACAGGAAGAAAGCTCCGCCGCCGATGAGGATCCAAAGCCAGGTGCGGGAACGGCCATTCTCGGGCATAAAGTGAGAATTAGTGTAGCACTGGACAACAGTTTCTAGTTTCTGGTTTGTAGTGTCCAGTTACGGCGTGATAACCCGCAAGGCCGCCCGAGCCACACGCGCTTCAATCGGTGTCTTACACACGTATTCACCGTCGGCGTAAACACCAAGGGGCTGTTCGGTTTCGATTCGCAGGCGACTGGTTTGAAGATAATCCACTTCCCGCATGCTTAGGTGCTTACCGAAGTAAATCGTTGGGAAAAGACAGAAGAGTTTGAACGGGTCGATGTCGCTGATGATGCATAGATCAAGTTTTCCGTCGTCGAGTTGTGCGTGAGGCGCGATCTTCATGCCGCTGCCGTAGGTCGGGGCGTTGGCAAACGCGGCGAGTACGGTGGGTTGGTTGCTGTGTGGGACAAATGCATCGGAAGTGTCTGTAAAAGGCAAGCTGATCTTCATAGGAAATGGAGCAAGACGAAAGAGTGACGGGGCCAGGGTGAGCACGTATCCGCCGTGGGCCCGCAACCAGCGCGGCAAGCGGTTGGCGCGGCGGGCCACCTCTGCGTCCAGGCCGACGCCGCCGACGCAGCAGAAGTAGTAGCTGGTGGACGGATCTGACAAAAGTGTGATGACTCCGAGGTCGATGGCGCGGAGGTTGTTGTCGGCGGATAAAAACCTTTGCCACGCTGCAAGGGCATGCGAGGCGCTGCCCAGACCGAGCGCCCGTGCAAAATCATTTCCGCTGCCGCACGGGACGACCAGGACAGGCAGTTGCAGCCTGACCAGATCCGGCAGGTGACGGTGGACCGTGCCGTCCCCGCCGAAGATGAGGATTGCGTCAACCTCACTCGCACGGGTGGGAATTCCGGTGAGCCAAGTTGTCTTGGTGATTTGGAATGGCCGCAGGCTTTTCTCGGAAGCACCCGGCCCGAAGATGGCGGCGGCGCGCATCTCGGTGAAAGAGTAGCAAACTTTCGCCCTTCAACCATCCGCCGCCGTATACCATGCGCCGGCGTTACTTCCCAAACACAACCTGCGTCAGCGGCAAGTCCTCCTGCAGGAAGCCGGTGGGATGAGCGTAGGTCACGAACTGCGTCTGCCCGTTGTTCTTGGCGAACTCCGGATGGGCTTGCCCGGTGTAGTTGACGCTGCCGTTATACGGCGCCTCGCCCTTAAACAACAACGTAGGCGCCGACCACGGACCCCACGGCGTCGAAGCAACCATGAAATACATGTCGTTGTTCAGCGCGGGGTTGTAAATATTCATATACAAGCCGAGGTAGGCGTTGTAGAAGACCGCATTGGCGGCCGCGCCGCCCTGAAAAACTGTGACCGCGTCCGCCGGATTCGTGCTCCAGGTGTCATTTCCCGCGTAATACGTCCATTGCGTGATGTCCAGCGCATCCGCGAGTGCAACTTTCGCCACCTGGCAGTTGTCCACCAAGAACCCACCCACACAGCTATAGGAATACAGGGTGTCATCGACCACCAGGGCCCCTGAGTTGAACGCCTCATCTTTCGGTCCCCACATCAAAGTCGGAGTCTTGCTCCCAGGATTCTCGATGGGCCGGGTGATGCCGGTTTCCGGAGTGTAAACAGCAATTCCGGCTCCCACCGTGTCCCATCCCTGCATGCCCGGCACGCCGCGATACAGCTCGTAGTAGTAAAAGAGCACACGATTCCGCGCCGTATCGTTGACCACGGGACCGTCCCACATGGCAAACTCCGCGCCGCAGGGCTTCACTGTGCAGTGGTTCTTGTCATGTTCGTAGTTGTATTCCCGCTCCCAGGCAAGATACGGCAGGAATTCCGCCGGCGCGCCGGTGATATCCAACAAATCGTGGTTGAGGTTGATGCCATGACCTGCGTCCAGATCAGTGGTCCAGGACAGGGAATTATCGTCCCAATAGTTGCCCAAAACCCCCGGCACGGACATGGGAGTATCGCCAAAGGTCCAAACCGACTGGCCATCAATGAGCGCGCTGGAGGTGCCGTCGCGCCCGTAAATGACTTTGTTCTGCTGCACGGTGCCAAGGTTAGTCACCGAGACTACGGATGGAATTGCCGGCGGGGCCTGGCCAGCGTAGGCAACTCCGAGGATGAAGAAAGGCGCGAGACCAATGAGAAGATACGAAACAACTCCTGAAAGTTTCCTGAGCACGTTGAGGGATACTCCTCGGACAACGACAAAGAGGCTATCACATGATTTTCGCTCATCTCCAGAGCAAATAGTCCAGAAGGCTGGAGTGAGAAGAAAGGCTCACCATCCGTTGCGCCGGCGCCACGAACCCTATTCCCCGCCTCTTGCCACCTCGACCGCCCGCAGAACTGCCTTGGCCTTGTTCAGGCACTCCTCAAACTCTCGCAACGCATCAGAATCGGCCACGATTCCTGCCCCGGCCTGTAGGTAAGCCTTCTTTCCCTTCATCAGCAGCGTCCGGATCGCGATGCATGAATCCAGATTGCCGGCGAAGTCTGCATACAACACCGAGCCTCCGTACACCCCACGCCGCACCGGCTCCAGCTCTTCGATGATTTGCATGGCGCGCACCTTTGGAGCTCCGGTCAAGGTTCCCGCCGGAAAGCAAGCCGCGAAAGCATCCAGTGCATCGAGATTCGAACGCAGTTTCCCTTCGAGTGCAGAAACAATGTGCATCACATGCGAATATCGTTCCACGAACATCAGGTCGCGCACTTTCACCGATCCGTATTCGCTCACCCGCCCCAGATCGTTGCGCCCAAGATCAACCAGCATCACGTGCTCGGCACGCTCTTTTTCGTCAGCAAGCATTTCTTTCTCGAACTGCTGATCTTCTGCCTCATCCCGGCCACGAGGATGGGTCCCGGCGATCGGGCGGTATTCCAACTTTCGTCCCGCGACCCGTACCAGCATCTCCGGTGAAGAGCCCAGCACGTGCATGTCCCCCATCCGCAAGAAATACATGTACGGGGAAGGATTCACGGTACGCAGGGCACGGTAGATATCGAACGGCGCAACGCCCGGCGTGAAATCCAGGCGCTGCGAGAGCACCGCCTGGAAAACGTCCCCTGCCCGGATGTACTCCTTGGTATGTTCCACCGATTGCAGGAACCGGCTGCGAGTGGTGCGCGGCTGGACCTTCAGCTTGCCTCTGCGCGAAGCCGCCGAGTCCCGCCACAGTGCCGGACGCAATCCTGCCGCCAGTTTTTTCTCCAAAGCTGCGATGTCCGCGACCGCCCGGTTGTACGCCTTGCGCGGGCTTTCTTGCGAAACATCCGCGGTCGCGATGATCTGAATCTGGTGACGCAAGTGGTCAAATATCAGCAGGCGATCGAAAAACATCAGCACACAATCAGGCAAGGCCAGGTCGTCCTTCGCGTGTTCGCCGATATTCTCCAGTTGCCGCACGCTGTCATAAGCGAAGTAGCCGACCGCACCGGCAGTAAACGGCGGCAGACTATCATCGCTAGTAATTTGGTGCTGCCGCAGCAACTCTTTCAACACTTCAAGCACATTTCCCTGGCGCCGTTCCACGTGCCGGCCCCGCTGCACCTCGACTTGCTGACCCCTCGCCGTCACCCTCATGTAGGGCTTCGCCCCCAGGAACGTATAGCGTCCGACGCGCTCACCCCGTTCGACAGATTCGAAGAGGAAGGCTTCCGGCTCCCCGGCCGCAAGGGCAAGAAATGCCGAAACTGGCGTCAACAGATCAGCCGCCACCGGCTTAACCACCGGAATCAGCGTCGCGTTGCCAGCCCGCTGCGAAAACTCCTGATAATCGGGACGAACCATAGCATTTCCTAGCTGGGCACTGGTTATCAGGCCGAAGCCGCCCCATTATAGGGGAAGCGTTGGCGGCTGATTTCAGCGCCTTTGCCGCGGCCACGCCCCGCCCCACTGTCCTGGTACATGTTCGCCTGTAACCAGCTTATGAATTGACGGATTGCCTAACAGGCCGCAAGATGACTGTTTAGGCACTATCCCCTTTTGGGTGAAATAGCATGCAGATCAAGTTCTGGGGGGTCCGGGGTTCGACGCCAGCTCCTCAGCCTGAAAACATGCGCTATGGAGGCAACACTTCCTGTGTGGAAGTGCGCGTCGGAGACCATCTCTACGTCTTCGATTGCGGTACCGGCTTCCGCGTTCTGGGGCAGGCGCTGCGCCGTGAGTTCGGCAACCGTCCGGTGTCTGCGCACATTTTCGTTTCCCACTTCCATTGGGACCATATTCAGGGGCTGCCGTTTTTCGGGCCGTTGTACGACAACCCAGAGAGCCGTTTCGAGTTTCACTGCTCCAGCCGGACCCGGAGCCTAAAGCGGGTATTTGAAGAGCAGATGGCGTCACCTTATTTCCCCGTCGGCCTCAAGCAGATGCAGGCGCAGCAAGGTTTCCACGATCTGGAGGAAGGCCGTATTCAACTGGACATGGCCAGCTTGCAAGCCACCTGGCTTAACCATCCCCAGGGCTGCATGGGCTTCCGCCTGGAAACCCAAGACGGCGTCGTGGTCTACGCCACTGACAACGAACCGGGACATGCACTCTTCGACAAGAATGTTCGCAAGCTGGCTGCCGGAGCCGACGTTCTCATTTACGACTCCCAATATCTTCCGGAAGAATATGAGGCCCGCCGGCGCGGCTGGGGGCATAGCCACTGGCGGGAAGCCGTCAACGTAGTGATGGAAAGCGGGGCCAAAGAACTTATCCTCTTTCATCATGACCCTGATCACAACGACGCCTGCATCGACAAAGTGGTCAAGGAAGCCAGCAATTATTATCCGCGAGTACGGGCAGCGGCTGAAGGCATGCAGGTGGAAGTGCTAAACGCCCGCTCGGCGGTGAAGTAGCGCCTGCTTTGCCGAGACCTCGCGTTCCCTGCGATTTTGGAATCCTGGATTACAATGAATGTAGTTTTTCTAGCAGCGGTTCGCATCGAAAAGAGGCTTGAGTGACGCAGTTTACAGCAGCCTGGCCGCGACTCACGGTGACCTCGATCATCGACATTCTGCTGGTCGCAGTCATCATCTACGAGCTGCTGGCTCTCATCAAAGGGACGCGCGCTTCTCTCATGCTGGTGGGCGTGGCCGCGCTGGCACTCGCTTTCTATCTTTCCCGCTTCGGCCAGCTCACCACTCTGAATTGGCTGATCAGCACCCTGCTTCCCTACACAGTGTTTGCTCTCATCGTGGTCTTCGCCGCCGAGATTCGCCAGGCGTTGACGCGGCTTGGCCGCAAGCTCACCTTTACCTACTCCGGGGCTTCAGAGGAGGATGCTTACGACGACATTGTGCTCGCCGCCAACCTATTTTGTCAGAACCAGACGGGCGCGCTCATGGTCATCGAACGTGAGATCGGCCTGCGTACCTATATCGAGAGCGGAGTGCCGCTGGACGCCCGGCTTTCCTACGATTTGTTGGCCACGATTTTTCGCCCCAGCGCCCCCTTGCACGATGGCGCCGTAATTGTTCAGCGCGATCGCATCGCTGCCGCCGCCTGCTTCCTGCCGCTGTCCATGAACCCTGTGCTATCCACACAGCTCGGCACGCGGCACCGCGCCGGGATCGGCGTCACCGAAGAAACCGATGCCATCGCCGTTATTGTCTCCGAAGAAACCGGCTACATCAGCCTGGCAGTGGGTGGAAAAATCGAACGCGACCTCACCGTCGAGCAGTTGCGTGACCGCCTCGGCGATTTGCTCCGCCACCCTGTGCGTCCGGCTACGCTCCCAACCCCAATAAGTCAGGGCACGCCGCGCGATGAGGAAGGGACAACCTCGCGTCCGCACGCCGCAGACTCGCGGTTCAACCAGGGAACGGACGGGTAGCCGATGAACGATTTCTTCCATCGCGCGGTGCTTCACAATCTGGGCCTCAAGCTGACTGCGCTCGCCCTGGCCGTAGGGCTATGGCTGGCTGTAGCCCGCGACCCCGTGGCGGAAGTTGCGCTGGATGTCCCAGTAGAAATTCGGAACATCCCGCAGGATATGGAAATCAGCTCAGAAGTTGTCCCCAAAGCCGAAATCCGGCTGCGGGGCCCGGAAAGAATCATCCACCAACTGCACTCCTCCGACGTTTATGCCGCCATAGAGTTCAGCGGCATCAGATCGGGCGAACGCACTTTCGACTTAACCCCCCAGCAGATCCATCAACCCCCTGGCCTGGAAGTGGTCCAGATTGTGCCCAGCCAGTTCCATCTGACATTCGATGTGCGCCTCACCCGCCAGGTCCCTGTAGAGCCACGGGTCGTCGGTAGCTTCGCGCAGGGATACCACATCGGCCGAATCGTAGCTGATCCCTCTTCCGTAACCATCACCGGACCAAAAGGGCGGGTTGAGGCCGTGGAATCCGCCGTCACGGATCCCGTCGATGTAAGCGGAGCCATGAATCGCGTGACCTTCGTCCGGCATGCCTACGTTTCCGATCCTCTCGTCCAGGTTACGCAGTCTGCTCCCGTCCGGATTACAGTTATCATGGAGCAAGCACCGGGCGGCGCCCGTTGACCGATTCCGAATGACATCTAAGACACGACAACTCTTTGGCACCGATGGTATTCGTGGCGTCGCTGGAGAATTCCCCTTAACCCGGGAAAGTACATTTCTGATAGGCCGCGCCCTGGGCCACAATCTGATTCGCGCCAATCCGAAGGCGAGCGTGGTAATCGGCCAGGACACGCGGGAGTCGAGCGCCTGGATCGCCGACCAGGTCACGCTCGGACTTGCCTCCTGCGGCTGCCAAGTACACAGTGCCGGGGTCATCGCTACACCGGGAGTTGCCTATCTGGCGCGCTCCCGAAAATGCGCTGCCGGTGTGGTGATTTCCGCCTCCCACAACCCTTGGACTGACAATGGGATCAAAGTTTTCTCCGGCGACGGCTACAAGTTGCCGGACGCCCGCGAACTGGCCATCGAACAGGAAATATTCGCGCTGCTGCAAAGCCCCGAGCCTGCGACGCCTCCTCCAGCTAAATCTTCTTCGAGTCTGCCGGGCGAAGCCAGCCTCAGACGCGCTTACATCGAGTGGCTCCACAGAAACGTGAAAACCAGCCTGGGCCGGCTGAAAGTGCTCGCGGATTGTGCCAATGGCGCGGCCAGTGTCGAAGCTCCGGAGCTGTTCCGCGCCTGTGGGGTTCAAGCAACCTTGCTCAACGCATCGCCCGACGGCCGCAACATCAACGAAAACTGTGGCGCTCTTCATCCCGAAGTCGTGGCCAAGGCCGTCGCCCAGAAGCCCGGCCAGTTCGACCTCGGTGTCACCTTCGATGGGGATGCCGATCGTGCCCTATTCAGCGATGCCAAAGGGCGCGTAGCCAATGGCGATGCCATTCTCCTGCTGGCGGCCCGCGACCTGCAGTCTCGTGGGGCTCTGGCTGGCTCCGCCGTCGTGGCCACCACCATGTCAAACATGGGCCTCGAAATTGCCCTGCGCAAGGCTGGCATCCGCATGTTGCGTGCCAACGTTGGCGACAAGTACGTGCTGGAAGAAATGCAGAAAACCGGCGCGGTTCTGGGCGGCGAACAGTCCGGCCATATTCTCTTTCGTGACGGCGAAGCCACCACTGGAGACGGTATGCTCACCGCCTTGCGAGTGATGGAAATCCTGGCGCGCACCGGAAAGCCTCTTGCAGACTTGGTGGGCGACCTCAAAGTTTTCCCGCAGACGATTCAGAACATACGCGTCCGGGAAAAAACTCCATTCGCCCAGGTACCGGAAATCCAGCGTGCAATCGATACCGCACAAAGCGAACTCGATGGTAATGGACGCGTGGTCGTCCGCTACTCAGGCACGGAGGCGTTAGCTCGCGTCATGGTCGAGGCCGAGTCTGAGGACAAAATGCGGTTGCTTACTCACAGCATAGCCAGCGCTATTAAGAACGCGCTCGGGGTTTGAATTGACTTCATTTCTGTCCAGCACGGCCGCGCTTTGGAATCTGATCCTGCTGCTGGTGGTGATTGGAACGCTTGGCGGGTTTCTCTATGGCTTTGTCTTCCGCCGGCTGGTTCGAGCCCGAAGAATTGCCGGCGCCCGCGACCGTAGAATGCTGCGCGAAGCCGCTGAACGCGAGTCCGCGAATGGTCGGTAGTTGATCGGCGTTAAGCAGCGGCGAAAAGATCTACTCCATATCCCGCCAATTCGTCCCCACGCCCATTTCCACCAGCAGTGGCACGGTCAAGGCATGAACCCGTTCCATCCGGTCTTTCACCAGCGTCCGCATAGTATCGATCTCCGCTTCCGGCACCTCGAACACCAGTTCATCGTGCACCTGCAGGGTCATTCTTGACTTCAGCCCGCGCTCACGCAACTCGGCATCAATCCGGATCATCGCAATCTTAATCAAATCCGCGGCCGTTCCCTGCAACGGCGTATTCACCGCTGTCCGCTCGGCGAAGCCCCGCAGATTGGCGTTCTTGCTGTTGATATCGGGGATCGGCCGCACCCGTCCGAAGAGTGTGGTCACCCTTTGCGTACGGCGAGCCTCTTCCAGAACGTGCTCCCTGAATTTCCGCACCCCAGCGTATTTCTCGAAGTACGCTTCAATGAACTGCCGCGCTTCCGCCGGCTCGATCCCCAGGCTCTGCGACAGCCCAAATGCTGAGAGTCCATACACAATCCCAAAATTCACCACCTTCGCCTGCCGTCGATGGTCTGGGGTCACCATCAGCGGCGGCACACCGAACACCTGAGAAGCCGTCAGCGTGTGAATGTCATCACCACGGCGGTAGGCCTCAACCAGCAGCGGATCCTGCGAAAAGTGCGCCAGCAGCCGCAACTCAATTTGCGAATAGTCCGCTGCCAGCAGCATGTGGCCCGGTTCAGCCGTGAACGCTGCTCGAATCTCTCGCCCGAGTTCGGTGCGAATAGGGATGTTCTGCAAATTCGGATTAGCCGAGGACAGCCTGCCCGTCGCGGTTCCCGTCTGACCGAATGTCGTATGCAAGCGCCCGGTGGCTGGGTTCAACAATGCCGGTAAGGCGTCCACGTACGTTGATTTCAGCTTGGTGAGCTGCCGGTATTCCAGCACCATCCGCGGCACTGCATGGTCTTCGGCCAGCCCTTCGAGCACATCGACCGCGGTCGAGATCGTCTTTCCCTTGCCATACTTCACCGGCTTGGGCAGGCCCAGTTTGTTGAACAGGACATCGCCCAATTGCTTTGGGGAACTGATATTGAACTCGTGCCCGGCCGATTCGTAAATTTCTTTTGCTTTGGCGGCAATCTCGCGCTCCAGCCGTGAGGACATTTCCCACAAGTTCTTGCGGGCAATCCTGACTCCGGCGTGCTCCATCCGCGTCAGCACCGGCACCAGTGGCAGGTCAATGTCTTGGTAGAGCTTGAGCAGCCCCGCCTGTTCCACTTCGCTACGCAACACCGTCGCAAGCCTGCCAGTGATATCAGCGGCCTCAGGCAAAGCCCCGCTGAGCTTCGTATTGAAACGTCGCAAGGCCACATCGGCCAGCCGGTGCGACGGATATGTCGGATCGAGCAAATAGGAATACAGCATGGGATCATGCTGCACGCCGCACAAGTCAACCCCCATCGGCGCCACCGCATGAGCCGCCGACTTCCAGTCATGAATGGCTTTTGGCACGCTTGCGTCCGCCAACGCCGAGTTAAGTTTCGACGTCGCCTCTTCGGCCTCGGCTGAAATTGTTGCCGCAACTCCGGGCACGGACGAAATAGCGATGGCACGCCCGCGCGCAGGCGGCGTCGCTTCCGCCGACAACGGCAGCATCCCGCTTTCGGATTCCTCTGGCTCTTGCTCTTCGTCCGCAATCTGTGACTCTGCTTCCACTGCGACCGCCAGCGCACCGCCAGCCGGCACCGCTCGCAGCACCGCCTCTACATCGGCTGCCGATTTCGCTTCGCTGTAATGGGCTTCGCCGACTTCAGCCACGGGCAGCAGTTCTTTCAACAGAGACGTGAATTCCAGTTCGGTGAACAGCTCGCGGAGTGCCTCTCTGTCCGGCTCTCCCATCTTCATCGCGTTCTCGTCCAGTTCAACCGGAACGTTGCGATCGATGGTCACCAGCTGTTTGCTAAGCAGAATGTTCTCGCGGTTGTTCTGCAACGACTCGCGATAGGTTCTCTTCTCGACTTCTGCCGCCCGATCCAGCGCTTGTTCCACCGTTCCGAACCGCTGAATCAGGTCAACCGAACCTTTGTCCCCGATTCCCGGAGCACCCGGAATGTTGTCAATGGAATCACCGCGCAAGGCCATCACATCCACGACCCGCTCCGGCGGCACTCCCAAAATCTCTTCGACCTTTTGCGCATCGCAAATCAAATTGTCTTTCGGCGGATTCAAGACCTGTACCCGGTCGTTCACCAGTTGCAGCATGTCCTTATCGCTGGAAACCACATACACCGGATGTGACTTTTCCGCTGCCTTGCGCGCCAGCGTTCCAATCACGTCGTCTGCTTCGTACCCTGGCATCTCAAGAATCGGGATGCCGTAGGCCTCAAGTGCCCGGCGTATGTACGGTATCTGCTGCACCAGATCGCCGGGCATTTCGGCGCGGTTGGCCTTGTAGCCGTGATACGCGACTTCCTGGAACGTCTGGCTCTTGAGATCGAACTTTCGTACCGTGGTGAAAGCTTCCGCCTGCTGATCGCGGAAGGTTGGAGCCGCCACATCGAACACCGCCGCCAGATATTGCGGCGAGAAGTCGTCCCGCAATTTGCGCAGCATGTTCACGAAAACATAAACCGCGGCCGTGGGTACTCCGGATTTCGTGGACATCCCGCGCTGCCGCGCCATGGCGTGATAAGCGCGGAAGATAAAAGACATGGCATCAATCAAGAAAATGCGATTGGGATCGGCTGAACTCTTGGTAACCGAGAGCCCCGGCTTTGGTGGGACGCTGGTTTCGGCCGCAGCTTCTCTCTTTGGGGGCACGACGGTAAGTTTAGCAGCCAGACCGGGGACATCCCCACAGACTGAAACCGTAGGTAGTGGGTCAGTTTGGTTTGCAATGCTTCGCGGGCTTTGCGAATGCTTGGCGGCCTTTGCGGTTAACCGCTTTCTTCCCGCAAAGATCAAAAAGAACTGCCGCTAAGGGCGCAAAGTCTGAGTAGCCCTCAACCGTGAAACTGAACCACTACCAAACCGAGAGCTGACGGCTGAGAGCTACTTCTTCTTCCCATACTCCGTGTTGTAATGAAGCTTGATTTCGCCGCACGTCCCTTGTTCCGGAGAATAGACCACGCAGCTATCGTATGGCCGCGAGTACACATGCAGGCTCACCGCCCGCTGGTTGAACTCTTTGGGATTGAGCACACGATGCACCGGCTCCAGGGGATTCACTGCGCACGGATTGGACGGATTCATTTCCACAGTATCGGTCGCTTCCAGGCGGCTGATTCCCTTGTCAAGGTCCTGCTCAATCACCCGGTAGTTCTCAACCAACAACCTGCCGATGGGCACGCTCATCCAGCAATTCTGGTCGCGATGATTGTGCACCGAACTGATCTGCCCAATCTCCCAGCAGATTGCCATCAGTTCGTAGACCGGCGTCTTGTCTATCAGGTTCCGGGTGTAGTGCTGGCGGTCCCAGGTCAGATAACGCTCCAAGGTGTCGGGCGCCACCGGGGTCCGTTCCAGAAACTGGAAAATCTGCTCCGTCCCACGAAACATGGGCTCGGAGAACTTACGCAGTCCGGCAACAAAATCCTCGATCGGAACCTGCTTCGCCAGCGCTTGTGTACCCATGCCTTCCTCCGCGATGCTCCAGTATATCGCCCTTTGTCGGCGGGAAAGAACGGCTGGCGGTCATTCCACAAACATGCAATCCCCATAGGAATAGAAGCGGTACTTCTCCGCTACCGCATGTTTGTAAGCCTCCAGCACCCGTTCTTTCCCGCCGAACGCGCAGACCAGCATGAGCAAGGTGGATTGCGGCAAGTGAAAATTGGTAAGCACCGCCCCGACCACTCGAAACTGGTATCCAGGATAAATGAAAATATCCGCTTCGCCGCCGCCGGCCTCGACTTTCCCTGTTCCCGAGTGGCCGGCCGCGTACTCCAGCGTTCGCACCGTCGTCGTCCCTACTGCCACGATTCTCCGGCGGGTGTCCAAGGCCCGGTTGATCTTCTCTGCCGTTTCGCTTGAGATCACATAAGACTCGCGGTGTAATCGGTGGTCCTCCACCCGATCCACCCGCACCGGCTGGAAGGTTCCCAGGCCAACGTGAAGCGTAACCTCCGCAGTCTCGACACCCCGCGCGCGCATCCGCGCCAGCACTTCTGGCGTGAAGTGCAGACCAGCAGTCGGGGCAGCAACCGAACCGCGCTCCCGGGCATAGACGGTCTGATACCGTTCCCGATCGCCGGGCTGATCCGCCCGGTCGATGTAGGGCGGCAGCGGCACGTGTCCCAAACGGTCGACCATCTTCCAAAAATCCACCGCAGAATCAAAGCGTATCCGCCGCTGCCCGAAGCTGCCTCGCGCGATGACCTCCGCCTGCAATTCGTCGCTCTCGCTGAAGAACAGCCGCTCCCCCACTCCAATCTTTCGCCCCGGCCGCACCAGACACTCCCACTCGTTCGGCTGCTGTGAAATCTGCCGCGTCAGCAGTACTTCCACGCGGCCTTTCAGGAAGTCCCTTGCCGCCGGGTTTTGCGCACTCACGGGCTGAGCCTTTGCCCCGCTTCTCCGCCCATAAAGTCTGGCCGGAAATACCTTGGTATCATTGAAGATCACCAGGTCGCTTGCCCGTAGCAGTTCCGGAAAATCGCGGAACCAGCCATCCTTGACGGCCCCCGAACCCCGCTCCAGGCGCAGCAGCCGGGAGGCCGCCCGGTCGGGAAGTGACTCCTGGGCAATCAGTTCGGCGGGAAGGAAGTAATTGAATTCGGTTACCAGCACGCCGGGTAATTATAGATTCAGCCCCCGGCAAACAAACGCATTGTCTTCGCCCAAGCGACTGCGGTACCATACGCCAGCCGCCCCCTCAGTTGCTCTCAACCTATGCCGAGCGAACGCCAGCTGCGACGCGAGATACCCCTGTTCGGCAAGATGCTGTACGACCGCGGCTATGTGGCGGCTATGGACGGCAACCTTTCCGTGCGTTTGGATGAGGAACGAATCCTGGCCACTCCTACGTCGATGAGTAAGGGCTTTCTGCGTCCCGCGGACATGGTGGTCGTCGACTACCAAGGACGCCCGCTCGCCGGCCGTCACCAGGTTTCAAGCGAAATCGCAATGCACCTGCTGATCTACAAGCTGCGCCCTGATATCCACGGCATCGTGCATGCCCATCCCCCAACCGCCACGGGGTTCGCTGCGGCCGGAATCGCGCTCAATCAGCCTCTGGTCTGCGAAGTCGTAATCGGCCTCGGCTCAATTCCCCTGGCCCGCTATGGAACCCCGGGAACGCCGGAGCTGAGCGAGACGCTGGAGCCGCTGATTCCCCAATACGACGCCATCCTCATGTCCAACCACGGCGTGGTTGCCTATGCCGACACTCTCCACCATGCTTACATGAAAATGGAGACCGTGGAGCACTTTGCCCAGATCGCCCTGGTCACCCACCTCCTGGGACGCCAGCAGCCCCTCGAAGGTGAGGACCTCGAAAAGCTGCTGCTAGCCCGCGGCAAATACCAGGGATCCCAATCTCTCGCCCCCATGCCCCTGGCCTGCGGGGTCAGCGTGGACGGCCACCGTGGCCGTCTGCAGCGCTCGGGTGCGCCAAGGTTGGAAGATACAGACCAGCCGGAACCTGCATTCCGCAGCCGGGCCCGCGTCAAGAACTAGAAACCCCTTACTCCCCTCCGATCCGGAACCGCATTCCCGCGCGGAAATTCGCTCTCAGCGCTGGATATCCCACGACCTCGTTGTACTGCTTGTCGAGAATATTCTCGAGGTTCACGTACGCGGTCATGCGGGAATTGATGGCGTACCAGCCACCGGCATTGACCAAGACGTAGCCAGGCGCATGATCGATGTTGAAACCGAAGAAATCCGAGTCCGGGCGCCTGCCCACAAAGCTTCCTCCCAGATTCGCTCCCCAGCGTTTCCCCAGATAGGACAGCAGGCTCGCGGCCGAGTGTCGCGGACGCCGCAGCAGAGGGTCACCCGTGGCAAAGGGTGGGCCAGTGCCCGGCGGCGCTTGCAGGATCTCAGTGGACGTATAGGTGTACGACGTATTCCAGGACAGCTTCGAACTGAGCCTTGCCTGCAACTCCACCTCCGCACCGTGGGCAAGGGATTTCTCCAGATTGATGTACTGTCCGACAAACGTCATCGGATTCACGGTGATGAATTCGATCTGGTCGTGGAACAGATTGTTAAAGTAGGTTGCATTCAGCACCACCTTACCGGTGAAGAAGTTCTGCTGAAACCCCGTCTCAAAGGCCCGGTTTCGCTCCGCCTTCAGATTGGGATTAGGGATTTGAAAGGGACCAATGCCGAAGGATTCTTCAAATAGCGGTTCCTTGATTCCGGTCGCATACGAAAATTTCAGGCGCGTACCCGAGAATCTCCGGCCGCCTCGCAGGACTTGCAGCCCTAGGGCGATGCGCGGCACCCCTGTGTTGCCAAAAGTCGTGTTGTGGACAAATCGAGCTCCTGCAACCACGCTCAACCGGCCCAGGGTAAGCGCTTGCTGCCCGTAGACAGCGTCGTTCAGACGCAATCCGTGAGCTACCGTTGGCGGGGCAGGAATGGCATCGTTCACGGTACCATTTTCGTCTTCGAATTCATAGCCAAACGTGGTGTGGGCCCAACTACGCTCCACGTAGTCGCCCTGGTAATCGAACCCGGCACGGTTGAAGCGGGCATATTCGGAAAATGGAGTATCGACCTCGCCGAACGGCGTCACCCGCCCCGGATTGGTGACAAAGTCGGTGTTGGCCCGTCCCAGCGTCCATTCGTAGCCGGTGATGCGATGCGTCCATCGCGAGGGGCCTGTGATCGTGAACTCCAAGCTGGCGAGCAGATTGTTTTGCCGCGCCCGCTGGTCGAGATCGGGAGACAACAGCGGTTGGCCGTTGAAATTCCACTCCCCTTGAACTCCGCTGACGCTGTTGTCATGCCGCAGCCGCAAACGCAAAGTCGCCCAATCATTCAGTTTCGCTCCTGCGTTAATGCCCACCAAAGAGTTGGAATAATCATCGTTCGGCCCCGAGCCGGTGGTGTTGAACTGGTGTCCGAAAATGTCGTAATCGAAGCGGCCATTCGCACCCGAAAGCGAGACGTAGCCGTTCTCGGTTCCGTAGTTTCCGGCATCGGCGCCAAAACGCAGTTCCGGAACCGGAGTTGTGCCGGTGCGTGTCCACACCTGCACTACGCTGGTCATCGCATCGGAGCCGTAAAGTGTGCTTTGCGCACCACGCAGGAACTCCACCCGATCGGCTTCGGTAAGTGGAAGAGTTCCAAAATCAAAAGTCCCACCAGGTTGATCGATGCTCACTCCGTCCACAATCACTTTGTTGTAGGTGGAATCGCCCCCGCGCACGAAAAGTGAGCCCAGTCCTCCCCGTTGCCCGGCGGTGTCCACCACGGCACCGGGCAGAAAACGCACGGCGTCATTGGCCGCGACCGGCTGCATAACCTGCAGTTGCTGGCTGCTCAAGGTCGCCACATTAGCGCCGCTGTCCTCGCTCGGAACCGGACTACGAGTTGCGGTCACCACCACCGTTTCCGCCGCAGTGGCCAGCGAGAGACTTACCGTGATCTCTCCGCCGGAAGAAGCGTCAACGGTTTGTGGAGCGAATCCGGGCGCCAACACTCGCAGCTGGTAAGGGCCCGAACCCGCACTGCGAAATACGACTGTACCCTCTGGGGACGAATCCTGCACCGCCACTGGAGTCGTACTTCCGGCGGCAAATAGTGCAACTTGCGCTCCGGCGACGATGGCCGATTGCGGGTCAACAACTCTCACTTTGATTTCGGCAGCAGAAGCAGCCGCCACAGGTGCAAGAATGGAGACGAGAACGCCGGCAACAATCCGATGCAACCGCATGCACTCCTCCTTTATCACGCGAAAGGGGTTGGTGTTGGCGGTTCGCGCCGATCTCCTGGCTTAGCGAGTTAGGACGGAATTACGTGCGACGGGCCTTTGCCCGCCCGGCACTTCCCTCCGGCGATCGCAACCAGCCTTCCCAGGGATTTCCCCAGTGGCTGGCTGCCATTTCCTCGCTTACAGTTGCGCGGCAGCGCGGGATTTTCACCCGCTTCCCTCCTCGTCTGTGCTGACGAGGGTGCGCGAACCAAAGTAGATTGGAAAGAACGAAAACTAGCGTGGTGGGAATTTACTCGCCCGGTGCTGTGAAAGTCAATCGCGCAGCGTCGCCGATTGAAACGGGTGTCTCGCGTCGTTAACTCGCACCGTTGTATAGAATAGGAACCAATGATCCCCAAAGACCTGCTTGACATCCTGGTCTGCCCAGCCTGTAAACAGCCTCTCGCCTTGAAAGGGACCGGAGAGAGCTTAAAGTGCAGTGTCTGCCGACGGGTCTATCCCATTCGGGACAACATTCCCATTTTGATGATTGACGAAGCGGCAATCGATCCTTCCTGAGCAGACTCGTCTCACCACGGCGCAATTTGATCCACGTGGCCACGCTATATCTCTCGATCTGGTCCCAGAGCGACACAGTGTGTCAGGTTTCTGCGTACTCTACCCCTCCGACTGGAGCCTTCGCGGACCCAAGGCGTTCTTCCCTAAATGCGCAACTTGCTGCAACGCCACGGGTTTAGTGATGTAGGGGTAAACTGTCCGAGCGATCTTGCGAAAAAGAGCGATCCGGCAATGAAATTGCAAGTAACTTCAAGCGCATCGGCCGCGTCTAATGCTGTAAAAGGGAGTCGGGTCGGAGGTGATGGCGATGAGAGAACGATTTACGGTGGTGGAACTAAACGCCTTGCGCAGCGACCTGTTGCAAGGCGGCCTGATCGATTCCCGGGAAGCGGCAGAACTCCTCCAGGTGTTCCTGATGGGCAGGGGTTACGGTGTCTCTCCGCAGGCAGCCTTCGATGCCGCCGGCAGGGTGGAGATGTCGGGCTGCTCTATCCCGGTGTTGCAGCACGAACTGGAGAATTTGGCGATGGTGATGTAAGCACGACCACAAAGAATCTGCAGGGACTTCGGAACCAAGTCGCTCCCTGAAGGTGAAGCAGTAGACGCGCCGGGCGAACCAGCCCGGCCTTCTTCTTGATCTCAGCTCTTGGCTCTTAGCCTTTGGCTTTTGGCTTGAATCAAAAACGGCAGACCCCGTCCAAGGTGAAGCGCGTAAGCCAGGAGCTTCAAGCCAAAAGCTAAGAGCTAATAGCCAAGAGCCTACTCATACCTCAAACTGTCCACCGGATCCAGTTTGGCCGCGCGCGATGCCGGCACCGTTCCGAACAGGATCCCCACCAGCGACGAAACTAAGATCGCCACAATCGCCGAAACTCCCGAAATCGGAATGCGATATTCGGTCAGAAACCGCACGGAGAACGGCAACGCCAAGCCAATCACCACCCCGGCAAGTCCGCCGATCAGAGAGATCAAAATGGCTTCCGACAAGAACTGGTAGCGAATCGACCGGTTGGTCGCCCCCATGGCTTTTCGAATGCCGATCTCGCGAATCCGCGAACTGACCGTAGCCAGCATGATATTCATGATTCCAATCCCGCTCACCAGCAGGGTGATGGTCGCAATCAGCAGCAAGACCATGGTTAGCGCATTGGCAGTCCGGTCAGCCACAGCCACTAGCTCGGTCAGATTCTGCACTGTGTACACCGATTCGGGACGATGCCGCGACTGAATGACTTTTAGGACCTGTTGAGTAACCGGAATCACCATTGAAGGGTCGGCGGCAGAAAAATAAAGCTGCCGCACGTCCGCAGTGTCGGTAAAGAAGCGGGCCACGGTATAGGGAATCAGCATGGTGTTGTCGGTCACCTCCGATTGCCCGAAGGTGTTTACCCGCTCACGAAACGTGCCGATGATGGTGAAGGGGAGACCATTCACCTTCACCGTCTGGCCGATGGCATCTCCTACGGACCCATAAATCTCCTCGGCGATTTTCTGTTGCATCACGCCGACTTTGTTACGCGCCTGTTCGTCCTGCGCATCGAAGAATCTTCCCGAAAGCACCACCAGATTACGCACCGCCGTGTATTCCGGAAACACTCCCAGAGTGCGCAGATCGCGCTCCTTACCTCCGCCGATGGGAATGCGGGCGTCAAGCGGAACCACCGGCGAAGCGGCCACGATCCCCGGCACTTGTTGCAACACCGCGTTCATGTCATCAATGGTCAGCAAATCGGGCGTTACGTTGCGCTGCGCTCCGCCCTGGTATTCGGCGTCGATCAGGTTGGCGCCAATAGACTGGATTTGATTCAGCACGTATTGCTTGCCCGTCATCCCAATGGTGACCACAAGGATAAGCGAAGCCGTCCCAATCACCATGCCCAGCGCGGTCAGCGCAAAACGCACTTTGTTGCTGCAGAATGTGTCGTAGGCAAAACTGAGAATCTCCCCCAGAACTAACTGGGGGGGGCGACGGGTCGGCGGGATGGCAGTGGTCGCCATGTTGTTTAGATGCTACGCGGGCTCGGCAAAAGATCACCCCTTCGAGTCAGCCGCGGCTCCCCGCGCATAGTACGCGGCGTGCCCTGGATCCAGCCGCCGTCCCTTAGCGCTGAAAATGCGGGAATGCATCACTCCTGTCTTCTGCAGGGCAAATTGCAGGGTGGTGGCCAAGACTCCAAGCCCGTACTTCACGCTGCGGCCGAAGTTAATCGACGAAGCCTCTTCGAAATACTTCGTTGGACACGACACTTCTCCGATGCGAAAGCCGAAATGTACGCACTGCGCCAGCATCTGGTTGTCGAACACAAAGTCGTCGGAGTTTTCCAGCAGCGGCAGCCGGGTAAGCACATCCCGGCTGAAGGCGCGATATCCAGTGTGATATTCCGACAACTTGACGCGCAAAAAGAAGTTTTCAAAAGCGGTGAGAAACCGGTTGGCCACATACTTCCACAGCGGCATGCCGCCGCGCAGCGCCGTGCCACCGATAATGCGCGATCCCAGCACCACGTCGTACACCCCATACGCCACCATACTGGCCATGGCGGTTACCAGCAGCGGCGTGTACTGGTAGTCGGGATGCACCATGATCACGACGTCCGCTCCCGAAGCCAGTGCCTCCCGGTAGCAGGTTTGCTGGTTGCGCCCGTAGCCGTAATTCTGGTCGTGCACGAAACATTGCAACCCCAATTCCTTGGCAACCTCAATGGTGTGATCCGAGCTGTGATCGTCCACCAGAATGGTGGAGTCCACCAGGTCGGGCAGTTCCCCCACGGTTGCGCGCAGTGTCTTCTCCGCGTTATAAGCGGGCAACACCACGGCTATGCGCTTCCCATTAATCATCGAGCCATGATAACCCGTACTTCGCTGGTCTCGCCGCCCAAACCACACAAACCTCTCGACTGTCTTGGTACATGAAGGTCTAGGCATGAAAAACGCCGCCTGGATCAGGCGGCGTCGTGCAGATGAATCAACCCGGCTTAGCGATGCCCTCCACCCGAACTGTGGCCGCCCGAACCCCCATGCGATCCTGAAGAACTGCCATGGTAGCCACCGCCTGAGCTGCCATGGTAACCGCCGGAGTTGCCGTAGCTTCGTGAAGGAGCCGTATAGCCGCCACGGCTCCCGTAGGACGGGCCGCCATAGGATCGACTGGTATAGCCGCCACGGCTCCCGTAAGAACCACCATACGGACTGCCGTACGAACGGCTCGAATACCCCCCGCGGCTCTCCGGCGCTGAGTAGCTACGCGGTGCCGGCAGCACTCGACCCGAAGGACGAGGCACGGAGCGCGAACTCGGTGATGCCGATCCGGTCAGGCTCCCGCTCCTCGTGGCCGATGACCCTTCATACGATCGCATGTTGCTTTGCGGCGGGCGAGGTACGCTGCGATTCATGGCCATCTGCGACGGTTCGGTTCGCGATTGAGCCGACGCTGCGTTATTCATCGGACGTTCCCCAGCCCCTCCGTGGCTTAAACTGTTCAAGCTCTGTGGAGGCCGTGGAACATTCCGTCCGGCTGACGCAGGCATGGACCCGGCGCGTGTCTCCGGAGCACGCGCAGCCGGAGCATTCTGTGCGCCACGGGACATCGCCGATCCGCTATTTCGCCCGCTGGAAGCTGTCGCTCCGCGTGCCGCAGCCATGTGGCTCGCTGCGGACCTGGACGACACGGCAGGTGGAGTCATGCGGCTGACGGTCGGCCGCGAAAAGGCGCTGGCAGCGGGCCGCGCACCCGGACTGGCCTTCGCGCCCAGCATGCTTTCCCGCGTCGGACTCACATTTAACCGGCTTAAGGACTGAGCTCCCTTCAAATCGTTGGGACTGACGTGAACGGAATTTCCATGGACCGACAACCCGTGCTGGAGTGTGTTCTGCGACGCGGCGGTCAATCCGCCCGGCTTGTTCGCGTTGGCGAAGTGGCTCGCTTCCCCGCCGGCCTTGCCCGAAAAGAAGGTCTTGCTCTCCCGATTGAAGTTCGCGATCCGCGCGTTGCTGAGGTTGACGTTGCGGAAGTAACCGCGACTAACTCCATATAATGGGTGGAACGGCTCCCTGAAACCGAGGGGACACCAGCCGAACCGCGGTCCAAAGCCCCATCCGAAGCCAAAGCCGAAACCGAAGCCCGAGCCCGGCCCGCCAAACCATCCCACCAGCGCCGGCGCGTACCAGGGTTGCGCCCAATAGGGCCCAGGTATCCATCCCCAGCCTCCGCCGACATACGCCCAGCGGCCATAGTGAAAGGGCGCGAAGCCCCACGGGGCAGCGTCCACCCAGGTCCAGCCCCACGGGCTGACCCAATCCCACTGACCATAACTGTACGGCGCCCAGCCCGGATCGACCGCGGTGGGTGTCCACACTTCGCCGTAATCGGGATAATCTTTCCACGTTCCATACTCGTCGAGATCTTCGGTGCCAACCACTCCCGGAGCCACGTAACGCGCGGAAACTGATTTATCCCCGCGCTGGTCTCGCGCGCTGCACCATTCATCAAAGCTATCCGGTGGCGGCGCGTCATTGATCTGGTGCGTCAGGGAATTTCCGCTGGTGAATCGTGCCCACTCACCGTCATGAACACGCACTGCCGGACCCTGGCCGGTGGCTTCACCCTCGCCTTTCCTTACGGTGACCATGGTCGCATCCCCATTAGGATCGACGTCGAAGCGATAGTCTCCCGGCTTCCTAAGCGTAAACGCGAGGTTGGGCGTGTCAACTTCCCACACCTCGCCGTTATATAAGTGACGCACATACACGTTCAGCACGCCCTGGTGCAGCGACACTTGCACTGCATTGTTGTCAACATTGGTGAGGGTGAGGCTGGTCTCGGAGTCGATTCGCATCAGGCCGGTACCCATGTCCAACTCGGCGCGCGAATTCTTGTCCGCCCAGACGTTGTCCGCATTGGTCAGCGGACGGTTCGCAGAGCCCTCCACCCAGTCCGCGACGCCCTGCGGCTGAACGGAAACTTGCCCGGTCATGTACTGCAAACGCGCTACCCGGCCGGGAGGATCCGGGGCTTGAGGATCTTCAGTTTGAGGACCAGCGGCTTGAGGATACGCAGCTTGAGGATCCGCGGGAGCAGCAGAAGGATCTTGCGCCAACGCTGTTGCTGCCAGAAAAACGACGAGTATGCCGGTTAGCGATAAAAGCCAGCGTGATTTCATGGCCGATCCCCCTTTTTGAAAGACTACGGGCAGTTCGCAATCCCGGAGTCGGCCACGCCAGCGCTCAAAGCGAAAGCGCAACCGACTCCATTGACGCTCGCCTTACCTGCCACTACCCCTATGAACCCGCCTCTGGGGGCCGAGTTGCGCGGGTCACATTACTCGATCTGCCGTACTTCTATATAGATGCAATTGTGATCCCCGGAGCTACGCTGAGCCCTGGCTCTGGCTCCAATTACGGATGCAAATTGTTGCATCTATAACACTTATGAGGGGTATTCCCGCCTGTTCGGGCTATTGGCCTTGATCTAGGATTAGGGGACAATAGCTCCAGCTAGCCTACGGGCAACCGTGCAGCAGGGAGTTGAAAGTGGACAATAGACGCCGCAACAACCGAACCAAGGCCGTTCTGCCGGTGCGAGTCTCCGGCAATGACGGTTCCGGCGCCTATTGCGACCTGGCTCACACCCTGGACGTCACCGAATCCGGCATTCGGCTGGGTTTCGTGCGCCGCCAGCTCAAGGTGGGCAGTCGATTAACAATTCAATATCGCCAGCACAAAGTGGAGTTTCGCGTGATTTGGATTTCCCAGCTTACCCGCCTCAAGGAGCACCACGTCGGACTCGAGGCTGTGGTTCCAAGAGATGTATGGGGATTGGGCGCGACTCCAAGACACGCCCCCAGCCAAGAGAGTCTGACGGAGCTTCAAGTCCAGTCGGCATCTAGATCTGCGAACGGGTAGTTACTCGTCCACTACGCGATTGCGTAACGTCCCCACGCCTGCCACCGTAATCTCAATCACATCCCCTGCCACAACCGGCCCAACCCCTTCCGGCGTGCCGGTGGCAATCACGTCTCCCGGCTCAAGCGTCATGACATCGGCAATGTAGCGAATCACTATTTCCAGGGGGAAGATGAAATCTCGGGTATTGCCGTGTTGGCGAACGTCTCCGTTCACGCGCGTTTCGACGTTCACTCCCGCCCATGGATCAATCTCATTCGTTACTAATGGCCCCACAGGGCAAAAAGTGTCGAAGCCTTTTCCCCGCGTCCACTGGCTGTCTTTTTTCTGCAGATCGCGCGCCGTGAAGTCATTCAGCAGCGTGTAACCGAGAATCAACGGCCGCACATCTTCGTTGGCTGAAAGCTTGTAACAGCGGCGGCCCACGACCACGGCGAGTTCGCCTTCGTAGTCCGTGCGTTGCGAGATTCGCGGACGCCGAATGTCTTCGCCCGAGGCCAGCAGCGACGACGGCGGCTTGAAGAAAAGCAGTGGCTCAGTCGGAACTTCGTTCCCGAGTTCCGCCGCATGGGCACGATAATTGCGCCCCACACAGACAATCTTCGACGGACGCACCGGGGCCAATAACTTTGCTTGTGCGAATGGGAGGCGAGCGATCGCCTTGGTGGGCACATCTTCTACATCGCCGCCCTCGTCAGGTGGCTTGAGAAACACGCGGGTAATTTCATCGCTCCCGGCTACGGACTCAACCAGGCCGTATTCCGCCCGGTGGTTGCATTGGAAGCGGCAATATCTCAATGTCAGGCCCCCAAAATCCCCATCTTCTTGCCCACCCTCTTCAAGACTTCCAGCGCCTGCTGCAACTCCTCTTTCGTGTGCGTGGCCGTCATGATCGTCCGAATCCGCGCCTTCCCCTCCGGAACCGTCGGGAAAGCAATCCCCGTCCCCAACACACCTTCCTTGAATAGCTCTCGGGAGAAATCCATGGTCAGTCTGCCGTCACCAATGATAATGGGCGTAATCGGAGTTTCGCTGGGCGGCGTGGTTTTCCCTCCGATGTCGAAGCCGAGCAGGCCCAATTCTTTTTTCCAGAAGCGCGTGTTCTCCCACAGTTTCTCCATCAGCTCCGGCTCCTGCTCTAACACATCGAAAGCCGCAATGCAGGTCGCGGCCACTGAAGGCGGATGCGAAGTCGAAAACAGAAACGGCCGCGCCCGGTGATACAGAAAGTCGATCAGATCGCGGGTGCCGCAGACGTATCCGCCCAACGCACCGATGGCCTTCGAAAGCGTTCCCACCTGAATGTCCATCCGGCCGTGCATCTTGAAATGGTCCACCGTTCCGCGGCCATTACGGCCCAGAACGCCCGAGGCATGGGCATCATCCACCATCATGATGGCGCCGTATTTCTCCGCCGCATCGCATAGCCCGGGCAGCGGGCCGATATCGCCGTCCATGGAAAAAACGCCGTCCGTGATCAGCAACTTCTTCCCTGGCTGGTCTTTCACGCTGGCCAGTTGCTGTTCCGCGTGCGCAACGTCCTTGTGGTTGAAGACCAGAATCTTCGCGCGCGATAGCCGGGCGCCATCGATGATAGACGCATGATTCAACTGGTCCGAGATGATGAAATCATCTTTCCCCAATACCGCCGACACTGTCCCCGCATTGGCCGCAAAGCCGGACTGGAAGACGACGCAGGCTTCCACGTTCTTGAAGCGCGCGATCTTCTCCTCCAGTTCCATGTGGATTTTCATGGTACCGGCGATAGTGCGCACCGCTCCCGACCCCACTCCGTACTTGCGTGTGGCATCGAGCGCCGCTTCGCGCAACTTGGGATGCGTGGTCAATCCCAGGTAATTATTCGAAGCAAGGTTGATCACTTTCTTGCCGTCAAACGTGCAAACCGGCGACTGCTCATCATCGAGCACACGCAACTTGAAGTGTGTACCCTTAGCCTTCAGGTCATTCAATTGATCAGAGAGATAGGAAAGCGGATTAACGCGAGTACTAGCCGTTGTCATGGTATTCGCCTGATTTCGATAGAAATGGGTTCGGCTTCGACTGCGTGATCGAGTACCAAGCCGTGAGCTTCCGGAAGCTCTGCAACTTCTGGGATTGAGAGAGACCGAGTAGCGCGTTTCTTCATGGCCATCACTTTCCTGTCCTAGGTCCCGCATGGCGGCAGCCAAAACGCGGGAGGTATCAGTTTAATACCGATGAGGAGTGACGCGAAGCATTGCAAACCTAACTGACCACTACCAGCAACTACACCAGTCCGGCCAGGTCCGCCAAAGCCTTTCGACTGGAGACTTCCAGGTCTGGCTTCCCCGCAGCCGCTTTGGTTGCGCCGGCGCCCGCGCGCGGTGAGGGCCGATTCACCCAAACCGCGGCGATCCCCATCGCCTGGGCCGGATTCACATCGTGGTAGATGCTCTGTCCGACGTGCAGCCAGCGCTCCGGGCCCACGCCGATCCTTCCCTGCGCAATTTGAAAGATCCTCTTGCAGGGCTTGTAGCAGAGTGCCTGCTGAGCGGTGACCACCTGATCAAACTTCACCGCTAGCTTAGGCGCCGTCAAAGCAAACAGATCATCGTCAATGTTCGAGATCACCGCCAACCGGTAACGGGTTTTGAGTTTACGCAACGCTGCAACCGTGTCAGGGAACGGTTGCCAGGCAGCCAGCGATTCCGGCAGCGAGCATACTTCAGCCTCGCCGGGATCGAATCCCAACCTCTCGCCCAAGCCGCGAACCACCGCGTGCAGAACCTCGCGATAGCTCACATACTTCTGCTGTTCGGCTTCGAGTTCCAGCTCAGAATACATTTTCAACAACGTTACATCATTGACTCGCTTGTTATGCCCCGCCAGAATGGGGCGCAGCGCCGCGAAGATGCTGGCTTCCCAATCGATCATGGTGCCATAGCAGTCGAAGCTCAGGACCGAGAACTGGGAGAGGTCAAGCATGGCTTGGTGCCGCAAAGAAACAGAATACCCGAAACAGCCTTCGTGCAGGCCTGCGCCGGCAGATCATTCTGTTCAGCAAGCTAATTCTTTTCAGCGCGAATCGTGCTCGCCAGCGGCGGGGTTGTGGGTGGTTCTGGCTCCATTCCCGGCAACGTGCTCGCGCTTGCAGTATCGTCTGCTTCCTCAGGCGAGAACTCGGGCGGGCGTGGCTTGTTGTCGAGGAATTTCGCAGTGTTCAGTAGCGGACGTCCGAGGGAGGCGTTATACCCCGTCCAGGCGCCTTCGGCCCCGGCTTCACGTTCGAAATGCGCACGCATGCTCTCCATTTTGGAGTCAAGATCGTCAAGGTAGTGCAGCACCAGCGCCTCCGGGAACATGGGCAGTTTGGGCGAGCCAAACTCATATTGCCCGTGATGACTGATGATCAGGTGCTCCACCAAGGTTTTGAGTTCGTTGGGGAAGTCCGGCACCAGGGCGAGTTTGGCTTGCAGCATTTCCAGTTCGATGATCATGTGCCCCAGCAATTGTCCGCGCGTGGTATAGGAGAACGAGCGGTTATACGTGAGTTCGTGAATTTTGCCGATATCGTGCAGAAACGCGCCCGTCAGCAGCAGGTCGCGATTGATCTGCGGATAATTGCGGCAGACCAGATCGCAGGAGCGGCATAGCGAAACCACATGGTCGAGCAAGCCGCCGATGTAGGCGTGGTGTAGCGTCTTGGCAGCAGGAGCGTTGCGATAGGCCTCGGCGATTCCCGGGTCGGCCATGAACGCTTCCACCAGGGCCTTAAGGTGTGGATTCTGGAAAGTTCCCACAAAACCCGCCAGCGTGTGCCATAACTCACCGATGTCTTTGGTGGTTTTGGGCAGGTAGTCCGCAAAATCGATTTCCGCGTCTCCCAGTTTGCGGACCTTGTGAATGGTGATCTGGAATCGGTTCTTATACTTGTTCAGCAGGCCCTTGATCTTGACGAAGTCATCCGCCTCAAAGGCGTTGAGGCAATCCTCCACGTTGTCCCACATCTTGGCTTCGATCAGACCGCTGCGATCGCCCAGCGTCAGCGCCAGGTAGGGCTCCCCGGTTTTCTTGGGCTTTACTTGCTTGGAAGCGACCACAAAGCTGGAGGTAATGACTTTGTTTTCATGCTGGCTGCAATCCGATAGGAAGAATTCCTTCATGATGCTTGTCTAATCCACCCGGGGGAGGAAATCACCACACGCTCCCAGTCGCAGCTTAAACTAAAATATGCCGAACTTTTTCTTCTTCTTCAGCGGCTTGGCACTCGGATCCTTGCTGGCGGTTTCCACCGGTTTGGTCTCGTTGGGGCTGGCCGCCGTGTCCACGTACCCAGGCTTGATGTCAATAAACGCGTCTTCCCGCAGCTTGGTCAAATACTCCCGCAATGCCGGCTGCAGCTTCTGCATGTAGACGGCATCCTGTATGTGGGGCTCAATCTGGCTGAGCGGTGGCACTCCCGCATCGTGGTGTTCCACAACCTTCAGGATCACGTAACCTTGCCGGGTCCGTATCACATCCGAAACATCGCCCGGTTTCATGGCAAATGTGATGTCTTCAATTTCCTTGGCCATCGTCCCACGCTTGAAGTAGCCGAGGTCCCCGCCCTGGGCAGCCGACGATCCATCAGAATTCTTCTTCGCGACGTCCTCAAACTTGGCGCCTTTCTTAATCTGGTCCAACAGGTCGTCGGCCTTGGCCTTTGCGGCCTGAAGTTGTTGCTCGTCGGTGGAGTCTTTGGTCTTCTTCTCGGTCGAAACCAGGATCTCACTTAGCTTGATCTGTTCCGGCTGGTTGAGCTCACTCTGGTGGGTGTCGTAAAACTTCTGCTCTTCTTCCTTGTCGAGGACGAGCTTTTGTCCGACTTCCCTCCCAATCACCTGTTGGGTGATGATCTGGTTGCGCATGTTCTGCTTGAAATCCTCGAACGAAATGCCCTGCGCTTGTGCAGCTTTTTCCAGGTCCTCCATGCTGTCCAGGTTCATTTCCTTGCGCATTTGGTCCAGCTTCTTGATCAGCTCGGTGTCGGCGGTAATCCCCAGGTCCTTGCCCTTTTCCAGCAATAACTGCTGGTCAATCAAGTCGCGCAAAACGTCCTTATCACGCTCCGCGACCACCTTCTCAAAATTAACCGGGTCCTGCTGTTGCGCGTCCTTCCTCAGGTCTGCCTGGCTTCGCACAAACTCGCTATGGGTAATGATCTGGTTATTGACGCGCGCGATGATCTCTTCGACCACCGTGTCCGCGCCAAATGCAATCGGCAAGCCCGTGACTAGAATGAGCGTAAGCAGCAGAAACCGTGTTCGCATAAGAGTTCGGCCGTGGAACGAAGTCCGCCGTATCTGGCGGATAACGGCCTTTGCAAATTGTAACTCCCCCAGTCTGCTGCTGCCACTGTGTCCCCTGTTATGATGGTCGGTTTTCGCGACGATGGGCCACGAATTCAGGCATACAGGGGGGAAATGTGAAGATCGCTGCCTGTTTTGCGCTCGCCATACTGGTTTTGGGGAGTCTGAACATTCCTGCTGAGGCACGGGCAAGCAAGGCACCCACAAAGAAGCAGGGCGCTGCCTTGCCGGATCAGACCGGACTGGAAAAGATGGCCGCACGCTTTGCGCCCACCCCGTTGCGCGTGGACACCTCGGGGCTTTCCTCCGGAGACCGTCAGGCCCTGGTCAAGCTGATTCAGGCTGCCCGCGTCTTGAACGACATATTCCTCAAGCAGTTGTGGGACGGTAATACAGCTCTCTATGCCCGCCTGCAAAAAGACACCTCGCCGCTGGGCAAGGCTCGTTTGCACTATTTCTGGATCAACAAGGGTCCGTGGTCGGACATCGACGAATTCAAACCCTTTTTGCCGGACGTTCCAGTGCGCAAGCCCCTGGGGGCGAATTTTTATCCAGAGAGCATGCCGAAAGCTGCTTTCGAAACTTGGCTGGCGCAGCTCTCGCCCAAAGAACAGGACGACGCCAAGAGCTTCTTCACCATTGTTCGTTGGCGAGAAAATACCCAATCGCAGACCAACAATCTCCTGGCCATCCCCTACAGCCAGGCCTACGCGGATGACCTCAAACGTGCCGCCGGTCTGCTGCATGAAGCCGCTGCATTGACTGACAACGAATCTCTGAAGAAGTTTCTGGATCTGAGGGCAGACGCCTTTCTCTCCAATGACTATTACGCCAGCGATATGGCCTGGATGGATTTGGATGCGCCGCTCGACATCACCATTGGTCCCTACGAAACCTACGCCGACGAACTCTTTGGCTACAAGGCGGCGTTCGAGGCCTACGTCAACCTGCGCGACGACGAAGAGACCGCCAAGCTTTCCGCTTTCGCGTCACATTTGCAGGACATCGAAAACAACTTGCCTCTGGACCCGCAATACCGGAATCCCAAGCTGGGTGCGGCTTCGCCTATCCGCGTAGTCGACGAAATCCTAAGCGCGGGTGACGGTGCTCACGGCGTCCAGACCGCTGCCTATAATCTGCCCAACGACGATCTCGTGGTGCAGCAAAAAGGCAGCAAGCGCGTGATGTTGAAAAATGTGCAAGAGGCGAAATTTCGCAGCGTGCTGCTCCCCATCGCCCGCCGTACCCTGACTCACGATGCCATGGTGGATGTCAGTTTTGAACCATTCTTCACTCACATCCTCGCCCATGAACTGATGCACGGGCTAGGCCCCCACCAGATCAAAGTCGGGGACCGCGACACCACTCCTCGGGACGAACTGAAAGATTTGTACGGGGCGATCGAAGAATGCAAAGCCGACGTCACCGGCTTGTTCGCCTTGCAATACATGATGGACCACGCCAAGGAAATGGGACTGGGCAAGATCCTGCCCTCCGATGAAGCCGCTCAGCGTCAGCTTTACACCACCTATTTGGCGTCTACGTTCCGCAGTCTGCGTTTCGGACTGAACGACGCCCACGGCAAGGGCATGGCCATTCAGTTCAACTCTTACACTGCCAAGGGCGCCTTCATCCAGCACCCCGATGGAACCTTCTCAGTAGACATTGCGAAGATGAAAACCGCCGTCGCCGAACTTGACCATGATCTCCTCACCGTCGAGGCTCAGGGCGACTACGCGGGGGCAAAGAAAATGCTGGACGAGATGGGTGTGGTTCCGCCAGCGCTGGGGAAAGTTCTGGACAACCTTCAGGGGATGCCCACGGATATTGAGCCCATCTTCGTGACCGCCGAAGAATTGGCTCCCAGCAAACCGGCTCCACGTCCGCCGATCAAAAGTCGCAGCCACCGCGGACGCCGCAATTAGCTCGGCTTATGGCGGATCACGACGCTTCTCACTCTGCGGCGTGAGGGTCTACTACAGTATTTCAGTTGGGCGATCGTCACACTACTGCGTCACCGTCTTGACCGCATCGCCGACCTTGAACCCCGCTCCCGAAACCGCGCTGCAAACTGATGAAATGTCGTCCACGTCAGTAACTTTCACCACGCCCACGGACGTCGCCAACCGGCGAATGACCTTCCCCGTCGACGGATCTTTGATCTCCTTGGTCACGCGCTCGACGTTGAGCTGATCGCCGACCTTGACGCCGTTCTTGGCGCCGACGTTCAGAACGATCTGTCCGCTGTCTACCGCTGCCACAAGGCCTTCAACCACAATGGTGCGTGCTACCAGCTTGTCCTTGTCGGCAATGACTTCTTTACTCATGCTGTCGACCGCAGCCTTCACCGCTTCGCCAATGATCGTGCTCTGAAAGTCGCTGCTGCCGAAATCGGCCGCGCCGCCGCCCCCGCCGTGCCAGTTGCCCCCGCCGCCGAGCAGAGAGGTGCTTTCCCGCGACGATTCACCCTTGCCCTCAGCCACACCCAGGATTTCGGCCGTGTCAATATCCACGATGCGTGCGGTCACCGCCACAATGGCTTTGGACTTTTTATGTCCGACGCCGCCCAAACCGAATCCGCCAAAGTTTCCGCCTCCGCCACCGATGTTGGTGTTCTTGGTTTCGTTACCGAATTGCGTGATGCTGCCCACGATAATGGCGTCCACACCCAGCAGTTTGCCGATCTTGGCGGCTGAATTTGGGTCGGCGCGGTCGCTGTTGGAAAAATTCTGCTCTTTCAGGATCTTGTCCAGCGCCTTGCGCTCAATCACCGAGTAGCTTCCGTCCTTCACCAGGTCGGTCACCAGCAGGTCGGAAATGCCCTTGCCTATGTCAACATCCTGGCCGAAGATGGCCGCTATGCCGGCATGCACCGTTGCGTAGTCGAAGTCGAAGACCGCTACTCGCTTCTTGCGTCCCGTCGCGGGCGCCGCGGCCTGGGCCGAAGCCGCAGGCACCAAGCCGGCCAGCGTGGCCAGCACCACCAAGCACAACACTGCTTTTCTCATACTCGCCTCTGGATAAAAAGGTTTGATGTGACCGGAAGCACCGTGCCCGCAGGCTAACTCCGGGTGCAACTCTTGTCAACCCGCAAAGCTTCCCAATATGGAAGAATGAACAAGGACCTCAGGTATTCGTAAGCCATGAAGAAACTTCGAGTCGGGATCCTGTTTGGCGGGCGCAGCGGCGAGCACGAAGTTTCGCTGCTCTCCGCCGCTTCTGTCTTCAACGCTATCGACAAGAACAAGTACGAAGTCGTGCCCATTGGCATCACCAAGCAGGGGCACTGGGTCACCGCGGCCGACGCCGAGCGTTTACTGAAAGGGGAGTTTTCCCATTCTGAGGAGAAGCATCTCCGCGCCGGCGATCCCGAGGCGACTTCCGCCGCCGCAGTTCTGGCCAACGGCGAATCGGTGGTGGTACCCCCCGAGCCGCAACAGCCGGGCAGCGGGTTGGCAACTTTCCAGACCGATGCCTCCACTCATGCACTGGTTCGCCGCGCCGCCGACCGTGCCATCAACGTCGACATTATTTTTCCCGTGCTGCATGGCACCTTCGGCGAAGACGGAACTATCCAGGGCTTGCTCGAACTTGCGGACCTGGCTTACGTGGGTGCGGGAGTCTTAGGCTCTGCCGCCGGCATGGACAAAGACATCATGAAAGCGCTGTTTCGCGCCGCCGGCCTGCCGATCGTGAACCATGTGACCGTGTTGCGCGGCGATTGGGAAACAGAACCGAAGAAAGTTCAGAGACTAATTGAGAGCAAGCTGAAGTATCCCGTGTTCGTGAAGCCGGCGAACCTGGGATCGTCGGTGGGGATTTCCAAAGCCCACGACCGCAAAGAACTCGGCCCCGCCATTGCCGAGGCCGCGAAGTTCGATCGAAAAATTGTCATCGAGCAAGGCGTGGGCGGGAAGCGCAAGGCCCGCGAGATCGAATGCTCCGCCCTAGGCAACGACAAGCCGGAAGCCTCTGTGCCCGGCGAAATCGTCCCCGGCCAGGAATTCTACGACTACAACGCCAAGTACCTCGACGAAGGCTCACAACTCATCATTCCCGCCAAACTGTCGAAGGCCGAAACTAGGCGAGTCCAGCAGTTGGCGATTGCCGCTTTCAAAGCCGTGGACTGCTCCGGCCTGGCTCGCGTCGATTTTCTAATGGATCCCAAAACCCGCAAGATCTATTTGAACGAGATCAACACCATGCCCGGATTCACCTCCATCAGCATGTATCCCAAGCTGTGGGCCGCCACCGGTGTGACCTACCCCGAACTGATCGAACGCCTGATTCAGTTGGGCATGGAACGCCACCAAGAAAAGAAGAAAAACCAGTACAGCCGCTAACTTTCGTGCAAGGGGCACGGTACCTCCGTGTCCCCTGTGCACCTCTGTGGTGAAGGTTTTGGACTTGTGGAAGTAGCCTAGTTAGGGTATGATCTAACTAACTGGTTAATTAACATGTCAGTCCGTAAATCCCGTCTCGGTACCCGCGGCCGCCCCGAACAAAGCCGGGCCGCCATCCTGCAGGCCGCAGTGCGTGAATTCTCCCGCGAAGGCGTCGCCGGCGCCCGTATCGACGCCATCGCCCGCCGCGCCCGCGTCAACAAGGCCCTGCTCTACTACTATTTCAAGGACAAGGAAGCCCTTTACTCCGCTGTCCTCGATCAGGTCTTCGGAGGTCTGGCCGCGGCCGTCAACACGGCTTTCGCCTTGACCATTCCTCCCCGCGACAAAGTTCTCGCCTACGTCAGCGCCCACTTCGACTACGTTGCCGGCCATCCCCTGTATCCGCGCATTGTGCAGGGAGAAATGATGAGCGCCGGGCGCAACGGGTCCAGCCAGCTTGACCGCATCGTCAAACAATATTTCCGTCCTCTGGCCGGTCAACTCTCGCAGGTGCTCACCGAAGGCATGGCCGCCGGCGACTTCCGCTCGGTCGATCCCATGCAGGTCGTTCCCTCGATGATTTCCGTAATTGTTTTCTATTTCATCAACGCCCCGGCCATGCGTTCCATGACCGGGATCGACCCTCTGCACCCGAAGCAAGTAGCCGCCCGCCGTGCCGCGGTGCTGGATTTTATCTCCGCGGCTCTATTGCGGCAATCTCCTGCGCAGCGCAAGGGAGCACACCGATGAGGTCATCCACCAATATGGTCGTTACAGGTCCGCAGTTCACCGGTAGTGCGCCGTGGTTCGCCGAAAGCGCTGCGACTCGCGGCGCGTCAGCTTCTAGGCTTGCCTCGCTAGGAGTTGCAGTCGTGCCCAATTCAGGAGTTTCGTTATGAGCGTTCGCAACAAATTTCTCATCGTTCTCGGCGTGATCTTCACCGCCGCGCTGACGTACTACTTCATCTCCACGCCCTCCAACAAGGATCTAATCCTGATCGGCACCGTGGATTCGAACCAAGTCATCGTCAGCCCGCAAGTCAACGGCCGTCTGGCTCAGCTTCTGGTGGATGAAGGCACTCCGGTGAAGCAGGGAGATCTCATCGCCGTGCTGGATCCCTCTGAACTCGAGGCTGAAGCCAGCGCCGCCGCCGCCACCATCGACAGCATGAAATCCAAGGTGGCTGAAACCCACTCCACTCTGGAAGCCACTCAGGGTTCGACCTCGAGCGGAGTTACCAACGCCCAAGCCCGCCTGCAATCCGCGCGCGCGCAGTTGCTCCAGGCCGAGGCCACGCTGGAGCGCACTCAAAGTGACAGCCGCCGCACCATCGAACTGGCCGCTCAGGGGGTTGATTCCGACCAGGATCGTGTTCAGGCCGAAACCAACCTAGCTGCACAAAAAGCCGTGGTGCAGTCGTTGAAGGACCAGGTTGGTGCTGCCGAAGCCGATCTGAACACCGCCATCGCCAACACCCACCAGGCGCACGCAGCGCAGAGCACGGTGGAATCGACCCGCGCCCAGTTAGCCAATTCCGAAGACATGCTCAAGCAGGCCGAGGTTCGACTCGGCTACACCAAGATCTATGCGCCTATCACCGGGACGGTTTCGGTGCGCGCGGCCCGCGAGGGAGAAGTACTGAACCTCGGCCAGCCGATCGTCACCATCGTCGACCTCAGTGACACCTGGGTACGCGCCGCCATTCCCGAGACCGAATCCGATCATATTGGCCTCGGAGACCCTCTGCGCATTCGCTTGCCCGGGGGCACGGTCACTTCAGGGAAAGTATTTTTCAAATCCGCCGAAGCCGACTTCGCGACGCAGCGCGACGTCGGCCGCCGCAAGCGCGATATTCGCACCATTGTGCTCAAAGTGCGCCTCGACAATCCCAAAGGCGCATATGTTCCCGGCATGACCGCCGAAGTACTGGTTTCTCCGCAACAACTCAAGGGCATTGCCCAGACGGACGCCTCAGCGGAGCGCCATCCATGATCTCCGATCTCAACCCCAGCGGATCGACCGCCGCACCGACCAACGGACACGATTCTGCGCCCGCTGTGAATGCCATTGAAGTCGACCACATCGTCAAGAAATACGGTGACTTCACGGCCGTGGACGACGTTACCTTCAGCGTAAAAGAAGGGGAAATCTTCGGCTTGCTCGGCCCCAACGGCGCCGGCAAGTCAACTCTCATTCGCATGATGACCACGCTGATCCCCATCACCTCCGGGCACGCGCGCATTCTCGGTCACGACGCGCAGAAAGAACCGGACGCGGTCCGCCGCCTGATGGGCGTAATTCCACAGGCGCTGACCAGCGATCTCGACCTCACCATCGAAGAGAACCTGAACATCTACGCCAAGCTCTACGATGTCCCCTCAAAGAAGAGAAAAGCTGCGATTGACGAACTCCTGCAACTCGTCGATCTCACCAAGTGGCGTTCCGCCCAGACCAAGACTTTGTCGGGCGGCATGCGGCGGCGCCTGGAAATTGCCCGCGGTCTGGTTCATAGCCCGCGAATCTTCTTTCTCGACGAGCCCACCACCGGACTCGACCCGGTCTCGCGCGTGGCGGTGTGGGAAATGCTGACCAACATCAAGAGCCAGCGCCAACTCACCATTTTGATCACCACCCACTATATGGACGAAGCCGACCGCCTCTGCGACCGCATCGCCATCGTCGACCATGGCAAGCTCGTCGCCCTCGATACTCCTTCCGCTCTGAAAGCCAGCGTGCCGGGATCGAACGTGATCGAGGCCCAGTTCGACAACGCACCCGCCGACTGGGAAGAGCGTCTGCACAAGTTGAGCGACGTGACTTCCGTCCAACACGAAGGCGCGGGCATGTATCGAATCCTTACTGGAAACGGCTCACAAACCACAACCGAACTGGTGGAATCGGCGGTCAAGGCGGGAGTGGGGGTCAGATCCCTCTCCGTGCAAAACACCACGCTGGACGACGTGTTCGTCCACTACACCGGGCGGCAATTGCGCGACGAACTGGTGAAGGCCTTCGCCTTCGTCATGCCCGCCAGACCAGGATTGCAGCCATGAACCGGATGCTGGCCATTGTCGAACGCGAAATGCGGAAGTTTTTCCGCTCCCCGGCGCTGATGATGGCGTCTATGATTTTCCCCCTGGTCCAGCTCATCGTGCTGGGCAACGCATTCGGGGGCAAGATTCGCGACGCCCGCCTTGGCCTGGTCGATCAGGACGGAGGCACCCAGGCGCTCAAGATTCGCGAGGCCTTCGACTCAGTACGATCCAACATGCGCACCTTCGAGCCGGTCTACTATCGCGATCCCAAAACTGCCATGGACGACGTGCGCAACGGCAAGATCCAGGGAGCGGTCATCATTCCTCCCCAATATTCCCGCCGTGTCTATGAACAGGATCAGCCGCGCATCGCGCTCATCGTGGACAATACCGATAACTTCATGAGCTCTGCGCTGGAGGACGAACTCAGTTCCATCACGGACGCTCTGAACCAGCCGACCGTGACGCCTCGTATTCTGCAACAGACGGTGCTGCAGATTGTGGAGCTCTATCCCTACGTCGAATACATGAAGTATCTTCTCCCCGGCTCCATCGCCCTGGCCATGTTCGTTTCCGTGATGATCGGCGGCGGCATGCTCTATATCGATGACAAGGCCCGAGGTGTACACGAAGGCTATCTGGTCACGCCCATCACGAAAACCGAACTGGTCTTTGGCCTCAACGGAGCGGGGGCCATCAAAGCTGTCATGACCGGAGTGGTCATCACTATCATCGGCTCACTGCTGGCCGGCGTCGGCACCCTATCCAACCCCATCACCGTGTTCGGGCTGCTCATCATGATTGTGCTGACCTCGATCGCCTTCAACACCATGATGTTCTTAATGATGGTGCGCGTCGAAGACCCTCTGGTGCCGCGGGCCATTTTCGGCATCCTCAATACGCTCTTGTTTTTCCCCAGCGGCTCCATCTATCCGATTCAAGCCTTCCCTTGGTGGCTGCGCGCCATCGCCAAAGCCGACCCGTTTACCTATGCCATCCACGGCTTCAAGTCGCTGCTGCTGAAAGAAGCCGGACTGAGCGCCATTGTTCCTGACATGATCTATCTTTCCATCTTCGCCTTGATCACCCTGGCCATAGCCACACCGCTGTTCAAGCGAACGTTGTAAATCATTAACCGCCGAGTACGCCGAGAGCGCCGAGAAGTGCAGTTCATAAAGGCATTTCTCGCTGGTCTGAGTGCGATGTGCAGCTCAGAGACGTTTGCCTTTTCGTTAAAAGTTGTTTTTCTCGGAGCGATCTCGGCGTCCTCGGCGGTTAAAGGCCTTCGGTTGGAGTCGGCATTCGGCTATGCTTATAAGAGCATGACCCTGCTTGATGCCCAACCCTACGATGCGGCCCGCAGTCGTCGCCGTCGCGTCTGGATTGCAACCCTCGTTGTGGTTCTACTGCTCTGTGCCTGGCTGGCCTACCACTTCCGCAACTATTCTGAGCGCGCCGCCGTGAACCGGTTTTTTGCGAGCTTACAAAAGCAAGACTACGAATCCGCCTACTCCGCCTGGTTTCACGACCCTGATTGGAAACAGCATCAAGAGAAGTACTCGAGCTATCCCTTCAGCGATTTCTACCGCGACTGGGGCCCGGGAGGCGAGTGGGGTCTGATCAAGTCGCACGCTGTGGATTGCTCGCTCAGCCCCGGCGGCGGCAGCGGCGTGATCGTGCAAGTCACCGTAAACAGCCGTGCCCAGCACGCCTACGTCTGGGTACAGAAATCCGACAAGACACTATCGTTCTCGCCCAGCGAAATCGAGTGCGGCAATTGGTGGACCTGGGTCACGGAGTAGATTATTGCGGCAGAGAGGCATAGGTGAAGCTGCAACTGCCGGGAGCGTTCAAGGCGGCGAAATGGCTGACATATTCCTGAAAGCGATGGCCAGAAATCAAGAATTATGTTGCTGAAAACGATCCTCCATACATCGTGAAAGTCTCGAGGGCCGGACTGTTATCCAAGGTCTATCCGTGACCTGATTGGCTTCACGCCCCCACCGCCATTTGCTCCGCCGCCTTCTGCAACGACGCCTCATCCCCCACATTCAGCGCGGTCTTTGATCGGTCGATCTGCCGCATCAACCCGCACAAAACTTTCCCCGGCCCGACTTCCACAAACGTCTGCACCCCTTGCCCGATCAAATCTCGCATCGACCGTTCCCACTTGACCGCTCCCGTCACCTGGCGCACCAGAGCATCGCGGCCGCGTTCGCCGTCGATAATGAACTCTGCGTCGACGTTGCAAACCACAGGAACCGCGGGTTTCTGAAACGTAATTGCCGCCAAATCCGCCGCCAGCCGGTCCTGCGCCGGCTTCATCAGCGAACAATGGAAGGGAGCACTGACTTGCAGCAGTATCGCGCGCTTGGCGCCGCGTTCGCTGGCCAGCTTGGTGGCGCGTTCTACCGCCGATTTATGCCCCGAGATGACAATCTGCTCCGCAGAATTAACGTTGGCGGGCTCGCAAACTTCTCCATGGGCCGCATCATGGCAGACGACCGTGACCTTCTCCAAATCTATCCCCAGAATCGCCGCCATCGCGCCCACACCCACTGGAACCGCTTCCTGCATGTACTTGCCGCGATTGCGCACGGTGCGCACCGCGTCTCCAAAATTGAGCGTGCCCGCGGCCACGTGCGCCGAGTATTCACCCAGGCTATGCCCGGCAACAAACCCCGGCCTTAGACCTCTTTCCGCCAAAACGCGAAACGCCGCCACTGACGCCGTCAAAATTGCCGGCTGGGTAATCTCGGTCAACTTCAATTGATCTTCCGGTCCTGCAAAGCAAAGCTGCGAGAGCTTGTAACCCAGGGCTTCATCGGCCTCGTCAAAAGTGTGGCGGGCCGCAGGATATTTCTCGGCCAGTTCCTTGCCCATGCCGACCGCCTGTGATCCCTGCCCCGGGAAAAGAAATGCAATGTTGGATGATAAAGTTGGCATTGAAGAATGGTCGATCTAAACGCTCGCCGCCACCGCGGGACGTATCGCGGCCAGTTCCTTTTCTATCTCCCCATTGATCTGGTGCTCAGCAAACTCTGCCGCGACGCGAATCGCGTTTTTGATGGCATTCGTATTGGACGACCCATGAGTGATGAAGCACACGCCTTTTACTCCCAGCAGCGGCGCGCCGCCGTACTCAGTGTGGTCGAGGCGCTTTTTGAAGTCGGCAAAGGCGCTACGCGAAAGTAAATATCCAACCTGCCGGGTGATGGTGGCTTTCAGCGATTCTTTCAGCGTGTACCGCACCAGGCTGGCCACGCCTTCAGAAATTTTCAGCGCCACATTTCCCACGAATCCATCGGCCACAATCACGTCCACTTCGCCGTTGTACAAGTCGCGGCCTTCCACGTTGCCGATGAAATTCAACCGCAGCTGCTTCAACAGCTGCATCGCTTCCTTGGTCAAATCGTTCCCCTTGCTCTCTTCTTCGCCGATGGAGAGCAATCCCACCCGCGGCCGCTCGGTACCGAACATGGTGCGATAGTAGATTTCGCCCATCACGGCGAACTGCTCGAGGTTTTGAGGAGTGCAGTCCACATTGGCGCCAACATCGAGCAGCGCCGCCGCCGATCCCTGTATGGTGGGAAACACCGCTGCCAGCGCCGGCCGGTCCACCCCCGGAATCGCCCCCAGCACCATTTTGGCCGAGGCCATGGCAGCGCCGGTGTTGCCGGCGGTCACAAACCCCGCTGCTTGCCCGTCGCGCACCAGCCGCAGTCCCACCCGAATGGACGAGTCGCGCTTGGCGCGCACCGCCTGCACCGCTTTATCTTCCATGGTAATGACTTCGCTGGCGTGGACAATCTCAATGGGGAGTTCGCCGGCGCTGGGGTGGCGCGCCAGTTCCTTTCGGAGGGTCTCTTCCGGCCCTACCAGCAGGACACGCACGCCATAGTGCCGCGCCGCCTGGATCGCACCTTCGATCTCAGGCTTGGGCTTGCGGTCCGAACCCATTGCGTCCAGGGCTATGACGCTTGGCATGGAGTTGCGCTACTAGCTGGCTTCCTTGACTTCCAGGACTTCGCGGCCTTTGTAATAGCCACACTTGGCGCAGGCGCGATGCGGCAGCTTGCGCTCGTGGCAGTTGGGGCATTCTGAGAGCGAACGGCTTTTCAAAGAATCGTGGGCGCGACGACTGCTGGTGCGTGCTTTGGAGTGTCGCCGTTTTGGATTTGGCATCGAGTTCCTCTTTCGGCATAACCCGCAGGCTACACCCAGAATTTAGTAGATTTCGTACGAGACTGAACAGCGCGTCAGCGCCGAGTCGGACTGCATTCTAATGCTCCAACTTACCGCGCAAATCCTTCAGCCCCGACCATCGCGGATCCTCCACCGGTTCCGCACACGAGCAACGCTTCTCGTTCAAGTTGGCCCCACACTGCGGGCACAATCCTTTGCAATTTTCGCGGCAAATGGCCCTCAACGGAACGGCCAGCAATACCTGCTCTCGCAGCACGTCCTCGAGCAGCAACCCTTCCCCTTGATAATAACTGATTTCAGCCTCGGCGCTGGTCACGGAAAGCTCCGGCCGGCCGGCATCAGCCCCCAGCGGGCGATACAGGAGATCAAAACTGTGTTTCACGTCCGTAAGCACCGGCTCCAGGCAGCGGGCACAATCCGTTTCCAACTGCACGGCCAGCTGGCCGGCCAATCGTATGTCCTTAATTGTCTGATGTTTCCCGTGATGCTCTTCGACCAACTGGGCCCGGCCGCTGGCCTGCAACGGAGTGCGCTGCCTAAAATCCGGCTCCAGATCGATCACATCCGGCGCAATCTCCTCCCGGAAATCTACCGGATGCAGTTCCAACTCACGGATTTCGATGAACATCGCAGACCTCCGCGCCCCCACCGATTACGCTCACGACGCGGAGCACGCCCTCAGGCGTAACTTCTCTCGGGAGCTAGACTTAAGAATAAAGGCCAGCAGAGCCGAGTGTCAAGAAAAGCAGCCAAATCGAGGACCTATACTATGCTATGATGCCCCTAGGCTTTCCTATGGCAACCCTTTACGTCGAAAATATTCCCGATGAATTGTACGAGTCACTGCGCTCACACGCCCGCAAGCACCGCAAGTCGATTGCGGCAGAAATTTTGACCATGCTGGAAGAGAGGTTTCCGAGCGAGCGGGAGTTGAAAAGACGGCGGAGTATCGTGAGACAGCTTGATCACGCGCGTACTTCTGCCCCCCTCGGACCGGGACCATTTCCTTCGACTGAGGAAATGCTGCGCGAGGATCGCGAGAGGTGACTGCGCTCGTAGTGGATGCCAGCGTGGCGGCCAAATGGTATTTGCCCGAAAGAGACGAAACCCTGGTCAGGCCCGCACGGCAACTGCTTGGCGACTATCTCTGTAACGATGTTGAATTCATCGTGCCGGACATTTTCTGGCCGGAGTTTGGAAACATCATGTGGAAAGCCGCTCGGGTGAAAAGGATTTCGTCCGACCGCTCGTTTTCCGGACTGGCCCTCCTCAAAGATTTAAACATTCCGACCTACCCGTCCTCCGACTTTCTGGTCGAAGCTTTGCAAATTGCCCTCGCCCACGGTCGCACCTTCCACGACAGCCTATACGTCGCTCTGGCCGTGCGGACCAGGACCAATCTGATTACCGCCGACGAACGCCTGGCTAATGCCTTGGCTGCACACTTGCCAGTGAAATGGCTGGGAGCAGTGTGAAAAGGCAATCAGGCGTAAAATTCGTGCATGTTCGCGCCCTTCTATGCGCTGTACATCCTGATCCTGGCGATAGGTATCGTGGTCTGGGTTGTGATGCGGAGGCTCGATCGTTGAAAGCTCAGAAGAATCTTCCGTGTTCTCCGTGATTCATTGCGCCTTAGAACTGCGCGCGAACACTTTCCCCCACCAACTCCTGAAATGCCTCAAACCCCGGCGCTTCCATCAACCGCAGTCCGAGCTCGTCGGTTTGGAAATTGTCCGCGTGCGAATCGCCTGCGCCGTCTCGCACCGCGTTCAGCAGCCGGGCTGCGGTGGTCGAATCGAAACTCTCAGAAACCAGCACCGTGTTATCTGCCCACTGCTCAATGATCACCGGCCCAGTCTCTGTCGAAAACTGTCCCAATGCGACTGGGCACTGGTTCCCGGTGCAGGCCGCGGCAGTGTCCGGAACTGCAGTCTGATAGCGTTGTGCTACCGCATCGGCGTAGATCTTGGCAAAACGTCCCGCGGCCTGGGCTGACTTCCATCGCGACACATAGACCAGCGCAAGATCGGCGAGTGACGGCTGCGCAGAGCCTGCGGCGTCTCCGGCCTTGCGAAAAGCCACATAGCGGCCTCCCTGCCAGGCGGCCGCCAACTCATCCGCCGCTCGCCTTTCACCGTACTGCTTGAACAGTGCCCGCAGATCGAGTTCGCCAACGCTTCCGGAATCGTAAACCGCATATTTGCTTCCTACGATGGCCCGCAAATCCGGTAACACAACCGTGGGCGGCGTTTCATGCTCCAGATAGGCCTTGGGTTGCAGCACCTCGTGTGTGGTTCGCGGCGGATGCGCGAACGCCCCCGCAAACGCCATCGCCTTGCCGCCCTTCTGCAGCAGTTCACCTTCGAAGATCAATCCAGCTTTGTAGGGGAACGTCCCCAGTTCGCGTATGATCATCGGCGCGTTGTGCAGCAGCTCGGAGTCTGCCACCGCTTGTACCGCAGGTTCCTCCATCTGATAGATCAGACCCGGCGTGTTCTGCACCGTCCGGCCAAAGGGAGCCAGCACGTAATCCAGATAAACCACCTGCGCCTGTCCCTCCACCACCGCGCGCCGTACCGTCGAGACGCCATCATCGTCCTGCTTGCTGGTCGCCTCCACTGCCGGTTCCTCCTCTTTTTCGTCAAGCTTCATCCACGTTTTGAGGTTGTAGCTTTGGTCTTGCAGAGCGTGCGTCAATTCATGCGCCAGGATGGGCTTCTGCTTATCCAGCGGAATCCAGTTCAACATCGAAATGGTCTTGGTCTCAAAATCGTAGTACGCTGCGATCTGCTTGCCATTGGCTTTCACCAGGAACTCGCGCAAGTCGAAGTCCTTGGGCAGCAGGCCGAATTTCTTCATCGTCAACTCGGAGCGGGTGAAACGCTGCGCGAATCCTTCCTTCGCCTCCTGTTCCCGAGTGTATTGTTCCACATCGGCGGAACTCACCAGTCTCCGCTTCACGTTGGACTTTTGCGGAAAGCCAGTGTCTTCGGCGGCGAAGGCGAGAATCTCGTCCACCGAACTGAACAGCTTCTTCGCGTCTGCGTCCGACATTTGCACTTCATCGGTGTGATCTTTTCGCACCGTCCGTGCCAGGTCGCCCAGGCTTTGACCCTGATTCGCCGTGGAACTGGTATCCACGATCTGCTGTTGGGCGGGCGCGGCCATCAAGCTGACAAAGATCCAGACAAAAACCAGGCATGACTTGCCGGACAAAACTCGCATAAGACCCCTCAGGACGCTGAAATCGCGCTCCTGAAATTGTCTATGAGGCAGTTTGCGGACCGGGCATGAAAAGCAGGCGCGGGCTTACGAAGGTAATGCGGCCGGGCTGGATTCACCAAATCGTCTTCACTAAACCGCTACTGCGTATCCGCTCGTCCTTGGTGACCAGTGCCATCCCCGCGGCCCTGGCTGTGGCACCGATGATTCGATCAATAGGATCTTTCGGATAGCTGTCCGGAAATTGCGCTGCGATGGTGGCGATCTCCGGCGTAATCGATTGCACGGTGACGCCGGAGCGGACGATGAAGTTCTCAACCGTCCTTTCGATCGTGCTATGGGCGCGAAGCACGCCGCGTACAAGGAGGAACGCTATCTCCCAGATGACCACATCGGCGACGGCGATCCCATCGCGGTTTCGTGCCCTGCGGATTGCAGAGGCTGCTGGCCTCGACAGCCGGTCTTCGCAGGCCACAGTCCATACCAGAGCGTGGGTGTCCAGAAAAATCAACGGAGCATGTCCCAATCTTTCAATGGAATTGCTGGCGACACAATGTCACCGACGATCTCGACCTCACCCTTCATGCAGCCAAAAATGTCTCTGGGGGGCGTGTCGGGCGGGACCAACTTGGCCACTGGGCGGCCCTTCTTCGTGATCATTATCGGTTCTCGGGTGGACTCCACATCGTCCATCACTTTGAGGCACCGGGCCTTGAATTGACCGGCCGGCATAGTCTTCATGACTACTCCTTATGACTATGGTCATTGTATCATGACCGTCACAACGGGGGAGTTGCTGGCTGTGGCGCAAGGAGCGCCGCTAGAAACTCGCGGTCGGGAACGCCGCGACGTAGAAGTCTCTGCCTGTCCGCCGGAAAAACCAGATGTACGACTTTTCACCGTTAACTAGGGGCGCTTATTCTCTACTAATCGCCCGCTGTCCGGCTGTCCCGCGCCAGGGTGAGCGCGGTAACGTCGTTGTGGGTAGGGGGAGTGTGCATGAATTGTTGCAACTGGTCGAGGATGGAAAGAGAGAATTCCTTGGCTCCCACTGCGGTCGAACGCTGAAAGCCGTCCTTGACCGAATCCAAGCCCCACTCCTGGCCGCCGGATTTCGCTTCCACAATTCCCCGCGAAACCAGCATAAGGACGGCTCCCGGCTCCAGCGCGACCGTGGACGCATCGCAAGTGCTGTGCGAGAACAGTCCTAGCGGTAGCCCGGTGGCAGGCAGTTCCGCGACCCCGGTCGTATCTCGCACCAGTCCGGGAGTGTGGCCGGCATTGAAGTAGCACACCGTCCCTAAATTCTCGTCGTAACAACCGGCAAAGGCGGGGCAGGAGTGCACGCCGCCGGCGGTTTCGAGAATGGTCCGGTTGAGTTGCAGACAAACTTCGATCATGGCTTCGGCTTCGTTAATGTCTTCCTTGGCAAACAGTTCCGCACCCAGAGTTCGGAAGGTCTGCTGCGCCGCTGAAACAATGTCGTGATTCTCTTCCTGGCGGCCGGCCACGTCGAGCAGGCCAAACAACACCCGTTTGGGGCTGACTCGCAGGAAGTCATAGAAGTCGCCGCCCATGCGCTGGCCGTAATAGACCGCAGCCATGTTCGCCCCGCGCAGTTCGGGCACATCGGCGTGTACCGCGTCGCGGGTCAGCTGGGGCCGCGATTTCCCGAGTTTGAACAGAGGACTCATGCTTCGTCGAGCGGAGAAGTTAGCACAAAACCGGCCTCGAACCAACCACTAAACGAGCCATTGACGCACCGCAGAACCTGTGAGAAAATGCCCGCCACTTCGTTATGACCCATCGCCCTACACTCCGGGCTCACTGTCAACTGAGGCTGGAAATTGCTGCGTTTTCCAGTCTTCTGTTCCTGACATCTTATGCAAGCGCCCAGGGAGCCGCCGGACCAGGCGGCCTGATTGGGCCTGTCAATAATGGCTCAGAAAATGTCACCGAGGCCTACCACCAGGGCGCTTCCCTGCAGGTAACGGTTCTCGGCGAGAACAAGACCAAGCTGGACCGCCAGGCCGTAGTGCGGATGCACTGCGACAATCCCCTCGGCACGACTTACCAGACCACAAAAGGCGGCTCCCAGACCACTTTTCTGGGACTCTCCATCGGCAAGTACAGCCTCGAAGTGAGCGCTGCCGGATACCTCAGTGGACATAAAGACGTTGATGTCGGCGGTGTCACTGACAACCTGCAAGTGACAGTAACGATCCAAAAGGACCCCGCAGCCATCAACCTCGACGCCACGGGTACTTCCGACGCACTGATGTCCACGAAGACCTCGAAGGACACTGCGGCCGCGGTCGCAGCCCTGAAATCGTCCAATCTTAAAGATGCCCGCAAGCGCCTGGACGCAGCCTACCGAGAGGTGCCTGAAAGTGGCCGTGTCAACTTCCTGATGGGTTATCTGTTCTTCGAGCAGAAGGACTACGATCAGGCCACGACTTACTTGACTCACGCTATTGCCCTGAGTCCGAGCGATGCACAGTCGCTGGCCTTGCTCGGCCGGGTGCAGCTCTTACGTGGCCAGTACGAACCCGCCAAGGCCTCCCTGGAGCGTGCGATCGTAGCGAATCCTAATGACTGGATGTCGCACAACCTTCTGGGCAACGTTTACCTGAAGCTGAAGCAGTACGATAAAGCCCGGGAACAAGCCCAGCTCGCGATCGACCAGGGCAAAGGAGATGCTGTTGCTGCGCGGCTGGTGTTGGGTGAAGCCCAAGCCGATCTGGGCCACACCGCCGAGGGAATTCAAACTCTGAAGAGTTTTCTTGCGGTGGCGCCGGCCAGCCCACAGGCGCCTCAGGTGCAGCAGTTCATCTCCCAACTGGAGCAGCGGGCAGCCAGTGCGCCGACGGAAGCGGCAATCCTGACAACCGTGGTGCAACCGGTTGCCGCAGGTGATCCCGACCCCCTGGCTGACACCGCCGAGCCGGAATTGTCGGTGGCGTGGCAACCCCCGGGAATTGATGAGGCGAAACCATCCGTCGCGGCCGGCGTTGCCTGCCCCGCCGAACAGGTACTCGCCAAAGCCGGTGACAGCGTACAAGAACTGGTGGATAACGTAGGCCGGTTTGCCGCCATCGAAGACTTGCTGCACGAACGGCTCGATAATCAGGGCAACCCTACCACGCGGGAGACGCGTAAGTTCGATTACGCCGCCTACATTTCCCAGCCCCGCGCCGGGGTTCTGCTGGTCGACGAATTTCGCACCGAGCGTTACGGGATTGACAACCTGCCCGACCAGATCGCCACTTCCGGATTCCCCGCGTTGGCGATGATATTCCATCCCACCATGCAGCCAGATTATGAGATGACCTGCGAGGGCTTGGGAGAATGGAAGGGACAAGCGACCTGGCTGGTGCACTTCCGCGCCCGCGATGACCGGCCCAGTCACATTCAGGATTACGTGGTCGGCGCCCATACCTACCCCATAAGGCTCAAGGGACGCGCCTGGATTACTGCCGACAAGTTTCAAATTATCCGCATTGAGTCCGAGTTGATCAATCCCTTGAAGGGAATTGGATTCCTCGCGGAACACCAGATCGCCGAATATGGCCCGGTGCTATTTGAAAAGAAGAACGTGCAGCTCTGGCTGCCCAAGACCGCTGAGGTGTATCTCGATTTCCATCGCCACCGCTACTACCGCCGTCACAGCTTCGACAAATACATGCTGTTCTCGGTGGATTCAACTGACAAGGTGAAGGTGGCGAACGCTCCCCCGGGGCCGGGATCAACCTCCCCGCGAAGACGCAAGCACTGGTACTCCTGAGCCGGTCGTCCTGCTACTGGCCATACTTGCTGGCGAGATATTTCCCGACTTCTTCTTCGAGCTGCCCGTAATCCGAGTGGATGACCGCGCGTAACGCCGCTTCGGTAGAGCTCCCCTGCCCGAGCCGCTCCAGCACTCGTTGCAGATCGCTCATTCCGTAAGTGTCAATGATGTACTGCACCGCCGCCAGCGACTCCTCATAGGCCACCGCCGCTTCCAGGGGCGAGAATCGCATAAAACCTGCTTCCAGCGCGTTTAGCGGAATCTGCTGCTGGTTACGGTAAAGCCCGGCCAGGCGGCTTCCGCTGGTGAGCATTTTGGGCTCGACCGCTTGGGCAATACCCTCGTTCAGCCACTGCGGGCAGCGTCCGGCAGAAAGTTGGTTGATAAAAGAGTGTGCCAGCTCGTGCTTGAGCACACGCGCCAGCTCCGGAGTGACAGAAGCGAGACCGCGAATCGGGATCCGCAATTTACCGTCATTCACTGCGCCGGTCCACGAAGGCGCCTGCGTAACATCAAAGAAAGCCTGATCGGTATAAATCACCACCGCGATGCTGCGCGGCGTGATGCCCAACTGACGGGATAGATCGTCATAGGCCGACTCCAGCGTGGCCAGCAGTTGACCACGAACTGCTTCCGAAGTCTGCGAGCCTTCGTAGTGCAAAGTGAAGTGCCCACTTTCGCGCTCGGAATAATTGGCTTGCACCGTGGCATCACGCTCAGCTCTCGCCAGGTATTGTTGCACCGTGACGTCGGGACGCAGTTCCAGAGAATGCTTCCAGGTCCGGACAGCGTCCTGCTCGTGGTCCGCGGCAAACTGCACATACCCGAGAACCGCCAGCGCGTCCGGCGAGTCGGGTGCGTTACGAACCGCCCGTTCCGCATACGGCAAAGCTTCACTGGCGTTGCCAGTCTTTACCAGCAGGGCGGCGTAGTAGTTAAGAACGGTTGGATTCTGACCATCGAAGCGCAGCGCGGTGTCTAAGTAACTACGTGCTTTGGGATACCTTCCATGGTCGAACTCGTGCTTCCCGGCAATGAAATATCCCGCCGCGATGGTTGCACCATTCCCCGATTGCTCGAGCGCCGCCAGTTGCTCTTCATCAACCTGGTCATCGGGAATGATCCGGCTGGCCAGTCCAGCGTCGTTTTTCAGGTTGTCGGCGGGCACAAAGGCCGGCAGATCATGTCGGTCCCCCGTCCCCGAAGAGCTACTCTGAGGAGGAACCCCGCCCGTGTCGACGCGTTCCACCAGGGATTTCGGGATACCGTAACTGTCGTCCCCAACGTCATACTCAATGCGGGAGCCGTTTTCTCGGACGTGGTCCGCCCAAAGGATGCGGCCGTTCTTCAAATGGATGACTTCGGCCCGGGCACAATGAGGCGAAAGTATAAACACACAAGCACTTACGACGAGGATGACAGGTGCCCGCATTGAGGCGCATTCTAGAACAGGGGGAGTCGCTACGCAGGTGACCAAGGTAGTGGCACGAACGCGACGTAAGCTGTGCCTGGTAACGGGGTTACTGGCCGCCTTGATCCCTGCTTTGGGGCAGGACATCGCCCACCCGCCTCCAGCCCAACCCGGCGGAACGTCAGTTCCGCATAGCGCCGCTGAGAGTCTATTTCTGCAGCTAAGTAGCGTGGGACTCGACAGCTCACGGATCTACCGTGCCCGCGAACTTTCCATCGACCGCGCCGCCTTCCACATTTCACTCGACGACGGCGTCATCGGCTTCACCCAGGACGTCGCCGGTTGCGTCACCGGCGCGTTTTTCGAAGGCGAAGGTGAGATTCTGCTGACTCCGCCCAATCAGGTCGAACGGGCCTCCATGACTTTGCAAACCGGAGCGGCCATCCTGGAGGAACGCTTCAACAACGCCTATTTCCGCTTCAACGACGACACTTTTGTCGAAATGCAGCCCTATCTCACCCCCGCCGAAGGCTCGACGGAATTCGTCCCCCGCTGGAACCAGACCGCGCGCAATCTTGCGGAACCAGATGCGCTGCGTTTGTTCATGACTTTCAGCCAACATCCACACGTGAGCGACGCCACGAACCAAACCTCAAGTCATTGCGGTGATCCCGACGACCGCTTTCTGCACGCGCGCTTGCAGGGGCAGACCAAGGGAGTTTTCGATGTCTTTTTTGATTCCGGCGCACCCGAACAAGTTTGGGCTGGCCAATCGAAAACCGTCGAAGGCACAGCTTACTACAATGTGTGGACTTCCTATTCGTTGCTCAAGAAAAAATCGGAGGCCCAGGGCGCCAACAGCATCGCTGTCGAAGAGGGGAGAGCTAGCGCCATTGATATCCTGTCCAACAAGCTTCGCGTCGAGATAAAGCCTCCCACTACCATCGATGCAGTCGCCACCTTGGACTTGAAAGTACGGCAGGGGGGTCAGCGCGCAGTCGTGTTCGAACTGGCAAGACTTCTTCACATAAACGAAGTGCTGGCCGATGGTCGCGCTGTCGAATTCATCCATAATCCTGCCATCGAAGGCACCCAACTTGCCCGGCATGGCAATGACATGGTTGCCGTCGTTTTTCCGTCCTCCCTTCAAACCGGACAAAGAATCCAGCTGCGCTTTACCTACGGCGGCGAAGTGCTTTCGGAAGCCGCGGCGGGACTACTTTACGTGGGAGCCCGGGGCACTTGGTATCCCAACCGCGGGATCGCCATGTCCAACTTTGATCTCGAATTCCATTACCCGCCGGGTTGGACGCTGGTGGCAACCGGCCAACGCGTCGATGCCCCCGCCGCCGCGGGTACCGCGCTGGCAGAAACAACCTCACCTGCGGAGCAGGTAAGCCACTGGGTTTCGGAGCGGCCCATCCCCGTAGCCGGATTCGACCTCGGCAAATATCAACGGGTTGAAGCGCGCGCGGGAGACGTGGTCGTGGAAGCCTACGCCACCAAAACCGTCGAACGCGGGTTCCTGGGCGACAGCGAGACCGTCGTCCCCGACATTCCCTCCATCAGCAGGACGGCCCCCGCTATGGCGGTCTCGGCCGCGCACTCCCCTGCGCGTAACGAGCAAATGGTGGCCAATATGTCCGCGCACGCCATCGAATCGTATTCGCGGTGGTTCGGGCCTTACCCGTATCACCAGTTGGCTCTGACGCAATTTCCAGGAAACATGAGCCAAGGCTGGCCGGGTCTGGTTTTTCTCTCCAGCCTTTCCTACCTCAGCAATGAAGAAAAGTCGGATCTTCACCTCTCGCCCGCGGAAAAAACTCTCATCGGCGTGGTCATCGGGCACGAGACCGCACACCAGTGGTGGGGCGATCTGGTCACCTGGAACGATTACCGCGATCAATGGATCCCGGAAGCTCTGGCGAACTACAGCGCGCTGATGCTGGTGGAAGCGGAAGATTCGACGAAATTCCACGAGGTGCTGGAGAAGTACCGGAACGACCTTTTTTTCAAAAACCCGGACGGGGTCCGCCTGATGGAGGACGGCCCGGTCACTTTGGGCACGCGACTATCCTGTTCTCAGTTTCCCAACGGCTATGAGGCCATCAGCTACGGACGCGGCACCTGGCTGCTTCACATGCTGCGCTACATGATGCGCGATGCAGAACCGCCGGTCGCAGCTGGCCCGGACTCCGTCCGCGATGAGCCTTTCGTGCGGGCACTGCGCAAGGCACGTGAGCGTTTCGAGGGGAAACCCATCAGTACTCGCGAGTTGCTGCACGTCTTTGAGGAGGAACTCCCGCGTCCGGTATGGTACGAAGGCCGCAGATCGCTGGACTGGTTCTACGACGGATGGGTCAATGGAACGGCGGTCCCGCACTTTGAAGTCCGCGGGCTGAAATATGTGGACACAGCCGGAGCCACCACCATTACGGGCACGCTCTTGCAGAAAGATGCGCCCGACGATCTGGTAACCCCGGTTCCGTTGTACGCGTTCCGCGCCGGGAAACTGACGCTGCTCGGACAGGTGTTTGCCGACGGTTCCGAGACTCCATTTCATCTAACCGCACCGACGGGTACGCGCAAGATCTTAATCGACCCCAAGCAGACGCTATTGGCACGTGAGTGAAAGCCGGCTTGGTTGAATTCGCCCCGTGTTGCAACACGAATTCCCGTAATGAGCACGTCCCGTGCCTCGCTCCGGCGTAAATTCCAGTTGCTCACCTCGGTCGCGCCCGGCAAGGTATTCAGAATGAAGCCATCCCTTTTGTGTCCGCCTATGCTCCAGCGATGGCTGGGGAAATGCAACAGTTCGCTCGTGCTCTCGAGTGAACCTAATGTTGAATGCGACTCAAACAACCGCGAACAAAATCCAACCCACCCCTCCCCTCGAAACTTACGATGATTTGTCCGCGGGGCGGGACACAATTCTCGTCGTCGAGGACGAAGCGTTCGTGCGCGAAGCCGCTTGCGACATTCTGGAGAGCGAAGGCTACCGGGTGTTGCGAGCCTGCAATGCGGGGGAAGCACTGGCAGCGTTCCACCGGCAGCAGGGCTGCGTGCAGCTCTTGCTTTCTGATATTGTTCTACCTGGCCAAAATGGCCCTGCGCTGGCAAAAGACTTGCGGCTCGCCTGTCCCACTCTGAAGGCCATCTTCATTTCCGGTTATCCCGAAAACACCCTGACTCGGTACAGCCTGGGGGAGGGCCAAATGTCGTACCTGCCCAAGCCCTTCTCAGCGGAGGCTCTGCTTGACAACGTCAGACGAGCTTTGCAACCAGAAGAACAACAAATCTTTCTTTAAACCGTCTTACGGTTTGGACTCCTGCAGGAGTACAACGTCGGAATCGGTGTGGCCGCGGACCATGCCCAGCTTGCTGCCGTCGAAGGACCAGTGAAAGTCCGTGATGTCCTCCGATTTGAAGTTGGTGATCTGCTTTCCCGGCGACCCGTAGATCGGCTGTAGCCATAAGTTTTCAGCCTCCCGGTCACGAAAAGAAAGCCACAGCCTTGCCATCGTGGGTAAAGCGGACGGTCAACTCCTCGACTGGGCGTTCCTGGTCCAGAATCTATGGTTGCGGGCCAGACCCCGCGGTTCTCAGCCCGACTCTTTCCGCGCTCGTTCATGATAGCGAGTCGCCTGCAATATCTCCCCGGGGATTCGCGTCAAGGGCACCACTCGTTGCAGCACCCCGGCTTCAGCGCAGGATCTCGGCATGTCGTTGATGGTGGTCACGATGTTGGCGGCCGCGTCATAGGCATTCTGAAACTGCACCGTATTGGCGGCTTCTTCATCCAGCGAGACCCCGGAAATGCTGGCCCGCTGGTCCTGCAACTGGTTGAGAATCGACTGCGACGCGCTCAATTCTGCCGAGTCATTGGACACCTCATTGCCCACGGTGTACACGATGTTCGAATAATAGTCAGTCGGCGTTTGTCCTCCCACCACCGGCTGGTTCTGCACCCCGGCCAGTACGGTTAGGTTGCCGTTACTCCCCGGTGTGCCATCGGAACTGGCCGCGATCAGCGCCGGATCGGTGATGGCCAGCGCCATGCCGGCCGCCGCCCCTTGCCCGTTCGCCGGCGGCGCAACGAACAGATTCACTCCGGCATTTCCATTCAAGTCAAAGCCCTGCTGATTGGCCGTGTTCAGAGCGTTTGAGATCCCTGCCGCCAGGGTGTTCAGGTTCGAGAGCAAGCCGGGAATGGTTTGGTCCCTCGCCTGTAGCACCCCCGCCAAGTCCCCCGAAGTCAGATCGGCGGTAATGTCTGTGCCTTGCGCATATACGTCTTGCAGACCGGAAGCGTTGGTTTGGGTGTTAAGCGCGAAACTTTGGCCGCCGACCACTAACGCGGTCCCATTCGACGTGGTCAGGGTCAGGCCGCCATCACTCTGAATGCTGGAAACATCGATCAGATTGGAAAGAGTCCCAATGAGTACGTCCCGCTGATCGAGCAGCGCGCTGGCATCCTGATTGACCCCCTGCAACTCACTGATCTGGGTGTTCAAGGTCGCAATCTGGCCGCTCAGCACATTAATCTGGCTCACATCCTGGCTGACATTCGAGTCCAGGTTGGATTGCTGGGTGGAAAGATTGTTGGCCACGTTGTTGAATGCCGTCGCCATGTTTCCCGCGGCGGTGAGCCCGCCCTGGCGCAAGGCCAGGTTGGTCGGGTCGGTGGAAATCTGATTCAGACTGCTGAAGAAGTTCGAGATTTCCGTGCCAATATCTCCGCTGCTGGTGGTGAACTGTACTTGCGCCTGTTGCATCGCCGTCAGCGATGCGTTCAGCTGCCCTTGCTGCTGGGTTTCTTCCTGAATACGCAGCTGCAAAATGGGGTCGCGCAAGCTCTGCAGTTTCTCCAGCGACACGCCGGTACCGTAACTCACCGGGCCCACTTCGATCGGACTGCTTTCCACCAGCACTGGCTGCAGCCGCGAATACCCCGGCGTGTTCACGTTGGCAACGTTGTTGGTGGTCGCATCGAGCGCGCCTTGCTCGGCGCCCAGAGCCCCAGTGGCGATCGAGAGCGCCCCATTAAGACTACCCATGCTTTATCCCTTCGTTCTTATCCCTTCCCCATGCGGGCGGCACGGCGTCTTGGGCGCGGGGTAAGTGGTTCCGGAATTCGCCAGCACCCGGCAAAAAATGTCTACCGTGCGGCGCCGGCGCCGCAGCAGCGCCCCGTAGAACCGGTTCTGAACCGCGACTCGCCGCGCTGCTACCTGCAAGTCATCGGCCAATCGGGCGGGTATCGGGATCCGGAGCGCACCCGGCGCCCCGGCAGCCAGCGCGCACAACTCACGCCAGAGCTCCCGTTGACGGGCGGTATGCCGGTCAAGTTTTTCCGCAGTGGTTGCCGCCAGTGCCGATTGGGCTTGCTCCAGCGAATCTGCCAGCGCCAGCAGCAACCCTAGCCGCCGGATCAGAAGTTCATGGATAGAAGGGGGAGAGGCATGAGTCATGCTGATTCCAGGTCAAGCCAGGCTATCCACCTGGTGGGGTGTGGTTTCGGATTGAGCAGCGGGCTCAGGGTCGGAATCGGCGGGGACGGTGGCCACCGGGCGGCGCGGGCGCGGTCCGCGCTCGCTCGCACCTTCATTGCTCACCCGTTCCCCAACCGGTGCCGTTGGTTCCAGACGCTCGGTCCCAATTTCGCTCATGCCGTTTCTCCCGGCCCTAAGCCGTGCGGTTTGTGGTCAATGCGGTCAGCAAGGCTTCGGCGGTTTGCTGCGCCGTGACTTGATAGCTGCCCTTCTGCACCTGCTCCGTCAGCGCCGCCACCCGGTCTTGCCGGATTTCCGGCAATTGCAACACTGCCGCACTCAGGGCCTGCACATTGGCCTGGTCCGTTGACAGCCGCGTGCTATCGCCTTCCGGGACAGCGTTTTCCGCACCCGATACTGCTCGCGAACTCGCTTTCCCGGCTGCTCCGGCGTCCGGCGTCTGTCCCACGTTCGCGTTTAAGTCGATTTTCATCCCAGTCTCCTCGACTGCCCTTTGCCATGCAATTCAGATATCGGCAGCGGGTTAAGAGTCTCTAATCTCCTCATCCCTCGCTCTACCCTGCCGAAACCTTCTATTCTTTCATCGGCAGCGTGCCTGCCAACTTTAGCCGCCCGGCTGCCTTGCCCCCACTAAAGTGCTAGTCATAACAACGGGGTTGTCGCCGAACGCCCGCTCATGCTAGAAAGTGAGACACAGCTTGAGCCTATGCCAACCGCTTCCCGAGCCGCGTTGAGTTCCCGGCACAAGACCACCGCTCCCCACCTCCGAGCCGCGGATGTGGTCATTCCAGAAAAGCTTTATTTCCGCATCGGTGAAGTGGCCCAGCTCTGCCGCCTGCCAGCTTACGTTCTGCGCTTCTGGGAAACTGAGTTCCCGCACCTCAAACCGGTCAAGAGCAGCACCGGCCAGCGCATGTATCGCCACAAGGACGTGGAGAGTGTGTTGCACATCAGGCGCCTGCTTTACGAGGAAGGCTTCACCATCGCGGGCGCCCGCCAACACCTGCGGGTGGAGAGCAAGACCGACAAGAAGCAGACCCCGTTGCCCTTCCCCGAGCGCGCCTCCGATCTCAAATACATCCGCCAGGGCCTGAAAGACATTCTCGGCCTGCTCTCCACCCGCCACTGACCTCAGTTTCCGTCACCCGCCACCCGGAAGCCATAGTCGGCATACTTGAACTGGGGTGGAATGCTGGAGCGCGCCGCGCAATGCGTCACCTTAATATGATGACGCCACGACCCACCACGCGACGCCCGGCGCTCGCCTGACTCTGGGCCGCGCGGGTTGCGTTCCGGAGACGACGCGTAGTAATCGGCCTGAAACCAGTCGCTGCACCATTCGTGCACATTGGCACACAGGTCGCGGAGACCGAATCCGTTCGGATCTGCACGCCCTGCCATTTCTGGACCGTTCCTCCAGCGCTTCTCATAGTCCGGTAACGACTCCGGTGGAGCGTCACCCCACGGAAACAGCTTGCCTGCAACTCCGCCGCGTGCGGCGCGCTCCCATTCCGCCTCGGTTGGCAGGCGATAGCTCCCTCCGTGCAGACCGCTCAGCCACTCGCAATATCGCACCGCCTCGAACCAGCAAATCGCCACCACTGGTTGTTGCGGGTGATTGAAGTTAGGATCATTTAGCAGCAGAGGCGCTTCCGCCCCGGTTGCCCGCACAAACTTCGCGTACTCTGAATTCGTCACCTGACACTCCGCCAGCCGGAAATCATCCACCCACACTCGATGCACCGGGCGTTCATTGTCCTGACCATCCTCCGATCCCATCAGAAACCAGCCCGCGGGAATCGCGATCAGCTTGGGCCCATCCTCGGTCTGGTGTAGGCTGTTTAGCTGCCGCATGGCGCTCACAGTAAGCCGAGCCTAGCACAACCGATCGGGGGGCGAAGAGGCATGAAGAAACTCAAATTCAAAGTAAAACTGGTGGGCCAGGAAGGCAGCTCCGTGGCCGCGCTGGCGGCGCCTTTCGATGTAAAGCAGGTCTTCGGCACCATCGCCCGGGTGCCGGTGCGCGGCACCATCAACGGATTCCGCTTTCGCTCCTCGCTGATGCCCATGGGCGGCTGCCATTACATGGCGGTCAACCGCACCATGCGTGAGGGTGCGGGCTGCAAAGCGGGAGACACAGTCTCCGTCGTCATGGAGCGGGACTCAGCTCCGCGGGTCGTCGAAATTCCCGCCGTCCTCAAGCAGGCCCTGGCCAAGAGCAAAACGGCGCCAGCCAATTGGAAGAAATATTCCTTCAGCAATCAGAAAGAAATGGCGCTCGCCATCACCGGAGCCAAGCAGGAGGAAACCCGCGCCCGCCGTTTGGCGCGGATTATCGACATCATCCAGAACGGCAAAAAGTGGGCACCCTGAAAACTGGTGCTGCGCGGACACTCTTGTCCGCGCAGCCGCGTAGCGGCGCAAGAAGACTGTCACTCTCCATCTCGTAGCGCCCTAACCACCCCAGCCACCTCATTCTCCTGAAACAACCGGATCCCCGCCACGCCCGCAGCTCCCGCTTCCACGCACCCATGCGCATTCTGCAGCTTGATCCCGCCCAGCGCCAGCACTTTGATGGGATGCTCGCACGCCACACGCAAAGCAGCTAATCCAGCCGCCACAGAACCTGCCTTCTCGAACACCGGAGCGAACACCGCCAAGTCTGCCGCCGCCGCCGCCGCACGGGCCACTTCAGACGGCGAGTGGCAGGACACGCTGATCACCGGCGTAGCCACCAGACTACGTATCCATGCGGCTCGCACCAGGCCCAGCAAAACATCGTCCGAACGCAGATGCACGCCATCGGCCCCGCAGGCAATGGCCACGTCGGTTCGCGAGTTGATCAACAGCCGGGTCCGAGAGGAATTCTCCCGCACTGTGCGCACGGCGTCCCGGGCCAGAGCTTCCAGTTCGCGCACATTTAGGTCCTTCTCGCGTAACTGAATGAAATCCACGCCGCAGCGCGCGGCCTCCGCGATCTTGCCGAGCAGAGCGCGGCGCCGGGACGGTTCGTCCCTCGCAAATTGCGTCCGGTCGGTGACGTAGTAAAGCAGCAAAGTGGTTGAGCAGTCGATCAGTTTCAAAGTCGGTTGACTGCGTTCTTAGCGGCAGTTCCTGGCGAACTCTGCGGTAAGGAAGGACTTGATCGCGAAGAACGCCGAGGATTCCGCTTACGGGTTCGTCTTCGCGATCTCCGGCATGGCGGTAATGTTGCGCCTTGGTTCCGGCCCGAGATGATACTTGGTCAATCCGTCGCGCAGGAACTCAAACCCTTCCTCGGGCGAGTCCACGAACTTGAACAGATCCAGGTCTTCCGCCGAAATTGTTCCCGAATCCACCATTGCCTGAAAGTTCAGCACCTGGTTCCAATATTTCTTTCCATAGATCGCCACTAGGATTTTCTTGGCCAGCTTTTGCGTCTGTGCCAGAGTGAGGATCTCAAACAGTTCATCCAGGGTTCCAAATCCGCCCGGGAAAATCACCAGCCCTTTCGCCAGATACGCGAACCAGAATTTGCGCATGAAGAAATAATGGAATTCGAAATTCAGCGATGGCGTGATGTGAGGGTTTGGGTTTTGTTCAAAAGGAAGATGGATATTCAACCCAACCGTCTTCGCGCCTGCTTCTTTCGCGCCCAGGTTGGCCGCCTCCATGATCCCCGGGCCTCCGCCGGTGGTGACCACAAAGCGGCGGCGGCGGGCGGGAATCTGAATCGACCACTGGCTCAGCAAGAAGGCCAAGCGGCGCGCCTCTTCGTAATACTTTGCCATATCTACGGCTGCCAGAGCCTGTTTCCGGCCCAGGGCTGCGCCCACTTTCCCGCTGTCCAGCGCTGCCAGATTCTTTTCCGTAACTTTGCGGCTGGCAAACCGTGCCGATCCGAAAAACACCACCGTATCCTGGATCTGCTCCCGGCGAAAACGCGCCAGAGGCTCTTGGTACTCGGACAGAATGCGCAGGATTCGGCCATCGGGGCTATTGAGAAAAGTTTCGTTCTCGTAGGCCAGAGGCGCGCGCTTGGATTGGCTATCGCTCATGATCGGTTTCTCTTTCGTGAACCGGGGATCGGTTCAGGCCTGTTCCCCTTCGTGGTAGTGGATCGCTTCCCAGAATCCAATCCAGATGTCCAGAATGCCCAGGCCGCTGCAGATCCCGCGCACAAAACCATTGGCCACGATGGCCCGCAAGGAGGGATAGGTCAGCAACAGACGGTTGTCGGTCCACTCCGGCTGCCAAGGAAGAATGACCAGCAGCACCCCCACCACTGCGCAAACAAATACAAACAGCAGCACCGTGATCCGATGGAGCCACAGGTCGAGTCGCGTAGGGTGTACGGCGTCTCGCTTTCCCGGTTGCGATTCTGCTGCCGCAAACGAAGCGGCAGATCGCTCGCGGGAATCGATCTCCGTCCCATTGCTCCCTGAAGTTCTGTCCTGGGAGGTCTTGTCCTGGAAAGTCTTGGGGTCCGCCGTCACACGGCGCTCCTAACAGGCAGAGGCCAAGCCCGGTGCAACCGGACTTTGTGAGACCACGTCCCAAGCCTCGGGGAAGATTGACCCATCGGGACATTCTACGACTTCAAGGTCTTAATGCGCTCGGCGACGTCGCGATAGTCAATATTGCTGCCGTACACTTCCATGAAGTGGCTCAAGGCAGCCGTCTTGTTTCCCGCGACTTCGTAGGATGAAGCAAGTTCGTAGTGCAGGGCAGTGCGAGTGTCTGCGTCCAATGTGGGCAGGATAAGCGCTTTTTCATACCAGCGAATGGCAGCTTCCGGCACGCCCTTGTCCAGGAAGCACTGCGCCAGCCAGGTATAGGTTTGCATGATCTGCGGGAAAGGATGGCCACGCTCCACCGACTGGCATACCTTCTGCAGTTCGCCAATGGCTTCATCCAGCAAGCCCATCTCGCGGAAAGCAACCCCCAGGTTGTAATGCGTTTCCGGATCTTCGTCTGCGCTGGTGGTTTCCTCTTCCAGTTCGTGTTTCAGTTCTCCGAACATGTCCGCTAGGTCCACGCCTGCGCCGGCATCGGACTTGGACGGCGGAACGGATCCCGGAACCTGCGGAACCAGCGGCCGAATCGGTGTAGGTTGATAGGTAAATGTCGGAGACGCGACTGCCGGTGCAGCCCCGGCGGCCGCCGCCATAGCGGTTGGAACCACCGGTGGGGCCGGCGCCGGTGTAGCCTGCGCTGGAACTGGTGTGGTTTGTGCCACCGCAGCCTCAGCCAGGAAACTGTCTCCCAGCGAAGATTCCAGATCGCTGACCAATGCGTTGAGCACCGGGGCTGGTTGCGCCTCGGCGGTGGCCAATGCCGGCTCGGCATCGGCTTTGACGGGCAATTCCTGCGCGGTTGTCTGCGGCAGGAATCCGTCTCCCAAAGAAGACTCAAGATCGCTGACGAAGGCATCGAGCGTAGCCGGGGCCTGCTCCGGAGTGGCCGCCGGTTCTTCCTCGACCCGTACCGAGTTTTCTGCTACTTCCACCGAAACCGCTTCGGTCGCCGGCGCTTGTGCCTGCGCAGCCTCAAGTTCGGCACGCAGTGTCTCCAGTTTGGATGCATCGGGTTTCAGTTGTTCCAGCTTGCGGAAGGCAGTCTGTGCTTCCTCCGCCATGCCGTTGGCCAGGTAAAAGCGGATCTCCTCAACTGCCTCGGCAATCGTGGCTTCTGATGCCACGCCCGCCGGTTTGCCGCCTGGGGCTTCGCTCTTCGCACTGCTAATCGCCGGTGCCTCGGTGAAGCCTTCTTCCCATTCCGCCGAAAGATCAATCTCCTGAGTCGGCGCGGCCTGCACCACGAATTCAGTGGTTTCCGGTTGTGCTTCACCGGCATGAAAGAATGGTCCTGACTCTTCCGCAGGTGCGGCTGGAGCCGGAAGCACCGCCCCTTCGGCAATCTCACTGACCTGAGCTTCCTCAGTAACCACGGCAGATTCCACTCGCGCAGCTGCCTTGATCGAAAGCGCCGGCGTCGAGGCCGCGCGCTCCTCGTACTTTGCGGACAGTTCCCCATAGCGGGTGGCTTCGTCCGGACAGCCTGCCTCGTGGTAAATACTCTCCAGCGTGCGGCAACAAACCGCTGCTTCGGTGAATCGTTGCGCCCGGGTATGCAGGGCTGCCAGCCGCTGATTGATGCGCAAATCGCGGGGCGCCTGCGGCAAGGCGGACATCAACGGTCCCAGCGCCTTGGCCGGCATGTTGTAGGAGATGAAAAGTTCGGCGTCAGTCAAGGCCGCGCGCACTGCCAACGCCACATCGTCGGCATAGCGTTGATCAATGAACGGCGCGGTGGCTTCCAGTTCATCCACCATCACTGCGCCTTCTTCCGCACTGATCAGCCGTTCGCCCGAGGAAGTGCCCAGCTTGCCCAGTACCTGTTGATAATTGCGGGCATGAATCTGGTTCTCAGGCTCGAGCTGAGTCAATTTCAAATAGTAGTCGCGCGCCTTTTCCAGCTGGTCGGATTGCACGTAGGCATGCGCCAGCAGTTCGTAAACCTCGGTGATGTGGGTTGTGTCTCCGGCCTTGTTCAGCAGTTCAAGCAAGGTTTCGAGCGCTGTGGGATTTTCACGGAGATGCCCGATCAACGAATGCAAGTTCTCAATCGTTTTGCCCGAATCCGCCGCCAGTAACCGCTCACAATGTTGCTGGTACACCTGCAAGGCCTCGGCAAAATGGCCTGCCGTCATCAACGCCTCTGCATAGCTGAGCACTGCGGTGATGTCGTTGTGTACCGAGAGTAGTTTTCCCGCCAGGGTTCCCGCCTCGGTCAGACGCCCGCTCTGCACATAGGCTTGCAACAGGGTTCGCAAACCGTCAGGATTACTGTCCAGATCGGCGACTTTTTCCAGGCACTCGATGGTCGCAGCCATATCGCCGGCATCAAATGCATTCCGGCCCCGCAGCAGCAGTGCGTAGCTGCTGCCCGGATCCAGCTTCAACATCCGTTGCAGAATCTCTTCCGCCGCTTCCAACTGACCCTTGGAGCGCAGCGTTTCCGTGGCTGCGGAAAAAATCTGCCAGGCTTCATTCTTCTTCCCCAGCCGGACATAAACTTCCGCGAGCTTGGTGCGCATGGCCACGTTTTCCGGGTCCATCTCCAGAGTCTTCTGGAAAATGCGTACAGCTTGCTCCAATTCTCCATTGCGCAGGAACTCTTCCGCCACTTGCAGGTATTGGGCGCGCGCGTCGTTGAACAATCCCTGTTGGGTGTACAGTTCCGCCAGCCGGAGTACGCAGTCGAGCGAGGACTTCAGCTTGCTCAACTTCTTGTACATGGCGATGGCTTTGACCGTGAAACCCTGCGACGCATACGCATCGCCCACAGTCTTGAAGCATTCCACGGCCTTTTCCTGGTTGCCCAGCCGCGAGTACAGATCGCCTACGGTGTTCGCCACCGTCAAGTCCTTGGCGTCCGCTTTCAGAACTTTTTCGTACTCAGTGATGGCGTTCTGTATCTTGCCCTGCTGGACAAACTTCTCCGCAGCACTGAGCACCTTCTGTTTGTTGAAGCCAAACCCAAACGCCATAGAAGTATGGACTCCAGCTCCGTTTCAACTCATGCCCGAGAACCCGCTCGCCGACTCGTATCCGGCAAGTGGACCATTCCATCCCGGCCACTCACCTATCGGGAAATGTTCTTTCGGACAAGGGTCATTGTACGGCTGGGTCTACAGAATCGTATGGTTACTAAGGGTTACCGAAAGTGAGTGTACGACTGGGTTACTTGCGGAAGCGGTCAGTGGAGTTGCGGCGAACTCTCGAAAACGCCGCAAAAGGCCGGCTCCCGGACACTGTGGGATGGAAACGGACCTTACCGTACTTCTGAGCTATACCTATGCCGCCGCTCTTTCAGGCGAAAGACGAAGCTTAAGGTCATACGGAGATTGTTCTGCGCTTGCGCTGCGCCGGCTCCATCAAAGAACGTCGTGCGTACGTAGTCTCCATTGACACGTAGGGCCAGATTCGCCGAGATAGAACGCTCGATCCCCGCTCCAGCCGTATAGGCAGGTCGTAACAACCATCCATGAAAAAAGGAGGTCTCGCTGACTGGCACGGCTCCGTCCACCAGACCCGCACCCGCCAACCCGCGAACGAACACTCGGTTTCTACCGTGCTCAATGAGCGAGAACACCGGCCCACCCTGCAGACTGAACAAATATCCCTGGTGTGGAGTGGTGAGAACATCAGAGGTCCGCAAATAACTGGAGTCAATCGTCGCCCCCCAGCGCGGGCTCAAAGCAATGCTCGCGCTCGAATCCAAACCGTTGAGGCCCACACGCCCTGCGGAGGAAATCGGCATGGAAAGGTAGGTATAGCCGACACTTACATCATAGGCTGGGCCAGCGACTGCGGGCGACGGCCCGGATTGCAGCCTTTGCGCCAGAACCGGCGCGACCATCACGAACAGGAAGCAACAAATCCTCCCTGGGACCCTCATCATGTCTCTCATTACGTCCTTTCCGATCGGCAGTACCGGTTTAAAGAAGCGGCCTTTGGGGGGTCGAGCAGCTGAGGGAGCGAGATGTAACGTTATCCGGCAAACTGGTTCATGGATTTACCGGCGCCTGAGCAACCAGTTTCTTCTCTGCCTGGCTATAACTTAAGAACGGGAAGAAGGGCGTGACCTCGAATGGCATCTTCTCCCGCGAGGAAACCAGGGCCACCGGGGTCGCATTCATCATGGTTAATTGATTGCTCCACGGATCCAGCTTGATCCGGCTTCCAATAGGAAGTGCGGCAACCTGATCAAGGCGCTGCTTCTCCAAAGTCGGCGCAGCGTTGAACAGCGCCGTCATCCGGGTGCTGTTGCCAGTCGTCATCTTGCTGCCCAGCCGCGGACTGATCAAATTGGTCAGCACGGGTGAATGAGCCTGTAAGGTCTTGAGGAACAGCCCGGCGTTGACCAGTTTTTCTTTGTAGGGTGAGTTCGCCAGCAACTCCATGGCTTTGGTATCGGCAGCTTCCTCGTCGGCAGCGGGTCGCTCGAAATGCAGACGTTGGAAGGCATCGGCATCGGCAAAGAAGAAGCGGTCGTTGAAGGCAAGCCTGGTATCGACGTGATGACCCAAGGCGATATGGGCAAGCTCGTGAGCCAGGATCATCGCCAGAGATGCTTCATCCGGCAGTACATCCAGTAGACCGCGACTCACAACAATCGTGTGCCCGATGGTGAAAGACTCCAGCGGCAGCGTCAGCAGCACGCGGCAGCGCACATCCGGCTCGATTTGCAGCTTGTTGGTAATGATGAGGTTGTTGACCACGGTTTGCAGGATCTTGTCTACCTCGCCGGGGGGCGCGAGCACGCCTATCTTTTGCAGATGATCCACCGCATTGTCTTCCGCCATCCGTTCCCACATGCGCTGGGCTTCAACCGGAGCATTATCTTTGGCGACGGGACGGTCATCCACCACGCTGTCAACCTTGATTTGCGTAAACTCTTCTTCGTGATTCAGCTGTTCCGGGTCGTAGGCCCACAAACGCGTTTGGGCTTTAAGATACAGATCGTGGAAGAGTGCGCTGGTGCGTTGTGTGCCTGACTCTTCGACATAGACGTAGGAAGGCAGCCACACGTCGGCTTGCAGATTAAAACGCCAGCTGTCGAAGTGCAGGTAATAGGTGTAGTCGGAATGGCCGGAGTAGGTCCCGTTGAAGCGGACAATATTGAAGTCGCGGTCTTCCACCCAGATTCTTCCGGTAAACAACCCTTTCGGCGCTTTTTCTCGGGGTTGGACATCGATCACGATGCAGCGTGCTTCGCCAAGAAATTCGCGGCGCACAAAAGTGAAACGGTAATTACTCTTCTGGAAGTCTGCATCGAGCATTACCATCTGCGCAAAGCCCTGCGGCAAAAACCGGTAACTCAGGGCAGCCGGAAAAGGATTCAAAACGTGGCGCAGGAATCCTTTGTGGCGCTTCTGGAATACGGAATCGCGGGGGCCATTATTCAGGTCAATCCGCCCCAGAAAATACTGGTCATTGACCGGCTCGACGTTATGGTCGCTGTCTTCATGAAGGTTCTGGATGTAGGTTTCGGCCAGAGGGTGCATGCGCATCATGGTCTCGACAAACTTGTGTTCGCGCTCTACCACCCGGTCCACGGTTTGGTCGAAGGAGAGAGTGGCCGATACCTTGTTTTCGGCTGCAACCCCTGCCATCGACGATACCAGCAGCAAGCAGACGACTGTTCTGAAACTACGCATTAGCGCTCCTCATGAAATAAGTTCGAAAATGATGTGGACCAGGGCCGTCGAATCAACCGGCTGGCCTTCCTGCAACGCCGGCGTGAACTTGATCTGCTCAGCCGCCTTTACCGCCTGTTCATCCAGCCCATACCCCAACCCTTGCAGGACTCGCACTACGTGTACTCGCCCGTCGGATTTGAACAGTACCTCCAGGCGAACTTCCCCGTTGATCTTCTGCTTCCGTCCTTCATCCGTGTAATCGGGTTTGGGCTTGAAAGTGATTGCGACCGGCGCATTGGCTCCATTACTCGGCTGGCGCGATTGTGCTTTGCTGTGGCCGTTGACGGCGTCGATGGCCCCGTTGCCGAATCCGGAACTCATCACCACGCTGGCATTTGTTGCGTTCATTCCATGACTATGGCCTGCTCCGTTGCCGTTAACTTCGCCGAATGTCCCCGATTGCACGGATGCGGCCAGCTTAGCGACCGGTGCTGTAACCGGACTATCGTGGGAAAAGGTGCCCACTGCCACGATCTGGGCCGTCGGCGCACTGGGAATGACCGGCGCCTTGCTCTCTAGCTTCAGCGCCGGCGCCGTGGGTTCAGGCTCTGATGACTTGTGCGCGACTATCGCTCTTACCTGCCGCGTGACCACAAGAGGCGCCAGTGGGGCCACGCTCTCCAACGCCGGCTTGCGCTCCGGGGCCGGTTTGCTTTCCAGTGGCGGTTTAGACCGGGCCACAAGGCGTGGGATTACGGGCGGTTGCGCGGGCAGTACCTGCGGCTCGTAGGAGACGAGATTCGTCACCCGATAGCTCGCAAGTGGCTTTGGGTTTTCGTGAATTTGGGCGCAAACAACAAGCAGACCCACCAGCCAGAGGGCTTGCACGCTCCAGCCGGTCATGAATGACTTCCAGCGTGACTGCGGCGATGGCAGTAATGTGAACAGAAACCCCTCCACTAAGATTTGCCCACTCGGGGAGGTTTGGGGCAATCGTGGTGCCACTGCCGATCACGGATGCCTCGGCAGCATTTTTCGCGGCACGGAACCTCAAATTCGCACCAGCGAAAGCATTTAGCTCATACGTGAGCGGTCACAGGAGGAGGGCTTTGAGATGTTTATCTAGCACGTTAGTAACCATCGCAGAGCGCTACAGGTCATGCCTCGGTAATCAAAGACTGAGAGGAACGCTGAAAGCATATTCACATAGGGAAAAAACTTTCCCACCGGAACGGGCTGGCTTGGCGCACCAGGTTGCGGCAAGGTGGCGATAAGACAGGTTAGGTGCCGACCCACCACAGTCCTCTAAATGCGCTACTCTTTCTGGCATGCAGTTGCGCTCACTGGCCGACTACTTGCCTCACTTTCTCAGCCGGGCCCAGGAGACTGCCTACGTCCAGCCTCACGGATACCGCACCCAGCGCTGGTCCTACCAGCAAGTCGCCCTCACCGCAATCCGTTTCGCACGTGACCTGGAAGCACGCGGCATCGGCAAAGGAGACCGGGTTTTGCTATGGGGACCGAATTCCGCCGAATGGGTCGCTGTTTTCTGGGGATGCGTGCTACGTGGCGCCGTCGTTGTCCCCCTCGACGACATCGCCACACCCGACTTCTTCCTTAGTGTTCACCAGCAGGTCAACGCCAAGCTACTGCTTGCTTCGCGTGAGCATGTCCAATCGTCGATCCCGACGTTCGTACTCGAAAATCTGGCGGAAGTCATGGCTCCCCATTCATCTTCTCCCTACCCATCAGCCGACCTCGCCCCCAGCGACATTTTGCAGATCGTCTTCACCTCCGGAACCACCGCCGAGCCCAAGGGCGTCGTCATTTCCCACGGCAACGTGTTGGCCAATCTCGCGCCGCTCGAAGCCGAGATTCGCAATTACCTCAAGTACGAACGCTTTGTCCATCCCATTCGCTTTCTGAACCTGCTGCCACTGAGCCATGTCTTCGGACAATTTCTGGGAATGTTTCTTCCTCCGTTATTAGGTGGCACTGTCGTCTTTCAAGAAACGCTCAAACCCTCTGATGTGATTCGCACCATCCGCCGCGAGCGCGTTTCAGTCCTGGTCACCGTGCCCCGCGTGCTGCAATCGCTGAAAGAGAAAATCGAGCGTGACCTGTCTGATGACCGCCGTCTCGAACCGTTCCAAACAGCATTCCACGCGTCCAAAGGCAAACACTTCCTCCGCCGTTGGTGGATCTTCCGCCGTATCCGCCGACAGTTCGGCTGGAAGTTCTGGGCTTTCATTTCCGGAGGCGCAGCACTAGACCACGTTACCGAAGAATTTTGGGACCGACTGGGCTACGCCGTGATCCAAGGCTACGGCCTCACAGAAACTACGTCGCTGATCAGCGTCAATCACCCTTTCCGTCTGGGAAAAGGATCGATCGGCAAAGTGCTGAACGGACGCGAAGTCAAACTCGCTGAAGACGGCGAAATCTTGGTGCGAGGAGGCGGAGTCGCCGCTGGCTACTGGGATGGCAACGCCCTTCAACCCGTAAGCGACGCACAGGGCTGGTATCGCACCGGCGACGTCGGGGAACTCGACGCCGCGGGCAACCTTTATTTCAAGGGCCGAAAGAAAGAAGTCATCGTCACCCCCGCCGGCATGAACGTCTATCCGGAGGACCTCGAAGCTGCCCTTCGCCGTCAACCCGGGGTCAAGGAAGCCCTGGTCGTCGCTTCGCCCCGTGACGGGAACGCCGAACCCTGTGCGGTGCTGATTCTGAGGCCAGGAGAGAGCCACCCGGAAGCAGTTGTCGCAGCCGCTAATCAATCCCTGGCTGAGTATCAGCGTATGCGCGGCTGGTTTCTCTGGCCGGAAGACGACTTCCCCCGCACTTCCACCCAAAAGCCTCGCAGAAATCTGGTTCAGCAAGCTGTGCAAGCTCAGCCATCCGGCCAGGACATCCCTTCCAGCTCAATGGCGGACCTCATCAGCCGCGTGACCGGCCGCACCCTGGCGGATCTTTCAGACAATGCCGACCTCGAATCCGACCTGAACCTCAGTTCATTGGATCGCGTGGAGTTGCTCGGCGCCCTCGAAGACCGCTATCAGGCCGATTTCAACGAGACTGGCTTTGCCGCGCTGAAAACCGTCGGCGACTTGCATCGCATGATCCAAGGCGAGATCGCCTCCCGCGCGCAATTCCACTACCCGCGCTGGGTTTTGCGCTGGCCGGTGACGTGGGTTCGCTTGCTGGTGCACTATCTGCTGCTGCGCCCTGCCGTGTTCTTGCTGGGGTGGCCTCACATTGAGGGCCGCGAAACATTGCGCGGAGTTCGCGGGCCGGTGCTGGTAATCTGCAATCACATCGGCGATGTCGATCCCGGCTTCGTACTAACCGCATTGCCCGCCCGGCTCCGCCACAAACTGGCTGTGGCTACCGGTGGCGAGGCTCTGGAGATCCTGCACACGCCGTCCGCCGGCCGCAATCTGGTGGCCCGGGCCTACGATCGCGTGAAATGGATCCTGGGCGTTTCCCTGCTGAACCTGTTCCCGCTCCCCCGCGAGGCTGGCTTCCGCGAGAGCTTTGCTTATGCCGGCGAATGCGTCGATCGCGGCTACAGCATCCTGGTATTTCCTGAAGGACGTCACACCGTCGACGGTAAACTGCGCCCCTTCCGCGCCGGTGTCGGCCTACTGGCAAGCAATCTGGGTATCCCCATAGTTCCCGTGCGCATCGACGGACTGTTTGAGGTCAAGCAGGCGGGAAGGAAGTTTGCATGGCCGGGCGAGGTACGCGTCAAGCTAGGCGCACCCATTCAGCCCCGGTCAATGGCGGACCCCCAGGAGATTGGGCGTGAATTGCAGAAAATTGTCGAAAGCTTGTGAGCGAATTAAGCTCCCGCGCTTGCAGCTTGTCCCTCTGGCGGCCCCATGGTCGTGATTTGCGTGGCTCGCACCTGCTCGGGTGAGAGTTTCCGCGTGCCGTCGCCCAGGTCGGCATCCCGCGGCAGCATGCCAACTGCACGATTGCGGCCAGCCTGCTTGGCGGCATAGAGAGCCTGGTCCGCAAGTTCAACCACCGCCTCATAACCCACCGCGTCCGGTGCGGCACAAAACCACGGAAACGCGGCCCATCCGATGGAGCAAGTTCTTCGCACCGAGATGCCCGCACCCTTCAACTGAAAAGGCTCGTTCCCCACCATGTGAAGAATTCGCGCTGCCAGGGTCGTGGCCTCACTGCGCTCGGTGTAGCGTGACACCACCAGAAACTCCTCGCCGCCCCAGCGTACCAACACATCGGACATGCGAATGGCCGACTGGATTCGCCGTGTCATCTCGCTCAGCAACTCGTCTCCCGCGGCGTGTCCGTAAACATCATTGACCTCTTTAAAGAGATCTGCGTCGATGATGTAAAAGATCAGATCACGATTGCGCCCGCCGGCTGAACTCTTGTCCATGAGATAGGAGCGAATTGCCTGCCGCGTGTCACCTTCGATCGTGACTTGAAAAAATCGGCGGTTGCGGGTTCCAGTCAAGGGATCGGTGAGTGAGGCCTCGCGCAGTTCCTGATTCAAGCGCTCAAGTTCTGCGCTGCGCTCGGCCACTGCCTGTTCCAAACGTTGGCGGTCCTTCTCCAGCGAATAGGTGCGGAAACGAAGCGTCCCATACAGAGCGAAAGCGAACAAGATTATTCCCAACGACCGCGCCCACCAGCTCTGCCACCACGCCGGCAATACCCGGAAGGAGAAACTCGCCGGCAGGCTCTTAATCCCGGTGCCGGTTTCACAGGAAATCTCCAGGGTGTAATCTCCCGGGGCCAGCGATGCATAACGAACCTCCCGGGCGAGAGTTTCCGTGAATTCGTTCTCCAATCCTGCCAGCCGGGACCGGCAGCGCAGCGCCGTCGGATTCCGATACGACAAGACCGAAAACTGTGCCCGCAGCGTGTTTTCCTTGTGCGTGGCCTCCGGGTCGCCATCCCCCAGATGCTCTTGTCCTCCCAGTTGCGCGGAGGTAATTACCACATTGAAAGCTCCCGGCGGGAAGGCCTTCTCCGCATGGGGATCGAAACGTGCCAGGCCGCCGCTGGTGCCAAACAGAATCGTCCCGTCCGGCTCGGCGTAAAACCCGCCTTCGCTTTGATCGTCCCAGAGCAGGCCATCGTCGCGGTGATAACGCCGTGTACAGCGACCCATTACGATCCGCGTCAATCCCTGGGCGCCGCCAGCCCAAATCCTGCCTGCCCGGTCGCGGCCGAGCATGAAAACCTCATTGGTTTGTAGGCCATCTTCTTGGCCGATGTGCTGGACTTCCGCCTTCTGGTTTTTGAGCCGAAAGCGCGTCACCCCGGGCGCGTCCGCATAGCGGACCCAGACCTCGTTCCCGTCTACCGGCACAACTTCGGTTACAAGATCGGACAGGAGTCCATCTTTTTGCGTGTAGCGCGACCATGACTTGCCATCGTACCGTCCCAGGCCATTGTGTCCGCTGGTCCACACCACGCCTTCCGGGCTGGTTGCAAAACTGCTGATTCCATCCACGATTTCTCGCGGGGCGCCCGCGTCGGCAAACCCAAAAGGAGACACGGCGCTGCGCAACACCTGCAAGAAGTGTGGGCCGGACACCCAAAGTCGCCCGTCTGGTCCGGGGCCGATGCCGGTGATATCCCGCCACGGCGTTGCTACTCTCTCGGGTTGCAAACCACGGGGATCGAATCGCGTGAAACCACCCGGATGACACAGCACCCATATCGAACCGTCGGCAGCCACTGCGAGTGTCCGGGCCATCGAGCCGTTCAGACCATCTTTCTGCTTCCACACACGAAAGCGATGTTGCTCCGCATCCCACATGGCAACGCCGTCGTTGGTCCCGACCCACAGCCGCTGTTGGTGGTCACGCAGTTCCGCCCACACCACGTTGTCTGGCAATCCCTCCGCATCGGTCCAGCCGGACCAGCGTCCCTCACCTTGCCAGCGCTGGATTCCGTTGCCTCCCAAGCCCAGCCAGTAGGTTCCTTCGCGATCCTGTATGGCGGAAAACATCGCGTTGGCCGCCGTGCCCCTTCGCTTGTCGATCACATCCCAATGGTCGTCGTAGTGCAGAAACAAGCCAGAAATGGTGGGAATCATGAGCCGTCCGTGCCCATCGATCGAGGGTATACCCACATCGTTTGCCGGCGGCAGGTTGGGCGCGTCAGCCACGAACTGTTCGGCTCCAGGATCGAGCCGCAGCAAGTGCCGGGAAGTCCGCAACCAAACCCGCTTTTTCCCGTCCTGCAGGAGCGCTACCACCGGCTCGTTGGAGATTTCCTTCTGTGCTGCCAGAAAGTGGGGGCGGAGGACATGGTCCAACCAGCCCACGCGATTGCCCAATGTGAACCACACCCTGCCGTCATTTCCCCCGTACACCAGCCCGACTTCCTGCCCCGGAAAGACCTGCTGTTTGAGCTTCACGGAAGTGGCTCCGGCAGCGGTGAATAGCCATAGTCCGTTGTCACTGGCCACGTAGATGCCCTCAGGCTTTACGACGATCGGTTGGTAGGTGGCGAGCGAATGAAGCGCGGGCGGCAGAGCCACCGGAACAAATCGCTCGCCGCTCAGCACCGCCAGCCCATCCCGGCTAACCACCCAAATCCGGCCGTCGGCAGCTTCGGTGATTTCGTCAATGACGGCCCTTGGGATCCCCTGCTGGGAACCAAACTTCACGGCGCGCGTTCCGTCATAACGCAGCAAGCCGCTCATGCTTGCGATCCAGATAAACCCCTGGTGATCTTGGTACAAGTAGACCGGCGTGATCGTGCCCAGCCCGAGATCTTCTCCCACCTTTTCGAAAACGTAGCGGGCGTGGTCGGGAAGAGACAGCGGAGGAGAAGGCAAATTCGAGGCGTGGAGGACCGTCAGCAACAAACTTGCTGCAACTGCCAGACTCGGCAACCGCTTCTTAATCACATTCGTCAACTTGCTATGCCGCCATCGCCGGCCGATACATTGGTTCACTCGTTTCTGCGGTTAGGGTTTTCAGGGGAACGATCTCAGCCCACTGCGAAATACGGGCTTCGGGAGCCAGTTGGGGGCGGCTCATGTGTGTAAATTTCAGTCTAGGGGGAGAAAACTAAGGGAAGTAGATGACGCTCAGACATGTACTGCCGGGGCGACAGCCAAAAGGCGGGCAGGCAGTACCAATTCGGTAAGGACGCTTCATCCCTTAGAAAGCACGCAGCTTTCCGAGATTGCCTCGCGCCACGCATGCTTACCAGTAGGCGGAAATTGTTGAAGTTTTTCCGAGTACCCTGTAACTTTTGGGCTATCGGTAAGTCCCATGCGCAACCGCAGTAGTGTGGGCGCAGTTCAATTCCAACTCACTCAGGAGGAAATATGAAGAAACTGATTGCCAGATTGATGGCCATGTGTTTCCTGGTGGTTTCCCTTGCCGCGTTCGCCCAGACCGGCTCTGACGCGAGCAAAGACACCATGAAACCTGACACCACCAAGACAGACAGCGCGAAGAAAAGCACCAAGAGCGCCAAAGTAAAGAACAGCAGCATGAAGAAGGACAGCACCAAGAAAGACAGCATGAAGAAGGACACGATGAAGAAAGACGATGCCGCCCCGAAGCAATAATCGAGGCCGACCCTCAGATTAGCCTTTTTCGGGGTGGCCACGGCCAGGTCCAAGCTGACCGGCTACCCCGACGCTTTTTATTCCGGGCCTTCTTGCTCCAGTTGGGCGGTTTGTGATTCCTTCTGCCCGGCGATCTGACTCTCACTCAGATACTTCTTCAGGCAACGTACGCAGGGCGCGTAACCTTCACGCAGAGCTTGGCCGGCGGTCATCGTCTGAAGCTTGTCCTTGTCGTGAATGAACCGGCAGCCCGGCACATGAAATACTTTGCCATCACGGACCGCGACTACTACGAGGTCGGCGGGAATGTGGCCTCCCGATCGAGCCATGTCGGATCTTAAGTCGGGCGCGTTGGGCCTCGCAACGTTGCCCACCTCGAAGCTGAGCAGCATCAAAGCCGCGAACCCCAGAGCCATCATCCATCCGAAGGTTTTGCCCCGGCGCCGTGGCATACCTTCTTCCAATCTGCGGTGCAGACGCTGACTGAATCCCAGCGGCACTTCAAGCATCCGCTCATCGCCGTAGAGTTGGATCACATTTCTCGCGCCATCCAACACCGCCGTGCAGTGTTTGCATCCCCGGAGGTGATCCTCCATGGCTGCGCGCATCCCCGGATCGAGCTCGCCATCGAGGAAATTCGATACCTCGCGCCACACCTCTGCACACTGCATTACCATGGCTTGTTCCCCTTCGCAAAAGACAGCGTCTTGCTCCAACCCCCGCCCAGCCCCGGAGCTAGCAGATCGCGCAACATTAACCTCGCCCTCAGCAAGCGGGTTTTTACCGATGGCACTGAGATGCCCAGAGCTTTGGCAGTATCCTCGATGCTCAGTTGTTGCATATCACGCAAGATGAAAACCTCGCGATACTTCTGCCCCAGCGAACTCAACGCTTCGGCAAGTTTTTGCCGGACCTCAGCCCGCTCCAGAGTTTCCGAAGGAATCTCTCTCCAGTCGGCAAAATCGCGCGGCGTGTAGTGTCCCTCCTCGTCTCGCTGATCCACCATCGGCTCCATGACCACCGCCTGTTGTTTCCGCCTACGCATACGCGCCTCGTTGACCACAATCTGAATCAGCCACGTACTGAAGCGCGCTTCGGCTCGAAATTGCCCGATGTGCTTGAAGGCTTTGAGCACCGCCTCCTGCGCCGCGTCTTCGGCGTCGGCTTCATTCCGCAGAATGGCCATCGCCGCGGCAAACACCCGCCGTTCGTAGGGTCGGATGAGTTCATAAAACAGCTCGTGCTCGCCCTCCCGGATTTGCCGGATCAAGGCTTCTTCATTGAGGGTTTCGCCTGGTTTTTCCAGCGAAGCTGTCGTTTCCGGCATTCCTGTCACCGCAACTGAAGTTCACCACATTCACCGCACTTGCCTACTCCACCGGGTATTCCGGATCTCTTTTCCATCCCGTGAGCATGGAAACGAAGTTGTTCCAGCCGTGCAGCACCACCATCACCAGATGACCGAATACAAAAGCCAGAATCGCCCACATAATCGCGAAGTGCCAAACCCGCGCCCAGTGAAATCCCCCCATCATCCAGGCCAGCCAGGAAAATTGCACCGGCTTCCAAACCGCGAGACCGGTCACAACCGACAGCACCCCCAGGCCGATCACTGTGGTGTAGGCGTGCTTCTGTAGCGGGTTGTAGGCTTCCTTTAACGGCGGCTTGGGTCCGAAGAAAAAGTAATGCCGCAGCATCGGCCACACCCCGGGCAGATCCCGGCGCCCGAACAGAACCTGCTTATAGTTTCCGCTGAACACTTGGTACGCCACATACAGCAGCCCGGTGCCGATGTATATCCACATAAACGTCAAGTGCCATTGCAGCGCGCCACCCAGCCAGCCGCCCAAGGCAAACGCCTTGGGCCAATTCAGCAAGTCTTTTTGCGGAATCTTTGCTCCAAAGCTGGGGAACGCCCGGAAGATTTGCAACCCGCTGCCCACCATCACGAACAGCGCTACCGCATTCAGCCAGTGGCAAAGTCGCACGATAAACGGGTGCTCATAGACGGCTTCGGTGACTTCGCCCGTCTTCACATCCTCAACTGCGATGGCTCGTGTCGCCATGTTCCCCGCCCTACAACCCGTAGAAACTCGAATATCCCTGGTCTTCCCAGTACCCCACCCGCTCCAACAAATTTGTGACCTTGAGATCAGTCAAATACTTTGCCTGTTTGTATCCAATTTTCGTGGGCAGCGTCAGACGCAACGGCGCCCCATGCTCCCGCGTCAGCGGTCGGCCGTACATCTCGTAACAAAGCAGCGACTGCGGATGCAGCGCCGTCGCCATGTCGAGTGACTCGTAGTAATCATCAGCGCACTCCACGTAAACGAAGCGGGCAGTCGTGTCGGCGCCAATCATCTTCAGGAAGTCAGAGAGCCGCGTCCCGCCGAAGCGCCCGATCACATCCCACCCCTCCACACAAACATGCTTGGTGTTCTGCGTGATCTTGGGAAGCTGGCTGATCTGGGCCAGCGTGTAATCGCCCGGCTTCTGTACCGCCCCGCTCACCGTAAGCGTCCAGCGATCAAAGTCCACCTGGGGATCGTCCACGTCATAATCGTTGATGGGAAATTTATCGAACGGCGTGAGTTCCGTGTCGGCGAACGTCGGCGCCAAATGGCCGCCACGAAACAGTCTCGCCGACGCCCAATCACTGAACCCGAGTCCAGCTTCCAGCAACCGGGTTTGCAGCTTGGGAATGGCGAAGGCGCCCAGCCCAACCAACGGAGCCAACTTCAGCAACTCGCGCCGGTTCATGGCCCGGAATTTGCGGCTATCAGTATGTAAACTCATCACATACACATCTTCCCAAAACCCCTGTGGCAGGAATAGGATGCACCGCCGGCCATCAGGTTACAACCAGCCCTGTTTCTGTCGCTCCGGAGCCGGGCCTTGCCGGATCGGATTCCCCACCTTTGTGCCATAGACACTAGCACCTCGGTTTCGAGACCATGTTACCTGTAGTCGCTCAGCTCAGTTACGTTTGATGCTTGACGCGGCTGGGAATGCTTGATCTTCCCCCTGTTCGTCCTCCCCAGGACGGCATTCCTGAACCAGAGGTGTGGCCGGCAGTGAATTCAGTGAACAGACTAAGCAAGCACACGTTGAGTGGAAAACTCTTCCGCTCCGAGCACGGGCAGGGACTGGCCGAATACGCGGTCATGCTGGGGATGTTGTTGGCTCTTCTTTTCATCGTCAAGGCGATAGGGTTCGACGCCAACCGGCTGTTTAACTTCGCCAGTTCTACTCTCCAATAATCTCCGCCTGAGCTCTCATTCGCCGTCTAGCGCGGTGTCACCACCCCGGTTCGGCTACTGGCCGACGTTCTTACTCGCGTCAATTCTAACCGTACCGGTCCAACCGCCGATATCGCGGAGCGCGCCCAGGACTTCGAGGGACTTTGCACATTTCCAAGGGATGTTCGCGGTAGGATATATCGCGGAGCGATTTCTGCTGTGCGGTCCGAGGGTTATCGTTTCCGCTACGATCTTGGAATCTTAATGACTTCACCCATCACTGAGAGGCTCCGGAACGCAGTTTCCGAGACCCGTTGGAATGAGGCTGTGGCTCTGCTGCAGACTCGCGATGCGTTGCAGGCAGCCGAGGCGTTGGGTGAGCTTCCTTTCGAACAGCAGCAGCCCCTATTCCGCAACTTGCCCGTGGAGCTTGCCGCTTCCGTCGTCGCTCAATTCCCCTACTATCACCAGTACGTCCTGCTGCACTCGCTGCCGCTGGGAGAAATGCGGGCTTTGGTTGACAAAATCAAGCCCCACGACCGAGTGCGCTTCCTGGATGAACTTCCGGAAGAGGCTTGGCAGCGGCTGATGGACGAGCTTTCAAGTGCAGCGACTGCGACCTCGGACCAGGTCACAGAAACAGTGCAGACAGGGGAACCGCAACTCCCCCAGCCGCAGGAACCAATTATCAAGGCATGTCAGATCGAAAAGAATTTTCAGCAACCGGATGGAAGGGGGATTCAGATCATCGCGCCCATGGATCTGTCCGTCGAGTCCGATAGCATTTTCGCCCTGCTGGGACCTTCAGGATCTGGAAAATCCACCTTGTTGAGAATTTTGTCGGGGTTGACAGCGCCTTCCAGTGGCAGCGTACTCCTGCATGGCCAACCCCTGGACTCCTGCGCCCCAAACATCGGCATCGTCTTCCAGAGTTTTGCGTTGTTTCCCTGGTTGACCGTGCTGGAGAACGTTGAGGTTCCGCTGGTAGCACGAGGGTTTGAGCACCCGGCTCGACATGCTCAGGCGTTAGAAGCGCTGGCCATGGTGGGACTCAAGGGTTTTGAAAACGCCTATCCCAAAGAACTGTCTGGGGGCATGAAACAACGCGTCGGATTTGCGCGCGCCCTCGCAGTCAAACCCGAAGTGTTATTCATGGACGAGCCCTTCTCTGCGTTGGATGTGCTTACGGCTGAAAACCTTCGCGGCGAGTTGATGGAACTGTGGATCAAAGACGAGATCCCCACCAGAAGCGTCTTCCTGGTCACACACAATATTGAAGAAGCAGTCCTGCTGGCGGATCGAATCGTGGTATTGGGAACGCACCCGGCAAAGATCCGCGCTGATTTCCGCATTTCACTGCCTCAACCGCGGGATCGGAAATCCGCTGAATTTCTCGTATACGTGGATTACATCTACAAAGTCATGACCCAACCCGAATTGGAGTGCAGTCCTGTCACCGAGTTGCCCGCGCTGCGCAAACCTCCATTTCAGGTGTTGCCCCATGCCACCGCAGGCGGAATGGCTGGATTGTTAGAGTTCCTCAACGATCGCGGGGGCGAGGAGGACCTGTACCACCTCGCCGAAGAGTTGCTGATGGAAGTGGACGACCTCTTTCCCATCGTAGACGGGGCGGTCATGCTGCGCTTCGCGGATTCAACGCGAGGCGACGTGCACATCACTCCTGCGGGAAAGGAATTTGCAGAAGCAGATATCAGCACTCGAAAGCAGCTTTTTCGCACAGCCATCCTCAGCCACGTCACGCTAATTCAGCAGATTCGCAATGCGCTTGAGCGGAAGTCGAACCGCGAGGTGCCCTTGGAATTTTTCCGCGACGTTCTGGACGAGCATCTTTCCCACGATGATGTTCAGCGCCAAATCGATACCGCCTTGAATTGGGGACGATATGCTGAGATTTTCACCTACGACTCGGAAACAGACCGATTATTGCTGACCAGCGTCTCGAGCGTCCCAAATTCCAACCCGCCTGTCCCCCTCCATTGATGCCGATGCGGCAATCAATTCACGACGCCTCTCCCCGGCCGGCAGGATGGGGTATCGTGCCGGCGGGCGTTACCTCTCTGGCTAGAGAATTGCCGATCGTGCTGGGCGCGATCGGCCTGTTTTATAGCGTCCTGGCGTTTGCCCATTATTGGTCCGGCCCGGTTAACTCTCAGGCGGAAATCAGCCTTCACCTGGCCGCGCTGCCTAAATATGCCTTGTTCTCGGTCCTGCGGATTGCCATCGCCTACCTATTCAGTTTCTTCTTTACGCTGGTCTACGGATATGTAGCTGCCTACAACCGTAAGGCCGAGCGCTTCATGATTCCGCTACTCGACACCTTGCAGTCGATCCCTGTCCTCAGTTTCCTTCCGGGCGTGATGATCTCGATGGCGGCGCTTTTTCCCGGCAGGCAATTAGGTGTAGAGCTTGGATCGGTCCTGTTGATTTTTACCGGCCAGGTGTGGAACATGACGTTCAGTTTCTATTCCTCACTGAAGAGCATCCCCACCGAAATGCGCGAAGCGGCACTGGCCTATCGTTTGAGCTGGTGGCAGCGCTTTTGGCAACTCGAGTTGCCGCAGGCGGCGTTTGGGCTCATTTGGAATTCGATGATGTCGGTAGCTGGCGGGTGGTTCTTCTTAATGGCCTGCGAGATGTTTGTTTTAGGTGATCGGGATTTTCGTTTGCCCGGTCTCGGCTCCTATCTTCAGACTGCCGCCAATGCGGGCGACACGCGAGCCATCTTCTGGGGTTTGATGACCATGATCGGCGTCATCATTCTCATCGACCAGGTGCTTTGGCGCCCGGTGATCGCCTGGGCCGAAAAATTCAAGGTCGAACAGGTGGGTGCGGCCCAGATACCTCATTCGCCCATTCTGGATCTGCTGCGCCGTTCAAGAATTCTTCCTTTTGTGACCCGCTCTCTGGTTTTGCCGATTCGCGAAAGATTGGATTTACACTTCGCGCAAGACAAGCATCGCGAGTCACACTCGCAAATCAAGGCTACAAGTGGCGTACGCCGCTGGACTCTACGCGCGCTGGCGGCTGTAGGGCTGGCTGGAATCGCATACGCAGTAGCCAAGGTATTCTCAATTCTGGCCATGATGTCGTTAGCGGAATGGCTCCATGTCTTTCGGGGAGCCGGAGCCACATTTCTGAGGGTGGAAGCTGTTCTGCTACTGGCAGCCCTATGGACGGTTCCTGTCGGAGTAGCCATCGGGTTACGGCCAAGGTTGTCCGCAATCGCCCAGCCGATTGTGCAGATCGCCGCGTCGGTACCAGCGACCGCCTTGTTCCCCATCATTCTTCTGGTGCTGATTCGTGCCGGCGGTGGTCTCGGAATCGGCTCGATCGTACTGCTGCTCCTGGGCACGCAGTGGTACATCTTGTTCAATGTGGTTGCCGGCGCAACCGCCATACCTTCAGATTTGAAGGAAGTCTGCGGCGCCTATCAACTGGGCGTGGTCGAGCGCTGGCGAAGACTTTTTCTCCCCGCGATATTTCCCTACTTGATCACCGGTTTCGTCACTGCGTCGGGTGGGGCATGGAACGCCAGCATCGTGGCTGAGTATTTCCACTTCCGGGGCCAAACTTTCTCGACCACTGGACTGGGCGCGATCATCAGTTACGCGACCGACAGCGGCAATTTTCGTCTGCTCCTGGCCGCAACCGTGGTAATGGCCGTCTTGGTGGTTACCATCAACCGCCTGGTTTGGAGGCCGCTTTATGCCCTCGCCGCAACCCGGTTCAAACTGGAAGGTTAGCACGCGTCACCGCACCATGTGACGGCCCTCACAGCCCCCGCTCCCACTGCCGGTTAGGCTGATAAGGGGGAGACGATATGGAAACCAAATATACCTACCACGCAAGTGCACAGTGGCATCTGCTTGACCGCGGTTTCGTCGAGCTGGAGCATGGCGCGCCCCGCCTGATCAATTTCTCCGCCCCGCCCGAGTTCGGGGGCGAACGCGGTTTCTGGACCCCGGAACACTTCCTGCTGGCAGCCGTGTCCAGTTGTTTTGTGGCCACATTCCGAGCCGTAGCCACCGCGTCGAAGTTGGACTTTCAGGGGATTGAAGTCGCCGTCGACGGCGTGATCGAAAAAGAGAGCGGCGGTTTTCGCTTCACTAAGGTCAGCTTGAAGCCGGTGGTCATCGTTTATGCAGAGGCAGAGCGCGAACGCGCCCAGCGTCTGCTGGAAAAGACAGAAAAGCTGTGTCTGGTGACCCGCTCGCTTAGCTCTACCGTCGAGGTTGAGCCAAAGGTCTTCGCAGAGCAGCCCATTGCGGTCTAAGGAACTCGCGGTTGCTTGACGTGCCTCCACCAATGGCTGGTAGTCAGAACTGCGAGTGATAACATGACCTCATGCCCAAATCACTGATGCAGACAGTCGTCGACCAACTCCAGAAGGAACGGATGCGTCTTGAGGGTGAGTTGCGCCGCGTAACCGCTGGCCTGACTGCCTTTGGGAAGGTCTACATGCAAGGGGGCAAGTCCAAAGCGACCGCGCCCCGCAAGAAGCGAACTATATCGGCAGCCGGGCGTAAAAGAATAGCCGCCGCGCAGAGGGCCCGATGGGCAAAGGTCAGGGCGCGTAAGAAATAGGCAGGCCGAGCCCACGCGCCAAGTCCACGCGAATAAACAGTATCCGGGCGCGAAGGAGATAGCGGCGGTCGCGAGTACAACTTGCGTCGCTGGACTTCCGTTACGTTTAACACCGGTTAAAAACTGCTAATGTGCCGTCATGTCTGCCACAGTCGCCGACGCACCGGTTTTGCCCGCGTACCCGCAAGAACGTCGCTGGCCGCGCTACAAAATCGATGTCCCCGTCCGGGCCGTCGTCCACAAGCCCGATAAAACCCTGATCCGTGATGGGCGCGGCACGGAAATGAGCGAAGGCGGTATGTGTCTGGTGGCGGGGGTTGAACTCGGACTCGGAGATGAGATCGAAGTGGAGTTCACTCCTCCGTATTCTGGCGAACCTATTCGCGTGCGCAGCGAAGTACGCAATCGCGATGGATACCGCTACGGGGTCGAGTTCGTTGCCGACGACAAAGAAGAACGCAGCGATGTTGCCCGCTTGCGCCAAATGCTGAAAACCTTCGCAGAGGCAAAGTTGTCTTGAAGCTTTCCCCGCCCTGCTCGGTACAATCCCATCGGATTCGACCCGCCATGACACAGCGCTAAGCGGCGCCCAGCAGCTACCACACCTTGCAAACATTGGCTGCGGGTTTCACCATGGGCTGACCTGGTTTGCAGGAGAATGCCTGAGCGAACTCCGGCATGTTCACCACGACTCCGTTGATACGGTAGCGCGCGGGCGAATGCGGATCGGTCATAGCCCGCACCCGCATGTCCTCAGGACGTTCATTCGCGCAGTCCCACTGAGCGAACCCAATGAAGAAGCGCTGTTCCGGTGTCAGCCCGTCGATGGGCTGAAGATTCTTGTTCTTCGTGGCTTCTTGCCAGGCCATGTAAGCGAGAATCTCCCCACCCAGATCGGCGACGTTTTCGCCCAGCGTCAGCTTGCCGTTGACGTGAACATCTTCCACCGAAACATACCCTGAATACTGATCGTCCACGCACTGGGTGCGCGCGTCGAATTTCTCGCGGTCTGCTTTGGTCCACCAATCCTTCAGATTCCCTTTGGCATCGAACTGGCTGCCTTCATCGTCGAAGCCGTGGGTAAGTTCGTGGCCAATGGTGCCGCCGGTATCGCCATAGTTGGGAGCATCATCCATCTTCGGATCATAGAGCGGCGGCTGCAGCACGCCGGCAGGAAAGTTGATGTCGTTCATCTGCGGATTGAAGTAAGCGTCAACCGTGGGAGCGGTGATGTCCCATTCGCCGTGGTCGACGGGTTTGCCGATCTTGTTGATGTCGCGGCGGCCCTCGAATTGATGCGCGCGCTCGACGTTGCCGGCGAAATCATCGCGAACAATCTTCACGGAACTGTAGTCGCGCCACTTGTCGGGATAACCGATTTTGTTGCGGATGCCCGCCAGCTTGATCAGCGCCTGCTGCTTGGTTTCCGGGCTCATCCAGTCGAGCGCCCGGATGCGTTGCCCCATCGCGTCCTCGATGCCCCGAACCATAGCAAGCGTGTTCTGCTTGAGTTCGGGGGAAAAGACTTTGGCCACATAAACCTGACCCAGCGCCTCCCCCAGGCCATAGTTGACATACTGCACGCAACGTTTCCAGCGGGGCTGCTGCTCCTTCGCGCCGCGCAGGTACTTGCGGTAGAACTCAAAATTTTCGTTCACAAACGTCGAGGAGAGATATGGGGAGGAAGTGTCGGCCACGTGGAAGCGCAGATAGGTTTTCCAGCTGTCGATCGACTCCGAAGATAGCAGCGTGTTGAGCTCTTTGATGAATTCGGGAGCGTCCACATTGAGAATGGGGAACTCCGGATATCGAGCCTCCCGGTAGTAAGTGACCCAGTCAAAGTTCGGTGCAAGTTGGATGAGATCGGCGACCTTCATTTTGTGGACCAATTTGTGCGGGTCGCGGCGTTCCACGCGAGTGAGTGAAGCTTTGGCCATGGCAGTTTCCAGGCGCATGACGGTCTCGGCATTCCCCGCAGCAGCGGCCGGGCTGTCGCCAATCAACTCGAACACTCTTTGTAGGTGCTGAACGTAGTGCTCGCGCGTTTCTTTTGTCTTGGCGTCGTCTTTGGTGTAGTAGTCGCGGTCGGGCATGCCCAGGCCACCTTGGTCCACATCGGCGATCACTTGCTCGGAGTTGTCCGGATCTTGCGTCGAGCCAGCCGCAAACAGCATGGAACTGGTGTAGGAATAGCGGAAGTAGGTCACTTGCAGCCGCGCCACCAGCGGTGCGAGTTCTTTCGTCGACTGAACCTGCGCGATGGCGTCGAGTTCCGGCTGAATCGCCGAGACGCCTCGCTTTTCTACTGAGGCGTCGTCCATGCAGGCAGCGTAAAAGTCGCCAATCTTCTGGGTCACAGCATTGCGTTGCTCATTCGCTTGTGCCGCCTGTTCCAGCATGCCGCGTAGAAACGTCAGGTTGTCCTGATACAGCTTGCCATAGACCGACCACGAAGTCTGGTCGGGCGGGATCGGGTTTTTCTTCTGCCAACCGCCGCAGGAATAATGGTAGAGATCCACGCAGGGGTCCACCGACTTGTCCATCGAAGACAAGTCAAGACTGGGGCTGTAGGGCAACGCCGGCCCAGAAAACTGCTGCGCCGAAGGCATTTGAGCAGTCGCCACCGAGACAGCCACAACCAGAACCAACAACAGGCACACCGAGTGTTTAAGCATACTCACCTTGAACTGGGGTCGCGCCAGAAAAAGTCACGGGCAAGGGCGAAGCAGTCTGCCGCCATTCTTCTTCGCAAGATTCTCTGCCAACAAGAAAATATACAGGGAATTTCTTTATTTTGCGTGTCGAAAATGCGGACACCATAGCCATCTCCTAGTCATTCCGCGAGTGCGGTGTCGCCATGAAGCCACTTGCCGAGGCCGAGAGAGTATTATGCGGATAACCACTGAAGTTGAAAAGAATGGAGTAGAGCAATGTCCGAGTCCATCGACTGGCCGCCGCCGCATCCGGGGCAGCCCCGCCGTCGCCGCCACATCCTTCTCATTGTCGCCGTCGTTGCCGCCATCTTCTTCGGCGGCCGGGCCGCATTGTCCTATTACGTGGACGTGCTCTGGTTCGGGTCGCTCGGTTATGGGGAGGTGTTTTGGAAAACCCTAACTCTTCAGTGGGGGATGTTCTCGGCCTTTGCCGCCGCCACATTTCTCATTCTATTCGGAACGTTCCTGGCTCTGAAGCGGGCACACCTCTCCGATTTGCCGGAGGGTAACACGATTTTCATCGGGCGGCAGCCAGTGAAGCTGCCAGTCGAGCCGGTTCTGCGACTCATTGCGCTGGGCGCTTCGCTCGCCATTGCCGCTGCAACCGGCGGCGCCATGGTAGAGGAGTGGCCAACGCTCGCACTCTTTTGGTACGCACCGCGCACGACTGGTAGCGTCGTAGACCCGATTTTTGGCAAGCCGCTGAACTTCTTTCTCTTCACTCTGCCCGCGTGGCAGCTCATTCTCGGCTGGCTGCTTACCCTGGCCGTGATGACCTGTGCTCTCGCGGTTTTCTTCATCCTCATCACGGGCGGAGCGCGTGTGCTCGCCGGGCGCCTCAGCCGCCACGTCACTCTACCTTGGCGCGGGCTCTCCATCACCTTTGCGTTCCTGCTGCTAATCCTCGCGATGCGTGTGTATATCAGTCGGTTCGAGCAATTGCTCGAGGATCATACGATTTTCGGCGGTGTCACCTATACGGACGCGCACGTCACGCTCACCGGCATGCTCGTGGTCTGCACCGCGCTCATTCTTGGCGCGGTGATCGCAGCCCTCAACGCGGTACGGATGCCACGCGGGCGATGGCTGGTCGCAGCGATCCTTCCGGCTGCCCTCTGCTATATCGCCGTTCAAGTAATCGCCTGGTACGTCAGCAGCTTTATCGTCAAACCGAACGAGTTGGTTCGCGAGAAGCCTTACATCGTCTACAACACCGATTTGACGCGGCAGGCCTACGGATTGAACCGGGTGTCGCAGCGCGAGTTTCCCGCGGAGACGACGGTTGCGGCCGCTGACCCGGCGAACAATCAGGCTACGCTGCAAAACATCCGGCTATGGGACTGGCACGCACTCCAGGACACGCTGCGTCAGATTCAGGAAATCCGCACTTACTACGACTTTCCCGACATCGACATTGATCGCTATGATATCGACGGCACGACTCGCGAGGTGATGCTGGCCGCGCGCGAGTTGAACGTCGATAAGCTGCCGGAGAGCAGCCGCAATTGGATTAACGAGAAGCTGATCTACACTCATGGCTATGGCATCACCATGAACCCGGTCAATGGGTTCACGGCGGAAGGACTGCCTACTCTGATGCTGAGCAACATGCCGGTGCAGAGCACAGTGCCTAGCGTAAGCGTAACGCGCCCAGAGATCTATTTCGGCGAACTGACCAATACTGACGTCTATGTGAAGACGCGGCAGAAGGAATTCAATTACCCGCAGGGCGAAAGCAACAATCTCACATCCTACGAAGGCGACGGTGGTATCGTTCTCGGCGGTTTCCTGCGCCGCCTGATCCTCGCGCTCGACCAAAGCGACCTCGCGAAGCTGCCGTTCAGCGACGACGTGAATAAGACTAGCCGGCTGTTGATGCGGCGCAACATACGGGATCGCGTGTCGGAGCTGGCCCCGTTCCTCACCTACGATCCGGATGCCTACATCGTGCTCGGCGACGACGGCCGGCTGTCGTGGATCATGGATGCCTACACGGTTTCAGACAGCTATCCGTACTCAAGCCATTATCGTCTCGACAACAATCTCATTAACTACATGCGCAACAGCGTGAAGGTGGTCATCGATGCCTACGATGGCACCACAACGTTTTACGTCTTCGATACAGAAGACCCGATCATTGCAGCTTACCGCCGCATCTTTCCGAGCTTGTTCAAAGATGCGTCCATGATGCCGCCGGAACTGCGAAAGCACGTGCGCTATCCCGAGTTGTTGCTCAAGCTGCAGGCCGAGGTTTACGGCCTGTACCACATGACGGATCCGGAGGCGTTCTACAACCGTGAAGATTTGTGGACGGTCGCGACCGAGGTCGGCATGAGCGAGGGAGGCGAGCAAACCACCCAGGCGATGCAGCCAAACTTCGTGCTGATGAAACTGCCGGGCGAAAGCGGCGAGGAGTTCGTGGAAATTCTGCCCTTCACGCCGGCCAACCGGAATAATCTGATCGGCTGGATTGCCGGACGCAGCGACGGCGCACATTACGGTACGTCGGTGGTCTACAACTTTCCCAAAACCAAGCTGGTCGACGGACCGCTGCAAATCGAGGCTCGAATCGATCAAAATGCCCAACTCTCCGGGCAATTGACGCTGTGGAATCAGCAAGGGTCGCATGTGCGGCGCGGGGCCTTGCTGGTGATTCCGTCGGGGCGCGCGCTGTTGTATGCGGAGCCCATTTATCTGCAAGCCGAGCGGAGTCCGATGCCGGAATTGCGCCTGGTCGTGCTCGCACTGCAAGATCGGCTTGCGTACGGCCCAACCTTTGAGGCGGCCATGGCGTCACTTTTTGGCGGAACCGTCTCGTCGCTGACGGCTGCATCCACGACAGCCACAGCAACCACCGCCGCGGCAGCCCCGGCAGAGTCCGAGCGAAGCAACCCAGCATCCGCCGCCTCGGCCCAGTCCGCAACCGACCTCAACCCGCTCATAGCGGAGGCTGCTAAAGACCTTGCCGACTACCAGCGCCTGACGGCCGAAGGCAAACTCGGTGAAGCTGGACAGAAGCTCGAGGAGTTGAAGCGTACACTCGACAAGCTGAACGCGCGGCACCGATAATCTCGCGACCGGGCTGTGCTCGGGGCTCGACCGTGACCGATGGTGCGCCACGAAAAGCGTTGCTCTGGGACTCTGAATATCTATGTTCATGCGGATACTACTCTTCGCGCTCATCGCTTCATGGGCTGCGATCGTTTCCGCCCATGCACAGAACTACTCTCGGGACATCACCGAGACTTCGGCTTGGCTCGCCACGCAGCAGCTTCCGGACGGCGGCATCCTCTATACCTCGACCGAAATCGAACCCTACTTCGCGAATCTCGCGGCTATCGGCTGGTTAGAGGACAGGACCAGGATTCCTCAGGTTGAAGCGTGGATGAGTTGGTACATCGCCCATCTCAATTGGCCCGACCGGTGGGGCGAGTACGGCACAGTCTACGACTACCACGTCGCCGGGATGATGGAAGCCTCATTGGACACCTTCGATTCTGCCGACTCGTACGCTGCCACCTTCCTGTCTCTTGCAGAGGCGCTCTGGAACACTGGCGATCCCGGCGCTCGATCGTTCATTAAAGATACGATTGGCCAGTACAACCTGAACGTCGTCGGCAACGTCATCACCAACCTGCAACAGAGCAATGGGCTGGTCAATGCCATGCCAACTGCCCCGGTCGAATATCTGATGGACAACTCCGAAGACTATCGCGGCTTGATGGATTTTGCCCGTCTCGCTGCGCAGGCCTGGGGTGATGCTGATGCCGCGAGTTGGTACGCGGCCCATGCCCGTGCCGTCCGCGCCGGAATCCAAAGCGTACTCTGGCTTCCCAATAGCGGCTTGTATTATCCGTATGCCGGGTCGGATGCCCCCGACCTCAAGACCTGGTACCCGGATTCGGTGGCACAACTCTACCCCGTGGTTCAGGGCGTCATCGCTCCCAGCAGCTCTCAATCCAGGAGTGTGTATGCGGCTTTCAACCTGGCTTGGCCGGGCTGGGTGGATCTATCCTTCAATTCCCGGGACAAATTTCCCTGGGTGGTGGTTTCCTATGCAGCATTCCTTACCCAAGACAAAACCAGGGTCGGCCGTTACCTCACCACGATCCGCAACCAGTACCTGATCGCGGACCCTGTTTTCCCCTGGACGTGGCAGGGGGCGGAAGCCGGATGGTTCATGCGGGTCAATGCCAAGATTGGCGCTTACCATCCACGCTGATGGACTCAAAGGCGGCGGATGCTGGTCAAGTCAAGTCGCTTTCGCCGAATCATCGGTTTGCGAATCGCAGAGACCGCGGAGAGAAGCCGAGAGGACGCGGAGAAAAACTGGCCTCGGACTCAGCCCCTTTCAAAGGCGTGCTTCTTTTCCAGTTCTTCCAGCGCCGCGCGCATATCGGATTCGAACTGCTCGGCGCGGTCCATCAGGGCCGGTTCGGCTACGGCAAGATCATTTTCCAGTTTGATCAGCTTCTGGTCTTGGAGTTTGCGGGCGAGTTCCAAAACATGGACAGGCGTGGTTTCCACATAGAGGCCTTCGGTGGGATCGCCGAGCCAAACGGTTCCGCCCACCAGGCGGGCCTGCCAATAAACCTTACGGGCCAGCATCTGCAAGATGTCTTCGTGACTGGCGCGGCCAAAGACCCATTGGTGGCGTTTGAAATCCCAATGGCGGCTGGAAAAATTTACCGGCACCAGCTTGCCGGACTTCACGAACTCCAGTTGTCTGCGGTCGACTTCTTTGCGGAGAGAATTGATCACGGGGCCCTCGGCGTCTTGCGGTTCAAGCGAAGGCATGACCTCGCGCACAGTGGCGGAGAGATTGACCGCCACGGGCGCGTGCAGTCCGGAGGAGTTCTCGAGCAGGACATCCGCGTGCAAGAAGAAAAAGTCGGCTCCTGAGGTAGATTTGCGGAATGGCCACTCCAGGTGGAAGGACAGCGGCAGACCGGCAAGGGTCACGTAAATGGTCTTGCGGTTGGTCATGAATGATTTTTGCGGATATTCTACCGGAAAGTTGGCCGGGTGAGGGGCTGCGGAGGGCGAAAATGGTGGGTTTTGTCCCACTGGTTAGGGTCTTGATTCGTGCCTGGCGAGATGCCCTGGGGACTTCGGCGACCGCAGTTTATTTTCCAGCGGAAGCGGCACGGGTGAGCGCGGGCTGAAGTATTGACGACAGGGTGGCGATCTTTGCCAGCACGGCGTCGATGCTGCAACCGGTGTCCAGATTGGCGTCTACAGCGGGGTGACGTTCGCCATCGGTGTGCATGACCAGCACGCGGGTGGTCTGGTTCGCCTTCTTTACCATGTATGCCAGGTGGTGACGGTCGTTCTTGCTGAGGGTTGGCCCCAGAATCACCAGATCAAACGTACCCCGGCGCAACGCCTCCTGAACGGTTTTCCGGTCGGGTGCGGTTTCCACCGGGTAACCCGCCTTTTGAATGGAGGCGGCTTGCGAGGCCAATACTTCTACATCCCCTTCGCTGTAGAGAAGTCTCAGTTTAGAGACAGGCTTTGCCGCGTTTGCCATGTGGTTGGATCCAGCCTTTCCTCGTGCCTTGTCGCGTTGTGATATCACGCTAACAATGGGAGGAAGGTAAGAGAACGTCACCGAAGACCAAGCACGATCGGGGGCTACCAATCACCCCGGGCCGGTCCCAAAGCTGCGGTGGTGGGCATCCAGAACAGGTTCGGCAGCTTTTTCCCCTCGCACGTTGAGACTCCGACGTACAATGATCTGTCGAACCGGGGACGTACCCAGGGAGGCTTCAACATGCGCGTGCCGGCAATCTGTATTGTCATTCTGGGGCAGGTGCTGCTTGCCAGCGCAGCCTTTGCTCAGAAGCAGGATGCGGATGCTCACACTGCAACCGCCTTCTGCGATTTCGATGACAATCAAGAGATCAGCGTGCGCTACAACGACGCTGCCGGCACCTCCAAGGAGGAACCCCGCAACGGCAAAGTGTGGCTTCCCGCAGGGAGTCCACTGACGCTGTTTGCCGGCGCTCCAATCAGCCTCAACAACACTCCCATCCCGGTCGGCGCGTACAGCGTTTACATCATCCCCAACCGGAAAGAATGGACTCTGGTGGTGAACAAGAACGTCACTCCTGGCGCAGCCTACGATCAGGCGCAGGATGTGGCGCGAGGGCCGATGGAACTGGGTGAGGTGGATTCACCCTCGGGGCAACTACAGGTTTCTTTCGCTCATGTCGGTCCCAAGCAGTGCAGCATCCGCCTGTACTACGGCAAAATCGGAGCATTCGCGGAGTTCATGGAGAAGTAGCCGTCCTAGCATCCATCCAGCGGAGATCCGTCAGGCGGCGTGCTGGTGCGGCAACACGTTTTTCGCAGGCCGCTTCCGGAACACGATTTTGACCCCCTGCCGCCATCTTTCATCAATCCCCAACAACTCCCACTGAATTCGTGGCGAAAAATAATGTAACAAGGTGTCGGCTGAAGGATGGACGTGCAAAGCGGGAGCGATCAGAAACAGCAGCGGCTCCGCCGAACTGAGCTCACGAAGCGGAAAGTATCCGAAGCGCTGGAACTCACCGCGGGCATGGTGCCAGGCCACGCGTGACCAATAATCCAGACCCTGCAAGGGCAGGTGAATGTCTTCATCGGCTTTGAGTTCAGCCACGGTTAGCCGGCCCGCCCGGGTGACCGCCAAAACATCAATCATGGCGCGGTCAGCCGCGGTAAAAGCGGGCACCTGGGAATAGAAGCATGCCGGATCCAATTGTTCGTCCACCGCCGCGACATTTTGTATCACGAGGGATTCCAGCCAACGCTCAGGATGCAGCCGCCACAGCGGGTGGTCACGTGGACCCTGGGGGTGCCGGACTTCGCCAATGCTGTGCACGAGTTGGGTGAAGCGGGCAAGGTTGGCCTCGCAAAGGACGGTTTCGCGAGGGCCTACCCCGAATACGATTTCGGTTGTGGTGTGGAAGGATTCAGGCTCATGGGCCGGACGGGCGCGAGCAAACTCCAAGCCATGACAGCGAAAGGCGACCTCCGCAGACGACAGAACGGCGATTTCGGCTTCCGGCATCAGGCTTTGGATTTGTGCGATGGGTGTCGCGAAGCGGCTACGGGCGCTTGCTTCGTCGGTGAAGTGAACCAGGCGAGTCGCGACATTGCCGCAGTCGGAAACATCCAACTCCTTCAGGCTGTCATCGTGTTCCTCGAATTCGTAGAGGTGCCATTTGGCAACGTCGGAATTCAAGTGAGCCATACGCTCGCGGGTCAATTGAGCGGCGCCGGCTGGCAGAAACAGTTTTAGCCCCTCCACCACGAACTTTCCCGCCTGACTCTGGCGGCAGACGTCGAGCCATAAGATGCCGAAGGTCAGCGCGGCATCGATGGAAGCCTGGGTTTCCTGGGCATTCACACCCAGGACAGCGAATGCCGATTGCCCTTGATGTAGCAATCCGCGGGAATAGATGGGGCCGAAGGAGCGTTCGAGGTCCATTGAGGTGCGGAGGGGTGCTGCCTGGAAAGAAGGAAACCAGCGTTGCAGGGTTCGTTGCAAGCTGCGCTGGTAGGCGAGGCGAGCCAGGCGTTTTACGGTGGGCGTGCGGCGGTCGCGTTCGCGGAAGATTTCGAGCTTGCTGGGCCGGGATTGCCCGAGGCGTTGCACCGCGAGGCGGAGAGTTTCGCCCTTGACTTCAGCTTCAATGACTCGGCGCACCACGTTGCGCTCGGAGGACCAGACGTGCAGCAAGCATTTATTGTGCTCGCCGGAGATGGAGTACTTCGACTGAGCCAGATCGAACAGAGCCACGCTATTCAAGGATAACGGCATTTTGGGCGCTGGCGAGGAAGCCTTCCAAGGTTTGAGTGAGCTGTTCTGGGGTCATGGGGAGGATTGTTGCAGGGGGAATGAACTGGCGTCTGTGACGAGTGACCATCGGGTTGGATGAAAGGCTTGACCACAGGGGTCACAGAGGCTCACAGAGGAAAATCAAAGGCTTTAACCACAAAGGACACCCTTCGACTCCGCTCAGGGCAGGCTCCGGTTCAGAAAGGACAGCCCACGGGAGCGTAAGAAGTGGTATGGGATAATGGAGAATACGCGGCGTTGAGCCGTTCCCGGCCGTCGAACATCTAAGTTGGTACTACCTCACATGGACAAGAACCGGTTCTTTTTCGAGCATTACGGGCTGACGGAGCGCGATCTGGAGCGCTATTTGACGGCAGCATTGTCGGCGGGCGGCGACTATGCCGACTTATACTTCGAATATCTGTCCTCAACTTCGCTGATGGTGGATGAATCGATGGTGAAGTCGGCTTCGCAAGGAATTTCTGCCGGATGCGGAGTTCGAGTGATTGCCGGGGAGCGCACGGGATACGCCTACACGGATGATTTGTCCGCTGAACGCATTTTGCACGCCGCCCGCACCGCTGCTCTGATTGCCAGCGGGCCGGCTAAGACTCCCAGCGTGGGTTTTCAAGAAAAAGCCGCGCGCAGCCTGTATCCGGTGACGTTGCCATCGGTGGACGCCGAGATCACTGCCAAAGTCGAACTGGTGATGCGGGCGGACAAGGCCGCGCGGGCGCACGATCCGCGGATCAAAGAAGTTCGGGCGAGCTATGCGGATGAATTGCGCAATATTTTGGTGGTGGGATCGGATGGAACTTTCGCCGAAGATTCGCAGCCGCTGGCGCGCCTGAACGTAGCGTGCATTGCCAAGACTGAAGGCAACTCAGCGCGGGGAAGTGCGGGCGGTGGCGGACGAGTGGCGCTGGATTTCTTTTTCGGAGAGAAGACGCCCGAGTATTTCGCGAAAGAAGCGTCGCGGCAGGCGGTGCTGCAATTGGACGCGCGCGAAGCCCCGGCGGGCGAAATGGAAGTGGTGCTGGGTCCGGGCTGGCCGGGAGTGCTGCTGCACGAGGCCGTCGGGCATGGGTTGGAGGCAGACTTTAACCGCAAGCAGACCTCGGCGTTCGCGGGGCTGATCGGCAAGCGCGTAGCCAGCGAAAAGTGCACGGTGGTTGACAACGGGACTATGCCCTGGCGGCGCGGGTCGTTGAACGTTGACGACGAAGGCAATACCACGCAGGACACGGTGCTGATTGAAAAAGGGATTCTGAAGGGTTATTTGAGCGACAAGCTGTCGGCGAAACTGATGGGGATGGCCAACACCGGCAACGGGCGGCGCGAGAGCTACGAGCACATTCCCATGCCACGCATGACCAACACTTACATGCTGGCGGGGCAGGATGATCCGCATGACATTGTGCGTTCGGTGAAGCGCGGCGTTTACGCGGTGAATTTTGGCGGCGGGCAGGTCGACATTACCAACGGCAAATTCGTGTTCTCGGCGTCGGAAGCTTATTTGATTGAAGACGGGCAGATCACGGCTCCGATCAAAGGTGCCACGCTGATTGGAAATGGGCCGGATGTGCTAACGCGCGTATCCATGGTGGGCAACGATCTGAAGCTGGATGAGGGCGTGGGAACTTGCGGGAAAGACGGTCAGGCGGTGCCGGTGGGGGTGGGCATTCCGACGATTAAGATCGACCGTTTGACCGTGGGCGGAACGGCTAAAAAAGAGACCGGCGGCTTCATGCAGTAAACCTTTTTTCGCCGCGGATTTCCACGGACCAACCCGGATACTTCAAGTAAACAAATCATGTCTTCTACTCAACTAGAAACTAGAAACCAGAAACTGGAAACCGACCTCCGGGAGCTTGCGCAAGACATCGTCCGCCGCGCTATGGCAGGCGGGGCAACGGCTGCGGAATGTGTGGTTCGCGAGGGCGATGAGTTCTCTACTTTGGTCCGTTTGGGACAGGTGGAGACGCTGAAGGAGTCCGGTTCGAAGGCGATTGGCGTGCGCGTGTTCAATGGGCAGCGGGCCGCCAGCACCTATTCGAGCGATTTCTCGCGCGAAGGGCTCGGCCGCATGGTGAAGTCGGCGCTCGAGTTGTCAAAGATCACGTCTGAAGATCCATTTGGCGGAATCCCCGAGGCATCTCAACTGGGGTCTCTGGCCGGGGATCTCGATCTGTACTGTGCTGATGTGTATTCTCTGCCGGGAGAGGAGCGCATCAGCTACGCGCGGCGGGCGGAGAAAGCGGCGCTCGATTACGATCCCCGCATCAAGAATTCTGATGGGGGGTCTTTCGACGCAGCTACCGGGCACAAAGTGCTGGCAAATTCGCATGGATTTGTCGGTGAATACCAGAGGTCGTATTGTTCACTTGCAGCGGTGCCGATCGCGCAGAACGAGAACGGCACGATGCAGCGGGATTACTGGTTCTCAGTGGCGCGGAACCTGGGCCGGCTGGAATCGCCTGAGCATGTGGGCACGGTGGCGGCGCAGCGCACCTTGCGACGGTTGGGGGCGCGCAAGGTGAAAACGGCGCACGTGCCGGTGGTGCTCGATCCGCTGGTGGCGGTGTCGATGCTCGACCATATTTTCGAGGGTGTGAACGGAGATTCGGTTTATCGCGGGGCTTCGTTTTTGGCCGGCAAGCTGGGTGAAAAGATCGCCGGCGACCAGGTCACCGTGATCGATGACGGTACCATAGTGGGCGGTTTTGGAACTAGCCCGTTTGATGGCGAAGGGATTCCCACGCGGCGGACGGTGGTGATCGAGAATGGCGTATTGAAGTCTTATCTTCTGAATACGTACACCGCAAAAAAGCTGGGCTTGCAGACTACGGGCAACGCTTCGCGCGGCCTGGCGGGGACGCCGGGGATTGGACCGGGAAATTACTTCCTGCAACCGGGTTCGAAAACGCCGCAGCAGATCATTGGTGAGATCAAGGATGGATTGTATTTGACCGAGTTCCTCGGGCATGGCGCGAACCTGGTGACCGGTGACTACTCGCGGGGCGCCTCCGGCATGTGGATTGTGGGTGGGGAACTGGCGTATCCAGTCGAAGAGATTACGGTCGCAGGGAATTTGAAGGAGATGTTCTTCAACATCGTCGAGATCGGCAACGATCTGGAGTTTCGTGGTGCGATGGCGTCGCCGACGATCAGGATTGAGGGGTTGACGGTCGGGGGCGAGTGAGTCTTCGCCCTGATCTGCGCGGATTAACGCTGATACAATCGCTTCATGGGCGGGCTGATCGAGCCATCTCCGCTGACGGAAGAAGCGCGAAACGAAACCAACGTTCGAGCTATTGTTATTGGGGTCGTCGCGGTAGTTGCCGTTGTTGGTGTTATCGCCTGGTTGACCCGCGCGGCTCCAAGAAATCCTGTTGTGCCCCATCCCTACGCTTCCAGCCTGAAATTGTCCGACTTGAAAATGAGCGCGGCGCAGAATTTTGTCGGGGCCAGCGTGACCTATATCGATGGCACTGTGACCAACGCCGGCGACAAGACTGTGACTCATGCGGTGGTGCATGTGAATTTCAAGAATTCGCTAGACCAGATCGCGCAGGCCGAAGATGTTGCGCTGCGCGTGTTGCAGACCAGCGGGCCGTATCCAGACGCGGTTGATCTCAGCGCCTCGCCCCTGGCGCCTGGCCAGGGCAAGCCATTTCGATTGACGTTCGAGCATGTCAGCGCGGACTGGAACCAGGCTTACCCTGAGTTGCAAGTCACCGGCGTCACGCTCAAATAGCCGCAGATCCCGCAGATCAACGCAGAACAAAAGCGCCACGGATTTACACGGATTCCCACGGATAAGTCTTTTCTTTTTTGATCCGTGAAAATCCGTACAAATCCGTGGCCGCGTTTTTGTGGTTAGAATGGCTCATGTCTGATGCAAAGCCGTTTCGGCTGACGGAGTCGGTAAAAGCTGCGGGTTGAGCTTCCAAGCTGAGTCCGGCGGCGCTGGACGCGGTGCTTGGGAAATTAGCCCGGCAACAGGACCCCAATGTGCTGGTCGGCTTTGACCATGCCGACGACGCCGGAGTGTATCGACTCGGGCCTGAGACCGCGCTCGTCCAGACGGTCGATTTTTTCACACCGATTGTGGACGACCCTTACACGTTTGGGCAGATTGCCGCGACCAACGCACTGAGCGACGTGTATGCCATGGGCGGGCGTCCGCTGACCTCGCTGGCCATGGTGTGTTTCCCCGAGAAAGGCGATCTGGCAATTCTCCAGCAGATCCTCGCCGGCGGACTTTCCAAAATGATGGAAGCGGGATGTACCGTCATTGGCGGGCACAGCATTCGCGATGACGAAACCAAGTTTGGCTATGCGGTCACGGGTGTGGTTGATCCGGCCAAGGTGTTGACGAATGGCGGCGCTCAGGTGGGTGATCGTTTGTTGTTCACCAAGGCGCTTGGTACCGGAGTGATTTCGACCGCGATCAAGAAAGGTGTGGCGAAGCAAACGTGGATCGATGCTGCGGTAGCGTCGATGACGACGCTGAACAAGACGGCGGCAGATGTGATCGTCAGTCGGACGGGCGAGTCGCCCGCCCCCACGCGATTCGCGGTGCATGGGCTCACCGATGTCACCGGTTTCGGCATGATCGGCCATGCGCGGGAGATGGCGCTGGCCTCGAAGGTATCGCTGCGGCTTTACCCATCACGCATTCCGCTTCTCGAAGGTGCGCTGGAGTGCGTGCGTGCCGGGCACATTCCCGGCGGGCTGAAGGCTAATCGCGAGTTTGCAGAGTGCGTGGTCGCTTACCAGGATGGAATCAGCGAGGAGATCAAGACCATGCTGTTCGATCCGCAGACGGCGGGAGGGCTGCTGATCTCAGTGGCGGCCGAAGATAGCCTGGAACTAGTGCGGGGGTTGAACGCAGCGGCTGTGACGGCGGTGGAGATTGGGGAAGTGGTGGCAGAGGGAAAGCCGTTGATCAGCGTCGTCTCATAGGGATTTCAACACCTTTACCACAGAGGACACAGAGGTACACGGAGAAACACCAACAAACATCGTGGCTGCGTAGTCCGGTTACCGTTCGTGTGAGAGTGCCCAGATCGTGGCCAGGTGGTGGTCGTCGTGTTCGGCGACGAAGTAGAGATGGTCAACCAGACGCATGGGTTGTTTCAGCCGGGGATGGAGCAGGGAGCGGGAAAACAGTTCAGGCTGAAATTCTGCCACGCGATTGACAAGATGGAGCCGCGCGTGGCGGAAGTCGCGCAGAATGTCGGCCAAGGGGCGAGCGTTGTACTTGGCCTCGTCAGTTTTGCGATTGCTGAGATCGGCGACGGTGAGAGTGTCGCCACCAGCCACAAAATCGTCCACGCGAGCCAGCCATAAGGATTCGAGATCGAGCAGATGCCCAGCATGTTCCTGGGCTGACCACTTATTTTCCGGCTTCTTGGTCAGACGCTCATGGGAGCGGCCGCGCAGCATTTCTTCCAGGCGCAGCGGGGTTCCCCGCAGACGAACACACAGGTTGGGATACTGCTCGACGGGAAAGGTAAATTCGAATTTTCGCTCGAACCAGACGGGAATGTGGGTCATGGGTAAAAAACAACTCTCCGGCGGAGCTGCAAAGAGCATTTTCTCACAAAGGCAAGATGCCCCTTGGGGTAGCCGCCGGGACGACGTTGCTACCGTCTATCGGGCCATGTCCGGTGGATATCTAGTGCGTGTGCGTCTGTAGCCGTACCCTTTCCCAATTCCAACCTACTCCGTCGCCAGCCGGACGGCCCTCCCTGGTTTGGAATTTCCGAAATCTAAAGGAGGAACTATGGCAAGCGCAGGGATGGCCCCAGTACAGGCCAGCGAGCGTACACAGCAGCTTGACCAGCGGGCGGCAGTGGTAAAAATGGTGACGGCGGCCCGGATGCGTGCGGGCGCCAAGTGGTTCTACTGGATCGCCGGGCTGTCGATGATCAATTCGTTGGCGGTGATGTCCGGCAGCAATTTCCATTTCGTAGTTGGGCTCGGCATCACTTTGGTGGTCGACGCGATGGCCAGGCAGGTGGGCAGCATGGGCAGCGTGCTGGACATCGTGATCAACGGCTTCGTCTCCGGAGTGTTCGTACTCTTCGGATACTTCGCGGTGAAGGCCCAGAAGTGGGCGTTTCTGGTGGGTATGGGACTCTATGCTCTGGATGGCCTGCTGCTGTTGGGAGTGAAGGATTACCTGGGAATGGGATTCCATGCCTACGCCCTGTTTGCGATCTATCGAGGATTTGCGCTGGCAGAGCAGGTGCAGGGATAGGCACTATTCGCTTGCGCGGCAAAAAACTGGGCGGCCAAAAGGCCGCCCTAAATCACAAAGCAAACTGAAAACTATGCCCTGGCCGGACTCTCGCCGCCCTTGGCGATCCCGGGGCGTCCCGGCTCAGGCTTGAGCACCTGCTGCACACCGTCGTCCTGACGGGGTGGGGGAGTGATCTTGGGCAGCTCTTTGCCTTCGATAATCAGTTTGATTTCGTTGGCATCGAGCACTTCGCGGTCCAGCAACGCCAATGCGATTCGAACCAGGGTATCGTGGTTACCGCCCAGAATGCTCTTGGCCGTGTCGTAGCCGCGGCCGATGATGCGCCGCACTTCTTCATCAATTTTGACGGCGGTGGATTCGCTGTAGTCGCGGTGCTGGGCAATCTCGCGGCCGAGGAAGATCTGCTCTTCTTTTTTCCCGAAGGTCAGCGGGCCAAGTTCGCTCATGCCGAACTCACAAACCATCTTGCGGGCCATTTCGGTGGCGCGCTCGATGTCGTTGCCGGCGCCGGTGCTCATCTGGTTGAGGAACATTTCTTCAGCGATGCGGCCGCCCATCATGATGGCGATTTCGGTCTCGAGATATTCCTTGGTGTAGTTGTGTTTGTCGTCGATGGGCAACTGCATGGTCACGCCCAGCGCCATGCCGCGCGGAATGATGGTGACTTTGTGGAGAGGATCGGAATTCGGCAGCTTGGCGGCCACCAGGGCGTGCCCAGCTTCGTGATAGGCGGTGACTTTCTTTTCGTCTTCGGAAAGCAGAAGCGACTTACGCTCCACACCCATCAGAACTTTGTCTTTGGCCAATTCAAAGTCGTACATGAGCACGGCTTTGCGGTTCTGGCGTGCCGCAGCCAAAGCCGCTTCGTTGACCATGTTGGCCAGATCGGCGCCTGAAAAACCGGGTGTACCGCGAGCCAAGACAGAAAGATCAACGTCGTCAGCGAGAGGAATCTTACGGGTGTGGACACGCAGAATCTCCTCGCGTCCGCGCACGTCGGGCCGGCTCACCACCACGCGGCGGTCAAAACGTCCGGGCCGTAACAGGGCAGGATCAAGCACGTCAGGCCGGTTGGTAGCGGCCATCAGGATGACGCCTTCGTTAGATTCGAAGCCGTCCATCTCGACCAGCAACTGATTCAAAGTCTGTTCGCGCTCGTCGTGGCCGCCGCCGAGGCCGGCGCCGCGGTGACGTCCAACGGCGTCGATTTCATCAATGAAAATGATGCAAGGGGCGTTTTTCTTGCCTTGCTCGAAAAGATCACGAACCCGGCTGGCGCCCACGCCTACGAACATCTCTACGAAGTCGGAGCCGGAGATGGAAAAGAAAGGAACGTTGGCTTCGCCAGCAACTGCTCGCGCCAGCAAAGTCTTGCCGGTTCCCGGAGGGCCGACCAGCAGCACGCCCTTGGGAATGCGACCGCCGAGCTTCTGGAACTTCTGCGCTTCGCGCAGAAATTCGATGATCTCCTTCAGTTCCTCTTTGGCTTCCTCGACGCCGGCGACGTCTTTGAAGGTAACTTTCTTCTGTTGCATGGAGAGCAGACGCGCCCGGCTCTTGCCGAAGGAAAGTGCTTTATTTCCACCAGTTTGCATCTGGCGAATCATGAAGAACCAGAGCGCTGCCAGCAAGACCAGCGGGGCCAGGTTCAGCAGCCAGCTGGGCCAGCTTCCGTTACTGATGTCTTTGATGGTGATGTTGACGCCCTTATCGCGAAGGGTCTTGATCATGTCCGGGTAGTTGGCGGGCACGGTGGTATGGAACAGTGAGCCGTCATTCTGCAACTTGCCCCGAACTTCCATGCCGATGATGGTGACCTCTTTGACGTTGCCCTGGTCAACATCGGACATGAATTGCGAGAAGTTGACTTCTTTGTCTTTTTGTCCGGATCCTCCCTGCTTCACAACTGTCCAGAGCAGGAATGCCGAAACCACGATCACCAACCAGAAAACCACCGTCTTAACTGTCGAGTTCACCTATACGACTCCTGAGGAAACAGCGTCTCGTTCCAAACCACAGCTTCAGCACTGTAGTCTTAGATGCCCTTCGCCGCATTTCGATTAGCGAAATTCCGACACCTGTTGTATTTTACCGCGTATCGGGAGAAAAAGGCGGATGTTCTCACCGTGACTTAAGTCACGGACAGGCTTTAGCTTGCAGAGGCGAGATAAGGCAGGTTGCGTTGCGTCTGACCCGCAGAACCCAGGCCGTAACCGACCAGAAAGACCTCATCCACCAAAAACCCGAAATAGTCAGGCTGCAACTGCACCCGCCGGGCCGACTGGCGGTCGAGCAAAGTGGCTACCTTCACGGAAGCCGCGCCCCGTCCGCGCAGATCGCTCATCAGGAATTCTGTGGTAACACCGGAATGAACCAGGCCCTCTACGAGCAGAACATGCTGGTCGCGAATGTCGCCGTCATGGCTGAAGAAGATTTCCAAAAAGCCTTCCGGCTTGCCCTCTTTTTCCCGGCGGTATCGAGGCTTTATGAATTGACAGATAACCGGAATCTCGAGGGCGCGGACCAAGTCGGCCATGAACATGAAGCCATTCTCCAGCAGCGCCAGAGCATGAATGGTGTTGCCCTGATAGTCGTCGGAGATTTGGCGCGCGATCTCGCGCACGCGTTTCTGGATCTGCTCGGCGGAGATCACGGTTCGAAGCTGCTCGGATTTGGCGACGGGATTCATCCGTGGCGTACCATTTTCTCAGATTTGGAGCGGTAGGGTTAGGTTATTTGAGCGGAACCTCCTGAATCAGGGTTGCGTCATCACCATCCTGCGGCTGCAACTCTGCGGGCGTTGGGAAGCCGCGGACCCAGACCACTTCGTTTCCACTGACGACAACCGGCCAAAGTCTCCGCTCGGATGTCAAATCCGTGACCGGCAGTAATTCCTTGATCTTTCTGGGGGCCTTGGTATGAGCCGGCCAGAAGCGATCTCCTGAGTGCCAATTGCGTACTTGCAGCTCTGAGCTCAACCGCGCACGATTCAGCAGATGATCGCGATTGTATTCCTGGAGCCGATTTCCCGGAACCAAGACTGCGTCAAATCGCGACTTGATCTGGGGAACCACGGCTGAGCCAGGAATAGGCAGAGGGTGCTCGTAGCCGCACATGACAAACAGAAGCTTACGCTCCAGGGATAGGTTGTGCCGGTTGCGCGAGATGGCCCAGCCCGCAGGCAACTCGGCTGACTTGGCGGTGGGAGAGGACGCCAGCGCCAGAATCTCTTCCACGTGATGGAAATCGAGGTGCAGACCCAGAGACTCACACGCGGCCCGGACCACGCGTCTCTGAAGAGCGAGTGGCAATGCGATTAGGGCTGCGGATTCCAGTGTGCAGCGGGTGTCTTGGCGTGTCCAGATTTGGGGCAGCAGGCGCAGAAGTTCGAGTTGCCAGTAGTTTTCCTCGGCGCGGGCGATTTCGGCGGTTTGGCCCAATGCCTCGTGGATGGCCGGATTCAGATAGCGTTCCAGTCGCGGGAGAATGCCGTGCCTCACGCGATTGCGGGTGTGGCGCAGGTCACGATTGCTGGCGTCTTCGCACCAGGGTTGGCGGAGACTTAGTAGGTAAGCTTCGAGGTCTTTCCGTCTGGACGCGAGGAGTGGGCGAACGATGGTTGCACTGTCGCTTGCGTCCGTGATTGACAGCTCGGGATAGATTCCCGCCAAGCCGCGGCTGCCGGCCCCGCGCGTCATCTTGAGCAGGACGGTTTCGGCCTGATCGTCAAGAGTGTGGGCAGTGGCAATTCGGTTCAGCCGGGCCGCGCCGAGTGATCGACGGAAGAATTGGTAGCGCAGCTCACGGGCGGCGGTTTCGATGCTCAGATGCCTCTTCGCGGCGTATGTGGCCGTGTCGGCGCTTTCACAGAGCAGGTCTAACTTGTATTGTTGGGCAAGATCAGTGACGAATTGTGCGTCGGTGTCGGAATCTGCTCCGCGCAGTTGGTGGTTGAAGTGGATGACGGAAAGAACAATGCCAATTTCGGAGCGGAGCTCAAGCAGCACGCGAAGCAGCGCGACCGAGTCGGCGCCGCCCGAGACGGCGACGGCCACGCGGTCTCCGGCCTTCAGAAGCGCATGCTTGCGGATGTAGGCGAGAACGGCGGTGGCGAGGGGTCGCACGCAAACATGGTACATCCCTACCCCATCATCTTGTTCACATCACCGTGGGCAGGGGCGCCTTCTAGAGCATGGTAGGTGCCCGAAACCTTCAACTCATCCGCCATCCGGCGCATCAGGCCGAGCGTTGCCCGCATAGGGGCCGAGCCCAGACTGACTCGCGCTACGCCCAGCTTCTCCAGTTCGCTGAGGGAGAGCGAGCCGGGTCCGGCAAGAATGTTCAGCGGACATTGAATATCTTTGACTAGCCGGGCAATCGTCTCTGCATCCTGCACTCCAGGGGCGAAGACGCAGTCGGCTCCGGCGTCGCGATAGGCTCGCAAGCGCTGGAGGGCGTGGTCATATCGGGTTTCGGGGGCACCAACCTGAGACAGATAAACGTCAGTGCGGGCATTCAACACCAGAAGCACGCCAGACTTCAGCGCGGCCTCGCGAATGGCGTTAATCTTCTCCAACTGCAGAGAGAGGTCGATCAGCGGATGCTGCGGATCCTCGGTGCCATCCTCAAAATTCATACCGACGGCGCCGGCTTCGATCACCTCGCGGGCGGTTTGGGCGGCCTCTTCCGGGCGATTGCCGTAGCCGGATTCGGCGTCGGCGGTGACCGGGACTTTCACCGCTCGGGCGATGCGGGCCACGCGGGCCAGCATTTCCAAGCGGGAGATTTTCTGTCCGTCGGGGTAACCGAGCGAGAATGCGATTCCGGCGCTGGTGGTGGCGATGGCGGGAAAACCGGCGTCTTCGATGATGCGGGCGCTGGCTACGTCCCAGACGTTGGGGAGAACCAGGACCTTGCCGCCGTGATGCAGGGCGCGAAATGCGTTAGCTTTTTGCAGAAGAAGATCGGGCATGAGTCGATTCTAAAAGAGAAAAGATAGACGCGGACGGCCCTTCATCAAAGCTGGCTGCTAAGCTCCCTTGGTTTTCATCTTCTCCATGAACTTGCCGATGCTCACCACGGCGCGGCCGACGGTGCCATGGCCGATTTGCTGAGTGTCGTCCCGTGCGATGACGCGGACGGTGTAGAAGCGGCCATCGAAAGACTCGAGAGTGGCTTCTACTCGAATTCTGGCGCCAATGCCGCTGGCGGCGCGGTGCTCGATATGGATAGCGGTGCCCACCGTGATTTCGTCGCCTTCGCAGTAGGGCTGAAGCGCGTGGAAGGCGGCGGTCTCCATCAGGCGAATCATATCGGGTGTGGAATACACCGGCGGCAGCTCGGGATGGTGCGCGGTCAGGGTGTGCTCGAAGGCGACAGTTTCCTCGGCTGTGCTGTGGGCGCCGATGGGGATGGGTTTGGGCATGGTGGCGAAGATTCCCGCGAAGGTGAAGAGCCACTGATTCTATCGAATCAGTGGCTCCGATCTCGACTCAGTGCCTTTACAGGTTATGCTGCGACCTTCGCCATCCGCCTGGCTTCGATCCCATCCAGCGCTTGCCATAAGGCCTTGGCAGCGTTCTCGGCGGCGTCCAGTGCCCTCCCGGTATTTTCCGGATGCGTTTCCAGGCGCTTGGCCAACTGCTTGCGCCATACCTGCGAATGAAGAACGTCGGCAGTGGTGTGCAGAGTGAAATAAGCGGTTGTGCGCTGATCGGCGCCGTACATTTCTTGCAAGCCGCGGGCCTTTTCCCTGGCCACGCGGGGCACCTGCGACTCGTATGCGTAGAAAGCGGCGAGAGCCTCTTCCGGCGTGCCCTCACTAGCCACGCGATGAAAAAAGGCGATTAGCTGCTTAATTTCCGGCAAAGGTGACGGGCGCAGGTTGCGGCGGGAGCCCATGCCCTCGGCGAAGTCCAGCCACAGCTCGGAGTGGGACCGGGAGGGCTCGCCGAAGACGTCTTCGCCACCCTTTTCATCGGCCATGTTGGCCAGAATGGCGCGGCGTAGCTCGCCTTCGTCCAGGCGTACGCCCAGTTCAGCCAGATACGTGGGGAAGGCCTCGACGTGATGGTAATAGTCCTGGGCGTATTCCCGCAGATCGTCGCGCGTGAGCTTGCCCGCGGTCCAGGCTTGATAAAAAGGATGGCAAAGCAGGTCGTACCTGGCGATGCGGGTCTCGAGCTGCTGGAAGAATTCAGTGTGGTTCATTGCGGCCTCCGGAAAGAATCAATATACGAGGCGCAAGGCAGTGTGGCAACCGGGGAGTTAGGAATTCTTGTTTTGGGAATTGGTTCGGCTATTTTGTGCGGTATTGCGCGGCGGCGAGCGGGATTAGGCAAATAATGTTGGGGAAAGGCTTGGTCACCGGCTTGCATGGAGGCGAACGGCCTAACCACAGAGAGCACAGCGGAACACAGGGGAAAAAGAGGTCCGGGATGGCGATGTACCTACGTCTGGGTTGTTGGTGCTTGTTGATGGGTCGGCTATGCCTGGCCGGATCCGGCGAGGCACCCGAGATCCTGCGGATTTCGCCGACCGGTGGGCCGGAAGGTACGCGGGTGGAGATCGCCGGCAAGAATCTACAGGAGGTGAGCCGCGTAGTATTTGGCGCGACCGGCGCGGATTTCAAAGTGATCTCTGCGGAGAAGTTGATGGCGATTGTGCCGCATCGGACGGCCAGCTCCAACTTAACTCTGATCACGCCGCAGACGCGGGCAACGAGTCCGTTTCCCTTTGCCGTGCTCAACGATCCGCGAGTCCCGGACGAAGCCAGCTACAAGGCCGGGTACGTCAATTCGACGCCGGCGCCGGAGGGATTTTCGTCGGTTTTATTGTGGGGAATTGCCATTGCCGACACGCGAGTTTCAGGGTACGCGTCGGCGACGGTTGAAGTAGCATGGACGCAGCTTTCCTGCCGGGCGGATGGCCGCGAAATCGTGCTCAACGACGACCGCGGCAGCGTGCGCGGCGGGCTGTACCGCCGCAATCCCTGGTTTGGAACTAATGAGCACGAACCCATACCGCTGCTGCATGACAGGGTGAGCGGGGCAGCCGTGCTTCGAGTGGGCCAGCGCCCTGATCGAGTCTGGCATTTCTGGCCCGCCTCGCCGCGGGCGGCGCTGCCCGAGGGGAGGTTGGAGGGTTGCACGGTAAAGGCGCGAGTGAAGATTTCTCCTGGGGCATTGTTGCAAATGGGCATGGATTACTGGCTCGGCCCAACGGTGGGGTACGGCGCGGGCGGCAACAATCACGAAGCCGGAGCCAGTAACTGGTATTTCCCGTCGGAAGGCTGGCAGGAGGCCGAGTTCACGGACATCGGCGGGGTGAAATTCTAGTTTCGCCGCGGATTTGCGCGGATCAACGCGGATATCTGTGACCTGAGCGTGGTCTGTGGAGGCTACTTCTTTTCGGCCTTCTTGGGTGATTCTGCCTTGGGCTTTTCGTCTTTCTTGGATTCCGACTTCGATTCGGACTTCGATTCAGATTTCGAGTCCGACTCGGATTTCGACTTCGAGCCGCTGGATGCAGCATCTCCGGACGATTTCTTCGGATAGTCGGTCACATACCATCCTGATCCTTTGAATTGCACGGCGGGGGCGGAGATCATCTGTTCGATCGGGCCGCCGCATTCCGGGCACTTCTTGACATGGCGATCAGAAAACTTTTGGATACGCTCGAAGCGGTGATGGCACTTCTTGCACTCGTATTCGTAAAGTGGCATGGATCCTTAGGTTACCATTTTTTGAAAATCACGAAGACCGCAGCCACCATCATGACGAAGCCGACGGCATAATTCCAGCGCAACGGTTCCTTCAGGTACAGAATGGAAAAGACCGAAAAGACGGTCAGGGTGATCACTTCCTGAATGGTCTTGAGCTGCGCGGTGGTGAATTCATAGGAGCCAATGCGGTTGGCCGGGACTTGAAAACAGTATTCCGCGAAGGCAATGACCCAGCTAATCAGAATCACCTTGAATAACGGCGCCTGCCGGTATTTCAGATGGCCGTACCAGGCAAAGGTCATGAAGATGTTGGAGATGGTGAGCAGGATGATGGTGGTCATGGAGTCCATTTTCTACCAATTCGGTAATTCTTAACCACAGGGGGCAGAGAGGGACACAGAGGAAGGCAACTGCTTATGCAATCGGATGGTAGACTCGGCTTCATGGCAGCAGAGGAAACTCACGCGGGTGCCCAGCCTCTGGCTCCGGGGCTTTACCTGGTGGCGACGCCGATTGGGAATCTGGAGGACATCACGCTGCGGGCGGTGCGGGTGCTGAAGGAAGCTGACGTAATTGCCTGCGAGGATACCCGCCAGACGCAGAAGCTGCTGAATCACTACAGCATCAGCACGCGGACCACGAGCTATCACGAACACAACGAAATGACGCGGGCGCCGGAATTGGTGCTTGAGCTGGAGCAAGGCGCGCGCATCGCTTTAGTGACGGATGCGGGCATGCCGGGGATTTCTGATCCGGGATTCCGGCTGATTGGGTTGGCGATCCGCCATCACGTGCCGGTGGTGCCGATCCCCGGCGCGTCGGCATTTCTGGCGGCGCTGGTGGCCAGTGGGTTGCCGACGGACGCTTTTCGATTTAGCGGATTCTTGCCGGCGAAGCAGGGACAGCGGCGGGCGTTGCTGGAGAGTGTTCGCGAGTCGCCTCGAACGCAGGTGTTTTATGAAGCTCCACATCGGGTAAAAGAGGCGCTGGAAGACATGGTTGAAGTGCTCGGAGCGTCCCGGCATGTGGTGGTAGCGCGCGAAGTGACCAAGCTGCATGAGGAATTCTTGCGCGGCCATGCGGGCGATGTGCTGGAGACACTCAAGTCGCGCGGCGAGGTGAAGGGCGAGATCACGTTGATTATCGGGAAGGCGGAAGAAGGCGAAGCTCGTGTGGGGACGGGCCCCCTCGCCCGTCCTGCGATTCGCGAGCGGCTTCAGCAGATCATGGCCGAAGAAAAGCTGGACGAAAAGGCCGCGCTCAAGAAGATTGCCAAGGAGATGGGAGTGTCGAAGAGCGAGGCGTACCGGGAGTTGCAGCGGAGCAAGGAGCATGGCTGAAGGCTGCTAAGTGATTGAGGATGAGAGGCACTTTTGGCCAAGCATCGAGGCACGTTGAATGGCATCATATGATGCTATAATTGGTGCCGAGAATTCCCATGAGAACAACCCTTGCGCTGGATGACGACCTCTTACGGATCGCCCAGGAGTTCACCGGGGTGGCGGAGAAGACGGCCTTGATTCGCGAGGCCCTCAAAGCGTTGATTGAGCGTGAAAGCGCCCGCAGATTGGCATCCCTCGGAGGGACGATGCCCGCATTGAAGAATGTTCCGCGCCGCAGGGTGCGGCCGGGTTGATTCTCGCTGATACCTCGGTGTGGATTGACCATCTCCGGTCGGGAAATACGGAAATGCGTAAGCACCTTGACCGAGGAAGCATTGTGGTCCATCCCTTCATCATTGCGGAGCTTGCGCTCGGGTCATTGCGGGGACGAACCCAGACGCTTGCACTCCTGGACTTGATGCCACAAGTGAGAGTGGCGCGACTGAGCGAAGTGCGACTCACCATCGAGGCGCGCCGTCTGTACAGCCTGGGTATCGGCCTGACCGACGCCCACTTAATCGCATCCGTCTATATCAATCCCGCTACACTTCTATGGACAAGGGATAAGCGGCTTCGCAAGGCCGCCGAAGCTCTCGGCATTGCCGCCAGTTTGGTTTAAGCAACGGTTGCGCGTCCATCCGCTTACGTCAACGGGCGGCGAGAAGTACGGCAGACTGGCAAGTTGCAGAGGAGCAGTGATTGACAGGTGGTCGACTGGGTTTATAATACTGATTAACGTTAATCAATATCATGAAAAGCATAGTCCATCGCATTCCGCTGACCAGGGCCCGCATCAACCTCGGCCAAGTTGTCCGCCGCGCGCATGTTAACCGGGAGTTTTTCATCCTCGAAAAAGACGGTATTCCTGTCGTTGGTCTCATGCACGTAGACGATTTAGAAGATTATTTGGAGCTTCGCGATCCCGCGCTCAAAAAGCAGATCACGAAGAGTAACGCCCAATATCAGCGAGGTGAAGCGCGCGAAGCCTCGCGGTTCCTGGCCGAGCTTCGGCCGAGGGTCGGCAAAGCAAGAAAATAGCTTCCGTATGTCTTTCCGATTCCGCGTCATGACAACTCCGTCGTTCGAGCGGGATTTCCGGAAGACTTCGAAAGGCAATCAGGCCTTGGCGGACGCACTGGAGGATCTGATTGCCGTCCTCGCCGAGGACCCGCATAACCGAAGCGGTGAGCATCCGATCAAGAAACTGGCCGGGGTGAGGACCGGTGAAGGACAGTGGCGAATTCGCTGGCGCGATTACCGTTTGCGGTATGACATCTTTGGAGCGGAAGTCGTAATGCACTCTTTCCGGCATCGGAAGGAAGCGTACTAAGGTGACCGGTGAAGCGGGCCACGGGCTACTTTGGCAGGGGAATCCCTTCATGCAGACCACGGTGCGGTCAGCTTCCTCAGGCGTGGCGTGAGTAAGGCCGAGGTTGGCGGTGCAGAGAACATCTCCCTTCATAACCAGGCTGGTGTTGTTGTCGAGCGGGGCGTTCTGCTTAGTCGCAATCAGGATGCGCTGGGAACCGTCTGGCGAAAGCATCCAGATCTGATTTAGTAAAAGCTCGGATACGTAGATGTTGCCTCTGCTGTCGAGTTCGATTCCATCGAATGCTGAAAACCCGTAGGGCAGTGCCACGGGTTCCCCTGCCGTTCCGTCGTCCTTGATCGGAATCCTTAGTATCAGCGGGTCGCCGTCAGTGACGGCATAGATGTTTTTCTGCCGTTTATCGAGCACGAGGTCATTCACGCCCAGAGGGAATCCCGAATAAGGCTTGGCGGACCAATTAAGCAAGGCGTGTGCCGACCACAGGTCCACTTTCTTGCCATCGGGAGAGATTTTCCAGATTCCGGAGTAGGTAAGGTCGGTAAGGTACACGTTGCCACTGGAGTCGATGGCAACATCGTCGGGATAGCAAAATGGCCAACCGTCGGCTTTGGTCGCGAGGGGCGTCACCTGGCGTGTTTTAGCGTCGATCTTATAAACGCCGGATTGGGTGACTGTCGCATCGCGGCAAGCGGGATGGAACGGATTTCCCAGGTCCTTTCGAAAGTCACGCTTCGAATGGCCCGTGTAGGCGACGTAGATGTTGCCGGACTGGTCGAGATCGAGTCCGATCAGGTCGCCCTTTCCGCTTTCCTCTTTCGACGGCACCCAGGCGACGTGATCGTAGCTGCCGTCATCCTTGAGCATGACGACTTCGCCAATATGCATCAGGGTCGCGTAAAGGTTGCCTTGCGAATCGACTCCCAGACCCTCAGGCGTGTCGGGGAGTTTGGCCATGACCCAGGCCTTGAACTGGGCGGCTGCGCGCGGAGGAGCGGAAACGAAGAACAACGCACAGGCGATCAGACAGAACAGCGCCCTCAGATGATGTTGCGTGCGCAGTCGCGATTGGATCAAGTTGCTCCCTCTTTATTTCGGAGTTAATTCTCGTTTGACGGCCTCGCTGACCACTTTGCCATCCACGCGAATGCCTTCAGCGGTGAAGCGCGCCATCACGCTTTTCATGACAGTCCCCATTTCTTTTATGGTGGGCGCGTCCATTTCTGCGATTACGGCCTTCACTCCGGCGGCAATATGTTCCTCGCTGGCGGCCTTGGGCAAGTAGGCCTCGATGAGGATGACTTCGGCGGCTTCTTTGTCGGCCATCTCTTTGCGTCCGCCTTTAAGGAATTGCTCGACCGACTCTTTGCGCTGTTTGATCAGGGTTGTCAGCACTTGCTGGGACTCTTTGTCGTCGAGCGGGGCCATCTTCTCGATTTCGCGGTTCTTGAGCGCGGTCTTCACCATGCGCAGGGTGGAGAGGCGCTGCTCCTCGCGGGCCTTCATGGCGGTGACGATGTCTTTCTGGATCTGATCGATCAGGGGCATGGTGGAATTATAGCGGGAAGCCGACTCAGCAGGCTCCGTCACCACAGTGACCGTAGAGACGTGCGTCACATCACAGATTGCACTATGGTTCGTGGGGTAAACTACCTCGTACCGTTCGCCAGGACTTATCCCATGTTGCGCAAGAACCGCCTGTTCACGCCGGGGCCGACGCCTATTCTTCCTGCGGCCCAGACCGCCATGGCTGCGTTTGCCATGCACCATCGCACCACCGATTTTCGGGCGTTGTATTCGCGGGTGCTGGCTGACATGAAAGATTTCATCGGCACGAGAAATGATGTCCTGGTGCTGGCGTCATCGGGGACGGGAGTGATGGAAGGTTCAGTCTCGAACCTGACGTCGCCCGGCGATAAAGTTCTGGTGCTCAGCGCGGGCAAGTTTGGCGAGCGCTGGCGTGATCTGGCGAAGGCTTTCGGATGCGTCGTGGAAGTGGTAAGCGCTCCGTATGGGCAGACATTCACGCTCGAAGAAATTCGCGGGAAGCTCACAGCAGAAGTTCGCGCCGTGTACATGCAGGCGACCGAGAGTTCGACCGGAGCGCGGCACGACGTGGAAGCGGTTGCCCGGTTAGTGCGCGAGAGCGGCCATGACACCTTGCTGGTGGTGGACGCCATCACCGGCCTGGGCACGACGGGTTTCGATGTGGATGGCTGGGGAATGGACGTGATCATTGGAGGTTCGCAGAAGGCGCTGATGATCCCGCCGGGCCTGGCGTATTGCGCCATTAGTGAGCGCGCCTGGAAGCGCATGGAGACAGCGAAATCCCCGCGCTACTACTTTGATTTCCGCAGGGAAAGGAAGGCTGCCGCTAAAGGAGAATCCGCGTTCACGCCGGCGACTTCGCTGTTCGCGGCGTTAGGGGCGGCCTTGGATTTCATAAGGCAAATGGGAAATGGGGACTTGACTGCAGGGCGCAATGCGCTGATCGAGAACGCGGAACTGGCGGCCGAGATGACCCGGGCTGGGGCAAAGGCGCTGGGACTTGAACTGTTTGCTCCGACGTGTCCGGCGGCCGCGCTCACGGCGATTCAATCGCCAGACGGCGTGGACTCAGGCGCGATGGTAAAGCAATTTCGCGAGGATTTCGGCGCGGTCGTGGCCAACGGGCAAGGGGAGATGAAGGGCAAAGTGTTCCGCATCGCGCATCTCGGCTATTACGACTACCTGGATACGATTGGGATTTTGGCCGCACTGGAACATGTGATGGCGGGCGTAAATGCACCAATTGCGTTTGGCGCGGCAGTAAGGGCGGCGCAAGAAGTGTATGCGCAGGCTGCCGGTGCCCGCGGCTGACTTCCAAAACCAGCCACGGATTTACACGGATCAACACGGATAACCATGAAGATCGTCGTAGCTGAAAAAATATCCGCCTCGGCCGTGGATCTGCTGCGCGAGCCGCGCTGGGTCGTGGTTACGCTCGACAACATGGAGGGTGGCCTCGGGGCGCAACTGGAATCGGCGGATGCCTTGATCGTGCGCTCCGCAGTGCAGGTCAATGCGGAATTACTTACGCATGCGCGCAAGCTGCGGGTGATTGGCCGTGCGGGGGTGGGCGTGGACAATATTGAGCTCGACCCCGCCACGCGCCAAGGCATTGCCGTAATGAACACGCCCGGCGCCAACGCCGTGGCCGTGGCCGAACACACATTGGCCATGATGCTGGCCATGGCGCGTCACCTGTGCCGGGCGAATGATTTGATGCACGCCGGCAAGTGGGAAAAGAAATCGCTGCAAGGGACAGAACTGCGCGGCAAGACTCTGGGCATCGTCGGCCTGGGACGTGTAGGGATGGAAGTCGCCCGGCGGGCGCGGGCGTTCGGCATGGAAATTGTCGCGCATGATCCCTTTGTTTCCGTGCTGGTCGCCAAGGAGCAGGGGATCCAGATGGCGGCCCTGGAAGAGCTGCATGCGACTGCTGATTACCTAACTCTGCACGTCGGACTTACGCCCCAAACCACGGGAATGATCAACGCTGAAACGATCAAGAAGATGAAGCGGGGCGTGCGGCTGGTGAACTGCGCACGCGGCGAACTGATTGACGAGGCCGCGCTGGCCCAGGCAGTGAAGCAGGGGCATATAGCCGCGGCGGCGCTGGATGTTTTTGCCGAAGAGCCGCTGAAGAATTCGCCGCTGGCTGCGCTCGAAAACGTCATTTTGACGCCTCACATCGGTGGGTCCACTTTTGAGGCGCAGGAAGCGGTGGGCTATCAGATTGCGCTGCAGGTGAAGGAATATCTGAAGAGTGGTGTGATTCAGAACGCGGTCAATGTGCCTTCGGTTTCGCACGATGAGTTTGTCGAACTGCAACCCTACATCGTGCTGGCGGAAAAGCTGGGTTCGTTCCTGGCACAGGTCAGTGAGGGGGCGCTGGAAGAGATTTCGTTGGGCTACAGCGGGCATATCGCGGAGTGGAAGACGGAATTGATCCGCAACGCCGCGATCAAGGGCATTTTGAACGAAGCGCTGGAGGAGAAAGCCAACCTGGTGAACGCGACTGCAATCGCGGCCGCGCGCGGACTGCGAGTGCATGAGGCCCGCAAGTCCAAAGCATCGACCGGCGGCGCGGGCAGCGTGCTGTCCATTCTTATGAAGACGCAGACCGAAGAGCACTTGGTCAAAGGCGCGGTATTGCACGGCAAGACGCCCCGGCTGCTACACGTGGACGGAATCGAAGTGGAAGCGCCGCTGGAGCGAAACCTGATTTTCCTTGGCAACCGCGACGTGCCCGGGGTGATTGGCAGAGTAGGCACGATTCTCGGCGACCACAAGATCAACATCGCCGATTTTTCCCTGGGCCGGCGAGTGGGAAACGAGAAGCCGGGTAAGACACGCGAGGCCATTGCGGTAGTGCACGTCGATGGAATTGTGCCTGAGCGCGTGCTGGAGGCCCTGAGAAAGGTTCCGGCCATCGCGCGCGCCAAGGCGATCCGGCTGGCGTAGCGTTCCCTCTGATTAACCACACGCAAGCTCCGAATGTGGCACAATTCTGTATCAAACCATGAAAGAGGACACGGGATGCTCAAGCGGGCAGCGATTGTGGCAGCAGCAACAATTGTTCTGATTTCTTTTTTCTTAGCTTCGACCGCCCTCGGTCAAGACGGGCGTTTCGACGCCAGCATAAACGGTGGAGAGGTGTTTACCAACACGGCCAGCGGGAATTCGGTTGTCCAAAGCGCCACTGCGGGCTTGAATGTCTTTGGCACGCTTCGCTACAAGTTCAAGTCCAAGCACTCGTTGCTGTTCAACTACGGGCGGTCGAGAAATTCGCAGACCTACCAGTCGGGCGACAACTTTCACGTTCTGAACTCAATTTCGGAGATCAGCGGAGCGTATATGTTTAGCCCGATGCCCAACAGCAAGTTTCAGCCTTTCTTTCTAGCAGGGGGCGGAGCGCTGATCTTTAGTCCCAGCAGCACCTGGGTGGTTTTTCCTAACTTGCCGGACAATGTGATGGATCGCGTCCAGGTCAACCTGGGCGCGTCCAGTCAAACCGAGTTGGCATTTCTCTATGGGTTGGGAGTGGATTACAAGCTGCCATGGTTCTCCAGGCTTTCGCTCCGTTTTCAATACCGCGGCTTTCTCTACAAAGCGCCCGACTTCAAAGTGGACCAGAACGCGGGCAGTCAGGTGAACTTCTTTACCGGCGGCAAGGAACACATGGCCGAGCCGTCGATCGGGTTTGTGTACCGCTTTTAAAAAACCTGGCCACAGATCTTCACGGATCAACACCGATGTGCCAAGAACTTACCCGGCAAAGACGCAGAGAAGAACTGCCCGCGACTCCGAAGACTTTAACCACAGGGGACACGGGGGTTCACAGAGGAAATGCGTGGCCGATCTTAAGAGTTGAGTGCGGCCTTGCGGAGCTTGCGGCTCTCGGCCAGCAGAGCCATGGAGTGCATCAGGTTTTGCAGGGTCACGATGCCCACCAATCGCTGATCTTCAACTACCGGGATGATGCTCAGATTGCGCACGGTCAGTTTGCGGAAGGCTGAGGCCAGCGACTCTTTTTTCTGCGCGACTTCGAAGATGCGGTTCATGACCGCCTGCACGTAGCCGTTGCCCTCGGCACGCAGGGCCTGCAGGATCCTCTGCTTGGAGATCACACCCACCATGTCACTGCCGCGAATCACGGGGAAATCATCCTGCAAGGAGTGCACGGCTTTATCGAGCGCGTCTTCCAGAGTGTCAGCTGGCGAGAGCGTAGCGAAGTCGGTCAGCATGATATCTTCCAAGCGCACTGTCTCCAGCACCGACTGAAATACCGCCGAACGCTCTTCCAGTTGCGCAGCGATGAACAGGAAAAAGCCGATCATGGTCAGCCAGATGTTCCACAACATGCCAGTGAGCATGAACAGCGTGGCAAAGGCCTGGCCGATGGCGATGGCGCGGCGGGTGGCGCGGACGGGATCCATGCGGCGGCCAAAAAGCGCCCGCAGAATCTTTCCGCCATCCAGCGGATAGGCGGGCAACAAGTTGAACAGACCCAGCCACAGGTTTGACCAAACCAGGGCTCGCGGCAGATTGCCGGATTGCAGGTCCCAGGGCTTGGTCCAAAGGTGAATCTCGGGAGCGACAGCCAGCAGAATGCTGGCAGCGGCAAATGCGATGGCGAGATTGACTATGGGGCCGGCGATCGCGATGCGGATGTCGCGTTTCCAGGTCAGGACGCCGGGTTCGACCGGTTGCTGAGTTTCATCGAGCAGGGTGATCCCGCCAATGGGCAGCAGGATAATGGCTTTGGCGGGGATTCCGGCGTGAGTCGCGACCAGCGCGTGCCCCAGTTCGTGCAGCAGCACCGAAGCGAAGACAATTCCTACAAGCGCCAGGCCACGGCCCGCGCTGGCTGCCCCATGCGACGCCGACTCGGTCAACCAGACGAAGAGCAGCAGAAAGAAAAAGGTCAGATGGATTCGGAGTTCGACTCCGAAAACCCGCCCTGCCGGGATGGACCAGTTTCTCATTTCGCGAATACCTGCGCTTCTATTCTATATAGTTTTAGATTCTGAGGCTGGATGCAGGATGCGGTTGCCCACTCGGAAGTGCTGGACTGCGGGTGCGGCCGGAAGACCATGAGAGTGATCGCAGGAAAATTTCGCAGCCGAAAGCTGAAGACGTTGCCGGGGATGGAAGTGCGTCCCACGAGCGACCGGCTGCGGGAGACGCTGTTCGACATACTAACCGCGGGCAATCCAGAGGCGCTCGAAGGGATGGTCTGGATTGACCTTTACGCAGGGACGGGAGCCGTGGGAATCGAGGCGCTGAGCCGGGGCGCGGGCATGGTTTATTTTGTGGAATCGGCGCCGGATGCTGCGGAGTTGATCCGGAAAAACCTGGATGGTCTGGGCGTGAAGTCTGGATTCCAGGTGCTTAGGCAGGATGCAGTTCGGGCTTTGCAGGCGTGGGACAAGAGCGCGATTCAGGCCAATTTTGTGTTCATGGATCCGCCGTATCGTATGGAAGAGACTTACGGTCAGGTTCTTACGACTCTTTCGATTTCGACCCTCCTGCTGCCCGAGGCTATTGTGATTGTTGAGCATCAGAAGAAGTTTGATCCGGGCGAGCAGGTCGCGTCGTTACAGCGGTACCGGCTGCTCAAGCAAGGGGATGCGGCGCTGAGTTTCTACCGGAAGGGATGAGAGATTCCCCGCCCAAGCAAAGCTTAGACGGGGCACGCTCGAAAGTGTCGCCTACATCACGATTTCGTTGACCCGGCGCACGATGGGATGTTGCATCTCCTGCAAATCGTTTTTCACCCTATTGAGGCCGTAGACGCACTGCTCGAAGTGGCTCGACAAGCTGGCGAAGAGCGGCGCGACCTTGGTGTATTCGAAGCAATCGAACTTGGAGACGATGTAATAGCTCTCCTTGCCGGCTTTCATCCAATCCACGAAATTCTCCAGGCGATTGCGGCGCAGGCGAAATTGATTGATGCTTTCGGGAAACATGCCGGTGAAAAACAGAGTGTAGTCGCCGACGTGTTTGCGCACCTGGCGTTCGCGGTCGAATGAGGGCGCGGGTCCGAACACGGGATCGGTTTCGAGCAGCATCTCACCGACGTCGGTCAGTGGCCGCCCGGCGGCCGTGCTGCGAATCATGAAGAGCTGTTCGACTTCGCAAAATTCAGCTAGTAGGTGAGCAACGTAGTTGACGATCTGAGGATCGCGGATGCCGATCTCCTCAGCGTAATGACGCCCCACAAGTTCGAGGAACAACTTCTGCAACGGATGCGATTCTGGAATCATGCGGGGCTCACCTCCGTAAAACCCGCCAGCGGCGGCGCACGCCGCTGTGTTGAGTGATTACTTATCTCACCTTCACTGCGAACGCAAGTGACTTCTGTGTTTCGGCACCCCACGTTCGTGCCATGTGACTTAGAAGTGTGAAGATGGGCAAAGGTTTTACCGGCTTTCTGTTGGCAGTCGCGCTCGTCGGCTGCCAATTGTGAGGGCATCTGTCCAGTACAATATCGGCTACGGAGGGATCAGGATCGTGGAACGAAAGAACATATCGAGCGGCGCGCCTTGGGAACCAGTGGTGGGGTATTCACGCGCGGTTCGGGTCGGCAATAGCGTTCTCGTGGCGGGGACGACCGCAACTGGCCCTGATGGGAAGATTGTTGGTGTGGGAGACAGCTACGCGCAGGCGATCCAGACGCTAAAGAATATCGAGTCAGCGCTACAGAAAGCGGGCGCCAGCATGAGAGATGTGGTGCGCACGCGAATGTTCGTCACCAATATTGCGGATTGGGAGAAGATCGGCAAAGCGCATGGAGAGTTTTTTCGCGACATCCGGCCGGCGACTTCGATGGTGGAAGTGAGCAAGTTGATTTCTCCCGAGATGCTGGTGGAGATTGAGGCGGACGCGGTGATCGGAAGTTCTTAGGAATGAATTCGCACTCACGGAGGAATGGGATGAAAGCCTTCCGGACGCTTTTCCTAGTTGTCGCTGTGGTGGTGCCACTTCCGGCGCAACAGAACTCTAGTACGCCGACTCTGCATTCGTTCACGGTGATTCGTGCGGGAACGCTGATTGACGGGAAGTCGGACGCGGCTCGCCACAATCAGGTCATTGTGATCCGAGGGGAGCGGATTGAAAGCATCTCAGATAGCGCCACAGCCAAGATTCCTGCAAATGCTGACTTCATCGACCTTTCGAACGCGACGGTTTTGCCGGGGCTGATCGATTCCCACACACACATTTTCTTGCAGGGAGAAGATCCGGCGCAGGGCGGATATGACGCCAACATCCTGAAATATCCGTTGGCGTATCGGGCGGTGCGAGCGGGAGTGGCTGCGCGGCGAGCGCTGGAGCAGGGATTCACCACTTTGCGCGACGTCGAAACCGAAGGCGCAGGCTACGGCGATGTGGGCATCAAAATGGCGATCGAAGAGGGTTACATCCCTGGGCCAAGACTGTTTGTGGCGACGCGCGCGATTTCGACGACAGGCGGATACATGTTGGAAGATTACGCACCGGAATTAGTATTGCCGAAAGGGGCACAGATTGTGGACGGGCCGGTGGAGGCCCGCAAAGCGGCGCGGGAACAACTAGATCGTGGAGCGGATTGGATCAAGGTATACATGACGCACCGATCTTGGCTGGGAAAGAATGGCGAGCTGGTTTCACAGCCGACGCTTACGGTCGAAGAACTCAAGGCGATTGTCGACGAGACCCACGGCTGGGGGAAAAAGGTCGCATGCCATGCTTATGGCGGCATCGGGCTGCACCGTGGACTGGACGGGGGCTGCGATTCGATTGAGCACGGGCTTGATCTGGACGACGCTGCCATCGCGCAAATGCTGAAGCAGGGGACCTGGTATTGCCCAACTATCAGTGTGTACTACACGGATTGGGCGCCGGCGGACACCCCCGTCGGGCAACGGGACCGTAAGCGGGCAGCGGTGCATGAAGTGTCGTTTCCCAAGGCGCTGCACGCGGGCGTGAAGATTGTTTTCGGCACGGACATGGGAGGCATTCCCTGGAGCGAGCCCATCGCGCAGGAATTTTCCCACATGGTTCGCCTGGGCATGTCGCCGATGGATGCCATCGAGAGTGCGACTTCGCGTCCGGCAGAAATGCTGGAGATGCAGGGGCAGATTGGAGCCATCACGCCGGGAGCGCTGGCCGACATCGTCGCGGTCGATGGCGATCCTGTGCGCGACATCAAGGTCCTCGAAAATGTGCAGTTTGTGATGAAGGGTGGAAAGGTGTTTAAGAGCGGAGGCAAGGTCAATTAGTGGCTCGCGCCGCCGCGAAACCGGCCAAAGCAAAATTATTCACCACGGAGGCACAGAGACACAGGGCAAACCGAAATTTTGACCACAAAGGACACAAAGGGGAACGAAGGAAAAACCTAACTTCGAGGAAAGCGCCACCGCGGATTTCCGCGGATGAACCAGATCGACCAAAAGCAAAAGGCCAGCGCGAGGCCGGCCTTTGCACGGAACTGATCCCGCCGACTACTTCTTGGGTGCGGGGGCGATGGCGTCTTTCGTAGCTTTCGCCACACGGAACTTCACCACGGTCTTGGCCTTGATCTGAATGGGTTCGCCGGTCTGCGGATTGCGTCCCATGCGGGCTTTGCGGTGAGCCTTTACCAGGCGGCCCAATCCGGGCACGACGAATACGCCGTTCTTCTTGGTCTCTTTTACCGCGGTGTCGACCAGATGCTCAATGAATGCGGCTGCGGTCTTATTGTTGGTCTCGAGTTTCTCGGCCAGATGGCGGACGAGTTGGGTCTTGGTCATACCTGATGCCATGCTTCCTCCTATAAAACGTTTAGATTTCCTGCGGTAATTGGCATCTTATATCAGCTTTCCTGTGGAAAAACAGCGTTTTCACCGCATTTTATGCGGTTTTTTCAAAGAGGAACCACAAAAGCCCACAAGAATAGCCCCTTTTGCCCTTGCGGGCTGCGAAACCCCTGCTTTCATTGGGGGAGGGGCTTTCTCTGGAGACGCTGGGCAGACGCTCACTACATGGGATAATGAACCCACGGAGACCCTACTCGTGAGTTGCGCGATCTGCGAAAAACGCAAGGAGAAACGTTTTTGCCCGGCGGTCCACGGGCGCATCTGCGCGCAATGTTGCGGTGAGCAGCGCGAAGTGACGCTCGATTGCCCCAGCGATTGCGTCTATTTGCAGCAGGCGCGGGAGCATGAAAAGCCCCGCGAGTTACGGGATTTGGACCAGGCTGCGCTGTTCTCCCAGATCGAAATTGGCGATCAGTTTCTCTACGAACATGAGCACCTGATTGTGGGACTGACGGTCGCGCTGGCCAAATGCGCGCGCGCGGATCGCGGTATCAACGACGCCGATATGATCGCTGCGCTCAGTGCGATCACCCGGACTCACGAGACTTTGGCGAATTCAGGATTGCTCTATGAGGCGCCAACTACCAGTTCGAGCCAGCAGGCAATCGCCGCGGAAGTGCAGAAGATGCTGAAGGAATATCGCGAGGCGGAACAGAAACATCTGGGCTATTCGCGGCTGCGGGAATCTGATGTGCTGAAAGCTCTGGTGTTTCTGCTGCGCATGGGATACGCACGAACATCGGGCAGGCCCAAGGCACGGGCGTTTGTGGATTTCGTGCTGGCGCAGTTTCCCGAGCAACCGGCGATTGCCGCGCCGGAAGAGGCTGGGAGCCGGTTGATTCTGCCGTAGGCGAGAAAAAGCTGGCCACGGATTTCCACGGATCAACACAGATAGTTCTTGTTTTTTTCTTGGCTGATCCGTGGAAATCCGTCGCTAAGTTTTTCGTACGGCTTGGCCGGACGGCAAAGCGTCCCGCAATTCACGAGCAGTTTGCTTCAGCTTCGGATGGCTTACACCAGGGGCGATTTCTGCCAGCGGTTCCAGCACGAAGCGGCGTTCTTGCAGGGCGGGATGCGGGATGGTCACGCCTTTGGTTTCTACGATCGAATCCCCAAACAGCAAGATGTCGATGTCGATGCTGCGCGGGCCCTTTTTCTGGGTTCGCGTTCTTCCCATTTTTTGTTCGACTGCAAGAATCGCGGCCATGAGGTCCTCGGGCGTCTTCTCGGTGTTTAATTCGACGACGCAATTCAGGAACCAGGGTTGAGCGGTGAATTCGACCGGCTCGGTTTCGTAGAAGGACGAAACTTGCAGGACGGTTCCGAGAGAACGCAGCCGGTCGATGGCCGTATTCAAGTTGGCGGCGCGGTCGCCAACGTTTGAGCCGAGCGAGAGATAGACGGTGTTACGCACCAGGTATCCAGTTTTGGACTTGCGGTGGAGCAGCCAGCGACGGAAGCTTAATTGAACCACAACCAGGGACAACTATGCTCTCCATCTATACCAAGATCGACCGTACCCAGCGCCTGCTGCGCATGTTAGAAGAAGATGCGCCGCTATTGGCGGTGCGGGTGGCGCCGCTGACGGCGGAACGGCAACGGACGGCGAAAGAGTATGCCGCCCAGTTGCGGGCCCGCACCCGCGAAGAACTGGAAAAACTAATCGAGCAGTGTTCCTTTTGGGATGCCAACGATCGGACTCCGCAAGCCGCCGATTGAACCGTCAGGCTAATCCATGGGCAGCATGTACCCCGCGTTGCGACCCAATTGACCACCGAAGAATTGGGCGTCCAGCATTGCCATGTCCCAAGTGATCCAGGAAGCGGGCGTGAGCCGCAGGGTGACGTCATCGAAAGCGGCAAACACCGGCCCCACCTTGGGATCGGACAAAGCGGCCGGGCTCAGGTACCGGCTGTGGATACGGTGGTTGATCTCCCGCGACTGGTCCCCTGTGATCACATCCACTTTGCCGGCCGCAGTGAGGCCACGCTCGGTGGCGGGCTTGCGCACGTCCACCATGAGAGAAGCCTTCGGCCGCTCCGCTATGTTGCGCGCTTTGCGGGTGCGAGAAGAGGTCCCCACGAACAAGCAGCCTTTCTCGAACAGGTACCAGACCGCGGTCAGGTGAATGCTGCCATCCGGGTTTTCGGTTCCGAAGGTAGCGATGTTACGTCCCTGCAGCAGCTTCTCAAGACTCGCATCCAACGTTTGAATCGCCACTTTTTGCCTCCAGGTTTCTTCAGACTTCTAGCGGCGTCAATTTTCTCACTCTTTGGCGGGCAGGGAGTGCGGGAATCAGGCGTCTCGAGGCTGGGCAGCAGGATCAGGCGATTTGGCCGGCAGCAGCGCGCAGAGGCACGGGCATAGGCCGAACGTCTTCCTCCAGCGTGGTTTCTTCCCACAGAGAGCGATCCCGCAACAGGCGGGAAACCAGGGCGGTATGCATGGCGTGGCCGGCGCGATCAGCGACCACGTTGCCCAGGATTTGCCGGCCCAGAAGCGCCAGATCACCGATGAGGTCGAGCACCTTGTGACGAACGAATTCGTCGGCGAAGCGCAGCGGAGGGTTTTCCATTCCAGTGCGCGTCAGAACGATACAGTTATCGCGCGACGCGCCACGGATCAAACCCATGTCCCGCATGGCCTCTTCATCCTCCCGCGAACCGAAGGTGCGGGCGGGGGCAATTTCGCGCAGGTAGTTGCCGTCCTCTAAATCCACTCGGAAGCTTTCCTTGCCGATCAGCGGGTGCGGAAAGTTGATGGTATAGGAGACAGAATAGGTATCGGCGGGATAGACGGCGATGAACTTGTCGCCCTCGCGCAGTTCCAGCTCACGGCAGATGCGAAGATAGGTCCGGGCACGGCGTTGGGTGCGAATGCCGGCGTTCTTTATGAGCTCCACAAAGGGCCGGGCGCTGCCGTCAAGGATGGGAAGCTCCAGGTTGTCGAGTTCGACGATGGCGTTATCAATGCCGCTACCGATAAAGGCGGAGAGCAGATGCTCGGTGGTGGAAATCAGCACGCCCTTTTTCATCAGGCTGGTGGCGTAGCTGACGCGGGCCACGTTGCGGCCCGTGGCTTCGACTTCGAAACCGTCCAGGTCGGTGCGGCGGAAGACGATGCCGGAGCCTGCGGGGGCTGGAAGAATGCGCAAGTGGACCGGGGCACCGCTATGCAAACCCACACCCGCGCACTCCACGGCGGCACGAATTGTCTGCTCGTGTTTCAGAGTAAGCTTCGCTATCTATGGCGGTATGAGTAGATTAGCAGCGGAGGGGGAAATGTTGGCTGTGGCAAATTAGCCACAGTTCGTGGCTTTGCCTAACAACCCGCTTCTGCCCAATAACTTAGAAGTCTGCCCAATAATCATTTTGACTCCCGTAGCGGTGTAGCGGATTTTTCCAACAATGGCTGCCCGGCGGCACGTAGCTCCTCCAGGGTTTTCTTAGTTTTCCGCAATACCGTAATTCGTTGCTTCGCTCGATCAATTTGCTGACTGGCGTCTTGTATTAAGTCGTCCCAAGTGGTTAACGGTTTACTCTTGACAGGCTGTTTCACGTATATTAACCTCCAAATCGTGCCTACCTACAACGAGATACTAAGCACGCTGCGGCAAAACGTTGAACATATGGTCGCTGAACATGCTGCTATCGGGAAAAAGATTACCAGCCTCATGAAGGCCATTGAAGCCGTTCAAGCCCTTGCAGCAGAGGAAGAACTCGTCATTCAGCCTCCAACCATGCCCCCCGAGATGGAGGCAGGTTTTACCGATAGGGTGCGAAACATTCTCAAAGCGAATCCATTCCGCCCGCTCACTGCCGTAGAGGTTAGGGACGTGCTTCTGAAGGAAACGCCTAAAGACGATCCCAAGGTGACGCTGATCCATGCCCACAACACGCTGAAGCGGCTGAAATCGCAGGACGAGGTTGACGAGAGTGATGCACCCGAAGGCCGAAAGGCCTATCGCATCAAAAGCCCCTACTCGTCGCTGGCGTCGTTGGTACTTGAGAACAGCGGATTTGCAGGAGCAGTAGGGACATTGATGGCAACACCACCACCGAAAACCTCTTTGGAGGATGCCATTAGCACTTTGATTCACGAACCGAAAGAGAAGAATAAAGCGAAATGACTTGCAGAATTCAATTCTGAAAGGAGATTTGCAGTGCAGGTGGAGAGTCAAACGTTTGAGCACGTCCTCCCCACCCGCACCCTTTAACGAAGAGGTGGCAGAGCGGTTGATTGCAACGGCCTGCAAAGCCGTAGATCGGGCCTCACCTTTGCCGGAAACGCCTGATCCGAGGGTTCGAATCCCTCCCTCTTCGCCAAACTTATGAAAGAACGGTCTATCACGCCTTGAGCTTGTATTTACGTGGCTTATTCCAGTACGGACTCTTGCACGCGGGGCAGACCCCAGGTTCGCCGACTGTGCTCTTTCGCGGCTCCCACTCATGGAAGCAACGGTTACATTTATATCCCTTTCTTTTGAGCGTAACCAGTGCCATGCACCTAAGATACCAGATAATAAGATATTGTCAAGGTACATTTTCTCCTTGACAGATATATACCTATCTAGTAATATATTTCTCAGGTAAGCGGAGGCTTTATGGAAGCCAGACAGCAACGCGGACTTGAGATTGCGGCCACTACGAAGATTCGGCGGTATGGCGACCGCTGGCAAGTCCCGTCCCAAACGGGGAACGGGTTTTACATGGTGGACACGGAGCACGAAAAATGTTCTTGTCCCGATTGGGAAACTCGCCGACAGAACTGCAAACACATTTTTGCCGCTATTTACGTCATGAGACGCGAATACGATAAGCACGGGCAGATGCTCATAACCGAGACGGTTGCTCTGGCTAGCGTGGAGCAACGCCCAACGTATCCGCAAGTCTGGCAAGCCTACAATGCTGCACAGATCAACGAGAAGGATAGATTCCAGTCGCTCCTGTTCGACCTTTGCCGTGGAATCCAGCAGCCTCCCATTCAACGCACAGGCCGCCCCTCGTTGCCATTGGCCGATGCGATCTTTAGCGTGGCTTTCAAGGTCTATTCCACTGTTAGCGCTCGGCGCTTTATGAGTGATCTTCGGGCCGCACAAATAAACGGTTTCATCTCCAAGACTCCTCACTACAATTCCATTTTCAATTACCTTGAGAATCCAGAGATGACCCCTTTCCTTCGGACGCTCATTACTCAGAGCAGTCTGCCCCTGCAATCGGTAGAAACTGACTTTGCCGTGGATTCTTCCGGCTTCATGACTACCCGTTTCGTGCGCTGGTTTGATGTGAAGTATGGCAAGGAGCACTCCGAACGCGAATGGGTAAAATGTCACTTGATGTGCGGAGTCAAAACAAACATCGTCACGGCTGTCGAGATTGCCGATAAGCATGCCAGCGATGCTAGGCAACTTCCGGCTCTCGTCGAAGCTACCGCAAAGAACTTCCGTGTCTCCGAAGTCTCCGCCGACAAAGCCTATGGCGGGAACCCTGCTACCGATGCAGTTGTCCAAGCTGGCGGTACGCCCTTCATTTCTTTCCGTGGCAACGCAACTGGCGGAGTCGGCGGCACATTCGGCCAGATGTTTCACTACTTCATGTTCAAGCGCGAGGAGTTCTTGCAGCACTACCACAAGCGCAGCAACGTAGAATCTACGTTCTCGATGATGAAGCGCAAGTTCGGAGACTCGCTTCGCAGCAAGACCGACGTAGCGATGGTCAACGAGACGCTTTGTAAGATTCTCTGTCATAATCTGGTCGTTCTAATCCACGAAATGTACGAACTCGGGATTGACCCCGTGTTTTGGAGCAATCCTTCAACTAGCTATCAACAGTGAACAGCGCACAGCGAAAGCAGCTCCATACGGCGATTCGGCAAGTGATTAACGAAGAGTTTCCTGAATTAGCATCACCAGCACAAAGAGACCGTACGTCCCAGCCACAACCAGAACCAACCAAATCGGCAAAAGCCAAGGACAGCGTTCTATCCAACCCAAGTCGAAAACGTTATCTCCTAGGTCGCATTGCGAAAACAGTCGGTAAATTATTTGCATGGTGCGTTGCATCCCTCGGCGTACTGACAGGAGTGCTTTCGCTATCCCAGAGGATTGAGGTGTCACCGATGGAGCCAATTAACCCCTCCAATCCGCTGATCGTTCCCTTCTTGGTCACCAATGCTGGGCCATTCAAACTTTATGACGTTTCTTTTTCCTGCAACTTGCGCCACTTCGAGTATGAGAGGAACAGCGTTATAAACGGCCCTACGGCGGAATGGAATGCGACAACTCCGACCATGAGGGTAGGAGAACAAACCACTGGTCAATGCTTTAGTTTTATCAAGGTAGAAGCCAAGCTCGTTAAGGGAGACCTCACAATCGAGATTGGGTTCAAAAACTCCTGGTGGAAGAGGAGAAAGACAAGAACATTTCGATTCATCACATGGACAGACAACGAAGGAAAACTCGTTTGGCGGCCCAAAGCGAGAGACGAGCCGGAGTTCGTCCAGGAGAAATGAAGTCTGCCCAAAAACTCCACGTCCTGCCCATAAACTACTCACAGGACGCCCCTTTGTGGGCAAAGCCACAGTTCGTGGCTTTGCCCACAAACCGGGGCGGAAAAGCTGCCCGATGAGTAGTTTATGGGCAGGACGCGGGGGTTTTGCGCAGCCTAGGCAATGTACGTTTGGCGTGTATTAGGAGTACGATCTCCGCGTCTGATGCTCTGGATATTGTTCGGAGATCGCTGCGGAGGTGTACGCGATGGGTGGTAGTTGGCTCGTTGGGCCAGTATCAAGTCTTATTCTTGCAGCCTGCACGATACTTCTTGAGCGAATCATGGAAGTGGTTGCTGGATGGCTTTTTGAAGTCGAGCACATATGGAGCAAAACTTGGCTCGGATATTGGCTGGTTACGATCTCCTTCTGTGTATTCGGGTGGTTCCATTGGCATCTCCCGCCTTCTGGTTACGCAGTGGTCGGAATGGCTGTTGTGGCGGGCATAATGGCCATACGGCCAAAAATGGGGGGATGGGAAAGGTCTCTTTGGCTTGTTGTCTTAGCGTGTTTCGCGATTATTGAAATTAGAGCCATTAACCATGACAGGACAAAGCAAAACGAAGACTTTAAGACAATTGCTGGCGGCCTGACGACAACCTTGAACCAAACGATGGGAGGCAGCAGCTATCCGAAATTTATCGCTACATTTCCGCCAGACCCCTCGAATAAGGAAATGTCGGTTTTGGTTATTACCCCAGGACAGTCATGGCCGCATGGTCATATCCCTGCCCCAGAGGAGGCTGCTCCACTTCCAGATGTCACCGTGGACGTGACTGAATGGGAGCACCACGCTAATCCCAGTGAAATTACCATGCCAGAACTGGAATCCGTTCTACACCCAACGCATTACAATCTCGGTACTCTCAAGGTGCCCGGAACGTTCACGGCGCCGTTTAAGCTAGAAAAAGGGAAAAGGTACTCACTGCAAATAACAACTCGACGTGGAGAGTACCGAGAAGACATACGGATCGACCGCGACCCTAAAGCGGCGGTGGGCTGGAAAGAGTCTTCGTGCGTGTATGGCAGGAGAACCATATATACCGATAAGACGGTCACTAGCCAAGAATACTTACTGGACGGAAAGTGTGATTAAGCCGCCCAAAACACAGGGTCGATGCCGAGTTCGTTCATTTCGTGGTTAGTTACTTCCTAGGCGCGGGCTGGTTGGCGTAATACGTCACGCTGACGTTGAACAGGGAATCATTCAGGCCGGTGTTGTAGCGGATGGAGTTCAGGAAGCGCTGGCTGGCCATGTCCCCATTGTAAAAACGGGTGACACTGAAGGGCGTCATCACGCCTTCGATCGGCTTGTAGTTGTCGTAGACTTCTTCTTCGATGTTACGTTCTTTGTCGGTGGGGTCGCGCCAGGAAAAGCTCTTCTTCACAGGGAGATGCGAAGTGGTGTCAAGGTAAAGATCGACGGACTGGTTTTTGGCGTTCACGAGCGTGACCTGCTGCGTGTCCTTCTCGGCGGCCACGGCGGGCCCGTCGTAAAACAAGGCCATGCCGGGTTCATGCAGCCACTTGCGCAGAACCCAATCCAGCGAATAGTTGCGGCGGCGGATAAAATCGGCGACGGTCTTGGGATCGTCGGAGCGGACGCCCTTGTAGGTGATCTCGAACCCTTCGTCTCCGCGATAAACGTAGGCCACGTCACGCTTCTTGGTGAGCTCAATCCGCTCTTTGTCGGGAAAGCGATAGAAACGCCAGAAAAGGCCGCCGGCGCCGCTGGGTTCGCCGTGATGAAAGCTGTAGGAACGGCCTTGCTGGGTCATGTCCTCGATGTTGAGATAAGCGTTGCCCCCGAGAGCTTCGATGGCTTGGTCGAGCAGAGCACGGGCTTTGGCCGCGTTTTGCTGGTCAATGGGGATGGCGGGAGCGGCTGGAGGACTAGTCTGGGCCACCGCCATGGCGGCGAAAAGCAGGATGGAAAGAAAACGCTTCATTCTTCTAGAGTAAGACGCTTAGTGATCCATTGTAGCTGCCTGGCGGCCCGCGCGACCCACGGGATTGATTGGCGCGCCGGCGTGCCCTTACCCCACCAGTACTGCTCCGCCGTTGACGTTGAAAATCTCCCCGGTGATGAATCCGGCATGCGGCGTACAGAGAAACAGAATGGGCGCTGCGATTTCTTCGGGCTTGGCCACGCGCTCGAGAGGAATCGTGGCAAAAACCTTGGCTCGGGTCTTGGGATCGCCGAGGGCGCCGGCGGACATGTCAGTATCAACCCAGCCCGGCGCTACGCAATTCACGTAGATTCCATCGCGGGCGAGTTCCGTCGAAAGGCCCTTCACCATGCTGATCAGCGCGCCCTTGCTGGCGGCGTAATCACAGTGAAAGGCTTCGCCGCGCTGCCCAGCAGTCGAACTCACCAGCACAATGTGTCCGGATTTTCCCTGCTTCTTCATTTGCCCGACGGAGTGCTTGATCAGTTGGAAGACGCTCTCCAGATTGATGGCAATCGTGCGGCGCCATTGCGCCTCGGACATCTGGTCGACAGAAACGTCGGCGGATTCCCAGACGCCGTGATTGGCGACCACAATGTCGAGACGGCCGAAGGTCTCGACGACAGCTGCCACCAGTTTGGAGGCGTTTTCTGGCTGAGAGAGATCGGCGGCAAATGCGGCACAATTAGCTTTCCCCAGTTCCTTCACCAGTTGCAGTGCAGGCTCCTGGGCCTTCTGAAAACTGAACACTACTCTCGCTCCGGCGGCGACGAACATGCGGACCGTGGCCGCGCCGATGCCGCGGGAGCCGCCGCTGATGAGGGCGACTTTGTTGTTGAGCGATAGGGAGACTGACATGGAAGACGGTTTCGAGTTTCCAGTTTCCAGTTTCTAGTTTCTAGCGAAAAGTTGCAAGCCGGCCAGCGCGACAGCGGATCAGACACAAAGAGAGATCGGTAACCACCAAGGACACAAAGTTTCACAAAGGGTCATTTCAAGGGTCTCCTTTGTGCACCTTTGTGGTTGAGACTGGCAAACCCGGCCTTCGCCAATCGCCGGTAGCGGGCGGCTATTCGCCGAAAAAGGCAGGACGCAGGGCTGGGTCCGGGCTAGGCTTGCGTCAGGACGGAAAGACACTAGGCAAGGAGACGGGCATGGCAAAGCAAAATCAACCCGAACGCTGGGAATCAGCAATTGTTGCCGCCGCCATGGCAGTGGCAGGTACGCTATTCATGTTTGATAAACTTGGCTCCCTCGTGCGCAGCGGAATGTTTTCCTGGCAGACGACTCTGCACGCAGCTCCCACGCTCGTGGTGGTCTTGGGAGTAGGACTTTTGTTGGCGGATCAGGCGCGAGCAACCGCAGCGCCCGCGCGACCCGCCAATGGGCGATCGAAGGAAGGGCAATCATGAGTGACAACAAGAGCGGCATCAATCCCGCAATTCTGAATGGTACTGCCCTCATTGTTGTGGGAGCGCTGCTGCTGCTTGACCAGCTCAATATCATCAGCCTCGACTTCTGGGCGCTGATTTTCACGGTTGCGGGCCTGCTCAAGATTTTCCAATCGCAGAACGAGACCGGGCGTGGGTGGGGTTTTCTGTTGCTGGCCGCAGGCGTGGCCATCGAACTCGAACATTTGGGTTTTTTCCGGGTGCGTCTGGATAAAACCTGGCCGGTGTTCGTGATCGCCGCCGGTGTGCTTCTGCTTTTGCGCGCATACTGCGGTCAGTCGACGGAGAGTAGCGGCATTCTGTCACCGCACCTTAACGTGTTTGCCGTGCTGGGCGGAGGAGAATACCGGATTCGCGCCAAGAATTTCCGCGGTGGGGACCTGGTCGCTTTCATGGGTGGATTTGACGTCGATCTAAAGGAAGCCGACATCGAAGGCAGCGAGGCAGTGATCACCGTAAATGCATTGATGGGCGGAGGAGTCATCCGAGTGCCGGAAACTTGGGCGGTTTCCATGCGAGTCACCGCCTTCATGGGCGGGCACAGCCTCAAGGCTCGAGAAGGCGTTCAGCCCACGAAGACGCTGGTGGTGAAAGGTGTTGCCATTATGGGCGGCATCGAAGTCAGGAACTGAGTCTGGATTATGCATCCACTCCTCACGCGACCTCGCCAATTAGGGTTGTACCTGCTGGCTTGGGTGCCGCTGGCCGGAATCCTGGTGTACCTGCTTACCGGCGGCGGTGGGCTGAGCGCGGGCGAGGCCACGGCAATCACCGTTCCACTCTGCTTGGTGTATGCGTTCGTATGTCTGGCCGCCTGGTATCCCTGCCGGGCGACCCCGCTGGAAAAATCTGGCTTCCTGAAGTTGCTGCTGACCCACCTCACAGCCGCCGCTTTACTGGGAACATACTGGACGTACCAGGCGAAAGAACTGGCGATCGCATTGGCGCACTTTTGGCCGCGTTTCGCGGGACTGGACCAGCGCCTGGCAAAGCACTATGCCCTTCTTTGGATAACCGGAGTCCTGCTCTATGTGATGTCGGTGACATTTCACTACGTGCTGCTGGCAGAACAAGCTTCGCGAGAAGCGCAAGCGCGGGCGCTCGAAGCCCGGGTTCTTGCGCGGGATGCCGAACTGAAGGCGTTGCGCGCCCAGGTGAATCCGCATTTTTTGTTCAACTGCCTGCATTCGGTCAGCGCACTGACTACTTCCGATGCCGGCAAGGCGCGCGAAATGTGCATTCTGCTAGCGGACTTCTTGCGTACCACGCTACGCCTGGGCGGAAAAGAAACCATCACGCTGGAAGAGGAGCTGGCGCTGGTCAGGGGTTATCTGGCCATTGAGAAAGTACGTTTTGGCGCACGGGTTCGCATGGAAGAAAACGTGGAAAAGAAAACGATGGACGTACTGATTCCTCCCCTGTTGCTGCAGCCACTGGTAGAGAACGCGATCCGGCATGGCATTGCCAATCTGCCGGAAGGCGGGGTCATCCGGCTCAGCGCGCAGGAGAACGCCAATGTGGTTTCCATTCTGGTAGAGAACAGTTTTGATCCCGATTCGCCTGCGCCGCTGAAAACCGGCTTGGGACTGGACAACATCCGGCAGCGTCTGGATACACGCTACGGCTCGGAAGCAAGCATCTCGGTGCGGACCGAGGGCAATCGTTTTCAAGTAAGCCTGAGCCTGCCAGCGCAGCAAAACGGAGTCACGGCATGAGTGGGGCGATGGACAAGAAGATCCGGGCGGTAATCGTCGATGACGAAGAGCTGGCGCGGCAAATGTTGCGCGAATTTCTCTCCGGTCATTCGGAGATCGAGATTGCCGCAGAGTGTGCCAATGGTTTCGAAGCGGTGAAAGCAGTCACCGAACTGCATCCCGACTTGATCTTTCTCGATATTCAGATGCCCAAGTTGGATGGCTTCGAAGTGCTGGAGCTCATTGGTACCGACCGCGCGATCATCTTCGTAACCGCCTATGACGAATACGCCATTCGTGCGTTCGACATTCATGCAGTGGATTACCTGCTGAAACCGTTTGGCGCTGAGCGCTTTGAGGTCGCGCTGCTGCGCGCCCGAGAGCGACTGGGCGGGAAGCTGCCGGCAGCGACGGAGCTTTCCTCCAGCGCAAGGCCGCCTTCGCAACCCCTGGAGCGCATCGTGGTCAGGGACGGCACGCGCGTTTTCATCATTCCCGCCGGCAAGTTGGACTACGCCGAAGCACAGGATGACTATGTTGCCCTGGCCACCGAGGGGAAGAAACACTTGAAGCAGCAAACGATATCCAGCCTGGAGAGCGCGCTTGATCCCTCGCGCTTCCTGCGTATCCACCGTTCCTATATTGTCAATCTAGAGAAAGTGACCAAGGTCGAGCCCTACAGCAAGGACAATCACGTGGTGGTGCTGAGTAACGGGACAAAGCTTCCGGTGAGCCGGAGCGGGTATGCGCGGTTGCGGGAGTTTCTGGACCAGACTCGCGCGCCGTAACGTCAATCTCCCAGGCTGGGGTGGGTGCGCTCGCTTTTCAATTCGTGGAACAGCAGACGCACCAGCATTCCGTCATAGCGGAGGCCGCTCAATCGTTCCAATTCAGCCAGCGCCTGCTCGTTGCTCTTGGCGTCGGCGAAGGAACGCTCGGTGGTCATGTTGACGTAAGCGTCGGCGATCGCGAGGATGCGTCCCCACAGCGGAATCTGTTCACCGCGCAGGCCGTCGGGATAGCCGCTTCCGTCGAAAGCCTCATGATGATGCTCGATGGCGTCGCGCAGCTTTTCGCTTCCTGGGATGGTCCCTACAATTTCGGCTCCCACGTGAGCGTGCAGTTTTACCAGGTAAAACTCATCTTCGGTCAGCGGGCCGGATTTATTCAGAATGCGGTCGGGAACAAAAATCTTTCCCACGTCATGGATGCGGGCGGCGTAGGTCAGGTCATCCACATCTTCGGGAGAGAAGCCCAGGGCGCGGGCGATCAGTTGAGCGTAGCGCGACACCAATTCCCCGTGTCCAGTGCCGTTGAGTTCGCGTAGTTCCGCAGCACGAGCCAGGGCCTCGATGGCCTCGCGCAACACCTGGGTGTTGAAATCTTCTTCTCCATCTTCCCGGATGCACAGTTTTTTCAGAGTGGTGAGCAGTTCATCCAGATGCTCGGGGCCGGTGTGCTCGCGCTGCAGAAAACCTTCAATGAAAGCGGAGATTTGTTGGCGTTGCAACGCGCCAGTTTCGTCGGTGGCAAACTCATCGGAGATGGAAACGCGGTCCCCGCCGTGGTGCTTGGAGACATACATGCCGGAATCGGCCACGCGAATGATGTCCTCGACTGAAAGGCCATGCACGGGAAAACTGGCCACGCCGAAGCTGCCTGTGATGTGATGCTCCTGCAACATGGGATCGGACGAGAGCCACTGTCGCAGGCGCTCGGCCAGGCTGTGGGCCTGGTCCATCCCGGTTTCGGGCATGAGGATCACAAATTCGTCGCCGCCGTACCGGGCGACCACATTGGACTGGCGGCACTTCTGCTCCAGCAGCCGTCCGACGCGGGCCAAGACCAGGTCGCCTTCCAAGTGACCTAGGCTGTCATTTACTTCTTTGAACTTGTCGAGATCGATCAGCACCACCGAGAAGGGACGGCCGGAGCGGGACGCGCGCTTCCACTCCGATGTAAGAGCTTCCCAGAAAAACCGGCGCGTCTTAATGCCGGTCAGGCCGTCCGTAATCGACTGTTGCTGCAACTTCTGGAACACGAAAGAATTGTGCAACGCCGTGGCCAGCAAGTCGGCCAGCGTATTCATGATCAGCACATCGTCGGGCGAAAAGGCGTCTTCGTCGTGGCTCTCGATGTTAAGTATGCCGAGCAAGGTCTCGCCATACGCGATGGGAATACACAGCACGGAGCGGGAATCGGGCAGCACGCCCTGCAAATTTTCTTCGCCGGTGGTTTGTACCAGTGCGCTCTCGCCGGTCCGGGCCACGCGGCCCAGAATGCCCACCCCGAGCGGAATGCGCTTGCCCAGCGCTTTCGCGGTGATGCCGGCCTCGGCTTTGATCTCCACATCTTTGCGAATGTAGTCGAAAATTCCGATGCCGATGTGGTCGAAACGGAAATTCTTCTGAAGGTGGCCGACAATCTCCAGCAGCATTTGCTCGGCGTCTCCGCTGGAAATGGCCGTCTTCGAAATACTGTTGAGGAAGGCCAACTGGCGCGAACGGCGCTGTTCTTCGGCGAAAAGACGGGCGTTTTCGACTGCAACTGAGACTTGGCCGGCGGCGGTCTGCATGACCTCGAGGTCGCGCTCCTCGAAAACGTGCTCCCGCTCCGTGCTCAGGGCAGCCATGACCCCGGCTGGCTTTCCTCCAAGCATGATGGGGGCGCCACAGAAACACTTGGCTGGACGCGGAGGGATGTAGGTGACACCCAGGCGTTCACGGGCTTTTTCCAGATCGGAACGAATCAGCAGGGGCTGCCCAGTGCGCAGGATGTACTCGGTCAATCCGTTGTCGGCCCGGCGTGAGCGCTTGGCCATCATCTGGCCGTTTTCCACGTCGAATTCGAAGCGGATCTCATCGCCTTCCTCGAAGGCGACGTAGAAGTTCCCGGTATCGAAGATCTGACCAAGCTCCTTGTGGACGGTACGTAGAATTTCGTCCTGATCGAGGCGTGAGCTGATGGCCTGGCCGATCTGGGTGAGAAGTTCGTACTCCTTGGTGCGGCGCTGGGCATCGTGCATGACCACGTAGTTTTCCAGGGTCAATCCGATCTGCAGGGCCAGGCCGATCAGCAGCCGCAGGTTGGAGGACCCGAACATGTGGCGCGCCGCATCAGGGAAGAAAATAACTCCGAAATTGTGCTCGCGAGTCTGCAGGCTGACGGCGGTAATATTGCGGACATTCTCCTGCTTCATGACGTCGCGGAACTGCTCAAACTTGGCGCCGGGGAAGGCGGGAAGCGGCTCCGACATTTCTGCCACGTTGTGGAAGGTGACAAATCCGCCGCGCCGGTAGGCCATCTCGGCAATGTATTCCCCAGCCCCGCTTTTCTTCATGTTGCTAACCAGTTCGGGCGAGAACCCGCGCTGCACCGAGGGGAGAGTGGCGCGCCAGCGTTCGGAGACATAGATCAGCGCCCGCCCCGTGGGCAGCGGCGCCACCAGGCGATCCAAAATGCTTTGCAGGCTGGGCACCAGGTCCTCGGCGGACAGGAGCCGGGTTGGGTCAACCCCCAAGGTGGAGAAGGCGAGCGCGTTTTCCTGAACGGCATTGCGCTCGTTCTCAAAGAGCACCATCACCATGGCGATGCCGAGCAACATTTGTGGGATAGGTCCGAGGAAATGGCCGGCACTTCCGAAAAAGGCGACGAAAGGATCATGCAGCTCACCAAAAATCATCAACACGGCCCACAACGCCAGCGATACGGCCAGCAGCGTGAACGCCAGAGAATTCTTGCGGTGAGCGTGACGGTAGAAATAGGCGGAGCAATAGAGAAGCACCGCGCCGATGCCCACGTTCAAAGGCAAATGTGCGGTGGGAGAGGCTTCTGGCTGAAACACGCCGCGCACCATTTGCGTCTGCAGGGTCCACAGCGCGAGGCCGACCCCGGCCAATGCAAGGGCCGCATCATCCCAGCGCAAGTTGTACTTCTCGCGCATTAACCGGGTCGAAACATAGATGCAGATTGCCATCGCCACCAGAAGCAGCGACCCAAGAAATGAGACCGGCGCCGAGGGGTGGATGAAAACCTGCCCCGCCTCGAGGCCATAGTAGAGGGTGTAGAATCCCCAGGCGAACTGCCAGGCGCGGAAGTACTGCTGGCGGCTTTGCTCGTAGAGATAGGTGAAAAGCAGTACCAGCAGCAGGGCCACAACCCCGGGCACGATCACCATACTGAGGGCAACACTATTCATGAGCGGCGGAAACCTCTCCTCGCTGCTTCCCGCGACCGGAATTCGGATGCAGTGAGTGCTATGTTTTCATACGATCCCGGACAACACAACACTTTTGGATGACCGGCAAGAACTCGATGGTTTCTCCCCAGTAACCAGCCAGCCAGTTACCAACGATTGGGCGGCTTGACGGTGCTTTTCGCTGGCCCGTAACATCGCAAGTGACCACCTTTACATGAGCGATACTTTCCATCCAGCAGTCTCGGGGAGCAGTCCCCGCGTGCGCTTTGCGCCCTCACCGACGGGCTTCTTGCACGTAGGCAGCGCCCGTACCTTCATCTTTAACTGGCTCTACGCCCGTCACCATGGTGGGACCATGATCCTGCGTCTCGACGACACCGATGTGGAGCGCAATACCGACGCCTCCGTAAGCTCCATTTTCGACGGTCTGAAGTGGCTAGGCTTGAGTTGGGACGAGGAATACAAGCAGTCGGAACGGGTGGAACTGCATCGCAAGATCGCCTGGGCGATCTTCGAGAAGGGCTTGGCCTATCGCGACTTTACCCCCGCGCACGCGGGCGCATCTGAGAGGTCGGGGACGCAGGCAGCGTGGCTCTTCAACCCAGGGATGCGGGAGCTTTCACGGGCTGAAAGCGACCGCCGGGCAGCTGCCGGAGAATCGTTTGCTCTACGTTTTCGCGTGCCTCGCGACGGCGGCCAGCAGGTTTGCTTTCTCGACGCAGTGTACGGCGAGCAGGCTAAGTCAGCTGCCGACATCGAAGACTTTGCCTTGCTGCGCAGCGACGGAATGCCGACCTATCACCTGGCCTCGTGCGCCGACGACGCCGACCTGCGCATCACTCACATCATTCGCGGCCAGGACCACCTGACCAACACGTTCAAGCATGTGATGATCTTTGAAGCCGCGGGCGTAAAGCCGCCGCAATTTGCCCACTTGCCGCTGTTGGTGGCGCCCGACGGGACCAAGCTTTCGAAACGGCGGCACGGGCCGGTGGTCAGCGTGACGACCTACCGCGATGCCGGGTTTTTGCCCGGGGCATTTATCAACTTTCTTTGTTTGCTGGGCTGGTCGCCGAAAAACGATCGCGAGCAGATGAGCCTGCCGGAGTTGACCCAGGCATTTTCGCTGGAAGGCATTAATCGGGCGAATGCGGTGGTGAATTTTACCCAGGAGGATCCGTTCGATGCCAAGGCAGTGTGGCTGAACGCCGAGCACGTGCGGGCGTTGAGCGTGGAAGACTTGAGCGCCCGTTTGCTGCCCATCGTATGCCAGGCGGGGTTCAACGTCGATTATGCCAAGATGCTGCGGGTTACACCCCTCATCCGCGAGCGAATCAAACTGCTGCGTGACGCGCTAGTGGTGGCAGACTTCTTTTTCGTGGATCAGTTGGCGCCGTACGATCCCGCTGAACTCATCCCGCAAAAGGGCGATGCGGCTATGGCGCAGAAGGTGTTGCAGCGGGCCCGCGAAGTGCTGGAGAAGACGGAGTTCAAGCACGATCCTTTGGACGCCGCGTTGCGGACTGCTGCGCAGGAGTTGGGGGTCAAGGCGGGACAGATGTTTCAGCCAATTCGGGTCGCAGTGTGCGGGCGAAAGAATGCCCCGCCACTGTTTGAGACGCTGGAAGTGCTGGGGAAAGAGACCACGCTGGCGAGAGTCGATCAAGCCATCAAGAAAATCCAGTAGATTCGTGCATCCATGAACACCTCTTACAACCGCATTGCCGGGCAGAGCGTGGAGCGTCTGGCGGCGTTGAGCGACGGGGTGTTTGCGGTGGCCATGACTCTGCTGGTGCTGGACCTCCGCATTCCGGCGACTGACGCGATCCGGACCGAGCCTGACTTGTGGCGTGCGCTGATTGCCCTGAGTCCGCACCTGGTCATGTACTTAATGAGTTTTCTGACGCTGGGGATTTTCTGGGTCGGTCAACAAACCCAACTCAACCACCTCACACGCTCCGAACGCAGTCTCACCTGGATTCACATCGCGTTCCTGTTCGCTGTTTCGTTGACTCCATTTTCGACGATGCTTCTGGGCGAGCACACCGCCTACCGCACCGCGCTTTTTGTCTATTGGGGAAACATCTTTCTGCTTGGCATGACCCTTTACTTCAGTTGGGTCTGCGCCATGGGCAGCGGCTTGGTGAAAGACGACATGCCGCTGGAAGTCGCGGTCGCAATCAAACGTCGCATTGTGGTTGGACAATCCTTGTATGCCATCGGCGCGTTGCTCTGCGTTCTCAATACGTACTGGAGCATCGCCTTCATTGTGCTGGTGCAACTCAACTATGCCATTGCGCCCCGCTTCGGCCGCCGAGGCCGTGAGTAGCATTCGCATCGCAACTGATTCCTGCATCCCTGCGCGTTGCTCAGCCATCTATAGCCTTGTTCCAGTTCATTCCTTCTGCGGACGCGAAAGTCTACTTCACAATTCTCTCTATCGAGGAAGAAACCATGGCCAGTATGAAAGCGGTGCAAGTCAGCAAACCGGGAGGCAATTTCGAAGTCGTGGAGCGTCCCATACCCGAGCCTGGGCGGGCGCAGGTGCGCATCAAAGTCGAAGCGTGCGGTATTTGCCACAGCGATGCGCTGGTGAAGGAAGGGCTTTGGCCGGGATTGCAGTATCCGCGCGTGCCTGGCCACGAGATTGCCGGGCGGATTGACGCAGTGGGATCCGAGGTTACACAGTGGAAGCCAGGTCAGCGTGTGGGTGTGGGCTGGCACGGTGGTCACGACTTCGTGTGTGATCCTTGCCGTCGTGGCGATTTCGTTCTCTGCCAGTTTGAACAAGTAACGGGCATCAGCTTCGATGGCGGTTATGCGGAATACATCGTGGTACCGGCTGAGGCTGTTGCCGCGATGCCTAATGAATTGCCTGCGGACCAGGCGGCTCCTCTGATGTGCGCCGGAATTACGGTGTACAACTCGCTGCGCAATGCGGGCGCGAGGGCGGGTGATCTGGTTGCCGTGCAGGGTATCGGCGGCTTGGGACACCTGGGAATTCAATATGCCCGGCAGATGGGTTTCCGCACCGTGGCCATTGGGCGCGGAGGCGACAAGGAAGCGCTGGCGAGAACGCTGGGCGCTCACGAGTACGTTGACACCAATAAGGGGGAACCAGCGGCGGCGCTGCAAAAATGGGGCGGCGCGCGAGTGGTGCTGGCTACCGCTCCCGATTCGAAATCCATGGCAGCTTTGGTCGACGGGCTGGCACCGGGCGGCAAGCTGTTGGTGATTGGAGCCACGATGGACCCGCTGAATATCACGCCCTTACAGCTCATCATGGGCCGGCGCACGGTCCAGGGCTGGCCCTCGGGTACGGCCATGGACTCGGAGGACACGCTGCGCTTTAGCGTGCTGCTCGGAGTGCGTCCCATGATTGAGCGCTACCCGCTGGCAAAAGTTGCCGAAGCCTATCAGCAGATGATCAGCGGGAAGGCACGGTTCCGGGTGGTGCTGACGATGGGCGGGTAGGTCCTATCGAGAAGCGCGGTGGCGTTTGCTCTTGCGCGTTTCTTTTTTCTCTTCCACGATCGCAAACTGAATTTTCTTTTCGACCGGGTCGATGCGGTCCACCAGCACGTGGATTTTCTCGCCCAGGCGGAAGATGCGGCCGCTGCGCTGGCCGATGATTTCGCGAGTGTTTTCGTGGTAGGTGTAGCGGTCGTCGGTGAGGGAAGAGAGCGGCACCAGACCTTCAACGAAGAGGTCGGTGAGTTCTACGAAGAATCCAAACTTGGTGATGCTGATGATGAGGCCGTCGAAGTCTTCTCCCACGCGGTCCTGCATGAATTTCACTTTCTTCCATTCCATGAGGTCGCGCTCGGCTTCGTCGGCGCGGCGCTCGGCGTGGCTGGATTCCTCGGCGATGTCGTGAAGTTCGTCGAGCGAGATGGGGCCGGTGACGGGAGTGCGCGCTTCGCGATGAGCGGCGTGGTCGCGGCGCTTGGACCATGGAGAGGGTGCGTCTTGCTCAGGGGCGAAAGCCCCGCCTTTATTTGCACGTTCATCGGCGCGACTAAAGTCGTGCCCTCCCGATCTCGCGGGCGAGGCGCCCGTGCCCACACTTCCCTGCAAGACTTCCTTCAAGATGCGGTGGACGATGAGGTCAGGATAGCGGCGGATGGGTGAGGTGAAGTGGGTGTAGGTCGGCGCGGCCAGGGCGAAGTGTCCGAGATTCTCTTCCGAGTAGCGGGCTTGCTTTAGAGAACGCAGCATCAGGTAAGAAAGAATGCGTTCTTCGGGCTTGCCGGCGATTTTTTCGGTCAGCTTCTGGTACATGCGCGGGGTGATGTGGACTTCTTTAGGGATTTCGATTTCGCGCGGGCGCTTGCCAGTGCCGTAATTGGAGCGGCGGTCGGATTTGAAGGTCATGCGTTGAACGGGCAGTGCGCCCACGCCGAGCGAATATCCGAATGTGGCGGCGATAACTTCGAAGTCATAAACCCGCTTGGCGTCGGGCTTCTCGTGGATGCGGTAAAGCGATGCGATGCGGCGGCTTTCAAGATATCCGGCGACAGATTCGTTGGCGGAGAGCATGAATTCTTCGATGAGGCGATTCGCCATGTTGCGTTCCGAGCGGGTGATGCTCTTCATGAGGCCATGCTCGTCGAATTCGATGATGGGTTCCGGCAGGTCGAAATCGATGGAGCCGCGGCGTTCACGCTTGCGATTGAGAATGAGGGCGAGGTCGCGCATCATCTCAAACATGCTCACCAGGGGGGCATAACGCTGGAGCAAGACCGCGTCGCCATCGAGGACGGCACTTACATCGGTGTAGGTCATGCGTTCTGCGGAGCGGATGATGCCTTCTGACAAGTCGTAGCTGACGATCTCTCCGTGATGATCGATTTCCATGACGCAGGAAAGAACCAGGCGATCGAGGTTCGGGCGCAGGCTGCAAATGTCGGTGGAGAGTTCGAGTGGCAGCATGGGTACGGCACGGTCGGGAAAATAGACGCTGGTTCCGCGCAGGCGGGCTTCCTGGTCGAGCGCGGAGCCGGGAGTGACGTAGTGGGCGACGTCGGCAATGTGGACTTGCAGTTCGAAGTTGCCGTTGTCGAGGAGGCGGACGGTGACGGCGTCGTCGAAGTCGCGCGCGGTTTCGCCGTCGATGGTCACGATGGCGAACTGGCGGAAGTCGCGACGGGTGCGGGTCTCGGCGGCGGGAATGGTCGCCTCGACGGCCTGCGCTTCGGCGAGAACTTCAGCCGGAAAATGGTGAGGGAGGTGAAACTTGCGAATGATGATTTCGACGTCCACACCGAAGTCGTCTTCGTAGCCGATGATCTCGACGACCTTACCGCGGGGATTTTGAGTGGCGCTGGGCCAGTCGGTGATTTCGACGTCGACCACAACGTTTTCGAGATCGTCCCAGTCGGCGCGGCGGGCAGCTTCTTCGCCCAGCACGCGATGCGGATCGTTTTGCCTCTGTGCCCTCTGTGTCCTCTGTGGTTTGGAATGTGAATTAACCACAGAGGACACAGAGGACACAGGGGGACCTGGCTCGGGGCGCTCCAGACCCGGAGGGATGATGATTTCCTGCGAGATTTTCTGGTCGATGGGCGTGACGTAGTTGCGGCGCTGGCCGTAGTGGAAGATGCCGACAACGGTGGCATGAGCACGGTTGACGGAGCGAATGATGCGCCCCTCGGCGCGGCCGTCGGGGCGGATGTTGCCGACTTCGACCAGCACGAGGTCCCCGTGCATGGCAGAACCGACAGCTGGCGGAGGGATAAAGATGTCCCTGGAGAGCTGGGATTTCAGAGGCTCGTTGAGAGAAGCGGGGTCGGGAATGACAAAGCCAAAGCCATCGCGATGCATGCTGAGCTTACCGACAACCATGTTCTTGCCGCTGGCCGCCTGGGGCAGAGCGTAGCGGTCGGACTCGACCTGAATGAGCTGGCCGCTGGCTACCAGGCCTGCGAGACGGTCGGAGAGTTCGCGACGGGCATCGCCGTGGAGGCCTAACTCGCGGACCAGTTGCTTGAATCCGGCAGTCCGCTTGGGCAAGCGCTCGAGCTTCTTCAGGATGACGGAGTCGGAGAGCATTTGGGGGACAAAAGCACCTTCGAGTTGCCGCTTCTTGGTTCTCCGTCAGCATACCCGAAGCCGGCAAGGAAGTGCCTTGGGTAGGGAGAAATTGCCTGGTTCAAGCTGGGTAGGTGGCGCGTTAATCAACGAATTTCCACAAGACGGCACAGGGTTTGCGGAGTAAAATGCGATTGGTAATTGAAATGCCAGTCAAATCCTTCTATCGACACTCAGGAAAGGAATTCTAGCGCCATGTGGAAGCCCACGACTCAGACTCCTACGACTCCAATCCGGCCCGGTGAACCCGAGCGTCCGGCCATGCCTACGATGCCCGTGACTTCAGCCCCCGAGCCCGCAGGCCGTCCGGTTACAGCCACGGCGGCGGACCAGGCGACGATCGGCAAGTCTTTGGTTATTAAAGGAGAGGTGAGCGGCTCGGAGTCGCTCTATATTGATGGGCGAGTCGAGGGATCGATCAACCTGGCCGGCAACCGGGTGACGGTGGGGCGCAATGGCGTGGTTTCGGCCAACATCAATGCGCGAGAGATTGTGGTGCTGGGAAAAGTTCGCGGCAACCTGACCGCCAGTGACCGGGTGGACATCCGCAGCGACGGTTCGTTGACCGGGGACGTAGTGGCGGCACGCATTTCAATTGAAGACGGCGCGTTCTTCAAGGGTGGCATCGATATCCGCAAGGCCGGACAAAAGCCCAACGGCGAGGAAGTGAAGCCCGCAAGCTCGACCGAAGCAGTGGCCGCGCGCGCTTAGGATTTCGGGAAACGATCAAGGCGGGCGCTCTCCACTTGGTGATGAGGCCCGCTGTTCTTTTGTCTGCACTATGCTGACCCTATTCCAGCCGCACATATGCGGCACGGTTGCAAGGAGAATCTGATGAGCCGCACCAGTTCAAGAATCCTAATTACCTGGCTAGGCTGTGCTTTCCTCGCGGCGGTTTCAGCCCGCAGTTCGTGGGCTGCCGCACCGAATGGCCCGACCAGCTCCAGTTCTCATCACATCCGTACCGTATTCATCATTCTGATGGAGAACCACAATTGGACGGGCGACAGTCCAAACATGAATATCAAGGGCAATCCGCAAGCGCCCTACATCAACAACACGCTGGTCCCCATCGCTTCCCACGCCGAGAGCTATTACAACCCGCCGGGCCTCCATCCCAGTCTGCCCAACTACTTGTGGCTGGAGGCTGGAACTAATTTCGGCATCCTGAATGATGGTCTTCCGAGCCAGAATTCCCAGAGCACCACGCAACACCTGGTCACGTTACTCAAGAACGCCGGCATCTCGTGGAAAGCGTATGAGGAGAATATCGACGGCACGGACTGTCCGCTCATAAATGAGGGCCCAGTTGACCCTAACGGCAGCCAGCTATACGCTCCAAAACATGATGCGTTCGTCTATTTCGACGACGTGACCGACAATCAGAACCCCAACTCCGCGTATTGCATCGCGCACGTACGGCCGTACACCGAATTAGCTGCAGATCTGCAGAATAACAACCTGGCCAGCTACAACTTCATAACGCCCAATCTGTGCGACGACATGCACGATAGCTGCACCGGCGGAAATATCCCAGATGGAGACAAATGGCTTTCCCAGAATGTACCTGCGATCCTCAACTCGACCGCATATCAGAAGAGTGGCGCGCTTTTCATCACCTGGGATGAAGCCGATGAGGGTGATGGGCCCATTGGGATGATTGTCCTTTCGCCGTTCGCCAAGGGCGGCGGATATTCGAGCCAGATCCACTACACCCACGGATCAACCCTGCGAACCATGCAGGAAATCTTCGGTGTGGGGCCGTTTCTGGGCGACGCTGCCAAAGAGACGGACCTGAAGGATTTGTTCCAGGTGTTTCCGTAGACCGCCGAACCTTCCCTAGGGCTCCACGCCGCGACTGAGTTCTTCCGCAGTTCTTTCCGCCACGCGGGGATAGCTCGTGCCCTTCCGCAGGAGCAGATCGCGGAGCAGGTGCGATCGAGTCAGCCAGAGTCCGGCAGCGACAGCTCCAGCCCAAGTGAGGGCAGTCAACCCCAGTGATTTAAGGTCGGCCATACGGCTGCCTTGCACCAGCACACCACTCGCAATCCAATAACTCAGTGATCCCGCAATGAAAGCGGTGATGCCTGCTTTGCCTAATTCTCCCCATTCCAGTCCGTCCAGCGGTACCAGCTTGCGTTGGTGTAGCAGCAAGGCTATAGCTGCAGTGTTGGCCAGAATTCCCAGGTCGGAGGCGATAGCGAGTCCGGGGGTGGAAAAGGCGCGATAGAGCGCGGCATACATGGGCAGCGAGGCCAGCGTGATGAGAGTGCTGGCGACCATGGGCGTGAGCGTGTTGCCGGCAGCATAGAAAGCGCGTGAGTAGAGCGATTGTGCCGCCCAGAACGCCAGAGACAGCGAGAACCAGAAGAAATAGACAGCCGTGGTTTCGGAATCTGAAAAGCGGAAATGTCCACGGCGGTAGACCAGATCCATGAGAGGCAGGGCGATGGCGGCCATCAAACTCGTGGCCAGTAGTGATGCGGCCACGATACGGGAAATCGATGCGTTCACGGTGGCGGCGAATTCCGGCATGCGCTTTTCTCCGAAGAGGCGGGCGAAGAAAGGCAGCGAGGCTTGGCCGGTGGCTTGTCCCAGCACCGCAATGGGCACGGCGAAGAGCCGCTTGGCGTAGTTCAGGCGAGTGATGTCTCCTACGCTGCCGGAAGCGAAGTAGCGGAGAATCCAGTCGTCGGCGGTAACCAGCGAGACTCCGATCATCAGCGGAATGGACATGCGCACCCACTCGCGAAACGCCGGATTGCGAATGTCGAAACAGATGCGGTAGCCAGTCCCGATGCGCGCTGCCCCAATGGCATTGACCAGGAATGGGCCGAGGATGGCGCCCGCGAGGGCTCCGTAGGCCAGGGAAGAGATTCCAAGGCCGCGAGAGAATAGAACACCGCCGAGGATAATGGCCACGTTGTAGAGCAGTGGCCCGAAAGCTGGAAACAAAAACAAGCGGCGAGAAAGCAACACCGCGGACACGACGCCACCGACGTAGAAGAATATCTGCGCCGGCAGCAGGATTCGGGTGAGGTGAACGCAGAGATTGAGTTGATCGGAGTTGAAGCCACTGAACAGATGGCGCTCGATCTGCGGAGTGAAGATTTCGGCGAGGGCGGTGCCGATGCCCAGCACGACCGTCATCACGGTGATGATGATGGAGAAAGTCTTCTGCGCGTCCTCTTCTTTGCCTTGCGCGAGGAAACGGGTATAGATGGAAACAAAGGTGATGGAGGCCGTGCCGCCGGCGACAATGTAGTTCAGCCAGTCGGGAATGGTGAAACCGGCCACGTAGGCATCGGTCTGCGGGCCGGCGCCGAAGGCCCAGGCAATGTAGGCCTCGCGCACGTATCCGATGACGCGCGACGCCATGATGGCTGACATCAGCAGCAGGGTAGCCGAATAGGCGCTGTGCTGGTGCGATGGCCGGAGATGGCGGAGGAACCGGTTCATAGCCGCAGATTTCGCAGAAAAACGCAGATTGAGGTTATCAGAACGAAGGAACTGCCGCAGATTTACGCAGAGGAACGCAGGTGTTTCTTTTCATTAGCAAATACCAAACGTTTGAGCTTTGGACTGGGGCCAAAGTTAAGCAGCAGGCCAACCTCGAGATCTGATGCACGCAGGTAGTTCAGGAGTTGGGCTTCGTGGAAGGGCTCCAGCGCTTTGACGGCTTTAAGTTCGACGATTACGTTATCAGCGACTACCAAATCAGCTCGAAAATCGCCGATGTGTTCGCCCCGAAACCGAACCGAAAGAGGATATTGCCGTTCCACGCTGACTCCGTCAGCTTTCAACACCCGAAACAGCGCTTCTTCGTAGATTGATTCAAGGAAGCCGTGTCCCAGTTCGTTGTAGACCTCGTAGAAAGATCGAATGATCGCTTCGGTTAATTCTTGATGTTTGTAATTGGCTGGGTCCCAGTGCATGGTTATCTTCCGACGCTAGCAGAATCGGGCCTGGATATGAGAGTTAATGGATGAAATCTTGACGCGGATTCCCATTTTGGGCCGTTGATCTACGCAGAAAAGCGCAGATTCAAGGTTTGAGCCGCAGATCAACGCAGGAAAGCGCAGATCAATTCTTTTTCTGCAAGAAGCAGAAGCGCGTCTGTGACCGTCAATCCCGGCAGAAGGATCAGCGTTCATCTGCGAAATCTGCGGCTATAATCGGGGCGTGTCGGACGCATTGTTGCGACGGTCATTTCGCAAGACGTTTCCTTCCGCAGTCCGTGGCGAAGGCGTGTATGTGTGGGACGCGGACGGGAAACGGTATTTGGATTTTTCTGGCTCGGCGGCAGTGAACTTCATTGGTCACGGAGTGCAGGAAATCTCTGCCGCAATGGCGGCCCAAGCGAAGCAGTTGGAGTTTGTCCACAGCAGCCAGTTCACCACGCCGGTTGCCGAGGAATACGCCCAGGAAATGCTGGATTTTGCGGGGAAGAATTTCGCGGGCGGTTGTGTGTACTTCACCAGCGGTGGTTCCGAGTCGATTGAGACCGCGCTGAAGCTGGCGCGGCAGTATCAGGTCGAGGTCGGGCAGAGCAGACGGCATCAGGTGATCAGCCGCGGCCAGAGTTATCACGGGTCAACGCTGGGAGCGTTGGCGGTTTCGGGAAACAAGCGGCGGCGGGAGATGTATCTGCCAATGGTGCGGGAATTCCCCCATGTGGCGTTTCCCTACTGTTATCGCTGCGCTTACGACTGCACGGATGGTTGTCGTAATTGTGGACAGGAATACGCGGCGGATCTTGAAAAAGCGATTGAGGCCGCGAATGGCCAAGCGGCCGCGTTTATTTTCGAGCCGGTGAGCGGGGCGACTTTGGGAGCGGTAGTGCCGCCTCCGGGATATTTGCAGAGCGTGGCAGAGATTTGCCGGCGGCAGGGCGTGTTGCTGATCGCCGACGAAGTTATGACCGGCATGGGACGCACCGGGCGGAATTTCGCGGTGGAACATTGGGACGTTGCGCCCGACATCTTGGTCGCGGCCAAGGGATTGTCGAGCGGATACGCGCCGCTAGGGGCAGTGATAGTTACGAAGCGGGTTGCTGATGCCATCGCGAAGGGATCGGGCGCGTTCTTGCACGGATTTACCTACAACTCGCACCCAATTTCAGTGGCGGCGGGCCGGGCGGTGTTGAAGGTCCTGCAACGAGAAAATCTGGTTCGTGCCGCAGACGGACTACGCGCAGGGTCGGCGGCGACGTTGCTAAAAGTTGCGCTGGAGACGCTGCGAGAGGAGAACGCAGTCGGCGATGTGCGCGGGATTGGGTTGCTATGGGGAATCGAGTTCGTAGCCGACAAGGTCAGCAAGAAACCGTTCGCGCCGGAATTGAACTTTGCTGGACGCGTTGGGCAGGCAGCGGCAAACCGAGGGTTGATGGTTTATCCGATGCAAGGCTGTGTGGACGGAATTGCGGGCGATCATCTTCTGATTGCACCTCCGGCGGTAATTACGAGTGAGGAGATCGGGTGGGCGGTAGAGCAGTTGAGCGAGGCGATTGAGGAGGCCGCAGGTAGTCCCTAAGTGCGGCCTCGCAGAATGCGAACAAGCACGGTCAAAATCAAAAGAATCGTGACAGCCGCCAATATTTCTCTAACCAGCATGTGAAAAATATTCCTTTACAATCTCCACCGCCTCCTCTCGCCAGATGACGAGCAGCTATTCATCTATGTAATGAACTCGTAGTAGCAATAGCGTTTGTGAGTCAGGTCGTACCCTTTAAAATAGATGCAAGCATGACCGGGCAAGCATAGCCCTTCGCCGCACTTCGGCCCGTCGGTGTGATGGCTGCTACAGGCCGTCGCTGGGCACGAGTTACTAGGCTTTGCGGCGTCGTTACCGAAACCGAGACTGGCGTTGAACTCCGCGCGTTCATGGTTTACGATTGGGTCCTCCAAGCCGAGGATGTGATGCCGATTGGACCGCTGTAACCGAGGAATTTGTTGCGTTCCGTTGGGCACGGGGCGAGGTGCCGAGATTTTTTGCGCTGTCGTCGGATCCACCAGGCTATAGTCGCAACCCTCAACGCCGGGATGATTCTCATCGCAGGGAATCAGCAGGATGGCGTATGAGTTGCCGTTGACATCTACCGAGGAACCCACGATCTCGCCGAGATCGCTGATCTGGATCGCTCCCTGCACAACGAGACCGGAGTTGGAATGCACAAGCGTATTCAGATCCACCATCGGCCCACCGTTTTCCCACAGGAATGCACCTTCAGTGCAGTCGGCGCCTCCCCAATTACCGACTACCTGACCGAAATCGTTAATGGCAAACGCATAGGAACAGCCGTCGAGGGCGCCGAGGTCGTGCATCTTTCCATCCCAGAGGAACGCATCGATCTGGTTGTCGCCTGCCAGTAGAGTCCCGCCAACAACGATTCCGAAATCAGTGATCATCGAAGCGCTACCTGAACTCCCGCCCAGCGTGCCCATATCCTGCATGCCTTTGTTCGTGGTCCACAGAAAAGGGTGGCTGCTGAGGTCCCCGGCCAAGTCGGATTGGCCAACCACTTGACCTTGGTTGTTCATCCAGTAGGGAAGGCCGCAAGTGCCTCCGAGCGTGCCCAGATCGGTCATTTTGCCGTTCTCCCAAAGAAACGGATCCTGGGTTGGGATTAGTGCTCCGTTGAATGAACACGGAGTGGGTACCTGGTTGGGTGTGGAGTTGGTGTAGGAGATTCCAACCACCTGGCTGCGCTCGTTGATCGCCATGGCATAAGCGTCGGTTCCCGCCTAGCGTGCCCAAATCCTGCATCTCTCCCCCTTGCCAGAGGAACGCCCTGCTCTGATACGGATAGATCGGTTCGTAGAAGTTGTAAACCGACGAAGATAGAGCCATCGAGTAAGAATCGGGAACCGTATTCAGAGCCCAGCCGACCACTTGGCCGCGACTGTTGACGGCTTCAGCTCCACTCTCGTACCCACCTTCAGGCAAGGTTCCGAGATCTATCATTTTGCCGCTCCGCCAGAGCACCGCACGATCTTCCGGGTAGCCTGTATCCAGCGGATCGAATTCACCGTTCTGCGAGGCCCCTGCAATCAGGCCGTTGGCACTGACCCAACTCGTGGCGCTGCTCCACCCTCCTGGCAATACTCCAAGATCAGCCCTGACGCCGTTCCGCCACTGAAAAGCGTGGGAGGTGTAGCAATCGGCGTGAAACAAAAGTTTGGATTTGGATCGAGCGTGGACGTATCGGCCCAGCCGATGAGCGTGCCGGCGTTATTTATATCTTGGCTGGACCCAATATACGGCACCAGAAGATCGTCGCCATTAATGTAGTTTTGCGGTCCCCCGAAGGTTCCTACGTTTATGAGTTTGTAGTGATGGTGCCATTTGTGGTGATCTTGGAGGTCCTGTGCGGCCAACTGAAGCGCGGTCGCCAGCGCGAGCAAACTGGCAAGACAGGTCAATCTTGTGCATTTCATAAGAGTTTTCTCCTTGCTGGTTGGCGACTGTGAATGCACCGAGGCCTTCGGTCAATGACCTGAGCCGGACTTCTGTCTGACTTAGTGCTGACGCGCCGCAAGTGTCTACCGCTCAGTCACTTGGCCATCGATACTTCTTCGTGTTAGGGGTCAACTCGGCGGTGCTAAAATGCTCCACCTTGTTTCGGGGCAAGGTTCCAGATGGCAGTTCCCGCCAAATCGAGCGTTCGTTTCGCCGGCTTCGCGCTGGATTTCGCTACGGGAGAACTACGCTCGAACGGAGATAAGACCTACCTTCAGGAAAAACCGTTCCAGATTCTTAACTTGCTGCTGGAACGCCCCGGCGAACTGGTGACCCGCGACCAACTGGTGAAGCGGTTATGGCCGGACGGTACCTTCGTTGACTTCGATCAAAGTTTGAACAAGGCAGTGAACCGGCTTCGCGAGGCGTTGGGCGATTCGGCGGACCAGCCCAGACTGATTGAGACTTTGCCTCGTCGCGGCTACCGTTTTATTGGTGAGATTGAAGCTGAGGCGCCGTCGGCGGACGTTTCGGGATCGTCTCCTTCGATTGCGCTTCCAGGAACAAACTGGCGGTGGCTAACATGGTTAGCCATGGCAGCGCTGGCTGTGATGGCGATCACGATCAGCTATCGGTTCCACACACGCCAAGCTTCCCCCAATCCCCTGGCAGAGATAAAGCAGCGACGCCTGACCGCCAACTCCAGTGAAAATGCGGTGACCAGCGGCGTCATTTCCGCCGATGGCAAACTGCTGGCTTACTCGGACCTAAAGGGGATACACGTCCAGCAGATTGACACCGGCCAGGTCCGTGACCTCGTGATGCCAGAGAGTTTCAAGGGCATACCGCAAAGCTGGGTACTCATGAACACATGGCTCCGCGATGGCTCAGCGATCATCGCAGACGCGGCGCCCTCCGGACAACCGCCGAGCGTCTGGCTTGTTCCCGTATCCGGCGACCCAATGCGCAAGCTTCGAGACAACACGTATGCCTGGACTGTGTCTCGTGACGGCCAGTGGGTCGCGTTCGGGGCGAATCTCGACAAGCTTTACTATCGCGAGTTGTGGGTCATGCGGCCCGACGGCTCCGATGCGCGTAAGGTCTTCGACGCCGACAAGGACGCTGCCTTCGGCGGCGCTGAATTTTCTCCGGATGGTCGCAGGCTGGCCTATGTCAAAGTGCGGCAATTGCCCGATCGGGAAGACGTGACTCTCGAGAGTCGTTCCCTCGACGGCGGATCCACGACCGCAGCGCTTACGGCGAGCGATACCCGCGATGTCGAAGACTGGTCCTGGTCGCCCGACGGCCGCATAATTTATTCCCTCATAGACAACATCGAAAACACCTGCAACTTCTGGGAGGTGAGACTTGATACGCGAACGGGTGAAGCGGTCGAAAAGCCGAAACGGCTAACCAACTGGTCGGGGTTCTTTATGGACCATCCGAGCTTCCCGGCGGATGGTAAGCGCCTCACCTTTCTCCGATCTTCCCTGGAAAGCACAGTGTACCTAGCCGATCTGCGGCCAGGCGGAACCCAACCCAGATCCCCATCGCACCTCACCCTGAACGAGGGACTGAATGATCTGGTGGGATGGGCACGGGATGGTAAGACGGTAATTATCTTGTCGGACCGCGACGGTCATCGAGAACTTTTCCGCTAGGCCCCTGGAGAAGATACAGCGGCACGGATTGCTTCAAGCGTGGAAGCTTTAAGCCGGGACTATCACATAAATCCGGATGGCACATCGGTTCTTTATTTTGTTTATCCAAAAAAGTCGGGCACGTCACAACCGGTCAACTTGATGAGCATACCCTTGGCGGGCGGAGCGCCACAGTTGGTCTTGAGTTCATCTGTCGGGGCTGCACCCTCGGTTCGATGTGGCCGTTATCCCGCCACGTTGTGCATCATCGCGGAGACAACTCCAGATCACACACACCTCGTCTTCTCGGACGTGGACCCGGTGCGCGGTCGTGGGGGCGAGATCACGCGGTTCGAGGTCAAGGCGACACCCGATGCCCAGTACGCGTGGGATCTTTCGCCCGATGGAACCCGCATCGCTATCCTCAAACAGTCAGAGGCGACGATCGCATTGGTGTCTCTGGTGAGCCACTCAACCCAGGTGATCGTCGCCAGAGACTCGCCCAAGCTCTACAGCCTGAACTGGAGCGCGGAGGGCCAAGGGCTATTCGTTTCGGCGCTGGCAGATGGAGGGTCAAAACTGTTGCATCTGGACTTGAAAGGCAACTCACAAACGCTTTGGTACTCCAAAGGTGGTATTCGTGAACCGGGCGATGTGTTCTACAGAGAGACTTTGGCTCCCCGGGCAATGCCTTCACCGGATGGCCGCTATTTGGCCATTCAGAGTCAAAACGTCAGTTCCAATATCTGGATGATAGAGAACTTTTAGGTGCGCATTCTCGCGCAGCGAAGTCCGCTTATCAAGATGGCAACGCTGCCTAATCCATGTGCTCGTGCGCCTGGCGCTCCACTGACCAAATATCTTCCGGCTTCTGCTCGAAGGGATACACGTGCACCATCCAGCCGAAAATCTGGGGCATGAACCTGCCGCCGGCGGCGTTGCATGCTTCTTCCGTGGTGATTGAGCCGTGCAGGCCAAACTGCGAATTTGGTCCCCATGCCTCCTGTCTCTTGTCTGCCGGGGGGATGCACAGATTCACGTGGGCGTGCCACTGGGCGATGCTGAGCGGGATGCGGGCGTCGAGGTCTTCCTGCGTGGCAGTCTTCCGGGCGGTGTACATGACGCCGATCAACTTGTAGCCCTCGCCGTTCTTCTCATACAGCAGCGAAGTGGGATGGTCGGGGTTGAAGCTGAAAGCAGCTTCGAACCCGTATTGGTAGTTGGTAAAGTGATATTGCTTCTGCGCACGGTCGGGCATGAAGATTTTGAAGCCATCGGCCAGGGCGACTTTGTAGTCGGAGTATTTCTCAGCGGCACGGCGGGCGGCCTGCACAACCTTGTCAGCTTTTTCCTGATCGCCGGGCTGAAGCGCGCGCATGGGAGTCATCTTCATGTGCGGCCCCATATCCATGTGGTGACCCTCCATGGAGTGCATGGCGTGAGCGGCGCCGTCATCGTCCATACCCGGCATGCCCTGCATGTCGGAGCCATGGGCCGGCATGTTCATCGCCGGAGGCGTTGATTGCTGCGCCCAGAGCGGACAGGAGACAAATAGTACGAAGGCAAAAAGCTGCTTCATGCGAATTTCCTCTTCACAAATGTTAACCCGAACTGGCGCGAGTTGTTGCCAAGGGCGAGATTACGGGAGTAATCGGGCAGCCAGGCTGACTATTCAGGCTGAAGCAGGCCGAGCGACTTCAGAACGTTGGCAGCAGCATCGGCTCCAGAGCGAACGCAGTCAGGTACGCCGATGCCGTGATAGGCGTTGCCGGCCAGGGCGAGGCCTGGTAGTTCGCGGCAGGTTTGCTCGATCGCCTGGATTCTTTCGATGTGACCGACGTTGTACTGCGCCATTGCGTCCTTCCATTTATAGACCCGAGTGAAAAGCGGTTCGGCCGTCAAGCTGAGGATTTGACGAAGTTCTTGCCGGACCACGTTCACCATCTCGTCGTCCGGCACATCAAGAAGTGTTTGGTCGCGTGCGCTGCCCAGGAAACAACGAAGCAAGGCGCGATCTTCCGGGGCGCGGTGGGGGAACTTGTTATGGACGAAAGTCACCGCCAGCAGACGCCTGCCTTCGCTGCGGGGAACCAGGAAGCCGAAGCCCGTCGGAAGGCTTCGTCGTACCTGCTGATCGTAGGCGAGAGCGATGGTGACGGAAGAGGTATATTCGATTTCGCCGAGAGAGCGGCGGAGTTCGTCGGGCAGGCCCAGCTGGGCGGCGTCTTGCGCGGAAGTCGCGAGTATCACTGCGTCAAACTGATCGGAAGCGTAGCCGGCAGAGACTAGCCAGCCGCTGTCCTGTCGTTGAAGGGCTTGTACAGAAGTGTTGATGTGCAGGGAGGACGCAGCCAGATGAGACACCACCGCGTCCACCATCTGCTGCATTCCGTCCTTCAAAGATGTGAAAAGAGGTCTTGCGGCCGCGCGTGCGGGTGCCTTCCGGCGAGCGGAGAGCATGGCACGGCCCAAACTTCCGTGGCGGGCTTCCATCTCGGCAAACCGGGGCAGCACGGCGCGCAGGCTGAGCTGGCTGGCTTGGCCGCCATAGACGCCGGAGAGCAAAGGGTCAGCCAGACGATCGACCATTTCGGGGCCGTAGTGGCGTTCGACGAAGGCGGTCACACTCTCGTCTGCTGAGGATTTTTTGGGAGGATGAAACCACTCTCGCATCATGCGGAACTTGGTGCTGGCGGAAAACAATGGTGACCAGATGACAGGCAGAATCTTTGTGGGAACCATGAACATCAGGCCGTCGGGGATGGGCACCAGCCGGTTTTTCGCCAGGATATAAGTTTTGCGCTCACGATCGTTGGAGCCGATGAGCTGATCACCCAATCCGATTTCGCGGCAGAGGTCAGAGGCCCAGGGTTTTTCGGTGAGGAATGAGTCGGGGCCAGCCTCGACCAGGCACCCATCGATATGTTCGGTAAGAAGTACACCGCCCAGGCGCGGGAAGGATTCAAAGAGACTGTAGTCGAGCGCGACACCGCCGCGCCGGTGCTTTTCCAGCGCAAACGCGGCCGCAAGGCCTGAGATACCTCCGCCGATGATGGCAATGCGTTTCATACTGGTTGCGATGACGAAACGGAGCGGCGGCTAGGTTCTGTTGCGACGCTCCATCAAACTACCCAAGAAGTACCACCATAGCGTTCCAAGAATTCCCCACACGGCCAAAGCGTAGGGGAAACGCGCATCGGAACCGAACATCACACCAAAAGCAACGATAGAAATCGGCAAGTCGGCAATAAAAAGAATTCTGAAGGGCCAATCCGCCGGACCATTCGCCAGTGGCTGGGGCTGTATCCAAAACAGACCCCATGTCAGTGCGAACAGGCACACGTGCAGCGCCGGGGCAGCTATTCGCGGTCGTCGGAGATCAAGCACCGATGAATGGTAACACCGAAAAATCCGTCCCCGCGCCCACCCTCGATCACGGGCAGCCTGCACTTCTACCTTGATCGACCGACTACCTCGGAGAGGGCATCGGTGAGCCAGGACGAATCGTTCAACGACTCAGCCCGCCTCAAACGCATGCCCTCTTTCTCTGCGAATTGCTTGAACCCGATATCAACGTCGTACAGCACTTCGACGTGGTCACAAAGAAAACCGATGGGTTGTATGAAGACACTGCGATGGCCCTTTTCTTTCAAACCGAGGATGGTGTCTTCCACCGTCGGACCAAGCCAGGCTCCTCCCGACATGCCCTGGCTCTGGAACGCGAAAATCCAGTCTTGGGGTCCGAGGGCAGCTTCCTTCGCTACCAGCGCGGCGGTCTCTTTGGCTTGACGCTCATAGGGATCGCCCTCTGTAACCGTACGCTGGGGCACACTGTGCGCGGTGAAAATGATTGGAACCCCGGGTTCGCGGCCGGCACGGAGTTTTTCAGCGAAGGCCCGGATCAACATGGGATGATCGTGCCAGGACTCGACGAAATCGATGGAAAACGAGTGCTTCTCGGCGGCAAGCGCGGCGCGGTACAGTCCGACGCTGGTGCGTGAATTGTGCGGCGCCATGCAGATCACCACGGCATGGCGTACGCCATCCGAAACCATGGCGCCGACGGCATCCGCGATGTAGGGCTTCCAGTTACGCATGCCGACGTAAACGCGAACACCCAGTTTGCCGGCGAGAAGCTCGGCCTGTTTCAGCGTGAGGTCGGTCAGAGGCGAGCGGCCGATCAGCCCGTAGCGGCGCTGCACTTCCTCAACGACCTTTGGGGGCAGAGAATGCCCTCCAGTCACATGCAAAAGAAATTCCGGGACTTGGTCGACGGAGTCGGGGCTGCCATGGGCCAGAAGGAGAACGGCGGCAACGGATTGTGCAACCGGGTTCAATGTTAAAGTCCAAAAGCAAATGCTTCAACCACGAAGGACACAAAGGTTCACAAAGGAAATCATATTGAATACCCTTGCACGAGTTTCACGAGTGCCTTTACGTTCTCCACCGGGGTCTCCGGCAGGATGCCGTGCCCCAGATTAAAGATGTGTCCAGGGCGGCCACCAGCCCGGCGAAGAATATCTTCAGCACGGGATCTCAATTCCGGCCAGCCGGCAAAGAGCAGAACCGGATCGAGGTTGCCCTGAACCGCCTTCTTATTGCCCAGTCTGCTCCAACCTTCGTCGAGCGGAATGCGCCAGTCGAGGCCAAGTACGTCGGCTCCGGTTTCCTGCATGGAGGGCAAGAGCGTGGCGGTGTCAGTGCCAAAATAGATGACAGGAGCGCCCGTGGCTTGTAATTTCTTCATAAGCTCGGTGGTGCGAGGCAACACGTAACGGCGATAGTCTTCGACGCTCAGGCAGCCGACCCAACTATCGAAAATCTGGATGGCATCGGCCCCGGCGCGGACCTGCTCGGCGGCGTATTCGGAAGTGACGGCGACCAGTTTGCCCAGCAGCTCTTCCCAGGTTTCTGGAGACGAATACATCATCTTCTTGGCATGAACGTAATTGCGCGAGCCGCCACCCTCAATCATGTAGCTGGCAAGGGTGAAAGGCGCGCCACAGAAGCCGATCACGGGAAGCCGGGTGTTGAAGTGCCTGGATACAAGACCAACAGCTTCGGAGACGTAACCGAGGTCGGCAGCGCGATCGGTGCGCAAGCGGGTGACGTCCTCTTGGGCTCGCACGGGTTTCTCGATGACCGGGCCTTCGCCGGCAGAAAAATGAAAAGGCAGGCCCATGACTTCGAGAGGAAGCAGCAGGTCGGCGAAAATGATGGCGGCGTCAACCCCCAAAATTTCCGCGGCGGTAATGGTCACTTCTGCGGCGACCTTGGGCTGCTTGCAAATCTCGATGAGCGAATATTGCTTGCGGACGGCCCGGTACTCCGGCATGTAACGTCCCGCCTGGCGCATGAACCACACCGGAGTGCGATCCACGGGTTGGGCGCGGCAAGCCTTCACGAAGCGGGATTCAGGGGCAGACATGGAGCTTTAAATCTAGCATGCCCTTCCGAGTGTTGGGGCACCAAGAGAGATAACCTCGGATGGAGCGGGAGTGAGCCTATGATCTCAGTAATCCGCCCGAGGAGGTGCTGGCATGGCGGCAAGCCAGGTGGTTCTATATTTCGAGAAGCAGGAGGATGCCCTGCTTTTTGCTCTAGCGGCCAGTTCGGCCATGTCAGCGGAAGGGCCGACGCGGGCGAAAGAGGCGGGCGTCAGGATTGCCAACGAAATCAGCAAAGCCAGCCGGATTACAACCGAGGGAGCGTTGAACGGCGGCAGCGCGGAAGACGAAGATCGGCGGAAGCAACCTCGGCACAAAGTTGCATAGGCAGCTAGTCTGACCAAGGTTGGGGATGGCGGTCCCAGCGGTGTGGGCGCAACCTACGCAAGAGGTCGTCATCCATCGGGCCGGCGTCGCTGGCCGCAAGATTTTCCCGCACGTGATTCGGGCGCCTCATGCCCACAATGGTCGTGCTCACGACCCGATTCGAGAGGATGAAACGCAGCGCCATCCCAGGCAGCGTCATCTCTTTCGGCAGAGCTTCTGTCAGTTTTTCGACTCGCGTAACGGTGTTCTGGAGATTTTCCGGGCCAAAGTAGAGTGAGCGCCAGTCGTTTTTTGGAAATCTGGTTTCTGCGGTCAGTTCACCCGCCAAGCTGCCTTCGTCGAGAGGGACGCGGGCGATGACGCCGATGTTCAGCTCACGGCAAACAGGAAATAACTTGTCTTCGGGAGACTGATCGAAGATGTTGTAGATCACTTGTACGGCGTCAACCAGGCCGGTGCGAAGGGCGCGAATACCGTTCTCTGGCTCCCAACGATTGAGGCTCAAGCCGAATGAGCGAATGAGGCCGTCGCTCTTAAGTTTTTCGACCGTCTTGCGGAAGTCGGGCTCGTCCGTCCAACTGTCGTCCCAGACGTGGAATTGCAGCAGATCGATGGAATCAGTACCGAGTTTCTCGCGGATCATGCGGGCGTACTTAAATACGTGATCGGCGGGAAAAACGTCGTGATATTTGTCTTTGGGGGACGCCGGCCACCTGTCATTGAGCGGTGGAATCTTGGATGCGGCGTAGAGCCGCTTACCGGGGTTGCGAGACAAGATCTGTCCGAGAAGCGCGTCGCTGTGGCCGTTGCCGTAAGACCAGGCGGTATCGAAAAAGTTGCAGCCCAGATCGACCGCGAGTTGCAGAGCGGCTAGCGATTGAGTGTCGTCGGAGCCGGTCCAATCGCCCATGCCCCACAGCCCGTGGGCAATTTCGCTGACTTCGAAGCCAGTGCGGCCGAGGGTGCGGTATTTCATGGGTGCTCGTTGATACAGCTCAAGTTGAAAATCTTAACCACAAAGGGCACAAAGGGAAACTCGAACATGAAGGGCTCGCATCGGGCGCACGCCTGCCTTGGCCGATTGACAGACTTGCCGCACAGTTCTTAACATGGGAGTTCACTCGAAGGCTCCCAAGGACGGGTCGTTTCGCGATGTGTGAGTTGCGCATCTTACCTTCTACAAGCCAAATCTTATGATCTCAGTCAACCAGCTTACCAAGAAGTACGCGCGTAACCTTGCGGTGGACCACATTTCTTTCGAGGTCCAAAAAGGCCAGATCGTAGGCTTTCTGGGGCCGAACGGCGCTGGCAAAACGACCACCATGCGCATGCTGACCTGCTTTCTGCCGCCCACGTCGGGCGGTGCGACTGTGGCCGGATTCGACGTGCTGGAGCAGCCGCTCGAAGTCAAGAAGCGCATCGGATATCTTCCCGAAACTCCGCCGCTCTACCCCGAAATGGAGACCGGCGAATACCTGACGTTTGTGGGCAAGCTGAAAGGCCTTTCCGGCGAGGAACTCAGGAAACGGGTCGATTACGTCTGCGAGCGCTGCGCAGTTGCCGATGTGAAAAACAGGTTGCTGGGACGGCTCTCGAAAGGATATCGCCAACGCGTGGGATTGGCGCAAGCGATTATTCACAATCCAGACGTGCTGGTGCTGGACGAACCCACCGCCGGCCTTGACCCCAAGCAGATCAACGAGACACGCGACCTGATCAAAGGGCTGGCGGGGGACCACACCATTATTTTGAGCACGCATATTCTGCCCGAGGTTGAGCAGACCTGCGAACAAGTCATCATTATCACGAAGGGCAAGCTGGTGGCGACAGATTCGGTGACCAACCTGCAAAACCGGGCGCGGGGAGCGGAATCATTGCTGGTGGAAGTGGGGTCTCGCGACGGGGCGCTGGAATCGGCAATCGTGGTGAAACGGCTGCAACAGATTCCGGGAGTGAGTCGTGCCCAACTCAAGACCACTCACGGAGATCGCAAAGTGTTTGAGGTGGAGGGTCAAAAAGGCTTTGCGCGTGGCGATCTGGCGCGCGCGGTGGTGCAGGCGGGATGGGACTTGAACGAGTTGCGGCCTGCGGCAGTAAGCCTGGAAGAAATATTCCTGCAACTCACGGGCGCGGAAGAGTCGGCAGAAGCCGCGAGCAAGGGGGCAGCGTAAATGCGAAATATCTGGATCATCTGGCGCAAAGAACTGCGCAGTTATTTCGTTTCGCCGATCGCGTATTTGCTATTGACCATGTTCGCGGTGATTTTCGGGTTCTTTTTCTGGAATGCGCTCGGCTATTTCGTGATGATGGGCATGGAATCGCAGATGCGCGGCCAGCCGATGCCGATGAACCTGAACGAAGAGGTCATACGGCCGCTGCTGTCGAACGCCAGCGTGATCGGGTTGTTCTTTATTCCCATGATCACCATGCGCTTGTTCGCCGAGGAGAAGCGCAGCGGGACGATCGAATTGCTGGTGACATCGCCGATCCGCGACCTCGAGATCATTCTTGGCAAATGGCTGGCGGCGCTGACTCTGTATGCCTGCATGTTGCTGTTTACCGCGCTGAACTTTGCATTTCTGTTCAAGTACGGAAACCCCGATTGGAAGCCGCTGGCCATCGGCTATCTGGGTCTGCTGCTGCAAGCGGGTGGGCTGCTGGCGATTGGCACGTTCATCTCCACGCTGACCAAGAACCAGATCATTGCAGGTGCTGGGACGTTCGGCGTCTGCCTGCTGCTGTGGGTGCTGGAATGGGTCAGCGGGTATGAAACTGCGGCCTGGGCGCAGGTGCTGGCCTACATGTCGGTGATCACCCACTTTGAGTCGTTCGCTAAAGGCGTGCTTGACGTGAAAGATGTGCTCTTTTACTTAACCGTGATTTTCCTGGGATTGTTCTTCACCGCGCGCTCCATGGAATCTCTGCGCTGGAGGTCATAAGTGAACACAGAGTTGCTCAAAGCCAGACAGACCAGGTACGTGGCCTACGCCACGGTGTACGTCTTGGTGGTGCTGACCGCGGTGGTGATTGCGAATTTTCTCGCCAACCGGCACGACAAATCTTATGACGCGACGGCGAACAAACGCTACAGCCTGTCAGAACAGACCGCCAAGATCGTAAAGGGGTTGAAGCAGGACGCGACCATCACCTATTTCGATCAATCGACGCGATTCCCCCGCGCCAAGGATCTGCTGGGCGAGTATTCGAATCTTTCCCCAAAGATTCACGTCGACTATGTTGACCCGGACAAGAAGCCGCAGGAAACGCGTGAGGCCGGAGTCACGAACTATGGCACTGCGATTGTGCAGGTTGGCGCCAGCAAGGAAGAGGCCAAAAGTTTCACCGAAGAGGGCATTACCGGGGCGATTATCCGCACCCTGAAGCACACCACCCGCACGGTTTGCTTTGTGGCGGGCAGCGGCGAGCACCAGATCGACGATTCCGACCGCAACGGTTATTCGAAATTCAAAGACTTGCTGGGCAAAGACAACTATGTAGCGAAGTCCATTGATTTGCTGCAAAAGGCCGAGGTGCCGGGCGACTGCACCGTGCTGGTGGTGGGTGGCCCGACTCGCGATTATCAACAGCCGGAAGTGGATGCCATCAAGCAGTATGTAGAGGATGGCGGGCGGGCGTTTTTCATGCTGGACCCTCCGCTGAAGATTGGCCGCGCGATGACGGCCGACAATGACGCGTTCGCCGCTTTGCTGCAAAGCTGGGGAGTGACCCCGGAGAAAGATCTGATTCTCGATCTAAATCCGATCGGGCAGTTGCTGGGCGTGGGGCCGCAGGTGGCGCTTGTGAGAAATTATGACTCGCATGCCATTGTTGAAGGCATGAAGGGAACGGCGACCGGGTTCCCGCTTTCGCGGTCTTTGGACGTTAAGAACGGAGACAAAACTTCGGTGCAGAAGTTGTTTGACTCGTCGGACACGAGTCTGGCGACGAGCAATCTGGGTTCTCCGGCGGTTGATCCCCGAGATCCCAAGAACAAGAAGGGACCGTTAACCATTGCCGCGGCGGCTACTTACAACACCGGCAAGCAGGATTCGCAAGGACGGTTTGTCGTGGTGGGAAGTTCGTCATGGGCGGCGAACTCGTTCATCACTTTCAACGGCAACAGCGACCTGGCGTTGAACGCGGTTGACTGGTTGTCATCCGACGAAGATTTGATTTCAATTCGTCCTAAGGAGCAGGAAGACCGCCGCATTACCATGACCCGCTCGCAAAGGAACCTCGTAACCATCACCAGCCAGTTCCTGCTGCCGCTGCTGGTGGTAGTGGTGGGAGTTTCGGTGTGGTGGAAGAGAAGATAGCCAGATGAAACTGCGCGGGCTGATGATTGCAATCGTGGTGCTGGCGGGATTGACGGGAGCGCTCTACTGGTCGAATAAACAGAAGCCGGCGGAGACGGCTTCGGCTGACGCTCCCCCGAAGATTCTCACGCTTAAGCAAGAGGACATCTCGAAGATCGATCTCAAGAAAAAAGGCGGAGATGAACTGGTGCTGGCGAAGGGCGGCTCCGGAAAATGGCAGATCACGGCGCCGAAACCGCTGGGCGTGGAGCAGAGTGCGGTTTCTCCCATGCTTAGCACGCTGTCCTCGCTCACCGCGGGGCGGTTAGTGGAAGAGAAGGCCAGTGATTTGGGGCAGTACGGATTGAGCGATCCTGCGCTCGCGGCGGTCATCACGGAAAAGGACAATAAGACGCACGAGTTGCTGCTGGGCGATCAAACCCCGGCGGGGAGCGCGGTTTATGCCAAGCTCGATGGTGATCCGCGAGTCTTCACCCTCGCCAGCTACAACAAGAGCAGCATCGACAAGAGCGTGAACGACCTGCGGGACAAGCGGCTGCTGACGGTGGACGCGGAGAAGATCAGCAAAGTGGAATTGATCGCCAAGAAAGAACACATCGAGTTTGGCCGCAACAAGAATGCATGGCAAATCGTGAAGCCCAAGCCACTGCGGGCGGACGATGGCCAAGTGGAACAACTGGTGCGAACTTTGACCGACGCTCGAATGGATTTAGGCGGCGCGGACCAGGATCCGAAGAAAATCGCGGCGGCGTTTGCTTCCGCAACTCCCGTGGCCACGGCGAAAGTGACTGCGGAATCTGGGACGCAAGAATTGCAGGTTCGCAAGAATAAAGATGACTACTACGCCGAGTCGAGCGTGGTGGAAGGTGTCTACAAGGTTCCGAGCAGCCTCGGCAAGGGATTGGACAAAACCTTGGAGGATTTTCGCAACAAGAAGCTGTTCGATTTCGGATTCAGTGACCCCAACAAGATCGAGATTCATGACGGGCCAAAAACCTACTTCCTCACCAAAGGCGGCGACGACTGGTGGAACGGCAACGGCAAGAAGCTGGATGCCGGCAGCGCGCAGTCGGTAGTGGACAAGCTACGCGACCTTTCCGCCAGCAGATTTATGGATTCCGGATTCACGACGCCGGCGATTGAGCTGACGGTATTGTCTAACGATGGCAAGCGAATCGAAAAAGTGCAGATCGCCAGGAAGGATGCCGCATACGTCGCCAGACGAGAAGGCGATTCTTCGCTCTACGCGCTGGACGCTCAGCCGGTCACAGATTTGGAAAAAGCGGCTGAAGACATGAAGGTGGCTGCGGCGCCGAGCAAGTGAACTAGCTGGCGCCCGCTGGCTTCGACTCGCCGTCTTGCTCTTGCGCTTCCAGATACTTTTGTAGTTCGTCGCGGTCTTCCGGCAGCATCCTCTCGAACCTGATTCCGTTTCCCACCTGGGGATCGCAGGTAACGACCGTGGCCGCCGCCAGCAAAGTATTTTCCAGCTGTAGCTTCAAATCCAGAGTTGTTCCGACCGGGAAGGGAAACATGGTCTCGACGTAGCAGCCGCCCGCGCTCAAGTCAGCGGTTGCGCCGCGGATGGGGCCGGAACCGCCTTCGACCTCGATTTCGATAGGGACGCGGATTTTCAGCCGTGAGGATTCGCGGCGATTCTGGTGACTGTCGTGCATGTTTATCCCCGGTGCGACACGTCGCTGTGACAGAAGGCTCCATGTTAGTGCGAGCCCGAGGGCCGATCAAGGGGTGGCCTAGGAACGATATTGCCGGGATGGACTTTTCTTCTCTATCGGCTAGCCTCCTCTGGACGGGTACTTTACCCGAAGGCAGAATTGGCCAAGCGACCACCTGACCAGAATTCGCCGCACGATCACGAAAACGACACCGGTGAAGATTAGACGTCGGAGCAGGAAGCGGACTATTCTTTTCAGTGTAGGCTTGAGTGGAAAGCGAGTTTGGTGTCGTGCGGTCCATTTAACCACTCGATAGAGAATGGACGAACCCAATGTCAAATCTCATCGCCAAAAAAGGTGTGATCGGAATTCTGACCGGGGGTGGGGATGTACCTGGCTTGAACCCCGCCATCCGTGCCGTGACCATCCGGGCGGTTCGAGAAGGCTACCAAGTGATCGGCCTGCGTCGTGGATGGGGGGGGCTGGTCGACATGGTACGCGAAAAGGATTATGACAACAGCGACAACTTCCAAATACTGTCGGAGGAAATCGTTAACCGCGCCGGCCGCACCGGCGGAACCTTCCTGCACAGTTCCCGCACCAACCCCAGTAAGGTGAAGAAGTCAGCGGTTCCGGCGCATCTGAAGGAAACGTATACGGCTGAGAAGAACGACCTGACTCCAGAAGTGCTCAAGAATCTCGATTGGCTGGGCATCGACTTCTTGATTCCCATTGGGGGTGACGACACTCTCAGCTACGGAGTGCGCCTGGTCCAGGAAAATGTGCGCGTAGTCGCCATTCCCAAGACTATGGACAACGATGTTCCGGGAACCGATTACTGCATTGGGTTCAGCACCTGTATTACCCGCACCATCCAGATGACCAATAGCCTGCGGACCTCTGCGGGCTCGCACGAACGCTTTCTGGTGATCGAGGTATTCGGACGCTATGCCGGGTTCACCGCCATGCTGCCAACCATGGCGGGGGCGGCAAACCGCTGCGTCATCCCGGAGCATAAATTCGACATTGAGCAACTCACGGAGTTGCTGGTGGCCGATCGCCGCAAGAATCCCAGCCGGTATTCCGTCGTGTTGGTTTCAGAAGGAGCGATGTTCGCCGGCGGAGAAATGGTGTTCGAAAGTCACACCACGGATGCTTTCGGCCATAAGAAACTGGGCGGAATCGGCGATCTCGTCTCTGACAAACTGCAGGAGCTTTCGCCCAAGTACAATCGCGGCACGACCGTAGACGTCCTCAACCAGAAGCTGGGCTATCTCGTCCGCTGCGGTGATCCGGACGCGATTGACTCCGTAGTACCTATGGCTTATGGCAATCTTGCTCTCGACTTGATCCTCCGCAAGGTCCACGGCAGGCTGGTGGTGCTGAAGAATGGCCGTTACGACAACATGGACATTGAGGTCGTGACCGCTACAAAAAAAGTGGTGAATGTGAAGGAGCATTACAACACCGAACGCCTGCGGCCGTACTACAAGAGTTTCGAGATGAAACCGCTGTTTTTCATGACCAGCGAGATGGAATAGGCCAGGGCCGAGCCAGCGCGGAGAGGCCTGCGTCCGGCGAACCTGCGATGGTGCATGGTAAACTAACGAAAACCAAAGCCGGAGAGGTGGCAGAGCGGCCGAATGCGGCGGTTTGCTAAACCACCCACGACTCTACCGCTTCAGTCTTCCCAACAACTTACAAACGGGAGCAAGTGCTCCCCAATGGGGTGACTCAGCTTCATTCGGGTGCATTTGCTCCCCACTTTGCTCCCCGGCTCGTTCTGGTTGTAGGTTGCTGTGGGAATCGCGCAACTGAGCAAGCAGGAATCTCCGCTCGAAGTTATCGTGTCGTACCTGCAGTTGTCGCGATAGATCAGAAAGTCTGGGCCGTGATCGGACTGCTCGGTGCCGATTGAACGGTTGGTCCCACCGCGCTGTAGAAAAAATTGTTGCCCGGTGAATCGGAGACGCTGGCCGCATATATATACGTAGAAGCAGACTGCCAGAAGGTCCATACTGCGATCAGGTTGTTATTAGTCGTGGTCAGCCCGAAGGAGATAGGACACGTCACCGTCGCACCCGATCCTGCGCAGGTTGTCCAATTTTTGCCGCTTTGGACGAAGTTTGGGATTGTCGCAGACGCGGGGAGCACTAACAGCAGGACGACACAGAGCGCGCACTTCCTCACAGGTCGCCTCCAGAACGGCGATTTATCGAATGGAGAGACTCCTAGGTACACTACACTGGAGGTAAAGCTAGTTGGCGGCTCCGCCGCTCATCAAGTGCCTAAGTGTATACATCCCGCTTAAAAGGATCACCTAGTGGACAGGCAAGCCGGATCGAAGTACTCGTGCGGTGCAGCGGGTAGGACGGGACTAAGGGGTGATTTTGAACACTACTCCGCAGGTATACGGGGGAAGACATGTAGCGCCGCCCTGTTGCGTGGTGCCGTAGAGGTTGCCGGAACTGTCCATGACCAAACCCGCCCAAGGGTTGGCCCCGTCCGCGCCGCCAGTGAAGCTATGCAGCACAGTCTCGTTGCCGCTGGTGTCCAGTTTGAAGACAATCCCATCGTCACTGCCGCCGCCGAAGTACGTGGTGCCGTACAGGTTCCCGGAAGCGTCCCGTACCAGCGGCCCTGTTAGCGGCTCTTCCCCGTCAGCGCAGTTCGGGAGGGAGCAGAAGTCATAGAGCACTGTCTCCGACCAGCTTCCCCCTGGCGCAGGAGACAGTTCAAAGACCACCCCGCATCCCGTGCCGCACCCAACACCCCCGTTCTCAGTCGTTCCGTAGAGATTTCCCTCCGAGTCGAACAGCAAAACCGAGGAGGGATTTGCGCCGTCCCCTCCGCCAAAGAGGTGAAGAATTGTCTCGTTGCCACTGGTATCTAGCCGGAACACCACGCCCAACCCATTATTGCAGGAGCCGGGGACACCGCCGTCGGAAGTGACGCCATACAGATTGCCAGCCGAATCGAGGATGACGCCTGGATAGGGGTTACACCCAGTCATGCCGCCGCTGAAGCTGTACAGGATCGTCTCCTTACCGCTCGCATCTATTTTGAATACCGTGCCAGAGCCGTAAGCGCCGCCCTCCTGCGTCGTACCATAGAGGTTGCCCTCTGCGTCCTCGACCAGGAGTGCCTCGGAGAAGTAGCCATCAGGTGGCCCTGTGAACTTATGCAGCACCGTCTCCTTGCCCGTCGCGCTTAACTCGAAAACGGCCCCGCAACCTGGTTGGCATGATCTGTTCTTGTCGCCCCCAAACACGGTCGTGCCGTAAAGCTTTCCCGTCGCAGCCCGCAGCAAGCCTGCTACAGGCTCCATCCCGTCCGCGCCACCAAAGCTGTACACCCCGACTAGCCCGCCGGTCTTGTTCAACATGAATGCCGTGCCGCAGCCGTTCTTGCCGCACTTGCCAGTCCCACCTGCACTGGCCGTGCCGTAAATGTTTCCAGCCGGATCTAGGACTGGCAAGCCCATTGGGTAACCCCCGTCGTTGCCCCGAAACGTGTGCAGCACGGTAAACGTCTGCGCCTGCGCGGGAGCTGTGAGAATTGCTGACACCAGCAGCAGCGTTAGGAAAATCGGCGAAACTACCTTTATCACGGAACTGGTTTGCTTCAGTTGCATGGCTCGGCTACCTCACATTCAAGGGTGGGCCGGGTAGGAAGGGGAGCGGGTCAGGCCACATCCTGCGCCCAGTTTAGCACGGGATCGAGCTTCCTAAGCCATCCCCCGATCCCCGCTCCGCGTACCCAGCCGCAATTACCAAAGTTTTCGCCAATGCCTGTAAATCATTGTTCCTGCTCGAATTAGACGCTAATTCTAGAGGTTCCTCGGCGTGTGCGCGTGGAAGCCGGGCCAATCCTCATGGGAAGCGAACTTGACGTATAGGAAAAACAAAAATCCATTTCAAATGGACGGGCGGGTCGTCTGAGTGGCGTGGAAGGGCGGGACGGCGATCTAGGTAAACTCGGATATACCAGCCCCGGCACTGCGATGCAGTAAACTCGCTGCACGTGACGGCCTGCCAAGAATCACCAGTGACAAACAGGGGGAATGGGGGCATCTTTTCTGCAAAATCAGAAAGGGGCGGCGACCGTCGCCCAGTCGCACGCACACACCCGCAGCAAAAGAAAGTTTTGGTTTTACGCTCACACCCATGATCAAAAAAACTTTCTAAAACTCCAGCTTTTCAAAACGGGGAGACACACGATGACGTGATCTTCGCTTCGCTGATGATTCTCTCCCTGCGTAAAGTCATCCTAGACACGAGGTTTCAGCCGACCAACCCAGCGCATCGGTTGGCCGCGGCGATCAATGAGGGGATCTACGTTGAAGAGTTTGCGAAGCGAATCCCTCCAGCTCAACCGCTTCGGACGAGGGCGCTTCTCTTGACCTAATAGCGCAAACACCGCCGCCATCGTCTTGCTTCGGGAGCGCGGCGATAACAGTCCAAAATGCCGAATGGCATGGTGGTAATGTTCTGGCACATGTTCGGCTAGCAATGCGACAAACTCCGCTTTGGCATAGCGGCTTACTACGGTGCGCTTCTCCCGCAGGTCCTTTGTCCAAAATTCAACTTCCCGATCCGTTATCGCCAGGAAGCGACGCTGAGCGATCGGCAGTCGGCGAACGTACCGGCCAGCGTATCGCAGGAACTGAGCCTTTGACTGGAAGGGTGCGATGTCTATGTTCCACCATCGCTCGTATTGAGCGGTCAGGTTGGCCCTCAGTTCTTTCGGAGAGCAGTCTGATTTGAGCACTTTCGCCTTCAGGGCTTCGCGAAGGTGGGTGATGACCGCATATCGCCATAGGTGCATCAAGGTTCGCTTGTCACGCTTGTCAAGGTGCAGTCGGGAAATCCATTGGCTATCCGATTCCCGTAAACCACTAGCAGACATCAGCACGTGGAGATGAGCATTGAAATTCAGATGCCTGCCGAATGTATGTGGAACGACCATGATCAGGGCCCGGTTGTGCCAACCTCCGCCGATACATGGTCAAAGACAACACTTGCGGCATAGATGACCTGAACCGCATCCACATTGTTGTTCGGTTCTAGACCACCTTGGCATCGAGCTAAGGGGTAAGCTTGAACACTACACCGCAACCACTTGGCGGAGAGCACGCGGTATCGCCGCCTCCGGTGGCCACGCCATACAGGTTACCTGCGCTGTCCATAGTCAGGCCCGCCCAGGGGAATCCGCCGTCCGCCCCGCCAGTGAAACTATGGAGGACGGTCTCCTTGCCTGTAGTGTCCAGTTTGAAGACTACCCCGCACCCTCCTCCGTTGCATCGAGAAGCACCGCCGAAAGCGGTGGTCCCGAATAGATTCCCAGCGGCGTCCCGGGCTAAAGGGCCGGCAATAGGTTCCTCGCCGTCAGCGCAGCTGAGGATCGCGCAAAACGTGTAGAGGGTGGTGTCTGTCCAACTCCCGCCCGAGTGGGGCGATAGTTGAAAGACCACGCCACAGCCATCGCCACCCCCGCACGCCAAGTTGCCTCCGCCCCGCGTCGTGCCATAGAGGTTTCCGTCAAGGTCTGCCGTCAAAACCGAGAAAGGCGCACTCCCATCCAGCCCACCGCCAAAGCTGTACAAGACGCTCTCCTGGCCCTTGGTATCAATCTCATACACGACGCCAGAGTCATAGAGACCGCCGCCCTCAGCCACCCCGTAAAGATTGCCTGCTGCATCGAGGATTACACCCGGATAAGGGCTATTACCGTCAGCACAGTTCGCCTCGGAACAGAAGTTGTACAATACGCTCTCATTACCCTCTTTATCCACCTTAAACACCGTTCCGGCGTTCTCAAATGCCCCACCCTCGTATGTAGTTCCATAAAGGTTCCCCGCCGCGTCCTCGACCAGAAGCGCCTCCGGAGACTCACCATCCGGGGTCCCGGTGAACTCGTGGAGCACCGTCTCCTTCCCTGTGCTTGTGATCTTGAACACCGTGCCGCAACCTAGCTTGTAACAGGTCGCGTCGCCTCCGTTTACCGTGGTTCCATAAAAATTTCCCGCCGCGTCGCGCAACAGACCCGCCAGTGGCACAAACCCGTTTCCCCCGTTGAAGCTGAATTTCGCTATTTCCTTACCGGCCTGGTTCAGCATAAACGCCGTGCCGCAGCCGCCGCCAGCGTACCTGGCGCAATTTCCCTTCCCGCCCCCCTCCGTGGTTCCATACAGGTTTCCAGCCGAGTCCCGGGTCAGCTGACCAAAAGGGCCCTCGCCGTCATTCGGAGCACCCGTAAACGTGTGCAGCACGGTGAACGTCTGTGCGTGCGCCGGGGCGGAGAAAACTGCTGACGCCAGCAGCAACGTCCGGAAAATCCGGAGAACTACCTTTGCTGCAGAACTTGGTTGCATGGCTCGGTTTACCTCACAAAGGGTGGGGCCGGGGGGGAGAAAGGGAGCGGGTCAAGCCACATCCTGTGGGTAGTTTAGCACGGAATCTTTCAACAGGGAAGGCGGAGTTCGAGCACCCTCTGAAAATCAAACTTTGGCCGACCGCCGCCCTCGCCTACCCCGGCGCAACAGAACAATAAGGTGTACTTCCTCCATATATGTTTCTTGTACGCGGCGCATTAGGGTCGTTACGGTACACGTTTCCAACAATGCTGCCAGCGTAGGTGCGCCATCGAAGCGTTGTCAATTCAGACACTTCACGAGGTTACTTCTCGGCAGTTTGCTCTTCTCCGGAACGTCTCGATCTATAGGAAAATCAAGAATCGATTTCGGAATGAATCACAGCTTGCGGGCAGTCGTGTTCATCGACTGCCTGGCGTTACTATGAAAGAGTGGATCACACAAGGCGTTCTTGCCCCGTCAGCATCGGCATGGAAATCCGTCAAACGACGAGGCTGAACCGCAGAAGTTAGGACCGCGCGACGGGTGAAACTTGCAGTTCCGGTAGAAGGTCACATTACTTTGACTGGTCTTTCCCTTCGAACCCAACGCATCTCCTGCCCTCGGCTGTCTATGAGTGGATCGAACCCAAAGTATCTCACGAGTGAATTCCGCCAACTCAACCGCGGAGGTGGGATTTTGATTTTTTGACCCAGCACCATGAACAAACCAGCCCATTTGTTGCCCTTCGTGCGAGGGGCCAGTAGTCCGAAATAGCGAATCGCGTGTCGGTACAGGTCGGGCACGTGCGCTGCCAGCAGGCGGACGAACTCCGAGAATAAGCACCTTGTTGGGACCAGCCGCCCCGCCTTGACGTATAGGAAAAACAAAAATCCATTTCAAATGGACGGGCGGGTCGTCTGAGTGGCGTGGAAGGGCGGGACGGCGATCTAGGTAAACTCGGATATACCAGCCCCGGCACTGCGATGCAGTAAACTCGCTGCACGTGACGGCCTGCCAAGAATCACCAGTGACAAACAGGGGGAATGGGGGCATCTTTTCTGCAAAATCAGAAAGGGGCGGCGACCGTCGCCCAGCCGCACGCACACACCCGCAGCAAACGAAATTTTAGTTTTAAGGCCTCTTTTCCGGGCTGGAAAGTGCGAAACGGCCGCGGCTGGCGCGGAGATCGCTCAGTTTTGCTCAAGTTCCAAAACTTCACTCCAGGAGAAAAACACGATGATACCGCTTTTACTGTTCGGACTCTGCCTCGCGCTCGGCCATCCCGCGGCATGGATCGCGGCTCTCGGCGCCGCGGGCGCTCTTTCGCTTCTTCCCGTCTTCGGCATGGCGACGACGCCGACTCCGCTGGTGCCGTCGACTTCTCCCGACATTTCGACGCTACTCGGGCAAGCGATCAACTTGCCGCCGGCGCCGTTCCTGGCAGAGCACTGGCGCCGGCTTTCGGGTATGTCGTTATTCGACCGGAGTTCCTTCGACCCAGGCGTCGGATCCCGCGAAGAATCCAAGGAGGGAGGCGGGATCGACCCGCGAGAGATAATTCTCGACCCAGGCGACGCTGTCGGCCGGGTAGCCGTGCGCGACCATAAACTTGACATCGTGCTGAGTCACGGCGCGCGGAAAGCCGGGCTTTGGATCCGCGACGTCAGCAGCCGGGCAGGTACATCAGATTCCAGTGGGGCAGCCCAGAACTAGAAGGATGGTTGCGGCGTCGGTTGTGTTTGAGAGCACTTCACACTAGCGACCCGCTATGCTAGTGTTAATTCGCCATGAAGAAGAACTCTCACGCCACCGCCCTTGGAAAACTTGCTGCCAAGGTTCGCTGGAACGGAGTTTCCAAGGCAGAACGAACGGCCCTCGCAAAGAAGGCCGGACGCGCACGATGGGCCGGTCTCACCAAGCAGGAGCGAAGTGAACTGGCGGCGCGCGGCGGGAGAGCCTCTCGTGGCAAATCTAAAACCAGAAAGGATTCAGCCAAATGAAGCGACGAACGATCAAAGGCACAATCACTCGTCATCGCGGGTTTTGGTGTCTGAGATACCGGGAACGAGTTCGCGTGGGCGATGCGATCGAAATTGTGCAGCGATCGCGGCGGCTCGCCCCCGTGGATGCGATGCACAAGACACGTCGTAGCGTCGAATCACTCGCGGAGACAATACTGGAACCGATCAACAAGGCTCCGGCGTCTTATGTCGCGATCCGGTTAGCCGACTTTGTGGAGGGGGCTTATTTCCCTCACATCGAGGCGAAACGGAGGCCGAGTACGATTCGCGGCTACCGCCAAATGTGGGAGCGTTACCTTAAACCGCGCTGCGCAGATTTGGTGATGCATGATGCCGAAACGCGAGCGATTCAAGGCGTTCTCGACACGATTGAGCGTGAGGATGCACTTGCTCCGCAGACGCTTGCACACATCAAGCACTTGCTCGGCGGGATGTTCCGGTTCGCGATCACGCAAGGTCACCTTCCAAAAGGTACGATCAACCCAGTGACGTTCACCGAAACGGCGACGATCCCGGATTTTGACGGGCGAGCTTACTCACTTGAAGAGATCGCGCTGATGCTCTCCGTTCTTCCAGAGCCGTCGAGAACCGTGGTCGCCGCTGCGGCATTTACGGGGCTCCGGGCGGGAGAGATTCGCGGCCTAACTTGGGACGCCTACAGTCCGGCCGACGAAAACGACGAGAACTCACTTGGCCTAGTTCGCGTGCTCCATTCAATCTGGCGCGGGCGGGTTGGCGAACCGAAGAACGCACGTTCGAAGTCCACGGTTCCTCTCATACCTCAACTTGAAGCGTTGCTCGAAAGACATCGTAAAGCGAGCGGAAACCCAGCATTGGGTCCGATCTTTGCAAACGGTGTGGGGAACGCTCTCGATCTGGATTCCCTGTATCGTCGCCAGATGAAGGAACCTCTCAAGCAAGTAGGGATTGAGTGGGAGGGCTGGCACGGGTTCCGACGCGGGCTTGCAACCAACCTTGAACGGATTGGCGTCCGGGAATCGATCGCGGCCATGATTCTTCGCCACAGCAACGACCGTGTGACGAGGAAGCATTACATCAAACCGCCTACGATAGAAGCGATCGCAGCAATGCGACAGCTATCTGAGACACTCTCGACCCTTGAAACTCCGAAATTGCTCCCCAACTGCTCCCCAGAAGCCCCTCACGAGGCCCCAGGCACAGCAAACGTTCGGTGGGTGCAATGACGAGATCGGCGACCTAAATGTCTGTGATTGAAGCGGTAACGGCACTCATTCCCATCGTGGTAAACTGTAGCTCCGCACGCCGGAGAGGTGGCAGAGTGGCCGAATGCGGCGGTTTGCTAAACCGTTGTACGGGCTAACACCTGTACCGAGGGTTCGAATCCCTCCCTCTCCGCCAGTTCTTTTGATTGCAATGGGTTGCACGCACTTGTCATGAGCGGAAAGAGCGTTCGCAAACATCCCCCAGGGGCCGGATTGTAATGAAATTGTAATGGTTGCTACTGGACAGAGCCCTTGGGCAGGTTCAGAGATCGTTCCTCCCGGGCTACGTGGTTGCCTCGAAGGTTTTCCAGCTTGCGAATTGCGTCCCTTCGGTATTCGTCGATGGCACGGGCGTAAAGGCGACAGCAGGTTCTGAAGTCCTGTGCCTGCGAACAAGCGGGTTTTTGGAGAGAAACCTCGGCATTGGAGAGAAAGTCTTCATCCGGACGTTCGGCAGCTGGCAGCTACCCTAGAATAACGGGCTAGGACGACGGGCTAGGCCACGACCCCGGAGATGTCGCTAAACGGCGAGTAATTTGTTTTGGGCTGCGGCGCGCTCTGCAAGCTTGGCTAGTTCGTCAGCTTGCTCTAGCTTCTCGCCCTCGGTGGAGAGGGCCATATCTATGACCTTCGCTCGCGTGTAGCATCTTTGCGTATGCCCTCCACTGAAATCGAGCGTCCGCACACGGTATGCGTCGATTACTTTGTCGTGTTCCTGGTAGAACTCGGCAATCTTTTTCAAGGCCCTCTTACCGAACGTGGCAACCATGCGCTCTTCCCTGCAGCCTCGCCTGAAGGTCCTATCGAAAGCAGGAACACTGCCAAACACTCCGAGCATGATCTTTGTTTTTAGGGTATCGGTGCCAGACACGCCCGGCAGGGCATTGCATATCTTGCCCGCTATTTCCAAGAGACGATGAATGTTCGTTGCAGTGTAGCAGTCGGCATCGATCTCCCAGAGAGATGCGTCGGCGGTCGCGATCACTTCTACAACGGGGACTAGGTACTTGGCACTCTTTCCCATCAACTTGGAATTCCGCAGCATACCCCAGCTCGCAAGGTAGAAACCTAGATGAAGGCAACTGTGCTGCACATTGGCGGGACTTGCTAGTTCGCGTACCCTCCTCGACTCGCGGTACGACTGGAAATGGTTGAAGCAGTAGTCGAACGATGCGTTACGCTCTGCCGGATCGCGTCCGTCGGGATTGGTATTGTTGCCGTCAAGATAGCTTTGCAGGTTGGCTTCGAGATCCATTTTAGCTCCCCACACCCTTCCGGGTTGCGAGACAAATTACACCATCAATTTCTATGCTCTTGCCACTTTTCTGACTTTTCATCGTGGCACCCTGCCGATCCAGCGAGCTACTTTCTTCGCGTTCGCTCGCGACGCTCTTCTTCAGCTTCTGCCTGCGAGACTCGCCCCCCGTTGTATCTGGCGCCGTCCGTTCTTGCCGGTGGACTTGGCTTGCGATAGATCGTAATTTGCCCGTCCTTCCAACGATCCAAGCCCTCTTCCCGGATGCGGCAAAGCTGAATCAATGTGGTGGTGCTGAAGGCCCATCTCCAGAATGACGCGTCAACCCAGACAGCAATTGCCCAAGTCTGTATCGTTTGGTGAACTTAATCTCGCCACCAAAGTACGTGGCGGACATCTTATGCGCTTCGTCGCAGACAAGGTGCCGCCGAACAATGCTGGCAACTCGACCAGTCCTCATATTAAGGCTCAGCTGGTAAAGGCAGTGGCTAGAGCGCACTCCTGGTATCAAAAGGTATTGGCCGGCGGGATCTTCGATCAGCGATCACTCGCAAAGCAGGTAGGATTGACCGAACGGTATGTGGGGAAGGTATTCCAGTGTGCCTTTCTGGCGCCAGAGATCGTCGAAGCGATTCTGGAGGGCCGACAGCCTCAGTTCTTGACCTTTGAAAAACTCTGCCGACATATTCCTCTCAGTTGGGCGGAGCAGCGACGTCAGTTTGGTTTTGCGTAAAAGTCGGTAAGAACTCTTCGCTCGCCACCCCCAGTTTCGGTCAAAATTACACCTCCTGTTTTGAGGCATTAATTCCCTGATGGTTCCAGATATTTCCCTGATCCCTTTTAGAAATTCCCTGTTCAGTTTTTAGGGAATTACGCGATTGTGGGCACTAGAATCTGCAGTTTAGAGACAGCGAAGTGGCGATCTTAAGACCAGAAATCCCCTGGGAAAAATACAAGGGGGGAATGGAGAATTGTTAGCGCCGGCCTACGCCCTCCGCCATTCAGCCTGGGTTGCAGAGAAACCAGGCTGCGTTCCGCGCCACATCCCTCGCAAACGCCGTAATTTCGCGATTGTCGCCCTGAAACCGGATGGGAGAAAGCGGAAGCCCGTTTCTGGATAATTTCCTTTAGAGGTGGACGTGCCGGGTCATTCCCCACGTTTCATCGCGTCGATCGTCTGGAACAGCTCGCTGCTCGGATCTTTCACCTCGGCGAACGGCCGCCCTTTGGGGTTGCTGCTGACCACGTAGATGGTGGGGGTGTGGTCAAGGCGCAGAGCTTTTCCGAGGTCCCGCTCCGCATTGACCTCGGCCGCGAGCTTCCCCTGTGGATCAACCACAAAGGGCAAATCGACCTTGTGATCGGCGGCGAACTTCTCCACGAACTGTTGCAGGTTCGTAGGAAAGATCTCGGGCTGGTGCTCGAAGATGTAGTCTCGGAAATCGATCCCCAACTGCTTGGAGCGGCTGTCGAAATAATGGGCGATCACCGCTGCCTGATAGGACCAATTGTGCATCGGCAGCGGGAAGTCGTGGCGAATCACCGGAATCTTATAGGTCTTGGCAGCTTGCGCCACCAGTGGCGCGTCGCGCCTGCACTGCGGACATTGCAGGTCCTCGAACACTACCAGCGCGAGCGCAGCTCCCTTGGGCGGACGCAGCGCCGGATTGACCGCCTCCTGCGCGGAGACTAGGGAGGCAAGTAGAACGGCTGCAAGGGCAAATCGAGAGAAATTCTTAATCATAGTTAGCTCGTTGCGGCGCGCTTCGGGCGCGAAATCACAATTGTTCCAAAGCTAAGCAAGGTTAGCAAGCAAATCGTTCCCAGCGAAGCCACGCAATAGATGCACCACACTCCCAGAATGTCCCTCTCCACGTGCGCCAGATACAGCGAAAAGGCCAGCCCAATCAACGCCACAGCCAACAGCAGCCGATAGGCTCGTTTCAGCGCCAACGTCCCCATCAGTAGATACCCAGCCATTCCGATCACCGCAACTGGCACGCCTCCGAGCATCGCGAACGGGCTATGGTTCACGATCCCACAGTCCCAGTGTTCGTTGATACTGCAAGGGGACGAGTCGGTCCGGTAGTGTTCGCGCAGCGCGAGACCCGAAGCTACAAAGCCGAACAGAGCGATGAAAGCCAGAAAGAACCGCATCAGGTTAGGATTTCCCTCGATCACATTTTACAGCAACCGTAACTGCTTCCTCTCCAGCGCCAGCAGCTTCTCCTTGATCGGCAAGCCGCCACCGTATCCTGTCAATTTGCCGTTGCTGCCGATCACGCGATGGCAGGGAATCACAATCGGAATCGGATTTGACCCGTTGGCGAGACCCACCGCTCGCGAGGCTTGCGGATTTCCGATCCGCCGCGCCAACTCTCCATACGAAATCGTCTCTCCGTACGGAATCTCGCACAGCCGCCGCCAGACCTCCTGCTGAAACGGTGTCCCCTCCGGCGCCAGCGTCAAATCAAACGCTTCCCGCTCGCCGGCAAAATACGAACGCAACTGCCCGACCGTCTTCTCCAGCGGCGCCCCGTTTTCCTTCCACGACGCCTCCGGCCGCGCCTGATGCCGGCCATTGACAAACAGAATCTGCCGCAGACCCGCTTCATCCGCCACCAACAGCAGCGGCCCCACGGGACTCTCGATCTGCGTATAACTCCTCATGGCTTTAGATAGCGTCAAACTCTCTCTGCGTGCTCCGCGATGAAGGCCTTCCTTGAAGATCCGTGCTGATCCGTGCAAATCCGTGGCCAGGTTTCCTCTGTGTACTCCGTGTCCCCTGTGGTGAACCGGCCTTCACAGCGCCGCGGCCTGCTCCCGCCGCCGCCCTTGAATCTCAATGTAGACATTCACCAGCGACACCGCGGCCGGCGTCACTCCGGGAATTCGCGAAGCATGGCCGATCGTGCGGGGCCGGATCTTCAACAGCTTTTCCTGCATCTCGCGCGAAAGACCGCTCACGGTGCCGTAGTCGAACCACTCAGGAATCGTCCGCTGCTCGGCCTTCTTGAGCCGGTCGATCGCCCGCTGCTGTTGTTGCAAGTAGCCCTCGTACTTGATCTCTGTTTCAACCGACTTCAATTCATTTCTGATCTCAGAAGAAAGTCCGGCCGAACCAACACCCGCGCGGCGGAAGAACGCGCCGTCCAGCTCACTGAGAACAGGTACCAATTGCTCAATCGTGATCTCGGGCCGCTTAAGCAACTGCGCCAGCGTCTGGCCGACCAGACCTTCGACTGTGTGGGGACGGGCGCCCCCGCCCGTCCAGGCCGAGCGCAGCTCGGCAGCCTCGGCCATCCTGCCCGTCACCTTTGTTTGCTCCAGCAGCTTCCTCATCGCCTCCAGCCGCTCCTGCTTGGCTTCGAAGTCGGCCCACGACGCATCTGAAATCAAACCCACCCGCCGGCCATGCGGCGTCAGCCTCCGGTCAGCGTTGTCAATCCGTAGATGCAAACGGAACTCCGCCCGCGATGTAAACATCCGATACGGCTCATTCGTCCCCTTCGAAATCAAATCGTCAATCAGGATCGCCGTGTAAGCCTCGGTCCGATCCAGCACAAGCGGCGGCTCCTGCTTGACCTTCAACGCCGCATTGATCCCTGCCATCAGCCCCTGGCAAGCCGCTTCTTCATACCCGCTGGTTCCGTTAATCTGCCCCGCCAAAAACAATCCCGCGATCTTCTTAACTTCAAGCGTGCGCTCCAGCTCCGTCGGATCAATCGAGTCATACTCAATCGCATATCCAGGGCGCAGCATCTCCGCCGTCTCTAATCCCGGAATCGACTTCAGAATCTCCAGTTGCACCTCGACCGGCAACGAAGTACTCATCCCGTTCACATAAATCTCGTGCGTGTTCAGTCCCTCAGGCTCGAGAAAAAGCTGATGCGAAGTCTTGTCGGGAAACTTGACAATCTTGTCCTCAATCGATGGACAATACCGCGGCCCAATCGACTGGATTTGCCCGCTATACATCGGCGACCGGTGCACATTCTCACGAATGATGCGCTGCGTCTCGGGCGTAGTCCAGGCAATGTAGCAGGGAACCTGCGAGTCGTGATGCGCCACGCGCCGGGTGCGAAAACTGAACGGCGTCGGATCCACATCGCCCGGCTGCACCTGAAACCGCGACCAATCAATCGTCCGCCCATCCAGACGCGGCGGCGTGCCCGTCTTCAAGCGGCACCCGCGCAGCCCAAGCTGCTTCAAACTTTCTCCCAACAACACCGCTGCCGGCTCCCCCGACCGTCCCGCCGGATACTGCTGCTCCCCGCAATGAATCAGTCCATTCAGAAACGTCCCAGTGGTGACGATCACGGTCGCAGCACCCACCGTCCGACCATCGCGCAGCTTGAGCCCACGAACAGTTCTGAGAACCGGGAACTGAGAACCGAGAACTGAATTCGTTTTCTCTCCGCCGCCCTCAATGACAAGGGCCGCCACTTCCGCCTGCTTGATCTTCAAATTCGGCTGCGATTCCAGCACTTCCCGCATCTTCAGCCGATAAGCCTGCTTGTCGCACTGCGCGCGCGGCGACCACACCGCTGGTCCTCGTGAGGTATTCAGTAGACGAAACTGGATGCCGACTGCATCCGTGATCTCGCCCATGATCCCGCCCAGCGCATCCACTTCCCGCACCAGGTGCCCCTTAGCGATTCCACCAATCGCCGGATTGCACGACATCTGCGCGATCAGATCGACGTTGAGCGTATAAAGGGCAGTCTTCAGCCCCATACGCGCCGCCGCCATCGCCGCCTCGCATCCGGCGTGACCCGCGCCCACTACGACTACGTCGAAAGTTTCGGTGAAAGGCATCGCCGGTCTATTCTAAACGCTGGCCATGCCTGTGTGGGGACGGCCGCCCTCGGCCGTCCAAGTCGAGCGAAGCTCGACGGAAATCAGCGTTGATCCGCGTTACTCTGCGGCGAGAAAGGTCTAAGCCCGGGCCTTGACCGCCGCATGCCGGCTGACCTGCATCACCATCTTCCCCGCCCGTTTGTCAGCATCCACAATCACATGGTCCCCATGCAGCACTTCGCCATCCAGAATCTTCAGCGCCAGCGGGTCCTGCACCAGCTTCTGAATCGCCCGCTTCAGCGGCCGCGCCCCAAAGTTCGGATCGAAGCCTTCGCTAAACATCAGCTCTCGCGCCGCGTCCGTCAGCTCCAAAGATATCTTCCGGTCCGCCAGCAACCGCCGCACGTCTTCGAGGCGCAGCTCGATGATCTTCACCAACTGTTCTTTCCCCAGGGGCTTGAAAATTATGATGTCATCCACCCGGTTCAAAAACTCCGGCTTGAAATGCCCATGCAACGCGTTCATGACCTGCTTCGAGGCTTCGGCGAACTCTTTTTCCGAGCGCAATCCTTCCGCTTGTAAGAAAGAAGACCCCAGGTTCGAGGTCATGATGATGACCGTGTTCTTGAAGTCCACCGTACGGCCTTTGCCGTCCGTCAGGCGCCCGTCATCCATCATCTGCAACAGCACGTTGAACACATCCGGATGCGCTTTCTCAATCTCATCGAACAGCACCACCGCGTAAGGACGCCGCCGAATCTGCTCGGTCAGTTGCCCGCCTTCTTCGTAACCCACATATCCGGGAGGCGCGCCAATCAGCCGCGACACCGCGTGCTTCTCCATGTACTCCGACATGTCGATCCGCACCAGTGCATGTTCATCATCAAACAGAAACTCCGCCAGCGCCCGCGCCAGTTCGGTTTTGCCCACCCCCGTCGGCCCCAGAAAAATGAACGACCCAATCGGCCGCTTGGGATCGCTCAACCCTGCCCGCGACCGCCGGATGGCATTCGCCACCCGCTCCAGCGCCGCATCCTGCCCCACCACCCGCTGCCGCAGCCGGTCCTCCATGCTCACCAGCTTTTTGACTTCCCCCTCCAGCATCTTCGACACCGGAATTCCCGTCCATTTCGACACAATCCGGGCAATGTCCTCTTCGTCCACTTCTTCCTTCAGCATTCGCGTCTTGCCCTTGCCATCCATCTGTGCGCTGAGCTTGGCCAGTTCTTCTTCGGCCTGGCGCAACAACCCGTAGCGAATCTCCGCTACCCGCTGCAAATTCCCCTTGCGCTCTTCCGCCTGCTCTTCGATCTTCAACTGCTCGATCTTTTCCTTCACCGCCCGCGAACGCGCAATGGCATCTTTCTCTTTCTTCCAGTTCGCTTTCAACGCCGTTGACTTCTCGCGAATCTCCGCCAGCTCCTTGTCGATCACTTTGAGCCGGTCCCTCGAGTTCGCATCGTCTTCCTTCTTCAGCGCCTGCTTTTCGATTTCAAGCTGCGTGGCCCGGCGTTCCAACTGGTCAATGTCCGTCGGTAGCGAGTCAATCTGGATGCGCAACGAAGCCGCTGCCTCATCCACCAGGTCAATGGCTTTGTCCGGCAGAAACCGGTCGGAGATATAGCGATGCGACAAGGTCGCCGCCGCCACAATCGCCGAATCCTTGATTCTTACGCCATGATGAACTTCATACCGTTCCTTCAACCCACGCAGGATCGCAATCGTGTCCTCAACATTCGGCTCCCCCACGAACACGATCTGGAAGCGGCGCTCCAGCGCCGCATCCTTTTCAATGTACTTGCGATATTCGTTCAGGGTCGTCGCGCCAATGGCGCGCAGTTCGCCGCGGGCGAGCGCCGGCTTCAGCATGTTGGAAGCATCAATCGCACCCTCCGCCGCGCCCGCTCCCACCAACGTGTGCAGCTCGTCAATGAACAGAATTACCTGTCCCGCCGAATCTTCAATTTCCTTCAACACCGCCTTCAGCCGGTCTTCAAATTCGCCACGATACTTTGCTCCCGCCAGCATCGCTCCCAAATCGAGCGCCACCACGCGCTTATTCTTCAGCGCCTCGGGCACGTCGCCCGAAATAATTCGCTGCGCCAGTCCCTCGACGATGGCCGTTTTGCCCACCCCCGGCTCCCCAATCAGCACGGGGTTGTTCTTGGTCCGGCGCGAAAGCACCTGCACTACGCGCCGAATCTCTTCATCCCGGCCAATCACCGGATCCAGCTTGCCACGCCGCGCCTGCTCCGTCAGATCCCGCGCATACCGCTCCAAAGCCTGATACTTGGCTTCGGGGTTTTGGTCAGTCACCTTTTGCGAACCACGCACTGCGGTCAGCGCCTTCAGAATCGCATCATAGGTCGCCCCATGGCGTGCCAGAATTTCCTGTGCCGCGCTGCGTTTGCCCTGCGTGGCCGCCAGCAGCAGATGCTCGGTCGAAACGTACTCGTCCTTGAAATTGGCAGCCTCTTTGAAAGCCCGCTCCAGCAGCTGATTGACGGCGGGCGACATGATCGGCTGCGCGCTTTCCCCGGAAACCTTGGGCAGGCGGTCGATTTCTGCGTACACTTCGCTCAGCACCGCCTGCGGCCCAATGCCGATCTTCTCCAGCACCGGCGGCACAATGCCTTCCTTGTCTTCAATCAACGCGGCCAACAAGTGCAGCGGCAACAGCTCCGCATTGCCGTGCTCCGAGGCCAGTTCGTTCGCCCGCTGCACCGCTTCCTGCGCCTTCACCGTAAATTTGTCCCAACGAATTGCCATGATGAACTCCCAACCTCAGCATTTAGCACTCAGCACTTAGCATTCAGTCCGCTGACGCGCTTGCCGATTTCGGAATCGGCGCTGCCGACTGCATGCTGAATGCTGACGGCTGAAAGCTGCTCTTCACATGCTAAAGCAAACGGGAGGCAACCAGCGCCTCCCGTCCAAAGTGCCCCTCATAAAGCTGGAACTTACGCTGCCTTGCCCTTAGCTTCCAGGGTCTTCTCGCCACCGACGCTGATCTTGATCTGCTTCGGCTTGGCTTCCGCCTTCTTGGCCAGCTTGATCTTCAACACGCCTTTGTCGTACTGCGCAGAAACGCTGTCTGCATCCACCGTGTTGGGAAGAGTGAACGACCGGGTGAAGCTGCCATACTGCCGCTCCACACGCCGATAGTTCTCTTCTTTCTCTTCCTTCTCCAGTTTGCGCTCGCCATGCACGGTGAGCGTGTTGTTCTCCAGCCGAACATCGATGTCCTTCTCATCGATCCCCGGCACTTCGATCTTCAGCGTCACATGCTGATCGTCTTCGTACACATCGACTGCCGGCGCGAAACTGCTGGTGGTCAAGGCTTCCTCCCGGCCCTCGCCGACCGATTGTTGAAACAACCGGGTCAGCCGGTCCTGCAACGTATTCAGCTCACGGAACGGTTCCCAACGGGCAAGTACAGTCATGACTGATTCCTCCTAAGAAATTTTCTACGGCTCGTTTCCAAGCTCTTGGATGCCGCGATTAGTATGAAAGAATCATAAAACATGAGCGTGTTATTGTCAAGTACATCATGTATATATAAATCAATTGCTTACGTGCATTATCAGACACTTCAAGTATGCAGTTTCTGGCACATTTGCCAGTATCGGATGGTCCTTGGCTTGAGTCCTGCTCTCCACCATCCGCAATTCCCGATGGGCATCGCGGGCAGCCTCCGCCACCACTCCGAGAAATTCCGCCGCGCTCACATGATACGAACACGAGCAGGTCACCAGAATCCCTCCCCGACGCAACATCTTCAGCGCCCGCAAATTCAGCTCCTTGTATCCCCTCAGCGCCGTCTCCAGATCCCGCTTGCTCTTAGCGAATGCCGGAGGATCGAGCACCACCGCGTCATACCGCTGCCCACTTTTCGCATAATCCCGCAGCACATCAAAGGCATTGCCCTCGATCCACTCGATCTGCCTGCCGTTTAATTCCGCGTTGCGGTCGGCAACCTCGAGGGCTGGCCGGGAGCTGTCCACCCCGGTGACTTTGCACCCGGCCTGCGCCAGGTGCAACCCAAAAGCCCCGTGATAACAGAAAACGTCCAGCGCTTCACCCCGTGCGTACTGTGCCGCCGCAGCATAATTCTCCCGCTGATCCAGGAACGCCCCGGTCTTCTGCCCTTCCTTGACGTCGTAGTGAAACCGCACTCCATTCATCGAAAGGATGGTGCTGCTTTTCTCTCCCTGCGCCACTCCTGAAGTCCGCGCCGGCAACTGCTCCAGCTCCCGGATCTTGGCTTCCACCTTTTCGCCAATCGCCGCGGGATGCAATTGCTCAGTCAGCTCTGCCAGAACTGTCTCCCGAACCGGCTCGGCGTCGGTTGCCTGCGTCAGCACTTGAAACGACAGCAAATCGTTGTACCGATCCACGATCAACCCCGGCAGAAAGTCCGCTTCGCTGAAAATTACCCGGTAGGCGTCGGTGTTCTGCACAAAGCGTTCGCGATACTCCACCGCCGCCCGAATCCGCTCGCGCAGCAGCGCATTAAAGTCCTTTACCGCATCCCGGGAAATAAGCCGCACGGCAATCTGCGAGGCTGTGCTGTAAAACGCCGTGCCCAGAAACTTCCCGCGCTCATCGCAGGCCTGCACCACCGCGCCGGGCGCGACGCCATCGGCCGCCGCCACATCCGACCGGTACACCCAGACGTGACCATGCTTAATCCGCTGGGCGCCACGCGAAGAAATTTTGACCTTGGGAAATTCCGGCGAATCGCCGGACTGGAAGACAGGGGATGGCATGAACAGATACTAACCGACGGAAGACTTGGCCGTTCAGCCGCGGAGCCGCGAAAGAGACGTCAGCACGCCCCCTAACTCGCCGCCGGATGTTCCGCCGTAATCGCTTCTTCCTTCGCGTGCTTCGAAGGCGCCGCCGCCTCCACCCGCGCCAAATTCAAGTCCCGGTGCAATGCATCCAGCGTCGCCGTGGGCAGCTCGATGCCCCACTCATCGATCTCCGGCTCGGGCCAGTGTCCATTCAGGCGGATCGTGTCTGTTAGTTCTTCGGGAAAGGCTAATCGGTACGCGCCTTCGCGTAGCAACGTGTCTCCAATCTTGCGTCCGCTGGCCGCGTCATAAATTCGCCGGCTCGATTCTGTACCCTGGTTCACGAACACCACAAATACTTCACCCTCGTCGCCATGCGTTGCCCGGTAATACCACGCCTGGCTGGCCTCAATCTTGGGATGCGACCGCCGCTTCCTGGTCGCCATCGCCGGGTGGTCGTGGCTGGGATCGTAATAAAGAATTCGCTGACAGGACTCGCAACTGACGAGTTTATCCGACCGCACCTCGTTGTAAGTCTGCGGTCGCAACATCACCTGGCAGGCCATACATTTGTGGTCTTTCACCTCAGAAATGCCGGTGCCGCGGTACTTCGCAACCCGGTCATACTGGCGTAGCACATCGCCATTCACTCCGCTCCGCGCACTCTCCCGCTTGGCGTTCCATTCCGCCATCTGCTTCTCATCTTCGGCGGTGCGCTCGCGGGCCTGAACCTTCTCTTTCTCGATTTCGGCCGTCTCAGCCTTCAATTTGGCCTCGGCCGCCTTCACGTCCTTTTCCCGGGCCTCGGCATTCACCATCAATTCCAGGATCTTGTCTTCGTTCGCGCCAATGTCCTGTTCCGCGAACTGGATCTCGTGCATCAACGCCTTGTATTGCTCGTTGGTCTTGACCTCGAGCGATTGATCCCTATACTTGGAAATCTTCTGCTGCGATTCCTGGATCGCGCTCTCATACTTGCGCCGGGCAGCCTCGTCGGCCTTCACCGCGGTCTTGGCCTTGTCCAACCCCGCCTTGGTTCCAGCCAGTCTCTCCTCAATCGCCGCCACCCGCTTGGGCAGGGCGGCAATCTCCTCTTTTAGACGCAGGATCTCCCGGTCGGCGCGTTGCAATTCAATGAGGTTCTGAATGTCGGGGACCATCTCTCTGAGCCTGATTTTATCACGCTTGCCCCGCCCACCCTTAAGCACGCTGAGAACCGGGAACTGAGATCTGAGAACTGGTTCAAAATCCCCTGTGATCCTCTGTGCTCTCTGTGGTTAAGGTCTCTCTTTGTGTACCTTTGTGTCCTCTGTGGTTAGAGCCGTTGTATTCCTATGTTCTCCGTTGCCCGTGAGCACAACCCGCGCTGCCGTTGTACACTTTCCATCCGGTCACAATGCTCATTGGGAGACTCTTCGTGAAACGCTTTTCCTCCGGGATGCTCGCCGGCTTTCTGCTGATTCCGTTCGCCTTTGCTCAATCCCCGCAAAAGCTCCTCACCATCGAAACCGCCTTCGCCGACGGCAGCATCACCGGCCGCGGTCCAGAATCCATTCAATGGGCGCCCGACAACGCCACTCTGTCCTTCATTCAGCGTGACGACTCCGGCGAGCATGGTGAACTCTGGACTCTGAACGCTGCCACCGGCCAGGAGAACCTTCTGGTTAACCGAGACCGGCTTGCCAAACTGTCTCCGCCTCTGAACCACCTGAAAGACGATCGTGAGCGTGAGCGCATCACCCGCTACCACGTCGAACCTTACCTATGGGCGCCCGATTCCAAGCATCTGATCTTCAATTCTCTCGGACAACTCTGGCTCTACACCGTCGCCAACGGCACTGCTGTCCTGCTCAGCGGATCGCCAGATCCTTCTGGAGATCCCAAGTTTTCTCCCAACGGCAACAAGCTCGCCTACCTGAGAAAGCACAACCTCTATGTTCGCCATCTCACCGACCCCGGCAATGCCTCAGAAGTCCAACTTACTCACACCTCGGAGAAAGAAGAGAAAGACGAAACCCTGCTGAATGGCGAAGTGGACTGGGTGTATGCCGAGGAGCTCTCCGTCCGCAGCAACTACTTCTGGTCTCCCGACGGCCACGACATCGTCTTCCTGCAAATGGACGAATCCAAGGTGCCCGCCTACCCCATCGTCAACTGGATGCCCACGCACCCGACTGTCGACATGGAGAAATATCCCAAGGCCGGTGATCCCAATCCCGTTGTGCGCCTGGGTGTCGTCAGCGCCTCCGGCGGCAAGCCAAGGTGGATCTCGCTGACCAAAGATTCCGACATCTACATTCCACGCTTTGGTTGGGTGCGCGACGGCCTGCTCTGGGCCGAGGTCCTCAACCGCGCCCAGGATACCCTGGACCTCTATTTTGTAGACACGCAATCCGGCCGTTCGCACAAAGTATTGACCGAGACCGCTCCCGACGCCTGGGTCTACGTGAACGACGATTTCAAAGTCCGGAAATCTGGGGACCACTTCCTCTGGTCAAGCTGGCGTGACGGCACCACGCAACTCTATCTGTACAGCTTCGATAAAGAGAAGCCACTCGCATCCGACGCCCGCCTCGAACGCCAGCTTACCAAGGGAGATTTCGAAATGCTCGGCGTCGATGGTCTGGACGAGGGCGCCGGCCTCGTCTATTTCAACTGCAATAAAGACGATCCCCGCCAGCGCCAGCTCTACTCGGTGAAACTCGACGGCTCAGGCATGCAGCGTATCTCCCGCGAGGACGGCACCCACGCCGCCATCTTTGCCGAGGATGGCAAGTATTACTACGACGAATTCTCCGCGCTCATGACCCCGCCGCGACTTTCAGCGTGCAACTCTGCTGGCGTATGCAACCAGGTCTGGAATTCGCGAAATGTCGACGCCTATGGCCTGACCCCGCCCCAGTTCCTCGAATTCAAGGCCAACGACGGCACCACCCTCTACGGCGAACTGCTGCTTCCCTCCAGCCCGACCGGCAAAATTCCGCTGATCGTAAACATTTACGGCGGCCCTGCCGCGCAGCTGGTTCAGAACACTTGGATCCAGGACTGGTCCGGCTCCTCCGGACTTTTCCATCAAATCCTCGCCCGCGAAGGCTTCGCCATTTTCACCGTGGATAATCGTGGCACCCCCGCCCGTAATCGCAAATTCCAGACCGCCGTTCGCCACCAATTCGGCGCCATCGAACTCGAAGACCAGCTCGCCGCCCTCGATCAGCTCTTCGCGCAATACCCGCAGCTCGACCGCACCCGCGTCGGCATCTGGGGATGGAGCAACGGCGGCTCCATGACCCTTTACGCCATGACTCACTCCGACCTGTTCAAAGCCGGCGCCGCGGTTTCTCCCGTCACCACTTGGCGCAACTACGATTCCATCTACACCGAACGCAGCAACGGTCTTCCCACCGACAAAACCAGCACCAGCTACACTGATCTCGATCTCGCCAAGGTCGCCGACAAGCTGCACGGATCGTTGCTGCTCCTTCACGGCACCAGCGACGACAATGTCCATTTCCAGAACAGCATCCAGATGGTCGAAGCCCTGGTCGAGGCCGGCAAGCAATTCCGCTTCATGGCCTATCCCAACAAGACTCACAGCATCGCCGGCGCCACCGACCAAACCCATCTTTTCCATCTAATCGAAGACCACTTCCTGCGGGAGCTAAAGCAGTAGATAAATTAGGTCGTCAGGTTCCGCTTTTCTTTGCGATCTTTGCGGTTAAAGGTTTCCTGAAGTTCGCGCTGATCCATGCAAATCCTTGGGTTTTCCTTTGTGAACCGGAGCCTGCCCTGAGCGAAGTCGAAGGGTGCCCTTTGTGGTTAAGAGCTGTTGGTGGAGGACCGGCCGTCCTGGCCCGTCGCTCTTCGCTCACGAATATGGGAAACTAACCCATGCACCGCCTTACCCTGGGCAACTTCGAACTCACCGCCATTTCCGACGGCACCTACAACCTAGACGGCGGCACCTTCTTCGGCGTCGTCCCCAAATCCCTGTGGCAAAAAAAAGTCACCGCCGACGATCGCAATCTGATTTCCAGCGGACTAAACTCCATCATCGTTCGCACCGGAGAAAAGACCATCCTGATCGAAACCGGCATCGGCAACAAGCTCACCGAAAAGATGGTCAAAATCTACGGCCAGCCCGCCAAACTACTCGAGAATCTCGCCGCTGCCGGCATCTCGCCCGAAGACATCGACATCGTTATCAACACTCACCTCCACTTCGACCATTGCGGATGGAACACCGTCCTCCGCGGCTCAACCGTCGTCCCCACATTTCCCCGCGCGAAATATTATGTTCAAGAAGGCGAGTGGCAATACGCCCGCCAGCCTAGCGAGCGCGACGCCATCAGCTACATCAGCGCCAATTATGACCCGCTAGTCGTGAGCGGCCAAATGCAGCTACTAAAAACCGACCTGGAGATCGTTCCCGGCATCTCCGTCGCGGTCTTTCCCGGCCACACTCGCCACATGCAGGCCGTGATTCTCCACAGCGAGGGCAAAACCGCGTGTTACATTTCCGACCTGATCCCCACCACCTGGCACCTCGATCTGACCTGGGGCATGTCATTCGATCTGTTTCCGCTCGAAACCATCGCCAACAAGAAGCGCTACTACGCGCAGGCAATCCCGAAGAAATGGCTGACCCTCTTCACCCACGACCCGAACACACCCTGGGCCTATGTTGGGAAAGACGAGAAGGAAAAGATGGTGGCGAAAATGGTGGAGTAGAACTTGGGTGGTGGAGCTGGCGAAATTCTTGCTATTGAACTCGCTAGCGCTTACAGCAGGTCCCGGTAACGCTCCAACGCGACTCGCACCAGTTGGCCGCGAGTACGCACGTCGCTCTTGGCAAACAGTTGTTGCATGGTATTCTTGACGGCGCTTTCCGAAATTCCCATACTTGACGAGATTTCTTTGTTGGACAAACCTTGAACCACTAGCCGCAATGCCTCCAGCTCACGCTGGTTCAACATGGCTCGTTCTTGATGATCGGACGTGTTTGCGCTGGTCCCAGACGCCGCTGTCTGCTCCTCGCTCACATCCGCGATGATTGCCGCCAGTTTGGGGCTCGCGCCATCCTTGTAACTTGAGAACCACACGTCGGCCAAGAACGCCTCGCCGTTTCCGCGATGGCCCCAGCATTGCATCGAGGTCCGGAACTGTGGCCGATCCTCCCACCGCAACGCATGGTGCAGATCCGGCAGGAAAGCAGCGATGGGATAGCCAATCAAGTGACCATTTCGCGGAGCCATTAGGTCGGTGGCAGCCCGATTGGCCAATTCGATGAACCCGTGCTCATTGATTGTCACAATCGCTGCCGGGCTGGTTTCCACCAGAACACGCAGCCGCTCCTGAGCCGAAAGACTCAATCGCCGGTTTCGCAGGACTTCAGAAGTGAACAGTCCGCAGCCACAGAGCGCTAGGGCCTCAAACGCCAAGCGGATCGTCGAATCCGACGGATCCAGGTTGCTGAACCGCTCACTGAGCAGGGCACACCCGATCCCTAGTAGGGCGATCGCCCAGCGGGGCAAGAACCCCGCCGCCAGCATGATGGGAAACAAGTACAGGAAACCCAGAGAGAAATACGGCTTCGTCCACCAGTCCACCGCGGCAATCCCCAGCACGGCCGCTGCGCTGGCGAGCAAGATGACGCTCCGATTCCGCGGTTCCCATATCCGTTCAAACATGGATATCGTTCGAGTGTTGCCGCATTATCCCATTTCTGGCTCGCCTCAGGAACCCAATCAAAAGATTGCCGTGCAGCATTAGAGGCTCGGAACTCTGCACATTAGCCATCAATCGAAATACTGCCGGCCACTGGCGTTTGAGTACCTAGCCCATTCTGCCTCTTCGCGATATAGAAGTGATCGAATCCAACACAGAGTGAACGTGGCGGCCTTTCAGGGGCGATGCGAATAAGATGATCCGTTACCTGGTTGACTTGGCCCTGAACAACCGGATTCTGGTCTTGAGTCTGGCAGTCTTGCTCTTTGTCTGGGGCATGGTTTCTTTCCACAATCTGCCCATCGAGGCCTATCCCGATGTGGCCGACACCTACGTTCAAATCATCTCTCAGTGGCCCGGCCACGCCGCCGAGGAAGTCGAACAACAGATCACCGTTCCCCTCGAAGTCCAGTTGAACGGTGTCCCTCACATGACGCACCTGCGATCCGTGTCCCTGGCCGGACTTTCCGTAATCACCATCATCTACGACGATGAAATCACCACCTTCACCGCTCGCCAGGAAGTCCTCGACCGGCTCGCCCAGGCCACAACCCCTAACGGAGTCAATCCCGCCCTCGGTCCCGACTACAGCCCGACCGGCCAGATCATGTTCTACACCCTCACCAGTACCAACCCCCGCTACGACACCATGGAGTTGAAGGCTCTTCAGGACTGGTATGTGCTGAATCAGCTGAAGGCCGTCCCCAACGTCGTGGATGTGAATATATTTGGCGGCCCCACCCGCGAATACCAGGTACAGATCGATCCCGGAAAGCTCGTGTCTTACGGGCTGGCCTTGGAACAGGTAGAACAAGCGCTGATTAACAACAATACGAACGCGGGCGGAGGCTTCATTCAACGTGGTCAGCAGGCGCTAAATGTTCGCGCTGTGGGCCTGATGCAAACCACGGATGACATTGCCGCCACGGTCATTAAATCCGTCAATGGCACGCCGGTTCGAATTCGCGACTTGGGAACCGTCACGCAGGGGCCCAAAGTACGCCTCGGACAGCTGGGAAAGGCCATTCGCCGCGAAGATGGCACGATCATCAATGAAAACGACGTTGTCGAAGGGATCGTCCTGCTGCGCAAGGGCGCCGAAGCGCAATCGACGCTCAATGCGCTCCATGAAGAAATCCATCAACTGAACAACGGCCTGCTGCCCCCCGGAGTGAAGTTTGCACCGCATTTGGATCGCAGCGACCTGGTCAGGTACACCAGCCACACCGTCCTGCGCAACCTAACCCATGGCGTTCTGCTGGTTACACTGATCCTCTTTCTGTTCCTCGGAAATGTGCGTGGCGCGCTGGTGGTTGCCATCACCATTCCGTTTTCCCTGTTGTTCGCCTCCATTCTGCTGGACTTGAACCAGATTCCCGCGAACCTTCTGTCGCTAGGCGCTCTCGATTTCGGAATGATCGTGGATGGAGCGGTGGTGATGGTGGAGAACATCATGCGTCTCATCGAATCGCATGTGGATGAACATCGAACCCTCGTTCAAGTCATCGGCGATGCTGCCCACGAAGTGCAGCGTCCGGTATTTTTCGCAATTCTCGTCATTATTACGGCTTATCTACCCATCTTCACCTTGCAACGTGTGGAAGGAAGGCTGTTCCACCCCATGGCATGGACAGTCGCATTTGCTCTGTTGGGAGCTTTGATCTTCTCCCTCCTGACCGCCCCCGTGGTCTGTAGTCTTCTGTTCCGCGGCCGGTTCACGGAGTTACGCAACCCTGTGTTTGATTGGGTACTCAACCATTACCGGCATGGTCTGGAATGGTGCGTCCACCACACAAAAACCGTAATGGCCGCAGCTGCTGTTCTTGCGCTTGTCATGATCTTTCTCGGAGTCAGCGGACTCATTGGTTCGGAATTCCTTCCCCATCTCGATGAAGGCGCCATTTGGGTACGTGGCACGCTGGCTCCGAGCACCGGACCCGCCACTGGCATCGATCTGGCAAACCACGCGCGCCTGGTCATGATCGGTTTCCCCGAAGTTACCCAGGTGGTCAGCCAGGTCGGACGCCCTGATGACGGCAGCGATGCCAGCGGTTTTTACAACACCGAGTTCTTCGTCGATCTGCTGCCACGAGAACGCTGGAGGAGCGAATTCAAGACAAAAGATGACCTCATCGCTGCCATGGACGACGCCTTGAGCAAGCTGCCCGGCGTGATCTGGAACTTTTCCCAGCCCATTTCCGACAACGTGGAGGAAGCCGTCAGCGGCGTCAAAGGTGAACTGGCAGTGAAGCTCTTCGGCCCCGACCTGAAAACCCTCGAGCAAAAAGCCGAGGAGATGCAGTCCGTGATGAGCCAGATTCCGGGCGTCGCTGACCTGGGCACATTCCAGGTGCGTGGCCAGCCCAACGTCGATCTCGTGGTTGACCGCGCGGCCGCCGATCGTTTTGGCATCAACGTCAGTGACATTCAGGACGCCGCTGAAGGCGCGGTCGGCGGCAAGGCTGTAAGCCAGATCCTGATCGGTGAGCAACGCTACGATCTTACCGTTCGCTACCAGCCTCAGTTCCGCCAAACCGCCGAGGACATCGGCGCCATTCGCATTCTCGCGCCATCCGGAGAGCGCGTGGCGCTGAGCCAGCTGACCCACATCTCACTCGATGACGGAGCCTCCACCATTTATCGCGAGGGGAATTCGCGCTACATCGCCATCAAGTACAGCGTTCGAGGCCGTGACTTAGGCAGCACCGTCAGGCAGGCGATCGAGGAAGTCCGCCGGAAAGTGCAGTTTCCCGAAGGCTACCACCTGGACTGGACCGGCGAATACGAGAGCCAGCAACGGGCCAACCGGCGGCTGGCTTTCATTGTGCCCATCACGCTGCTGCTGATGGCCTTCATCCTCTACTCAGCGTTTAACTCGTGGAAGTGGGTTCTCCTGATCCTCGCAGTAGTTTCGCTTTCGCCGCTGGGCGGTTTTCTCAGCCTGCTCCTCACCGGAACCCATTTCAGCGTGTCGTCAGGCCTGGGGTTTCTGGCGCTGATCGGCGTATCCGTCCAGACCGGCGTAATCATGGTTGAGTACATCAATCAACTGAGAGTGCGCGGCAGGACGGTACGAGAAGCGGCCAAAGAAGGAGCCGGACTGCGGCTCCGCCCCATCATGATGACCATGCTGGTCGCCACCTTGGGCCTCTTGCCAGCCGCCATGTCTCACGACATTGGTTCCGATTCCCAGCGCCCATTCGCCATCGTTATCGTCGGCGGTCTCACCTTCGAACTGCTCGTAAGCATATTCCTCCTGCCGACCTTGTATTGCTGCATCGCGCGTCCGGGAGACCGGCTGCCTCCACCCGAAGCGCGTTTCGTGGAGGAGGGTGAACATGTGGACTAAAAGCGGGCATGCAGGTTCCTTGCTGCGCCGCGGCCTCGCCCGCAGCTGGACCCTACGGGATCGCTTCTCGTGGAAACCGCGTAACGCCCCGCTCGGCGCCCTGGTCTTCGTTGCCATTCTCTCCAGCGTAACTATGATCCCCGCAGCTGTGTCCTTCGCTGCGATAGGCACTTCCCCGAACCGGGTGCTGGCGATGGTCTTTCTTCTCTTTCCGCCCGCGATACTTGCTGCCGTGTACTCTCTCTTCTTCGAAAAATCGAAGCTGTACGGCAGCCTCGACTTACTGCTCGCAGGCATCGTTCTCCTGGTGCAGCCTTTCACCTGGGGTTGGCTGAACCTGTCTCTGCCGTTCGCCTGTGCGTTCACCGTCTTCTGTGCGGTTGTCTGGAGCCTGGCACACGGAACGAAACGTTAACCGACAACTTCCTCCGCCAACCAGCGTCGGAGAGCCTTACGCCGCAAGTCGTCCTTCTGTTGGTTCAGCAGGAACGTACGGAAAGGTCGTCGTCGGCTTCGCCGAGACCGACTCCTTGCCGATCCCGAGGCTAATAGGACTGTTCGCCGCGATGGAGAACATGACGTTTGGCGCGTTGTCGATCAAGGAGCGGCCGTTCCATTCGACAAACCCGAACGCAGCCGGTGTGCCGACCTCGTACGGCAGCATGTTAGGGAAGAACCGGTGCGCAACCTTTTCCGCATATGCTCGCGGATCTTGTGCGGTTCCATTGGCGGACACGGCGCCGGCGATTGCTTTAGCAATGGCCTCGCCATAAGTAGCGAAGTCATCGGCCGGGCGCCCGGCATTGAGACGGTTGCCAAGATCCTCGTTGTACTGGGCAAATAGCGGCGGGATCATCGGAAGGCCCACGCGGTTGATCGAACGCCATCCCCCAGCGTCGGTGGCGAGCGTTGACACAGCCCACACCCCGATCCGGTGCTTGTCGCCTGCGCCCGCGAGTAACTCGGCATCAGGCACTTCCAGCACGATCGAATACACGGTGTGACCTGCAAACAGGTTCTTGGCTTTACTTGCATCCCATCCCGAGAGATTCACCACTGTGCCATCCTGAAACGCATGCCCGACCGCGTGCAGCACATCGGGCTCAATCCAAAACGGGTCCCCAGCCTTACCGGCCCAGACCCGCAGACCGGCCGCCGTGGTTACCGTCTCGCCAGTTGTTCCCTGCGCAACGACACTACCCGCCGCATGCGGATCTACGGCTTGCGCGCCCCGGATGCAGCGCACCACGTAGCGCTGCTTCCCGTGCTGGTCACGCCCGTCAAAGGTAAGCCGGTACGTTACATCTTCGACGGCATCGCCATTGAAATCGACTTTGAATTCGTACATCCCTTCCGGATGGTAGCCCGGCACAGGAATGGGACCGAAAATTGAGTGGCAGACGTTGATCACGAACACGGTGCCGGTTTCCCCGCGGAACACGTACAGGTCCGTGATGTCGAGCCGAATGTCTTGCCGGGCGATGGGTGAGTCGAGGTGATGGGACATGGTGCTCTCCGTTGGCTGAAATCAAACGAACCGTGCGTCTCGTATCTGGATGACACGAGGCGAATGCACTGAAGTGTTCCGGCATCCGACAACGCTTACGATGCTGAAGGGAACGACTAGCGCCGCATGTTACACATTCGTTGGTGGAAGGTCAACCGGGCACAACGGCTCGGTTGCTGAATCGCGAGGAGCCTAATCAACGATTTCTACCCATCTCCAGCAGACTGCACCTTACAATACCTCCTCACCGGTGTAGCATGAACCTTTCGGCTCTGATTGCACTCGCTCTGCTGCTCACATCTTCCATGTCAGCCGATCTGTCCGCTCAAGACCGCTCCAGCGCGCGCTCCATGGTCGTCACCCGCTACGGCATCGTTGCCACCAGCCATGTGCAAGCTTCGGTGGCGGGGGCGCAGATCCTAGATCGAGGAGGCTCCGCCATAGATGCGGCCATTGCCGCGAACGCCGTCCTCGGCGTCACCGAACCCATGATGAACGGCATGGGGGGCGACCTGTTCGCCATTTACTGGGAGGCCAAGACCGGTAAGCTCTACGGCCTCAATGCCAGCGGATGGGCCCCACGCGGCCTGACCATCGCTCACATCAAAGCTAAAGACGCGACCGCCATGCCGCTCGGCGGCATCGACTCCGTCACGGTTCCCGGTGCAGTAGCAGGCTGGCAGGCGCTCCACGAACGCTTCGGCCACCTCGCCTGGAAGGATCTTTTCCAATCCGCAATTTTCTATGCCCAAGACGGCTATCCCGTTCCTGAAATCATTGCCTCCTACTGGGACGACGCCGCCGATTGGGTCGGAAAAGATCCCGAAGGCCGCCGCATCTTTCTGCCCAATGGCAAGCCTCCGGCAGTAGGACAAGTCTTCCAGAATCCCGACCTCGCGAAAGCCTTACAGCTTGTCGCGCAAGACGGCGCGGCCACTTTTTACAAAGGAGACATTGCCCGCGCCATCCTCGGCACCTCGCAGAGTCTGGGTGGAACCATGGCAACCGACGACCTGGCCGAGTTTTCCCCCGAGTGGGTCGAGCCGATTTCCACCACCTACCGCAACTGGACCATTTACGAACTTCCTCCCAACGGCCAAGGCATGGCCGCGCTCGAAATGCTGAACATTATGGAGACTTCTCCGCCGTCGCCCGATGGCCCGCTCAGCGCCGCCGAACTGCACAAGAAAATCGAAGCCATGAAGCTGGCTTATGCCGATCTCGGCCGCTACAACGCCGATCCAAGATTTGCGAAAGTTCCAGTCAAAGGCATCCTGTCGAAAGACTACGCCCGCCAGCGCGCACAATTGATCAACCCCAACAAGGCCAACTGCGGGGTCGCCGCCGGAGCGCCGCCCACCAGTGACACCACTTATCTTTCAGTCGTCGATCGCGAGGGCAACATCGTCTCGCTGATTCAAAGCAATTATGAAGCCTTCGGATCAGGCGTCGTAGTCCGCGGCATGGGATTCGCCCTCCAGGATCGTGGCGCGCTGTTCTCGCTTGATCCCGCGTCTCCCAACGCCCTGGCCCCGCGCAAGCGCCCGTTCCACACCATCATCCCGGCGTTCATGGAGCACGGCGATCAGCACATCGGCTTCGGCATCATGGGAGGCGCCAACCAGCCGCTCGCCCATGCCCAATTCGTCTCCAACGTAGTCGACTACGGCATGAACATCCAGGAAGCGCTGGAGAACGCCCGCTTCACCGTCAGCGAGGATCGCGGATGCCACATTGTGATCGAGTCGCGAGTGCCGCCGGAAGTGCGGCAAGAACTCACCGCGATGGGACACAAACTCGACGTCCGCCACGAATACTCCACCAAAATGGGCCGCGGTCAGGCCGTCCTGCACAACGCGAAAACCAAAGTAAACTACGGAGCTTCCGACCCCCGCGCAGATGGCACTGCAGTACCCGAGTCCCCACCGCTGCGGTGATGAATGCGAAGTCGTTCTAGCGGACGACGATTCCGCCCCCGGTGATCCGGTAGGACGGTAATGTGCCCGTATTTAACGTGATGTAAACGACGGAGTCGGCAGGAAGCCGCTGGTACATCCCGGTGACTGTGTCTATCAGGAGTTGTCCACTATAGTTGCCGCAATATGGCACGTTAAACAAGTAGTACCTATTGCCCGGAAGGAATACGCTTCTCACCATGTCAGAGCAGTAGTGAGGTCCTTTAAAACCTTTCCCTTGTGTTAGAGCAAGGTACGACCTACCTCCGATGACCAGTTTCTGCGGGCCGCCACTTCCATCAGCAACCAGCCGAACCGAGTTCATTGCCTTCTCGTAATCAACTAGGGAAAACGAGTAGAAAGGCGATTCCGCGAAATCTCGTGCGAGGTCCTGGGGGCGAATATCCTTGGCGTTGGGCACATCGATGTCCGTTACGCTATTTCCATCGGAGTATTGGAGCTGCAAGTCTCCGCGATCAGTGGGCGTCGAAAAATAGATCCCAGACCTAAGGCCGATGAAGTAGCTAAAAGCCCGAAAGGGCTTTAGTACGAGCTGCAGGCTGGCAGACTCAATGTCGTACTTCCACAGTTCTCCCTTGCTCGAAAACAACTGCGACCCACGAGACTCATAGTATTCGTCTCGAATGAGATAGAGGACCTTCGAGTCTTTCGACCATTGGAAGTCGTCATCGCGGAAAAACTGCCGGCCGATAGGTTTAGGCTCCGTATAGATCGAGTCTACGGGTGTTATCTGCCGGACAAGCGACTCCGAAACAACCGCCAGCTGGCCATTTGCAACAACAGCAATCATCTTGTTATCAGGCGAAACCAGAAAGTTCCAAACCTTCCCGCGCATTAATGTTGGTACTTGGGAGTCAATCTGATCCGAGTATTTCAGTTCGTTGCTGATTGAATAGAAGAACTTGGTATCCGCTATGGTTTGAAAAGAAGTAGGACTAAAGTCGACAATGTTGGAAGGCACGGCACTAGCCGCAAAGAACAGCGCTACAGCTACCCACAGAGCCACCGGAATGCCTACGACCACGGCAGCAATGACAATCAACCGTCTCCCCAGTTGAGTCATTAAGAGACCTCACGAGGACACAAAAGCGTTAGCGTTGCCAACCCCCTGCAACCTCGCCTCAAAAAACTCTTCCACCCTCCCCAGAATCTCCACCGCGCTCTTCGACTCGTAAATCGCCTTACGCAGCCCCGCCCCACCCGGCACGCCATGCGTGAACCACGAAGCAAACTGCTTCATCTTGCCGACCGCATCCGGCAGCTCTTCCTCGATCAACATGCTGAAATACGTCCGGATCATCTGATAGCGATCGCCCTCGCTGGGCTCGTCGTATCGTCCGTCCGCGCAATACTGCTCAATCTGCCGAAAGATCCACGGATTCGACGGCGCCGTCCGCCCAATCATCACCGCATCGCATCCCGTCTGCCCCACCATGGCGCAGGCATCCTCCGGCGTGCGGATATCCCCGTTCCCAATCACGGGAATCTTCACCGCGTCCTTCACCGCTGCAATCCAATCCCAACGCGCCTGGCCGCTGTAACCCTGTTCTCGCGTCCGCGCATGAAGTGCAACCGCACACAACCCGCATTCTTGAGCGAGCTTGGCCAACTCAACGCAAACAATCTCCTCGTCATTCCATCCCGCGCGAAATTTCACCGTGAAGGGAATCGTCACCGCCCCGCGCACCGCTTCAAAAATCCGCCCAATCGCCGGCAAATCCCGCAGCAATCCCGAGCCGCCATTGCACTTCACCACTTTCTTTGCCGGACACCCCAGGTTCAAATCCACCAGATCGAATCCCAGACCCTCCACAATCCGCGCCGCCTCCGCCATCACCTTGGGATCACTACCAAAAAGCTGCGCCGAAATGGGATGCTCATCTTCATAGAAATGCAGATACCGCTTGGCCTTCTGATCCTTGGCCCGAAGCACCCCGTCAGCCGAGGTGAACTCGGTCATGATCAACCCGCACCCACCCAAATTGCGGATAAACCGGCGAAACACGGTGTCAGTGACGCCAGCCATCGGGGCCAGCACGGTGGCAGGAGAAATCCGCACCGATCCAATCAGTAAGCTGCCGGGGACAGCAACCGCCCGTGTGGCGCGGGCGCCCTCGCCCGCGATTTCGCCCGAATTATCCCAGAACTTCCGCACCGTTCAATTCTACCGGAGGCCACAAACAAAAGAGCCTCCGGAAAGGAGGCTCCTAAAATCAGCGTTAATCAGCGAGATCTGCGGCTTAAATCCGCGGCCAAAGGTTACTTTTTCGCCGTTTCCACCTTGGCATACTTCCGTCTGAAGCGCTCCACCCGCCCGGCCGTATCCAGCAGCTTCTGCTTGCCAGTAAAGAACGGATGGCAATTCGAGCAGATTTCTACGTGGATGTCGCCGTGATGGGTCGATCGCGTTGAAAAACTATGGCCGCACGCGCACAGCACGCGGATGTCGTTGTAAGCGGGATGGATGGCTGTTTTCATGGCTTTACCTCAATTCGAGACCATTTGATTCTAAAGGATGCCCCCAGGATTCAGCAACCGCCAAACCCATAAGACTTAAAGACCAGCGTCAATCAGCGCAATCTGCGGCTCCTCTCGCTTTTTCTTTCGACTAGATCAATACTGACGCTTGGAGTTTGCCATGACATCGACCCTGCGGCAACTCGCGTTTTATCCCTGGTGGATCTTCTTGATCTATTGGGTCGTGAGCGCCTCGCGGCTGAAACAAGTAAAGACGGAAGAAGAGCCCAACGACCGCCTGCTGCACATCGGCATCATGGTGGTCGCTTTCTGTTTTCTGTTCCGCGCCGATTTCGGCTTCGGCATTCTGGGCACCCGCTTCCTCGCCTACGCTCCAGGAATCCAATATGCCGGGGTCGCGCTGACTTGGCTGGGCATCGCCTTTGCCATCTGGGCCCGCTATTGCATAGGCTCGAACTGGAGCGGGCGAGTGACGGTAAAAGTGGACCATCAGCTCATTCAATCCGGCCCCTATGCTTTTCTTCGACACGCCATCTACACCGGACTCCTGGTGGCCAACACCGGCGCCGCGCTGTTCATCGGGAAATGGCAGTGCGTTGCGGCCCTGGGCATCTTCGTGTTGGAAATGTCGCGCAAGGCCCTCAAAGAAGAAAAACTCATGCTCTCCGAGTTCGGCGATCGCTACGCAGAATATCGCCGCCGAAGCGGCTTCCTAATACCAAGGTTCTAGAAAAGATCAGCGTTAATCAGCGTAATCTGCGGCCCAAGCCAAAAAAAAACGGCAGGGCCGACCCCCTGCCGCATTCGATGTAGAACCTGTCCCTTTACTTGGTGCGGTTGACTACTTTCCTCAGTTCAGCCCCAGGCGTAAACTTCGCTACTCTCCGGGCAGCAATTTTGATGGTGGCGCCCGTCTGTGGATTACGTCCATTGCGGGCCTTTCTCTGCGATACCGAGAAGGTGCCAAACCCAATCAACGCTACCCGATCACCTTTCTTCAATGCACCGGTAATGCTTTCCACAGCAGTGTCGATTGCGGTACCGGCTTGTGCTTTACTGATACCGGTGCCAGCTGCGATGCGGTCAATGAGATCGGCTTTATTCATCGTCTCTCCTGGCGGGTCTCTTTTTGTCCTCAAAAAGTGCGGGGGAGGGATGCACTCCCTGAGTTAGAAACCCGGCGGCATTATTTAGCCCCGCATAGAGAAGAAAGTCAACTGTGGATATCTTGGAAATCCGCGCCGGATGCGTTCTTTCGGCTAATCCTGAACCGCCCAGCCTCCACTATCGCCCCTTCAGGCCAAAAAAATAAGCCATTTTCCGCGCCGGTTAGCGGCGGAAAACGGCTTTCTGAGCAGATGAACCCCCAAGAAAACTTGTTCAGCAGCCTTTAATCTCCGGAGGGCTGTAAGACATCCTCCCGCGATTCCGGGGTCGCAACCTGTGAAGGGCACTCGCCTAGAATCGGCTGGCACGCCGCATCCGGCCCGCTTTTCGGGTGTACTTGCAGCTTGATTCCAGAGAATTGCTCGGCTTCGGTTGAACCCGCTAGCGCGGTCACCGAAGATGTGCCTCCGGCAATCACCTGCGTAACCGCATCGAAGTAGCCCGTTCCTACAAAGCGCTGATGTTTCACCGCCTCGTAACCATGCGAAGCTTCGCGGGCGAACTCCTTCTCCTGCAGCCGGCAGTACGCCGTCATCCCCGCTACCTTATAGCCGCGAGCCAGCTCAAACATGCTCAAATTCAGAGCATGGAAGCCGGCTAAAGTAATGAACTGGAACTTGTATCCCATGGCTCCCAGTTCCCGCTGAAACTTGGCAATGGTCGCGTCATCCAGATGTTTCTTCCAGTTGAACGACGGCGAGCAGTTGTATGCCAGCATCTTGCCTGGATACTTCGCATGCACCGCGTCGGCGAATTCCCGCGCTTCCTCCAGGTCAGGATGCGAGGTCTCACACCAGATCATGTCGCAATACGGAGCGTAGGCAATCGCCCGGGCAATGGCCGATTTCAGCCCGCCCCGGATCCCGAAAAAGCCTTCTGCCGTCCGTTCCCCGGTCAGGAACTCACGATCCCGCGGATCAACGTCGCTGGTTAGCAGATGGGCGCTATCAGCGTCGGTGCGTGCCATGACCAGCGTAGGCACACCCAGCACATCCGCCGCCAGCCGCGCCGCCACCAGTTTCTGAATCGCCTCTACCGTCGGCACCAGTACCTTGCCGCCGAGGTGTCCGCACTTCTTCGCAGAAGAAAGCTGATCTTCAAAATGCACGCAGGCCGCGCCCGCCTCAATCATCGCCTTCATCAGCTCAAACGCATTCAGATTCCCGCCGAATCCGGCCTCCGCATCCGCGATAAGCGGAGCGAACCAGCACACTCCGTTCTTGCCCTCGGAATGGTGGATCTGGTCGGCCCGCGTCAAGCCCTGATTGATTCGCCGGCAAAGGTTAGGCACGCTATCAGCCGGATACAAACTCTGATCGGGATACATCTGTCCAGCGTCATTGGCATCCGCCGCCACCTGCCAGCCGCTCACATAAATGGCCTGCAATCCAGCTTTTACCTGCTGCACCGCTTGGTTGCCAGTCATGGCTCCCAGCGCGGCTACGTAAGATTCACCCTGCAACAGCTCCCACAGCCGCTCCGCGCCCATCCGCGCCAGGGTGTACTCAATGTGCACGGACCCGCGCAGCCGTTCCACATCCTGCTGCGTATAGGGCCGGGCGATTCCCTGCCAGCGCGGATTCGTATTCCAATCGTTCTGCATGTGTGCGGTTTTTCCGTTGCTTGACATTTCTTGTCATCCCTCTCGCTGGCCTGATTTTCAGAAGGTTGGGGGCATTGCTGATCCGCTCTGCCCCGGTCGTTCCGGGAGTGCTTCAGCTATGTTTGATTCTGTTGTACCCAGCGCGCCGGGTCAAACGGAACCTTTCTATCGCGCTGATAAATAATTGTTATCGCAATGCGGTTGGGTGATAATACTATGTTGTTAGGGTCGATGCTACAGGGTCGCACCGCCCCGCCCTACAGGAAACCTATGGAACTCTCTCAAGTCGAAACCTTTATGGCCGTCGCCACCTTCGGCGGCTTCCATCGCGCCGCCGAGGCCCTGCACATCAGCCAGCCCGCCGTCAGCGCCCGCATCAAGGCCCTGGAAGAGTCCTTGGGCGTGAGACTTTTTTCTCGTTCCCGCGGCGGCTTGGTCGTCTCCGACGCCGGCCGCACTTTTCGCCCTCACGCCGAGCAGCTCCTGCGCACCGCATCCCTCGCCCGCCAAGCCGTCCATCAGGCGCAGCCGGCCAGCGGCATCCCGCTGAAAATCGCGGCCGCCTTATCCATCTCCGTCTACTTCTTGCCCGACGTCCTGCAACGCTTCCAGCAGGCCCATCCCACCGTCAACATCAGCATCCGTCCCGGACATTCCAAAGAGGTCCTGGAGATGGTTCTGAACGAAGAAGCCGAAATCGGCCTTGCCCGCTCCCTGCAGCATCCCGAAGTTGAAACCATCAGCTTGCGCGAAGACCCGCTGCTATTGATCGCACACCCCCGCCGCGGTCCGCCTCATTCCCGCCGTGCCACCCTTGAAACCGTCGCCAGTTGGCCGCTCATTTTTTACGACCACGGCTCCAGTGACTGGACCCTCACTCACAGCCTCTTTCGCCGCGCCGGCCTCATGCCCAACGTCGCGCTCGAAGTCGATTCCATCGAAACCGCCAAGCGCATGGTGGAACGCGGTCTGGGTCTGTCATTCCTTCCGCAGCTCGCCGTCGGACGCGAAATCCGTTCGCGCAAACTCACTACCGTAAAACTCCTCGACGCCGAGCCCTTGCAGCGCAGCCTCGACGTGATTCATCCCCGCCGCCGCCCCCTGCGCCCCGAAGCCCGCGTCTTCCTGCAAATGGTCAAAGACGCCGCCGCCGAGGAACCCTTCGGATCGAGTGCACCCCGCAAATCAAAGTCATGATCAGGTGGAACTCCTCTGTGCACCTCTGTGTTCTCCGTGGTTAAGGTTTTCAAATCCGTGCCCATCCGTGAAAATCCGTGGCCGCTTTTCCTCTACCCTCCACACACGCGCACAGCCTTTTGCACTTGCGCAACACTCACGAAAGAGGCAAAGTCAATACTATGAAAGTCGCCGCGGAAGTCTGCCCCAAGTGCGAAGGCACCGGCTGGCGCCCCATCACCGACGGCCCTGACCGCCGCGTTACCCGCTGCGATTGCCGCCTGCAGGAGCGCGCCCAAGCTCTTCTCGCCGCCGCCCGCATCCCCAAACGCTACGAGCATTGCGAGTTGTCCGAATTCGACACCCACTTTCATGCTTCGCTGGGCCCCGCCCTGCTGGCCGCCACCAAATTCGTCGAGGAATATCCATTAGAGAAGACCGGCCTGATGTTCGTGGGAAGCCTCGGTGTGGGCAAAACTCATCTCGCCGTGGGCGTGGCCAAGGCCCTGATTCTAAAAAAGGGCATCCCCTGTCTCTTCGTTGACTATCGCGAACTCCTGAAACATATTCAAAATTCCTATAACGACTCAGTCCAGATCACCGAATTGGAAGTCCTGCGCCCGGTCTTCGAAACCGAGGTTCTGGTGCTCGACGAATTAGGTGTCATGAAACCCACCGAATGGGTCTGGGACACGGTCAGCCTCATCCTGAACTCCCGCTTCAACGACAACCGCACCACCGTAATCACAACCAACTTTGAAGACGCACCAGCCGCAAGCGTTGTCCGGTCGATATCTCCAGCCAGATCAGCCGCCCGCGCCGAAACTCTAGGAGACCGCATCACTGAGCGCATGCGCTCTCGCCTCCACGAAATGTGCCGTATCGTAAAAATGGACGGCGAAGACTTCCGCCAAAAATTCCGCAGCGCCAGCTTCCGCTGAGCTTTTCTCTGCGTCCTCCGCCGCTTTCTCTGCGCTCTCTGCGATTAAAGGCTTTTGCGGATCCGTGTTCATCCGTGCAAATCCGTGGCCGCCTTTCCTCTGTGTAACCCTGTGTCCTCTGTGGTTAGTCGTTGGGTTTCCTTTGTGCCCCTTTGTGTCCTTTGTGGTTAAGGCTTTTGGGTTTCCTTGTGCCTCCGTGTCTCTGTAGCGAACGATTTTGCCACTACAATAGCCTCGTGCTCACCCGCCTCGACTTCGTCCCCGCACGCGACGCCGAGCTCTTTGCTTCCGTCCCCGCCGCTCCCGCCGTCTTTCTTCTCCGCGGTGACGACCCTCACTCCGAGCCCTACATCACCAAGACCGCCAACCTACGCCGCCGCCTGCAGCGTCTGCTGGGCCCACCCACAGAACACAGCAAGCGCCTAAATCTCCGCGACCGCGTCCATCACATCGAATTCACTCCCACCGGCTCCGACTTCGAATCCGGCTTCGTGCTCTACCAACTCCTTCGCACCCAGCTCCCCAACACTTACGCCGACCGCCTCCGCCTGCGCTTCGCCCCGCTGCTCAAGCTGCACTTGAACAACCAATATCCGCGCGCTTCGATCACCACCCGCCTCGGCCGCCTGCAAGGCAAATCCATCTACTACGGTCCATTCCCCTCCCGCGCCGCCGCCGAAAAATACGCCAACGATTCGCTCGACTTTTTCAAAATGCGCCGCTGCGTTGACAACCTCAATCCCGACCCCAAATTCCCCGGCTGCGTTTACTCCGAAATGAAAATGTGTCTCGCCCCCTGCTTCAAAGGCTGCACGGACCACGAATATGGCGCCGAGGTCTCCCGCGTACAATCCTATTTCGACTCCGGCGGCAATTCTCTACTCCACGAAATCTCCACCCAGCGTGACGCCGCCTCCACCGGCCTGGATTTCGAAACCGCCGCCGCCCTCCACGCCCGCCTCGAAAAACTCCAACCCACGCTCAGCCAACTCCCCGAAATCGTCCGCCGCATCGATCATCTTTCCGCGCTGATGGTCCAACCCAGCGCCACCCCGCAATCCGTCAACTTCTTTCGCATTCACTCCGCTTGCATCGACGGTCCTCTGGTCTTTCTCATCCAATCCGCCGAACATACGAAATCGCAATCCATTGAATCGCGCATCCAGGAAACCCTGAGTGCCTCCCAACCCACCCAAAAGAATGCTCTCGAGACCATGGAACATCTCGCTCTACTCAAGCGCTGGTACTACCGCAGCCATCGCCTCGGCGAAATCTTTTTCGCGGACGAAAAAGGCCAATTCCCATTTCGCCGCATCGTCCGTGGCATTTCCCGCGTCTATCGTGGAGAAAAGCCCGAACCCGAATCCCTTCCTGTAGGAAAATGAATCATGACCTCTGTACGCATGGACAAATGGCTGTGGGCCGCACGCTTTTTCAAGACGCGATCACTGGCCGCCAAAGCTTGTGAACTCGGCCGTATTCAATCCCATGGCCAGCCCGCTAAGGCCGCTCGCGATGTCCGCATCGGAGACATGCTGAGAATAACTAACGCCGGAGGAGAATTTGAAGTGGAAGTGTTAGCCCTCAGCGAAGTCCGCGGCCCGGCGTCAACCGCGCGAACCCTCTACCGCGAAACCGAAGCCAGCAAAGAATTGCGAATGAAAGTCGCAGCCGAGCGCAAGGCGATGCATCAGTTCGAACAGCTACCCGCAGGCAGACCATCCAAACGCGACCGCCGAAGAATCATCCAATTTCGTGGAAGGGCCTAAACTCCAAGATCCAAACGTCCGGCTTTCCTGTGCACCTCTGTGCCCTCTGTGGTTAAGGTCATTCTCTGCGATCTCTGCGATTAAGAGCTTTCTGAGATCCGCGTTCATCTGCGGGATGTGGCCTCCAGCCGCACCGTAAACCCGGGCGATAAAACAAATCCACACCCCGCCAGCAGGGCGCCACCGGCCCAGCTACAATTCAGACATGCCCAACCATGACCAATCCCTGCGCCAGCACCTTCTCGAACTCCTCCAAGGCGGCCACGCTCACGCCACTTTCGACGCCGTCATCGCCAACATTCCTGCCAATCTCCGCGGCAAGAAACCTGCCGGCTATCCTCACTCCCTCTGGATGCTTCTCGAACACCTCCGCCTCGCGCAATGGGACATCCTCGAATTCAGCCGCAACCCAAAATACAGCGCCCCAAAATGGCCGGATGACTACTGGCCGAAATCCGCCGCCCCGCCCAGCCCAGCCGCCTGGAACGCCAGCGTTAAGAAATTCCGTGCCGACCTAACCACCACGCAAAACCTGGTCAAGAATCCCCGCACCGACCTCTTCGCCAAAATTCCCTGGGGAGACGGCCAGACCATCCTCCGCGAAGTCCTGCTCCTCGCCGATCACAACTCCCATCACTTAGCTCAAATGATCGACATCCGCCGCCTGCTGGGTGATTGGCCGAGCAGATAAGCTACCCCCGCAATCTCTTCGCAATCTCCTGCACCAACTTCGCATCCGTCATGTCGTAAAGATCTTCCGGCGGATGCAACGCCCCGCCAAACGTTACTTCCGAACGCGCCTGCGTCGACGAATCTCTCACCGCACTCCACGCCGTCATGTGTACCTGAGCACAACCAGTCCGCTTCACAATCTCGAGCATATTGAACGGCCGAAGCCCACCACCTCCCGGCAAGATTTCAATCCGCTTGCCCGCCCGTTCCATCAGCTCAGCAATTAACTCCACTCCCTCCGGCACCGTATCTTTTTGTCCGCTGGTAAGCACCCGCGTGATCCCGAGATCCACCAACTGCTCCAGCGCCTTGAATGGATTCGGGGTAACGTCGAACGCCCGATGAAAAACCGCCTGCCGCTTGCCAATCAACTGCCGCATGCGCTTCGTCCGTCGCACATCAATCTTGCCGTCGCTCTCGAGTATTCCAAACACCACCCCGTCCGCTCCGCTATCGATCGCTGCCTCCGCATCCCGCTCCATCGTGGCGAACTCGGCATCCGTATAGCCGAATCCTCCGCCCCGCGGACGCACCATCACCATCACCGGAATCTTCAGCCGGCGCTTCGCTTCCTGTACCGTCCCGATCGACGGCGTCAGCCCGCCCAAAAACAACGCCGAGCACAATTCCACCCGGTCCGCGCCACCCTTTTCCGCCTGGATCGCGTCATCAATCGACCCACAGCAAATCTCCAAAAGAATGCTCTTCATCGAACTCTCCAGATTCGCCTTTGCGCACTTTGCGAAAGCTTAGCGATCTTTGCTTTAAGGCTTTCTTCGAATGAAAACACAACCGAACCAGCAACAAGCTATCATGTCAGCCAACCACCATGCGCGTACTCGCAGTCATCGTTCTCTCCACTTCGCTCCTCGCCCAAACTGCAACCACCCAAAACTCCCACACCACCGAAAATCTCCGCGGCCTAAGTACTCCCGCCGCGAACATCGCCTGGGCCAGCGGCACTCACGGAACCTATCTCCGCACCTCTGACGCCGGCGCTACTTGGCTCCCCGCCCAAGTCCCCGGCGCCGAGTCTCTCGACTTCCGCGACGTCGAAGCCTTCCACTCCGACCTCGCCTACCTCCTCGCTGCCGGCCCAGGCGATCAATCGCGCATCTACAAAACCACCGACGCCGGCCACACCTGGTCCCTGCAATTCACCAAACAAGACCCCAAGGGCTTCTTTGATTGCATGGCGTTCTGGAACCCCGACCACGGCATTGCCCTCGGCGATCCCGTAAACAACAAATTTGAGCTGATCGCAACTGAAGACGGCGGCAAGCATTGGACACCCATCCTGCCCGGCAATCTTCCGCCCGCCATCCCCGGCGAAGGCGCTTTCGCCGCCAGTGGAACCTGCATTACTGTTCAAGGAAAGAAAAACGTCTGGTTTGCAACCGGAGGAAAAGCCGCCCGCGTATTTCATTCCACCGACGCCGGCAAAAGCTGGACCGTCGCCGAAACTCCTATCGTCCACGGAGTCGACTCTGCCGGCATCTTCTCCATCGCCTTTCGCGACTCAACACACGGCGCAATCGCCGGCGGCGACTACCAGCACCCAGAAAAAGACGGCCCCAACCTCGCCTTCACCAACGACGCGGGCCGCACCTGGACCCTCGCCGCGATTTCACCGCAATCGTATTTCTCCGCCGTAGCGTACACGAACCGTGTGGGGACAGCCGCCCTCGGCTCTCCCGCCGAGCAAAGCTCGGCCGTCTTGGTCGCCGGTACCGCCCACGCCGCCTGTGCCGCCACCACCGCCGCCAAGTGGCAGAAAATCTGGGACCTCAACCTCAACGCCGTTAGCGTCAGCCCCTCCGGAGAAGTCTTCGCCGTCGGTCCCAAAGGCCTGATCGTGCGCTTCACCCCAGACCGCTGACCCGTAGCCAAGATTCTCCCCTGTGCGCCCCTGTGCCCTCTGTGGTTAAGCTCTTTTTAATACGTCGCCGCAAACCCCGTATTACTCTGCCCACCCGTAGGCCGATACGACCCCACAATCACGTGATGATCATTGATCCCATAGCCCCACGTTCTCGATCCCTTGGGCTCCTCAAAGTTGGTAAACGTCCCCGCGTGCAGCAGCGCACCATAATAATTGTCGCTCGAATCCTCCCAGGAAAACACAATGTCATTCTTATTGCTGATCGCCCCAGCCGACGAACTCTCTGCCCCAGGGACGTTGATAGTCACGAACTTCGTCCCGTTGTAAACCGACGATTCGGAATTTCCTTCCCCATCAATCCACACCTCGGTCATGATGTCCGCGTTATTGATCCCGCCTCCCAGCGTATACAGCGCTCCCGGCACATCGATCGTCGTATATGTACCACCCTTCAGCAGAAATCCGTGTCCGCCGCCATTCGAGTCGCTGAAGTTGCCGTTAACGTCTCCGCTATCATTGATCCCAATCGCCTGCGATCCCACCGCCCCCGCGGGCCCGATGTCGGTAAAGGTCCCGTTCTGATACAGAAATGCCTGCGCGCCAAAACTCGAAGTTGTGTAATAACCCACGATCGTCCCCAGATTGTTGATCCCGAAGCAATACGTGTTCGTCCCATTCGGATCGTCGAGGGTCGTAACCGTCCCTCCGCCAGCCATAAAACCATGCCGCACACCACTCCCGTCCACGTAGGATCCCACTCCCACCTCAGAATTGTTCACTCCGAAAATATCTGTCTCTAGCGCTCCCGGAACACTCTCCGTTTTGAACTTGAAAGTTATCGTGGGGCCGGCCGCCATCGTGGCCACTGACAGCAACAACACCAACCCAAGCAAACGTCCCATTCCCGAGTAGCAGTTTTTCATTCATTCCTCTCCTGAAGGTGATTCTTCCCCATGCCAACCACGCAAAACTGGCTCCTGTGGCGGGTTCGCAGCCACTGGGACGGGCTATGAGAAAGACAAGCGCCCGAACTATATCGCAAATCGGACCAGTGTCAAGGGGAGGGGTCTTGGTTGATCGCGGCCGGGCGGGAGCTCGGTCCGTTTTGTGCAAAGTGGGAGGAAAGAGATGTGGGAACCAGAATGCCACCGCCGAGCATCAGCCGTGAAGCAGCGCAGGAGCAACTATCTACCACTTTACCCACCCGGAATTCTTGTTTCGGCGTGCGTACCGGCGTTCGGCGCAGCCCTGCATTCCACTGGTTGACTCTCCTGATTCCTGGCTTTCCTGGTTCGCCCGGGCTCAGGGTAGCTCATCGCGCTATCTCCTCACTTCGCCGTCACCAACTCTGCTGTAGTGCCTGACACAACCGGCGCCACGGCAGGCGCAGCGCGAAATCCAATCCCACGCTCGGGCGGCGCGCCGAACAGTTCAGGATGCAAGTACCGTCCTTGCTCCACTGGCGCTTTTTCTTCTTCCACCTGGATACGGTGGGCGTTGGCGTAGGCATCCTGACGTATGCCGGTCACTTGCCAGGAAACTTTTACCCCGGGCTTGCTCGTTCGGATCATGAAACGCCCGTTGCTGATCTCCTTGGCCACCATGGCTTGCGCGAATTGCCCAATCACCGTGAGCTGATAGCGGAAGTCACGATTCAGCGCCTCGAAGTAATCCGGTAAAACCACTATGGCGACACCGCGTTTGTTGGTGACGACATTCCCGTTGTACACGTTCATCATGTCCGGGGATTCGACAAACGAGTGATAGAGATATTTGTTCGCAGGATCAAGCGGGTGGTCAATCTTAAATGAGCCACTCCCCTTGCTGAGGCTGCCCCCTACACTCAAGTTCCCTACCACCGTGACATTCCCTTTGTAATCGACATTGAACGCGTCCCCGGAGTTCGAAAACGCACTAATAAGGAAGCTCGGTGTGGCCAGCGAGACATTTGCCCCGGCTGTGTTCATGGCCTGGAGTACGATTCCTGTGCTCGGGCCCAGGATAAGATTGCCAACCGTGACCCCGCCTTTATAAATCCCATTGCCGGACTTATCAACGCTGAACACGCTCGCGCCACTGCTGAGCCCGTTGAGAAGCAAATTCTGCGTAGCCACCTGCACCGTTCCTATCGCGCTTGTGGCCTGAAGCGCTATTCCGCCCGTGGTCGTAATTGTCTGCTTGCCGGTGAACGTGTTGGCCGTGCTCAACTGCGGGACCTTGCTAGTGTCCAGATTGAGCGTGGTGTTGCCGCCCAACCCCACCACACCCCCGCCCGTCAGGTCCGTCCCCGCCGCCACTGTCAGCGATGAATTCGCCAGCATGGCATTGCTCACCCCGCCCGTCGCGATGCTCAAGCTCCCTGTGCCTGTGATCGGCCCGCCCGTCAGTCCCGCCCCGCTGCCTACGCTGCTCACCGTGCCTGCGCCTGGAAACGTCTGCCCCGAGGCGAACATGACCTGCCCATCACTCATAATAGACAGCCCTGTTTCAGTCGGGGTCGCGCCCCCCTGCCCAAACAACAGGCCGAGCCTTCCCGTCGGCGCCGTGCTGTCATTGCCCACCGGCTCGGCCAGCCAGCGGAAGTCTTCATTCACTGCCTGCGACGTATTGCGATTGTAAACCGATGCCACTGCATCCAGCGGCTGGGAATCGAAACCCATCGTCGCCGTCGCCGTCCCACTCGCCGGTAGCAGCGCCCCGGTCGCCGTCACCAAGCCACTGAAAGTCGCCGCTGCCCCGGAGATCGATCCCGTAGCCACCACATTCCCGGTCACGTTCTGATCGCCGGTGAAATTATTGCCACCAGTCGTCGCGTACGGGCCCGCTGGTTGATACGCGCTCGGAGGCAGTCCTCCGAGTTCGAGTGCGTTGTTTGCCGTCGCCACTGCGCCTTGCACGTTCGCGCCTTGCAGATTGGTCAACCCTGCACCGCTCCCCGAAAATGCAGTCGCCGTCATAGTGCCATTCACCTCTTGGTTCTTGGTGAAAGTGTTGACGGCGGCCAGTCGCGCATAATATTTGTTTCCGAACGCGGGGTCGACGGCGATCGTCACGTTGCCGCTCGTGCCGCCCCCGCTGAGCCCCGTGCCTGCTGTAATCCCGGTGATGGTCCCGGTTCCCGGAAAGCTCTGCCCGGAGGCGAACGTAATCTGCCCGTTGCTGGCGATGTTCAATCCCGTTTCGCTGGGCGAGCCCGAGCCATTCCCGTACAGCAGATTCAAACTTCCGGCCGGACTCACCGTGTCATTCCCGCTGGGCTCCGTCTGCCACTGAAACACCGGCCCAATCGCTTTTCCCGTGCTGCTGTTGAACGCAGATCCTTGCAGCGAGAACGGCTGCGAATTGAAACCTTTGCCGGCCGTCGCCGTGCCGCTGCTGGGCAATTGCAGCGCCCCGCGCGAAATCACACTGCCATTCACATCTAAAGTCCCGGCCGGCGTCGTCGTGCCAATGCCAACCTCGGTGCCGCCCGCTTGATAAAGAATGGAATCGCCCAGATCGCCCGAGCTGCCGGTCCATATGGGAATGTAGTTCTCGGTACCCGCCGGGCCGACGTTGACTGAATTCTCGCCACCAGAGGACGCCGAAGCAGGCGCGGATGCATCCGTTCGCCCAGGTGCTGCCAGCACGAAGGCCGAAGGCGGCAATCCCCCCACCGTAGCCGCGTCTCCCGCTTTCATCGCGTACGGCACGCTCACCAGGAACACCCGCGCTTGTTCTGCCTGCCCGGCGATCTGCACCCCCAGCCAGTGCGCTTGGCCAGTGGCGAACAAGCTGACCGGCACTCCGCTCACCCTGGTTATTCCGAGATGCACCGAGTAATGCCCCGCGCTATCCAGTGGCACGTTCTGCGTCTCGCTCCACAACGGCGCACCGCCGCGTGCATTGTTGTAGAGCGAGAATGTCATCGCCACCGAGCCGCTCAGCGCGCTACCGGCCTCGTCCGTAGCCACGCTGGAAAACTGGATTACCGGAGGCACCTGGGCAACCGCAGCGCTGCCACCGGACGTCTGAGCGGCCAGCGAAAGAACGAACGAAAAGAATCCAACGACCACGCACGTGACGAGGGATTTCATGGCAGGCATCTCCTTCGGAAATAAAACCTTGGCTCCAGGGGAGGGCCAAACTCAAAAACGGGGCGTACGGGGGATTCGGTTCCGGGCTAGACCGATAAAGTAAAGATGTGCCCAAAACGTGCGGAGAATTATGTTCGGCGGCTGCTGCCTTGTCAATGTGCAAATACTTGCAGTCGTGAGCCGGGCCAAGCGGGCGGCATGCACCATGTCTAGGATGGTTGCCGCAAACAGTGACGAAACCACACTCGTGACGCGATTCGTATCAAGACACGGCTTTTTAGCCGTGCCGATAAAATCTGAAAATCGAGCGGCTTTAGCCGCTGAGGGCGCGGACCTGATACTCGAAAAAGGCTCCCTCATCCTCTCCGTAACCGAAGGCGGCTACGGCAAACGCACCCCCGCCGACGAATACCGTCTCCAAGGACGCGGTGGCTCCGGCGTAATCAACGTCAAGACCACCGAGCGCAACGCCAAAGCGGTAGGCATCGCGCAGGTGACCGAAGACTTCGAAGTGATGCTGATCAGCCGATACGGCAAAATCATCCGCATGGACTCCAGCACCATCCGCGAATCCGGCCGCGCCGCCCAAGGCGTGCCGCTGTTGCAGCTTGAGCCCGGAGACCGCGTAGCGGCGGCAGTGGTGATCCCGTCAGATGAGGCGACGAACAGCGGACGCCTCGTCCGCCCAGTCAGGCGAAGCCCGACTGGTTCTTGCGTAGTGCGGGTGCCCTTGCCCGCGAAGATCCGGCGGCGCGAGAAGGCGAGCCCCCTTCGGTAAACGTCAGTGTCGCTGGCGACGCTCCTTGGCCTCGTTTTCTAGGCGAAGCAGGAAGTATAAACTGCTGCTCGTGACTGGCTCCGTGCCCGCTTCTGCTAGCTGGTCAACAAGTCCTTTTACGGTGGCACCCCCCTAAGAGCGCCATGACTTGCGGCGACTGGAGTACGCCCGTAGCCCCCAGCGAGACCACGCCCACAGCAAATGCGGCGGTTACCACGGATTTACGGGCCCATCTGTTGTGTTGTCTTTTCGCGTCCGCTCGAAGTTGGGCCAATACGGGCGCAAGCAAATCCTCATAAATGTCACGGGCTTCCGTTTCAGTCGCAGATCGGCTCTGCTGGATATGCTCTTTGACTATTTTCTTAAGCGTAGACCGGTACACGTCGAAGGATTCTGGATTCTCATCACGGATTTGAAGAATTGTCCTAATAGGAACGTCCGTCAGCAGCGGAATCTGGTGGGTCAGGCGAGCAAATAACTGGGCGGTCCTAATGGCTAGCTCGTCGTCCTTACTGAGAACCTGAAGAAATTCGGCTTCTCCGGGGAGATCAGTAAGGTAGGTTGCATCGAATCGGGGACCAAACTGCTGGTGAAAGAGTACGTCGCTCGCGATGCCAGCAAACAGTAGCCTCACCTGTTCGAGATGGACTGGTGTCTGGGGAGGCAACCTGAATTTCTTACCGCGCTTCATTGAGGCCGGCGCCCATTCGGGCCGCCTTAAGAAAAGGCGGAACATCGAACCGTGCTCTATGTAGTCTGATGGGCCGTGAAGCTTGAGGACTATGATCGACGGTTCCTCGTTGATAAGCTCGTAAGAAAACCGGAACTTGTCGGAATTCTTGGCCGCCAATGCTGCGATTGTCTGTTCTCCTTCTCGGTAGGTCCTCAGTGCGAGCTGGGCATGCTGCTCACAATAGTGCATGACAGGCACAACGGGTCTGATGATGCCTTTTTCGACAAGGGGTCTCAGCTCAAGTACGGACGTGACTGTCTGAACCAAGCCCCGCCTGAGCACCTCCTTGTCCGCCGAATCCTGCGGGATTCCCAAGGGTACTGGTAGGAACACTTGGTCCGCGTACATCGCCGAGTACCGCGCCAGCGAGTCTAGCTTCGCAGCGCGGCAGTCAAGTTCGGAACACCCAGAATCGCCTCTTATCGAGGAACCGGCAAGACAGTTGAACGGGGAAACCTGTGACAATTCGGGCTCGTTCCAGGCCTGTCTTTGCTGATCCAAAAAGTCGAAAAGATCGCCGCACAGGGCTTCGACCTTGTTGGTCGACCACTTCTTTATTTCATCTACCGCAATCGTCGTGTGAATGAGTCCCCTGCCCTCGAGGATTTCAACCGCGTTGTGCTCCGTGAAAGACCTCCGTTGGCGCCCCTCAATCCGTTCGAGGGCGAACCATTCCGCCTTATTGAGGCTGCTATTCTTGGGCATCTCACACACTCACGAAGTAGTCTACGCCACAGCGTTATCGGTTAGCATGCTCGTTCTAAATTGAGATCTGCTAACGGACGAGGACTCCAAGAGGAACTGCGCGCGAAACCCCTGACTGTTAAACGAAGGTCCTAATCCAGGCGGTGACAGGCCCGCGCTTATGCTCTATCCTTACCGAGTGGAGGCGCGATGAAACCAGCAGCCAACGGCATGATGGAAACTCCGATCTACGGTGTTGCTGAGGCGGCGCAGTACCTCCGCGTGCCGCAGAATACCCTCGTCTACTGGGTCAAAGGCGGAGGGTCTGTTCCCCCGCTGATCAAGCTGGCCAGCACCGAACCGCCGCGCCTCTCGTTCACCAATCTGCTCGAGTGCTACATGCTGAGCAGCATGAGGGCGATCTACGATGTGCGAATTCCGAAAGTGCGCAAGGCCCTCATAACCCTTGCCAAGTACGTCCAGCACAAACATCCGCTGATCGAGCAGGCTTTTCAGACTGACCGTCGCGACCTCTTCATCAAGCATCTGGACCAAGTTGTCAACTTGTCCAGGGATCAACAGATTCTGCTTCCGGGGGTGATGGAGCTTTACCTGGAACGCATCGAGCGCGATCCCAAAGGCCTTTTCAAGTTGTATCCGTTTGTCATGGAGCGCAAGGCGGGTGAGCCCAGGCTGATCCTGATCAATCCGGCCGTCGGCTTTGGCAAGCCGGTGATTGCCGGGACCGGCATCTCCACCGCGGTCGTCGCCTCCCGGTTCAATGCCCGCGAATCCATAGGCGACCTGGCTTCTGAATATGGCGTCGAGCCACGAAAGATCGAAGAAGCAATCCGCTGGGAGCAGACGACGGCCGCTAGCGCTGCCTGAAGACTTCGTTCTCTATCTCGACGAAAATCTTCACAACTGCAAACCCATCCTCGACGCGCTCGTCCAGCACGGCGTGAGGCACGAGCGCCACGGGCAGCACTTTGCTGCCGGCACAGAAGACACTGAATGGCTCCCCTTCGTGGGTGAAAAAGGCTGGGTGCTGCTGACCAAGGACAAACGCATCCGCTACAACGAATTGGAAAAGACGGCGGTAATGCGGCACGACGTTCGCGAGTTCTACTTCAGTTCCGGCAATTACAGCGGCACGGAGATGGCCGAGGTGCTGATTGATGCACTCCGCGACATGGTCCGCATCTTCCGAAGGCAGAAACCGCCATTCATCGCCAGCATTACAAAATCAGGGAAGGCTGAAATCCGACTGAAATAGCAGATAACTCACAGTCGATCCTTAAGCCGCGAAGCGGCGCGAGAATAAAGCCCACGGCGTGAGCCGTGGGTCAGCTGGAAAATGACCAAGCCGCAGAGTGGCGAAAGCACAGTCTATCTACCACATCACCACTTCCAGGCTCCGTTTCGCCGCCAATACGGTGGGCCCGGCCTCGCCACCGTCCCACTTGTTACTCCCCTGACTCCTACCTTTCCTGGTTCACTAGAAACCAGAAACTGGAAACAGAAACTACCCTTTCAGCATCTCCACCACCCGGTCAAAATCCTCCAACGTCGCATATTCAATCACAATCTTCCCTCGTCCTTTGCGATCGCTGATCCGCACCCGGCAACCCAGCACCCGCTCCATCTCCGTCTGTATCGCCCGCACGTTGGGATCTATCTCCTTATAAACTTGTGCCGGCGGAAAAGCCTCCTGCGGCAGGTTGGCCCGATCCACCCTTTCTATCAACTGCGCCACTGACATTTTCCCGTCGATCGCTTCCTTGGCGATATACGGAATCGAGGGCGCATCGGTCAACTGCAACAACACTCGCGCCTCACTAAAACCCAATCTTCCATCCCTCAGATACTCCTGCACCTCACCCGGCAACTTCAACAGCCGCATATAGTTCGCTACCGACGCCCGCGCACATCCCGTGCGCTGTCCAATCTGCTCCTGCGTCAACCCAAAGTCGCGGCTCAACCGGGCAAACGCATTCGCCTGCTCCAGGCAGTTCAGGTCCTGCCGTTGCAGGTTCTCCACCACCGTCATTTCCGCCGCCTGCTGGTTAGAAACCTGCCGCACGATCGCCGGAATCATCAACTCGCCCGCCAGTTTGGCCGCCCGGCACCGCCGCTCGCCCAGCACCAGCGTGAATCGTCCCGTCGACGACAGCCGCACCACAATCGGCTGCACCACCCCATTCACCCGGATCGAATCCGCCAACTCCTGAAGCGTCGCTTCATCAAACACCCGCCGCGTCTGGTAAGGATTCTCATCAATCTGATCCAGCTTGATATGGACGACTGCGTCCCCCGGTTCGCGCTTCAACCCTATCGCAGCATGCAACTCCGGCAAGATTGCGGGCACAGGCTCAGCCGCAACCGCACCCATCGCCACCACTTTCGGCCCCACGGGAAGCAACGAATCCAACCCCCGTCCCAGTGCCCGGCGTTTTTCCGCCGGCTTCTCAGCAACATTCTCCGCGATCTTCTCCGCCGTAGTAGTCATTCTCAACCCTCCATAACCCTCACGACTGACGGGTGCCCAAAACCGATGTCATCCTGAGCAAGCGTTCTTTGCGCAGCGAAGGATCTGGGCGAGCCGCGCGACCGGGTCGCGTTCTTTGCGACCCAATAAATCGCGCGTTTGGCTCGCTTCCCTATTGCTCTCCGCCAGCACGTACATCGATGCTCATCGATCTTTTAGATCGATAACGATCAATCTATTCCGCTCCTTCATCCACCGCTTCCAGCGCGGCGCATTCACCACTTCCTTTTCCTCGCCCGCCTCCGCCGCCGCCGGCATCTCCTGCACATTCATCGTGTGCCCCAGGATTTCCTTCGCCAGCTGGATGTAGCTCTCCGCCCCCCGCGAGCGCACGTCATAAATGAGGACCGGCTTCCCGTGGCTTGGCGCTTCCGCCAAACGGACATTCCTCGGAATTACCGTCTTGCACAACTTGTCGCCAAAGTACCGGCTCAACTCTGCCGTCACTTGCTGTGCCAGATTCGTCCGGTCGTCGAACATCGTAAGCACGACGCCTTCGACCGTGAGCCCAGGATTCAACCCCGCGCGGATTCGCTCGATCGTGTCCAGCAGCTCAGAAATTCCTTCCAGCGCGAAGTATTCCGCCTGCATAGGAATCAAGACCGCGTCGGCCGCGACCAAAGCGTTCAAGGTCAGCAGGTCCAGCGCGGGCGGGCAATCCAGTACCACATAATGGAAACGGTCGCGAATCGAAGCCAGCGCATCGCGCAGACGAAACTCCCGCCGCTCAGCCTGAACCAACTCAAGATTCGCCCCGATCAGATTCTTGTGCGACGGAATGAGCCAGAGCTGCTCAAGCTCAGTCTTTTGCAGCGCCTCCTCCGCGCGCGCAGAGCCCATCAAGAGATCGTAAGTGCTGATTCGTTCGGGGTCTTTGGACAGACCGAGGCCGCTGGTCGCGTTTGCCTGAGGGTCAGAATCGACAAGCAGAGTGTTGACTTCGGCAGCAGCGATAGATGCGGCAAGATTGATGGCGGTCGTGGTCTTGCCCACGCCGCCCTTCTGATTGGCTACCGCGAGAACGCGTCCCATTTCAGTTTTTTCGGAGAAGCCGAGAGCTTAGTTCGCAGAATAGTTCGAAGCGGCTTCGAATTGCAATGACGGATTTCGGTGCAGAGATATAAGGAAGAGATTCCCGTGCAGGAGGAAAGAGTTGGGAGGCGTTGCCGGCGATCTTTCCACAACGAAGATCCCGAAGCGTCCCGGGATCGGCTCGTAAGGAAGAAACTGTTCCACGTGGAACCTCTCACGGTTTTCCAGAGTGATCTGCCACGCCCGCTGAGAAAAATGTTCCACGTGGAACAATTGTTATCTCTTGCCAAGATGCCAGTTCGCCGAGGTTGCGAACGCAAGTTCTGCCGCACACTCCCACTTTACCTTCCTCTTATGCCATTGGCGCAGTCTGGTGATCTGCGTTTCCCGTCGCCAGGACGAGGTTTCTCCCACTTGTTTCGTACTTTGATACTTAACTCTCTAGATAACCTCTCTCGAGCGAGCGATGAGGAGAACGCGGTTGGAGGAAAGCGGCAGCGGAATTGGAGCGTCCCAGGCGGCGCTGGGAAGAAGTTCGGCAGCTTGGGCGGTCTGGGCTTGGCCGATCAGCAGGGCGAGCCGGCCTCCGGGAGCGACGAGGCGGGCGGCAGTTGGAAGTGCCGAGGCAAAGCGCTCCACGGCGCGGAGGGTGACGACGCCAGCCAAGGGGCCGGTGTAGGCGTCGGCGCGGCCGCCAAATACATCGACGTTCGTCAATGTTAGCGTACGGGCCAGTTGGCGGAGGAAAGCGACCTTCTTATGACTCGATTCGATCAGGGTGAGGTGAAGCTGGGGCGCCCAGAGTCTAATGGGGACTCCGGGGAAACCGGCGCCGGAACCGATGTCGATGAGAGAAGCGCGTGCGCCGGGCTCTGGGAAGAGATGACGGGCGGCGAACAGCGATTCGCCGAAGTGGCGGGTGACGATGGCTTCGGGCTGACGGACGGAGGTGAGGTTGATGCGGGCATTCCAGCGGAGTAATAGATCGATATATATCGATATATTATTCAGTTGCGCCGTGGAGAAGGCCGTCTCCCCGGCCGGCGTGGCCAGGAAAGGCTGTAGCAATTCGGCGATGCGGGAGGTCTCCATGGATGGAGAGATTGTAGAGGGCGGGAGGCGGTTTTGCGAGGAGGTCTGGCTCATCGCAACCGGGGTTGCCCTATGCGGATGGGCAGGTGTGCGCTGGCGACGAGATCACTCCGATGCGACAACTGGGGTCAGTTCCGTCTGGCCCCGCATTTCTCTCATCTAAGTGTCGGAGCAGGTCGCAACGTACAGCCAACAAAAAGGAAACATCTGGACCCATTTGCGACGTTTTGAATCGTTACGGTGGGATGCACTGATGCACTTTCGCGTGAAAAATCTGCTACCATCACTGTTCGGTGAGGTAGCCATGCCCCAATACGTAATCGAGCGGGAAATCCCAGGCGCGGGCAATTTGTCCGATGCGGAACTGCAGGCAGTGGCCAAGAAATCAATAGGCGTGCTGAAGGATATGGGACCGGAAATCAAATGGCTCCACTCCTACGTTACCGGCGATAAAGTTTATTGTGTGTACCTGGCACCGGACGAGGAAACGGTTCGCGAACACGCACGCCGCGGAGGTTTCCCGGCGAATCGCATCTCGGCAGTGCGGCGCATGATCGATCCCGGCACTGCCAGTTGACTTAGGCGGAGTTTCGAGTCCGAGGATCTGATTCCGCTTCGCAGTGAAGCGCCTCGTGGATGGCTTGCTCAATCGGCATCGCCCAACCTTCCATCCACGCGGTTCCCGCGGCATTGCCGAGCGTTCGGCGCGCAAATTCCAGGGCCTTGTCGAGCCTGGGTTGCCCGGCAGGCGTGAGCGGAGCGCCCAATCTTTGCCGAAGCGCTGCCGCCGCACCTGCCAAGTGTAGCGATAACTCGGCTTTCGATTGCGCCGCGGCACTTACGGCGAGACATTCCAGCGCCCTCGCGATCCCGCGTTTGTGCCCCAACTCTTGAAACACCTTGATGCTTTCGCCGTGAAGGCGGCGAGCCTCCGAGTTGTTACCCTGATCGCAGCTTAGACTTGCCAAGTCGGAGAGGGTGCTCGCAATTCCCCAGCTGTCACGCAGCCGGCGAAACTCCGACAGACTCTGTTCGCAAAATGAACGAGCGGCCACGAAGTCCGCTTTTTCCCGTGCGACGTCGCCTTGGTAGTTCAGCGTCCAGGCGGCGCCGGCCACATCCCCAACCTGACGAAAAATCGTTAGACATTCCTCGTAAAGAGAGGATGCGCGCTCATAGTCGCCTTGCAACTTCATCACGCTGGCGAGATTGCTGAGGGCTCGGGCGAAGTCGGCGGGATCGCCGAGATCCTTCCATATTGCGACACACCGCTCAAAGAGTGCGGATGCGGCGGCGATTTCGCCACGATCGCGAGTAATGACGGCCAACGCGTTCAGTGCGACGGCGACGCCGCGCTTATCGTTTAGCTCGAGGCAATTCTCGAGACTGTTTTCGAACATCTGCTGTGCAGAGCCGTAGTCTCCCTGCTCGCCCGCCAGAACTGCGCCAGCAAACAGAAGGCGCGCGCGAAGCTTGGGACGAGCCGCGCTCCTTTCCAACTCCAGGACCCTGGCGATGGTGTCACGGCCCTCCGTAAGATATTCTCGCGTTTCCCAGAAGCGAAACAGGGCGGTACCAAGACGAAGGCCCCAGTCGGCATCCCCAGTCTTGATCAGATAATCGAGCGCGGCGCGGAAGTTGTCGTGGTCAACTTCAAAACGGTCGAGCCATTCGGGGCGAGCGGCTATGTCCTCGGCACCCTCTTCAGCAAGCACGAGGTAATAAGCGGCATGGGCCCGACGGGTCGCAGATTCATCGTCGCTCTCGCCGAGACGCTCGCGAGCGTACTCCCGGAGCGTCGAGAGCATGCGGAACCGGGTTTCCGTATCCGCCTGCTCTACCTGCTGTGCCAGGCTCTTGTCGACCATCGAAGCCATGCCGTCGAGTATGTCGAGGCCGAGGTCGCCCTTGGTGTCGCACACGGCTTCCACGGCTTCGAGGGTGCATCCGCCGGCAAAAACAGAGAGCCTGCGGAACAGAGTTTGCTCCGCGGCGTTGAGGAGCCCATAGCTCCAGTCGACGGTGCCGCGAAGAGTTTGTTGCCGGCTCGGCAGATCGCGAGCACCGCCGGTCAACAGGTTCAGGCGGCCTTCCAGACGAGCCAGCATGGCGGACGGCGAAAGCAGTTTGATGCGGGCCGCGGCCAGTTCAATAGCGAGGGGCAGACCGTCCAAGCGAGCGCAAATGGCGGCCACCACGGGGGCGTTTTCCCTGGTCAATGCGAATTCGTGCTTCACAGCGCGTGCGCGTTCCACGAAAAGCTCGATCGCGGGAAGACCGGAAAGCACTTCGAGAGGCGGGAGGGATTTGGGGTCGGGCAGCGCCAGCGGCGGCACAGGAAACTCCTGTTCGCCGTAAACATGAAGCGGCGCCTGGCTGGTGACAACAACTTTGAGTTTCGGGCCGGTCATGAGCAACTGCGCGACGACCGGCGCGGCGGCGACGAGATGTTCGAAGTTGTCGAGCAACAGAAGCGTCGGTTGGTCCAGTCCGCTGACGTACTCTTTCAAGCTTTCCTGCGGCGATTGATTCCCGGTTTCGCGGAGTCCGAACGCCTGTGCGATCGGGGAAGCGATCAGACCAGGATCGCTAACCGACGACAGAGGAACGAAGCAAACTCCACCGGGAAACTGGCTGGCGATTGCATCCGCGACCTGCAAGGCAAGCCGTGTCTTCCCAATTCCTCCCGGACCGGTCAGAGTGACGAGGCGCGCGTCCTCGCAGTCCAGGAGCTTGCGGAGTGCAGCCTCTTCGTGTTCCCGTCCAATGAATGCGGTGCGTTGCAGCGGCAGGTTATTGGGGCGAGGTTCCGAAGGGCGCGCGGGCGCATCGGCCAGCCGGTCGCGCACCGCGGCGAGATCGCGAGCCAAATCCCGAGTGGAAGCATAGCGATCTTTCGCATCCTTGGCCAGGCAGCGCTCCACGATCCAAATGAAAGGAGCGGGCGCCTGAAGCATTCTGGCGCCGAGGCGCTCGGGCTCATCGCGAAGGATTGCCGCCGTCGTTTCTGCATAAGTCTTTTTGCGGAACGCGGGAAGCCCGGTGACCATCTCGTAGAGCACCGATCCGAAGGAAAACTGGTCAGAACGAAAATCAACTTCGTTGCCGGTCGCTTGCTCCGGCGACATGTAGCCTACGGTTCCCATCAACGTTCCATGCTCGGTAACGGTCGTGGTCGCATCCGAATTCTGGGCATGGTCGAGCTTGCGCAGTTTCGCCAGACCGAAATCCAGCACCTTGGCCGTACCATCGACAGAAACCATCAGGTTCTCCGGCTTCAAATCGCGGTGAACCACGCCAATTTCGTGCGCTTTGGCGAGAGCGTCTGCAATCTGCGCCGCAAGGGCGACCGATTTACGAAATGGAATCGGGCCGGAGGCGAGCGACTGTCGCAGCGTCTCTCCGTCCACCAGTTCCATGGCAATGTAACGTGTGCTGTTGACTTGCCCCAGCTCATAAATCGTGACGATGTTGGGATGATTGAGCGCGCTGGCGGAACGGGCTTCCTTTTCAAACCGTGCCAGGGCGTCCGGTTGAGCAAGGCGTTCCACCGAAAGCGTCTTAATGGCGACTTCACGGTCGAGGCTGGTGTCTTTGGCGCGGTATACCTCGCCCATGCCCCCGGCGCCCAGTTGCTCAAGGATCTCGTAATTCCCAAAGCGCGTGCCCGGCGACAAGGTGAACGACACGGAATCTGGCATGAGCGGCAGGTTCATCCACCTCGCTGGCGCAGCGGTCGGTTGGCCAGGAATTGATCGCTCGCCGCCGCGCTTTGATCGTCGAATTATGAACTTTGAATTCTGGACTTTCCGATCGCACTGGACCCTGCGACCGAAACCCCGGAGTGCGTTTATAATACCCCAGACTTCGGAGGCAGTTCATGGATATTCGATCGGTGCAGCGGCCGCTAAAAGACCAGTATCGGCAAGACCCGGCAAGTTCCCGGATTACTCTGGCGGCGCACGGCAAGCAGACCGAGGCACCCATCTCCTGCTCGATCGACCTGGGGCGGGCGATGTACAGCGCTCAAGCTCACAAAGGAGTGGGCGGAGCAGGGACAGGCGCTTGCTCTGGAGACTTGCTACTCGGTGCGCTCGCTGCCTGTGCGCAGATCACTTGCCAAATGGTAGCTGCCGCCATGGCAATCCCTACCGAGGCGATCAACGTCAGGGTCGAGGGCGATATGGACCTCCAGGGTACGCTGGGTCTGTCGAAAGACGTGCCCGTCGGATTTCAGGACATCCGAGTCATTTTCGATGTCCGCGCGCCGCAGGCAACGGCGGAGCAGCTAAGCGCGTTGCGGGCGAAAACGGAACAATATTGCGTGGTGATGCAAACCTTGCAGCATCCGCCGAAAATTGAGAACAAATGGCAGCAGTGAGGACGGTCTAAGCGCAGCCCGCCCAAAGTTCCGCGAGACCAGAATTTCGGTTCTTATTTCGGCTTGATGTTCTGATTTACACGGAACAGGTTCCCCGGATCGTAACGCTTCTTAATCCTCGCCAGACGGTCGTAGTTTTTGCCATACGTCGCCCGGATGCGCTCTTCGCCCTCTTCCATCATGAAATTGACGTGCGCGCCACCGGCCGAATAGGGATGAAGCGCGCTCCAATACTCCTTCGCCCAGGTGGAGATCTTCTCCTAGGAAAACCACAACCGAGAGGTAACAGTCGCTATTTTTGACGCACTACCCTGGGTTGTTTTACATTTTCTGCACGAAAGAGGTTTGTGTGTCTCAGAAAGCCAGCGCCGTAGAGCGTGTCCAGCCAAGCGAAGTCCGGCCTCACCAACTCGGGCAGAAAGTTTTCAAAACTATCTTGCCCGACGACATCGATTGGAAACCGTTCCCGGCATTCCCACCGTCGGTCCGGCTGGCCGTCGTCGTGGGTGATCCGTCGAAGCCCGGCCCTTACACCATCAGGGTGAGATCGCCGCACGGCGCGAAGCTGATGCCTCACAAGCACCCGGAGGATCGAGTCTACACCGTGATTTCCGGCGTCTTTTATATCGGGATGGGGGATCAATTCGACGCGAGCAAGTTGGAAGCTTATCCGCCCGGGGCCGTGATCGTCCTCCCTGGCAACACGCACCATTTCCACTGGGCGAAATCTGGCGAGTACGTCACACAAATCACCGCGATGGGACCGCTCGGACTGGAATACCTCAACCCGAAAGACGATCCGCGAAACAACAACTCGTAGGAGGAGTCAGCCGTGAAACACCCGGCGCTTTATCGCACGATACAGGTAGATGGACTCTCCATCTTTTACAGAGAGGCCGGGCCGAAGGATGCGCCGACGCTTCTGCTGTTGCACGGGCTTCCGTCCTCATCCCGAATGTTCGAGCCACTCTTCGCCCGCCTCTCTGATCGCTATCACCTGGTCGCCCCCGATTATCCCGGCTTCGGGCACAGTGGCTGGCCGGACCCGAAGAATTTTGCGTACACCTTCGATCACATCGCCGAAACCATGAATCACTTCACCGAGGCTCTTGGGCTCTCACGCTACACACTCTATATGCAGGACTACGGCGGCCCTGTAGGCTTTCGTATGGCTTTACGCCATCCCGACCGGATCGAGCGTCTCATGGTGCAGGATGCCGTGGCGCACAATGAGGGTCTGGGGGCGAATTGGAAGACCCGGCGAGCCTTCTGGGCTGACCGCGCCAGCAATGAAAGCGCGCTTCGTGCCAACCTTCTGTCATTGCAGGCGGCGCGCACCCGCCATGTCGGAACCGACCCTGATGTGGAACGCTACGACCCTGACCTGTGGACGGATGAATTTGCTTTTCTCAGTCAGCCGGGCCAGGCAGAAATTCAGAGTGACCTTTTCTATGACTACCGCACCAACGTGGAAAACTATCCCAAATGGCAAGCCTGGATGCGTGAGAAGCAGCCGCAGCTGCTGGTGATTTGGGGGAAGTATGAGGCATCGTTTGACGCCTCTGAGCCGGAATCCTACCGGCGAGATGTGCCCAAGGCTGAAGTTCACATTGTTGACGGCGGTCATTTCGCGCTGGATACGGCAGCGGATGAAACTGCTGCGTTTGTCGATCAATTCATGAAGAGGCAGAAATGAACTACCCTCCGCGCAGCATTGGCCGGACCCGGGTGGTCAAGGAACAGGATTTCATGGGTGAAAGACTCGCACCGCATGGCTCGCAGTGGGTGAAACAGATGAAGGTATAACATCGAGGCAACCTCCGGCACCAGACCACCATCTCGATCACCCTAATAAGAACGGAAAAGACAGACATCGAAAGGGTCACCAAATGGACGGCACAAACGGACCGAAAGAAACCACGCTGAGCGTGAACGTTTTTACCGCCCCGGGAAAAGCTATGGTCGGCGAGCGGCCAAGGCCCTTCGGCGAAGCATTCGGCTTCGACCCGATCACGTCGACTTTAATCTTCGGCGAATACGACGCGGTGCTGGTAGACGCAATGACGACGGTGGCTGAAGCCGAGGCTCTGGCGGATTGGGTGGCTCTGCACAACCGCAACCTGGAGACCATCTATATAACGCACGCCCACTTCGACCACTTCTACGGTCTGGGCATTCTGCTCGACCGTTTCCCCGGCGCGCGGGCGATAGCGACGCCGAAGACGGTGAAGGCCATGCAGATGTCGTTCACTCCCGTAGTGGAGCGGCTGGCCCGCCGGTGCTTTCCTGGGCAAGTGCCGACGAAGTTGGTTGCCCCTGAGCCCTATGAGCGCGATAGGTTCACGCTCGAAGGCCAGGAATTGCGCATCATCGAGCAGGGCCACACCGATACTGCCGATACGACGTCGCTACACGTTCCCTCGATCGGCCTGGTCGTGGCTGGCGACGTGGTGTACAACCAATGCCACATGTACGTCGGCGACACCACCCCCGAGAGCCGAAAAAATTGGATGGCGGCGCTAGACCGGTTAGCGGCGCTGAACCCGGCGATGGTTGTCGCCGGTCACAAGAAGCCGGGCGCGCCCGACTCTCCGTCCGCGATCCAGGACACCAAGCGTTACCTCGAGGACTTCGACCGGGTGCAGAAAACCGCGAAGTCTGACCAGGAGCTGTTCGATCAGATGACGGCGCTATATCCGCATTGGGTAGCCAATCAGTCTTGGTTGATGTTCGGATTCCCGGGGGCATAACAGGCGGATTCTAGCTTAGTTTTACTTCCGATTTCGAAGAGGAGAACGAAATGGCAACAAAAGGAAAAATCTTGGTTCTAGTCTCGAGCGGTCACGGCTTGCCCTTGAAAGATGGCAAGGTTTATGCGGGCGCTGGCTATTACCTCAACGAGCTGACGGTTCCGGTTCGCGCCCTGATGAAGGAGGGCTACGAAATCACCTTCGCCAACCCCAAAGGCAACGCGCCCCAAGTGGATGTGCATTCAGAGGTCGCCGATTTCTTCGGCGGGGACGCGGCCAAGCTTCAGGACTATATGATATTCCGCGACGGCCTGACTGGGCTCAGAGATCCAACCCGCATCGCGGATGTCATCGCATCGGGCCTGGATCAATATGACGCCGTTTTTGTCCCCGGCGGCCACGGCCCGATGATCGATCTTCTCGACGATCCCGACGCTGGCACCGTGATGAGACACTTTCATAAAACGTCCAAGCCTACGGCGGTGCTCTGCCATGGCCCGATTTCACTACTCTCGGCCCTTCCGAATTCGAAAGACGTGGTCGCCGCGCTGGCGGCCGGCGATGCCGCTGGAGCGCGGGCAAAGGCTCAAGGGTGGATCTATTCTGGATATAAGATGACTATCTTTTCTACAGCGGAAGAGCAGCAGCGGGAGCCGCTTGAGATTGGTGGCAAGGTGCTGTTCTACCCGGACTACGCCTTGCGTACGGCGGGCGGTGACGTAAGTGTGGTCGCTCCATGGGGGAGCTACGTCCTTCAAGATCGCGAGCTGATCTCAGGTCAGAACCCGTTTTCTGATCAAGCGCTTCTGAACCTTCTTCTACCGGCACTCAACGGAAGGAAGCAGTCGGGTTCAGCGGCATAGAGCAGGGAAACCGGGGACAGACGGGACGTTTTCCATTTTTCGACAATGGAAATTAGTGAACGTCCCTCTGTCCCCACATTCCCCTTGCCTTTCCTGGTCAGGCTTAATCGGTAGCAGGTAGAATACGGAACCAGAATCAGCGATGAGCACTTTTTATCGGAAAGGAGCTGTTAATGGGCAGCGTACAAATCGAGCAGAAGAGTTATGAAATGCCCCCGAAAGAGGGGATCAGCATCGCGCATTTTCTCACCGTTGCCGACGTCGAACGATCGGCTCACTACTATGAAAAGGTCTTCGGCGCTCGCATTCTGACCATGGGTGACGGCAACGCGCCTCCGTACCTTCAACTTGCGAATATCTGGATGATTCTGAACGTTGGGGGCGGCCCGACCGCGGATAAGCCGACGGTAACGCTCAGCGTGCCCGACCCGAATCACATCAACAGCTTTATGAATTTCCGGGTTGCGGATATTCAAGCTTGCTATGAATTATGGAAAAGCCGCGGAGCCGAGTTCATCACGCCGCCGATACCCAAGTACGGCGAGATACGCTGCTACATCCGCGATCCTGACGGCTATATTATCGAAGTCGGACAGAGCACTGACCTAACGTACGGTTAACGGTTGGCCCGGACGGGATGCGGATTTAAACGCTTGCGGAACTCCGCTTCGCGCCAGCCATTGGCGCGAAAAATACAAAACCGCTCGGCCGCGGGTAGCAGAACGGTCGAATTTGCACGATACGGGAGTGTGGTTAGAGCACATCCCCGGTCGGAGGGACAAGAAATGGATTGGAAACAGCTGATCCAGTTTGCGCTCGTGGGCAGCAGTGATTTGGAACACTATGCCATCCTGCTGGTGCGGGTTTCGATCGGGTTGTTCTTCGCCATCTCCGGGGCAAACAAATTGTTCGTCGCCGGCGGCACCAAACCGGTTTACGACACGCTAGTGAAGGCCAAAATCCCGTTCCCTAAGCAGACGGCCTATTTCGTGGCCAGTGTCGAGTGCTTCGGGGGATCCCTGGTGGCCTTGGGGCTTTTTTCAAGCCCGGCCAGCTTTGCTCTGTTGATCGATATGGTTGTTGCCACCCTGACCAGCGCGGTTTCCACATTGCCGAAAGGACTCTCGCCGCTGAGCTGGCTCGACGATTTCCTCTACCTTCCGGAAGTCCTGTACGTGCTCTTCTTTGCCTGGCTGATCTGCTCTGGTCCGGGAAGGTTCAGTGTCGATTCCTGGCTCGCGGGCAAGTTGCTGGGATGATCTATCGGCGAAGCAACTTGCTCACTTCACCACGACCGTGACCGTGGATGAACGTTCGAGGGATCTGTATCATTTGATTCCCGCCGAGGGTTCATTAATTACTGCCGCCCCCGCCTTGCTGATGACCTCGTCCTAGGAATCCGTGCCTCCCGAACAACCGATGGCGCCGATAATATCACCCTGGTCGATCAGTGGAATTCCCCCTCGAGACGCAATGACTCCATCAAACGCGAGCAGATAGTTGCGATGCATCAGGTTAATACCATCCTCGAAGACCTTGTTGGGCGCCGGAAAGTCACGGCCGCTCGCGCCTTGTGCTCTGCAATCTGAATGGAGGCGAGCATTGCGCCGTCCATTCGTTGGAAGGCAACCAAGTTGCCGCCGGAATCCGTGACGGCGACGTTCATTTTCCAATTCCGCTTTCTGGCTTCTTCCACGGCGGCGTGAATCACGGCCTGGGCTCGGTACAGTGATATCGGGCGCCCATAGGGCACATCGAATGGCATCTCGTCTGGGATGACATCAAGCGGATTCGGCGGGGGCGGTGCTCCGGTGGCGACTTGCGGTGTGTTGCGTGGCATAACTTTCCTCCGAAAAGCCACAAAGATTCAAAGACGCTTCTGGGATGCAGATTCTGATTGAAGCTGCAGCACGATGTTACCAGAGCAAAAGGGTGGGCTTTGAAGAATCAGACGATGGTATCGGTTGTATCTGGGTGCGGGATGCGACGTGCGGGATGCCACCGAAAACTCCCCAACAGTATTCCGCTTTATGGCGGCGCAGTAATATACTGGCGGGATGGCTAAGCACCTCGAATCGCTGTATCAGAACCTGCTCAACGGCAAGCTACCCCATAACCTGAGTTGGAGCGAGACCGTCGAACTGGTCGAACATTTGGGTGAGGTCCAACCGCATGGAGACGATGAGTTTATGTTCCGCGTGGGCAGCCAGCGCGTCTTTTTCAAGCGGCCGAGCACCCATGATCTTGGCGTGGAGGAAGTCTCGCGGCTGCGTAAATTCTTGAAGGAAGCCAGGACGGGTGCCCAAGTAGAAAAGCCGGCCCAGCCCGGCCGTATGATTGTCGTCATCGACCACCACGCTGCCCATGTCTATCGAGATTTGGGTGGAAGTCGTCCGGCAGGCGAACGCAAGGTGCAACCTTACGATCCTTTCAACTTCCATCATCATCTGATTCATCGAAAGGAAGCGCACTACCGCGGCGAGCGCGTACCCGAAGAGGATTCGTTTTATGAGGAGATCGCGAAAGATATCAAGCCAGCGAATGAGATCGTGCTCATCGGTCACGCCACCGGAAAAAGCAATGCCGCCGACTTCTTGAAAGAATACTTGAAGACGCATCATCCCGACATTTCTGGACGGGTCATCGCGACGGAAAACGCGGACCTCTCGGCGGTGACCGAGCCTGAAATTGAGGCTCTAGCAAAGCGGCACATGATCGCGGCCTAACCGCTTGGCTGGTAACTGCGCGCGTCGGGTAGATTCACGCGTTCCCTCCTGTTGGTTTAGTTCAGTAGCGATTCCCAGTTGGCTGGCGCTCTGCCTGGGGGTCCAGGAATGGGCTGATTTTTGGGATGCGAATGCGGCGGGAGCAACTCCACAGCCGCGATCATCGCCTGCTTCTCGTAATCGTAGAACCAATCCTCACCCGGCTCGAAGCTGGCTATGATGGGATGCCCTGTCGCCGCCGCGTGCTTGGACGCATGCTGACTCGGAGAACTGTCACAGCATCCGATGTGCCCACACTCGGCACACCGGCGGAGATGAAACCACCAACTTTTCGGCGACGCCAGGCATTCCACACAGCCGTCGCCACTCGGCTTCGAAGCGGGGTTGATTCCGCGCTGACCCTTTTTCATTTCCGATTTTCCTTTCCTTGGTTGGCAACAAAATGTTGGCAAAACAATGTCAAGCCACCAGCAAGATCTTCCCGGTACCACCCTTCTCTGCCTCTGCTTGCGCCTCGGCCGCTTCACGGAGTGGCAGTTTCCGGCTAATCGGGATTACCAGCTTGCCGTCTCGCACCGCTTCGGCCATGAACTCGAGCGTTTTCCGGTCGAATGTCGAGAATACTGGAACGACTTTTACAGATGGATAGTTTGCGGCGTTCTGCGGCGCTCCGACCACCGATGCATACACTCCTCCCGGTTTCACCTTGGCGATCAGCTTCTCGGCGGTTCTTCCGCCAACCGTATCCGCCACCGCATCGAGCGGCGGAAGATTCGCAATCGCGGTGTCGTCGTCGGTTGCGACGAAATGATCCGCACCGACAGTCTTCGCCTCGTCCATCTGCATCTGCCTCTTCAAAACCCCCGCGATCACAGTCGCCCCTCGTGCCTTGGCACTGAATACCGCCGAACGCCCGACATTTCCAGCAGCACCTACGACCAGAGCCGTCTGGCCGGCTTTGATTCCCGTCGCCGAAAGGAGCTGGTTGCCGGTCACCGTAACCAGCGGCAGGGCCGCTGCCTAGATCAAATCGAGCCCCTTGGGAACTTTGGCCAGCATCGCGGCTTTCACAACACAAAGTTCGGCGTAAGTATTGTCCGCCATAGCGAACACCTGGTCGCCGAGGGAAAAGCCTTCCACTCCCGGCCCAATCTTCACCACGGTCCCCGCAATGTCGACTCCTATCAGTCCCGGAAAAGTGAGGGGATAGAAATCCTTGGTCAGCCCGGCACGCCGCTTGTAGTCGATCGGATTCACGCTGGTGGCGGCAACCTGCACCAGTACTTCGCCGGGACCCGCCACCGGATCAGGGTATTCCTCGAACTTGAGTACTTCAGGACCGCCATATTGGTGACAACCACTGCTTTCATATTTCATCTCCTTGTGCGGTGTGCAAACAGTCGCTAACAAAGCCTTAGATGAGCGAAGCCAGAATTGGTCGCCGGACTCCCCTGCACACGGGGTAACGCGGGCGCCTAAGTGGTCTGGCCTCGGCCGGCCAACACCCCGGAAACACAGGCGATTGCGAGGGGGGTAACCGGGTAACCCCCGGTCTGCACATGGCTGAAAAGGCAGGGATGGGGTTGGCCTTCGGACATCTGAGCTGGGCTGTGGGCGGCTGCTAGACTGCGGTTCATGCCCCTCCTCAGCGAAGAGTCCCGGGAAACCGAGACAGTTCAGGCATTAGTGCAGTTACTGCGAACGCGGTCCTACGAAGAGATCCGGCAGCGGATGTACGACAACCCTCCGGGGAGCGCGTGGTGGTCGGCGTGCAAGACGGAGCTGGATATCCGCAATGGGGAGCAGATGGCGGCGGCGCTCTCGGCGACATCGCGGGTGCTGGAGCGGCTGCGGGCCTCGACTGAGCATTTCGAGCAATTGGCGGATACGCTTTACCACACCACTAGCGAGATCGCGGGGCAGATGCGGAGCGCGAAGGATGCGTCACGGCGGCTGGAGATTGCGGTGTATGTAACCATCGGGATCACGCTGGTGCAGTTGTTTAATTTGGTGTTTGAGGTGTCTCGGAAGCGGTGAAAAGCTTTAACCACAAAGGACACGAAGGTACACAAAGGAAAACCGGCTACGGATATCCCAGGAAGAGCCTTTAATCGCAGAGATCGCTGAGAAAACCCCGCGGAGTTCGCAGAGAAACCCTCACGGGCGAGGGCGCCCGCGCCACACAATTTACATCTACATCTACATCGCTTTTTCTATGGCAGCGCGGAGGTCGTCGTAGGACATTACGCCGGGGTGGTAGAGGGCGACACGGCCTTTGCGATCGATCAGGACCAGAGTCGGGGTGGTGCTGGCGCCGTAGCGGTCGAAATTGGCTTTGCTGACGGGCACGGAGACGCTCTGTAGTCCTGGATAGAACTGCTGCCAGACTTTTTCCGCGTAGGTTAATTCATCTTTCGGTCTCGCATCTTGGCCGCGGGCGATGTATCCGTAGACCTGGGTGGGAGCGAGCACGGTCAATCCTCGCGAAGCGAATTCGGAGCTTAGTTGGGCAATGACGGGGCCTTCGCGCTTGCAGTCGGGGCACCAGTGCGCCCAGAAGAACAGAAGGACTGGAGAGCCCTTCAGATGCGGAGGGGATTTGGGTGATGATCCGAGGTATTCGCCGAGGCGCAACGGTGGCGCGAACTGGCCGGCGAGGCCGAGCAGGTTCAGGTTTTTTTGCAGACGGGCGCGAATCGATGTGTTGCCATAGGTATCCAGACTATGGCGGAGCAAGGCGACGGCCTGTGGCTGCTGACCTCGGGCAGCGAGGACCTGGGCTTGGACTTCGAGAGCGGCGCCGAGAGCCAGAGGCAGGTGCGGTTCGGCATCGAGGGCGCGATGCTGGAGTTGCTCGCGGGCCAAGGTTTCGGTCTGTTTGGCGTAGGTTGCGGCCTGATCGAGTTGGTTGGCGGAGAGTGAGGCGCGGGCCATCCAGGAGAGAGCTTCGAGATAATCGGGATCGACTCCGTGGGCGGTGCGGTAATTCTCCAGTTCAGTGGTGGCGGCGGTGAAGTTGCCCTGGGCGAGCGCAGTGCGAACGTCGGTGGTAAGGTCGGCCAGGGAGAACGAAGAGAGGAGAAGCAGGATGGCAAAGCGGCGGACAGTCATCTGGCTATGGACGCTGGGACGGGGTGAAAGTTTCACGGCCTTTGTAAAATGTGGGCACAGGCAATAGGAGCATGGATGCCCGCACACCATTGCAGGAATGACACTTATGAACTAGTTGCCGAAATAATGATAGCACTTTTGAGAGTGCGTAAAATATGACTGCGTTGGAAGGTGATGTCAAGCTGCTTGTAATCGCTGCCATGCCAGTTTTTACACAATTAACCTTACGTCACCGCTGGGCGCTCTTGAATAGACATGGGTGACGAGTGCAGGTATCCTAAGCTGATCCTATGCGTCGTCTCACCGCCCGGCTGCTGCTGACTTTGCTGTTCGTGGGCATTTTTGCCCCCGTAGCCCTGGCGATCTCTGCCCCTGCGCCGCATGCCTGCTGCATGCGCAAGCCGATGCATGATCAAAGCCTGCACGGCTCCGAGTTCCGTGCGCCGGCGAGCCAATGTCAGCACGACTGCTGCCGCGCCACGGTGGGATTCCGTTCGGCGCAACTCAAACCGTTACACCTTAGTTCGATCACCCCGGTTTCTTCCCCGCTCGTCGATCCCGCGGATTCACCTCGCCGCGCCAGCCTCGACCGCTCCTCTCGTTCCGTCCGCGCTCCGCCCCAGTTCTCCATCGCCTGATCAATAATGCCGGGATTGGAGCACGGGAACGCGGTCTACCGGCTGCTGGGTAATATTGAGATTGGCGTCAAGAGCTTTGAAAGGGCGCGGCTTAAAGCCGCGCCGTACGTGGTTTTTAGGGACTACGGCACGGCTGGAAAGCCGTGCCCTTTCAAGACTCCGATGCCTCGAGTTTTTCCTAAGCCCATCTAGCCCTGCCAACTGGCTCCATCCCATCCTTGCACACAAGATTTGTCAGCTCGGTGGAGAACCCATGCGTTTCATCCGTGTTTTGCTGCTCGGTATGCCGTTCACACTTGCGGTCGTGGCCTTTGCCGCCATTTTTGGTTCGGTCCGCGGCGTCATTCACGATCCTCAGCATCGCCCTGTCCAGGGCGCAATGGTGATGCTCAAAGCCAAATCCTCAGACTGGAGTAAGACCGCCAATACCGATTCGAACGGCGAGTTTCGCTTCAACACCGTGCCCCTGGGTGAGTATTCGGTCTCGGTAGCCGATCCCGGATTCGAGCAGATCACGCAGGCGGTGACGGTGATTTCAGGAACTGAGCCGGTTGTCCACTTTCAATTGAAGGTAGCCGCGCAGGGAGAAACGGTGAACGTCTCCGCCGCGCCCGAGGCGGTGCCGACCGACACCGCCACGCCCACCACCCTGGTCAGCCGCCAGGACATCGAGCGCACTCCCGGCGCCGACCGCAGCAACAGCATGGCCATGATCACCGACTACGTACCCGGCGCCTATGTCACCCATGACATGCTGCACATCCGCGGCGGCCACCAAAGCAGTTGGCTGGTGGATGGCGTGCCCATCCCCAATACCAACATTGCTGCCAACATCGGCCCGCAGTTCGATCCGAAAGATATCGACTATCTCGAAGTCAATCGCGGCAGCTACGGCGCTGAATTCGGCGACCGCACCTACGGCGTATTTAACGTCGTCCCGCGCACTGGGTTCGAGCGTAACAACCAAGGCGAACTGGTCATGAGCCTGGGGAACTTCTACCAGACCAACGATTCGCTCAGCTTCGGCAGCCACACCGAACGTTTTGCCTACTATGTCAGTCTGAACGCCAACCGCAGCAATCTCGGCCTCCAGCCCCCGGTTCCGCAGGTAGTACACGATGCCGCCAACGGCTACGGCGGCTTCAGTACGCTTATCTTTAACGTCGATTCCTCGAACCAGCTTCGGGTTGTGACTTCACTGCGCCGCGACTATTACCAGGTTCCCTTCGACCCGAACCCGAATGACTTCGAAAACGGGTCCATTCCTGCGAATGGATTCAGCCCGCAATATCCCAGCCTCGGCCTGCGCGACGGCGAGCACGAGTCCGATGCAGTCGTCAATTTCTCCTGGGTGCATACTTTCAATTCCAAGGTCTTTATGACCGTGTCGCCTCTTTTTCATTTCAACAGCGGTAACTACAACAGCCTGGCGACCGATACGCCAATCGCCACCACTGAGGACCGCGGTTCCACCTATGCCGGCGGTCAGGCCAGCGTCTCAGCCAATTTCGCCAGAAATAATCTGCAGGCAGGATTCTTCAGTTTCTACCAGCATGACAGCCAGTCCTTCGGAGCCATCTTCAATGATGGCAGTGGCAACGCGCCGGTCACTGATTTTCAACATCCCACGGGAAACCAGGAAACATTCTTCATCGACGACAAATTCACCCCGGTTCCCTGGTTGACCTTGATTGCCGGAATGAGACCCACGCGCTTTTCCGGCGAAGTTACGGAGAGCGCCATCAGCCCACGCTTCGGTGCGGCGGTAACCATTCCAAAGCTACGCTGGACCTTCCGCGGTTTCTACGGCCACTACTATCAAGCGCCCCCGTTACTGACCGTAAGCGGGCCCGCGCTAATCGACTTCGCTCAAGGACAAGGCCTGGGATTCATCCCCCTCCATGGCGAGTTCGACGAAGAACACCAGTTCGGCGTCACCATTCCTTACCGCGGCTGGGTGCTCGATGCCGACAATTTCCGCACCAATGTCAGGAATTTCTTCGATCACAACAATATCGGCGCTTCCAGCATCTTCTTTCCCATCACTGTGTCACGGGCGGTCATTCGCGGCTGGGAGCTGACTCTGCGTTCGCCGCGAATTGCTCATCGCGGGCAAATCCACCTGGCGTATTCCAATCAGATCGCCGAAGGCAGCGGCACCATCACCGGCGGACTCACGGACTTTTCCTTCTCTCCGGAACTTAGCCCGCTTGACCACGATCAGCGCAACACCCTCAACCTCGGCGGCGACGTCACGCTTCCCTGGCGCAGCTTTGCCGCCACCAATGTTTATTACGGGTCCGGTTTTAGTAACGGATTTCCCGGCCAGCCTTATCCGGGTCTTTACTTGCCCGCACACACGACTTTTGATTTGTCGCTGGGGAAAGATTTCGGCGAGCGTTTTTCGGCGTCAGTGAACACGCTGAACGTTGCCAATCGCCGCGTAGAACTCGACAACAGCCTTACCTTCGGTGGTTTTCACTGGAACAATCCAAGAGAAATCTACGTGGAAGTCCGCTACCGCTTCCATTACTAATGTCGGCGCCACGGAATCCTCGCACGCTATCGTCGAAACGCCGAGTCGCCCCCCTTCGTTGCAAAGGCCGCTTCGCCTTTTACCGCCTTAACGGACACGACCCGAAGCTCGCTCCTCTCGGGAACGATTTGGCAGCGGATCACAACCTCTCGCCCCGCATAACCCTCCAAGGCTTCCGGATTGCTGACCGTCCAGACCTGGCTGTCGGCATCGCGCAGCAACACTCGCCCGTCATCGCTCATCTTGCCGGTGACGCTGACGGTCTTTCGCCCCGTCGTCTGTGTTTTGGAGCCCTCCTGAGCGACGGCAATGGCTGAGAACAGTAACACCACGGCTATGGAAGTAACGCCCCACTTTTTCATCTTGCACCCATTTCCCCAGAACGCTGGTGAGATTTTCGCGGCTTCAGTTTCGGGATCGCCTGGCTGGCTCCGAAACCTGAATTATGGGCACTAACCTACCCCATCAGCGGGCCATCTGGAAATTCAAAGTATTTATGGGTGCTATTAGAAATCGGGATGTGGGCGTGGTCGTTGCATCGTCTGCCGCACGCCGACTAAAAGAAAGTGGGTTAATTCCAGGACGAATCGCCGGCTAACAAGACTTTACCTTCTTTTACAAACTCTTTACCTCTGCTCGGCTTCCGCGGTGTTTAGATGAAGGTGCGAATTCTCCACCCTCAGGAGGAACGTTGTGCGAAAACACCTTTATCTGATTCTGGTTCTGGCATTTGGTTTAACAACTTGCCTGCTGGCGCAGGATGCGGCTCCGGGGAACAGCCAACCTGCTAACGTCGCTGGCCAGTGGCTGATGTCCTGGCAGGGCCGCGACGGCGCTCGTCAAGGCAAGCTCCAGCTTCAGCAGGATGGCTCCAAGCTTACCGGCACGCTAGACGGAGAGCGTGGCTCGATGCCAGTCACTGGCAGCTTGGATGGAAACACCATTTCTTTCAGCACCCAATCCCAGGGACGCCGCAACTTTACTATGGTTTATACCGGCACTGTGGATGGTGACAAAATCACCGGCACCTTCCAGCCCCAGGGCGGTATGGGCGGCGGTGGCCATCACGGTGGCGGCCAGCAAAACCACTCGTGGACGGCGACCCGTCAAGCTGGCAATTCGAGTAACCCGGGCGCGGCCGACAAAGATCAGTCCGACGATCCGCAACCAGGTCTTTAATTTCTGTGTCCACTAGGGACCTTTGCCAATCTCTCTCTGGCCTGAGGTCCCTTTTTTACCGAGGCTCGGCTAGTGAGCGGCAAGATGAAACATCGTCCCGCAGCCACTCCCAACCCTCCGGTTGACTCCGCCTCGCTCTCCCGCCTAACATCACCTGAAGCTTCCTGATCGGCCAAACACTGATTTGCCAAGACATGACAGGCCAAACATGATCGGCCAAACCATCTCGCACTACAAAATCACCGGCCAACTCGGCAGCGGCGGCATGGGCGTCGTTTACGAGGCCCAGGACCTGACTCTTGGCCGCCGCGTGGCGCTCAAGTTTCTGCCCGCCGAGCTCGCCCGCGACACCACTGCGCTTGAGCGTTTTCTGCTCGAAGCCCGTGCTGCTTCGGCCCTCAATCATCCCAACATCTGCACCATTTACGCCGTGGAAAACGACGCCGGCCAGTCTTTCATTTCCATGGAGCTGCTGGAAGGCCAAAGCCTCAGCGAGAAATTGGCCCATGGTCCGCTGCCGCTCGATCGCCTGCTCGACATCGGCCTCCAGCTCGCCGATGCTCTCGACGCCGCTCACGCCAAAGGCATCGTCCACCGCGACATCAAGCCCGCGAACATCTTTGTCACCCAGCGGGGTCCGGTAAAGATTCTTGACTTCGGCCTGGCCAAGCTCACTCGCGCCAATACGTCCGCCGCCGAAACTGTCAGTTTTAATCCGCTTGCCGCCACTGCCCATCTCACCAGTCCCGGCTCAACCGTGGGCACGGTTTCTTATATGTCGCCCGAGCAGGCCCGGGGTGAAGAACTGGACGCCCGCACCGACTTGTTTTCGCTCGGTTCCGTCATCTACCAGATGGCGACCGGCGCTCTGCCATTTGCGGGCAACACTTCCGCAGTAATTTTCCACGCCATCCTGGAGCGTGATCCCACTCCCGCCACTCAGCTTAACCCCACGCTTCCGCCCAGGCTGCAGGAGAGCATCGCCAAGCTGCTGGAAAAAGATCGCGAGCTGCGCTACCAGTCCGCCGCCGATCTCCGCGGCGATCTCCGGCGCCTGAAGCGCGACAGCGAATCCGGCCGCACACCGTCGCGCGCCGTTTCAGCGTCCGGCGTCATCGTACATCCCGACAGCTCATCGAGTGTTTCTATCCCCCATTCCTCCGGCTCGGCCGCGGTGGCCGCCGCCCGTCAGCATAAGTTCGGAGCCGGCGCGGTTGCGCTGATTGTCATCGTTGTCCTCGCCGCTGCCGGTTATGGCATTTACTCGTTCGTCAACCGCAATCGCCCCATGCCCTTCCAGAACATCTCCATCGACAAGGTCACCGACAACGGCAAAGCCGCGCTGGTCGCCATATCGCCAGATGGAAAATATGTTCTCAATGTGATGGACGAAGGCGGCAAACAGAGTCTATGGCTGCGCAATCTTCCCACCAACAGCAATACTCAGGTGGTGGCGCCAGCGGAGGTCTACTACCGGCACCTGCGTTTTTCGCCGGACGGCAACTATCTATATTTCATTCGCACGGAACCGGGCAGCGAAGAACTCGAATATCTCTACCGTGCTCCGCTCCTCGGTGGCACGCCCGAAAAACTCGTCACCGACATTGACTCCAACATCACTTTTTCGCCAGACGGACGCCGCTTCGCCTTCTTCCGTGACAACAATCCTGAACCTGGCAAATATCGGCTGTTAGTGGTGCCGGTGGAAGGCGGTGAAGAAAAAGTCCTGCACAGCGGAGCCACCAGCGACCGCATGTTTGACCCCGCCTGGTCGCCCGATGGAAAAACCATCGTTTGCTCTGTGCTTCAGCCCGGCAATGCTTTCAGCGGTCTGGTCGCGCTCGATGTCGCCAGCGGCCAGCAGAAACTTTTCTTTACCTCCGACGATCGCCTGCTTCAGCGGGCGGTCTGGATGCCGGATGGCAGGGGATTAATTGCATCAAATCAGTTCAACAGCAATCAGATTGTTTTTGTTTCTTATCCCGAGGGCAAGTGGCACCCGGTCACCCGCGACACCAATAATTACAACGACCCGAGCGTTGCCGCTGATGGCCGCAGCCTGGCAACCGTCATGAGTGAAGGCCACTGGAACCTGTCAACCATGCCGTCCGGCGGTCCCGTCACCCAGCTTCGTCAAGTGACTTCGGGCGCTCCGGTCTATCAGTTTGCCTGGATGCGTGACAATCGCATGATCCGGAATGGACGCTCGGGGCTCGCCATCCTGGATCCTGTGTCGGGCAACAGTACGCCTCTGCCCCTGCCGGAGGAGACAATTCCGAATACGCCTTTCGCTTGTCCCGACGGCCGCTTCATTGTTTTCACCAGCATCTTCAGCAAAGGAAATCGCGTGTTGAATACCTGGCGGATGGACTCTGGCGGCGGCAATCTCAAACAGATTTCCAACGGCAAAGTGGACCAGTATCCGATTTGTTCATCGAGTGGCTGGGTATTTTATCAGGACGAAGCCAGCGGCAGCCGCCTGATGAAGGTTTCCGTCGACGGAGGTCAGGCCACAAAAGTTACCGACGAGCTGACGGCGGATTTCGATGTTTCTCCCGATGGAAAAGCTGTCGCCATCGCCACCTTTGGTCACCTCGCCGAGCATATCGAGAAACTCACGACTGTGGCTGTCGATTCTGGGCAGCTACTCAAGAGCGTTGACTTCGAGCGCCCGCGCAGCGGACATATTCGTTTTTCACCCGACGGCAAAGCCATCGTCTATGCCGTACGCACCGCCGGCGTGGACAATCTCTGGTCCCAGCCTATCGACGGTTCCCCCGGCAAGCAGATCACCGACTTCCCCGCCGAACACATCCTCGAGTTTCGCTGGTCGTTCGATGGCAAACAGCTCGGCTTGATCCGCGGCCACACCGATTCCGACGTCGTCTTGATCCACGACATGCAACCGTAGCTCCCCTAAGATTTTCAGCTCTGTGAAAATCGGAGTAGGAGGAGTCCGAGGTCGGTAAATTGGGCGAGTTGAGGGAACATGATTGACGCTCAGGCTTTGCCGTGAATCTTGGCCCACCACCAGCGCACGCCGACGAACAAGAAACGCCAGTCGTGGAAGAACTCAGGCTCTTTGCGCTCAAAGGCATGGCCGATGAATTGGAACGCCCATCCCACAAGGAAGACCGCAAGCGCGTAGGGCCATAGGCGGTGAATAAAGATGCTGGCGAGAAAAATGGCCAGTGAAACCAGAATCAGCGGTATTCCGAGGGTATGGCACGCGCGGTTAACCGGGTGCTGATGGCTGGTGGAGTATTGCGCCACCCATTGTTCGTTGGTGCGGTTGCCCAGCATGGCGTCGATGATACATGGAGCTACGGTAGCTTGCAGGCCCGGGATATGTGATAGCGGTTGCGCGCAAACCAGCGGTAGCCGGAATGAACCAGCCAGTTGAATCCCGGAAGACTGAACACTGCGTAGAACGGCCAAGCCCACCAGATCTTCTTGGTCACTTGAAGGTAGACGTCCGCTCCTGAGGCGGTTTGTCCGTCACGCGCTAGCAGGCGAAGATCGTGGACCAACTCTTCCATTAGAAGTTCGAAATGTGCCGCCACCCAAGGTTCCTGGAGGGGAGCGATGGCGAATCCTCGCCTGGCCAACGTGGGCTGCCAGAATTTAAGCCAGCGTGAACAAAAGCCGCATTGGCCGTCATAAAAAACCCAGCCCCGGCTTGGTTGCTCAAGGTCTGACATCTGTCTTCAACCTCATGCCGCGGTGGACGGAGACAGCCGAGCCCTCGGCAAGAAACGCGGACTGGGGAGGGTTCTTCAACACCGCGTCAAATTCTCTTCCGTAAGGTTCTTTCACGTCGCCTTCAAACTTGGCATTCGTTACTGTCCACACCTTCCACGGGGGATGCTGGACCTGGTATTCCATACATCCGCCATCTTTCTGAGCGGCATAGCCCCAATAGTGCTCCGTAATGAATTGCTCCTGTGAGCCATTTTCAGGGAGCAGCGGGGTTCCGTTGGCGGTGGCGCTTATTGTGTTCCTCGAAGCCCGATATTGCCAGGCGTACTCAACTGCGAGTCCGGAGCCGTCCGACCTGATCTTGTGAGACATGGGAAGGGCGACATAGCGTTCGTTATAGAAAATACGTGCCACCGCGGCGATCAACCGGCGGGGAACAATCTCTCGAACGAACACCACACCGCGCCTAACCGCGGCACCTTCCAACCGCCGCACATAGAAGCGGAGATTGACTTCGTCGAAATTGCGATGAAACGGCAGGGAGACTCCCCACACTCTTGTCTTCAGAAAGCGAAATCCCACCAGGCTGAGAAAGGTCGTCCCGTTCCACGAGTCCAGTTCCGTTCCAAAGGGAACAAGTTTGCGCAGCAGGTCTGGGTCGACCTCGTAATTCAACATTGCCAAATCGCGCCATTCCGCGGTGAGGAATGTGCCCGACGGCTGCAAGCGCTCCAGGTCCATCTTCGCCAACCAAGCCTCAATATAGCTCTTTCCCCAGTTGTTCCCCGAATTTCCACTGTGTTAGCATCCATAGTTTTGGCAAGGGTTTCGACGTTGGCCTATAGACTGTCCTCTTCTTTAGGTTGTTATGGGCCCGCCGCAGTGAAGATCCAACGAAAGTTGAAGCTGCCGAGCTTCGCTCGGTCGGACAGCCGAGGGCGGCTGTCCCCACGTGATTCATTAAGGAGTAACCCGTGAAGACTTACGAAGGCGCAAACATCAGGAATGTCGCGGTGGTTGGTCACGGCCATGCCGGCAAGACCTCGCTGGTTTCAGCCATGTTGTATACGTCCGGGGCCATGCAGCGGCTGGGCCGTGTGGACGATGGCTCGGCGACCACCGATTACGACGACGAAGAGATCGCGCGCAAGATGTCGATCTCGGCCGGCATGGCGTATGTGGAGTGGGGCAAGACGAAGATCAACCTGATTGATACGCCCGGGTTCAACATGTTCGTCCACGAAGCCAAGATGGTACTGCCGGTGGTGGACGCGGCGATCGTGGTGGTGGATGGCGTGGCCGGAGTGGAAGTGGTCACCCAGCGGGTGTGGAATTACTGCGAAGAGTACAAGACGCCGCGGCTGATCATTGCCAGCCGCATGGATCGCGAGCGCGCGGATGCGAACCGGGTGCTGGAGTCGCTGACCAATGCGTTTGGCCGGACAGTGATTCCTCTGGAACTGCCCATCGGCAGCGAGAAGAACTTCACCGGCGTGGTGGACCTGGTCAACATGAAGGCTTACACCTACGAGTTGGGCGGAAATGGCAAAGGGAAAGAAGGCGAGATTCCGGCCAATTTGAAAGAGCAGGCGCAGGCGGCGCACGAGAAGCTGGTGGAGATGGTTGCCGAAGGTGACGACGCCTTGATGGAAGAGTTCTTCGAGAAAGGAACAATTCCCGAGGAACACCTGGTGAAGGCGCTGCATGAAGCGATCCGCGAAGACAAGATCTTTCCGGTGATTTTTGGTTCGGGGTTGGGCAACATCGGGGCCGACCGGGTGATGGATTTTATTGTGGACTACACGCCGGCACCGTCGGAGCACGAGTGGGTGCAGGGCGAGGCGGCAGCGGCAGGGAATGGAGAAGCGCCGAAGCGGCATGAGACCGACGCGGAGCCGGTGTCGCTCTATGTATTCAAGACGGTTTCGGATGCGTTTGCCGGGAGAATCTCGTATTTCAAGGTTTTTTCCGGAGTTTTGAAAAACGACGCGACGCTACAGAACTACCCCAAGAATTCGGCGGAAAAGCTGGCACACATTTCGATCATCCAGGGCAAAACGGCGGTACCGGTGACCGAGTTACATGCCGGCGACATTGGCGCTGTGGCCAAGCTGAAAGATACTTTGACCGGCGATACCTTGGGCGATAAGAACGCGCCGATTCAATATCCCAAGGTGCATCTGCCGGAACCGGCAATCACGTTTGCGATCGAGCCCAAGAGCCGCGCCGACGAAGACAAGCTGGGGCCGAGCATCCACAAGCTGATGGAAGAAGATGCCATGCTGCGCTTTTTCCGCGACGAGCAAACCAAGGAATTTCTGATCGCAGGGACCGGCCAGCAGCATATTGAAGTAGTGGTGGCGAAGATGAAGAAGCGTTACCACGCGGAGGTGATTCTGAAAGCGCCCAAGGTGCCGTATCGCGAAACCATTCGCGGCAAGGCCGATGTGCAGGGGCGACACAAGAAGCAGACCGGCGGGCACGGCCAGTATGGAGATTGCAAGATCAGGATGGAGCCGTTGCCGCGCGGCGGCGAATTTGAGTTCGTGAATGACATTTTCGGCGGCTCGATTCCGAGGAACTTCATTCCGGCGGTGGAAAAGGGAATCAGAACGGCGGCGGCGCGCGGCTATTTGGCCGGCTTTCCGGTGGTGGATTTCAGGGTGATCCTGTACGACGGGTCCTATCACGATGTGGACTCGAATGATCTTTCGTTCCAGATGGCGGGACGGATCGCGTTCAAAAAAGCAATGGAAACGGCCAAGCCGACGCTGCTGGAGCCGATCATGAACGTGGAGACTACAGTGCCGGATGAGTTTGCGGGCTCGATCATGGGCGACTTGAACAGCCGGCGCGGGCGCATCCAGGGCATGGACAATAAAGGCGGCAATACAATTGTGAAGGCGGAAGTGCCGATGTCAGAAATGCTGACGTATGGAGTCGACCTCACGGCGATGACCCAAGGCCGCGGCAGTTTCAACATGGAAATGCATCATTACGATATGGTGCCGGGGCAGTTGCAAGAGAAGATCATCGAAAAGGCGAAAGCGGCGCGGGGAGATGTGAAAGAAGAGGAAGAGTAACGGGTTCGTATGTCCGAAGTTTCTGACGATCTCGTAAAGCGCGCCTCCCAAGCGCGACGAGAACATCGACTTGCCGACGCCAAACGTGATTTGGTCGAAGCGGTTGAGGTTTGCCGCAAAGCTGGTTCACGAGTTGAGTTGGGGAGAGCGCTCACGAGCCTGGGTCAGATCGAAAGGGACTTGCAAAACAACGCCGCCGCCCGCGAGCAGTATGAGGAAGCGGTCGCCATCTACCGCGAGGAAGGTGATGCCCTCAAGCTGGCTCATACGGTTCGCCATCTGGGGGACATTCACCGGCATGAGGGACGTCGGGAATTGGCCGAACCGTGTTATCGCGAAGCTCTGAATCTGTATCGGAGCGATGAACGAACGCCGCCGCTGGATTTAGCGAATGCAATCCGGGGATTCGCGATTCTCAAAGGCGATGCCGGCGAGGTCAAAGAAGCGAGATTGCTTTGGGGGGAAGCCAGGAAGCTATACTCCGCCGTCAACGTAGAAGCCGGCGTGGCTGAAAGTTCCCGGCGACTGGCGCTCCTAGAGCAGGAGTGATGACGGCGAGACTAGTGACCCTCAAGCGGTCTTTAGCCCCTCTGCTTTGGCCAGTCTGGCTTGACGTTCGTCGAAAGTCCAGAAACGATCGGCTTTGAGTTCCAATGCGCAGGCAACGTGAAGGCTGTCGAGCGTGCGGATGCCAAGCTTCGGCCCGTGGCGACGGCCGAGTTCAGCACAGAGTTCAAAGGCACTCTCAGGTAACGAGATTCTCTGCCAAATCCCAGCCTCGTAGTCGTGCTCCAAATCCAGGTAGACACCGAGCGACTCGGCTGCGGAGATCTTCCCAAGAAACACCTGTTTCGCGATGGCATGACAAAACTCAGCGGTGTGCAGAGGAGTAAGCCAAACTGACGGCTTCTGGCTCATCAATTCTCGAGCCGCGGCAGAATGTCCCTCTACCGCGTACAGCGAAACGAAGAAGCTACTGTCCACGTAAGCCTTCAATAGCGGCCACGATCCTCGATCAAATCATCCACAATATTCAACACTCGATCTCCAAAAATCTTCCTGGCGCGGGCGGCAAAGTCCGGCCATTCCACCGGTTGTTTCGGTGTCTCTTTCTCCGGAACAATGCGTGCAATCAGGCGATCCCGCTCCCGTAACTCGACGGTCTTTCCCGCGCGCAGCCAGGATTTAAGGCGCTTGGTGTCCCGCAGTTGACGCATGTTGACCGAAGGCATACTCGTAATGTGACACATAATGTGTCACATTGTCAAGCACGGAGTGCAGCCCGGGTGCTGAGCCTTATCGCGATCAAGGAGTCAGTCCAGGCACTGCTAAAATCATGCGGTGAATCCTGCGGCTGAACCGACTTTCGAGAAGGACTTCTGGCATCCGCCATTGTGGAAGTGGCTGGCATTCCTGCTGCTGGTCGTTATCTCCGTCCTGTTGTTCCGGTATAAGCCTGCTCCGAAAACGGTCAAAGTTGAACTGCTGGCCCTTAACTACCCGACTCCAACCTGGGATGGATCCTACCCGTCGGTCGTGATTCCGCTGGCTCCTGATTCTGGCCGAGTGAACTCCCAGAGTTCTATTTTGCTCATCAAGCCCACCGTCCGGCACGACTTGCCGGTGAACCAAGCTGAGGTCGCATTGGATTCGGGGATGTTCAAGCTACGGCAGACGGACATTTTTGTTTCCGACGTTATGCCGTTGGTGCTGACCAGGACCTATCGCGTTTGGGACACTCACAGCAGAGCTTTGGGAGTGGGAGCGAACCACCCGTATGACATTTGTCCGACTGGGACCAGAAATCCTTACACTTACATGGATCTGAACCTGGAAGATGGCCGTGCAATCCACTTTGACCGAATTTCGAAAGGGACCGGTTATGCGGACGCGGTTTTCGGACACTATGCAACTCTTTCGGAGTTCTATCGGGCGCAAGTCGCGTGGAATGGCGAGGGTTGGACACTCGACTTCCGCGATGGTCGTAGATTTCTCTTCCCCGAGGCATATTACGCGAAGAACTACGCACAGGGAGCTCCGATTGAAATGCGGGATGCTCGGGGGAACCGCATCCAGCTAAAGCGCGACAAAGTGCGCAACCTGCAAGCGCTGATTTCTCCGTCGGGGCACAAGATCATGTTCAAGTATGACGGCTCCGATCGAATCATTGAGGCGGGGGATGATGCAGGAGACGTCCGCAGGTACTCGTACGATCCTTCCGGGCACGTGGAGACTGTGGGTGATGGCTCGAAGCTGCTTTATCGTTTCGAGTACGATCCATTTCTCCATGAGCGCGGCTATGATCCGTATCTGATGACCACGATCATGGACGGTGACGGAAGAGTGCTGCTGAGGAATCTCTACAAAGATAATAGCCGGGTTTCAGAACAGCGACTGGCGAATGGGGATGTATATCGCTACGACTATCTTTTCGACAAACAGCACAATGTGTGGAAACCACGGTCACGCTGCCGTCAGGGGAAGTAAAGCGGTTCTTCTTCCACGATGGCATTCTCGCGAAACCTAAGTGAGGGACTGACCCATGAAAACGGTCGCCTCGGTCTTACTTGTTCCTGGGCTTTTCAACTCTGGCCCCGAGCACTGGCAGAGCATTTGGGGAGCCAAGCATCTGGAATACCGCCGCGTTCAACAAGATGATTGGGAAACGCCTCGTTGTTCGGACTGGGTCCGGACGCTGCATGCGTCGATATGTGGCACCCGGAACGGCCGGGTTGTGCTGGCTGGTCATAGCCTGGCTTGCGCGACCATCGCGCATTACGCTACGGAGCATGGCGACGGCGAAGGTCGCGTCGCAGCCGCCTTCCTGGTCGCCCCAAGTGACGTGGAAGCGCCGACCTTTCCTCCCAGAACAACTGGATTCTGTCCCATGCCGTTGCGGAAGTTGCCGTTTCGATCGGTGGTGGTGGCAAGCACCGATGATCCTTATGCCACGCCGGAACGGGCCGAGTTGTTCGCGCGATCCTGGGGAAGCCGCTTGATTAAGGTTGCCGATGCAGGACACATCAATACCGCCTCGGGCCACGGGCCTTGGCCCGAAGGCGAAGAATGGTTGGAGCAAATGCGCGACCTTTGCAGCTAAGCAGGACAATCTGGTGCGCGGTGAGCGAGAACTGGTAACATCCCTCCAGTGGCCACACTCAGGAACATTCCCAAGCTCCCGCAGGACCGCGAGCGCATCGTCTCGGCGGCGCCGGTGGAGGATGATTCTTCGTTTGAATTGAAGCTGCGGCCGCAGCGGCTGGCGGAGTTCATCGGGCAATCCAAAGTCAAAGAGATTCTTGCAGTAGCGATTGAGGCGACTCGTTCGCGCGGCGAAGCTTTGGACCATGTGCTGCTCTATGGGCCGCCGGGACTGGGGAAGACGACGCTGGCCACCATTATTGCCAATGAACTGGGGGTGGCGTTTCAGCAGACTTCAGGGCCGACTCTGCAAATCAAGGGCGATCTCACGGCCATTTTGACCAATGTTCGCGAGAAGCAGGTTTTGTTCATTGATGAAGTTCACCGCCTGCAACCGGCGTTGGAGGAGATTCTCTATTCGGCGCTCGAAGATTACAAGCTGGACATCATGATTGGCCAGGGGCCGGCGGCACGTACTCACACGATGGACGTGAAACCGTTCACATTCATTGGCGCGACCACGCGGGCGGGGCTGCTTTCTTCGCCGTTGCGGTCGCGGTTTGGGATCGTGCTGCGGCTGGAGTTTTACAGCCACGACGACTTGCAGATCATTGTGGAGCGCTCGGCGGACATCCTGGGCGTGGAGGTCGACAAGCCGGGAGCACAGGAAATTGCCAGCCGGTCGCGCGGTACACCACGAATTGCCAACCGGCTGCTGCGGCGAGTGCGGGACTATGCGCAGGTGCGCGGTGGCGGCAGGATTGATCTGCCGACGGCGCAGGCGGCGCTGCAAATGCTGGAAGTGGATCGCTACGGGTTCGATGAAGTGGACCGCAAGTTGCTGCTGACGATCATCGAGAAGTATCAAGGTGGGCCGGTGGGAGTGAATACGCTGGCCGCGGCATTGGCCGAGGAGCCGGACGCGATTGAAGAAATCTACGAGCCATTCCTGATCCAGATCGGGTTTTTGAACCGCACGCCGCGCGGACGAGTGGCGACTCAGCTGGCGTACGAGCATTTTGGGATCACGCCGAATCGCCGGCAGAGTTCGTTGTTCTGAGATCGAGTCTACGGGGGCCAGTCCGCGGACCGCACCAATCGGAGGTGCACCCTGCCCACACCGCCACTGCGAATCGGCCGTCCCAGCAAGGTTGTGGTTGCCTGTCTGGATGGGCAGCGGCTGAAGGGGTACCTCTTCAATTTCTCGGCGGCGCGCGCTCAATTCCGTCTCTTTCCGGAGGAGATGTCCCCACATGCGGCGGGCAAAGAGGTGAAGTTGGAGATTGTTAAAGCGGTTTTCTTTGTGAAGGACTTTGAAGGTCACGCTGAGCACCATGATCAGTATGAACTGAAAGCCGGCGCCCATGGCCGCAAACTGGAAGTTACCTTTCAGGATGGAGAGACAATCGCCGGCACCACCGAGGCTTACCATGCCGAGCACGCTGGCTTTTTCATCGTCCCCGCCGATCCCGGATCGAACAATAGCCGCATTTTTGTCGTAAACAAGAGTGTGCGTGAAGTGAAGGCGTTGTAAGACTGGCGCCGTCCCCACGTGGCCTGTGACACTCCCAACCGCTACAATGTCGGCAGCATGATTGCTCACCTCCGAGGAAAGCTGCTGGCCAAGCATCCTAATCAAGCCATTGTTGAGACCGGCGGAGTTGGCTACGACGTGACCATCAGCGTTCCCACTTTTTCCGATTTGCCCAGTGCAGGCAGCGAAGTGGCGCTGCACATCCACACGCATGTGCGGGAAGACGTGATTGCGCTATATGGATTTCTGCGGGCGGGCGAGAAGCAGGTTTTTGAAAAGCTGATCACGGTGAGCGGGATTGGGCCTAAGTTGGCGATCACCATCCTGAGCGGAATGGCAGCCGATGAAATGATCGCCGCGATTCGCGGGAACGATGTGGCGCGGTTGACGCGCATTCCGGGGATCGGGAGAAAAACGGCGGAGCGGTTGGTGCTGGAATTGCGCGATAAGTTGCCGGCCGGCGGCGGTGACGTTCCGGCGGTTTCCGGGATGGGCGCGGTAGAGGAAGATGTGATGTCAGCGCTGGTGAATCTGGGGTATCAGCGGGCCGCGGCGGAGAAGGCGGTGCGAGCAGCAGCGAAGAACGGGTCGTTTGAAACGATGTTCCGGGAAGCGCTGGGAGTGCTGTCAAAGTAGGCTTTTTTTGTCACCCGTAGCTGCCGGACAGCATCTAAAGACGGACCCGATCGTTTGGCTTCGATCTGGGATCCTAACTATAATCTCGTGCCATGATTGTCATCCCCCAGCCCGGCATTCCTCCATGCCGCAATGACGGTCAATGCCGCCACAATGATGTACGTGTGGGCCGTACTTTTTGGCGGAGCCGCGTGTTTGTGGCGACCACGGTCTGGCTCGCTGGGGTGGCGATTTCCATGGCGCAAACCACGTCCATACCCGACGCTCCCGGGCAAGGCCAGCCCGCGCAGGGGCAATTCGCGGGCAGTGTGGCATCAGAGCCGGTTCCCGGCGTTGTGCGACTTTCGTTGCAGGACGCGATTGACCGCGGACTGAAGCAGAATCTCGGAGTGCTGCTTTCCAACGCCGATATTCGATCTTCACGCGGACAGCGTTGGGAGCAACTGAGCGCGCTCCTGCCGCATGTAACCGCAGCGCCATACGTGGCGGCGACGAAGGTCAACATCGATCAGCTCGGGTTTGCCGGTCTCGCTAGTCTTTTGCATCTTGGGTCATCGGTTGGCCCTTTTTCTTACTTTGATGCGCGCGCCAATCTGACCCAGACCTTGTTCGACTGGAAGGCGATCAATAACACGCGCGCCGCCAGCCAGAGCGTGAAATCCACGGAATATACCTATAAAGACGCGCGCGATCTGGTCGTGCAGGCCGTGGGCTTCACCTACCTGCAGGCGGTTGCTGACGAGGCCCGCATCGAAACCGCTGCGGCGCAAGTCGAAACCGCAAAGGCGGTGTACAGCCAGGCATCGGACCAGGTGCAGGCTGGCACTTCTCCGGAGATCGATGGATTACGGGCGAAGGTAGAGATGCAGACGCGGCAACAGCAATTGATTCAGGCGAGAAATGATTTCGCGATTCAGAAGTTGACCGTCGCCCGCGTCATTGGACTCGCTCCCGGGCAGGAATACGAGTTAACCGACAAATCGCTGTATCAGGAATTCCAGGCCATGACCGTGGACGAGGCGCTGCAACGTGCCTACGCTTCGCGTTCGGATTACCAGGCGGCAATTGCAGAGGTGCGCGCTGCGGAATTCTCGCGCAAAGCCGCCGTCGCCGGCTATTTTCCGTCGCTTGCCTTCAACGGCGATTACGGAACCGGCGGATCGCATCCTTCCAACTCGACGCAGGTATATGACGTGCGCGGAACCCTGTCCATTCCGATTTTCCAAGGCGGAAGTGTTCACGGCGATGTACTGCAGGCGGACGCGAGACTAACGCAGAGCCGGGAACGTCTGGCCAACCTGCGTGGGCAGATCGACTCCGACGTTCGCACGGCACTGCTGAACCTGGAATCGTCGGCCGAGCAGGTCGAAGTGGCGCGCAGCAACATCGATCTGGCGGAGGCCACGCTGACCCAGTCGCGCGATCGTTTCAAGGCGGGCGTTACAGACACGGTGGAAGTGGTGCAATCGCAGGAAACCGTCGCCAGTGCCCACGAACAGTACATCTCCAGTCTCTACAGCTATAATTACGCGAAAATTTCCCTGGCCCGCGCTCTGGGCACGGCGGAAGCCGGCGTCAGAGAATATTTCAAAGGAAAGTAAACATGGCACAAGAGAACCCACCAGTAGCGGTCGCGGCGAGCCAGGACCCGCCACTCCCTCGGGACACAGGGACTCTACCGCGAACGCCGCGCGGGTCCACGCGGCCTAAGAATCGCAGAAACACTTGGATTGTGATTGCCGTCCTGGTCCTGATTGTGGGTGGAGTGTTCCTGTGGCGGTATCTGGGCAGCTATGAATCGACCGACGACGCCCAGGTGGATGTCCACCTTTACCCGGTGAGCGCGCGCATTTCCGGCTATGTGATTAAGGTCAACGTGGACGACAACCAGTACGTGAAGCAAGGGGACGTATTGGTGGAGATCGACCCGAAAGACTATGAGGTTGCGGTTGATCAGGCGCAAGCCAACCTCGCCAACGCCGAAGCAACAGCCGAATCCCTGAATATTACGGTTCCGATCACCTCAGTGAACACTTCGAGCCAACTGAGTTTCAGCACATCGGACGTCCAAAACGCCTCCGCTGGAATCAGCTCGGCGGAGGCGCAGCTGCTTGCCGCTCATGCGCAGTTGGAGCAGGCGGAGGCCAACGATGTGAAGGCACAAGACGACCTCGTCCGCTACAAGGCGCTGGCAGATAAACGCGAAGTGTCCGAGCAAACCTATGACCAGGCGCTCGCCGCAGCCAAAGCCAGCACGGCATCGGTAGCGGCGGCACACGCGAATGAGGCGGCTGCTCAACAGTCGGTAAAGCAGGCCCACGACCGGCTGGCGCAATCGGAAGCGAACCGGCGATACGCGGAAACCGGGCCGCAGCAGGTGTCGTCAAGCCAGGCGCGCGCCCGCGCTGCGGTCGCCGATGTGCAACAAAAGCGGGCGGCACTGGAGCAGGCGCAGCTCAACCTCGGATATACCAAAATTGTGGCCCCGATCAGCGGCGAAGTAAACAAGACCGTGGTAGTCGGGCTGAATGTTCAGGCGGGTCAGCAATTGCTCACAGTCGTCCCGCTCGAGGAAGTGTGGATCACCGCCAACTTCAAAGAGACCCAGCTTAAGCACATGCGAGTGGGGCAGAAGGCAGAGATTGACGTGGATTCCAGCGGCCGAACTTTCAAGGGTCATGTGGACAGCATTGCCGGAGCCACCGGGCCGCTGTTCAGCCTGCTTCCTCCGGAAAATGCCACAGGGAACTACGTCAAGATCGTGCAGAGGATTCCAGTAAAGATCGTCCTCGAGCCGGGAGAGAACCGGGACCATCAGCTGCGGCCAGGTATGAACGTCGTACCGGATGTTTATGTCCGATGAGTTCCGCCAGGTCCATGCCGATCGAAGCGGAGGTCTGGCGTCCCAAGTACAATCCCTGGCTGATTGCGGTGGTCGTCGCCATGGCGGCGTTCATGGAGGTGCTGGACACCAGCATCGCCAATGTGGCGCTGCCGTACATCGCCGGGAATCTTGGAGCGAGCAACGATCAGAGCACCTGGGTCCTGACCTCGTATCTGGTGTCGAACGCCATTGTCCTGCCGATCAGCGGCTGGCTGGCCGGCGCGATTGGACGGAAACGCTTCTTCATGGCGTGTCTGGGCGTCTTTACTGTGAGTTCTCTGCTCTGCGGGATAGCGCCGAGTCTCGGGGTTCTGCTTTTTTTCCGGGTGCTGCAAGGCGCGGGCGGCGGCGGATTGCAGCCGATGGCTCAGGCCATTTTGGCTGACACTTTTCCTCCGCAACAGCGGGGCTTGGCATTCGCACTGTATGGCATTACGGCCATCATGGCGCCCACGATCGGACCTACCTTGGGGGGATGGATCACCTTCAACTACTCCTGGCGGTGGATTTTTTTCATCAATTTGCCAGTCGGGATCCTCACCTGGCTTCTGGTGCGGCGCTTTGTCGAAGATCCTCCTTACCTGGCCCGTCTCAAGGCGGCTGGGGTCAAGCTGGATTACATTGGCATCGCCCTCCTGACGGTCGGTATCGGGGCTTTACAGGTGTTGCTCGATAAGGGTCAGGAAGATGATTGGTTCGGGTCGAACTTCATCACGACGTTAGTCGTGGTCGCGGCTGTGGGCCTGATCTCGCTGGTGATCTGGGAGTGGTATCAAAAGGCGCCGATCATCGATGTCCGCATGTTCAGGAGCTTCAACTTCGCCAGTTCGAGCCTGATGATGTTCATGCTGGGGATCATGTTGTTCAGCAGCCTGGTGCTGATGCCGCAGTTCCTGCAGACGCTGTTGGGCTACACATCTGAACTGGCTGGGCTTGCGCTTTCGGCTGGCGGCCTGGTTTTGTTGTTTGAAATGCCCGTGATCGGCAAACTGACAACCAAGGTCCAGGCGCGCCGCCTGATCGCGTTCGGGTGGCTGGCTTTGTCCATCGCCATGTACTATTCGACGAAACGCATCGACTTGCAGATCAGCTTCGCTGCCGCCACCTGGTTGCGCATCACCCAGGTGATTGGCTTGGGGTTTCTGTTCGTGCCGATTACGCTGGTGGCGTATGTCGGAATTTCGCCGGAGAAGAACAACGCAGTCGCCGGAATCGTCAATTTCATGCGCAATATGGGCAGCAGCGTCGGAACCTCGCTGGTCACCACGTTAATTGCGCGGCGTTCCCAGTTCCATCAGGCGAGGTTGATTGAATACACCCGGGCTGGGAATCCGAATTTTCAAAACTCAGTCAACGGACTTGCCCAGCGCCTGGCCCACTCTGGAATGAGCGCTCCGGACGCGCAGATGGGGGCTTATGCCCGTATCTATCAGTCCATACAAGGGCAAGCGGGCAGCCTGGCCTACATCGATACCTTCATGGTGCTTTGTGTGGGAGCCGCGATCATGTTCTTTTTGGCTTTTATTTTGAAGAAGAATGAACCGGGCGGAGGAGGCGAGCTGGCGGCGGGCTGAGAGAAGTAGAATGATAGCAAGAGATTGCTGTGGGTAGCGGGTGTCGAGGACTCACGATGATCAAAATCATCACCATTGAGCGGGAGTACGGATGTGGCGGCGGCGAAATCGCCCAGCAGCTTGCGCAACATCTGGGATGGAAACTTTGGGACCAGTTGCTGACGGAGGAGATCGCCCGCCTGGCAAATTGTCCCAAGGCAGAGGTTGAGTGTCGAGAGGAGCGAAACGATCCGCTCTACTACCGGCTGTTCAAGTCGTTCTTGCGCGGGAGTTATGAGGGAAGCATCAATGCGCACAAACTGAACCTGGTGGATAGTGAATGCATCATCAAGTTTACCCAGCGTGTGGTCCTGGACGCGGCGGAGACCGGAAATTGCGTCATTGTCGGAAGAGGGTCACAGCATTTTCTCAGCGACCGCCAAGATACACTGCGGGTGTTTCTTTATGCTCCGAGAGAAGAAAAGGTGCGGCGGCTGCTGGCTCGCGGCAAGAATGAGCACGAGGCCGAGGAACTTGTCGATACGATTGATCGCGAACGGATCGATTTCATCGCCAAGTATTTTGGCGTGGAGTGGCCGAACCTTTCGCTATATCACACCATGATCAATACCTCGATTGGCGACGAGACCGTCGTGCAAAGCATTGTGAATTTCATGAAGACATGCGATTCAAAATTGACTGCGGTGGGGTGAGGACGCACGACACATGAGCACGAAGCATCCATCCACTGGGGACGCAGGGCGCAAGGTCTCGCGAATCCTGGTCGCAACCGACTTTTCAACGCAAGCCAGCAATGCTTTGGACTGGGCACGGGCTCTGGCTGGGGCATTCGGGGCGAAGCTGGTTCTGCTGCATGTCATCGACGTCTTTAGCCTGGCGGAGGTGGCTTGCGTGATGGGGGGCCCCGATCCGCTTAACCTGTTTCGTGAGCAAGCCCATAAGAGCATGAGGGAGTTGAAGGCGCTGATCCCTGAGGCTGAGACTGCGGTTCGCGAAGGTTCGCCACGCCCTTTGATTGTGGAGACCGCGCTGGAACTGAATTGCCAGATGATCGTCATGGGAACCCATGGCCGCTCAGGATTGGCGCATCTGTTCCTGGGCAGCGTTGCGGAGTACGTGGTGAGGAACAGCAAAGTGCCGGTGCTGACCATCCGCGCGAATTGAGAGGGATGAATTAGATCCCGCCTTCGAACCGTTATTTCCCAATACAGAAGGTGCTGAAGATCAGGTTGAGGATGTCGTCGGTGGTGGTGGCGCCGGTGATTTCGTCGAGCGGGCGCAGGGCATTGTAGAGATCGAGCAGAAGCATTTCGTGAGGAATGCGATTGTTGACCGCGGTGGTTGCGGCGGCGAGGCCGGCCAGCGATTCGTGAACAAGGTTCTGATGACGGAGGTTGGTGAGGAACCCGGCTTCGGACTGAGTGCCGGCGTCTCCGCCGACGTGGCGGAGGATTTCCTGGCGAAGTTCGGGGATGCCGAAGCCGGTGATGGCGGAGGTGAGGATCGCCGAGTTGCGCTCGGCTGGGCGGACGGGGGCGGCGGCCTCTACATGAGCAGGGGGCAGGTCGCATTTGTTCTCGACCACGATCGCGGGGCGTTCGCCCACTTGCTTCATCAGTTCGGCATCTTCCTGAGAACGCGGTTGTGAAGCGTCCACCACCACCAGCACCAGGTCGGCGTCGGCAAGGGCTTCGTGGGATTTGCGGATGCCGATGCTTTCAGCTTCGTCGAGGGCGCGGCGGATGCCGGCGGTGTCGATCAACTTGACGGGGATGCCGCCGATGGCGACAGTTTCGCTCACCAAGTCACGGGTTGTGCCTGGAGTGGCCGTTACAATCGCGCGCTCGCGTTCCACCAGACAATTAAAGAGACTGGATTTGCCCACGTTGGGGCGGCCGACGATGGCGAGCGTCAGGCCTTCCTGGACGAGCTTGCCGTAGGCGAAGGTCGAGGCCAGTTGCTCCAACGGAAGGCGAACGGCGGCGATACGCTGAAGAATTTGATCGGCCGACAAAACGGAAACGTCGTCTTCGGCGAAATCAACACCGGCTTCGAGCGTGGCAATCAGCTTCACCAGATCTTGCTTGATGGGTTGAAGACGGCGGGAGAGTGCGCCTTCCAACTGTTGAGCGGCAACTTTGGCCTGGTAGAGAGTTTGCGAGTCGATGAGATCGCGGACGGCTTCGGCCTGGGTGAGGTCGATGCGGCCGTTGAGAAAAGCACGCCGGGTGAACTCGCCAGGCTCGGCGAGGCGGGCGCCGCGGGCGAGGGCAAGCTCGACAATGTGGCGCAGAACGACAGGCGAGCCGTGGGCAGAGATTTCGATGATGTCATCGGTGGTGTAGGAGTGGGGTTTGGCAAAGTAGGTGACGACGACTTCGTCGATGCCTGGAGTCGCCGGGACCACTGCCGAGCTTCGCTCGGCCGGACAGCCGAGGGCAGCTGTCCCCACGTGAGCATCACTCGGCTCTATCAATTCAGCAAAGATGGCATGGCCGGGATGTAGGTCATGCTTTAGGCGCAGCATGGGCAGAGCAATCTGGCGGGCAGCGGGACCGGCAAGGCGGACTACGCCGATGCCACCGCGTCCGGGAGGGGTGGCTATGGCGACGATGGTGTCGTCAAGATTCACAAGGGACAGTTTCTAGTTTCTGGTTTCTAGTTTCAAGTCAAAGACCGCGGGTCTGGTCAGGGGGCTGAATCGCCGGACTGCGTCGATAGACGAAGAAGTAATAGAAAGCGGGTCCGAGCGCGAGAAGGAAGTACAGAGGCAAAAACCAGATCGCCTTTCTTAGCCAGCTGGAATTGTCAAAACCAATCCAGAAATACCACATGGCCACGGTCAGCAAAGCAGCTCCTAAGATGCTGGGAAAGAGCAAAACCTTTATCACCAGAATCGAGAGTGGAGATGTGGCCAGCGAGGCCGCTCCCGAAGCGTTCAGCGCGGCGCGGCTGGCGATCAGCACCCCGAACAGTGCAAAGGCAGCCAGTGCACAGACGAAGTAAACGCGCCGGGCAGCGGTCGAAACAATCCAAGCCTTGTTGATCGGCAGGTACAGCACGACAGCGCACCTTACCACTTCCTACAGATCCGCTCAACCAGTCTTGCTACGGAATTGTCTTCCGCATCGGTTTGCCGGCGGGCTTGTAGTCCTTGGGATAGACCACCAGGCAGCGGCGGCCGCCTTCGCCCTGGCTTTCGGTATGTAAGTCGTCCTGGTCGCGCAGGGCAAGGTGCACCATGCGGCGCTCGCGCGAGGACATGGGCGCGAACTCATAGGGTGTGCCGGTTTGCCGGACGCGGTCGGCAGCCACTTTCGCGGCCATGCGAAGTTCCTCGATCCGCAGCTTGCGCTGATTCATGCAGTCGAAACTGATCTTCTCGTGCTCATTGCCGGGAAGGCGAAGCATCTCGATGGCCAGTAACTCTACGGCGCGTAGCAGTTCGCCGCCGCGTTCCAGCAGCAGGGTGGAATCGGGGCCGGCAAATTCCACCAGAATCTCCGGGCGTTCCCAGTCGCGCTCGTCGGGGAGAGGTGGATCGACGGTGATGCGGTATTTGAGGTGCAGGCCTCCCTGGGTGACAACACCGCGAAGGAAGTCGTTGATCTTGTTGGCGGCGGCGATTTTGTCGGGAATGGGCATAGCGCTTTCAGCTCTCAGCTATCGGCTATCAGTTAAACACCTTCATTGAGAGCTGATAGCTGACGGCTGATAGCTTGGTCCTACTTCTTCTCTTTCTTCCTGGCCCGCTTCAATGCAATCTCGCGCATTTCGCGGCCCAGGCTGGTGCGGTTCATGATGGCCTGTTGCACGATTGCGATCAGGCTGCCTTCCACCCAATAGAGGCACAAGCCGGAAGCCAACCGGTAACTGATGAAGCCGAACATCACCGGCATCATCACATTCAGCATTTTCTGCTGGGACGGATCCATGCCCGCCTGCGGCGTCATGCGCTGCGTGGCCAGCCCGGTAATGATAATCAAGATGGGAAGAATCAGGTAAGGGTCGGCGGAAGACAGATCCTTAATCCAAAGCCACGACGCCTGCCGCAAGTCGAGAGCAGAACCCAGCATGGCGTAGTAGGCAAACAGGAACGGCATCTGGATCAGCATGGGCAAACAGCCGCCCACCGGGCTGACTCCCTGGCTCTTCATCAGGGCGCCGATTTCGGTGTTCATTTCCTGGCGCCGCGGATCGCGCATGCCGTACTTCTTGTATTTTTCTTTGACGGCATTCATCTGCGGCTGAATCTTCTGCATCTTCAGCGCTGACTTCATGCTGGTGATGCGCAACGGCAGCAGCGCCAGATTGATGATCAGAGTCTGGATGACGATGGCCCAGCCCCAATTGCCGACATATTTGTAGGTCCACTGCAGCCAGAGAAAGAGCGGCCGCGCAATCACGCCAAAGAAGCCGAAGTTGACCAGACCGCGCAGGTCGGGCGGGGCCTCCACGATGGTGGGAACGACCACGGTCTCGAGGGTGTGCAGTTGCTTGGGGCCCACGTACAGGCGTTCCAGGGTCGGGCCTTTCGGGTTGCCGACGGCGGCGCCGAGGACGTCTGCTTTGGTGGTCTCCTGGGAACTGGACTTTGCGTCCTTGGGAATATCGATCGCGTTACGTAGCGTGACGGCGACGGAGTTCGGAGGATCGTCGGGAATGAAGATGGCGGCGAAGTACTGATCGACCACGCCAGCCCAGTTGAAAGGCCCAGGCAGAGTGTTGCCTCCGCTGACGGACTTAATCGCCAGGCGCTTGATATCGCGATTAAGTTGATAATCGAGGCGGCTGGCGGCGTATCCCACGGGCGTGACCTCGTCCCCGAAACCGGCTGGCCAAGCGGGAAAGGCGGGGGCGGGATTGCTTCGGGAGGTAACCGAAGTCTCGACCTGCACCACGTAGGTATGATCGAAACGAAAGACCTTGCGGACTGCGAGATCCTGATTTGCGTACTCGAAGGTGATTTCCGCCGGGGCGGTCAATGTCCCCGAAGACGAGGCTAGGTAAAGCGCCGAGACCAGTTGGCTGCGGAGGGTCTCGTCATAAGTCCACAACGAGAGCGGATAGCCATATCTTTCCGAAGCGGCCTTGTTGACCAGTTCCAGCGGCGCGCCCTTGTCGTCTTTGAACTTTTTGAGGATCCATGACTTGACCTGGCCACCGCGATTGGTGAAAGTGACGCGGTAGAGATCGTTCTCAATTGTGATTTCGGATTCGGTCGAGGCCTGCTTGGTGGCTACGGCGCCGGCTCCCTTGCTTCTTGGCGGCGCCGCCGCGGCGGGGTTGGCGAGGGGCGAAGCGGGCGGCGCCGGCGCCTGAATCTGGGGCTGAGTCTGCGGCTGAGCCTGGGACGGCGGCGCAGTCGGCTGGGGATAGTATTTCTTCAGCAGCGGCTGGAACAGCACGATCACCAGAAAAGTGAGCGCGAAGACCAGGAGCAGACGGCGCTCCATGCCGGGCTCTTGCTGCGGATTTTGGAATTCTGCCAAGGGCTTTTCTCAGTGACTGCAAGAACTCTTGACGACCGGGTCAACGCCGCCGCGGGTAAACGGATGGCAGCGGAGCACGCGCCAAACGGCCATCGCCGAACCCCGGATCGCGCCGTAACGTTCCACCGCTTCCATGGCGTACTCAGAGCAGGAGGGCACATACCTGCACGCGGGCGGAAGCAGAGGCGAGATGGCCCAGCGATAACCGCGGAGCAAAGCCAGCACGAGGTTTTGTGCGATGCTATTCACTAGAATCTCTAGGGTGTTGCTTCTCTGCAAATTTCCGCACCGCCTCCAACATCTGGCCAATCTCCTTGCCTAAAGCGGAAAGCTCGATCCCCAGCAAAGATTTTTTCGGATTGATCACGATGTCCACCGGCGCTTGAAACTCCGGCCAATGCAAGCGGACCGCTTCCCGCAGCCGGCGCCGCATACGATTGCGCTGCACCGCTCCGCCCAAAAGCTTACTGACCGTGAAACCAATGCGGAGCGTGTCGCCTGCCTCGCGCCGCCGGTAAAACGCGGTCAGGTGGGCGGCGAAGTGACGCTTCCCCTGCTTGTAAACCCGCTCGAAGTCGGCGTGCCGCAGCAGGCGGACGTCGCGGGGAAACTTTCTGCGTTTGCCGGGACCAGGCACGCTGGGGCGGCTCCTGGGAGCGGCACCGCTCACGCTTCGCGACCCCAACTCAAGTTGCAGAATTCCCGCCAATTCCGGAAAGGAGAAACGCTACTCACGGAAGCCGGGCTTTACCGACACCCGCTTGCGCCCCTTGGCGCGCCGGCGCGAAATCACCGCCTGCCCCGCCTTGGTCTTCATACGCGTGCGAAAGCCGTGCGTCTTTGAGCGGTGACGGCGGTTGGGTTGGAACGTGCGCTTGGGCATGAAACTTGGCTGCTCCTGACTGGATTAAGTAGACGCTATGAACGCTGGGTGAAACCTAAAGTATAAATGACGCGCGGCGATGCGGGCAAACGGCCCGGCCGGGCCGCGAGCCAGTTTCTGCACAATTCGCGCGGCAGTTATAAAGTCGGCACTTGACAGAAGGTTCTTTTAGCGATTGGAATGCTGCACCCGAGAAAAAACTCCGGCGAAGATTTCCGCAGAGCGGGGAAAAATTGTGCTAGTATGCCGCCTGTTCCTGCTCATGGATATTTTTTTCTGGCTCCAGCGAAACTGCCGACCGTCCGGCGGTTTGAGCGGGGGGATTTCGGCATTCATTTGTATCGAGGGCGCTGATGGCGGTGAGGCGCACCGGCAGAACTTGATATGTCAGCTTCGACTTCCAGTCTCGCTCCCAATCCGTGGTTGCGCATCCTTGAGGCGCTCGAAAAGAAAATCAACCGGCACTCCTATGACACCTGGTTGAAGCCGACGCGTTATAGCCATTCGAGCGGAGGAATTCTTTTTGTCCGCGTGCCCACGGTGGAATTCCGCCACGTCGGCGACAAGTACAACGACCTGATCCAGGAAGCGCTGGATAATCTTGGCCTGGAATACCAGGATGTGCAGTTTGTAACCCCGGAAGACGACCCGGCGGCCACGCCGGTGCGGCACGATGGCGGGCTTACGGCGCACCCCACGCCGGTAACACATCCTTCCCAGGCCCGGTTCGACTGGGACGGCGCGGCGCAACTCAATCCTCGCTACACCTTCGATGCCTTTGTAATTGGAAGCGGGAATCAGTTTGCCCATGCAGCCTGCCAGGCAGTGGCGGAGCGTCCCTCGAAGGCCTACAACCCGCTTTTCCTGTACGGCGGCGTCGGGATGGGCAAGACCCACCTGATGCAGGCGATTGGCCATGAAATCGCCAAGCGCATGCCGCAGTGCGCCATCTGTTATGTCTCCAGCGAGAAGTTCACCAACGAGATGATCAACTCGCTGCGCTACGACAAGATGACTAGCTTCCGCGATAAGTTCCGCAATGTGGACGTGTTGCTGGTGGATGATATCCAGTTCCTGGCGCAGAAAGAGCGTACGCAGGAGGAATTCTTCCACACCTTCAACGCGCTGCATGAGTCGATGAAGCAGATCGTGATTGCCAGTGACCGTCCGCCCAAGGAGTTGGCCGAGGTGGAAGATCGTTTGCGCAGCCGCTTTGAGTGGGGATTGATTGCAGACATTCAGCCGCCCGATCTGGAGACCAAGGTCGCCATCCTGCAAAAGAAATCGGAGCAGGAGAAAGTCACGCTGCCGACGGATGTGGCTCTGTACATCGCGTCGAACATCCGCTCGAATGTTCGCGAGCTCGAAGGAGCGCTGATCCGGCTGGTGGCGCATTCTTCCCTGATTGGCGCCGAAATTACCCTCCCCTACACCCAGCAGGTGCTGAAGAACTTTATCGATTCGCAGGCCCGCAAGGTCACGATCGAGTCCATTCAGAAAGCAGTGGCGGAGCAATTCGGGCTGCGCCTGGTGGAAATCAAGGCAAAGAACAACTCGCGGGCCATTGTGTATCCGCGCCAGATTGCCATGTACCTGGCGAAGCACATGACCGAGGCATCATTACCAGAAATTGGACGGCAGTTTGGCGGCAAGCACCACACCACGGTTCTGCACTCCGTCGAGAAAATCGACCAAGTGCGCAAGACCGACAAGGATTTGAACAGGTTGCTCAACAAGCTGACTGAGCAGTTGGGTGGATAAATCACGGTTTCTGCATCGATTTCCACTTCTCGCAGGTGTCTTCTCCAGCCAACCCTGTGAACCCGATGTGGAAGCTGTGTATAGGTAGCGACGGAGGCAATTTCGGGACCGGATTTAGCCTTCCGTGCTTCTCATTGAGCCCTAAGTTTGGACATCAGGGGAGCGACCGGAAGGTGATAATGGCAAGGTAGTTGGACGGGATTTCCACTTTTGCCTGCCGCCTACTGTTACTGCTGTTTTATAGGTTTTTATTTTGATATAAGGGAAGTATTCAAAGTAGCGCCACGACCGGGGGACTCAGGATATGCCGGTAGAAGCGATTGCAACCGCCGCAGGAACCACCACGATGGAGATTACGGTCAGCAAGTTTGAACTTTTGCGTGAGCTGACGGCAACTCAGGGAGTGGTGGAGCGCAAGACCACAATTCCAATCCTCTCGAATTACCTTTTTGAAGCTGCGGGCGACAAGTTGTCACTGACGGCAACGGATCTGGATTTAAGCCTGCGGACTTCGTGCGTCGTGAAGGTGAAAAAGGAAGGCTCCTGCACCATTCCGGCGCGCAAGCTGCACAACTACGTAAAGTTGCTTCCTGACGCCGATATCACTATCAAGCTGCTGGAAAATCATTGGGTCAGCATTCGCTGTGGACGGTCGAATACGAAGATGGTGGGGATGGCGAAGTCGAATTTCCCCAGCCTGCCCACGTTCCCGACGGCCGGTGTGGTGAAGATTCCGGCGGCGGTTCTGCGAAACATGATCGCGAAGACTGGATTCGCCATTGCCAGCGAAGAGTCGCGCTACACGCTGAATGGCGCGCTGATGGTGCTGAAGCCGGAATCGATCACCATGGTGGCCACCGATGGGCACCGGCTGTCGCACATTGAGCGTCCGGCGACGAAGTTTGAAGGTATCTCGGGTGAGATGAAGACGCTGGTCCCGAAGAAAGCCATGGACGAACTCAAGTCGCTGCTGGATTCAACCGACGCCGAAGACATTGAGTTTGCAAAAGATGATTCCACGCTGTACTTCCGCATCGGATCGCGCCTCTTGACTTCACGCCAACTGACTGGCCAGTTCCCCAACTTTGAAGCGGTGCTGCCGAAAGACAACTCCAAGTCGATCGCGGTCCACGGAGACGAGCTGGGCCAGGCCATCTCGCGCGTAGCGCAGTTTGCTGACGAGCGCTCGCGGGCGGTAAAGATGCGCCTGGAAAAGGGCGAATTGAAGCTTTCGGCTTCGTCCACGGAAATGGGCGAGTCGGAAGACACCATCGAGATCGACTACCAGGGCGAACTGCTGGCCATCGGCTTCAACGCGCAATATCTGCTGGACTTCCTGAAGGCCACCGGCGGCGGCGAGATCAAACTCGAGTTCAAGGATTCCCAGTCGGCGGGCCAGATGCGGCCGGCTGAGGGGGAAGAGTATAAGTACAGATATATTGTGATGCCGATGAGAATATGAAACTGGCCAGGCCAGCATGCCCATGCATCGGCTCGAAACGTTCGCGATTTTTCTCCTTTGTGCTGCCGCGGTTGCTTCCCAAGGGCCTGCCCAGCCTTCAAATACCGCTTCACCCGTCGTCTCTACCCTTCTGATATCGGCGAGGGCGAAGGACGGGTCTGTCGAACTCACAACCGCCGATCTTGAGATCAAGGAAGACGGAAAGCCTGTGCAGGTCCAACAGGTGCGCAAGCTGGGAACCTGGCCTCTGCATTATTGCGTTTTGTTCGACAGCAGTAATTCGGAGCGCGACCGGTTCGACGTGCAGCAGGACGTGGCAGTGCGATTCCTGCAACAAGTGGCACGGCCAGGGACAGACCATGGCTGGCTGGGCCTGTTTTCGGACGAATACGTCGAGAGTAACGAGACCGATAATCCTGTGAACATTATTGACAACATCCGCAGGATCAAGCCTGCTGGTGGAACGGCGCTATACGATGCCATTGCGATGTGCGCACGCCGTATGGCTGGGAGCTCTTCAGGGCCGCCGCTGCGGGTGATGTTCCTGTTCAGCGATGGAGGAGATAACTCCAGCCGTATCAGCCTGGTTGGTGTCATCGATGCCGCGTCGCGCGCGGGCACTCGCATCTACGCGTTTGATACGGATAACGGACACAATTCGAAGGGCGAGTCTGTCCTGAAGAAGATGACTGAAGCCACAGGTGGACGCCTCTTTACTCCAGCACGAGCCAAGGACGCAGACAAGCTTGCTGCCGAGGTGAACAGCGATTTGCAGAACGTTTTTGAGGTGACGTACGTACCGGAGGTTTCCAGGCCTGACGGTCGGTCAGCGTCGATAGATGTCAAATGTGTGAGGCAAGGAACCACGGTGCTTGCCCCAAAGCGACTTTATTGACCCCTCCTTGACCTTACCGCCCTCCCCGCCGTACATTGGCCTGCAACTCAGGAGGGGCTCCCGTGCTCAGCGGATTCAAGCAATTCGTGCTTCGCGGCAATGTGGTGGATTTGGCGGTGGGCGTCGTGATCGGGGCGGCGTTTGGATCGGTGGTGACGGCGCTGACCAAAGACCTGCTGACGCCGCTGATTGCGGCCCTGGTGGGTAAGCCGGACTTCTCTGCCATCAAGTTCACCGTTAACGGGTCGGTTTTCCCGGTGGGGGACTTCATCAATGCGGTGGTTTCGTTTCTGCTGATTGCGGCAGCGGTTTATTTCTTTGTGGTGACCCCGCTCAATCACCTGATTGCGCGCATGCGCAAAGCTCCGGCGCCGGCTGATCCGACCACCAAGAAGTGTCCGGAATGCCTGAGCGAGATTCCGCTGGACGCCAAGCGCTGCGCGTTCTGCGCGCAGCCGGTGATGGGGAAAGCGGCGTAGCTATGGCAAGATTTGGGAAGCCCATACGAATTGTCGTGTTGGCGAGCACGATCTTTCTTTGGGCCACTGTGCTGGGTCAAACGCCGGCACCGCGGATTCGGGTCTCGGAAGGCGTCTCCAAAGTTTTCTTGCTTACGAAAGTCGAACCCGAGTATCCACAAGAGGCTCGCGACAAACTCATTCAAGGGCCGGTCGTGATGCGGGCTGAGATCAGCAAGGAGGGCGACGTCACCGAGACTGAAGTCGTCACTGGCGATCCTGTGTTGGTCCCTGCTGCGCTTGCAGCGGTGAAACAATGGAAATACAGGCCATACAGGCTGAATGGTCAACCGGTCGAGGTCGAAACACGAATAACCCTAGATTTTCATTTGAGCCACTAGTCAGCCGCCTGGCCCGTTCTTGTAAGATGACCGAATGAAGCGCTCCGCAACCACCCTTGCCTTCATCCTGCTACTGACCTGCGGGCTTGCTGGGCAGACGGCGCAACCGCCGGCGGCATCGAAAGCAACTAAGCCCGAGTTGGGCGAACTCTCCGGCGGCGTCTATCGCAACCCTTCCTTCGGATTCTCCTACAAGCTGGCATACGGCTGGGTGGACCGCACGCCTGAGATGCGGGAGGCCTCGACTGATCCGGCAAAAGAGACGGTGCTACTGGGAGTTTTCGAGCGGCCGCCGGAGGCAAATGGCGAGGGCGTGAACTCAGGAGTGGTGATTGCGGTGGAAAGCGCGGCTTCGTATCCTGGGCTCAAGAGCGCAGCCCAGTATTTTGGCCCACTCGAGGAAGTCACGAAGGCCAAAGGGTTGACAGCCGTCAACGAACCCTACGAATTTCCGGTGGATGGAAAGCCGATCGTACGCGCCGATTTCATCAAACAATTTGGCGGCGGAGCCAGCCTGCACCAGAGCACGCTGGCGTGGCTGGCAAAAGGCTATGTGGTGTCATTTACGTTTATCGGCAGCAGCGACGACGAAGTATTGCAGCTTTTGGATGGATTGAGTTTCTCCAGGAAGCCAGCAGCGCACAAGTAGCTCTTAGCCGTCAGCTATCAGCTTTCAGCAAGGCGAGTGTGTGTGGTCCGCCTTTCTATCGCCCCTCCGGGGCTGCCTCTTTTTCTCGCTTTTCCCACGGCTTGCGCCCCTTCGACAAGCTCAGGGCAGGCTGAGGGCTTTATTCTTACGCCGCTCCGCGGCTTCGGTTGAGCCAGGAGCCAGCGGCTAGAAGCTGATGGCTGAGAGCGGATAGCTGAATGCGGTTTCCCCCTCCCTAAATGACGCCAAACTCAGGGTTTACCGCTGCGATTCGGGGCTGAAAAATCGCTCGAAATATGCTAGAATCGAAGTCAATATTCAGAGCCGTAAGTGCTAGTTATTTCAGTAATTTGCCCCAATTCCGGGGCACTGGAAAAGCGCCCCCGGCCTGAGCTCAATCTCGCGCAATTTTCCAGGGAGCAAAATGGCAACAAAAGGCATCCCCGCAGCCGTTGAAGAAAAAGAAGTGAAAGAAAAAAAAGCCGCCACCAACGGAGGCAACGGCGACTACACTGCCGATTCCATCAAAGTGTTGGGCGGCATGGAAGCGGTGCGCAAGCGCCCGGCAATGTATATCGGATCGACGGGTGAGATGGGGCTGCATCATCTCGTCTATGAAGTTGTCGACAACTCCGTCGACGAAGCGCTCGCCGGTCATGCCGACAAAATCGAAGTCACCATTCATCTCGACAACTCCATCACCGTCATCGACAACGGCCGCGGAATTCCTGTGGACGCGATGGACATCGACGGCGAGAAAGTTCCCGCCGCGCAAGTGGTGATGACCAAACTGCACGCCGGCGGAAAGTTCGATACTTCTTCCTACAAAGTTTCTGGCGGTTTGCACGGCGTGGGTGTTTCCGTGGTGAACGCGCTCAGCGAAGAACTGGAGCTTGAAATCTGGCGTGACGGTTTTACCTGGGAGCAGACCTACTCCAAGGGCGAACCTACCAGCAAGCTGAAGAAAGCTGGCGCCACCAAGAAGCGCGGCACTAAGGTCCACTTCCTGCCGGACAAGGAAATCTTCACCGTCACCGAATTCAACTACGACACGCTGGCCCAGCGATTGCGCGAACTGGCGTTTCTGAACAAAGGATTGCTGATCACGCTCGCCGACGAACGCACCACCGATGCGAAGACCGGCGGACCGAAGATCACCGAGTTCAAGTACAACGGCGGAATCGCTGAATTCATCAAGCACCTGAACCGCGGTAAGCAAACGCTGCACGACAAGCCCATCTACATGGAAGCCGAGCGCGACGGCGTGGTGATGGAGATCGGGTTGCAATACAACGACGGATATTCAGAGACGGTTTTCAGTTTTGCCAACAACATCAACACCGTCGATGGCGGCTCGCATCTTTCCGGCTTCCGCACCTCGCTGACCCGGACCATCAACTACGCCGGGCAGCAGATGGGCCTGTTCAAAGATGTGAAGGAAAATCTGACAGGCGACGACGTGCGCGAAGGTTTGGTGGCGGTGATCAGCGTAAAGCTGTCGCAGCCGCAGTTCGAAGGCCAGACCAAAGGAAAACTGAATTCCGATATCGCGGGCACGGTGCAGGCGTTCGTGAACGAGCGGCTGGGCGCGTATCTGGAGCAGAACCCGCCGGTCGGGCGGAAGATCATTAACAAAGCCATCGAAGCTGCGCGGGCGCGAGAAGCCGCACGCAAAGCCCGTGACCTGACGCGGCGTAAAGGCGCGCTCGACGGCGGTGGCCTGCCGGGCAAGCTGGCCGACTGCTCCGAGCGCCAGCCGGAACGCTGCGAATTGTTCCTGGTCGAGGGCGAATCCGCCGGCGGCACCGCGAAGCAGGGACGCGACCGGCGCTTCCAGGCGATTCTGCCGCTGAAAGGCAAGATTCTCAACGTGGAAAAAGCGCGCTACGACAAGATGCTGGCCCACGAAGAAATTCGCGCCATGATTACCGCGCTGGGCACCGGCATTTCCAAGGAAGACTTCGACGCCGGCAAACTGCGCTACGGCAAGATCATCCTGATGACCGATGCCGACGTGGACGGAAGCCACATCCGCACCCTGCTGCTGACGTTTTTCTTCCGCCACATGGTGGAGCTGATCAAGCGCAGCCACGTGTACATCGCTCAGCCGCCGCTGTACTCGATCAAAAAGGGCAAGACGCTGCAGTACATCAAAGACGATAAGGAATACGTGAAGGTCATGGTGAAGCGCGCTTCGGAGGGCCTGAGCGTGCGCTATGGTGAAGGAGCGGCCAAGCTGGAAGGCGCGACTCTGGCCAAGTTCATCACCGTGCTGGATGAATATTTGAAGCTGTTCGAGAAAGTCGACAAGCGCCTGCGCGACGAAAAAATCACCGAGCTGTTGCCCAAACTCGATCTGGCCAAGCGCGCCGATTTCGAGGGCGACAAGAAAACGCCGCCGAAGAAGATCGAACGCCTGGAAAAAGAACTGAAGAAACTGCAGAAGGAGCGGCAGTTCAAAGAAGTCGAGATGCGCTTCGACGAAGAGCATACGCTGTGGGAAGTGCGGGTGGTGAATTCGCAGGGCGCCGAACACTTGATCAACTGGGAACTGGCGTCGACCGCGGAATTCCGCCAGCTGCTTTCGAAATACAAACAGATCGAGCCCTACATGGAGCCGCCGTTTGTGGTGGAGAGCATTGCCAAAGCGGCGCCGAAGAATGGCGATGCCGCTGAAGAACTTAGTGACGCCGAACGCGAGGACGTAGAAAAAACGCAGAAGAAGACCAGCAAAGAAGTTCCGGCGAAAGCTGTGGCCAAACGGAAGGAGGTTGCGCAGATCGTGGAGAAAGACACTCCGCGCGAGCTGCGCGACCACGTGCTGGCCGAAGGCAAGAAAGATTTTGTCACCCAGCGCTATAAGGGCCTGGGCGAAATGAACTCGTCGCAGCTGTGGGAAACTACCATGGACCCGGAGCGCCGCACGCTGCTCTCGGTGAAACTCGAAGACATTGCGGAGACTGACCACATCTTTACCACGCTGATGGGCGAGGACGTGGAAGCGCGGCGCAAGTTCATTGAAGATAATGCGCTGGATGTGAAGAATTTGGATATTTAGATCAATCCGCCACGGATTTTCACGGATTAACTGCTAGCTGGGCGGCCTGACAGCCGCCCTTTTGCATAAGAGCACTGACCTCGGTAAGAGCAATAACCACAGAGGACACAGGGTCACAGAGGTTTTTGGTCCATGAAGCTGGTTCTTTGCGCCACCTGCGAATCCATTCCCGATCTGACCGAGGACGATCAGGCATTGATCGCGCCTCTACTGAAGGGTGGCATCGAGGCGAGGCCAGCGGTATGGAGTGATGCCAGCGTCCCGTGGCCGGCAGCCGACGCCGTCCTCATCCGCTCGTGCTGGGACTATCACCTGCGGCTCCCGGAATTTCTGGCCTGGATCGCTTCACTCGAGCAAGCTGGGGTGCGAGTGTGGAACCCGCCAGCGATGCTGCGGTGGAATGCGGACAAGATCTATCTGCGGGACCTTGAGCGGAAGGGCGTAGCGATTGTGCCCACGCTCTGGCCTGAGAAGGGCTTTCAACTCCAGCAGGAACTGCGCAAATATAGCTGGACAAAAGCGGTAATAAAGCCGCGCGTCTCGGCGACCGCCTATCGCACGGTTTTGACCTCTGCCGGCGAAACCAATGAGGCCCAGGCATTAGCCGATGATCTGCTCCGTGGCCCGGGCGCGATGGTGCAGGAATTCATGGAGGAAGTGAGCACGCGGGGCGAGTGGTCGTTAATCTTTTTCTCCGGTAAGTTCAGCCATGCTGTTCTCAAAATCCCGAAAGCCGGAGATTTCCGCGTGCAGCATGATTTTGGCGGCGCGGAACGGATTGCAAAAGCCCCCGACTCGGTGATCCAAGCAGCAAGCCGCGTCATTGGAGCCCTCGAGAGTGTACCGCTCTATGCCCGTGTAGATGGCGTGGGGAGCGGCGGCCAGTTTCTGCTTATGGAGCTGGAGTTGATCGAGCCGGCATTGTTTTTGAAGCTGGCAGAAGGTGCGGCGGAACGATTCGCAGACGCGGTTGCCGCCCGCTGTTCGTAAACATCCCAGGTTACTCGTGATTACCTCTGTGCCACTCCGTGTCCTCTGTGGTTGAGCCTTCCTTGCAAGTTCCTCCCCAGCCCCCGTTCTTTGACCAAGGCCGGAAGTTCTCCCTCGTTCCGGCCGCAGCGAAAAAGGGGGATTGCATGAGGAACGAAAAAACGATTGTCAAAACCTGCGCCGTCATCGTACTGCTACTCTGCGCCATCGGCGCCGCGGGCCAAAGCGCGCCGGACGACGCACCCGCACTCACCATCTACAACCAGAACTTCTTCGTCGCACGCGAACACCTGCCCATGGACTTAAGAGCGGGCGTCAACCATGTTGAGTTTGCCGGAATTGCCGCGCACCTGGAGCCGGACTCGGTGATCCTGCGCGACCCCAACGGACGCGCGCTGCAGATTCTCGAACAGAACTATCGCAACGATCCGATCTCGCAGGAATTGTTGCTCTCGTTCTATGAGGGCAAGACCATCGACTTCCTGGTGCAGCGTGGCGAGAAACAGGAAACCGTTCACGGCAAGATCATCCGCAGCGGATATATTCCGAGTGTGAGCTACAACAACGGCTATCCGCAGCCGGGCTTCGGCCAGCCCCTGATCGAAGTCGACGGCGTGTTGCGCTTTGGGTTGCCCGGACAGCCGCTCTTTCCCGCGCTGACCGGCGACTCCATCCTGAAGCCGACCTTGAGCTGGGAAATCCAGACCAACGATCCGGGCAAGTTCGATGCTGAGATTTCTTACGTCAGCAGCGGAATGAGCTGGCAGGCGGACTACAACCTGGTGGTTTCGGACAAACCGGGCAGCAAGTTCGATGTGCTCGACATGGTGGGCTGGGTCACCATGCACAACCAGAGTGGCAAGACGTTTGAGAACGCCACCATCAAGCTGCTGGCCGGAGATGTCAACAAGATCCAGGAGGGCGGCATCGGGGGGCGGGTGTACGCCGCAGCGAAGATGGCGGGCGACCAGGAGAATATGGCACCCGTCGTTCGGGAGAAAACGTTCGACGAATTTCATCTTTACTCCCTGCAGCGGCCCACCACCTTGCGCGACCAGCAAACCAAGCAGGTGGAATTCGTGCGCGCCACCAGCATTCATGGGCAGAGGATTTACGTGTATGACGGCGCCAAGACCGATCAATACAGCTACTACAACCCCGAGCAGGTCCGCAACGAACCGAACTATGGCACGCAGTCGAATCCCAAAGTATGGGTGATGGAAGAATTCAAGAACGCAGATACGAACCACTTGGGCGTTCCGCTGCCCAAGGGCAAACTGCGCTTTTATCGCCGCGATACCGATGGGCACCTGGAATTCGTCGGCGAGAACACCATCAATCACACACCGAAGGACGAAACCATTCGTGTCTACACCGGGAACGCGTTCGATGTGGTGGGCGAACGCAAGCGCACCAACTTTCACGTGGAATCGAGCCAGAAGTGGATGGAGGAGTCGTTCGAGATCCGGGTGCGCAACCACAAGAAGGAGCCGGTGAATGTGCGCGTGGTCGAGCACATGTATCGCTGGACTAACTGGAAACTGATCGAGCAGTCGCAACCGTCACGGAAAAGTGATGCGCAGACGGCGGAGTTCCCCATCACCATCGCGCCGGACGGGGAAGAAGTGGTGACGTACACGGTGCATTATTCGTGGTGAGTTTCTATCAGGACGGGCGGGGACGCCCGTCCTCCACAGGGGGCTTCGGATACACGCGGTCAAACAGCAGCCACGAAGCCCCGATCACCACGAACACCAGCACGCTGCCTTCCGGGCCGACCGAGCCTCCGGTCAGCCAGTGAGAGCCGTGGAAGCCAGAATTGAGCAGATGGCCGGTTACCATGCCTCCGCTATCCGGAACCGAATACAAGTAGCTTTCGCCCCAGTCCCAGGAGGCATGCATGCCGACCGCGAACCAGAGGCTGCCGGTGCGGCGAAGAGTGAAACAGAAAAACAAACCGATCAGCCCGGCGCACAGCGCGCCCACCCAGGCCTCGCCGGGATTCTGCAAATGGATGGCCCCAAACACCAACGACAGTAAAAATGCTGCCGGCCAGAATCCCATTCCGCGGGCGAGAGTGAACTGGGAGTAGCCGCGAAAAGTGAACTCTTCAAAGAAACCAACCAGCAGAAAAAATGCTCCCCAGAACGCCGCAAACTTCAGCGCGCGTGTACCGTGCAGGGCCAGATCGCCGAAGGAAAACACTCCTGCGCCGCGCATCAGAAGCATTAAGGCCGAAAGCGCGACGATGCCCCAAACCAATCCCAGCCAAAATAGCTTGCCCAGAACTCCCCGCCCAGGAAGACCGAAGACGCCAAAGGGCCGCTTCTCAACTACACCCATGACCCGTGCGGGCAGGAGCGAAGAGGCGACCAGCACGATGTAAATGAAGAAGGTCTGCCAGAGTGCCCCTGCGCCGTGCGAAGGAATGAAGCGGACGAAACTCGAGAGCAGGAAGAAGACGACTGCTCCCATCCCAAGATACAGAAACAGGCTCCAGCCGGGGCGCAGACCCTCGGGGCCGAGGAAGAGGTCGTGAATGCCTTCGGCAGACGGAGTCGTCAGAGCTGGCAAGGGAGTTTGAGGGCTTGGAGGCGGTTCCGGAGCCGGAGAGTTGATGTTGCCTTCAGGTACATCCATGCGGAAGTTTCCCTAACCGTCCCTGGACATGGTAAAACACTCGCCGTTGCTTCATGAGTCAATTTTTCACGCGCGAACGCTTCGGACGGCCGCAAGTGCTGGCCGGATTTCTCCTCCTGACATTCATGGCGCAGTGTTTTTGGCTGCTGCTCGGACATGCGCAGCGAGAGGCGGTGGATTCCTCCCAGCTCTTTCGGGTGCAGGAAGGCTTGCTGCAATGGCGGGGAGAATCGATCGCGGGGACGCCGTCGACCAATCGAATTGAGGCGGGAACGTTTCCTCCGCCAGAGGTGGACCAGAATGAGGGTTACGATCCTGACCACTCACCACTCTGGTACCTGCTGGCGTCGGCTCCGCTTCTGGGATGGCACCCGCCGGACGTGAACACTCCGCTGTACTTTGGGTGGTTGGAGCGGCTGCCCTACATCGTGTTTGGAGTGTTGCTCGGAGCCTCGGTGTGGTACGTGGCTCGAAGACTCTACGGAAACGCCGGCGGCTATGTCGCGCTGGCTCTCTATTGCTTCTCTCCCGCCATCCTCCGGGGCAGCACGCTGTGGTCGACAGAACCGGAGATGGGGGCGGCCTGGGGTACATTTGGCGCGATCTTCACCGCGATTGCCGTGGCCCACACTTTGTATGCGCCGCGCGAGGTGGTGGTATGGAACTGGCGGCGCATTCTGCTGCTGGGATTGTCATTGGCGCTGGCGCTGGGATGCCAGTTCTCGCTGATCGTTCTGGCGCCTCTGGCGCTGGCGTTCATGTTATACGTTGCGCCCACACGGCGAAAGGCCGCGGTCGTCATCTGGCTGGCGGCGTGCGTGGTGGCGCTGCTTCTGCTGGGGGCGGCGTATGCATTTCGTTGGGAATGGTTCTGGCAGGGAATCCGCCATGCGCGTTTTTTCCAAATGACCTGGCAGGCGTTCACGACCAAGTGGTCCTATCAACGGATGCTCGGGCAGATCGGACAAGCGGGTCCGGCATTGCTGGTTACATTTCCGGCGGCGCTAATCGTGTATTTCATGTGGAGGCGTTCGCGCTACTTCGGCAACACGGCGCCACTCCTGGTCGCCGTACTGTTTCTGGTCCTGGGCATGGGTATGCCGCACTATCCTGGGGCCGGGTTTCTGCTGATGGCCGTGCCGTTCCTGTTCATATTTGTCGCTGGCATTGCGGCCGATCTGCTGGAAAGCCGGCAGCGGGGAGCAGTGGCTTGCATCTGGGGATTGGTGGTGGCTAACGCCTTATGGAATCTGATGGAACTCTCCCGGGTGGGACGGGGCTGACGCTGGTTCTGGAGACAAACGGCCCTGATGGGCTGCACTATTTCCCGCAACCTTTGCCTCCCGGCCAGGTTCTAATTTAGCAAGGGGAGGTGCGCCATGGCGCTGCGGCGGGAGTATGATGTGGTTGTGAAGCGGTGGAATCGAGCTACGGTGGCGGGATTTGGCGTGCTGCTTGGCCTGCTGCTGAGTGTGGGTGCGGCCCAGGCGCAAATTCATGCGGCCCCTCCCTCAGTCACGTCGATGGGATTTGGCGGACGCGCGATCAATGGCACGCCGCCCAGCGTCACCTCTCTCGGCCCGCGCGGATACACTCCCGGTTTCAATCCCGCATTCCCCAACAGCAGGCCGTGGCATGGGAGTTCAAGCTCGGGGTCTAACGGCGGTCCGCATCACCGCCCGCGCTATCCGCAGGGCAGCGTGGGTTATTACGGGTATCCCTATTACGGCTACGGTTACGACGGCGGCTATTACGACAATGGCGACGCACAGAACTATGCGCCCGAAGACGAGTACAACGGCGGGCCGACGATCTTCGACCGGCGCGGCCCAGGATATGTGCCCCGGCCTCCTGAGCCGGAAGCCTCGGCTGACGAAAAATCCTCCGCTGCAGCTCCCGAGGCCACGTCTGAGCAATCGCCGCCGACATTGCTGGTCTTCAAAGACGGTCATGAGCTCGAAGTCGAGAATTACGCGATCGTGGGATCTACGCTTTACGATCTGACTGAGGGACATCGCCGCAAAGTCGCGTTGTCGGATCTGGATTTGACCGCAACTTTGAAGCAGAATGATGACCGTGGAATCGACTTCCACCTTGCCGGCGGGAGCTGAAGCCAACTAGAAATATGCCAAGGATTTTGATCATTGCGCTGCTGGCTGGCCTTCTCTCGCCGATGTCAGCTGCACAGATGCGCGGGCGGGCCGGCATTTCCGTCGGCAACGTTGGGTTCAGGCATTTCCGCAGCGGCGGCTTCGGGTACCCATTTTTCTATGGGGACTATGGAGACTACGCGGGAGAGCCTCCAGCAGCGCCAGTCGTCGTAGAGAAAAGAATCATCCAGCCGGAGCGGCCAACCGAACCTCTATTGATCGAATGGCAAGGCGATCGCTTTGTTCGCTACGGCGGGGCGCAAAGCACGGGAGCGCAGTCGCCGGATTATGCGGAAGTCGCGTCAGCTCGGGTTTCTGGTTCTGCAATCAGCCGCGATCTTCCGCCGGCGGTGCTGGTGTATCGCGATGGGCATCGGGAACAGGTTAGTAACTATGTGATCACCGGCGGGGTTCTCTACGCGCGTAGCGATTACTCGCAGGGTGGACCGTCGATGCGAAATATTCAACTGTCCACGCTCGATTTATCCGCGACGTTCCGAGCCAATCAGGATAGCGGCGTAAGATTTGTGCTTCCGGAGAGGTCGAACGACGTGGTGACCAGACCCTGACCATTTTCCTTTTCCTCGCAAGATGGTGCCGTAGTTGATATCCCCAAATTGTCGTTTTGTCCACCTCCTCAGAGCCTCTTTTCATGGTATAATTTCACCTACACAAAGCGTACTTAACGTCCTGTGAATGCAATGATTTACGCACACTTGCTAGCAGCCAATAGCTAGGAGCCAAAAGCTTTTATGCCTGACGATCCGCAGAACCCCGAACTTCCCTTAACGCCTCCGCCTGGCGGAGATGGCACCGGCATTCCCGGCGCCGCCAACATTCAGCCCGTCAACATCGAAGACGAGATGCGGCGGTCGTATCTCGACTATTCGATGTCGGTGATCATTGGCCGCGCCCTGCCCGACGTGCGCGATGGTTTGAAGCCGGTGCATCGGCGGATTCTTTATGCCATGCACGATATGGGCATCCTTCACAATCGCAAATATGTGAAGTGCGCCAAGGTGGTGGGCGAATGTTTGGGCAAGTACCATCCTCATGGCGACACCGCGCTCTACGACGCGCTGGTGCGCATGGCGCAGACGTTTTCTTTGCGCTATCCGCTGGTCGATGGACAAGGGAACTTCGGTTCAGTAGATGGCGATCCACCAGCGGCTTATCGTTACACGGAATGCCGCATGACCCGCATCTCGGAAGAGATGCTGAGCGATATCGACAAAGACACCGCAGATTTTGTCACCAACTTTGACGAATCCACGCTGGAGCCGACAGTTCTACCGGCGCGCGTCCCGAACCTGCTGGTCAATGGCTCGAATGGTATCGCGGTCGGCATGGCGACCAACATTCCGCCGCACAATTTGACAGAGATTGTCGATGCGACGATTACGCTGGTGAATAATCCCAACACGACGCTGCCGGAAATTTTGAAGTTCGTGCAAGGCCCCGATTTCCCCACTGCTGGAATCATTCATGGCAAAGCCGGAATTCTGGAGGCCTACCGCACCGGCCGCGGCCGCTTCATGATGCGGGCCAAGGCGGCGATTGAGAACATCACCAAGGAACGGCAAGCCATCGTCATCACCGAAATTCCCTACCAGGTGAACAAGGCGAAGCTGATTGAGCGCATCGCCGAACTCGTCAACAACAAGATTGTTGACGATGTTGCGGACGTCAACGATTTCAGCGACCGCGACGGCATGCGGATCGTGGTCGAACTAAAGCGCGGCGGCGAGCCGCAACTGGTGCTCAACCAGCTGTTCAAACACACCTCCATGCAGGAAAGCTTCAGCATGATCCTGCTGGCGGTGGTCAACGGCGCGCCCAAAGAAATGGGCCTGATCCAGGCCATCAAGCACTTCATTGATCATCGCGTGGATGTGGTGCGGCGCCGGACTGCCTTCCTGCTCGGCAAGGCCAAAGACCGTGAGCACATTCTGGAAGGCTATCTCACCGCGCTCGATCATCTGGACAACGTGATCACCATCATCCGCGCCAGCGCCAACCGCGGAGATGCGCGCGAGAACTTGGTCGCCTATTTTGGCGGCAAGAAAATCGACATCAATGTCACCGGCCGCGCCCCCAAGCCGAACGCCGAGAAGCCCTTTACCGCCATCCAGGCCGAAGCCATTCTGGAATTGCAATTGCACCGCCTGACCAAGCTCTCCATCGACGAAATTACCAAAGAGCTGAACTTGACCCGCGAGAACATTGCCGAGTTCGAGTCCATTCTCGGCTCCGAGAAGAAGCTTCGCGGCGTCATCGTCAAAGAGCTCGAAGAAGTCAAAAAGCTCTATGGAGACGAGCGTCGCACCCGCATCGAAGACGAAGCTGCCGAGATCATGCTGGAAGACCTGATCGCTGACGAGCAAGTCGCGGTCACCGTAAGCCATGGCGGCTATCTGAAGCGCACGCCGATCTCGACGTACCGCATGCAGCGACGTGGTGGCACGGGACGCACCGGCATGAAGACGCGCGACGAAGATTTCGTTGAGCATCTTTTCATTGCTTCGACCCATGCTTACATTCTGATTTTCACCAACACTGGGCGCGTGTACTGGCTGAAAGTGTATGAGATTCCCGACGTCAGCGCCGCCGGCAAGGGCAAACACGTAGGCAACCTGGTTGCACTGCAACCCGGCGAAACCGTGCGCACCATGCTGGTTGTGCGTCATCTGGACGAAGAAGGCCGCTACATTTTCTTTGCCACGCGCAACGGCACGGTGAAAAAGACCGAACTGAAAGATTTCTCGCACGTCATGTCGCGCGGTATTATCGCTATCGGTATCGAAAAAGAAGACGAGCTGGTGGGCGTCACCCTCACCGACGGCAACCAGATCATCTTCCTCGCCTCGCACGACGGCCAAGCTATTCGTTTCGAGGAGGAAGACGTGCGCTCCATGGGCCGGCCCGCCTACGGCGTTCGCGGCATGAACCTCGACAAGGGCGATTACATTGTTGGCATGGCGGTGACCACCAAGCCAGGGGTTGCGCCGGTAAAGAAGGCGGGGGCCGCTGAAGGGGAAGACTTGATCCCCGAAAAAGGCTCGCTGATTCTTTCCGTCACCGAAGGCGGCTACGGCAAACGTACTCCCGCCGACGAATACCGCTTGCAAGGACGGGGCGGCTCCGGCGTCATCAACGTCAAGACCACCGAACGCAACGGCAAAGTGGTGGGCATTGCGCAGGTGACCGAAGATTCCGAAGTGATGTTGATCAGCCAGTACGGCAAGATCATCCGCATGGATTCGAGCACGATTCGCGAATCAGGCCGCGCCGCCCAAGGCGTGCGGCTGTTGCAGCTTGAGCCGGGAGACCGCGTGGCGGCGGCGGTGGTGATCCCGCCGGATGAAGCGCCGAGCAATGGGGGAACGCTGATTCAGTAAGAGGTCCAGCCAAATCCGCCACGGACCTATGCGGATCATCACGGATAAGGCCTCTTGGTTTTCTGATCCGTGAAAATCCGTGTAGATATGTGGCGTTTTTGGGTTTACGGAGTTCAACTCCCTGCTAACATCCCCCTTCGCCCATCGTCTATACTCCGTCTCCTGATCCCGGTCGTCCCATGCCTTTTCGACGGAGGACTCAATGAGCTCCAAGTCATCCAGAAGCGTTCTGGTCTGCGCTTTCGTTTTTTCTCTAATTGCATCTTCTTTCAGTCTTCCTAAGCCCCAGCCAGAAACCAGTGATTCCCAGCTGGCCGCTGCCCGCATCCAGCGGGTCGAGAACGGGATTCCACCCATTTCTTTGGGGCCGAATGAAGCGCCGATCCAACTCAGCCTGCCAGAGCTGATGAAGATCTACAAAGTCCTGGGCCTGAGCGTGGCCGTGGTCGATAATTTCAAGATTGCATGGGCCAAGGCTTACGGCGTTACTGAGGCGGGCGCAACTACGCCGGTGACCGTTCACACTCTTTTTCAAGCCGGATCGATCAGCAAGCCGGTCGCTGCGACCGGCGCGCTGTATCTGGTGGAGCATGGAAAACTGTCGCTCGATGAGAACGTGAATGACAAGCTGAAAAGTTGGAAAGTGCCCGACAACGAATTCACCAAAGATCAGAAAGTCACGCTGCGGCGCATCATGAGCCACAGCGCCGGCCTCACCGTACATGGATTTCCGGGATACGAAGTTGGCAAACCGATCCCCACGCTGGTACAAGTTCTCAACGGTGAGCCACCGGCCAACACCGCGCCGGTGCGGGTAGAGTTCGTTCCCGGCAGCAAGCAGAACTACTCGGGCGGCGGAGTCACCATCGAGCAGCAACTCGTGATCGATGTAACCGGCAAGCCGTTTCCCGAGTTCATGCGCGAGACCGTTCTCAGGAAAGTTGGCATGACCGATTAGCACCTATCAGCAGCCCTTGCCGGCATCGTGGTCGGAAAGAGCGGCCAGCGGAGCCCGTGGCGATGGCAGCGTGGTCCCGGGCAAATGGCACATCTACCCGGAAATGGCGGCGGCGGGATTGTGGACTACCCCGGCCGATCTCGCCAAGTGGGGCATTGAAATCGCCCTTTCCAAACAGGGCAAGGCCAACCATATTCTTTCGGAAGCCATGACCCGGCAAATGCTCACGCCGCAGAGCGAACAGGTAGGACTGGGGCCGTTTCTGAAGCAAGGCGGAAACCCAGAGGCATTCGGACACGACGGAGACGATGGCTGGAATTACACCTCGCAGCCCGGAGCTGTCGACGTTTTGCAGTTGGTGGTAAACGCACGCGACGCCGCGACGGCCATACGGAAGTACGAAGAGATGAAGCAGTCCTCTCCCAAGCAATTGGATGAGAACGTGCTCCTGCACATTGCGTACCGGCTGCTGTTTTCTGGAAGATCCGACGAAGCCATTCAGGTGTTCAAGCTGCAAGTGCAAGATCATCCGGATTACTGGAATTCGTACGACAGCATAGGCGAGGCCTATATGAGAACCGGGCAAAAAGACCTGGCGATCCTGAACTATGAGAAGTCGATTGAGCTGAAGCCCGACAATCAGAACGGGATTGACATGCTGAAGAAGCTGAGGGGGCAATAGGGGAAGTCTTTTCCAAGGCGGCCACGGATTCGCGCGCCTTCTCACGGATAAAGCCTTGTTCTTTTGCCATCCGTGAAATCCGTGTTAATCCGTGGCGCTCTTTTGCTTTACTGAAGCGGTGCGGACACGTGTTCGTGCACGATCAGCCACTTGCCGTCTTCTTTCTGCCAGATGACGGTCCAACGGAAGTCGCCCATTTCATGCTTGCCTGATCTCTGGACCATGTCGTACTTCACCGTAGCTGTGCCCCAGACAATTTGGCCGGCGTTGTGGATCTGGGCATCGTCATTGACGGTGAACGTGGCTGACTTATAGGTGGCCTCAAGTGCGGCGGAGCCTTTCTGGTACTCGTCCCAACTGGCGTCTTTGAGCGGGGCGATGTCGAAGAAAGTGTGGTCGCCTTTGGCGTAGAACGATGCGACATTGGCGGGGTTGAGCGTACACCAGCCCGCCCAGATTTTCTGCATAAGAGCTTTGTCGGGAATGGGGCTGGCGAAAGTTGAAAGGGCGAGTGCGAGAATACAGAGAGACAACGTAAGACTGCGTTTGATCATAGAAGATGCCTCCTGAGCGGCGAGAATTTTCGCACAGCGTGGGCGAAACTGCAAAACACGGGTCTGGTGTTCTCCAATTGCATCCAAGTTGCGTCTCCATTAAGCTCACTTCCTCCTGAGTTTTGCTGGAGGAGATCCGCCTATGCGTCGTTTCTTGTTTGGCACTGGCTTCATCGTTCTTGTATTTTCATTCTTATCTGGTTTTGCTGGCGCTCAGTCCATCCAACTGTTCGTCGATCTGGGCGATGCGCCCCGCAACATCTATCATTCGCGGCTGACAATTCCAGTGAAGCCCGGACCGCTGACGCTGGTCTATCCGAAATGGATCCCCGGCAATCATCGTCCCTCGGGCCCGATTGCCAACGTCGCCGGTATAAAGATGGAAGCCGGTGGTCAGACCCTGGCCTGGGAGCGCGATCCCGTGGATATGTATGCCTTCCACGTTAACGTACCCGCGGGTACGAATGAGCTACACGTCTCGCTGGACACCATCACCGACGACGGCAGCGCAGGCGCAGGCGGGCCTGCGGCGACGACGAATGTGCTGGACTTGAACTGGAACCAGGTTGTGCTTTATCCGCAAGGCGCCAGCTCGGATGCCGTGGGAGTAGAAGCTGCGGTCACTCCGCCACAAGGCTGGAAATTCGGGACAGCGTTGGCGGTCGCGGGCGTGACAAAGAGTGGGACGAACGTCGTCATTGGATTCAAGCCGGTCTCACTTACTACGCTGATCGATTCTCCCCTTATCGCCGGCGATCACTATCGCAGAGTCGAGCTGACCAATCCAGGGGACACTCCGCCTCACGTTATCGACATGGTCAGCGAGAGCGATGCTGGCCTGGCGATGACGCCTGCGGACGAAGCCGCCTACCGCAAGCTTGTCGCTGAAACCGGCGCTCTGTTCGGCGCGCGTCATTATCGGGAATATCATTTCCTGTGGACGCTCAGCGACCAGGCCGGTCACCACGGCCTGGAGCATCACCAGTCGAGCGACAACAGCACAGCTGAGCGCACGCTGATCGATCCCGATATCCACCTGCTGATGGCGGACCTGTTGCCACACGAGTTTACTCATTCGTGGAACGGGAAGTACCGGCGGCCAGCCGGATTAGCTACCCGCAATTATCAGGATCCGATGGTCGGCGACCTACTCTGGGTATATGAGGGATTGACCGAGTATCTTGGTCGGGTCCTGACGGCGCGCTCCGGCCTATGGACACCCGAGCAATATCGCGAAGCCCTGGCGGCAACTGCCGCAATGCTTGACCACCGCGCCGGGCGGACGTGGCGTCCGCTGGAGGACACGGCACGGTCGGTGCAGATTCTGCGCATGCTGGGGCCAGAGTGGCAGAGCTGGCGGCGCGGCCTGGACTACTATCCGGAGGGTGAGCTGATCTGGCTTGAGGTCGATACCATCATCCGGCAGCAGAGCAACGACCAGAAGTCGCTGAATGACTTCTGTCGTCTCTTTCACGGCGGCGACAGCGGTCCTCCGAAGGTTGTGCCTTACACGTTTGAAGATGTGGTGCGCACGTTGAATCAGGTGACGCCATACGACTGGGCAGGACTTTTGCAGGAGCGAGTGAATGCCGTGAAGGCGGGCGCGCCGCTCGGCGGCATCGAACGTGGCGGCTGGCGGCTGGTTTATAACGATCAGCCCAATGTGTTCATTCATACGGAAGAAAAGCTCGACAACTATGTGGATGCCTCTTACTCCCTAGGCTTCACGATGAAGGAAGACGGTGAATTCCTGGATGTAGTGTACGGATCACCGGCCTACGCTGCCGGGATCGGCCCGGGGATGAAGCTGATCGCGATTAATGGTCGAGCCTGGGATAAAGATGTGTTGCAAGATGCTTTGCGAGCCGCAAAAGACAGCAAGCAACCGATTGACGTGCTAGTCGAGAATGCGAAGTTCTTCAAGACCTACTCGATTGATTATCATGACGGGAGCAGGAATCCGCATCTTCAGCGGAGCGGGGCAGCGGACGTGCTGGGGGAGATCGTGAAGCCATTGAGCAAGTGACGTGGGCATGCGACTACACGAGGCTCAGCCACGGATTTACACGGATTGTCACGGATAGACCTAAATTCTTGATCTGTGAAAACCTCTGTAAATCCGTGCTTGGTCTTGCCTCCCGTTTGACCCTTTCCTCCCCCGCACGCTAGAATAGTTAAGTTTGCCTGTACTTGCGGCTCCGTTCTGGGGCCGTCCGCTAATCGTGCGAGAGGCGCCGACGCGGAAAGCAGCAAGCAAGGAAATCCAGCAGATTCCACGCCTTGCACAGGGTGCGAGGAACGTTGTTGACGGAGGCATAAGTATGTACGCGGTCATCCGCGCCGGTGGGAAGCAGTACCGGGTGGCGCCGGGCGATGTAATTCGAGTGGAGAGCCAGGGCACCGGCACCGACGGCAAGATTGAATTCAGCGACGTGCTGGCAGTCTCGGCTGAGGCCGGCCAGATCGGCGTGCCCAAGTCGGGTGCGCAGGTGACCGGCGAAATCGTCGAGCAGGGGCGCGAGAAAAAGATCCTGGTCTTCCATTACAAACGCAAAAAACAGTACAAGAAGCTGCGCGGACATCGGCAGAACTACACTGCGGTGCGGATTGTCGAGATCGCTTTTGACGGGCAGAAGTTCAAAGCTCCCGAGTTGGAGAAGAAGCAGCCGAAAGTGAAGAAGGCGGCTCCGGCGGAAACTGCGGAAGTGAAGACGGGCAGAACCAAGGCGGCGCACAAGAAGGCTGTCGCGGCAAAACCGGTGCATAAGAAGACACACAAGAAGGCAGCACCTAAGAAGAAGAGATAGTCGAGGTTTCAACTGGAAACCGGAAACTGGAAACTAAGCTATGGCACATAAAAAAGGGCAGGGCACATCACGCAATGGCCGCGATTCGAATTCGCAGCGGCTGGGATTCAAGGCTTTCGGCGGACAACTGGTTCCGGGCGGCACCATCATCGTAAGGCAGCGGGGCACGCGGGTGAAGCCGGGGTTGAATGTGGGCCGCGGCAAGGACGATACTTTGTTTGCCAAGATCACCGGGCGCATCAAGTTCATGGACCGGGGTCAGATGGGCAAGTTTGTCATGGTGGAACCGGTAGAAGCGAAGTAAACGCGGGCGAGGGCGCCCGCGCCACACAGCCTCGCGATGCGAGGCTTTTGTTTTTGGGATTCTCTGTGAACCTCTGTGTCCCCTGTGGTTAGGATTTTCAAGTCTTTTACCACAGGGAGCACAGAGGATCACAGGGTCTTAAGCTAGAAGCTAAGAGCTGAAAGCTAGAAGCTGATGTTCATCGATGAAGCCACAATCCGGGTGAAGGCGGGCGATGGCGGCAACGGCTGCATGGCGTTCCGGCGGGAGAAGTTCGTCCCGCGCGGAGGGCCGTCGGGCGGCGATGGCGGCGATGGCGGCGACGTCATCATGGAGTCGAGCGAGCGGCATAACACACTGGTGCATTTTCGCTTCAACCCTGAATATAAAGCGCAACGTGGGCGGCATGGGGAGGGTTCGAATAAAAGCGGGCGGCAAGGCGAAGATGTGCTGCTGAAAGTGCCGGTGGGCACGATTGTGTATGACGCCGACACCGGAGACAAAGTGCATGATTTCTCGCATGCCGACGAGCGCGTCGTCATTGCTCGCGGCGGGCGCGGTGGGCGCGGCAATGCGCGGTTTGCCACTTCTACACATCAAGCGCCGCGCGAGCACGAAGACGGGCGGCCCGGCGAGGAACGCACTTTCCGGCTGGAGTTGAAGCTGCTGGCGGATGTGGGCCTGGTAGGGTATCCGAACGTGGGCAAGTCCACGTTGATTTCGCGGATTTCCGCAGCGCGGCCGAAGATCGCCGATTATCCGTTTACTACGTTGCAGCCGAACCTGGGCGTTGTGGCCGTGGGCGACATCGCCGGAGAGCGCAGCTTTGTGGTGGCCGACATTCCTGGGCTGATCGAAGGGGCGCACACGGGTGCGGGGCTGGGTACCCAGTTTCTGCGGCACATTGAGCGCACGCGATTGCTGGTGCACATGGTGGATGTTTCGGACTCGAGCGGCCGGCCGGATCCAGTGAAAGATGTGGAAGTAATCAACGGCGAGCTCGCGAGCTTCGGCGCGAAGCTGGAAGAAAAGCCAATGATGATGGTGGCGTCGAAGATCGATGTCGTCAACAAAGACAAGCTGGCCAAGCTGAAAGCATATTGCAAGAAGAAAAAGCTGGAGCTGTTTCCAATCTCAGCGGTCACGGGCAAAGGGATTGAGGAGCTGAAGTTCGCGATGGCGGATAAAGTGGACGAAGCGAGATCGCAGGCGTCAGCCGGCGAGCTTCAGGATAAAGACTTAACCACAGGGGACACAGAGAGCACAGGGTAACAAAGGCACTCACGCTTGTGGTATCTGCCCGCCATGATGGAAGTGATATTGCAGAATCTTTGCCGCGAGTGCTGGACTCACTGACGGAGTCTCTCCAGCGACTGAACGCACCACTTCGCCACGGCATACGACTTCCGCGGGCGCCAGGCCTGCGATCTCTGGCGGCAGCACCAGGTTGATCTCAACCTGCACACTGGGCGAGATCGGCTCTTCGCCACGGAACAGCATCCCTGAACGGCTGATATTTTCCGTGGTCCCGGCCCGCCAATCGGGTTCTCCCAGCGGCCGGTACTTCAAAGGCAAATGAAGATTGAAACGCTGCGCGCGGAACGGGGACAACCTTCCGCGAACGGGGGACTTCTGAGCGGTACGAGCTGACATGGCAACCTCCGAAATTGGAGTATCCAGCGCCTCGCGCACTTTTGCTTTGAGCGCAGGAAGTGTGAAGGGTTTCTGCAACAAGTTGACGTTGACGTCGAGCGTGCCGTTGTGGCCGATGACGTTCTCGGTATAGCCCGACATGTAAAGCACCCGCGTTTCCGGACGCGCGGAACAGATGGCTTGGGCCAGTTGGCGGCCGTTCATCCCCGGCATGACCACATCGGTCAGCAGCAAGTGAATGGGTTCGGCACGCGAGCTCGAAATCTGGATGGCGGTAGCCGGGTCAGCGGCTTCGAGCACGGTGTACCCCTGGCCCTGCAGGTAGTGGCGGGTGAGCTGACGCACGTTGGTTTCGTCTTCCACCAGCAGGATGGTTTCGTGGCCGGGAAGGACCTCCGCGATTGGGACCGACGGATGGGAAGCGACGAATTCTCCACCGGCCGTCACCCGTGGCAGATAGATCTTGAACGATGTTCCGCGGCCGGGTTCGCTGTACACCCAGACATATCCGCCGCTCTGCTTGACGATGCCATAAACCGTCGAGAGGCCGAGGCCGGTGCCCTTGATTCCCTTGGTGGTGAAAAACGGTTCAAAGATATGGTTTTGAGTGTCAGCATCCATGCCCATGCCGGTGTCGCTGATGGCCAGCATCACATACTCGCCCGGTTCGGCGGGGGCGTGCAGGCGGGCATAACTCTCATCGAGAGAGACATTGGAGGTCTCGATGGTTAGTTTGCCGCCTTGCGGCATAGCATCGCGCGCGTTGACTGCAAGATTCATGATTACCTGTTCGATCTGGCTGGGATCAGCGCGCACCGCGCCCAGTTCCGTGCCCGGGATCATTACCAGATCGATGTCTTCGCCGATCAGCCGGGTCAGCAATTTGAGGTTTTCCGTGACTACGGCGTTCAGATCGAGGACTTTGGGAGCGAGCATTTGCTTGCGGCTGAAAGCCAGAAGCTGCCGGGTGAGGGCAGTAGCGCGGTTGGCGGCATTGGCAATTTCCTGGGCCGGCGTGCGCACCCCGGGGTCAGGACCGATGCGATCCAGCAGAAACTCGGCGTAGCCGGAGATGACCATCAGCAGATTGTTGAAGTCGTGGGCAATGCCGCCGGCCAGACGACCGACGGCTTCCATTTTTTGCGACTGGCGAAATTGCTGCTCGAGGGTGCGATGCTCGGTTACGTCTTCAGCGAAGAGTTCAAGGAACACGGCGTTGTCTTCGTCGCGAATGGTGCGCCCCGAAAGTCGCACGGTCACCGTGCTGCGGTTCTTGCGGATCCAATCCGAGGGCAGCCCGTGAAAATTGCGGGCAGCGCGAAAATAATCGGAAATGGTGAACCACTGTTGTGGGTCCGCATGAAGGGTCACCAGGTTGCGCCCCACCAGTTCAGCCGCCGAAGCATAGCCGAGAAGGCTGACCAGGGCTGGGTTGGCGCTGAGTAGGACTCCGGCTGCATCGCAACGGCAAATGCCGTAGGGTGCATTGGTGACCAGCGAACGGAAATTGACCTCGGAGCGGCGTAAGCCTTCTTGCGCCGAGCGCAGCGCGGCGTTGAAGGAACAGATCAGCAGCGCCACGAAAACAAACAACATGAGATGTATGATGGCCTTGCGATATTGCGATGGGGATTGCCCTTCAGCCAGCGAGAAGTAGGCGCTTACGGTGAGGGCGAATGAGGTGGCGACCAAGCCGGGTTTCCAGCCGCCGTACCAGGCGCTGACCATGATGGCGACGGCGAACACCACCAGACGGCTTTCCACCACGTCGGAAAGCGCCAGGGCCGGTATCAGGGCGAGGGTAATACTAAGGACGGCGACACCGTACCGGAGGATGGGCGCCCGAGCCGGAGGAACGTAGCGCGCGCGTAGAAGGGGGAGCTTCAATTGCATGCAAGCCAAATCTAGTTCCAAAACGGGAATGCCGCGAGTTACAGGAGTACATGGTGTTGCTGTTTTGGGAACGCGGCAACGCTGGCCGGGAGGACGTAGCGCGCACCTATGAATATCGGACTCTACAGCGGGACATTCGACCCTATCCATCGTGGCCACTTGGCCCTGGCCCAGGCGGCGCGGGAACGCTTTGACTTGGGTCGCATCGACTTCGCGCCGACGGGCAATCCGCCACACAAGCAGAAACAGCCGCTGGCCGCGTTCGCCCATCGCTTTGCCATGGTGGTGCTGGCGACTATGGCGGAGAAAGCTTTTGTGCCGTCGCTCCTGGAAGCGCCGGGGCCGGTTCCGGTGGGAGGGAAAAAGGGTGCGGCGCTGGAGGTTAATTACAGCATCGACACGGTTCAGCGATTGAAGCAAACGTTGAAGAAAGCTGATCGCTTGTTTTTCCTCATGGGCATCGACGCTTTTAACGACATCGCCAAGTGGCACCTGGCGGAAGCGTTGTTTCGCGAGTGCGCATTCATCGTGGCCAGCCGTCCGGGGTATTCCCTGGCCGACGTCGCTAATGCCCTGCCGGAGCGGCTGCGTCCCAAAGCGGCGGTGACCAAGCCATTCGCCAAACAGCCCGCACAGGGAGATCTGGTGCTGCCGGGCGTGACGGTGCATTTGCTGGACGGAGTGCAGCAAAACGTTTCGGCCACCGCGATCCGGGAGGCGGTCAGCGGCAAGAAATCGCTGGCGAAGTTTGTGGATCCGGCGGTCGGAGAGTACATCAAGAAAATGGGGTTGTATCAGTCGCGCGCGTCGGTCTTGTCCTAAAGCGGAGCCCTGAGCTGGCGCGGTATCGGCTAGAATAGAGCTACGGACCGGACCCAACCCACGATCCGCCAATGACTGCATGAAGAAATCCAGCCTTAAACAACAAGTCGCCGAAGCCATTTCCGCCTGTCAGGACAAGAAGGCGGATGAGATCACAATTTTGGAAGTGGAAAAGGGATCGGGAGCGTTTACCGATTACTTCGTGGTGTGCAACGGGACCAATCCGCGGCAGATTCAGGCCATCGCCGACGAAGTGGAGCTCCGGCTAAAGAAAGCTGGAATGCACCCCACCAACATAGAAGGCTACAAACTGGCGGAATGGGTGCTGATGGATTACTTTGATTTCGTGGTGCATGTGTTTTCAGAGAAATCTCGCCGGTTCTACGACCTGGAGCGGCTGTGGAAGTCGGCCAAGAAGTTGGAGCCGGCGGAACTGATCGGGCGCCCAAAAAGTAAAAGTGCGCCAGCACGGCGCCTGGCCCGCAAGGGAGCCTAGACCAGGCTCGGTTTTCTTTACCATGAATGCTGCGAATAAACCAGACTGGGGTTCTTCCTATCGGCTGATCGCCGCGGATAAATGGAAGGCGAAGTCGGCTGCCATGGGCCGGGATGTCACGCAGGCGCTGGTCGACTACGCTCAGCCCGGCGCTGGCATGAAGGTGCTGGATCTGGCTAGTGGCACGGGTGAGCCCGCCATAACCCTGGCTTCGCGGGTTGGGCCGGGCGGGCAGGTCACGGCGCTGGATCTCAGCGCTGAGCTTCTGGAGATAGCGGCAGAGCGCGCCCGCGAGCGGAAGTTGGCAAATTTCGTAATCAAGCAAGCGAACGCGAATGACCTTCCTTTTCCCGACAACAGCTTTGATCTGGTGACTTCGCGATTCGGTGTGATGTTTCTTGAGATGAAGGCGCTGCAGGAGGCTCGCCGCGTGCTGAACTCCGGCGCCCGAGCTTGTTTCATGGCGTGGGGGCCGTTCGAGCAGCCATTTTGGTCGAGCATGATGGGTGTGGTGCATAAACATGCCGGCGGAGTACGCACGCCGCCGGGGCAAGATCCTTGCCGGTATGGACATCCTGGCAGTCTTTCTGCGGCGCTTCGCGAAGCGGGATTTCAGCAGATTGAAGAAGAGACCAAGACGCTGCCTTGGACGTGGCCCGGTCCGGCAGAAGAAGTTTGGGAGCAGGCGCAGGCCATGTCGACCCCGTTTCTGCCCATAATCAAGCGCATTCCCGCGGAGCAGTGGGAGCAGGTAAACCGCGAAGTGCTGGAGTCGGTCGGACGATACGCCGATGGCGGAAGCATCAAGTTTGGGGCGGTGGTGGTGCTGGCTTCGGGAAGCAAGAGCTAAACCACAGGGGGCACAGGGGAACACAGGGGAAACCCAAGATCACCCTGTGTCCTCTGTGGTTAAATCTTTTCGTGAAAATCAAGATTGCATGGATCGGCAAAACCAAGGCTGCGGCCATCCAATCCCTTACCGATGAATATCTCACGCGACTCAAGCACTATGCTGAGGTCGAAGGCGTCGCGCTAAAAGATGAATCCAGCCTGCTGAAGCTATGCGGACCGGGAGCGCGTCCGGTGAGACATGCGCTGGTGCTGCTCGACAGCCGCGGAAAGCAGCTTTCGTCCGAGGAGTTCGCCAAGTGGCTGGGTGAGTATCAGGATCGTAGTTCCTTGCCGCTTCTGTTTGCGATCGGCCCAGCGGATGGTTTCAGCGATGAGGCTCGTCGGGCTGCGACTCTGGTGTTGTCGCTGGGCAAAATGACTCTGGCGCATGAGTTGGCGCGTGTGGTCTTGCTGGAACAAATCTATCGCGCATTTACGATTCTCAAAGGGCATCCCTACCACCTGGGGCACTGATCTAATTAACGTTTTCAACCAAATTCTTTAAATAGCCTCGGTGTTCTTTAAGCTCGCTTTATATAAAGCCGAGGAGCTTTTGACGGTCATCCTTCCACGACGCGCTGGGGAACCCGAGACCTCCTTGGAACAGGTACAATCAAGCTTCGCCCACAATGACAGACGTTCGCCGAGGTTTGATCATCGTCAATACCGGTCCCGGCAAAGGCAAGACGACGGCTGCCATGGGCACTGCCCTACGAGCCGTGGGTCAGGGGATGCGAGTATTGATGCTGCAGTTCCTGAAGGGGTCGTGGCACTACGGTGAGCTGGACGCTGTGCAGGCCTTCGGCGACAAGTTTGTCATCAAGCAGCTAGGCCGTGGTTTCGTGAAGGTGGGCACGGAGAAGCCTGATCCGGAAGACGTTCGCATGGTCGAAGATGCCTGGGCTGAGAGCGAGAAGGCAATTCAGTCGGGGGCATGGGACTTGGTTATTCTCGACGAGATCAACTACGCCATTAGCTACGGGATGCTCGATCCGGCGAAAGTGGTCGAAAGCCTGAAGAAAAAGCCGGAAATGGTGCATGTGATCTTGACGGGACGGAACGCTCATCCGACAATTGTGGAACTTGCGGATACTGTGACCGAGATGCGCCAGGTAAAGCACGCCTACGAGAAAGGCGTGATGGCGCAGAGAGGGATTGAGTACTGAGTGGCGAGTACCGAGTACCGAGCAAGCACGGTCGGTACGCGGTACCAGGTACTCGGTACTGATTTTATGGCCTGGTTCAAACGAGAAGCCGGCGAGTTGAACGCCTCGGGCGAAAAGAAAGTCCGTACCGAGGGGCTGTGGGTGAAGTGTGAGGGTTGCCGGCAGATCATCTGGAAGAAGGATTTGGAAGACAACCTCCAGGTTTGCCCCAAGTGCAACAAGCACTTCCGCATTGATGCCCGCACCCGGCTGGCGCAACTGCTTGACGATGATCAATACGATATTTTTGCCGATAACCTGAGTTCCACCGATCCTCTGCAATTCTCCGACTTGAAGTCCTACGCCTCGCGCCTGGAAACGGCGCAGGCGGAAACCGGTCTGACGGACGCTGTTATCAATGCCCGCGGCAAACTAAACGGGCGGCCGGTGATTATCAGCTCCATGGAGTACGCGTTCATCGGCGGCAGCATGGGTGCGGTGGTGGGCGAGGTGATCACGCGGGCCATTGAAGAGGCACAGAAGACCCGGACGCCGCTCGTCATTGTTTCGGCGTCCGGCGGGGCGCGCATGATGGAAGGCGTGGTCAGCCTGATGCAGTTGGCCAAGATTTCGGCAGCACTGGCCCGTCTGGATGAAGCGCGGGTGCCGTATATCTCAGTGCTGACCGATCCCACAACCGGGGGCGTGACTGCGTCGTTCGCCATGTTGGGCGACCTGAACGTCGCCGAGCCTGGTGCGCTGATCGGATTTGCGGGTCCGCGCGTGATTGAGCAGACTATCCGCACCAAACTGCCGGCCGGCTTCCAGCGCAGCGAATTTCTGCTGGAGCACGGCATGCTCGATGCCGTGGTTGCGCGCAAAGATCTGAAGTCGTACATCGGGCGGGCGCTGGAATTCATGGCGGCGTAGCTGTCAGCTCTCAGCCGTCAGCTTTCAGCCAACCCCTAGTTTTGTCCATTCAACTCCCGACCCGCAGCTTTGCCTGCTTCCCTGGAGCCGAGGGTTTCTTCAAACTGATAGGCTGAGAGCTGATCGCTGAAGGCTGACAGCTTCTTTCATGTCTTACCAAACCGCGGTTGCGCGCATGTATGCGTTGGGCCACGAGCTGGCGCAGACGCCCCCGCATAAGTTCGACTTGGCGCATATGCGGACGCTGCTGGGAGCGCTGAACCGTCCCGAGCAACGATTCCCCAGCGTGCTTATTGCCGGGACCAACGGCAAAGGCTCGACCGCGGCCACGCTGGCTTCAATCTTGCAGGCTTCGGGATTGCACACCGGACTGTACACGTCGCCCCACCTGGTGCGCATCAATGAGCGGATTCGGATAGACGCCGTGGAAATTCCCGATGACGAGTTCGCCTTGATTCACGACCTGGTCGACCGGACGGCGGAGCGCCTGATCGGGGAAGGCGAATTGCCGTGGCATCCCAGCTTTTTCGAGATGCTGACAGCCATCGCCTTCGAGTACTTTGCGCAGAACCAAGTAGAGATTGCCGTGTTGGAAGTAGGCATGGGTGGGCGGTTGGATGCCACCAACGTGGTCCAGCCGCGAGTCAGCGTGATTACGGACATCTCACTCGATCACCAGAAATTTCTCGGGAATACGGTGGCGGAAATCGCGCGCGAAAAAGCGGGAATCATTCGACCCGGCGGGATTGTGGTGACGCTGCCGCAACAGCCGCAAGCTAACGACGTGATTGGCAACGCCATTCTTGACTTGGAAGCCCAGGGCATCAGTGCCGTGCCGTATGTCCCGCCGGTGAGTCCGGGGAGCGCAAATTATCTCGATCCGACGCGAAAGCTCTGCTATCCGCTGCAGGTCATGGGCAAGGAAATCGAGGTAGCAGCGCCGCTGGTTGGGCGGCATCAGTTGAGAAATGTCGCCCTCGCAGTAGCGGCGGCGGAGGAACTCAGCAAGCAAGGTTTCGCGGTCACGCCGGAGTCGATCGAGCGCGGCATTCGCCAGACCCATTGGCCGGGGCGTTTCCAGGTTGTCCCAGCCAGGGACAACTTTCCGGAATATGTTTTCGACGTGGCCCACAATCCGGCGGGAGCGTGGGCGCTGCGGTCTACTTTGTCTACTTACTATGAGGACCGGCGATTGACGTTTGTATTTGGGGCGATGCACGACAAGGCAATTGCCGAGATGGCGGAAATTCTTTTTCCGCTGGCAGAGCGGGTGATCGCCACTCCGGCCGACAACCCACGATCGGCCACGGTGGAGGAAATTCGCCAGGCCGCCGCTCGTACTTCGACCGAGATTGAAGGCGCAGCGGATGTAGCCTCGGCCCTGGAGCGAGCTCATCTCCTGGCCGCTCCGCGCGGGGTGGTGGTTATCACCGGTTCCATATACATTGTGGGAGAGGCCATGCGACGGCTGGGAGTGAGAGTCTGAATGCCGGAATTGCACCCATCCGTGGATGACGAACCGAAGGCCGATGATGGCCAACCTGGATCGTTGTTGCACGGGCGGACCACAACCGCCTCGGCGGATGAGCGGAAGTATGGCTGGGCGAGCCGCCTGCGCTCGTATTTGATCTTCGATCCCTTAATCTGGGCCTACACCGTTTTTTTCGGATTCACTTCGGTTCCTGCATCCTGGGTCGGCGATAGAGAGCGCATTTTGCACAGTTTTGCCCGGGTGTGGTGCAAATGCATCATGGCGACCATCCTCTCTCCCGTGAAAGTGACGGGATTGGACAAGATCGACACTTCGAAGCCCCACGTTTATGCTGTGAGCCACGCCTCCGCGCTCGACATCCCCGTCTTGTACGCCAATCTGCCATTTCAGTTCCGCATCGTATTCAAGAAGGAGTTGCTGTCGTATCCGCTGATCGGGGGGCACCTGAAACGCTCAGGACAGGTCTGCATTAACCAGCAGACCCCGACGCGCTCGATTGCCGATATCCGCTCCGCGGTGAAGAGTCTGAAAGCGGGCATGCCGCTGGTGATTTTTCCCGAGGGCGGCCGCACACCGGACGGTGAAATCAAACCGTTTCTGCCCGGAGCCTTCTACCTCGCGATCAAGGCGCAGGTAGACATTGTGCCGGTCGCGCTGGTCGGGACGTTTGAGCTGCTGCCGATGAACACCTATCACATCAAGAGCCGCCCGCTGGAAATGCGGGTGGGGCAACCCATCTCGACGGCGGGCTACGGAGCACGCGAAATGGAGGAGTTGTCGGCGAAGGTCAAGCAGGCAATGGAAGAGTTGTACTACTCCTGAGGATTTCGCGGGGCGGGGTGGGCGACCGGCCCCTGGGCGAGTCATGCCACGCTGACAATTTCCGTCGCCTCGTTCATAATCTTCCACCGGAGGGTTTCATGAAATTCCGCTGCCTGCTACTGCTGTTGTGTTTTTCGGTGGGAATGGAAGCCCAGAGTGCCTCAAAGCCCACGGTGGCCGAGGCCGAACAGTTCATCAGTCAGGCGGAAGTGCGCTTGAACGAACTCACGGTGAGAGCAGCGCGGGCGCAGTGGGTGCAGGAAAATTTCATTACCGACGATACCGAGGCGATCTCGGCCGACGCCAATGAGCAGAGCACCGCGGCGGTGACGGAACTGGTGGAACAGGCGAAGCGATTCGATGGCCTCTCACTTCCGCCTGTGCTGGCGAGGAAGTTCTTGCTGCTGAAATTGGGTCTTACCGCCCCGGCGCCGAAGGATCCGAAACTGCGGCGGGAGATGATCGAAATCGGCACCTCTCTTGATGGCGACTACGGCAAAGGCAAATATTGCCGCAAGCCGGATGAATGTCTCGACATTACCGCGATCGAAGAGATCATGAGCAGCAGCCGCGATCCCAAGGAGTTGCAAGACGTTTGGCTGGGATGGCACACGGTGGGAGCGCCCATGCGCCAGCGCTACGCGCGCTTCGTCGAACTCTCGAACCAGGGGGCTCGTGAGATGGGCTTCAAAGATGTGGGCGCGATGTGGCGCGCCGGGTACGACATGACGCCGGAGCAGTTCAACGCCGAGCTGGAGCGGCTCTGGCAACAGGTGCGGCCGTTGTACTTGGCTCTGCATACCTATGTACGCGCCCGGCTGGCAGAACATTACGGAGCGGGTGTAGTGCCGCCGGACGGCCCGATTCCCGCGGATCTTTTAGGCAATCCTTGGGCGCAGCAGTGGGACGGTATTTTCCCCCTGCTGGGTTTGCCGGAAAACAGCCGCGGTTACGACCTGACAGGGCTGTTGCAAGCTAAGAAGCTCGATGCCAAAGGCATGGTGCGCTATGGCGAGAATTTTTATAAATCGCTGGGTTTTGCGCCCCTGCCCGAAACTTTCTGGCAACGGTCGCTGTTCACCAAACCCCGCGACCGCGACGTGGTCTGCCATCCCAGCGCCTGGGACATCGACAACCAGGACGATCTGCGGGTGAAGATGTGCATCCAGATCCGCGACGTGGACTTCATCACCATCCATCACGAGCTGGGGCACAATTTCTATCAGCGCGCGTACAAGGGCCAACCGTACCTTTTTGAGAGTGGGGCCAATGACGGTTTCCACGAAGCTATTGGCGACACGATTGCGCTGGCGGTTACACCGGAATACTTGCAGCAGATCGGGCTGCTCGACAAAGTGCCGTCCGCCGATGCCGATATTCCTCTGCTGCTGAAAAAGGCGCTAGAAAAAGTGGCATTTCTTCCATTCGGCCTGCTGATCGATCAGTGGCGCTGGAAGGTTTTTTCTGGGGAAATTACTCCCGCCAATTACAACCAGGCCTGGTGGGACATGCGCCTGAAGTATCAAGGAGTGGCGCCGCCGGTGGCGCGCAGTGAAGCGGACTTCGATCCGGGAGCGAAGTATCACGTCGCAGGCAATGTGCCTTACATGCGGTACTTTCTCGCTGACATTTTGCAATTCCAGTTCTACCGCGCCATGTGCAAAGAAGCCGGATACACCGGGCCCCTGCATCGTTGCACGTTCTACAAGTCCAAAGCAGCGGGAGAAAAGTTGAACAAGATGCTGGCGATGGGCCAGAGCCGCCCGTGGCCAGATGCGCTGGAAACCCTCACTGGACAGCGCCAGATGGACGCCAGCGCCATTCTCGACTACTTCGCCCCCTTACAGAAGTGGCTGGATGAGCAGAACAAGGGGCAGAAGGTGGGCTGGTAGTTCGCAAATCCCGCCTGCCGAAACCTTTGCGAACTTAGCGGAAATTACTTCGCGTTCTTTGCGGTAAGAGCTTTAACCGCGAAGGACGCGAAGGAATCGCCAAGAGCGCCAAGAGAAAGCACCGGCTCGCAGCCTACCTCCGCTTCTCCATGTTTTATACTGGAAGGCTAAGCCTATGGCAGACAACATTCACATCCAGCTTCCCGACGGGAGCGTGAAGGAACTACCCAAGGGCAGCACTGCGCTCGATGTCGCCAAATCCATCGGCCCGCGATTGGCCGATGCCGCCCTGGCCGCCAAGACCAACGGCGATCTCATCGACCTGACGCGGCCGTTGGACAAAGACACCACCTTGCGCATCTTGACCGAGAAAGATCCGGAGGCCCTGGAAGTGTATCGCCATTCATCCGCGCACCTGCTGGCGGCGGCGGTGCTCGAATTGTTTCCGGAGACCAAGCTGGGCCATGGCCCGCCGACCGAGAGCGGTTTCTTCTACGATTTCTACCGGCCCACGCCGTTTACGCCCGAGGACCTCGAGAAGATCGAGAAGAAGATGCAGGAACTGGTGCAGCAGAACATTCCCTATGCGCGCGAATTTCTGCCCCGTGACCAGGGACTGGCTGCGTTCAAGAATGAAGGCGATTTTATGAAGTGCCATTTCATCGAGCAATTCACCAAGCCCGATGAAAAGATTTCCATTTATCGCACGGGTAAGTTCACGGACTTCTGCCGCGGCCCGCACATTCCTTCGACCGGCCGAATCAAGGCCTTCAAGTTGCTGAATATTGCCGGCGCGTACTGGCTGGGCGATGAGAAGAATCCGCAACTGCAGCGCATTTACGGAACTTCGTTCTTCTCGAAGAAAGATCTGGACGACTTCATCCACAAGCAGGAAGAAGCCAAGAAGCGAGACCATCGCGTGCTGGGGCAGCAGCTCGATTTGTTTTCTATCCAGGAACTGGCCGGGCCGGGGCTGATCTTCTGGCATCCCAAGGGTGGAATTATCCGCAAAGAGATGGAAGACTGGATGCGCAACGAGTACATCAAGCGCGGCTACTCGCTGGTGTACACGCCGCATGTGGCGCGGCGGCAGTTGTGGCAAACCTCCGGCCACGAAGGCTACTACGCGCAAAATATGTTCGATGTCATGGAGCTTGACGATGCGGAATACCGCCTCAAGCCCATGAATTGCCCGTTCCACATTCTGATTTACCGCGACTCGCTGAAGTCTTATCGCGATTTGCCGGTGCGGCTGGGTGAGTTGGGCACGGTGTATCGCTATGAGCGATCGGGAGTGATGCACGGACTGCTGCGGGTGCGCGGCTTTACCCAGGACGATGCTCACATTTTCTGCACGCCGGAGCAGATTGAGAGCGAAATCGAAGCCTGTCTCGATTTTGCCCTGGATGTGTTGAAAGACTTCGGCTTCGAGCAATTTCAAACTGAGCTCTCGACCTGGAACCCGGATGACAAGAAGAATTTTGTCGGCAGCGAGGAGCAATGGAACCACGCCACGGCGTCGCTGGAGAGTGTGCTGAAGCGCCGCAAGATCGAGTACAAGACCATCCCCGGCGAAGCCGCGTTTTACGGGCCCAAGATTGATATCAAGCTGGTGGATGCGATCGGACGGCTGTGGCAGCTTTCGACCATCCAATTCGACTTCAATCTGCCCGCTCGCTTCGGCCTTGAATACGTGGCCGAAGACGGCACCCGTAAGCAGCCGGTGATGGTGCATCGGGCGCTATATGGGTCGGAGGAGCGTTTTTTCGGTGTGCTGATTGAGCACTATGCCGGAGCCTTTCCAGTGTGGCTTTCGCCGGTGCAGGCGGTGATGATTCCCATCGCCGAGCGGCACGTCGAGTACGCCAGCAAAGTTGCTGCGCAACTCAAAGCCGCCGGCGTACGCGTTGATGTAGACGGCCGCAACGAAAAGATGAATGCCAAGATCCGCGAGCACGCGATGCAGAAAGTGCCGTTCCTGCTGGTGGTGGGAGATAAAGAAGCGGAAGCTGGCAAGGTGAACGTCCGTACCCGAGGCAGCGATAAGACGGAAGACATGCCGGCGCCAGAATTCGTGGAGAAGATCAGGAAGCTGATTGCAGAGAAGGCGCCGCGGCTGTAGCGTTCACGTGGGGGCAGCCGCCCTCGGCTGCCCAGGCGAGCGCAAGCTCGCAAGCTTTCGGGCAGAATTCTACACTCGCTAAGATCCACGCACTTCGGAGCTTCGCTCCCCGGGACAGCCGAGGGCGGCTGTCCCCACGGGGTTCAGGACGATCCGGACTTCGGTGTCGGTTGCCGGGCCCCGGCCGCGGCAATCAATGCCCGAAAAATCGCTCGCGAGGGTTCGTCGTCGTCCACAGTTCGCTCCGGATGCCATTGCACCGCCAGCACAAAATGATCGGGCGATGTGCCTTCGACCGCTTCAATGATGCCATCTTCTGAGCTGCGAGCCACGACGCGGAGGCCGTCTCCGATCACGTCAGCTGATTGATGGTGACTCGAGTTGACGGGAACCTTGTGCGTCCCCCCTAAAATTCCCGCCAGTTTCGATGCCGGTTCCACTTCCACCGTGTGGGCCACTGCGACTTTCCTTCCGGCTTCGTGATTGATCGCCGACTCGATGTGCTGCAGCAGGGTTCCGGTGCGGTAAACATTCAGCATCTGCATGCCATAGCAGATGCCCAGCACCGGCTTTTTCATGTTGTACGCGTCCTGGAGCAGGAGTTCATCCACGGTGTCGCGGCCGGGATCAGAATCGGCGGTGTGAGAGTTGCGGGGGGCATCGTATTTCGCCGGATCCACGTCAGCCCGGCTCCCTGGCAACAACACGGCGTCGCATTGCTCGATCAGCTTCATGACTTCAGCAGGAGTCTTATCCAGAGGGATGGCAACCGGCTGCCCGCCGGCGACCTCGACCGCCCGCTCGTATTGCGGCAAAGACCGGCCGGCGTATTCCGGATCTCCGGAGTGAGGCACAGGGATGGCAATGCGAGGCCGCATGATTTGATTTAACCACAGAGAGCACAGAGGACACAGGGTTTAGCGGCTGGCGCGCGCGATCTGGGCCAGAGCGCGCGATTGGCGATAGTTACGGATTTCGAGGACCGTGGTGACGATTAGCGCGACTACGCTGGCGGCGAGCGCAATCGGCAAGGCGATGTGCCGATACGCCAGGGTCATGTTGGGATGGAGTCCGTGCAGGCGCGCGCTGATGACGGTCCCTAAAATGCCGAAAAACAGACTTACGGCGAAGGTAAGCAGCGTCAGCAGAAACGTCAACAGCAGCACCCGCAAAGGCACGACATACCAGCGCGGCTGGCGGGCTGGGGGCATATTGTGATTGTAGCGCGCCGGGCGAAACTGCTGAGTGCGATAGAATACATTTCATGTCGCAAGCCGCGCCCGCCATTACGCGTTCTCCGGCCGAGGTCGTCCGCCAGACTCCTGTCGCGCAGGCGCCGAATGGCATCTGCTATGCCGTTTCCGGCGAGGTTACTGTTGCCGCCGCCGATTTAGAGCGGATGGTCGCCGCCGTGCCCGACTCCGCCGCCGCTGCGCTGCATCACAAGGCTTACTATTTCGTTCCACTCACCGTCAATCAGGGCGATGAGACGGTCATCGCCGACCGCTACGATGTCGCGCTCAGTGACAATGCCGTGTGCCATCGCAATCTTGAGCTGGGCGACTCGCAGTGCGTCTTCATTTCCACCCGGCTGATGGATGACAAATTTTCCGTCGCTTTCGAGTTTTACATCAACGTGGGCCACGCAGTTGTGGAGCGGGCGGGTGTATCGCAGGCTTTCGCGGAACTGGTGTGGAAGCAGGTGGAAGCCGGAGCCAAGGGCGAGACCTCGCTCGATGCCTGGGAGTCGCGCAAGCTGGCCACGTCGCACGCGCCGGATGCCGAGAAACATAAGAACGAATACTTCGCAGCAACTTTCTCGGACGCCATTTCGATCTATCTACTGTCGCTATACATTGACGTGGACTACCACGATCTGCGGGAGCGGGATTATCCGCTGCTGGCGCCGTCGCCGATGGCGGAACGGCTGAGGAAAGTGGCGGAGCTGTTTCCGGCGAATCCGGGGTTCGAGTTCGCGATTTATTATAAGCGGAGGAGCTAGAACCCCCCTTTTCCGCTGATTAACGCGGATTCTCACGGATCAAAACCTTCGCACCACAATTCCCCTGTGTTCCTCTGTGCCCTCTGTGGTTAAAATCAACTCTCCATGGCTGTCACCGTCCGATCCTTCGCCAAGATTAACCTCGGGCTGCGCATAGGCGCGCTGCGCGCGGATGGTTTCCATCAGCTGCTGACGGTGTATCAGACGATCGCCCTGCACGACGTGATTCGAGTGCAGGTAGGACGCGGCTCAGGGATTGAGATTCGTTCGAATGATCCACGTGTGCCAAAAGACGAATCGAACACCTGCTATCGCATCGCAGAGAAGGCCATGGAGGCGCTGAAGGCGCGCGGGCGCGTGATCATTGCAATTGAAAAACGTTTGCCGGTGCAAGGCGGGCTGGGCGGCGCATCGGGGAATGCCGTGGCTACGCTGCTGGCACTGGAACGGGCGCTAAAAAAGGAGTTGCCAGGGCCGGAGAAACTGCGGATTGCTGCGGAAGTCGGGTCCGACCTGCCGCTATTTCTCGCAGGCGGGACCGTACTTGGTGTCGGGCGTGGAGAGGAAGTTTACCCTCTGGCGGATTTGCCGGCGGTGGCTTGCGTGGTAGTCACTCCCGACGTCGGCGTATCGACCCCCAAGGCGTTTGCAGATTGGGATGCTCAATTCCCTCAGGGGCTGAAGCCCGATTTCTTAGATGATCCTATCGGCACGGCTGAAGCCGTGCCCTTCCACGGCGATGCAAGCGATCGTGAAGCTGGCGACAAAAAGCCTGTCGAGCTTCGCTCGGCCTGGACGGCCGGGGGCGGCCGTCGCCACACAGAAAATGCTAAATTGACGGCATCTCTGCCCTCCGATAGAATGAATGAGTTCGGTCGCGTGCTTTCGGCGTGGCTGATTGCCCAGAACAAAGCCAAGTCTGGGAAGGGTTTATCCGGTGTCTCTGCCAGAGGCAGGGGCCGGGCCGAGACCCCGCTTCTCGACCTCGTCCGTACCGGGATAGAAAACGACTTTGAGCGAGTCGTCTTTCCGCAATATCCCGAGTTACTAGAGGTCAAACGTGTGGTCGAGCGCGCAGGCGCGTTTTATGCCTCGCTTTCGGGCTCCGGATCGGCTATTTACGGCTTGTTTGCGACTCGCGCGGCGGCGCAGAAGGCCGCAGCCAAGTTGCAGAAAATGGGTGTGAAGGCACTGGCAACCACCACCCTGACGCGACGGCAGTATTGGAAGAAGTTTCTAGTTTCCGGTTTCTAGTTTCTAGTATTCTGTTCGAGCAGAGCCTTCCGAAACTAGAAACTAGAAACCAGAAACTGGAAACTAGGGTTACTGGGCCGTCGACTAATGGTAGGTCAAGTGCCTTTGGAGCACTTTGTCTAGGTTCGAATCCTAGCGGCCCAGCCAGAAAAGCAGCTTTCAGCCGTCAGCTCTCAGCTTTTGTAGCGCGAAGAAAGAGCTGATGGCTGAAAGCTGACAGCTGAGAGCTAAAAATGGCCACTCTTGCGACAGCAACGGAAAAGACGGAAAAGAAGCAGCAGATGACCGCTGAAGAAAAACCGGAGCGCAAGCCGCCGCAACGCGGCCGCGTGGATGACAAGTTCAAAATCTTCAGCGGCACCGCCAATGCGCGGTTGGCGGACGATGTTTGCGAATTTCTGGGGCTGACGCGCAATCAGGCTTTAGTCACGCGATTCAAGGACGGAGAAGCTTACGTCCAGATCCAGGAGAACGTGCGGGGCGCAGATGTATTCGTGATTCAACCGACCTCGCGCCCGGTGGATGAGCACCTGATGGAACTGCTCCTGATGATCGATGCGCTGAAGCGGGCGTCGGCAAGGCGTATCACCGCCGTGGTGCCGTACTACGGTTATTCGCGGCAGGACCGCAAGGATAAACCGCGAGCTCCGATCTCCGCCAAGTTAGTGGCGGATTTGCTGACCACCGCCGGCGCCGACCGGGCATTGATTATTGATCCGCATGCGCCCCAGATTCAGGGATTCTTTAATATCCCGGTGGACCCGCTGTTCGCCTCGCCGGTGCTGGTGGACTATTTCAGGAAGTTGAACCTGCCCAATTTGACGGTGGTTTCTCCGGATGCGGGCGGCGTGGAGCGGGCGAGATTTTTTGCCAAGAAGATGGACTCTGCGCTGGCTATCGTCGATAAGCGCCGGGTGGAAGCCAACGTAGCGGAAGTCATGCACGTGATCGGAGATGTGCAAGGCCGAACTTGTCTGGTGATCGACGACTTGATTGACACCGCGGGCACGCTGGTGAAGACCGCCAGCGCATTGATGGAAAACGGCGCCACCGGGGTCTACGCCTGCTGCTCGCACCCTGTGCTCTCGGGCACTGCGGTGGAAATCATTGCGCAGTCCTGCATTAAGGAAGTGGTGGTCACCGATACCATCCCGCTGACGGATGAGGCGAAGAAGGAGCCGAAGATTGTGGTGCGTTCGGTTGCGGGTTTGATCGGACGCGCGATTCAGTCCATTCACGAAGAGACTTCGGTGAGCAAGTTATTTTTATAAACAGGAATCAAAATTATGGCGACAGCAACTGAAAACCCGGTTTTGGAAGCGCAACCCCGGACCGCAGGCAGCAAAAACGATGCCCGCCGCGTCCGCCGCGAAGGCAAAGTCCCCGGAGTTCTGTACGGCGCAGGCAAGCAGGCATTGTCGGTCAGCCTTGACCCCCGGCAGATTTCGCGCATCCTGCGTTCGGCGTCCGGCCACAACACCATTTTCGAGCTGGCCCTGGGCGGGAACGAGCGCACCCAGGCCATGATCATCGACTGGCAATACGAACCCATCAAAGGTGCATTGCTGCATATCGACCTGAAGCGCATCGCCATGGACCGGAAGTTGCACGTCCGGGTGCCGATCGTGATGAAAGGCGTTGCCGAGGGCGTAAAGACCCAAGGAGGCATTCTGGAGCCGGTGACGCGCGAAGTGGAAATCGAATGCTTACCGGGCGACATTCCCACCTCGATTGAGGCTGATGTCAGTGAGCTGGTTTTCGGGAAGGTGCTGCGGGTTTCGGACCTGCCGCACGATCCGAAGTGGAAGTATCTCTCCGATGCCAACTTGCCGGTGGCGCACATCACTTCCGTGAAGGAAGAAGAAGCGCCTACTCCGGAAGCAGTTGCGGCCGAAGCCGCTGCCGCCCCGGCCGAGCCCGAGGTTATCAAGAAGGGCAAGCAGGAAACCGAGGAAGAGGGTGCAGAGGCTGCTGCTCCCGAAAAGAAGGCAGAGAAGCCAGAGAAGAAAGAGAAGAAGTAATGCTGGTGTGGGAACGGGCGCCCTCGCCCGTCCGGTCGAGCGAAGCTCGACAGCAGCAAAATGGGGGACATTGACAAGGCGTGAAGCTGATCGTTGGTCTCGGCAATCCGGGCATCGAGTATCAGTTCACGCCGCACAACCTGGGCTTTCTGGTCATCGACAGACTTGCCGAGCGGTGCAAGGTCGAAGTGAGAAACCGCCAGTGCCGGGCGCTGACCGCGAGAGTGGTAATCGGCTCCGAGACCGTCTTGCTGGCCAAGCCAGAGACGTTCATGAACTTGAGTGGTCTCTCGGTTCGTGAGCTGATGGCAGAGCAGGACGCCAGGCCGGAAACGGACTTGGTGGTTATTCAGGATGAGTTGGATTTTCCGTTGGGTACGGTGCGTATCCACCGGAACCGCAGCTCGGCGGGGCACAACGGGATTGAGTCGGTGATTGGGGCCCTGGGCACGCAGGATTTTCTGCGCATCCGGATGGGAGTTGCGCCCGACCGCAAAGTGGAAGACGGGATGACTTATCTGCTCTCGCCTTTCCGCAAAGCGCAACTGAAGCTGGTGGATCCGATGCTCGACCTTGCTGTGGAAGCGGTAGAAGTGATTTTGAAAGAAGGACCAGCCGCGGCGATGAACCGCTATAACCGCAAGCTGGACGAAGAGAAAGAGTAGCCCAAGGATTTGGAGAAACGAATGAATCGCACTTATGAACTCATGTTTATCGTCCGTCCGGACATGCCGGAGGAAGAACAGGACAAGCTGATTTCTACTCTGGAAACCGCCGTGACCACCTCGGGTGGTCAGATGAAGAACGTGGAAAAGATGGGCAAGCGTCACCTCGCCTATTCGGTCCGCAGATTCCGCGACGGCATGTACATCCTGCTCACGGTGGAAGGCAGCGGTGGTCTGATCCACGAGTTGGAACGCCGTCTGCGCGTCACCGAACCGGTGATCAAATTCCTGACCGTGCGCATTGATGAAGAGCAGAAGCGGCTGGACAAGATCAAAGCCATCCGCGACGCCCGCCGCAAGGTTTCGGCAACGCCCGCGCCCGCGGTTACACCCGCAGAGCCGGCGGGAGCAGCGCCCGCAGTCACGGCATAGAGAACCGTCGTCGGTCGTTGGTCCTTGGCCAGCGGCATACGATGCACCGCGAATGGTCTGCAGGCAGCACAGGGGCAGGCAACGACCAAGGACCAAAGACCAACGACAGATTCTAAGGAGCACCATGGCTGACGAAACTAGAACGAGCACAGCAACCGCCCCAAGCGGCGACCGGCCCTCGGGCGGTGATCGACCCTCTGGCGGCGACCGGCCGGATCGTGGCGAGCGCCGTCCACCGCGTCCCGGCGGACGCGGCGAAGGCGGCCCCGGCGGCCGCAAGTTCTTCCGGCGCAAGAAAGTTTGCAAGTTCTGCGTGGAGAAGATCGAAGCCATCAATTACAAAGACGTGCGGCTGCTGGCGCAATTTGTGGCGGAGAGCGGCAAGATCACGCCGCGACGCCTGACCGGCGTATGCACCCCGCATCAGCGGCGGTTGTCGTGCGCCATCAAGCAGGCGCGCAATATCGCCCTGTTGCCGTTTGCCGGCCGGGCGTCTTAAAAACGCCACGGATTTGCGCGGATCTTCACGGATCAATCAAAAGGACTCGACGTTTTATCCGTGTGAGTGCGTGGCTGAAGTTAACCATTTGAACGGGAGTCATAATTATGGAAGTCATACTGAAAGAAGATGTAGTGAAGTTGGGATCGCGCGGAGACGTGGTCAAAGTTGCCGAGGGGTACGGGCGCAACTACCTGCTGCCGCGCAAGCTGGCGATTGAAGCCTCGAAGGGAAACAAGGCCGTCATTGAGCAGATGAAGGCGGCCTCGGTGCGCCGCTCTGCCAAGGAGAAAGCGCAGGCCGAGGAACTGGCCAAGCAATTCGACGGACTTTCGGTTTCGTTCCAGCGCAAGTCCGGGGAGCATGATCAGTTGTTTGGTTCCGTCACCTCCGGAGATGTTGCGGACGCTCTGGAGAAGAAGAGTTTCAACGTGGATCGCCGCAAGATTCAAATCCACGAGCCGCTGCGAACCTTGGGCGAGTTCACCATCCCCATCAAGCTGCACAAAGATGTGACCGCGCACCTGAAAGTGGTGATCGAGAAGGAAGCCGGAGAGTAACCTGCGGGGGGCGTCTTCGCGACGCTCCCGCGTTACCTTGGTTTGTGATGTGCATCACAGCACAAAACACACGCTAAGACCTTTCCTCACAAGGTTGTGCAGTCAGCAAAAATCCTGCCTCTCCCCTATAATCCTGCTCACGGTTCTCATTCTGACGCGTCTATAACTATGCAACCGGGAAAGGACGGCAAAGGCGTCCCGGTGCATGCGAGGACAGAGAAAATATGCCGGCCGAGGCGTTGGCGATACCATTTGCGGTTGGCGATTGTTCCCCACGGGAACGGGAATCAAGGGGCGAGGTTGGCAGGACCCAGGACCCGAAACAACGGGGCCACATGGCGGGGCAAAGTCTAGGCCGTATTGACGACACCGTGCTGGTCCGCGAGGCGCAGCGCGGCAATCGCGCCGCCTTCGAGGAGCTGGTGCGGCACTACGATCAGGCAGTGCTGCGGCTGGCCATTCACCTCACCGGAAACGAAGCCGAAGCCCAGGACATTTACCAGGAAGCGTTCCTGAAGGCGTACAAGAGCGTGGCCAACTTCCGCTTCGAATGCTCTTTCTACACCTGGATTTACCGGATTGTCACCAATCTTTGTCTTGATCACCTGCGGCGCAAGCAAGTCCGCAAGGAAGACGCGCCGGTGGCGACGGATGCGTCCGGAGAGCAGTACGATGTGCTCGAGCAGGTTCCCGATGTCCGCGCCGGGGCCAACCCCGAACGCGACCTGATGAGCCGCGAGTTGGGAGGGCGGATCAGCCGGGCGCTCGATCGATTGACCCCGCGGGAGCGCATGGTGTTTGAGTTGAAGCATTATCACGGACTCAAATTGCGGACGGTGGGCGAAGTGCTGAACACTACCGAAGAGACCGCGAAGAACACATTGTTCCGCGCGACCCAGAAGTTGCGGGGGGCGCTGGCGGACATGAGGTGAGAGGTCAGTAGAGGAGATTCCCCGATGCGGGGGTGCAATTATGAAATGTGACTGGGTCAAAGAAAACGTTCTGCTGTACGTTTACAACGAGCTGCCTGACGATGCCCGTTATGAACTGGAGCAGCATCTGGCGCGCTGCCCGGACTGCGCCGCCGAACTGAAAACCACGCGCAAGTTTCACGCCGTGCTCTCTGAGTTGCAGGTGGAAGAGCCCAGCCCCAACCTGGTGGCGTCGTCCCGCATGCGGTTGCAGGAAGCGCTCGAAACCACCAGCCAGGGCGGCTTGTGGCACCGGCTGGTTTTTGATCCCGCCATGTGGCTGCGTCAAATGCGTTTTTCCCCCGCGCTCTCCGCCGCGATTTTCATTATCGGTTTTGCCAGCGGCATTGGCGCCACCTACAAGATCGTGAGCAACGGTGGCGCGGGTGCGATTTCGGTCGGCTCACTCAGCCAGCCGGCTGAGTCTTCGGTTGCGGGAATTCAATCCATTTCGCAGGAAGCCGGAACCAACCAGATCAGCATCAAGTACGACACGGTTTCCACCCAGCAGGCGCAAGGATCGCTGAACGATCAGCGCATCCAGCAGTTGTTGCTGTTTGCGGCGCGCAACAATTCCAACTCCGGTGTGCGCATGGATTCGGTAGATATCCTGACCCAGCAGCCGAACGACACGCACGTGCGTGAGGCGCTGATTTTTGCCTTGCGCTACGACTCAAATCCGGGAGTGCGACTGAAAGCGCTGGGCGGTCTCGGCGCCTATGTGAAAAGCGATCCGCGGGTGCGGGATGCCGTGCTTGAGGGTCTGGTGAACGACTCCAATCCCGGAGTGCGAACCGAGGCCCTGCATTTACTGGAGCCGGTGCGGGCCGACGGCAGTGTGCGCGCCGTGCTGCAAAAACTGGCGGGAAACGACCAGAACCAGTACATCAAGGCCCAGGCGCGCAACCTGCTGGCCCAGATGCCGGAATTTGACTGATATCGATATTGAGGAAGACGAAAAGTGAAGGTGGAATTTTGAAGAAGTTATCCAAACTCGTTGCGGTCGTGCTCTTAATTCTGCCGGTGGCGACGGCGCAGCAGACCAAAGTTTTCGGTGACGGTGGCAACTGGACTCAGGAGGTCACAGGATCGCTGGCTGCGGTGCGGAATCTCAGGGTCAAGGTGGATGTGGGGACGGTGAAGGTGGACGGTGGCTCGCCGCAGGGTGTGAGTTACATCATTCGCAATCATTCCTACACCTCGTCGGAAGCCAGAGCGCGGCGCGAATTTGATTCCTACAAGATCACAGTTTACGTGCGCGGCGATACCGCCTGGATCGTGGGCGACTGGCAGGGCGGCAACTCGCACAGATTTTCCGCGGAATTCTCGGTCAGCGTTCCCCGGGAAATGGATGAAATCAAGGTGGAGACCGACGGCGGCAACGTCACCACCACCGGGGTCTCAGGCCGGGTCGATGCCCAGACCGGTGGCGGCAACATCCATTTCGACGACATTGCGGGCATCATCAACGCCGAAACCGGAGGGGGCAACATCGACGTGGGCAATGTAGCCTCTGATGTCAGCCTGCACACCGGCGGTGGCACTATTCGAGTGACCTCTGCCAAGGGGAAGATCGTTGCCGAAAGCGGCGGCGGCAACGTGATCGTGCTCTCGGGTTTGCAAGGCGCCGAACTGGAAACCGGCGGCGGCAACATTCAGGTAGATCGTTGCGCCGGCAAGGTAACGGCTACGACCGGCGGCGGCACCATCGATCTGGGCGATCTTAGTGGTCCGGTGGAGATCGAAACCGGCGGCGGCAGCATCCGGTTGGCTTCGGCCAAGGGCCCGGTAAAGGCAGAGACCGGCAGCGGCAGCATTGAATTGCTGGGAGTGCCTTCTGCGCGAGCAGAAACCGGAGCCGGCGGCATCGAAGCCCGGTTCGTCGCTTCCGACGTGGGACGCAGCGATTCCGTGCTGGAGACTTCCGCCGGCGACATTACGGTTTATGTGGCTCCGAATGTGAAGTTGAGCATTCGCGCTTCCATCGAGGTCGCCAACGGACACCGTATCCAGTCAGAATTCCCCGAAATCCGGATCACCACCGAAGGCGGCGAGGACTATGGTTCCAAGACCATGACCGCCGAGGGCGATTTGAACGGCGGCGGCCCGGTGCTCAAGGTACGAACCACCACGGGCGATATTTCATTTCGTCGCAGTGGTCATTAGAAGAATTGTGGAGGTGTGGCTATGCGAACTGTCATTCTCATCCCGTTGCTGACCTTGGCGCTGCTATCGGTTGCGGCCGACGCGGAAAATTCTCCGGGCGATTCCAAGAACGAAATCTTTGGAATTTCCAGCGAAGACGTTGGCGGCAACTCGTATCTCGGCGTGGACACGCGAGACGTGACTCCCGACCGTCTGGGCGCGCTCAAACTGAAGGAAGAACGCGGCGTGGAGGTCACCATGGTGGACCAGGACGCGCCCGCAGGCAAGGCCGGCCTCAAAGAGCACGATGTCATCCTCACGGTGAACGGCGCTGAGGTGGAAAGCGTGGAACAACTGCGGCGCATGATCCGGGAAACGCCGCCGGGACGCATCGTAACTCTGGGTCTCAGCCGCGACGGCCAGCCCCTGACCATTAAAGTGCAGTTGGCGGACCGCAAGAACAGCTATGCCTATGGATACTCGTACGGTCCGAAAGGCAAAGACTTCCACTTCGTGATGCCAGCCATGCCGCCCATTCCTCCCATGCCGGATATTGGCGACATTGATATGCCGGTCTCCATCGTGGTGGTGCATTCCTCGGCGCGCAGCGGATTGATGGTGGAGAATCTGACGCCGCAGCTCGCGGACTTCTTCGGGACCAAGAATGGCCAGGGAGTGCTGGTGCGTTCGGTCGAAAAGGGGAGCCGGGCCGACAAAGCCGGATTCCGCGCCGGAGATGTGATCGTCAAGATCAACGGGGAAGCGATTCACGACAGCAGCGATTTCAGTCATGCTCTGCGAGAGCGGAAGGACAACACCGCGAGCATCGGGGTGATTCGTGACAAGAAAGAAGTCAACCTCACCATCAGCTTGCCGGAGCGCAAACAGTCGGAATACCGCGAAAGCCTGATGTTGCCGGAGATGGACGCGGAAACCCGCGAGCAATGGAGCCACTTGCAATCGGAACTGGCCCAAGTTCAGCCGGAAATGGAAGAGGCGGTAAGCCGGGCGATGGAGCAGGTTGGGCCGGAAGTCGAGCGCCAGAGCCGGGAGATGCTCAGACAGAAACAAGAACTTAGGCGACAGATGCGGGACCTGGAACGGTCATTCCGTGATCACCAGCGGGACTTTGAGAGAGAGTTCCAGAAGCAGTGCAACGACCTCTTCTAGAACAAACGGCAGCCTGTCACAAGATTTATTTTCCGCCGGCTTGGGCCAATCCACGCTGCGGATCAGGCGCCAGGCAAACCCGGTTGCGTCCCGACTGTTTGGCCGCGTACAGACCGGCGTCGGCCGCTTTCACCAGTTCATCCCGCGTCGTGCCGTGATCGGGGTAGTTCGCGGTTCCGGCGCTGATGGTGACCGGTCGCGGCACCCCGGGGAATTGCCAGATTTCCACCATACGCCGCAACTTTTCAGCTACCGCCAGAGAGTGCTGCGGGCTGGTTTGCGAGAGCAGGATGGCGAATTCCTCCCCGCCATAGCGGCAGACCACGTCAATCTTGCGCAACTGCTGATGCAGAATGGACGACACCTGACGCAGCACTTCGTCTCCCAGCAAGTGTCCGAACTCATCGTTCAGTTGCTTGAATTGGTCGATGTCGATCATGATTACGCCCATGCCCGAGCCGTAGCGGCGGGCGCGTTCGATTTCCTCCGCCATGCGTAGTTCGAAGAACCTGCGGTTAAAGATTCCAGTCAATCCATCCAGATATGCCAGTTGTTTCACCCGATCCACATAATGGGCGTTCTGGATGGCGTTGGCGCAGATATCGGCCACGGATTCGAGCGGCTGAGTGTCATTGCTATGGAAAGCGCCCGGCCGCTCGCTGTCCAGGGCCAACACGCCCAATGTCTGTCCGAAGGACACCAGAGGGATAGACATACGCGACTCGGTTTCGACGTAGAGCCCGGCGTCCGAGGCGGCTTTGGCATTGTTTTCCACCAGAGTCTTTCCGGCCTCAAGCGCCCGCCCCCATGGCCCAGCCCCAGAGGGCAAGCGGCCGCCTTCGGTAACGCGGGCGGTCAGCTTACCGTGACTGGCACGCAACACCAGATCGTCTTCGTCCTTCAAAAGCACCGAGACGTGCGATACCTGAAAAGCCTGCGCAATCAGCAGGCAAACCTTGGAAAGCAGTTCTTTGAGATCCAAAACTGCGGTGGTCTGCTGTGCAATCGCGTTGATGGCCTCCAGTTGTGACGCTCGCCGCCGTTCCAGGGAATACAGCCGCGCATTCTGCAGGGCCATCGAAGCTTGGGTTGAAAACAGCGTGAGCATGTCAGCAGTTTCGGAATCAAAGTGATTGAGGTTCGCGCTTTGGCAATCCAGCACGCCCACCACCTGATCTCGCACCATCAGCGGGACAGCCAGTTCCGACCGGGTGGTCTTGGCTGCCATAATGTAACGCGGATCTTTGCTGACGTCGGGCGCATAAACCGGACGCTTTTGCTGCGCCGCTGCTCCCGTAATTCCCTTTCCCAGCTTAACCCGGGCCTTGTCCTGACCTTCGTCCCAGCCCACTTGGCGGCGGACGTACAATTCCCCGTTCTCCTCGTCCAGCAACAGGATGGCGACGTTCTGCAAGTGGAAGTAATCACGTGCGATAACCAGAATCTGTTGCAAAACTTCATCCAGATTGAAGGTAGACAGAACTGCCTGGCTGGCATCGTAGAGGATAGCGATTTTCTGCATAGTACTGGCGGGATTCTATCGGGTTTTATACCTATTACCGAGGTTCCGAAAGTAACTTGGGGCCAGAGCTGAGAGCAGGCTGAAGTCAGCTTTTGGGCGGCTTGGGGCGCTCCTGCTCGGCCGCGAGAGCCTTGATGAGCACGAAACCCACCAGACAGAGGCAGAAATCGACTAGGGTTCCCAGGTCAGTCTTAAAGCCGACGTGACGGGCCCACAAGGGCAAGCGCCCTTCCATTAGGAAATACGCGGCATTGCCCACCAGGACAGCCGCCAGAGCGTGCAGGAAATTGGTTGCCGACTTCGACATCGGTGATCCTCCGCCTCCTGCTACCATCTTTTCAGATGCTGGATCCCTCCACTTCCGTCCAATATGTGAAAGGCATCGGGCCCCGCCTGGCCGAGGTGTTGGCCGGCAAAGGCATCCACACCGTCGACGACCTGCTGCATTATCTGCCATTCCGCTACGAAGACCGCCTGAACCCGCGCACCATCCCCGAACTGCGTGCGGGAGAGATGGCGACCATCATTGCCGAGGTCCGCAACTCCGGACTGTTCCGCACCCGCCGCATGCCCATTTTCCAAATGACAGCCGGGCAGGGGCGGACGCGCCTGAAGTGTATCTGGTTCAACGCCACCTATCTTCGGGACAAGTTCAAGCCCGGACAGGTCGTGGCCTTGTACGGAAAAGTGGAAGCCGACAATCGCAGCGGCGAGCTTCAAATCGTCCAACCTGATTTCGAGATTCTGGAAGAACCCTCAGAGAACGGCTCGTCCGATTCTGCCGAAAAGAAGCTGGCCGAATCGCTGGAGATTGGCCGCATCGTCCCCATTTATGAAGCCATCGGACAAGGACGCCTGACTTCGCGGTGGTTTCGCCGCGCCATCCACGGGGCGCTGGAAAATCTGACACCCGATTTGCCAGATGCCATTCCGGCGGCAGTACGGAAGCGCCTGGACCTGGTCTCGCCGCGGGAGGCGCTGCGCAGAGTTCATTGGCCGGAAGCCGGAGAGAGCCTGGAAGACTTGCAGTCCTCACGCACCCCGGCCCATGTCCGCCTGATTTTTGAAGAGCTGTTTTTCGTTGAGTTGGGACTGGAGCTGAAACGCCGGGAACAGAAGGCGCAAACCGGCATCCAGTTTCAGTTGGACGACCGCGTGCGTTCCGCCATCAAAAAGATTCTTCCCTTCCACCCCACGGCAGCGCAGAAACGCGTGCTCAAGAACATCGCCTCCGACATGGAGAAGCCGTCTCCCATGCGGCGGTTGTTGCAGGGCGACGTGGGCTCGGGCAAGACCATTGTCGCATTCGAAGCCGCCATCATCGCCATGGAGAACGGCTACCAGGTGGCGCTCATGGCGCCGACCGAGATTCTGGCGCAGCAGCACTACTTTTCCGCGCGCCGCATGCTTGAGCCGGCCGGTTATCGAATCGTCTTGCTCACCGGCTCGCTCGAAGACGATCGCAAGCGCGAGATCCGCCGCCACATCGCGCAAGGCAGCGCGCAACTGGTCATCGGAACGCACGCGCTCATCGAGCAGAAAGTCGAATTCGCCAAGCTCGGGCTCGTCATCGTCGACGAGCAACACCGGTTCGGAGTGTTGCAGCGATTCAAGCTGATGAAGAAGTCCGGAGCCTCTGCTTCTCCGGAGCCGGAACCCGACGTTCTGGTCATGACCGCCACGCCCATTCCGCGCACCCTGGCGCTCACTTTGTATGGCGATCTTGACGTCAGCGTGATCGACGAAATGCCGCCCGGTCGTACGCCCATCATCACCCGCATGGTGTCGGATGAGCGCTCCCCCGAAGTGTGGGATTTCGTGCGCAAACAAGCGGCTGCAGGGCATCAGATCTACGTCGTCTATCCGGTAATTGAAGAGAACGAAGAAACCGAACTCAAGGCCGCAATCAAAATGTACAAAGAATTGGGTCAGCGCGTGTTCCCCGACTTGCGCGTCGGCCTGTTGCATGGCCGCATGGAAGCCGACCTGAAAGAACAGGTGATGCGCCTGCTCCAAGAGGGCGAACTGGATATTCTGGTCTCAACCACGGTGATTGAGGTGGGCGTGGATGTGGCCAATGCGACCATGATGGTGATCGAGCATGCTGAGCGCTTCGGGCTGGCGCAGCTGCACCAGTTGCGCGGACGTATAGGACGCGGAGCGGCCAAGTCGTATTGCGTGCTGATGACCGGGGGCAAAGTCTCCGAGGACGGAGAACGGCGTCTCGATGCCATGGTGCGGACCAACGACGGATTCAAGATTGCCGAGTTGGATCTCGAACTGCGCGGACCGGGAGAATTTTTCGGCACTCGCCAGGCGGGAATGCCCAGTTTCCAGGTCGCCAACTTGATTCGCGACCGCCAGTTGCTTGAAATCGCCAAGCGTGAGGCGGCGGCGGTCCTTGAAGGTCCGAACCCCGAGATTTCACGGGAAGAAATCAACAGGGCATTACGCCACATGCGCACCCGCTGGCAGAAGAGCTATGGTCTGGTGGAAGTTGGTTAAAAGGGTGTTCTCCGCGCCCTCTGGGGGTTCTCCGCGATCTCTGCGATTAAAAGGTTTTGTGCATTATCCGTGTTCATCCGTGCAGATCTGTGGCCAGGTTTTTCCGGCCTGCGAATGACGTTTTGGCAACCCGCTCAGCGAGTGTCATAATCTTGGCGGGTGAAAACCGAAACCCAGACCGGCTTGTGCCGCAAGCTTCCGTCGGTGGATGAAATTGTCCGCCGGCCCGGCCTGGAGTCCCTGATTTCGCAAGAAGGATTGATCGCAGTGACCGACGCGGCACGTGCGGTGCTGGCATCTTTGCGCGATGAAATTGGGGCGGCCCGGCTCGATGAGACTGGTATTGACTTGGCACTCTCGGGCCTCGACCAGGCGGTGGTACGCCGCGTGAAGCACGCTCTGGCTTATTCCCAGCGGACGGTCATCAACGCCACCGGCGTGATCCTGCACACCAATCTGGGGCGTGCGCCGCTGGCATCGTCTGCGCTGGAACACATCCGTGAGACCGCGGCCGCGTATTCGAATCTTGAGTTCAATGTCGAGGCCGGGGAGCGTGGCAAGCGCGATATCCACGTCGACCGTTTGTTCCGCAAGCTGCTGGGGGAAGCCTTGGCGGAGACTTCCACCATCATCGTCAACAACAATGCCGCCGCCGTACTGCTGGCGCTAAACACGTTGGGAGAAGGCGGCGAAGTGATTGTTTCACGCGGAGAACTGGTCGAGATCGGCGGCTCATTCCGCATCCCCGATGTGATGACCAAGTCGAACGCTATCCTGCGCGAAGTCGGAACCACCAACCGCACCCGCCTCGCCGACTACGAACGCGCCATTACCGATAGAACCCGGCTGCTGCTGCGCGTGCATCGCTCCAATTTCGAGATCACCGGATTTACCGAGCAACCCGGGCTCGACGAACTTGTGGGACTCTCGCGCCAGCGCAACATCCCGCTGATGGAAGATCTGGGCAGCGGCTCTTTGGTTGATTTGCGTTCGCTCGGCGTGGGTGGTGAACCCAGCGTGCTCGACAGTCTGCGCGCTGGCGTCGACGTAGTCTCCTACAGCGGCGACAAGTTGCTAGGAGGCCCGCAAGCGGGCATACTAAGCGGCCGCAGTGACCTCATCGCCCGCATGAGGTCGAACTCGCTGTTCCGGGCCCTGCGCGGGGACAAGCTGACCTACGCCGCGCTTGAAGCCACGCTCATGGCCTATGCCAAGGGCGACCATGACGCGATCCCGACGATCCGCATGATGCGCCTTTCGAAAGCGGAAATCGGGAAACGTGCGGAAGCGGTCGCCGGAAGAGTTCGGTCCTCGAAGCTAGCGGTTGAGGTAATCGACGGCGAATCCGTGATTGGCGGCGGCGCTGCTCCTTCCGCGGTACTCTCGACTCGCTTGCTGGCCGCAAGTGCGGAAGGCCTGAGCGCCAACGAGCTGGCTGCCCGTTTGCGGCTTTCAAATCCGCCAATCGTCGCCCGGGTCGAGGAAGGCCGCGTCCTGCTGGACCTGCGCACGGTATTTCCCGAGCAGGATGAGGCGGTGATCCGCGCCTTGGGGCGGATCGCCTCATGATCGTCGGCACCGGCATCGACATCGCGGAAGTGCCTCGCATCGCCGCGTCTATAGCGCGCTTTGGAGACCGTTTCGTTCGGCGCATCTTTACCGAGGGCGAAATTCGCTACTGCGATGCGAAAGCCAATCGGGTGGAGCGTTACGCCGCCCGCTTCGCCGCCAAGGAAGCGGCCATGAAGGCCATTGGCACCGGATGGAACCACGGCGTAACCTGGCGGGACGTTGAAGTCAGCCGCCAGCCAGGAGGACGGCCAACCATCGCCTTCCATGGCAAAGCAGCGGAGTTTGCCGCCAAGCTGGGGACCAAGCACGTCGCGCTGTCGCTGACTCACACCGCCGAGCACGCCATCGCGCAAGTGATTCTCGAGGATTGAAGAGCGCTACCTAGCGCGGCAGCCACGTCCCCACACCCTTTTCCAACGCCCGCTGGTAAATCACGGGCGCGGTAGCGATGTCGTCAAGCGCCAGGCCAAGATTACAGGCGAAGGTGCGTTCTGCGGGCGTTTGCCGGCCGGGCTTGCGCCCTGTAACCAACTCCCCAAGGTCGGCGTGGATAGGCGGAAGGTTCTGGAAATATCCGATCTGGCGATAGTGTTCGAGCTGGGGCACGTCATCGGTGCAGAACTTGTCGGCTTGGCGAAGCGCGTCGGGATGCCAGTAGGAATCAAAATCCACCAGCGACGCAAACGCTCCTTCGTCCAGCCATCCGGGCTGAATGGTCGCGTGCGGCTGACGCAAAATTGGGCCGGCTGTGACAACGAGGTCGCAGCCTGCTACTGCCTCACGCGTTTCCGCCACCGGAACAACTTCAATCCCCAGGGCTGAACCCATTTCCTGCGCGTATTCGGCGCTGCGCTCGGGGTGCACATCGTAGGCGCGGACCTTCCTGATCGGGAACAGGACTTTCAGAGCTTCCACATTACTGCGACCCTGCACGCCGCATCCCAGGATGCCGACCGTCTCTGATTCCTTGCGCGCTAGATACTTGGCGGCGACCGCGGTAGCCGCTCCAGTACGTTGGGCGGTGATCCAGGTGCAGTCCATGACTGCGAGTGGCATGCCGGTTTCAACATCGTTCAAGATAAGAAGCCCGGCAATATATGGCAGCCCCCGTTTGCTGTTTTCCGGGTAGCCGCTCACCCACTTCATTCCCACAGCCCTCTGCGCGGCAATATACGCGGGCATGGCATGAATGAAGGCGTCGGGGAGGGTGTGAACGCCGATCTTCGGCGGCATTTCCACGCGTCCTTCACCTTTTTCGCGAAACATGGTTTCAAGCGCCCGGATAATCTCGGCCAGGGTCGGGCCGATGGCTTGTACGTCGGCGTGGGAGAGATAGAGCAGTTGATTGGGGCGATCACGGTCCATGCGTCCAGAAGTATAGCGTGGCATGTGTTTGCGCGGGTGGGGGAAGGGCACGACTTCAGTCGTGCCGGTGGCGGTTCAAATGATGATTCGCTTCAGCCGCTGAGGGAAACCGCCGTGAGGCCCTCAGTGTGCGCGCCCTTCTGTTAGACTGTCGCATTCTCCGGCAAAGCCTCGAATGTCTGTCATCAGCGAAACTCTTGCGCTTCCCGTGATCGGCGCGCCCGCAAGGAAGCTCCCCAGCGCGCTGCTAGTCGGCGTAGCGGCCAGCAGTTGCGGAGCTTTGCTCCTCGAGTTGGCCCTGACCAGGTTGTTTTCCGTTGTGCTCTTCTATCACTTTGCCTTTCTGGCAATTTCGATCGCGCTGCTCGGGCTGGGTTCAGGCGGAGTGTTTGCCTATCTACGAAAACCGTGGCTGGCCCGGTTCGAGACCCGCTCCTTGCTTGCCGTGCTTTGCGCTGCCAATGCCGTGGCGGTTCCGGCGGTGCTTGAACTGTGCCTCCACATTGGGGTTTCGCTTGAACTTTCGCGCAATAACTTCGCGCGGCTGACAGCAATCTACCTATTCTCGGCGATGCCGTTTTTCATCACCGGCGTTGAATTTTCGGTTCTCTTCGCCCGGCAGGCGGAGCACATTCCGCGGCTCTACGGCGCCGACCTTGCCGGAGGCGCGCTCGCCTGCCTGCTGGTGGTGCCGCTATTGAACTGGCTGGGTGGTCCCAACACGGTCTTGTTCGCGGGCGCCTTGGCTGCGTCTGCGGGCGCAGTATGGGCAGCCAGTCCGGGCCTCAGGAAACTTACGACCGGGCTGGCCGCGGCACTCATGCTCTTGATGGCTGCCAATCATTCCGGAAGGCTGATTGACATCACCAAGGCCAAAGGCAAGTTTCGCGATCCGGCATGGGTGGAATTCGCCCGCTGGAACGCGATTTCACGCGTGGAAGTCGATCGCCAGGGCGATGCCAAGGCCATTGTCATTGACGCCGATGCCTCCACTTACATCATGAACGCCGCCCCCGGTCAGTGGAAGGGAACGGAGTGGGAGGCAAACCTGATGTCTGCGCCTCCGGCACTCGCCAATGTGCTGCGCCCGCACGGCGAATACGCCATCATCGGGCCCGGCGGCGGTGTAGACGTGCTGCGCGCGCTGGCCAACGGCAGCCCCAACGTCACGGGAATCGAAATCAATTCCATCATCGCCAACACCATCATGCGCGGTCGTTATGCCGACTATGCCTACCATCTTTATGAACGCCCCGAGGTACACATCCACGTGGGCGACGGCCGTTCGTTCATTCGCAACTCCACGCAACGATTTGACGTGGTGCAGATGACCCTGGTAGACACCTGGGCCTCAACCGGAGCCGGCGCTTTTGCCCTCAGCGAGAACAGTCTTTATACGGTGGAGGCATTCCGCGAATATTTCGAGCATCTGAAGCCCGACGGTCTGGTCGCCATCACCCGCTGGGAGTTTCACCAGCCACGCGAGGCGCTGCGCGTGGTCGCGGTCGCGATGCAGGCGCTGCACGAACTCGGGGTGAGCAATCCTGCGCGGAATTTCATGGTGGTCTCGCAAGGTCAGCTTGATGAAGACGGCATTCCCGTAGCGGTGCTGGCCAAGAAGAGCGCATTTACTGCCAAAGAAGAAGAAGCCGTACGTAACCACATGGACGCTTACCGGGCGTTGTCGTCGATCTATCTGCCGTCAACTTTCGCGGCGACGCCTTTTTCCGCGCTGATCACCGGCAACGATCCTTACGCCTTTGCCAGACAGTATGCCTACAACGTTGCTCCGGTGCGCGACAATGCGCCATTCTTTTTCTTCACCCTGAAGCTGGGACAGATATTGGGCCGCCGTCAGGGGCTGGAGCAAGGGATGGACTGGAAAGTGAACGTCGGCGTAGCGGTATTGGCCACGGTGCTGGTGATTTCTGTAGCGGCAGTGCTGGCGTTTCTGGTAGTTCCCATGGCCTTGCGTGGCGGGCGTAGACATCCCAGCGTCGTTCCCCTGTTTTATTTTGTAGCAGTCGGACTGGGATACATCCTGGTGGAGATTGCCTTCATCCAGCGTTTCGTACTGTTTCTTGGACATCCCACCTACGCGCTGACCGTAGTGGTGTTTCTGCTGCTGCTCTCGAGTGGTGCCGGCAGCCTGGCCTCCCGCAGATGGCTCGGCAAGACAGGACGCAGCCTGCTCCCGCTGGCGCTGATTGCGGGCATTATCCTGCTCTATGTGGCCATACTGCCGGGGATCCTGAATGCGCTGGTCGGCCTCCCGTTCCTGGCCAAGCTGATGGTGAGTGCGGCATTGCTGGTGCCCCTGGGATTCGCCATGGGCATGCCATTCCCCAGCGGATTGCGGGCGCTGGCCAACTCCCAAACTGGCGAGGCCAAGGACAATGCCGTGGAGTGGGCTTGGGCCATGAACGCGGGTTCCAGCGTGTTGGGATCGGTGCTGGCCATGGTCATCGCCATTCAGTTCGGGCTCAACGTCACCCTGGCCTGTGGGGCAGCGGCCTATCTAGCGGCCTTGCTGTTTTCGAGCGCCTTACAACCTGCGCGTGAAAGATGCCCTGCGCCTCTGCTATGATGCAGGGCATTGTTTGAGACTGTCGACCACGCGGAAAACGTTGGAATGACGTTCTTACGGAGAGCCAGTGCCTAGTCAGAAGCAGTTGAAGTGGTCTCAACTGAAAGTCGGAATCACCGTCCTGGTCGCCAGCATCGTGCTGGCCATTCTCATCCTGCTGATGAGCGGCACCGGCGGCATCTTCACCAGCAAGATGACCCTGGTCTCCTATTTCGACAATGCCGGCGGATTGCGCGAGGGCGCGCCCGTGCGTCTGCAAGGCGTCGATATCGGCAACGTCACCAAGATCCGCGTGGTGTCCGACCCGGCCCGGCAACTGGCCCCGGTCGAAGTGACCATGAAGGTCATCACCAAGTACCACAACAACATCCGCAAAGATTCCGTCACTACGCTGGCGACCGCTGGAGTGTTGGGCGAGACCTACATCGACATCAACAGTTCTGTGGCCAAAGGCCGCGAGGCAAAAGAAGGTGACGTGTTGGCCACGCGCGAGTCGCCGCAGATTGAAGACGTGGTGCGCGCCAGCCAAAGTACGCTGCAGAACATGGACGGCCTGCTCAAGCGCGTGGACCGCATTATCGCCTTTATCGAAAGCGGCCAGGGCTCGATTGGCAAAGTCATCTACGATGCCACACTTTACAACCAGTTGAACGCGACCGTGGCGCAATTCCAGGGTCTGGTCGCCAACGTGGCCAACGGCAAGGGCAGCCTGGGCAAGCTGCTGGTGGATGACCAACTCTACAAGAGCGCCAACGATACCATCGACAAGTTGAATCACATCATTGACGATCTAAGAGCAGGCAAGGGCACGGCCGGCAAGTTCCTGACCGATTCCGCGCTCTACGACAACGCCAACAAAACCATGGCCAGCGTAAAGCAGATGACTGACGACATCAACGCCGGCAAAGGCGCGATCGGCGTCATGGCCCGCGACGAGGAGTTCGCCAAAAAGCTCAAGATCACAATGGACAATGTTGCCAAGCTGAGCGAGGAACTTAACAACCCCGAAGGCTCAGTCGGCAAGCTGTTGCACGATCCCTCGCTCTACAACAACACCAACGACCTGCTGACGGAAAGCCGCGCGTTGATCAAGGCCATGCGTGAGAATCCCAAGAAGTATCTGACCATTCACGTCAAGATTTTCTGAGGGAACAATTCCCTGATTCCCGGTGGAGACGTAGCTTGCTACGTCTCGGCTCTTCCATTTGCGCGGAGACTATTTTCTCCTGACACCCCTTATTTACAGCGTCCCTAGTAACCCCAGTCACCCCCCATTGGTTACAAGCGATGGCACGAATTACCAAGGGGCCATTGTTGATCTGGGACGTGGGTGTCAATCTGGGACAGACGAAAAATAACTTATCTGGATGCCAAGCACTAGAGGGCAGCCGACACGCGAGCCGCGCGGTCTGGTGGGCAGACGGAGCCAAGGGTTGTGACCTACCACAGGAGAAAATCATGAAGAAAACTGCACTGTTCGTAATCTTAATGGCGATGGTCCTTGTAACTGCTTCTACCAGTTTTGCCGCAACCTCGGTGGCCAGCCTGAAGGGCGTCTATTCCTTCCAGGTTCAGGGCATCACCAACGAATTCGGATATTACAGTGGCAGCACCTGGGTGAAGGTCTCGACCTGCCCGACAAACGAACACTGCTCCAGTCAGTCGTTTCCCCGGCTGACCTACGGCACGCTTTCGTTCGACGGGCTTGGGCACGTAAAGTTCCTCACCCTCACCAGTGTCAATGGCGGTTCGGGCGGACCGACGGTGGGTTCGACTTGGGCTTATTCGGTCTCCGGCTTCAACGCGGCCATCGGCACTTCTGAGAACGGCGCGTACCTGTCGCTCGGAAACTTCAACGCCGCTGGGGTTCCGCAGACCGTGCTCATTCGTACGGTGGGAAGCAATCCCGACACGGGTACAGCAGTCCTGCAATAAGTGAATCACGGTTGTGGACGGCGAAGGCGGGGCTCTCGGGCCTCGCCTTTGTCTTGTGTGGGGCGGACGCTGGCGGGTGCCCCATTTCTCGCGCGTTCTTTGCGCGAGAAGTGGGAGGCAGCACCCAGCGCTCTCCAAGAAACTGCTATCGTGTACCAAGCACTCCGGGAGTCCTTCTGATGATCCATCGCACCGCAGCACATCTCTGCTCCATCTCGTTCGCGGCTCTGCTAGCCTGCGCCACGCTCCTTCAGCCGGCCGTAACCTCGGCGCAAGCCATACCGGTTCGCCATCCTCAGGGAACGCTCCACGGTTTCCTGGTGCTGCGCACGCTGAAGGGCGACATCCTCGCCGACGGTGATGTCATCCAAGTCTCCCGCGGCAATCATGTGACTACCCAGTTGGTGTTCCACTTCAAGGACGGCTCCATTCACGACGAAACCGCCACTTTCTCCCAGGATCGTACCTTCCGGCTGCTGAGCGATCACCTCATCCAAAAGGGTCCGTCGTTCCCGCATCCCATGGAACTCGCCATCAACGGCGTCACCGGACGAGTCACGGTCCGCAGCACGGGGGACGATGGCAAAGAAAAAGTCGAAAGTGAACGCCTCGCGCTGCCGCCGGATATGTCCAACGGCGGCCTGCTCACGCTGCTCATGAACCTTCCGCCCGGCTCGCCGGAGCGGAAGTTCTCCATGGTGGCAGCCACGCCCAAGGCCCGGCTGGTGAAGCTGGCCGTCACATCTCCCGGCGAGGATACCTTCTCAGTCGGCGGCTCCAGCCGCAAAGCCACGCATTACGTCCTAAAGGTAGAGATCGGCGGCGCAAAGGGTGTGGTAGCGCCCATGGTAGGAAAGCAACCCCCAGACACCCACGTCTGGATTCTCCCCGGGGACGCGCCAGCGTTCGTCAAACTAGAAGGCGCGCTCGCCTACGAGACCCCCGTTTGGCGGATTGAGCTGGCGAGCCCGGTATGGCCTTGAGAGCGATCATTAAGACTCGTGTGGGGCGGACACTCTTGTCCGCCGCTCCTCAAGGATTGTCATCCTGAGCGCAGCAGCGCGATTCGCCTTCGCGAATCGGGCTGCGGAGTCGAAGGATCCCTGCACTCCTATCCCTCTGCACGCGCCGCAAGGCATTCTCCCCGTGCCCACTGGAGAGAACCTCGTAAAACCGTCCCTGTAGCGGTGATTCCAATAGACCGTGAGGTAGGGGGGTATATCGCCTAAACTCTCGCCGCAGCATCCGCATGCTCGTGCGCGTGGTAGCTCGACCGCACCAGCGGGCCGGACTCTACGTGGCGGAAGCCGTATTCGAGGGCGGCGTCTTTCAGGGTGCGGAATTCGTCCGGAGTGTAGAAGCGGGCGATGGGCAAGTGGTCGCGCGAGGGGCGTAGATATTGGCCGACGGTGAGAATGTCCACGCCGCGTGAACCCAGGTCGCGGAAGACTTCGATTAGCTCGGTGATGGTTTCTCCCAGTCCAACCATCACGCCGGATTTGGTCACCATCCCGGGCGCGAACTTCTTGGCGTTCTCGAGCAGGCGCAGCGTACGTTCGTAGCGCGCGCCGGAGCGGACTACGCGATAGAGCCGCGGCACGGTTTCGGTGTTGTGATTGAGAATGTCGGGCTGGGCGTCGAGCACGATTTGGAGAGCTTCATCCAGCCCCTGAAAGTCAGGAATCAGGACTTCGACCCGGCAGCCGGGAGTCAGATCGCGAATCTGGCGGATGGTTTCCGCAAACACTCGAGCGCCGCCCAGGTTGTCGTCATCGCGATTGACGCTGGTTACGACCGCGTGCCGCAGGCCGAGAGTGGCGACCGCTTCGGCAACCCGCGCTGGCTCTTGCCAGTCGATCGGCCCGGGCTTGCCTTTGGGCACGGCGCAGAAGCCGCAGCGGCGGGTGCAGATGTCACCGAGCAGCATGAAAGTCGCGGTGCGGTGGTTCCAGCACTCGCCGATGTTGGGGCATTGCGCGGATTCGCAGACGGTGTGCAGACCCAGTCCGCGGGCCAGCTTTTTGAGGTTATGGAAGTTGCCGCCGACCGGAGCTTTGGCGCGGAGCCAGTCTGGCTTGGGCTGCCGGAGGGGTGGCGCGACATCAATCTGCACGAGTTGGGCAGCGCCCGCCATTGATGTTTAGATTTTACACGCTGGCGGCGCGGCTCGTGAAACCAAGGTGAGATGCGACGGACTCGGAAAAATCATGAACCACAAAGGACACAAAGGTTTCACAAAGGTTCACGAAGTTTCACAAAGGTTGCGAGCTCGAAGGGTTTCCTTTGTGTGCCTAAGTGTCCTTTGTGGTTATCGGGTTGAAGGTTTACCGGCTACTGACCTTCTACGTAAGCGTCAATCCATTCTTTGACTTTGTGGCGGCGTTCGTCGGTGGGATCAAAGCGGACGCCAAAAGTCTTTCCCGGAGCATTGCGCCAGCTTATGGAGCCACGCACCCAGACCCGGGGCAAGGTGAGCAAGGCAAATGAGATTTCGACCGATTGTCCGATGGCAACGTCTTCGGCGCTGCGCATGGACATGCCACCGGAGCTGATCTCAACGCTGGTGGCGGTGAGGCGGCGGCCATCGCCGGCGGCGATTACGGTGATTTCGGTGATCACCGGAATGCGAACATAGCGGCGGAGTTCGTGCAGCACCAGCATTTGGGTGGCGCGTACCAGCTTCAAAGCCGAGTGGCGCTCCAGAGGCTCTTGAAAAACGGCGTTGATGCCGTACTTGGAGAAGCGCATAGCGTCCTGGGCGCTGCCGCCAAGCCCGTAAATGATCATCCGGCTGTTGGAAAGTGAGGTGCGAGCCGCTTCCATCATGGGCTGGGCGGCCGGCCCCAGCTTCAGAACGCAAGCTTCGAACTTTTCTTTTTGCAGGCGAGCGACAGCGTTTCCCGGCATTACCACGGTCTCAATCCCAAACTGGCGGAAGCACTCGGAAAGCAGGAGCCGGGCCGGTTCCTTGAGATCGACCAGGGCCGCACGGGCCGCGGCCTTCTTGCCGGCGGGGAGGGGGTTAACGGCCGTTCCGATGGCTTTTTCCATGGCTGACATTGATCGTGCAGCGTACCCCCTATTGTGGCCCGCATCTCCAGGCTTGGCAAAAGGTTAGAAGGACAATCCCCGAGTACCAAGGTGTTATTACCCCGAATGTCCCGTCGCGCGGCATCGGGTACTTGCCAAACCCATCGGCTTTTGGTGGGTCAGGCTTTACGGGCGGGGCCAGAGGTTGGAAACCAGGGATTGCTATTCGGTCCAGCGACGGAAGAGCAGAGCACCATTGGTGCCGCCAAAGCCGAAGGAATTGGACATGGCGTATTCGAGCGACGCCTTGCGGGCGTGGTTGGGCACGTAGTCCAGATCACATTCCACATCGGGCTGCTCGAGGTTGATGGTCGGAGGCATGATCTGGTCGCGAAGGGCCAACACCGTGATTCCAGCCTCCAGGCCGCCAGCGCCGCCCAGCAAGTGCCCAGTCATCGACTTGGTGGAACTGACAGCCATCTTGTAGGCGTGGTCTCCGAAAGCGCGCTTGATGGCCGTGGTTTCGATGCGGTCGCCGAGTGGCGTGGAAGTGCCGTGCGCGTTCACGTAGCCGACGCGATCGGGCTGCACTTTCGCGTCATGCAGGGCGTTCTGCATCACGCGGAAAGCGCCGTCGCCGTCATCGGCGGGAGCGGTAATGTGGTGCGCATCTCCGCTCATGCCATAGCCAACCATTTCTGCCAGAATCTTTGCGCCCCGGCGGCGCGCGAATTCCAGTTCTTCGAGAATCAGGATTCCGGCGCCCTCGCCGATGACGAATCCGTCACGCGCTACGTCCCAGGGCCGGCTGGATCTCTCCGGCTCGTCGTTGCGGGTGGAAAGTGCGCGCATGGCGGCAAATCCGCCCACCGAGAGCGCGGTGACCGCGGCTTCGCTGCCCCCGGCAATCATGGCGTCCGCGTCGCAGCGGGCGATGATCTTGTAGGAGTCGCCAATGGAATGGGCGCTGCTCGTACAGGCGGTGCAAGTGGCCTCGTTTGGCCCTTTGGCGCCGTAGCGGATACTGACGTTGCCGGCTGCCAGATTCACCAGCATGGCAGGAACGAAGAAAGGCGAGATCTTGCGGGGCCCGCCGTTGAGCAGGTTGCGATGCTCACGCTCCATGATTTCGAACCCGCCGATTCCCGACCCCAGATGCACGCCGATGCGGTTTGCATTTTCGGGCGTGACCTGAAGGCCCGAGGTCTTCATCGCCTCATCGGCAGCGCCCATGGCCAGGTGAATAAAGCGGGCCATCTTCTTGACATCTTTTTTCTCAATGAACTGCAGCGGGTCAAAATTCCTGACCTCAGCAGCAATTTTGGAGCTGTGTTGCGAGGCGTCGAATTGGGTGATAAGGCCGATGCCGGATTTTCCGGCGAGCAGATTCGCCCAGGTCTCTCCGGTGGTGTTGCCCACCGCCGAAACCAGGCCCACCCCGGTCACTACGACGCGTCGCACCAACTACTTCCCCGCTTTCGCGTGCTTGCCGATGTAGTCCACCGCATCCTGCACGGTGCGGATCTTCTCCGCGTCCTCATCGGGGATTTCCAATTCGAAGGCCTCTTCAAACGCCATCACCAGCTCCACGGTATCCAGCGAGTCCGCGCCCAAGTCGTCCACGAACGAGGCGGTCGCGGTTACTTCGCCTTCTTCCACCCCCAGTTGCTCCACAATGATCTGTTTCACCTTCTCATCAACGGCTGCCATGAGTTCTCCTTATGCTGAAATGATACGGATTTTGTTCCCAGATGTCCGGATTTCGCGAGCCAGCCAGGTTCTGTGTTACCGGCTCTTCGCGTGCTTGTCGACGTAGTCGATGGCGTTCTGCACGGTAAGGATTCTTTCTGCGTCCTCGTCACCGACCTCCATATTGAAAGCTTCCTCCAGGGCCATCACCAGTTCCACCTGATCGAGAGAATCGGCTCCCAGATCGTCGATGAAGGATGCGCTCGGAGTGACTTCGGCTTCATCCACCCCCAACTGTTCGCTGACAATCTGCCTGACTTTCTCGGTGACCTCTTTTTTTGTGGCAACGGCCATGAACGTCCCACCTTCCTGAAGGCTAAGAAAAGGGAAGAAGTAGTGTAATGGCCCGCACGAATCGATGTAAAGAAGGGTTCCGGGTAAGCCTTAATCTGGCGGCGCGGCCCACCAGCATCCTAACTGCTGGCTGCTGGCATGGTCAAACTACCTCCAGGCATATTTATTGGCCCGAGTACCGATCCCGCAAGCGCGTCTGGCGGCTGGTCATGGGAATTTCCTGCCCTGCGATGAAGACTTGTTTCACATCAGTTCGCACGTCGAGAGGGTCGCCGTTGGCCACCACCACGTTGGCAGTTTTCCCGGTGTCCAGCGATCCCAACTGGTCGGCCACGCCCCAGGTTTCAGCGGCATTCAGCGTGATGGCCTTGAGCGCCTCGTCATAGGGAAGGCCGAACGCGGTGGCATAGCCGGCCTGGTAGGGCAGGTTGCGCACGTTGTGAGCGTCATACGACGCGAACACGATCTTGACTCCTCTTTTGTACAACTGCGCTGGCAGACTATAGACCGCGTCGTAGCGTTCGTAAGGTTTGGGGTCCTCATAGATGGGGCCGACGATCACAGGGACCTTAAGCCCGGCCACGTAGTCGAGTACCGACTGCGATTGGCTGATGTGATTCAGCACGAATTTCAGATTGAACTCATGCGCCAGCGACACCGCGGTTTGCAGATCGTTGGCTTCCTCGGCGGCGAGCACGATGGGCTTCTTGCCTTGCAAGTAAGGCAGCAGGGCTTCGAGCTTCAGATCCCGCTTGGGCGCGGTGGGCGCTTTCTTGTCTTTCTCTTTGTCCTTGTCGTCGGTTTTCTGCGCGGCTTCGCTCTTCTTTTTTTCGTAGTCAGCCCAGTGCTGGGCATAGTCCTGGGCATCCAGAAAGGCCTGACGCAGCTGGGCGGCCATGCCCATGCGGGTGGAGGGGAATTTTCGTTTGTCCCAGGATTCGTTGTGCCGCTGTTCGCCGGTGAAATTCAGCGGCATAGCGATGTCGCGTATCAGCACCATCTCTTCCGAGGACTTGCCCGCCAACTGCACGAACGAGTCCTGGCCGGGCAGTGTGTCTTTATTGTCGGGTGCGATGAGAGCGTTGGTGACGCCGTTCAGCCGTGTGACTGGAATCAACTCGGATTCCGCGTGGAAGGCGTCGTAAACGTGCATGTGGGGCATGATCTCGTCGCTCGGTTCGAGAAGATCGTTGGTCATTTGCTCGGCGGAAATTTCAGTAAGGCCGAGATTGTCTTCCGAGTCGATGAGCCCGGGATAAATCGTCATGCCGGTGGCGTCGATGACGCGGGCGTCTTTCGCTATTTTGATCGCATTGGCCGCGCCGACAGCAGTGATCTTGCCGTTCTGCATGACCAGCACGCCGTTTTCGATGATGCCGTGCGAAACGGTGAGCAGTTTGCCGCCCTTCAGCGCGATCGGCTTCTGCTGCGCTGGTGCAACGCTTGCAACGCACAACACGAGGCCGACGACCAAGAGCCTGCCCTGAGCCGAATGGCGAAGGGGCCAACGACGAACGACCTGTGTCTGGTGCTTCATTGTCCCTCCGAGTAGTGCGGCATGCCGAAACCGGGCAGCGAACGGTCAAAGTAAATGTCACCATCGATGAATACCTTGTTGGGAACCCCGTAGCTGGAGAGTGGATATCCGTCCCAGATCACCAGATCCGCGTCCTTGCCCACATCAATGGATCCGACCTTGTCGTCCACACCGATGATCCAGGCCGCGTTCAGGGTAATCATCTTCAGCGCCTCTTCGTCGGTGGCGCCGCCGTAGCGAATGGTCTTGGCGGCTTCCTGATTCAGACGGCGGGCGAAGTCCTCGGAGTCGCTCTTAATGGCTACGCGCACGCCTTTGCGCATGGACATGACTGCGTTCCATGGGATCGCATCCCAGGCTTCCTGCTTGTAGCCCCACCAATCCGAAAACGTCGCGATGGCGACGTTATTCGCTGCCAGTTGGTCAGCGACTTTGTAGGCTTCGAGCGCGTGATGGAAAGCACGAACTTTGTAGCCGAATTCCTTGGCAATGGCCATTTCGGTGAGGAGTTCATCGGCGCGGTAGCAATGGATCTGCACCAGCAAATTTCCCCGCAGCACATCGGCCAGAGCTTCCATTTTCAAATCACGTTTGGGCGGGCTGGCGTCCTTGTCGCCTTTTTTGACTTTGGCGTTGTAGTCGTCCCACTCGCGCATATAGTCCTGAGCCTGGACCAGGGCCTCGCGTTGCACCGCGAAATTCCCCATGCGAGTGGAGGGAAGCTGATCTTTGCTGCCGTACACACGCTTAGGGTTTTCCCCGCTGGCGAACTTGATGGAGCGCGGCGCTCCCGGGAATAAAAGCGCATCGCGATTCAATCCATATTTGTGCTTGATGACCACGGCCTGGCCGCCGATCATGTTGGCCGAGCCATGCAGCAGCAGAGAAGTGGTCACGCCGCCGGCCAGGCCGCGATAGATGGCCTTGTCCTGGTAATCGAAGGCATCGATCATCATCATTTGCGGAGTGACCGGACTCGTAGCCTCGTTAACGTCGTCATCGAGCGCGATATGGGAGTGGGAGTCGATGATGCCCGGCGTCAGGTACTTTCCGCCAGCGTCGATCGCGGTTGCGGAAGAAGGCGCGCTGACGTCTTTTCCGACGGCGGCGATCTTTCCGTCTTTTATGTAGACGCTGCCGTTTTGAACGATGCCGTGAGTGACGGTCATCACCACGGCGTTCTTGATGACGACGTCATTGTGTGCGGCAGGCTGTTGCGCTTGAATGAGTGCGGAGAGAACCAGTATTAGAAGAACGACGCGAATCGTGATGCGATTCATACTTGAATCCTTTGACGGAAACGGATGTCGGCGGAAAGCGGAAATTGTAGGAGGGAACGGGGACGGCGTCAATCAAAACACGATGTGAGAACATGGGCTGGCGATTGTTATGTTGAGGAGGAGGTTCGATGCGGGCGGTAGTGCAACGCGTGAGCCGGGCGCAGGTAACGGTGCGCGGCGAGGTGGTCGGCAGGATCGAGCGCGGTCTACTAGTGTTGCTCGGAGTGGCAGGCACTGACGGCGATCCGGATGCCGGCTATTTGGCCGATAAGATCGCCGGCCTGCGAATCTTTGAAGACGAGGCTGGCAAGATGAACCGCGCGGTGGCGGAGGTGGGTCGTGCGGTGCTGGTGGTCTCGCAGTTTACCCTGTACGGAGATGTGAGACGCGGGAAGCGTCCGTCGTTCGACGCGGCGGCTGCGCCGGAATTGGCGCGGCGGTTGTATGAATATTTCGTGGAACGCATTCGCGCTGCGGGCCTGCGCTGCGAAACCGGCCGTTTCCAGGAGAAGATGCAGGTGGAACTGGTGAACGACGGGCCGGTGACGATCTTGCTGGATTCGAGGAAGGAGTTCTAGAAACAGGAGTTTGCTAGAATGCGCTAATGCCGACTGTCCTCCGGTCCGGCCCATATCGCTTTTACTTCTATAGCCACGAGCCTAACGAACCACCTCACATCCACGTCGATCGCGAGGATTTATCGGCGAAGTTCTGGCTGGATCCTGTCCAACTGGAACGAAATTTTGGGTTTCGCGCCCATGAACTCCGCACGCTACAATCAATGGTGACCGAGCACCGGGAAGATTTACTGGAGGGATGGAATGAGTTTTTCGGCATCCACGGCAGATGAGCGTGTACTGGACGTTCAATCCACCGACGACACCCTGAGCGTGAGCTTGCGTGACGGTCGCGTCATCACGGTGCCGCTGGTGTGGTATCCGCGCCTGCTAAATGCCACTCCCGCCCAACGCCACAATTGGAAGATCGTGGGCGGCGGATACGGAATTCACTGGCCCGACCTGGACGAGGACCTCAGTACCGAAGGGCTATTGCGCGGCGCGCCTGCGCCTAAAGCCCCGGTTCACGCCAAGTAGGCTTGCCGAGCTTTAAACCGGGCGCTTTCAGGAATGATGCAGTCAGATCAGCGTTCATCCGCGTTGATCTGCGGCGATAAGCTCTACGCCGTGACCGCCTGCGGCTTCCCCGCCAGCAATTGCCGCAATACAAACTGCAGAATGCCTCCGTGGGCGTAGTACTGCGCTTCTTGAGGAGTATCGATTCGCAGCAATGCCTCGAAATCGTTACTCTTATTTTTCGCCGTCGCCCGAACTTTCACTTGGCGGCCAGCGGTGAAGTGCTCGACTGCGTCTTGCACGCCGCTGATCTGGAATGTTTCTTCGCCGGTTAATCCAAGAGATTGTGCCGTCTCGCCCTCGCGGAATTGCAGCGGCAAAATGCCCATCCCGACCAGGTTCGAGCGATGAATGCGTTCGTAGCTCTCGGCGATGACAGCTCGCACCCCCAGCAGCAACGGGCCTTTGGCCGCCCAATCGCGTGAGGAGCCTGATCCGTATTCTTTGCCGGCCAGAATCACCAGCGGCACACCTTCGCCAATGTATTTTACGGAAGCTTCATAAATTGTCATCTCGGCGCCGTCGGGCAGGTGGCGGGTGAATCCGCCTTCGAGGTTCGGGACCATCTTGTTTCTCAGGCGCACGTTGGCAAATGTCCCGCGCACCATGACTTCGTGATTGCCGCGGCGCGAGCCATAAGAATTGAACTCCGCCGGCTTTACCCCGTGTTCGATCAGATATTTTCCCGCTGGGCTGTCGTGTTTGATGGAACCTGCAGGCGAGATGTGGTCAGTGGTAACGCTGTCGCCAAGCACCGCCAGCACTCGTGCGTTCTTAATGTCGGCGATCGCGCCCGGCTTCACACTCATGCCGTCGAAGTACGGCGCCTGGCGGATGTAAGTGGAGTCTTTTTCCCAGGCGTAGGTTTCTCCCTGGGGAACCGCCAGCGCGCGCCAGCGATCGTCACCGTGATAGACCTCACCGTAGCTGCGGCGGAACATGTCCGGAGTAATCGACTTGCTGATGGCCTCTTCCACTTCGCGGCGCGACGGCCAGAGATCAGCCAGGAACACGGGCTGGCCGCCCTTATCCTGGGCGATGGCGTCTTTGCGCAGGTCCAGATCAATGCGTCCAGCCAGCGCGAACGCCACCACCAGCGGCGGCGACATCAGGTAGTTGGCGCGCACTTCGCCGTTGATGCGGCCCTCAAAGTTGCGATTGCCCGAGAGCACCGAGGCCACCACCAGGTTCTTTTCATCGATGGCGCGCGAAATCTCCTCGGGCAGAGGTCCGGAGTTTCCGATGCAAGTCGTACACCCGTATCCGACGATGTGGAATTTCAGCTTCTCCAGATATCCGGTGAGTCCAGCGCGTTCGAGATAATCGCGGACCACTTTCGATCCCGGAGCAAGCGACGTCTTTACCCAAGCCGGAACTTGTAATCCCCGTTCGACCGCTTTCTTGGCCACCAGCCCGGCGGCAATCATCACCGATGGATTCGAAGTGTTGGTGCAACTGGTGATGGCGGCAATCACTACGCTGCCGTGGTGAAGGTGTCCGTTGCCGGAAGCCGCGGCTGCGCCTTTTCCGGGCTTGATCAGCGAAGGCAGGGCTTTATCGAACGATTCCTTGGCTTGCGAGAGCTGCACACGGTCCTGGGGCCGCTTGGGGCCGGCGAGGCTGGATTCGACCGTTGCAAGATCAAGTGCCAGCAGTTCGGAATATTGCGCTTCCGGCGTCTTCTCATCGTGGAAAAGACCCTGTTCGCGAGCGTAAGCCTCAACCAGGGCTATCTGTTCCTCCGAACGTCCAGTCAGCCGCAGGTAGGCGAGCGTTTCTTTGTCCACGGGAAAAATGCCGCAGGTGGCGCCGTATTCGGGCGACATATTGGCGATGGTCGCGCGGTCGGCCAGCGGCAACTCCTGCAAGCCCGGGCCAAAGTACTCGACGAACTTTCCGACCACGCCGTGCTTGCGCAGCATCTCGGTGATGGTAAGAACTAGATCAGTTGCGGTGGCGCCTTCTTTCAATTTCCCAGTGAGTTTCACGCCGACCACTTGCGGGATCAGCATGGAAACCGGCTGCCCGAGCATGGCGGCTTCAGCCTCGATTCCGCCCACGCCCCACCCCAGCACGCCCAGGCCGTTAATCATGGTGGTGTGCGAATCGGTGCCGACCAGCGTATCGGGATATGCAATTTTCTTCCCGTTGGCGTCGTGCACGAAGACCACGCGGGCCAGGAATTCGAGATTCACCTGGTGAACGATCCCGGTATCCGGGGGAACGATGGCCAAATTGCGGAACGCGGTTTGTCCCCAGCGCAGGAATCCATAGCGCTCTTTGTTGCGGATGAATTCAAGCTCGGCGTTGAACTGGAAAGCGTTCGGCGTGCCGAACTGATCGACTTGCACCGAGTGATCGATGACCAACTCCACGGGCTGGAGCGGATTGATCAGCGTCGCGTCGCCGCCGAGTTTCTTCATCGCGTCACGCATCGCGGCCAGGTCCACCACGCAAGGCACGCCGGTAAAATCTTGTAGCAGCACGCGGCTGGGCGTGAAGGCGATTTCCTTGTCCGGTTTCGATTTGCTGTTCCAGTTGGCCAACGCGCGGATGTCTTCCTTGGTTACGCTGCGGCCATCTTCGGTGCGCAGCAGATTCTCCAGCAGAATACGCAGAGAAAACGGCAAATGTTTGGTGGAAATACCCTGCCTGTCAAGGGCATCCAGGCGGTAAATCTCGTAATCGTGGCTATCGACGCGGAGAGTCGAACGACTGCGAAAGCTATTCATGATGATGGCCTTCCCTCTCTAGTTTAGTCGTTCTGAGATGGGTTGCGCCAGAAACCCAGGGCACATGAAATGGCTCATTGCTCTTTGCTGGCGCTATTTGGTGGTCGCGGGCAGCGTGTATTCGAAATCGTAGGAATGTTTTCCGGCGTTGATGATGATATCCATTTTGCCGGTAAGGCCCACTAACTGCCCGGTGCCGGAGTCCGGCACGACGGTGACACTCAGTTGCGGTTTGCCGCGGGTCATGGTGGCGCTGTGCTGCAAGAAAAAAGTGCCGCTGCGGCCATTCAGTGTGCCGGTCACGCGCTCCACGGCAACATAACCGGCCGAGCCTTTGATCTCAGTCATGGCTGTAAGCATCTGGCCCTTGCTGGCGCCTTCCAGGTCGCCGTGGAACTGCTTGTCGATGGTCATGCGGCCCATGCTGGCGTCCTCGAATTTGCCATCGGGGGTCTGCGGAGTGATCTTCACATCGAAAGTTCCCTTTGCGTGGGTCGTCACGGGTGCGCCTTTCCGAGGTGGGGTTGGAGCTGGGAAGTTCGTTTGGGCATAGGCCGCGAGGCTGAGAGACAAGCAGATAGCCATGATGACGCCGGTATCGATGCGAGGTCGTTTCTTCATGTTCTTCTCCGGCAAGGTGCTTACGCGAACTCCAGCCGCTTAAGCTTAATGCGATCAGCACGCACGTGGGCAAGGTCGTAGTGGGCCTGCTGCGTCAGCCAAGTGGCAGCGCTGCCGCCGAACACCTTGGACAGGCGTACCGCCATTTCAGGGGAAATACCGCGCTTCCCGTTGACCAATTCTGACAGCGTGGTGCGGGTCACGCCTAGGGCAGCGGCAGCTTCCGTGATGGTCAAGCCCAACGGCTCGATACACTGGCGCAGCACAAAGCCGCCGGGGTGGGGTGGATTCTTCATCGGCATAAGTTGGCTCCTTCAGTGGTAATCGATGTAGTCGACGTCAAGCGCGTCGCCCTCCACAAAACGGAAGATCACTCGCCAGTTGGCGCGAACCGTCATCGCCCAAAAACCTTTCATCTTGCCCTTGAGCGGATGCAGCCTTAACCCAGGCAGGCCCAGATCCGCAAGACTAGTGGCAGCATCAAGTCTTGCAAGAATGTCCCTCAGTTTTACAGTATGTTCCCGGATCACGCCGCGAGGGTCGTCGTCCTCATAAAGGCGTTCCAGCCCTTTGTGGCGAATCGACCGGATCATGCTTTACTGTAATGCGTTACGTAACGCATGTCAACACGCGTAATAAAATCCTATCGCGCCGCCATCCACACCTGGTATCCCACGACGGCCATCATGAACAAAAGGTAGATGCGGAGCGCCCATAGCACGAGCAGTTCAGGGCCTTTGAGAAGCCGCCTGGGAATGAAGTGTTTCTTTGCCTTTACCAGCTGATCGTGTTCGAGCGTCGACAAAGCCAGCTTTTGGTCCGCGCTGGAGATCAAAACTGGTACTTCTTCTTTCTTGGTCATGAACTCTCCTACCCTCCGCCCAATGCTGCAAAAATGTTGGGCGCAATAATGCTGATCCCGAAGAGCACGCCTGCGGCGGTCAACACAAATACCACTCCAGTGGACAGTATGTTCGCCCACAACGGACTGACCAGATCGCCCATAACTTCTTTGTCATTCACCAGCATGAACAGGAAAACGAGCGCGGGCGGCATAGCCAGAACTGCAACCACGTTGACGACTAGAACCACATACACCAGCGGCAGTCCAGGGATAAGGACGATGGCTGCCGCGGCCACGGCGCACAACGTCAGCACCGAATAAAAAGACTTGCCTTGCCCCAGGGGGAGATTCAGGCTGTGAGGTTTGTGGGTTACTTCGGCGAAGGCATACGCCGAAGAAGTCGAAATCGTGATCGAAGCCACAATGCCAGCCTCCACCATGCCGAGGGCAAATAGCGCTGCGCCAAATCGGCCAATCAGAGGCTGGAGCGCCTGCGCAAACTCGGCCGCCTGGAAAGTGTCCGCCGACATCTGATGGGCGAACAACGGCGCCGTCGCCAGGATTGTGGCAACTGCGGCGGCGGTTGCTAATGCGGCTCCGAGCACCGTATCAATGCGGCCGAAGCGGATATCTTTCGTGGTCATTCCCTTGTCTACCGTGGCGCTCTGCTGGAAGAAAAGCATCCAGGGTGTGACCGTCGCTCCAATGTCAGCCAGCACAATCAGCAGAGTGTCCTTGTTGAAGCCGGGAAGCGGTTGCCAGGTGATGAATGCATGGCTCACCGAGTGCCAACTGGGGTGAGTCATGAGCGCAACTGGAATGAAGACCAGGTTGAATAGCGCTGCGGCCAGAGTAATCCGTTCCCAGGTCCAGTAGCGGTGACTGACCAGCGCCCCGTACAAGATGACGAGCGCAATCAGAATTGCCATCCAGGGAGGAACTCCAAAGAAACCCAAGCCCGCGCGTATGGCAATGAATTCAGTGATGAGCGTGAGGAAGTTCCCGATGCCCAGGTCGATCATCGAAAACCATCCCCAAAAAGGCCCGAAGCGCTCGAAGATCAGTTCGGCATGTCCGCGATGGGTTGCCGCGCCCAGGCGCACGGTCATTTCCTGCACCACGATCGCCATGCAAAACGTGAGCGCGACAAAGGGAAGGAAGAACCCAATGCCAAACTTCGCGCCGGTCGCCGCGTAGGAGAGCATGCTGGGGCCGTCATTCTCTCCCAGCATGACCAGAACGCCAGGCCCCACCAGCAACCACAGCAGCCGCGCGCGCGAGAAGAACCCGTGCTGTGCCCGTGCCACTGATACTCGCACCCGATCATGCGCGCGATCTACGTCTTCGTGAGTGATGACAACGGCTTCGTCGTCGTTGCGGGCCGTAATGGGCTTGGTGTGGGGAGGTTGTGAACCGACGCTCATGGTCGCAGTTAGCGCGAGTATACATCAGCTAGTAAACTACGGTTAATTACTTTAGAGAGGCCCGGAAGAAGGCTAGTTCGAGGTGCGTTTGGCGCCGCGGACGTCACCCTTGACCCAGACCCGCTCTGCGGCCGAGCGGCCGAGGGCGACGGTGCCGGCATCGGTGGCCAGCGTCAGAGTTTGATCATAATTTCGCCCGGAGACGTGCAGCCGTGCCCCGGGACGCACCCCGCGGTCTTCGAGGAATTCCAGCAGTCGGCGGTCACGTTCGTAAATGCCGCTGACCACATAATGCTTGCCAGCTTCCGCTTGCGCCAGCAGCAACAGGCCGCGGCGACGGCGGCTGGCAGGACTTTCCAGTTCGCTCAGATTGCCGTGTGGGCAAGCTCCAGCGCGCCCCAACCGCGCCAGCAGTTTGGCCTCAAAATCGGGCGAAACTGCGTGTTCCAGGCGTTCGGCTTCATCATGCACCTTGTACCACTCCATACCGAACATCTCCGCCAGCATGCGTTCGATGAGGTGGTGACGCAGCGTGAGTTTGCGGGCGATCTTGCGGCCGGAGGGAGTCAAGGCAACATGGCCATCGGCCAGCACCCGCACCAGGCCATCTTTTTTGAGCCGGCGCAGCGCCATAGTGACCGCGGGTGGAGACACAGCCAGCCAGTGAGCCAGGGTGGCGGAGATGACAGGTTCGCCTTCGCTCTCCGCTTCCAGAATCGCCTTGAGATAATCTTCTTTTGACCCGGTGATCATTGGCGACGATTATACCGCGTGGGGTTAAGCACGGTTAAATGCAAAACCGGCCACAGAGACACAGAGTCACGGTGAAGAATAGCTACTCATGATTTGTGCGCAGTCTGCCCGGTTTCCTCTGTGGCTCTGTGCCTCTGTGGTGGATTTTGCCTGGGTTTGACATCACGCGCGGCGGCCACCTAACCTTAGGGTCTCTCCCAACTATGAAGGTTCTTGTCATCGGAGGCGGCGGGCGTGAGCATGCGCTGGTGTGGAAACTGCGGCAGTCACCGCGCGTCTCGCAGGTCTACTGCGCGCCCGGCAACGGCGGAATCGCTGCGCAGGCCGAGTGCCTACCTGCTGATTTGAAAAGCCTGGCTTCTCTGCTGGCGCTGGCCGGGCAGATCAAGCCCGATCTCACCGTGATCGGTCCAGAGCTGCCGCTGACCCTGGGCGTGGTGGACGAATTTACCCGGCGAGGCTGGAAAACCTTCGGGCCCACCAAGGCGGCGTCGCAGCTGGAGTCGAGCAAGAGTTTCGCGAAAGAGTTCATGCAGCGCCACCAGATTCCGACGGCGCATTACGCCATTTGCGATTCGCTCGACGAAGTCCGCGAAGCCTTGCCGCACTTCCACCTACCGATCGTGGTCAAAGCCGACGGGTTGGCCGCCGGCAAGGGTGTAGTCATTTGCAAAACGAAAGACGAGGCCAGCGCAGCCGCTGCGGAGATGCTCAGCGGAAAGATGCTGGGCACGGCGGGAGCGCGGGTGGTGCTCGAGGAGTGTCTGCAAGGGGAAGAACTCTCTTTTCTTGTGATCAGCGACGGTGAGCGCGTCGCGCCGCTGGTGGCGGCCCAGGACCACAAGCGTGTGGGCGATGGCGACACTGGCCCGAATACCGGCGGCATGGGCGCCTACTCGATTTCGTCCATACTGGACGAACAGATGCAAAACTGGCTGGTCCAGCACGTCGCGCGTCCGGTGGTCGACGGGATGAAAGCGGAGGGTGCCGAATACAAGGGCGTTTTGTACTGCGGGTTGATGATGACTGCACGCGGGCCCATGGTGCTGGAGTTCAACTGCCGCTTTGGCGATCCCGAGACGCAGCCGATTCTGATGCGCCTGGAGAGCGATCTGGTGGAAGCTCTGGAAGCTTCGATAGAAGGACGGGTGAGTGAGGGTGATTTCCGCTGGTCGCCGGATGCCTCGGTGTGCGTGGTCATGGCGTCCGGCGGTTATCCGGGAGCATTCGAAGCCGGCAGGCGAATAACCGGGTTGGCGGATGCGGAGAAAGTTGCAGGAGTGCAAGTTTTTCACGCGGGAACGACCAAACATGACCATGCATATTTCACCTCGGGCGGGCGAGTGCTGGGAGTGACAGCGAGAGCTGCGGATCTGAAAACCGCGGTGGACCGGGCATATCAAGCGGTCGCGAAAATTGGGTTCGAAGGTGCGCACTCCCGCAAAGATATTGCAGCGCGGGCGTTGCAGAGGTAAGAGCGCTAGACACTCATGGAAAGCAAGATATTCCTGGTGGCAAACCTGTTGTCCGCAGCGGGCGCACTGGTAGTTGCTGGAATACTGTCCGCTGCGGCGTTAGGACGATGGAAACGAGGCAAGGCTTTTCGAATCATGGCCTGGCTATCAGCTTTGGGTGGATTGCTTCCCTTTGTGCTTTGGCCGATTTGGACGTACGTTAACCGGCATTCCAGTTTGGAGGTTCGCGTTTCGTTCGACAAATTCGCCATAGTGGTGTGGCCTAGCTCGCTTGGGCTGATGGCGCTGGATGCGCCGGGAAGGGCGGCAGGTTCAGGGCTGGTCCTCATTTGCATGCTGATTCTGATGAATATGGGACTGTACGGGCTCATTGGATTGTGTGTAGGGGCGGTTTGGCAGAAAACGGCAAAAGCAAATTCAGTGGTGGACGGAAAGGGGCAAGAATGAGCAAAGCACAGGTTTCCATCGTGATGGGCAGCGATTCCGATCTCGATATCATGCGCGAGGCGGCCAAGGCCCTGGAGGATTTCGGCATCGCTTATGAGATTGACGTAACTTCCGCGCACCGCTCTCCCGATCGTACGGCAGAGTACGCGCGCAAAGCGGCCGGCCGCGGCATTCGCGTGATCATTGCGGGCGCCGGCGGCGCGGCGCACCTGGCGGGTGTGATCGCCGCCCATACCACGCTGCCGGTGATCGGGGTCCCCATTCCGTCGACTGCGTTGAACGGCTTGGATTCGCTGCTGGCTACGGTTCAGATGCCTGCGGGCATTCCGGTAGCGACAGTGGCCATCGGCAAACCGGGAGCCACCAACGCCGGCATTCTAGCGGCGCAGATTCTTGGCCTTTCCAGCGCTGCGGTGGAAAAGAAACTAGACGCGCACAAGGAAAAACTGGCCAACGGCGTGGAAGAGAAATCAAAGAAGCTGAGGATCACACTGGGAACCTAGCAGGCGCGATTCGCTGATATCACTCTGCTTCCGCCATTCGCTGGTCGAGATGGGCCAGCACTATCGGCCAGGCTTCCTCGTGCCTTTTTCTTAATTGCTCGTCTGGAAAACCAGCGTGCGTGAGTCGGAGCCGAGTGCCCGCATCTTGCGGTACAAATTCCACAGTAACCAATGTCTCCGCTCCCTGGGTTGCCGCCGTCAGCCAAGTCAGTTCAACCAGCCGGTCCCGTTCAAGCCTGAGAAATCGCCCGTAGTGCGGATGCCGCTTGCCTTCAAAATCTGTTGCGAAATAAAAGGGCCTGTTGATTTCAGCTTTCATCAACACCGAACCGGGCACGGCAAACCACCAATCGAACTGTTCTGTCCACGCGCGGAACAGCACCTCCGGCGATGCATTCATCGTGCGGACAACCCTCAGGTTGAATGGTCTCCCTGCTAGGTCCGGGGGCGCGATGACGGTCATGTGGTCCTCCATGTGGACCGAGAGGCGAGCGTTCAAGGTCTTACAGCTTCAGGCTCTTTAGATACTCCCTCATCTGCTGTCCCAGATCCGGCCGCTTGAGGGCAAACTCCACTGTGGCTTTCAGGAAGCCCAGTTTGTCGCCGGCGTCGTGGCGCTTGCCTTCGAAGACGTAGGCGTACATCTTTTCTTGCTTTAGCAGCGCTTTCATTCCGTCGGTGAGCTGCAGTTCGCCGCCGACGCCAGCTTTGGTCTTGGAGAGCGCGTCAAACAATCCGGGCGTCAGGACGTAGCGCCCGATCACGGCCAAGTTGGAGGGTGCATCTTTGAGCTTCGGTTTCTCGACCATGTCTACTATTTCGTACAGACGACCGCCGAACCTGCCATCCGCCGGCTTGACCTTAAGCACACCATACGACGAGATGGCCGGGCCTTCGATCACTTGTGCGGCCAGCACCGATCCATTGACCTGGTCGAACACATCGATCATTTGCTTCAAACAAGGGACCTCGGAGTCGATGACATCGTCGGCGAGCAACACAGCGAAAGGCTCATTGCCAACCAGTTCGCGCGCCGTGAGCACGGCATGACCCAGGCCAAGAGCCTCTTTCTGGCGAACGTAGGCCACGTGAATCATGTCGGAAATATGGCGCACGATATCGAGCAGATCGGTCTTCTTGCGGTCTTCGAGCATCCGCTCCAGCTCATAGCTGACATCAAAATGGTCTTCAATCGCTTGCTTGCCGCGCCCGGTGATGATGATGATCTGGTCGCAACCCGAGGCCATGGCTTCTTCCACGCCGTACTGGATGATGGGCTTGTCCACCAGGGGAAGCATTTCTTTGGGTAGGGCCTTGGTCGCGGGCAGGAAGCGCGTGCCCAATCCAGCGGCGGGAAAAACGGCTTTGCGAACTCGCATGGCTAGTTTTGATTGTACCGTTTGCGCTTGCAAGCTGACCAATCCGCACTCCGCCAATTGGTGAGGGTCAGGGGTGGGTTTCCTTGGTGTACCTTTGTGTCCTTTGTGGTTGCCGCTCTTTGCAGGAGGCTGGCAAAGTCGGGAAACCACAAAGGACACAAGGTACACCAAGGGAAGCTTTCACATCACATCGGGGGCGGCTTTTCTCCGAGCCTTGCGTGTTAGAATTTCTGTGAGTCCCTCGTCTCCGGAGCCTAACTTGATTGAGCTGGCACCTTCGATTTTGTCGGCAGATTTCGCCCGCCTGGCGGAGCAAGTCCGCGCCGCGACCGAGGGTGGGGGCACGGTCATCCATGTGGATGTGATGGACGGCCATTTTGTCCCCAATATTACGATTGGGCCGCCGGTGGTGCGATCGCTGCGCAAGGCGACGGAATTGCCACTGGATTGCCATCTGATGATCGAAAATCCCGACCAGTTCATCCCCGACTTTGTGGAGGCTGGCGCAGATTGGATTTCGGTGCACCAAGAGGCTTGCCGGCACCTTAACCGGACGCTGCATCTGATTCGCGGCCATGGAGCGCAGGCGGGCGTGGTGATCAATCCGGCGACTCCGGTCGAAACTTTGAGCGAAGTGCTGGACATCGCCGATTATGTGCTGGTGATGTCGGTGAATCCGGGTTTTGGCGGGCAGAAGTTTATTCCGGCGGCAGTGCATAAGATCCGTAGACTGGCCGACTTGCGGGCAGAGCGTGGGCTACATTACCGTATCGAAGTCGATGGCGGAATTGCCCTGGACACGGTGGCGGAAGTCGTGCGCGCGGGAGCGGAAATTCTGGTGGCGGGCAACGCCGTGTTCGGTGCAGGCGATCCAACTAGCAACACCCGAAAGCTGCTGAAGGCAGCCACCGAAGCTACATTGCAAAAAGTCTAGTTTCTAGTTTCCGGTATCTAGTTTCCAGTCTCGCTGCCGTCGGCTGCCGACTAAAAACTGGAAACCAGAAACTAGAAAACTGAAATTTCCGAGGTCCCATGTTACGTCGTACCGTGGTAATCACGCTGCTGGCCGGGTTGGCATTCACCACCGCTTGCACCACCAACAAGAAGGCCACGAATCCTCTGGCGGACGTGAGTTCGAAGCAGCCGGACAAAGTGCTGTTCGACCGCGCCATGGACGCCCTCAAGCACAATCGGTATGACCTGGCCCGGCTGACCTTGCAAACCCTGATCAACACCTATCCGGATTCGGAGTTTATCGCCCGCGCCAAGCTGGCCGTGGCTGACTCCTGGTATGACGAAGGCGGTTCCACTGCGATCGCGCAGGCGGAAATCGAGTACAAGGATTTCATCACCTTCTTCCCCAATATGCCGGAAGCGGCAGAAGCCCAGTTGAAGATTGCCAATATCCACTATCAGGAAATGGAGAAACCGGACCGCGATTATACCCACGCCATGCGGGCCGAGGAGGAATACCGGCAGCTCATCATGCAGTGGCCCGACAGCAAGCTGATTCCTGAGGCCAAGCAGCGGCTGCGGGAAGTGCAAGAGATCATCGGGGAGCGTGAGTTTGGCGTCGGGCGCTTTTACTATTTGCGGGAATCGTATCCCGCGGCCATCGCGCGCTTGCAGTCGCTGGTGGATAAATACCCGCTCTACAGCAAAGCCGACGAGGCCTTGTACCTGCTCGGGCAATCGTATGAGGGCGAGATCGCGAGGATAAATTCGCGACCGACATGCTCTGGGACTATGAATCATCCGCCGGGATGCGTGTCGGAAAATATCAAGGCTGGCTTTATTCAGGGGTTCACTAAGCATGCCGTCGACGCTTACTCGCGGATCATCACCCGCTACCCGTTAATGGAACGGGCAGACAGCGCCAAGGCACGACTGGAGGCTCTGCACCAGCCGGTGCCCAAACCCACCAAGGCGGCGGTGGCACAGAACAAGGCGGAAGAGGACAGCCGCAAGGAAGACACCGCCCTTTCCAAGGTGATGAGGGCCTTTGCCAAGCATCCGAATGTAGCCGAGGCTGCTAAGGTGGGTGAGCCTACGCTGGTCGATCCAACGCCCATGAGCGCGAGCGCAGTGTCGCAGCCAACGCCACGGACCGCACCAGATGGCTCGGGCGGCGATAAGTCGGTTTCGATTGAGACCGTCAGCGGCGCACCTGCAGCCAACGAAAACACGCCACGCTCCGACGCTCCGCCAGCGGCGGATGCCACCGTTACCCCGGACGCCACCGCCAACCCGGCTTCTGCCCCGGCGGATGCCAGTGAATTACAGCCCAATGTTGCGCCCGCGGACGCCAACGAATTGAAGCCCAACGTGCCCGCCGACGGGAACCAGGCGTCGCCTCCACCCCAGCAGGTAAACGAGATCCAAGGGGGAAGCCATCCGTCTGGCTCCGCCACGAACGCTGGCACCAGCAACAGTTCAGCGTCGTCAACTGGGGATCAGGATACGGCCGACGATGCTACCGTGGCCTCCAGCAAGCATAAGAAAAAAAAGGGCATTCACAAGATTGTTCCCTTTTGACTTGCCGCCTAAGGAAGCGTCCTGCTGGCTCACCGAGCTAATGCCGGGAAGTTCCTCTCCGCCGGTGGATACTGTCCGCTCGTAACCTGCCTAATAGGTCTATTCTCATTGACTTAGCGTTCCAGACACGTTACCTTCGCCCTATCCTCCGAATACTCATAAGGACATAGCTTGGCGCGCAAAATCCTTCTGGCCGATGACAGTGTGACTGCTCAGAACATGGGCCGGAGAATCCTCAGCGATGCCGGCTACGAAGTCACCACGGTCAACAACGGCTCCGCCGCGCTCAAGAAGATTGCTGAGTCCAAGCCCGATCTGATTGTTCTCGATGTCTACATGCCGGGGTACGGCGGGCTGGAAGTTTGCCAGCGCCTGCGTGAGTCGCGCGAGACCGCACGCATTCCGGTTCTGCTGACGGTCGGTAAGCTGGAGCCTTTCAAGCCAGAAGAGGCGCGCCGGGTGCGCGCCGATGCTTTCATCGTGAAGCCCTTCGAGGCCAGCGAACTGCTTACTGCCCTCACCAAGCTGGAAGACCGCATCGTGCCTCAGCCGGCGCCCTACAAGCCAGGCCGGTTTGCCAAAGCGATAGAGGCCCTCGAGTCCGACTCTACTTCGAATGAATACGGTGACCTCGAAAAAGGTTGGAAGAACCGTCTGAAGATTCCTGTGCCCCAGAGCCATGCTCCCGACCTGGAGATGGAAGAGCAGGCGGAGGCCGAGCCACGAAAAGCGGATGCCCGCAAAGAGCCGCCGCCGGTCGAAACCCCAGCCGCGGTGCCGCGTGACATTACGCCCGAGGAGATTGCTGCCATCAATGCAGCCGCGGCAGCATTCGGAACTCCGATCGTGGAACCAGCGGCAGAAGCGGGAGCGACGCATGTGGACCCGGTTCGTGAGCCCGCCGCCAAGGCGGAAGAGGCAACCCCAGAGGTGATTGCGGAGAACCAGGTTGCTGCAACCTTCGCTACTGCCACTTCCGCCGAAGAGACGCAAGCGGAACCTGAGCCTGTGGACGCGGAGCAGAAAAGCGAGCTACCGGTTGTTGAAGAAGTGACGGCTGAAGTTGCGGAGATGGCGACAAGTGCCGCTCCTAAAATTCAGCCGGAGGTGACGATTCCGCCGGAAGAAATCGCGATTGCATCCCCTGCCGACACGCTCCCGAAGGCCGAGGAGCGAGATGACTTTGCGGCAGCGCTGGAGTCGTTGGCGCCGGCCAATGGACACGGAGTTCCGCAGCAATTCAGCAGTCCGCGCTGGACTGCCGAGCTGGTTGCGGTGACGGATGCCGAGTCTGCGCTGATATTGGAACAGGAAATGCAAAAGGCACTCGCGGCCATGGCGGTGATGAATGCCGGCGAAACCGGGCAGTCATCGAGCGCGCCAGAAGCGCCAGCATTGAACAGCATGGAAGACGCGCGTCAAGAGCTAGTGGAGGCGCCGACAGAACATGCCATCGCCCAGAACGTCGAAGCTGAAGCTTCCACTTCGTTAATGGCGGCGATGATCAATCAAACGGCGCTGCCCACCTTGTCGGATCTGGTGGATTCGGTTCTGCCTCGCGCGTCAGCTGAGGACCCCACCACGGAACCGCAAGGGGCGGCATTTGCGGCCGTGGCAGCGGTGGGTGGAGATGCAATTTCACAATCGCCTGTGCCGTCCGAAGTCCCGCCGGTCGCGCCTTCGCGTACTAACGCGGACGAGCGCCAGCGCGAATCGGAGCTGGCAGCCGCGTGGGAGAGCTGGAAACACATTCGCGAATCGGTCGTCGAGCCGCAGATCAAATCAGAAGTCTCCAATACTCCTGCCGAGGCGCCCGCACCCGAAGCAGCGCAGGTTTCCAGCCCGCAAACTGAATCTGACGATGAAAGTGGCGGCCAAGAGGAATCCGTCGCCAGCATCGTGGACAGCGTACTGGCCGATCTCAAGCCCAGACTGATGGAAGAAATTTCCAGGAAAATGGGTAAAGAGAAAAAGCGCAAGTCTTAGCGCTGGCCTCGAGTTTCCTGCCTCGGTTTTACTTCACCTTGCCTGTTTTTAAATCCTCGGCGCGGAGATATGCCTCAAGCTCCGTCCTGCCTGCGTATCTCGCCCAATCGGCCGGAGTGCCGTGCCAGAGAACATCTCTGATATCGAGTCTTGCGCCATGTTCGACCAACAGCCGCACCAGTTTTTCGTAGCCAGCTCCGGCAGCCTGGTGCAGGGGTGTGCAGTGGGAATGACCGCCGATGGGGTTGAAGCGGTCAGGATCTTCACCCGCCTCGAGCAACAAACGGACGATTTCCACGTGTCCATACTGCGAGGCCAGGGCGAGCGCCAGGTGGCGGAGTTCGCCGTCCGCAGAGGGAAGCAACCGCCGAAAATCTTCTAGCCGCCCGAGGGCCGCAGCTAACGGCAGGTCGATGCGAGCGCCACGAGCGATGAGAGCGTTCAACGCCTCCAGTTCGCCGTGCAGGGCGGCTGCGTGCGTGGCGGAGTTGGGGTCGGCTCCGTGCTGGCAAAGAAAGTCAATGAGCGCAAGCTGCAGGCCGCACTCCCGCGGCACGCTGCCGGTAGAAACCAGCATCAGGGTTTCGTTCAGGGCCGACTTTTCGACGCCAGCGTCGAGAATCACCTTTGCGATTTCGACGATATTTTTCGGCAACTTTCCGTGGCGCACGGGATTTTCCGCCACGAACTCCAGGAGGGTGGGATTGTGAAAATAGTTCCAGCCCTCAAAAACCACATGTCGCCGCGCCAACTTCGGATGTTGCCTCAGATACGCGCGCAAGCCGGCGGCATCGCCGGCATCGATCAGGTCGACGGCGCGGCGAAATGTGGGATCTTCAATGCGCTCGTGGTGCGGCAGGTCCAGCCGATCGGTGAGCGTGGGCTTTTCAATGTGGCGTTTCAGCCTGGTCCAACTGGCAAAGCCGGCTTCGCGCGCGATGGTTAGCTGAGCATCACTGAGGCGAAGTTGCGCGCCAAAGATTTCCGCATCGGAGGACGCGCGGAAACGCGGATGAAATTCCCGGATGAGCTGTGCGGCTGCCGGATTGCGCGCGGCATGACTTTTCAGCAAATCTTTCGCCTGATACTTGAGATGGTTGAGATTGGGACTCGCAGGGAGACGTCTGACCGGCATAACGAACTTCCTCTCATGCGCCCGAGGTCCGCATTAACGGGCAGAAAGTAAGTTCGTAAAACCTGAATTGTACTGGCAGGTGGACTTCTGTCCTTTCCGCGGACCGGATGCGCCCCTATGCGCAGGGACATAATACCATGCAGTGCGGCCGTTCAAAGCCCATCCGGGTGGTTGTAACATGTATGGTCCGCCGCCGAACTGCAAGAAGAATCGGGTTGGACGAGAACAGTCTGCGAAAATGTATCCGGCCTCTAGTGGAGATTGATCTCCGGGCGCATGATGATGATCCGCGCGTGCCTGTCCTTGCTAATCGCCACGGTCGTGAAAGACCTCGTTACGCCACAGGTTTTCAGGCACGTCGTTTGACTGTGTTTTCGTCTCCTATTCTTCTGCAGACTTCTGCGATGCGAATCTCAAAACCCACTTCGTCTAGTTGGAAATGGCAACTGCTCTGTGCCTTGGGTGATAGTCGTTCCCGCTCGCCAAAACTGCCCAACTGATCCTGGCCAGCTTGTTGGCAGTCGCCACGATCACCACGTTGCGAGCGGCTCTGGTTTCCAATCCGCTCATCCACGTTCCTAGACTGGAGCCTTCACGTTTCACCCGTAACACCGCAGCTCGCGCTCCATGAATGAACATTTTGCGGAGATATGGATTTCCCCGCTTACTGATGCCGAGCAACTTGGCCTTCCCTCCGGTTGACCATTGCCGTGGTACCAGTCCCAGCCAGGCCGCAAACTCCCGTCCCCTTTTGAAAGCAGCGCCGTTTCCGATGGCAGATACGACCGCGGTCGACACCAGTGGACCTACTCCAGGGATCTGCTGTAAGCGAACACAACTCGGATCGCTACTCGCAATCTGTTCGAGGTCGGTGTTCAGGCTCTCGATCTGCGACTGCAGGCCTTTCCACTCCTGCCACAAGAAATCCAACAGCCGACGCATGGGGGTGCTCAGTTTTTCGTCGGCATTTTCCAGGATCTCGGGCATCTGTCGACGCAAGCTGGCCGGCCCTTTACGGAAACTTATGCCCCGCTCCAGCAGGAAGGCACGAATTTGATTGATCACGCTGGTCCGTCGTGCCACCAGCCGGTCGCGCACGCGATGCAGAGCTTGCAAATCGAGTTGATCCTCCGTCTTGATGGGCACGAAACGCATGTTTTCGCGTTCCACTGCTTCGGCAATTGCTTCCGCATCGCAGTAGTCATTCTTGTTGGACTTCACGAACGGCCGCACAAACTGCGCCGGAATCAGGCGTACCTCGTGTCCTTGTTCGCGCAGGGCTCGCCCCAGAAAGTGCGATCCCACTCCGGCCTCCATCCCAATCAAGGATGCGGGCAAGTTTGCGGTGTAGACCAAGAGTTGTGAACGGGAGAACTTCTTGCGTATTACCACCTGGGAGCGGATTCCCAGTGCGATGAGGTGGAAGGTGGTCTTGCCTAGGTCGATCCCGATCGACTTAATCTGCATGGTGTGATCCTCCCTCTGGCTTTTTGCCAACCACTATCATTACTCTGGTTGGCTCCCTAGGCGGCGGACCATATCATTATCGCCATTTTAGCCATCGAGTACTGACGCCTGATTACATTGGTTACGTACGGTTTGCCCATCTTCCCCAACAACTTCCAAGGTTAACGATGCGAATCACATCTGCCGCCATCCGCTAGGTACTTTCGGTATGACTTGACTCTCCAATACTGCGTGTACCATCCACTTACGGAAAGGGGAGTCGGACGGGTTTGCCGGATCGCCGCCGCTGGCTGCGATCACCGCTGATTGGGTACCGCAATTCCACCGACCATATCAATCATGATGAAGAAAACCGTATTGTTGCCACTCTTGATGGCGAGCGTCCTTGCAACAGCTGCCACGAGTGTTGCGGAAACATCCGTTGCCAGCATCAAAGGCGTGTACAAGTTTCAGATGGGGCAGGTCGCCACCGAGAACGGATACTACTTGGGCAACACTTGGTACCAGGTCACTGGCACATGTCCCAGTAGCGAGCACTGCTCCGACCAATCCATCCTTCGCTACACATCCGGGACGGTTTCGTTCGACGGGGCGGGGCACGCCACGTTCCTGTCGGCCACCTCGGTGAACGGAGGCTGCGGCGGAGTCACAGTGGGCGCGGTCTGGACCTACTCGGTCTTCGGGTTCAATGGCGCGATGGGCACTGCCACCAACGTCACTCACCTGACGCTCGGTAGCTTAAACGCGGCGGGCGTGGCAACCGTGGTGGCGATCCGCAAGGCGGGAACCAGTTCGGATGAGGGCGTGGGTTTTGCCACCCTCCAATAGGGTTCAGACCGCAAGTGGCGGGCCACCTGTGCAGGACCGGAAGGTCAATGAGTTCTATAAAAAGGGATGTCAAGAAAAAAGTTCTCCCTCGACCGGAGGGCGAGGTTTTGGTCTCGATCTCCAGCCCACGGTAGTTTCGCTTGCCTGAGAGGCTTGGTCTGTTGTCCATGCTCGTAAGTTTCCTCCGCGCCGAGGGTGGCGATGCCATCGAGTTCGAAAGAGCGGCAAGCCGGACTGGCGCTCAAAAGGCAACCATGGTTCTATCCGAGGCTCGTGGCCTATGGCTATTTCTGGTTATCCGAGGGGGCATAGCGTGTAATGGGTGACTCGGTGCCGAAGCACACGGGGCCCGATCTCATTGACTGATACTCCCCTCGAACCGAGCTCTCTGGAAACCCGAGCGACCCCACCCGGGAAAATCTACGAGATGGGAAGCCCCTCTCCAGAGAGGCTCAAGCTGCTTGCTGACCTAATTGTTTGGCGTCGAAGTCCACCCCTTTCTTCCAGATCGTTAACGTGATCGTGGCCATCTTTCGTGCCAGGGTGAGACGGGCCATGGTGGGCCGCATCCCTTTGGCAATCAGAGCTGCATAGAAGTCGCGCAGCGGACCGGGACGGGTGCTGGCCGAGATGGCAGCACCTTTGAAAAGATTCTTCAGATCCTTGTTGTAGTTGGCACTCAGCCCGCGCACCGTGATGCGCTCGCGGTTGCGTTGCAGTTTGCCTCGTACGTAGCGGTACTCGCCGCTGTCGTGAGTCTCGACGGCGAAACCACTGTAGGCCCACAGCTGTCGCTTGGTTCGGAACCGGTGTGGGGTCTGCAGCAAGGCCACGAGCAGAGCGGCGCGAATCGGACCAATCGAAGGAATCTGGCGCAACCGCTTCACGGCAGCATGTTTGCGACTCTCCACCATGAGTTCGTGTCGTGCTTCCAGACGCACCGGTTGCAACCCGTCCAGTTGCTGATAGAGCCGTTCCGCGCGAACTCGAACTCCTGGTTCAGTGATCTTAGCCAACCACTCGGCGCGATGACGGGGAGCGTAGACGGTTGTGCCGGCGCACGGAATCGCCCAGCTGCGGTACAGCGCTTTGATGCGATTCATGACGCGGGTGACATCTTGGGTGATGGTGAGATAGCTGCGCCCCAGTTCTTTCAACGTTCGCACCCCGTGCTCTCCGTGGTAGACCGGCTTCAGTTGGTTGGTGCGCAACAACTCGGCCAGTTTTCGCGCATCCACACGATCACTCTTGTTGCCATCCTTTAATAGAGCGTTCTTGCGTGGATCGCAGACCACCAGCCTGCTGACGTGCGGCTTCAGAAGATCGTGTAACCAGGCTGCCGAGGTTCCTTCTTCGAAGGTTAGCGACAGAGTTCCCTGCAATCCTCGGATGAATTCGACCATCGTGGCCGCCTTGGTCTCCAGCAAGCATTCCATGACCAGTTTGCCCTGAGCATCCATCACGGCAACCGAGATTGTGGCTTGGTGCACGTCCATGCCGATATACTTTTCCTGACTCATAAAAGGCGCTCCTTTTCGCTAGGTTGACGATGCGAACAATCACAACCTACCGCAAAAGTGGGCGCCTTTTTATATTGCGTGTAATTGATTCCATGACAATGTCGGCTCCCACGCCCGAGTAAAGTTGGTGGTGCTAAAGCCAATCAACAGGCTCGGGAGAAAGGAGCCGAACGATGATCATTATAGGAGTAGATTTCCACCCCGAGTTTCAGCAAATAGCTTCGGTGGATACCGACACCGGAGAGTTCCAGGAAAAACGGCTAGCACATCGCGAGGATGCGGAACAGTTCTACCGTGCCCTGGCAGGCCAGAAGGTGCGGGTCGGAATGGAAGCCAGCGGGCATGCGCGCTGGTTCGAACGACTCGTGGCCGAGTTGCAGTTTGAGTTGTGGATTGGAGACGCAGCCGAGATCCGCACCAAGCGAGTACGCAAGCAGAAGACGGATCGCCAGGACGCGCAGTTAATCTTGCGCTTGTTGCTGGAGGACCGGTTCCCGCAGATCTGGGTGCCGAGCTGGGAGAACCGGGATCTGCGGCAACTGCTGTGGCACCGTCATCGCATGGTGCAGGCGCGCACTCGGATCATGAACCAACTGCAGGCGGTCGCGCTGAATGAAGGCTTGCGCTGCAAGAAGAGGCTGTGGCGAGAACGCGGACGGCAGCAACTGGAATCCTTCCAGTTGGCTCCGTGGGCGAGCCGGCGACGGCACGATCTGTTGGAGTTGATGGATCGACTGAACCCGACGATCACGGAACTGACCCAGGCGATCGAGCGGGAAGTCGAGAAGCGCCCGGAGGCGCAGCGACTGAGGACACATCCCGGAGTCGGTGCCTTGACCGCACTGGCCTTCGTGCTGATCCTCGGCAAAGCTGAGCGCTTTCGCTGTGGCAAGCAGGTGGCGAGCTATCTGGGGCTGGTGCCGTTGGAAGAGTCCAGTGGAAACCGGCGACGGTTGGGGCACATCACCAAACAGGGGAGTTCGATGCTGCGCTTCTTGCTGGTGGAAGCGGCGCAGGTGACAGTGCGCAGCGTACCAGAGTGGCGCAGCCAGTACTTCCACCTGGCGATGCGACGAGGACGGAAAATTGCCAAGGTCGCCATGGCTCGCCGACTGGCGGTTCGACTGTACTGGATGATGCGCCGGGGTTGGGATTACGAGCAGGTGAAAAAGTTCGGTTCGCACGCGGGACAGCCCGGAAATCGCGATGGTGTGCAGTAGAACACCGAGTAATGGATGATGCGCCGGGGTTGGGATTACGAGCAGGTGAAAAAGTTCGGTTCGCACGCGGGACAGCCCGGAAATCGCGATGGTGTGCAGTAGAACACCGAGTAATGGACAGCCCGGAAATCGCGATGGTGTGCAGTAGAACACCGAGTAATGGATTGGGCGTCCCGCTCCTCTTCACGGAGGAGTTCGAAGTAGTAATCATGATCGCAGTTCGAGACCGAAGAGATGCATGGGTCGGACCGAGTTCCAGACCTAAAGATTGATTACGAGCGAGCCTTGGTTGGTAGAGCAAAAGCAACCGCTTCAACGAGAGCGAAATGGCGCCCTTCTATGAGTGCATGCTGAAGTGTGCCCGAAAGTACTTGACACCGCCGACATTGTCAGAGACGCGATTTATCGACAACAATTTTGAAGCCCACGAGGTGCTGCTTGACTACCGCCCCGGGCCGGTAGGAGAATCGCCCTGCTCGACTCGTCTTGCCATGCCACCCCTGCGTTGTAGTGGGAGGAAAACAAGTGCCGAAACTCGTGGATTGCTACAGCGTGCGCATGTTGTTGCTGGAGAAATTCGTTACGTTGGCAAAGAGACTGACCGTAGATGGGAAGAAGGCGACGACATTAGCGTTCTGGAGTCCAAGAATACCGAGTACGGGAGATCAAAGCGAGTCGTCGCAAGTGAAGAGGTCAAACAAAGAATCACGGAAATTGGAATCAACAAGTGTGCTCGGGAGAGTGGGTTTGATCGCAAGAATTTCATTCGGAAGCTTCTGCGCAATGTTCCTGTGAAACGCAATTCTTACGAGAGGTTCAGGAAGTGGCTCCAGGAATATCGATCACGAACCACAATCAATGGGGAGTAGCGAGAATAATGCCCATTATTTTGCTACTCGTGAAACCACTGAATCGGCAAGGTGATACGTGATGCTCGATGCAGGCCACGCGAAAGTGTACAAATTTGACCAGTCCTCGTCGGACGACTCTGGCACTATCTCTGAGGCCGTGAAGAAACCGCTCAGCACGAAAAAGGTTCTGGCTGTTCGTTGCCCGACTTGTGGCGCGGCTTCGGAGAAGAAGTGTGAGCTTGTCACTGGTCAGCCGCGTAGCGCACCGCATCGAGACCGCCGTTTAATCGCAGCAGACTGAGCTGCTACCGGGTCGCTCTTCCTCTTGCTGCCACATCCTTTGCAGCCGCAGCAGCAATTCTTTCCACGTGGACGGGTTCTAGCTCTCCATGGAGCACACCGCACACTTGCCCCGCGATAGCGTGACAGCACGGACAGACCAAGGTCATCGGGTTGACTTTGATGTATTCTGGCAACTTTGCCATGACCTAAGCCTACTCAGGACGTGAGGCCAGTGCCGGTCACTATTGCTCACAGGCAAAGATCAGGATTTCTTGTTTCGCTTGGAGTTTTCGCGTGCGAGTGTCGCTATCCGCTTTTCTAGGTCCTCCGACCGGGCAATCAGAGTGTCTGCGTACTCTCGCATTTTTGCGGCAATCGATTCGGAGACTCTCAGCCTCTTTGCGAATCTGCTCGGAAGTGGGCTTCTCCGGCACGCAACTATGATGCCACGGGAGGAGTAAGGGTACAATCGGCCCAGAACAGAAACGTCTCAACAGCAATCATCCGGGCCGTTTCCACTGAGGCACGTCCCCCGTTGGGCCGCCCATTGAGAACGGAGTCTGGTTGGAACAATATCCCGGCCCGTTGGTAATATGTGTCTGGTGACCCATGCCTAAGGACCTAGAAGATCGCCAGCGAGAGATGCGGAAGCGGAATCTGGCGAGAAAACAGACTCAGACTCATCCCGATTCCGTCGCTGAACTGCCTGACACGCCGGAAGCGATGAAGATGCAGATCGCAAAGTTGGAGAAACGTGTGCTCATGCTTGAAGCAGAAAACCGGCAATTGCGTGAAGAGAAGACGATTGTTGTCGAGCGATCCCAATCTCACAAATCGTACGAGGATTCAGTTCGAGAGCAAAGACACAATTTCTTCAAGTACGGCAATGCGCGACGGGTGCGAACCAGGTTGACTCCACGGGCTTCGGCGATTCTAGACCGAATTCGTCAATCCGAAGGGGGCCGTTTTGAGTCGCCACAGGATGATGCGCGTCAGCTATCGGCCAAATCGCCCGATGACCACACCAATGATGATTCCACCAATCGCTCCCATACCGATGATCGGCGCATAGGCCTTGGTGATGATCGCGTCGGGGATGCTCAGCAGTAGGCCAAAACAGAGGCCGACCGCCCAGCCGGGCCAAGGCAAACGGGCAGCGCCTATCGCGAACCCAATCCCAAAGCGGGCGATGAAAGCAGCCGTAATTGCAGCCTTTTTATCGGGAAAGCTCATCGGCAGCATGATGCCGATGTCGATAGCACCGAACACCAAACCACAGGTGATGCCTAGCAGGATTCTGGACATATCGGCCTCCGTTGAAGGCGTGCCTCTGGCAGGCGTCACTAGTAAAACAACTAATTCGTGCTGTGTCCAGACGTGACCTGAAATTCCTGGTTCCATCGCGCACATCACGCTGAGTGTCAGGAACGAATGTCACAATCATCGAAATGCTGCCCAACGGGGGAGGGAGCATTTTGCCGTCGCCGTATACCAACCCGCACCTCGTTTGACCATGTTTTGAAACCGCCTGTAAGATCAAAAGCAGCACTCAGCATTCAGCACTCAGCATTCAGCCCCAAAGTTCCGGAGCGATCCTCGGAAATCGGCTGGCTGATTGCTGACGGCTGAGTGCTGAGTGCTTTATCATGCCCCACGATCTTCCCAAATCCTACGAGCCGGGCGCCATCGAGAAGCGCTGGGCGGAGTACTGGATAAAAGAGAAGCTGTTCTCCGTCAAGACGCCGCCGCCCGGTGAGACGCGGCCCGTCTTCACTCTGCTCTTGCCGCCGCCCAACGTCACCGGCCGTCTGCACATGGGCCACATGCTCAACCAGACGCAGATGGACATCATCGTGCGCTGGCATCGCATGCGCGGCTTCATCACGCTCTGGCTGCCCGGCACCGATCATGCCGGCATCGCTACGCAAATGATGGTCGAGCGGCAACTGGCCAGCGAAGGCAAGAAGCGCCGCGATCTCGGCCGCGAGAAGTTTATCGAGCGAGTCTGGGAATGGAAGCAGCTTTATGGCAACGCCATCCTCGACCAGATGAAGCGCCTGGGCGCGTCGGTCGATTGGGACCGGGAATATTTCACCATGGACGAGAACCTCAATCGCGCGGTGCGCGAGGTGTTCGTCCGCCTGTATGAAGAAGGGTTGATTTATCGCGGGAAGTACATCGTCAACTGGTGCCCGCGTTGCGAAACGGCGATTTCTGATCTTGAGGTCAAGCACGAGGAAGTGCAAGGCAAGCTCTATGAGATTCGCTATCCGGTGACAGATGCAACTTCGGCGCTTCGCGCCGACGGACAGCCGAGGGCGGCTGTCCCCACGCAGTTCATCACGGTCGCGACGACCCGGCCGGAGACCATGCTGGGCGACACCGCCGTTGCAGTGAACGAGAAAGACGAGCGCTACCAGCATCTGCATGGCAAGAAGGTCTTGCTGCCGCTGATGAATCGCGAGATTCCCATCATCACCGACGATCTGGCCCAGCCAGAATTCGGGACCGGCGCGGTGAAAGTCACACCGGCGCACGACCCCAATGATTTTCAGGCGGGATTGCGCCATCAGCTGCCGCAGATCGACGTGATGGATGAACACGCCCACATGAACCAGAACGCCGGCCCTTACGCCGGGCTTGATCGTTTCGCGGCGCGCAAGAAAGTTCTGGAAGATTTGCGCGAGCAGGGTTTTCTAGTGGGCGAGAAGGACTACACCATTGCTCTGGGTAAATGCGACCGCTGCGGAACCGTGGTCGAGCCCCGGCTTTCGACGCAATGGTTCATCAAGATTGCGCCGCTGGCGAAACGCGCGACCGAAGCCGTGGAGAGCGGCGAGATCGCCATCGTTCCGGAAAACTACAAGACCATCTATCTGAACTGGATGAACAACATCTATGACTGGTGCATCTCGCGCCAGTTATGGTGGGGGCATCGCATACCGGCGTGGCATTGTGCCTGCGGCGAAATCATTGTGGCCCGCGAAGCGCCCACCAAGTGCGCGAAATGCGGCGGCTCGAAGCTAACCCAGGACACCGACGTTCTCGATACCTGGTTCTCGTCCGGTCTGCTGCCGTTTACAACGTTAGGTTGGCCGGAGAAAACGCGCGACCAACAAGTGTTCTATCCCACCACATTGTTGATTACCGCCTACGAAATTTTGTTCTTCTGGGTAGCACGCATGATCATGTTCGGCTGCCACTTCATGGACGGGCATCATCAGGACCCGAAAATCAAAGCGGCCAGCGGCTGGGCGGACAAGAAAGACGACAGCGTACCCTTCCGCCAAGTTTACATTCACGCCTTGGTGCGCGATGCCGAGCGGCAGAAGATGTCGAAGACCAAGGGCAACGTGGTCGATCCGCTCGATGTGATCGAGCGCTTCGGGACCGATGCCACGCGCTTCACGCTGGCAGCTATGGCTGCACCTGGAACCGACATAGCGTTTAACGAGAGCCGGACGGAGGGCTATCGGGCATTTGCCAACAAGATTTGGAACGCCGCGCGGTTCATGTTCATGAATGTGGATCGACTGAGCATTGCTGGTATTGCAGACTTCAGAGCCGCCACGCTCGAAGACCGCTGGATTCTCTCGCGCTTCAGTCGTGTGACGCAGGGAGTGAACGACGCGCTCTCGACTTATCGTTTTCATGAAGCGGCAAATCAGATTTACGATTTCTTTTGGGGCGAGTTCTGCGACTGGTATCTGGAGCTGATCAAGCCGCGATTGATGGATGAGGCCTCGCGAGAATCGGCGCAGACCGCTTGCCAGAACCTGGTCAGCTTGTTTGAGGCTGCTTTGCGGCTTCTGCATCCCGTCATGCCGTTCATTACAGAAGAAATCTGGCAGGCAATTTATGATGGAAAGCCACCGCTGCAATCGATTGCGCTGGCGGCGTATCCGCAGGCAGACGAAAAGCATCTCGACCAGGTGGCTGAGACCGGGATGGCAATCCTGCAGGATTTGATTGTCAGCGTGCGCAATCTGCGGGCGGAATCGAAAGTCGAGCCTAAAGTAAGAGTCCCGATCGAGATCTTCGCGCATGACCCGCAAACCAGGTCGCTGGTCGAACAGAATCAGGACGCAATTGAGCGGTTGGCCAGTGTATCAACAATCACGCTTGTGACCCAAGCACAGGCCAGCCAGGCTCCATCGCGGCACACCGCGCGCTTCGATGTGCGTGTAATCTACGAGAAGAAGATCGACGTCACCGCCGAGCGGGAGCGCCTGACAAAAGAATTAGAGAAAATGGAAAAGGAAATCAGCAACGGGCAGCGGCAGTTGAGCAACGAAGGCTTTCTGGCGAAAGCCCCAGTGAACGTGGTCGAAGGACTAAGAAAACGTGCGCAGGAATTGCAACTGCTGCGCGAGAAAGCCAAGAGCAAGCTGGAAGAATTGAAATAGTCGCGCTTGCGCTCGACTGGACAGCCCCTTCGACTTCGCTCAGGGCAGGCTTGGGCGGCTGTCCCCACGTGGCCAAGGACCAACAGCCTGCCCTGAGCCGAATGGCGAGGGGACGAACGACCGACGACCGTTATGGATTGGAATAGCCGACGCATTACCGCCGTCATCGAGAACGCGCTGCAGGAAGACCGGGCCACGCGCGATGCCACCAGCTACGCCTGTGTCGAGCCGAACCAGCGTGCCACGGGCACCATCCTCGCCAAGCAGGACTGCATTCTCGCTGGAATCGGCTGCGTGGCGCGCATTCTTGATGTTTACGCCGAACTGGACGGCGCCGTCACCTCGCACTACGAAGTCACCACCCACCCGGAGATCTTCGACGGCGTTCGCCTCCACAAGAGCCAGTCGGTTGCGGTGATCCGTCACAACGCCCGTGTAGTACTTTCCTGCGAGCGTGTGATCTTGAATTTCATGCAGCGGCTGAGTGGTATCGCCACTCTGACCCGCAAATTTGTAGATGCGGTGGCCGGCACCCATACCCACATCCTGGACACGCGAAAGACCATGCCCGGACTGCGCACGCTGGATAAATACGCCGTGCGTTGCGGCGGCGGACAAAACCATCGCTTGGATTTATCAGACGGAGTACTGATCAAGAACAACCACATCGCGCTCGCCGGCGGGGTGGGGCCGGCGCTGGAACGGGCTCACCAGAACCGTCGTGGTGAACAGGTCATCGAGGTCGAAGTGCGCACTTTGGATGAGCTGGAAGAAGCTCTCAAACACGGGGCGGAAGCCATCCTGCTCGACAATATGCCGGTGGAAATGGTGAAACGCGCGGTGGAGCGATGCTCGCAGGCGAACCGGCATATTCCACTGGAGGTCTCCGGCGGCATCAATCTGGAGAATGTTCGTGCCTACGCAGAAACAGGCGTGAATTTCATTTCCGTGGGCGCGCTTACCCACTCGGCCCCAGCGGTGGATATGAGCCTGCGGGTGGCGCCGGTGTAAGGTCTTCCCCACATTTGTCGTTTTCGCCGCTTGCGCTCATAATTCTCCCATCAAGAAATCAGCCACAAGCCGAGGTGGGCGAAAAGGACCGTCGGCTGCCCACAAGCCCGCTCCGCAAACCGATGCCCGGCTGGGACGCATCGTTCGGCTGCTGGCGGACAACGCTACCGTAGTCGTCAGCGGAACCAAGATCGCCTCCGAGATCGGGACCAGCCGTTCGGAAGTGTGGCGTCTGGTGCAGCAACTTCGCGATCTGGGAGTCAACATCGGCGGACATCCGGCTACCGGCTACAGCCTGAACTCCATGCCTGACCTCCTGCTGCCGGACATTCTGACGCCGTTACTACATGGAAACATCTTTGCCAAGAACATCCACCACTATTACAAAGCCGGTTCGACCAACAACCTCGCCATGGACGCGGCCAGCGCCGGCGCGCCCGAGGGCAGCGTATTTCTCGCCGAGCAGCAGACGTCTGGCCGCGGTCGCGGCGCTAATCAGTGGCACTCGGCCCGCTCGGCGGGAATTTACTGCTCGGTAGTGCTGCGCCCGGCGCTGCCGCCGTCGGATGTGCTGGTTCTTTCCCTGGCGGCAGGCTTGGCTGTTCATGCCGCCGTGCAGGAAATTAACCCGCGAGTCTCGCCTGACTTGAAGTGGCCCAATGATGTGCTGATCGAAGGCAAGAAGTTCTGCGGCATTCTCACCGAGATGAACGCCGAGGTCACTTGCGTGCGGCATGTGGTGGTGGGCATCGGGGTGAATGTGAATCAGGCCAGTTTTCCGCCGGATTTGCAGGGCCTGGCAACTTCCCTACGCCTGGCGACGGGAAGCGAGTGGTCGCGGGTGGAACTCTGTGCCGCTTTGCTAAAATCACTCGGCCGCGAATACCGCGAATTGACGGAGAATGCCAGCGCCCGCGAGTCGATTTTGACTCGTTTTGCCCAGCGATCATCCTCCGTTCAAGGCGCCCGCGTCACGGTAGACCAAGACGGCGGTTTCGAAGGCGTGACCGAAGGGCTGGATGCCCGCGGATTCCTGCAAATAAAAACCGCAGCAGGCTTGCGCACAGTGTTAAGCGGGACAGTAAGAAAGCATTAAGGCTTATGCTTCTGGTCCTCGATGTTGGAAACACGAACACGGTCCTCGGCGTCTTCACCAGGGGGGCCAAACTGACTCCGCTGAAAGGCGGCGCCGCCGCGCCTTATCAGCACCTCGCAGCCAACTGGCGAGTAGCAACCATTGCCACCCAGACCGTCGACGAATACGGCGTGCTTTTCCGCAACCTGTTTGCCATGGACAATCTGGAAGTGAAGGAAATCCATGGCATTGTGATTTCTTCGGTGGTGCCGCCGCTCGACTCGACCCTGCGGCAGGTATGCGAGCACTACTTCAATACCAAGCCACTCTTTATAACGCCCGGGGTGAAGACCGGAATGCCGGTGCTATACGAGAATCCGGCGGAGGTGGGCGCTGACCGCATTGTGAATTCCGTGGCCGCGTTCGAAAAATATGGCGGTCCGGTGATCGCCGTAGATTTCGGCACCGCTACCACATTCGACTGCGTAACCGCCAAGGGAGAATATCAGGGCGGAGTGATTTGTCCTGGGATTGGGATTTCCGCCGATGCCTTGTTCGGCCGTACCGCCCGTCTGCCACGTGTGGACATTCGTAAACCCGCGCGCATCATTGGCACTAACACCGTCGCCAGTCTGCAATCGGGGCTGTATTACGGATATTTGGGGTTGGTTGACGGCATCCTGGAACGGTTGCTGACGGAACTGGGCAAGCAAACCAAAATAATTGCGACTGGCGGCCTGGCTTCGCTGATCGGCAAAGGCTCGAAGTACATTGAGCAGGTCGACGACTTCCTCACCCTGGAGGGGCTGCGGATTATCTGGGAACGCAACGTGACTGCCAAACCTGCCACCCAGATCCCGTCCGATCGGCCGCCCCGCGGCTCTTCCGGCAGCAAGGCCCATTAGATGGTCGTGGAAAACTACTTCAACTATTTCACCGAAATTGAGGAACATTATCAGCGGCGGCGGGGGAGCGGTCTGCTCTTGTCAACCCTCGATTGGGCGCTGATCGAGACCTGGAAGGATGCCGGCATCCCGCTCGAAGCGGTCTTGCGAGGCATTGATGCAGCCTTTGACAAGTACGATCAGCGGCCTTCAAAGTCGCAGAAGGTCAACAGCCTCGCGTATTGCGCACAAGCCGTGTTAGGCGCCGCCGAGGACATGAAAGAAGCCGCGGTGGGAACCACACAACCCGAGCGGCAGGGCGGCTTTCAGAAAGCCGAAGTCGCTGCTTTTTTACGGCGCTGTGCCCAGCAACTGGAGGGGGCGAAGTTACCGGAGCGAACCGGGATTTCCGGGCTAGTGGTGGCCAAAGAAGCCGCCAACACACTACGCAGCATCGCCGCTGAGCTGGATTCGGCAGAAACCAAGCCACGCCTGGAAGACTTGGAACGAAGGCTCACGGTCGCAGAAGAGAAACTATTCGCAGTTTTGTTGGCGGCTACTCCTGACGACCAGATTTTCGCAGTGCGAACCGAAGCTGATCGTGAACTCGCTCCCTATCGCAGCAAAATGTCGGCCACCCAGATCGAACAACTACAGAAGCAGTTTGTTCATACGCGGCTGCTGGAAAAGCACGGGCTGCCCAGGTTGAGTTTGTTTTACATGTAATCCCTGTGAACCTCTGTGTTCCCTGTGGTTAGGGTTTTTGCATGCAGTTCACCATTGAAAAACTCGTGTATGGCGGAGATGGGCTGGCGCGTCTGCCCGCCGATGAACACGGCCGTGGCAAAGCCGTCTTCCTGCCATTCGTACTCGAAGGCGAAACCGTCGAAGCTACGCTGCTCGAACAAAAACGTGGCTTCGCCCGTGCTCGCGTCGATCACATCCTCCAAGCTTCTCCCCTGCGCATCGCGGCGAAATGCCCGTACTTCGGTGAATGTGGAGGCTGCCATTACCAGCACACTAGCTACGCGCATCAACTCGAGATTAAAGCCGCCATCCTGAATGAGAACCTCCGCCGCATCGCTAAGCTCGAACTGGATACAGACGTCATCCTCCATCCTTCGCCGGAGTGGAACTACCGGAACCGCATCCGGCTGCAAGTAAGAGACGAGCCCGAGTTCGCGCTCGGCTACTACAAATTCAACTCGCATGAAGTTCTGTCGGTCGAGCAATGCCCCATCAGTTCGCCGTTGATCAACCGTGCCGTGGCGGCAGTATGGCAAATTGGGCGAGCGGGCAAGATGGGCCTAGGGATTCAGGAGATTGAATTTTTCGCCAACGCAGAGGACTCGGAGCTTCTGCTGCAACTGCATGCCACGGAGATTCGCCGTCAAGCTGCAATCCAGATTGCGGAAGAGATAAAGTCGGCTCTACCGGAGTCGGTCGGGATCTCGGTACTGCGGCGCCGAGCCGGCCACGGTTCCGAAACCGAACAAATTGTGACCCTGGGGGTCGGAAGCTTTGCCTACAACACCCAGCGTGCCCCTTACCGGGTCAGCCAAGGCGCGTTTTTTCAGGTGAATCGCTACTTGGTGGACGAATTGGTAAAAACGGTCACGGAAGGGCAATCCGGGGACGTGGCTCTCGATCTCTACGCCGGGGTGGGACTGTTCTCGACGGTTCTGTCCCGCAGTTTTGCACAGGTGATTGCGGTTGAGTCGTCACCGACATCCCACCTTGATCTGGTGCACAATTCTCCATCCTATGTGAAAACTGTTCCCGCAAGCACGGAGCAGTTCCTGGAGGGTGTGGCGGATAAGTTGCGGCCCAATTTCGTCGTGGTTGATCCGCCACGCAACGGGCTGGGGGAAACGGTGGTCCGCAGGCTGGCAGGTCTGGGAGCAGGTCGCATAGTTTATGTTTCCTGCGATCCGGCGACGTTGAGTCGTGACCTGGCCGGTCTGCTCGGCGCTGGATACCGCGTTCAGCAAGCACACGTGGTGGACCTTTTCCCCCAGACCTACCACCTGGAGAGTGTGTTTCACCTGGTTCGCTAACCCCGCCCCCGGCCATGAATTCGCATCCCAGCACGCCTGTTCTCGGCGCGCGCAAAGCTGCCACCCCGACAGCCCTTATTGTGGGCTGCCTTGGCCTATGCCGGCGGGATATTCGCGGGCCATTACGCATGGCGGCCGCCTTCGTGGTGGCTGCTTGCCGGATTGGGATTCGCCTTCTCGGCCGCTTATTTCCTTCGTCGTCGGCCTCGCGTGGGGATCGCTCTAGCTTGGTTCTCACTGTTTGTGTTTGGAGCCCTCACCATTCAGGTAGGCGGCCCGGCAAGCGGTGAAAGTGCAGACGCGTCACTGGGCGATGGGCAGGACGTCATAGTCACGGCTCATGTTATCCGTGAAGGAAGCATGCTGCGGAAAGGTCTGGGTGATTTTCAACAAAAATTGGACCTGGCCGCCGAGCAGATCGACGCCGGAGGCCGCATTTTGACCCAGCACCCGGGCATTCGCGCGAGCTTCTACAGCAAAACAGACGCGTCCATCGCCATTCGCGAATTTCGCTACTGCGAGAGAATTCGCTTTTCCACCAAGCTCTATCGCCCACACAATTTCCGCAACCCTGGTGCTTTTGACTACGAAGGCTACCTCGCCGAAAACGGAATTACGCTTCTTGGCTCGGCCAAGGCCGCAGAGGTGGAACTGCTTCCGGGATTTGCCGGAAGCAGTTTTGAATTCTGGCGAACCCGTGCCCGTTACAACGTCCTACAAAGGATTCACCTCCTGTGGCCGGAAAAGGAAGCCGCGCTGGCAAACGCCATGCTAGTCGGCGAAAATGCTTTGGTCGGACGAGACCTGCTCACCGATTTCCAGCGCACCGGCACCTACCACGTGCTGGTGATTTCGGGGCTGAAAGTAAGCATCCTGGCACTGGTCACCTTCTGGCTGCTGCGAAGGTTGCGGGTGGGCGCGTTTGCATCCGCGGCCATCACAGTTTTGTTGACCGTAGGCTATGCGGTCTTGACCGGCGTGGGCGCGCCGGTCTGGCGAGCCACGCTGATGCTGGCTCTCTACCTGGGTACGAAGTTGATGTACCGGAAAAAGTCGATACTCAACGCCATCGGAGTCGCTGCCCTGATCCTTTTGCTGATCGACCCGGCATCGCTTTTTGGCGCCAGTTTCCAACTGAGTTTCTTGTGCGTGCTGATCATCACCGCCATCGGGACGCCGATCCTGGAGCGAACCACGCAGCCGGTATTGTCTGCCGTGAAGAATCTGGATTCGGCTGGCTATGACTACGCACTGCCGCCCGTGCTGGTCCAATTTCGCCTCGATCTGCGAATGCTGGCCGGGCGGTTGCAGCGCTTCCTGGGCCAACGGATTGCGTTGCCGTCCCTTGCATTTGCAGCTCGCATCGCACTGCTGTGCGCTGAGTTTCTAGTGATTTCCCTGGTGTTGCAATTGGGATTCACCCTGCCCATGGCCTATGACTTCCATCGCGCGACCGTGGTTTCTTTGCCGGCGAACATCCTGGCTGTTCCCTTGACCGAGATCGCACTGGTCGCATGCCTGGCGGCCATTGGGTTCAGCTATGCTTCAATGCCTTTCGCCAAGCTGCCGGCGCTGATCGCCGGGTTATCGCTACAGGCGATGGCGGGATCGGTCCGCTGGATCGGACGCTTCAGGATCGCCGACGCTCGCATCGCCACTCCCGGGCTTTGGCTAACGTTGGCAGGCCTGGCGGCATTGCTGCTGGCCATGGTGCTGGCGAGGCGACGCTGGCGGTTCGCGGCGACAGGGCTCGCCGTCCTGGCGGGCAGTGCATTTTGGATCTGCACAGTTCCGCCGCGGCTCCAAATGCGCCCAGGTGCGCTCGAGGTAACTACCATCGATGTGGGACAAGGGGATTCGATTCTGCTGGTTTCACCCCATGGCCGCACCTGGCTGGTAGACGCCGGTGGAATTCCGCACTGGATGCACTCCGAACTCGACATTGGCGAAGATGTGGTGTCGCCCTATCTGTGGTCGCGTGGTGTGAGCCGTCTGGACGGTGTGGCAATTACGCATCCTCACGCAGATCACATTGGAGGCATGAAAGCGGTGTTGGCGAACTTCCATCCCCGCGAACTATGGATGGGCGCAACTTCAGCGAGCGCAGAGTTGGACAGTCTGCTGCGGGAAGCGAGAGATCTCAACATAGTGATCGTGCCCCTCAAGGCGGGAGACAGCTTTGCGGCGGACGATCTTTCTTTTCGCATCCTGGCGCCTCCGGCAGACGGGGAAGGTTCTGCGAGGAAGAGAAACGACGAGTCTTTGGTGATGAGCGTCACCTATAACCATACTTCTGCCCTACTGGAAGGAGACGCGGAAAAGGAAAGCGAACGGCGAATTGCACAACAGCAACCGCAAGCCGATCTGCTCAAGGTGGGGCATCACGGCAGCGCCACTTCCACCATTCCCGAGCTGCTGGCCGCAGTACATCCCAGCTTAGCCGTGATTTCGGTGGGAGCCCGCAACGTGTACGGACATCCGCGCCTGGAAGTGCTCGAACGGCTGGCTGAATCCCACGTCAGGACGTATCGCACGGACCTGGATGGCGCGGTCACGTTCTATCTAGACGGACGGACGGTTACTCCTCGCCAGCCAGATCGCTGACGTCGATTTCGGCGGTCTCCAGCGTGTCGGGGGCCTGACGGTATTCCTCAATCATTTTGCGCGCCTTCGCGGCGTCTTCCTCGCGCACCAGGATGACCGTGCCGCCCACGCCTGGCAGGATGTCCTGCTGTGCAGCCAGGGAAGTGATGTCGGAATCGATCCCGGCGGACTCCAGCAGGCCGCGGACTACCAGGGCCTCGGACTCCTGTTCAGTATCGAACACGCGCACCAGCTTTTCGTTCGGGTTGGGACGTTGTTCTTTGTTTGCGGATCCAGCTTCTGGCATCGCTTCTCCTCGGAACTGCTCGACCGGGCCGTCCCTGCAGTCGTCTTGCCCGTACCGTATTCTACCCCCACAGGTGACCGAAGTCCTACACCTTGGGGCCATTGCGCGGGGCCGGGATTGCCAGGAGAATAGTCTCGTAGCCTGGCGCAACCCACCGCTGCCAGTGGCCGTCTAACCGAGGTGAAGTAGAGACCTATGGAAAGCGCGAAGCGGGCCGCACAGACCGGCATTATCAGCGAGAAAGAACAAGAAGCCCGCAACATTCGCCGCCTGCAGGTCATGATCGGCATGGTGATGTCGGTCATCAGCCAGGATTCCAGCCTCACCGTGGAAGAAGCCTCCGAACTGGCCGCCAACGCCAAGCGCGCCGCGCTTGCCATGTTTCCCGACAAAGAACTCGCCTACGATCTTCTCTATAAGCCGCGTCTGCAACGCCTGATGAACGAACGCTACCGGCTGCAATAAGCCGCACCCTTCAGGTCTTCTTAGCGACCCTTGCGAAGCCTTTGCGCTCTTTGCGGTAAGAAGCTCTTAACCGCAAAGGACCGAAGAAACCCGCAAAGAACGCAAGGAAAAATACCTGATCCAGCGCCGGAATTGACCCTATCGCCGCCCCCGAACTAAACTCGTTTTACCGCGAGGTTTCCCCATGAAACGTCTGGTTCTGGCCCTCACTGCCGTTTGTCTATTTGTTTCTATCGCCCCCGCCGATGACGACACTCATCATCACGAAGAAGTGACCCCGGAACAACTGGGAACGGTGCATTTCCCAACTTCCTGCGTCATCCAGGTTCAAGCGCAATTTGAACGCGGCGTGGCTTTGTTGCACTCGTTCTGGTATGAGGAAGCGGAAAAACAGTTCAATCAGATCGTCCAGGAGGATCCGCGTTGCGCCATGGCCCACTGGGGTGTGGCCATGAGCATTTGGCACCAGCTCTGGAACCATCCTGACCGCAAGACGATCAAGAAGGGCCTGGCGGAAGTAAAGAAGGCGGAGAGGCTGCATTCCACCAATGACGTTGAGCGTGGATACATCTCTGCTATCGATGCCTTCTACAGCGGCTCCAGGCGCCGCGATTATCATGACCGTGCCGTGGCGTATACGAAAGTCATGGAGACGAACTATCAGCGCCATCCGGAAGACCGCGAAGGGGCAGCATTTTATGCGCTCGCGTTGCTGGCCTCAGCGCCTGACCACGACACCACCTTCGCCAACGAGAAGAAGGCCGGTGCGATCCTGGAAACGCTCTTCGTCGAGGAGCCGAACCATCCCGGAATCGCGCACTACATGATTCACAGTTATGACAGCCCACAGTTAGCCGAACTAGGGTTGCCGGCAGCGCGCGCCTACGCCAAGATTGCGCCTGCTTCTCCCCATGCTCTGCACATGCCCTCGCATATATTTGCCCGGCTGGGACTTTGGCAGGACGACATTGATTCGAACCTCGCCTCCATCGCCGCCACGCGCAAAACTGCGGCCATGCATATGGGCGGCGAGAGCCATCAATTTCATGCCATGGATTTTCTGGAATACGCGTACTTGCAATCGGGCCGCGAAGCCGACGCGCAACGTTTGATCGATGAGATCAAAGCCATGCCCGAGATGAAAGACACGATGTACGAATCAGACTTCGATCCGCGCACTTACTCTTTGGTGGCGTTTTCCGCGCGTTACGCATTGGAGCTTCATCACTGGGGCGATGCCGCGTCTTTGCCGCTGGTTCCTGGGGCGAGTACGGGCGACAGCTCCATTACATACTGGGCGAGGGCGATTGGCGCGGCACGCAGCGGAAATCCGGCGGAGGCGCGTAAGGATATCGCCGAGATCGACAACATTTACAAGACTCTGCGTAGGCGACACAGCGAGTTTCTCGACGCGATCGATCAGGACGAGAAAGAGGCGACTGCCTGGGCCGACTATGCAGAAGGCAATCGCGACCAGGCGCTAAAGATTCTTCGTACGATGGCTGAAAAGCAAGAGGCCGAAGGCGACGAGCCGCTGGCGATTCCCGCCCGCGAAATGCTGGCCGACATGTTGCTGGATATGAAGCAGCCCGCGCCGGCGTTGGCGGAGTATGAAAACGACTTGAAATTCAATCCCAATCGCTTTGACGGTCTATATGGCGCCGCGCATGCGGCCGAACTGGCAGGCAAGAACGTGGAGGCCAACACCTACTATGCTCAGTTGCTGAAGGTCTGCAACGGCGCCGCTTCTGACCGGCCGGAACTGAGCAAGGCGAAAGCCCTGGTAGCGAAGAATAACTAGTTGCAGAGTCGCAGTCGGCGGTTGGCAATTACTGCTTTTCCACTCGCAGCAGGCGAAACAGCAGCGTTCCCCACCCCAACTTGGATCGCATCTGCACCGGCACGTGATTGCTGTCCGCGGTGTACCAGGTCCACACTGTGCCCTTGCCTTTCAACGCCCCGGTTGTCGGTTCGGCTTTTACGCGCACGGTTTGAAAGGTTCCTGCGGGCACTTTCACCTGCTCCTGAGCTTCCACCCGGAGGGTGACTTCGGTGGTCTTGCCGCCGTCATTGATGGGGAAGGCATAGCTGTTACCTTGTTGCAGTGGCAACGACGACAAGTAGTAAAAGCCGCTGACCACATCCGTGACACATCCGGGAACATCGTTTTCTACGTGTTTGGTCTCGCCGGTTTTCAGGTTCTTCTCATCTTCCACGCCTTTGCCGCGAGCGTAATCGAAACCCAGTTCCACCTGCCGCGACCGCGCACCTTCTTCCACGTGCTTCGAGACTCGAAGCGAGCAAAATTTATGGGGGTCGAAGAACGCTTCGAAGTGATCGTTGACTTTGTAAAGGGCGTTCACAAATCCAGAGGAAACCGCAGTTGCAATCACGTGCTGCTGGGCGCCGTCGGCTTGCAGTGTGACTTTTGCAATTCCCGCAGTGAACATATGCCACTCCACCGCGTATACGTAGGTTTGGCCGTCAGGAAAGCGATAGTTCGGAGGTGGCGGAACCACGTGTGCCGCCGGGGCGGCGCTAATGGTAGGAAGACTGCCCTGGGTCGATTGGGACCGGGCAGCGGGCCCCAAAAACAGCGGCAGGGACACAACAGCCGCGAGCAAGACCCGAGCCGCCTTGAATGTAACCAAACGCCCCATTTTCGCTTCGACCCCGATTCCTGATTAAGACGCTTACTCGTGCTTGCAGGATGTCTTCTCAGCTGCTACCGCGACCGCCACAACAACTTGATGATCAGGGCTGCCATGATCGCCACCGAGCCCAGCGTGGCATTGTACTCCCGATGCTTCTTGTACAAATCCCAGGAAAATTCCCAGCGCTGCTTGCCGGGGGGATTCGGGTTCGGCGCCAGGCGCGGAACCCGGCGCGCGTATTCCGCAAATTCTGGAAAGTGCTGCGCTAGATACGCCTCTTCAACGCGAATCACCGGCATATAGATGGCTGCAAACATCGCGATCAGGATGGGCACGATCCACAAACTCCTGGCTGCCAGTGCAAAGCCTGAGGCCATGATGAACGAGCCGAGGTAGAGCGGGTTGCGAGTATACGCATAAGGCCCGGTCGTTGCCAGCCGCTGGTTCTTTTCCACGTGACCCGAAGCCAGCGCGCGAATCAGCAAGCCCGGAACGATGAATACAGTGCTGAACAGAAGGGATACTGCCAGTGGATTGGCCAGCCACAAATAAACCGCTGCCAAAACGAACCCTAGTGGCACCCGGCTGCGGCGCGCGATTCGTGACCAACTAACCACGGCATCTCCTTAGCAATTCCCGCGCCGCGGTGACGGCCTGTTCCGCGCTGATTTCCAGGAGACCCGGATCCGGCTGCGCGCGGCGTGCGTGCGTGGTGGGACTCAACCAGTTCCGCAGCACTGTGCTCCGAGTTCCGTAAGGTCCGTTTCTTGCCGGATCGGTGGGGCCGAAAATGGCTACAACCGGAATCCCCAAAGCTGCTGCCAGATGCATGGGGCCAGTGTCGCCTCCGATGAATAGTTGAGCGCGCCGGGTAAGGGCAATCAATTCCGTGAGTGTGCAACCGACTGCCTCAGCCGAGCCTGCGCTGGCTGCCTCGACCGCCTGCGCCAGTTCTTCCTCGCCCGGACCGAAATTGATCAGAGACTTCAACCCGCCCTCGGCCAGTTGTTTCGCCACTTCTCCGTAGCGCTCCGCAGGCCATTGTTTGGCGCCCCATCCGGCTCCGGGATTGAGTAGCGCAAAATCCGTGATCCGCTGGTGTCGTAGCCAATCGTCGGACTGTTTTTCCGCACGTTCATCACCAGGAAGTTCCACGGCAGGCATGTCTAACCGCTGTCCGGCCACAGCCTCGGCAAGCGAAAGATTCTGCTCCACGACATGCGAACCGCGGGCCATTACCTGCCGTGTGTAAAACATGCTGGCTACATTCTCACGCGGCTGCGCTGCGCCATACACGACCGGCGCCTTTGACAATCGCGCCAGCATGGCGGAGCGCACTGCACCCTGGAAATCCACAGCGATTTCATACTTCGGAGCCCGAACCTCGCTGAGGCTGGCGCCGATTCTCTCCCAGGTCTGCGGAGAAAACAGCGAATTGCGCCACTTCCTGGTATCGACGGTGTGCAGCTGATCGACCAACGGCCGCCGCAGGGAGCGCGGCCCGGAGCGCGGCTCGGACAGAGTGCACAGCAGCTCCGCCCAGCGCTCTTCCACGACCCAGCCGATGGTGGCTTCCGGCAAAGCTTTTCGCAGACCGGTGGCGGCTGGTAGGGTGTGCAGAATGTCGCCCATCGATCCCAGGCGTACGACGAGCAGCCGCCGAACTCCATGCAGCGCGGTCGAATTCTCGCAGGCAGGCAGGGGTAGCATGCTCAAGATTAAGATTGCCGTAGTCGAAGACGAGTACGTATGATCTCGCTGGCCGAATGGTCCTTGGGGTCACCCACGATTTCCACGCGGCCACCATACTCGGCCACCACATCGCGTTCGGGTACGATATCGGCAGTGTAATCCGTTCCTTTGGCCTGAATGTCAGGATGGATTTCGCGGATCAGCGCCCGCACGTCGCGCTCCGGAAAGATGACGACCGCGTCCACATCTTCCAAAGCGGAAAGAATTTCTGCGCGCTCTTCCGCCGGCATCAGCGGACGCCCGTCCCCTTTCAGCGCTCGCACCGATTCATCTGAATTCACCGCCACAATCAAACGTCCACCCAGCGCCTTCGCGGCGTGCAGATAGCGCACGTGCCCCACATGCAGCAAATCAAAACAGCCGTTGGCCAGGGTGATGGGCTCGCCCGCACCGCGCCATTCCGCGGCGCGCCGCTTGAGCGCCTTCCGGGTCAGGATTTTGCTTTTCGGCATGAGAGTTCACATGAAAGCTCAATGCGGCCGCGTTGCAGGCCGTGCCCGCTCGATCGCTTGCAGCAACTCGTGCTGCGAAACCGTCGCCGTGCCTCGCTTCATTACCACCAGTCCCCCGGCGTAGTTCGCCAATTGGGCGGCTTCTTCGGTGCTGGCTCCGGCCGCAAAGGCAGCGGTAAACGTGGCGATGACGGTGTCTCCGGCGCCAGTCACATCGGCGACTTGGTCGGAACCGAAGATGGGAATGTCGATCGGCTTGTGCCTGGCGTCGAACGCCACCATGCCGTCGCGCCCGCGGGTGATGACCAGCGACTGCAATTTCATGCGCGACAGGATCTCTTGTCCGGCCACGCACAATCTCTGCCAGTCGTTGCCGATTCTAGTGCCCAGCGCATCTTCGACTTCGGGCTCATTGGGCGTAGCCGCAGCGATGCCGGAATACTGCAACATGCGGTAACGCGAGTCGAGAACCACCGGAACGCGGTCCAGCCGGCTGCGCTCGCGGATCGCATTCAGGATCGCAGGGCTCGCGGCTCCGTATCCGTAATCCGAGACCAACAACGCATCGGAAACGCGGGCGTACTGGCGCGCAGCCAGAATGAGCTCCCGCTTCAAATGGGGACCCGGCTCAGCTTCGGGTTCGCGATCTACCCGCACTACCTGCTGGCGGGCGGTGTGCGTCATGCCCGCGAGGATGCGCGTCTTAGTGACCGTGGTGTAGGTCTTGTCCTTCAGCACGCCGGTGAGAGCAATGTGTTTGTGCCGGAACGCCTTGAGCAGCAGGCGTCCGGGCTCGTCTTCCCCCACCACCCCGACCGGCAAAACATTTACTCCGAGATCGGCAAGATTGCTGATGGCATTTGCGCCCCCGCCCGGCACCACCATTCGCTCCCGATGCTTCAGGATCAAAACCGGCGCTTCGCGCGACACGCGCGAGATTTCTCCGTAGATGAATTCATCGGCCACCAAGTCGCCGACCACGGTGACGGTGATATTGGGGAATGACTCGACGATCTTCTTTAACCGATCAGATTCGTGAGGATGCTTTGTCATCTCTGACTGCAAAACACAAACTGGGATGTGCGAGGCCGCAAAGTGAATTCTCTCACGATTGCCGCTTTCGCTCGGCCATCACACGCAACATGGTATCCACGGCGTTAGCCGCGGCTGCCAGATCCATCTTTACCGGGATCACGGCCAGCGGAGCGAGTGCACCTAATAATCCGCCCAGATTGATAGCGTCTTTTTCAGTGGTGACAAAACCATCCGCACCGCTTTTTTCGCGGAGTGCGAGGAGATCGCGAATATCCTGCTCGCCGTAAGCATGGTGGTCAGCGTAAAAAGCCTCGGCTGCCGCTTCAATCCCCGCCGTACGCAATTGCAGGACAAAATTCTTGGGCCTGGCAATGCCGCAAAAAACTACCGGACGGCTGGACACATTCTCTGGCGCAATGCCCCGGCGAACTCGCCAAAACTTTCCTTCGGCCGGAAACAAAGCCGGGGAAGCGCCGCTAGAGAGGACCACGGCATCGGCACGCGCCAAAGAACTAAGTGGCTCGCGGAGACGTCCGGCCGGAAGCAGACGGTCCCGCGCGTCTTCCGGTGTGACCAGCACGATGTCAAAATCACGCGCCAAAGCGCGATGCTGAAAGCCGTCGTCGAGCAGGTGAAGTTGAGGACCAAACTTGCCCTCGGCCACCACCCCAGCCTGATAGCGCTCTTCGCCCACCACTACGGAAACTCCCAGCCGGCGTGCAATCAGCAGCGGCTCGTCGCCGAAATCACGAGCCGAGCCGCCGGGATCAACCAATGCGACTCCCCGCGACTGGCGGCCATATCCACGCGACAGCACGTCAAACTTCACGCCGCGAGCCTTCAGCAGCTCTCCTAGAAGCAAGACAAAAGGGGTCTTGCCGGCTCCGCCGACTGACAAGTTGCCGATGCTGATGACCGGCCCCTCCAGTTTCTTCTGCTTCAGCGTGCCCCGATCGTAGAGCGCATTTCGCAGACCAACGCCCGCGCCGTAAATGGCAGCCAGAGGATTCATGGTGTGGCGCGGGCGCCCTCGCCCGCGCGGACCTGATCCGAAGCTGCAGGAAGAAGCAATCCTTCCAGCGCGTCCGCGGTTCGGCTGGTCGCGCCGGTCTGTGAACGCAGTGTCTCAGCCGCGCGCCTGCCAAGGTCGGCCCGGGCCGCCGGATTGGAAATCAGTTTTATGAGAACCAGGGAAAGCTCGGCCTGGCTAACCACGCGAACTGCATCGCGGCTCTGAAACAGGCCCACGATGTCACGGAAGTTCTCGGTGTGGTTGCCGACCACAATGGGCACACCATGTTGTGCTGGCTCAATGATATTGTGCCCACCGCGCGGCACCAGGCTTCCGCCCACGAAGGCAATGTCTGCCAAAGAGTAAAGCGCAGCCAGTTCGCCGATGGTATCGAGCAACAAAACCCCGCCTGCGAGTGCATCTCCGCTCCCGAGAGAGCGCTTCCAGAAGCGAATTTCCAGCGACTCCAGCAGTCGCGCTACCTCGGGAAAGCGTTCCGGATGCCGCGGCGCCAGAATCATGACGGCTCGCGGATGGCTTGCGAGAATCGTTTCGAAAGTCCCCAGAAGTATCCGTTCCTCACCCTCCACCGTGCTGCCGCAGACGATCACCGGCCCTGCGTCTTTCAGCGCCGCCCGCAGATCAGCGATGATGGGCGGCATCAGCGGCGGGGAAACGTCGAACTTCAAATTGCCGCTGACCAGCACCCGCTCTGCTGGCGCTCCGATTTCACCCAGCCGCCGGGCGTCTTCGTCAGTCTGCGCGAGAAACAAGTCAATTGCCTGAAGCACTCCGGTGAGCAAAACTCGCCACCGCCTGTACCGCGGAAACGACCGGTCAGAAATACGCGCATTTACCACCGCGATCCGGGCCCCAGCGGCGTGCGCCAGTCGCAGGAAATTCGGCCAGAATTCGGTTTCGGCAATCACGATCAATTGCGGTCGCAGCAACTTCAAGTAAGGCTGAATCGCAAAACCAAAATCCATGGGGAAGTAAAAGACGTTGTCTTCCCCAAAATGTTTACCAGCCAGCCGTTGCCCGGTATCGGTCGTGGTCGAAATCACCATCCGATGCTGAGGGTACCGCCGGCGCAATTCGAACGCCAGTCCGCTCACCGCCAGTACTTCGCCCACGGAAACCGCGTGAATCCAGATAACTGGCCGAGCCGGCTGCGACGCTAAACGCTCAGGAACCCGGCCCAGCCGCTCGCCCAATCCCGCGTGGTATTTGCCGTGGCGTGACATCTGCCACAGCCAATAAGGGAGGGTCAGCAGCAATCCGGCCGCCAGCAGCGCGCTGTAAAGCAGATACATGCAGGAAGGGACATTCTAACTGCACCCCGGCCAGGCTGGCACCGCTTCCTGCATTGGCCGCATCCTATAATCAAAATCATGTTGAGCCGACTCTGCGATTCTTCACGCGGGCGCTTGCTGATCGCGGCTGTTTTGCTGGCGCTTACCACCCTGTGCCTGGCGGGCAAACATTTTGTGATGCCGACACCGCAGGCCGCCAAAACCTACGCCGCACATGACGAGCATCCCAATGAGGCGGTCACGCTCGGGCTTGATCCCTATGACATGGCCGACAAAGCCGGCATCTTTTCCGTCCGCTACAGCGACGTCGGTTTCCTGCCGATTTTTGTGGTCATCACCAACGACGGCAACCAGCCGGTATCGCTCACCGAGTCCTCCGTGCAACTGGTCACCGTAGATCGAACCAAGATCTCACCCGCGACCGAGGACGATATTTACCGGCGCATCACCAAGCCGCCCGGCAGTGGACCTTCAACCAGCCCGATACCCTGGCCCAAGAAAAAGGGCGGCGTGGCCAAAGACGCGCAGGATGAAATTCTGAATTCGCGATTCGCCGCCCGCGCGGTCGAGCCCCACAGCACGCAATGCGGGTTCATGTTGTTCGACGTGTCGGGAATCTCAACGCCACTGGCGGGCGCGCACTTCTATTTGAACCGTGTGCTCGACTCCAAAGGCAACGAGTTGATGTATTTCGATGTGCCGCTGGAGAAGTATCTGAGCGCACCCAGCAAGCCCTAGCCGGTACCAACCTCTATAATCGCTGGTTATGGTCACCACGCCGGAAATCTCGGCCGCGGCTCGCTCCAGGTACGAGCCAGTCATCGGTCTCGAGGTCCACGTTCAACTTTTGACCGCGACCAAGATATTCTGCTCCTGCTCGGCGCTCTTCGGCGCCCCGCCGAACACCAACGTGTGCCCGGTGTGTCTCGGTCTTCCCGGCGCGCTTCCGGTGCTGAATCGGAAAGCGGTTGAATTCGCGGTGCTGGCTGCGGTGGCTTTGAACTGCCGTATCAACCAGACGTCGATTTTTGCCCGCAAGAATTATTTCTATCCCGACTTGCCCAAGGGCTACCAGATTTCGCAATATGACAAGCCGCTGGCCGAGTTCGGCGCGATCGACATCACGACTGGCAGTGGCCGCAAGAAAGTTGGCATCACCCGCCTGCATCTCGAAGAAGACGCGGGCAAGAGTCTGCACGAAGGCTTCCCTGATTCCGCCGAGAGGACGGCCATCGATCTCAACCGCAGTGGAGTGCCGCTGATCGAAATTGTCAGCGAGCCGGAAATCGCCTCGCCCGACGAAGCCCACGAATACCTCACGCGGATGAAAGAAATTATCCTGTACACCGGAGTCAGCGACTGCAACATGGAAGAAGGCTCGCTGCGCTGCGATGCCAACGTCAGCGTGCGTCCGCGCGGCCAGGCGCAGTTCGGTACCAAGACCGAGATCAAGAACGTCAATTCCTTCCGCTTTATTCGAGACGCGCTGGAATATGAAATTCGCCGCCAGATCGGCGTTCTCGAATCCGGCGGCAAAATCACCCAGGAGACCCGGCTTTATAACTCTGCCGAAGGCAAGACCTACAGCATGCGTTCCAAGGAAGAAGCCCACGATTACCGCTATTTTCCCGAGCCTGATCTGTTGCCGCTGGTGGTGGATGAGAAGTGGCAACAGGAAATCCGCCGCAGCCTGCCGGAACTGCCGGAAGCGCGGCGGAAGCGCATGGTCGCCGACTATGGAATCACTGAATACGACGCCGAAGTGCTCACCGCGACCAGGAGTTTGGCGGACGAGTTCGAACTCGCTGCCAAAGCCGCGAAAAATCCCAAGCGCGTGGCCAATCTGGTGCAGAGCGAATTGATGGGCCGGCTCAAAGCCAGGGGCCTGGAGATCGAAAGTTCGCCCATATCGATGAAGGGCGTAGCGCTGTCGGCCGATTTGGTGGAGAGCGGCACGATTTCGGGCAAGATGTTGAAAGATCTCTACGATCTGAGTTTTGAGCGCAAGCAGGATTTTCCTGTCATCTACGAGGCAGAAAAACCTCAACAGATCACGGACACCGCGGCGATAGAGAAGATGATTGACGAAATCATTGCCGCCAATCCCAAGCAAGTCGAACAGTACCGAACCGGTAAGAAAACTGTCATCGGTTTTTTTGTCGGCCAGGTCATGAAGGCTTCCAAAGGCCAGGCCAACCCCCAGATAGTGAATGAGCTGCTAGTGAAAAAACTGGAGCCGTAGCCTTAGGCCGGAATCAAACATCCCATAAGCCAAGGCCGGACTCCCATGCAAACGCAAAATATCGACACCTTCCTCGAATACGTGGACAAAGTCCACCAACGCACCCTACGCGTAGTTCAGTGCATTCCTCCCGACAAGCTGGAGTGGACCTACGCTGCCGGCAAGTTCACACTAGGTGACCTGGTACGGCATATCGCGGCCATCGAGCGCCACATGTTTGCCGAGAATGTGCAGGGTAAACCCAGCCGCTACGCGGGCTGCGGAAAGGAATTGGCCGATGGCTTGGATCAGGTGGTGCAGTTCATGGAGCGGCTGCATCGCGAGTCGGTCGAAATCTTTTCCCGGCTTACTCCAGAAGATCTCAATCGCAAGTGCGAGACTCCCGGAGGCGCATCCATCACCGTCTGGAAATGGCTGCGCTCCATGACCGAGCACGAAATCCATCATCGCGGCCAGATCTACCTCTATCTCGCTATCCTCGGCGTCCCCACGCCTCCTCTCTACGGCCTTACTTCAGAACAGGTTAAAGAGCGCAGTGTGGCGTAACCCTCTGGCCAATGACTTCCGTCACTTAAGAACCTGGTCTCCTGCCAGTTAGCATTGGCTCATGAAGAAGTGGAAACTGGATCGCATAATCAGCGTGGCCACGCTGGCCAGCTCGCTGATCGCCATCATTCTGGTGTTGAAGAAGCCGCATCCGGTAGCGCCACCGCTGCCGCCGGCGGTTGCGGCCGCCAAAGCAGAATCCTTCCAGCAAAAAGTCGAGCAGTTTGAGCAGCCCAAACAGCCGGGCCAGGCTCCGGCTGAAGTCCACCTTAGTTCAGACGAAATCAGCGCTGCGCTGGCCCAGGCCGCCGGAGCGATTCCAGCTGTCCAAACCCCCGCCCAGCCCCAGCAGCCCGCTTCATCAGGCTCCAGCCTTCCCGGCACGCCTCCCGCTTCCGCAGACGCTGCCATCGGCCCCGGGCAGCCCGAGGTGAAGGACTACCAGGTCAGTTTCGACGGTGACGTCGCCCGCGGCCAGTTTGTGACCCAGATCGGCGGTAAAGACGTGTACGTCACCCTCGCCGGGCACCTCGGATCCAAGAATGGCTATGCCACGTTTGATCCCACGGAGTTCAAGGTGGGCGATCTCACCATTCCCATTTCTCTGGTGAACGATGCCTTGCAGAAACGGCTGACCGAGCAGCGCGACCGTTTGAAACTTCCCGACAACGTGGATGGAATCAAAGTGGAAAACGGTGAACTGGTGATGACTGGGAAGTAGAAGTCCGATTTACTCTCACGGCGTGCCCTGAAACAGCGCGTATAGCTCATTCCCGATCACCCGATACACCACGAAAGCTGTTCCCGCGTCGGAAACCTGGCGGAAGAGTAGTTCACCGCGCCCATCTCCATCCACATCGACGGCATCGATCAGCTCCATCTGCGGGATGACATCGAGGTGGCTGGTGTCGGTCACGTTGGAAAATATCTTGTGATAGTCGAGGTTAACGTCCTGCCGGGCCACCACGGTCACGATGTATTGCAGGGCGCTTGCTTCCTTTTCTTTGGAACTCTGGAGAAAATGCGCCTTCGCACTCAATATCAGCACCGGTTCGTTGCTGCTGTTGAGATCGAAAACGTGAAGCTGAACGTCTTCGAAGTCCGGTTGTGCAGGCTTGGTAGCAGCCGATCTCCGCGGCGCCGGGTTCTTCGCCGGCTCCGGTGACGGCCGCAGAGTCTGCGCAGACAGTAGCTTGGCGCGGGTGCGGACCTCATCCGCTGCCATCGCCAGCATCTTCTTGCGGAATTGTTGCTCCTCGTCCGGTTTCATGACGTAACTGTAGGAGTTCGGTTCAGGCCCGCCTTCCGCCGAGATTGCCGGAATGAACTGGGTTTGCGAAGAAACCGCAGCCGGCTTGGACGCACTCCCGTGCCTAGTTCCGCCGCTGGGCGTGGCGCTCATGGGTTCTGGCGGTTCAGGCGGTTTGGGTGCGGGCCTTCCGCGTTTGAGCGTAGGTGCATCTTTGTCAGGCTCGGGGACACTGGTTGGCGCTGTGGGTTTCGTTTCGTCTGCCGGTGGCGCCGCTGATAGCGGCGGCGTACTGGGAGGCGCAGGCGGCGTTGGCGTTGGCGCCGGCGTTGCTGGCGGTGTGGCCGCAGGAGCCGCATCTGGAGCCTTGGGCTTGGCGCTTCCTGCATGACGCAGCACCGGTGGGCCCTCGTCCTCGTTCATGCCGCGAGGTATCGGCGAAGGCTCTTTGTGCGCGGATTTTGCATGCATGGCGCTCGCCGGTAGCCAGGTTCCTTCCCCCAGCCACTGATGAGTGTTTGGATTTTCGAGCACACTCTTGACGGTGAACAGCCCCTGTGAAACGCCCGTGCGCACACCTTCATAGACCGTGCCGCCCCAAAGCGCCATGGGCACCGGAGAAGCCTTGTAAGCGCTGGCATCGAAGTACTGCCCATCGATCAAAATCACGATGGGAACCAGCCGGGCCTTGCCATTGGTCATCTCGATCAAACCCAATGCGCGCGGTCCCTTGTTCGCCTTATTGCCGCGGGAATCTTGCGCCGCCGCGCTTGGCGCCATCATCAAAGCCAGAGTGGCCAAGATGACGACCCACCCAGCCCTGCGGTATAACCTTGATCGAGAAGGAGAGACAGCCATGGATATCAATGATAAAGCCCCGGAGTTCACTTTGCCTGACCAGAATGGCGAAAGCGTCTCGCTGAAGAGTTTTCGGGGAAGGTACGTAGTGCTCTATTTCTACCCCCGGGCCGACACTCCGGGATGCACCATCGAGGCCTGCAGCTTCCGCGATTCCTACAAGAAAGTCGAGAAGGCAGGAGCCGTGGTACTGGGCGTGTCTCCTGACGAGCCGAAAGCGTTGAAGAAATTCGAAGATAAGTTCGGCCTGCCCTTCACCTTGCTCGGCGATGCCGATAAGAAAGTCTGCAACGCTTACGGCGTGATTCAGGAAAAGAACATGTACGGCAAAAAGGTGATGGGAGTGGCGCGGACCACGTTCATCATCGGCCCGGATGGGAAGATCAAGCACATCTTCCACAAAGTGAAGCCCGAAGGCCATGCCGATGAAGTGCTGGCCTGGCTGAAAGAAGCAGCCAAAGGCGCCGCGTAGGCTCGTAGACGGCAAAAAATGGCGAGCTCGACCATCTCTGCTGAGCGGCTGCGCGCGGCCTTGCCGCGTGCGTTTTACGATCGCGATCCGCGGCGGGTGTGCCGCGAATTGCTGGGCAAAGTGCTGGTCCGCAGTGAGCCCCGAAAGTATTTGGCGGCTCGCATCGTGGAAGTCGAGGCCTACTTCGGCAAAAACGACGGCGCGGCGCATTCTTTTGCCGGACGCACCGCGCGCAATGCCGTGCTGTTCGGCCCTCCCGGCTACGCCTACGTGTATTTCATCTATGGCAATCACTACTGCTTGAATGTCTCGTGTTTGCCCGATGGTGTGGCAGGCGGAATTTTGTTCCGCGCCGCGGAGCCGCTGGTCGGAATCGAAACTATGGCCAAGGCCCGCGGTATAGCCTTGAACGGCGCACGGGATTTGCGCAACCTCACCAGCGGCCCCGGCCGCCTAGCCGAAGCTTTCCGAATCACCCGCGAGCGCGACAACGAAAAAGATCTGACCTCGACCGATTCCGACCTATTCATTGCGGATGATGGTTATCGGGTGCAGAAGGTCCTGACGACGCCGCGGATTGGCATTACCAAGGCCGCAGAGCGTCCCTGGCGATATGTCATCGCGGGGAATCCATTCGTGTCGGGACCGAAAAACTTGCGGTCGTAGGTTCCTCTGTGTACCTCAGTGTTCCCTGTGGTTTATTGTTTATTCCGCATGGCACCGGCGTCCAAACCCGACTACGGAATCGACGCCCCCGGCGTGGTCCGCAACCTGTTTATCGCGGGAGTGTTGTTGCTCGTTCTGAGTTCTATGTTCCCGGTATTGCGCCTCGGCCCCGTCATATTTCTGTGGAAGTCGGGAGCGTATGTAACCGGGATCCTGTGCCTGATCGAGGGCGTTCTGATGATCATCTACGCCAAGCACGGCAAATTCCTCCACCGCGACCGCATGCTCGGCATGCTGAACTGGAAAGGCGACGAGCAGGTGCTTGACGTGGGTGCCGGCCGCGGCCTGCTTATGATCGGCGCAGCCAAGAAACTGACCACCGGCAAAGCTGTGGGTATCGATATCTGGAGCACCAAAGACCTTTCTGGAAACGCCATGGAGAAGACCCTCCGGAACGCCGACCTGGAGGGCGTTCGCAACAAGATCGACGTGCAGAGCGGCGACGCTTCGGCCATGAAGTTTCCCGACGCCAGTTTCGACGTGGTGGTATCAAACCTGTGCATCCACAACATTCCAAGCCGAGCAGGCCGCGACCAAGCCTGCCGCGAAATCATCCGAGTGCTGAAGCCGGGCGGGAAAGCAATTATTTCCGACTTCATCAAAACCGGCGACTACGTGAAGGCCTTCAAAGCCGCCGGCGCCGTTACATCGCGCACCGGCCTGGATTTTCTGCGAGCCTTCCCGCCGCATCGGATTATCGAAGTGCAGAAGCCGGGAAGCTGAAACCAAACCGGCTTGACGCCGTCTAAGATTCGTCAGCTTTTTTCCCCAGTGGAGGCAACCATGAACGTCGAAACCAAAACCGATATCAAGACCAACGTCAAGCAGGCGGTGCCTTTTTTCATGGTGTCCGACATGCAAGCCTCGCTTCGTTTTTACGTCGATGGCCTGGGGTTCGAGAAAACCAATCAGTGGATCGTGGATGGAAAAGTCCGCTGGTGCTGGCTGCAACGTGGCGGCGCAGCCCTCATGCTTCAGGAGATGGAGCGCGAAGGCCGCCACGCATGGAAAACTGAGGGCAAAAGAGGCTTGGGCGTTGGCGTTTATTTCATTTGCGAGGATGCGATTGCGCTTTGGCGTGAAGTGACTACTCGTGGCATTGCGGCTGAACGGCCTTTCGTGGGAAACGCCATGTGGGTCACGTCGGTCTCAGATCCCGATGACTATCGGCTGCATTTTGAAAGCCTCACCGATGCGCCCGAAGAATCGGTTTATACGGGAGACTGAGTAGGCAGCAGAATGTTGTCGATTAGCCGTGTTCCGCCAACGAACGCCGCAAGAGCGATCAGCGTTTCGCCTCGAATCTCCTTCACCGGCTCAAGCGTCTCAGGATTTACGGTTTCTAGATAGTCCAGCCGCGCGCCCGGCTCTTTCGTAAGAATATTCCTTCCCACTTCCACCAGGTTCGCGGAATCGCGTTCGCCCTGCTCAAAACACACCTTCACTTCCTGGAGTGCGCGATATAAAACCAGCGCAGATTCTCGTTCCTGAGGATTCAAGTAGGCATTACGCGAGCTCATCGCCAGTCCATCCGGTTCCCGCACGATCGCGCCGACAACAATTTCGACCGGGAAATTCAAATCCCGTACCATGCGCCGGATGATCGCGCACTGCGCCGCATCTTTTTGCCCGAAGAATGCTAGTTCCGGCTCCACAATGTGAAAGAGTTTCGCCACCATGGTAGTCACTCCCCGAAAATGCCCGGGGCGCGACTTGCCGCACAGCCTTTCACTCATGCCCTCAACCGTCACATAGGTGACGGCATCCTTGGGATACATGTCTTCGACCGAGGGCGCGAACACAATGTCCACTCTTTCGCGCTCCAGCAGTTCGCAATCCCGAGCAAAAGTGCGGGGATACTTGGCCAGATCTTCATTCGGCCCAAACTGCAAGGGATTGACAAAAATTGAAACCACCACGGAATCACATCGCGCCCGCGCCGCCTGCACCAGCGACAAATGTCCCTCATGCAACGCCCCCATCGTGGGCACCAGGCCCACGCGCCGATCCGGGCGCATGAGCACGCGCGCGCTCCGCATCTGCTCGACGCTTTCGCAGATCCTCATGGAAGCAGGGTGGTGGTCACGTGGAAGGGACCCAGTTGATGACTACTTGAAGACTCTCCAGCGTCCCCGCGACCAAGGCCCGGTTTCTCCGCAACCGCGCTTTATCCGCCTCGGACGAGCCGGTTGTCGCGCTTTCCGTCACCGCGACAACTCGTCCGTAGGGCCATGCTGAAGTTGGCAAGTCGGCCAACGCTGCCAGCAATTGATCGGGCATCAGAAGCTTCTGCTCATTGTTGGCAGGGTCCAGCAGCCCGACGCCGTCCACCCGGACGATCAAGTAGGGATTTTTCCAGTTCTTCATGTCCCGCACCGTGCTGACCTGCTGGGTGTCGGCGGGAGGCAGAGCTTCGATCCGCAGCAGAGGATTGACCTTGGACCCCGCGCCGCTCGATGAATTGGTGCTGGAACAGGCCGTCAGCACAACCAGGCTGATCGCCAGCGGAATCAGAAGGCCGTATTTCATCTCGCCAATTCTATCGCTGCAACCCGCGTTTGCGCTCCAGTACTGTCTCCAGCGCCTGCTGCGTTTCCTTGGGCAGATGATACGACTCATGGTCCGAAGGATACTGGCACGACAACACGTCGGCGCGAAAAGCCTGCACTGCGTCGGTAATCAGCGCTGCCGCATCGCCGTAACGGCGCACGAACTTGGCGGCCGGACCGAACGTCAGATTCAGAATGTCGTGAATCACCAGCACCTGACCATCGCACTCGGGGCCAGCGCCGATGCCAATGGTCGGAGTCGCGACCTCCGCCGAGATCATGGCCGCCACTTCCCGCGGAATGCCTTCCAAGTAAATGCAAGCCACGCCCGCGCGGTCGAGCGCCACAGCGTCCCGCATGAGCTGTTCAATGGCGCTGAGCGACTTGCCCTGCACCTTGTACCCGCTCATGACGTTCACCGACTGCGGTGTCAGCCCAATGTGGCCAGCCACGGGAATCTCGGCGTCAATGATGCGGCGAATGAGGTCGGCGCGTTTCTCGCCGCCTTCCATCTTTACTGCCTCCACGCCGCCTTCTTTCATGAAGCGAGTTGCATTCTTGACGGCCTCGTCGGCGCCAACGTGATACGACCCGTAGGGCATGTCGGCGATCAGAAACGCGTGTTTCACCCCCCGCCGCACGGCCCGAGTGTGATGCAGCATTTCATCCACCGTGACCGACAGCGTGTTTTCGTAGCCCAGCATGGTCTGGGCAAGCGAATCGCCGACCAGGATGATGTCGATAGCGGCTTCATCCACCAGGCGCGCGGTAGCGTAGTCGTAGGCAGTGAGGCAGGTGATGGGTTGATGTTGAAGTTTCTTTTCGCGAAGCGAAGCGACAGTGATTTTCTGGCGAGGTTCGCCAATCGGGGTGAGACTCACAGTGTCCTCCAGTGCCCCTCCGGCTTCGCCGGATAGAGCCTGTGTAATGCTCAGAGTATTGTAGTCGCTGGCATAAGCCCTTGGCTAGAGGCCCAAGTAAGTGGGTGGAATCAGCGGGTTGGGCTGCGGGAGCATGCGTTATCGTCGGCGTTTGGTATTGGCCCGGAGCCAGGCTGTGTACGTCGCTTCATCAAGTGTACCCGCGGCGAGATCTAGGACGACCTGAGTGGCATCCTCCTCGCTGGCCTGGAACTCGAAGCCGTTGAGTTCGAGAAACAAGATACCGGTCACAAATCCCGCCCGTTTATTGCCGTCGACGAAAGGGTGGTTGCGGACGATGCCTGCCGCGTAAAGCGCAGCCATCTCGACAATGTCGGGCGAGTCGGCGTAAGCATAGTGTTGGCGGGGACGAGCCAAAGCGGATTGCAAAAGCCCCTGATCGCGCAATCCCGGCGCCCCACCGTGGGCGGCCAGTAGGCGGTCATGAATCGCCAGCACGTCGCGCTCGTCGATCCAGACCGGTTCCTTTTTCTTCACTTTGACAACGCGTGCAATGTATTGCGGTAGCGGCCCATGATCTCCTCGGCCTTCTTCATTTTCTTCTCGAATGCCGGGTCGTAGGGCGTGAGCCGGTAACCACCCTCCGCCGCCTCGATCAGGAAGAGGCGTTCGCCATCATCGGTTTGCAGGCGGTGGATGACTTCTTTGGGCAACACCACTCCCAGCGAGTTGCCAAACTTGCGGACTTTGAGTTCCACCATGGCCCCTCCTTTGATAGTTATTACAATTGTAATAACATAGTAGGACGGATTCAAGCAAGAAGAAAAGTCACGCCATGATAGGGCCAACGACCAACCACGACCGGCCAACGACGGGACACCTACGCGCTCGCCGCTTCTTCTCTCCCTAGCGGCAGGAAATACTGCGTGCCTTTGATGGGTGCGGAGACTTTTCGCAGCAACTCCTGCAAGTCCTGGTTGCGCTCCACGAAATCGATCTCAGAAGTATTCACGATCAGCAGGTCTGACGATGTGTAATGAAAAAAGAAGTGCTCATAAGCCTTGATCACTTCTTCCAGATACTCCTCGTTGATCGCTTTTTCTCCCGGCGCATTCTTCTTCTTGAGGCGCTTCTTCAGCACTTCCGGCGTGGCTTGCAAATAAATCACCAGATCCGGCGTGGGCACCTGCTCACGAAAGTGGTTGTAGTAGCGATTGTAGGTATCGAGTTCCTGGTCCGTCAGATTGAGACAGGCGAAAAGTTTGTCTTTCTCGAAGATGAAATCCGCGACCACCATTTTTTGCGAATTTGCGCCTAGGTCAAGGCTCTGAAGCTGCTCGAAGCGGCGTATCAGGAAAGCGAACTGCGCCTGGAAGCCGGCGCCCCGCTCCCCCTCATAAAAAGGTCGCAGAAAGGGGTTGTCCTCGACTTCCATCACCTGCTGAGCATTGAGGCGTTCGGCCAGAACCCGCGCCAGCGTGCTCTTTCCGACGCGGATGGGGCCCTCCACTGCAATGTAGCGGGGAAGCTCGAAAAGCTTGGCCATGGGATTTGAAGAACCGCTGCTTCGCATGGCAGCATAGCGCGAGTACAGGCGGCTGGCAATTGTGGAAAAGGTTAACCCCCTTTTCTCTGTGGCTCGGTGGTGAATTGACTGGAGCGCAATTACAATCGGCGCAACATGTTCGGGATCATTGCGGGCGCGAGTTTGGCATTGGCTGCATCCGCCGGCTATCAGTCCATGTCCCCCACCGGCCAGTGGTACGGTCGGACATTCACCGGCCTGCCTCCGGGTACGAGAAAACTGGCGCTGACTTACGACGACGGCCCCAATGATCCCCATACCCTGCGTTTGTTGGAGGTGCTGGCCCGGCACCGAGTCCACGCCACCTTTTTTCTGATCGGCCGCTACGTAAAACAACGGCCTGACATTGCGCGCGAAATCGCTGAGGCCGGCCATGCCATCGGCAATCACAGCTTCAGCCATCCCAATTTGATTTTTGCGTCGACCCGGAAGACCCTCGCTGAACTGCAACAGTGTGACCAGTCACTGTATGAGGCCACGGGTCAGCATCCCCGCCTGTTTCGTCCGCCCTTTGGAGGCCGCCGGCCCGGCACTTTGCAGCTGGCCCGCAGCCTGGGTTTGGAGCCGGTCATGTGGAACGCAACCGGCTGGGACTGGCGCGGCAAGCCCGCGGAATACGTCGAGCAAAAGGTCCGCAAACAGATTCGTGGTGGCGATATCATTCTGCTGCACGATGGCAGCCACGCAGAATTTGGCGCTGATCGCTCTCAGACCGTACTAGCCACGGATCGGGTGATTACGCGTTGCCAAGCCCAGGGCCACGATTTCGTGACCATCCCCGAGATGATGGAAAAAGCCGTTCCCCGCCGTTAGCTCTACGCGTGCGCCAGCGCAAATGCGTGCTTCGCGGCGGCAATCGTTTTCTGGATGTCTTCTTCGCTATGCGCAGCGCTCAGAAACGCCGCCTCGAATTGCGACGGTGGCAGGTAGACGCCATTGTCCAACATTGCGCGGAAGAAACGGCCGAACGCCTCGGTGTCCGACTTCACAGCCGAAGTCCAATTGGTCACCGGCCCGGACTGAAAGAACCAGGTGAACATCGATCCCACGCGATTGTGGCAGATCGGCACAGCGCCCTTCGCCGCAGCTGTGACTCCAGCCACCAGTTCCCCGCTGAGCTTCTCCAGGCGCGCATAGATCTCGCGCTTGTGCTCGCGCAGATGCCGCAATGTCGCCAATCCCGCAGCCATGGTCACAGGATTCCCCGAGAGCGTTCCCGCCTGGTACATCGGCCCCAGTGGCGCTACCCAGTCCATGATCTCAGACGGTCCTCCATAGGCTCCGACCGGCAGCCCCCCGCCGATGATCTTGCCCAGCGTCGTCAGATCAGGCTGGATGCCGTAGAGTTCCTGAGCGCCCCCGAAGGCCACGCGGAATCCGGTCATCACTTCATCGAAAATCAGCACCGTCTTTTCCTGACGAGTCATCAGCCGCAGCGCCGTCAAATACTCGCCCGGAGCGGGCACGCAGCCCATGTTGCCCACCACCGGTTCCACAATCACGCAGGCAATCTGGTGTTTGAATTTCTTGAACGCCTCCTCCAGCGGATGCAAATCGCCGAAAGGCAAGGCCAGCGTGAATTGCGCAAATTCTTCGGGGACGCCGGCCGAACCAGGAATGCCAAGCGTGGCCACACCCGAGCCTGCTTTCACCAGCAGCGCATCTGCGTGGCCGTGATAACAGCCTTCAAACTTGATCACGTACTTGCGTTTGGTGTAGGCCCGGGCCAGGCGGATGGCAGACATGGTGGCCTCGGTGCCGGAACTGACGAACCGCACCTTCTGCATGTGAGGAAACGCCGCGATCACAACCTCCGCCAGATCCGCTTCGCTCGGCGTGGACGCGCCGAAACTCGTGCCCTTACGCGCGGCTGCGATTACCGCCTCGACTACGTCCGGCGCGGAATGGCCAAGAATCAGCGGCCCCCAGGAGCCGACGTAATCGATGTACTCGTTGCCGTCAGCGTCAAATACGCGCGCGCCCTCGCCGCGCACAATAAAGGGTGGATCTCCACCCACCGCGCGGAAGGCGCGCACCGGGGAATTAACCCCGCCGGGAATCATCTTTTCGGCGCGTTTCTGCAGCGCCCGGGAAATCTCCGTCTTGCGGGCCATGGTCTCCTTGAATCCGCGGAAATAACTGGCAGATATGTTAACAGGCAGCTGGGAACCGTGGTTATCCGCCAGTGGCCAGGCCTTCTTGCCAGGAATCAGCCCGTGCCAAACCAGTAACGGAATTCACCGGAATTTTACAATTTAGCAACCGTGCTGAAACACAAGGCCAGTAGGCTGGATTTCATTACACGCCCTTCTAACCGGGAGGGTCTTAAGGACGGCCTCGGGGGGCTCCGGGTCGTCCTGATTTTTTGTGGGCGCAATCCTGGGCTTCGGGACGCCCCTTCTCGATCCTGGTGGCTGCTCACTTCAAGTAAGAACGGATGATGTCGACCAACTCATCCGCAGCCAGGGCCTGCTCCGAACTGGGTTTCTGCTTGGGGTCCAAGCACGTGAAAGCGCACGTGGTCCTCGACCAACTCGGCCATCAGTCCATTCAGCGCCCCTCGCGCTGCCGTAATCAACTGCAAGACGTCAGAGCATTCAACTTCTTCGTTGGTAAGGGCGCGCTCCAGCGCTTCAATCTGGCCGCGAATGCGCCGGACGCGGAGCACCTGTTTTTCTTTTTCACGGACAGTATGGGGCATTTTTGGCTTGACAATACTATAGGGGGGTATGCTACAAGGAGTCAAGAGCGTACGAAAGACAGCAAGAACGACAGACTTCCGAGTACGGCCGGCTATCCGGTGTAGAAGCAATAGGACTGAATCGATAGACTTGGTTTCCCACCTATCGCCTCACCTCTGCTGCTTCCGCCCTGCAAACCAAAGTGAAGACAGGTTGACGCCAGGGCCGGCTTGGCTCAGTCGCGTGGCTGTTACGGTCGCCACGCCATTACTAGGTTAACCATAGTTTACTTCTACCTGTACACTTACGTTAATCATGTTGGGTGGAGATTCGTTTCGACGCTTGCAACCTCGGCCATTGCGGTTTTAGTACTCTATGTAATCCATCTGGTGTAGGCTCGGTGGAATTTGCAGAATGTTTGGATTTGCAACAAATGAGAAACGCTCTTCAAATCGTAACGGTCGGCGCACGCTGGCTGACGCTTGCCTTGTGCACGGTAGCCGGCGTGGGCTGGACGGCTTTGGCCACCGCCCAACAGGCGGCTGGGACCCAAGAAACGTCTGGTCAGCCCACTCAGGCGTTGGATACGGTCGCCGATCCCTCGGCCAACGCCGCTCCGGAGAGCATGTTCCCACGCTTGAAGGACGACCGCTTCTGGTTGTCCGGGCAGGCAAATTTCATTTTCCAGACGAATCCGCCGTTCTTCGCCAAGTACAGCGGCCCGCACAGCCTTGACGCCAATTACGAGAAGGCGACCTCGCGCGTGTTGACGTTCTACTCCGGTGTGCGCTTGAACGATTCCACCGAGATCCTGGTGGACATTGAGGAAGCCGGCGGTGCGGCGCTGAGCACGGGTCTTGGCCTGGCTGGTTTTACTAATCTCGACATTGTGCGCAATCCGTTGTTGACTAAGGTGCCCTATGTAGCGCGGGCGATGATCCATAAGGTCTTCGCGCTGAGCCAGGACAAGGCCGAGAACGAACGCAATCCCTTGTCATTGTTTAGCGAGCTTCCCAAACGCCGCCTCGAAGTCCGGGTGGGAAAGTTCAGCATGCCGGATTTCTTCGACCAGAACTCGGCCGGCTCCGACACTCACTTGCAATTCCTCAACTGGACGGTCGACAACAACGGCGCCTACGACTATGCCGCCGACACACGCGGCTACACCGTCGGAGCCGTGGCCGACTACGAAGACCCGAAATTCAGCCTCAAGTTTGCCGAAGCCCTCATGCCCAAAGTCGCCAACGGTATCGACTTGGTGTGGAAGCCCTGGGAGGCGCATGCCGAAAATCTTGAATTCGACTGGAACCACGGCATTCTTCCCAAGAAGCCGGGGGTGATTCGGCTGCTCGGATACGCCAACCACGCCAACATGGGCTTCTACCGGCAAGCCATTGCCCAGTTCGAGGCGGGCCAGGTGCCGGTTCCGGAGATAACCAATCATCCCTGGCACATCACGCTCAAATATGGTTTTGGAATTAACGTGGAGCAGAATCTTTCCCCGAACTTCGTGGCCTTCGCGCGCTGGGGCTGGGACAACGGCCGCACTGAGTCATTCGCCTACACCGAAGTGGACGAAACCTTCCTCGAAGGTCTCGGCGTCTACGGCGCGAAGTGGCATCGCAAGCAGGACCGCGCCGGAATCGCATTCGTCTCTAATGGAATCTGCAAAGACCACCAGACTTATCTCGCAGATGGAGGACTCGGTTTCCTCCTCGGCGACGGTCACCTGACCTACGGGCGGGAAAACATTTTTGAGGCTTACTACACGGCTCACGTCTGGCGTGGAATCTACCTCGCTCCAGGCGTGCAGCACATCAACAACCCCGGATATAACCAGGACCGCGGCCCGGTGACGGTGCCCAGCTTCCGCGCTCACGTTGAATTTTAGGCGCCTACTTCTCCACCCTCACGCCTTTCCAAAACGCAACGTAGCCTTTGATCTGCTTGGCCGCAGGCTTCGGCTCCGGATAAAACCAGGCTGCGTCCTGGTTGCGCTTGCCCTCGACCTCAACATCGTAATAACTCGCCGTCCCCTTCCACGGGCACACGCTATGGGTCGCGCTAGGTTTGAAATATTCCTGCCGGATGGCGTCGGGCGGAAAGTATTGATTCCCCTCCACCTCCACGCATTGGTTCGACTCCGCCAGTACTGCGCCTTCCCAGGTTGCTTTTGCCATGATGCCCATTTAGATTGCTGAACGGAGCCACAGTTGCAAACTTTAGCGAAGCCCGCAACCTTCACCGCCAATTCCATGGTCGCGCCCCTGCGCCGCGTGCTGGTCTGCTCGCCGCACTCGGCAGGATGGGACACGCCCGGGCAGTCGAGCGAATGGAAGAAACTGGGATTTCTTCGCCGCCCGGATTTCGGCTTGGCGCAGGTTCAGCATCACGAGTTGTGCCGCCAATTGCAGGAAGTAGCAGAAGTTGTCCAACTTCCGCCTTCATCCGACCTTTCGCTCGACGCCGTCTATGCCCACGATCCTTCGCTTCCCACCGACTACGGCGTGATCGTCATGAACCCGGGCAAGCCCAATCGCCGCCCGGAAGCTCGTCGCCAGGCCGAACTTTATCGAAAGTTGGGAGCTCCAGTGCTGGGAGAGATTCGCGATCCTGGAACGACCGAGGCCGGCGACATCGTATGGCTGGATTCGCACACGCTACTGATCGGCAGCGGCTATCGCACCAACCCGCCTGGCATTGAGCAGATGTGCTCGCTGCTGGTTCCCAAAGGTATAGAAGTAAATGTCGCGCCCCTGCCCTATGGCCCCGGCCCGTCGGCTTGCCTGCATTTGATGTCACTGATCAGTCTGCTCGACGAGCGGACTGCGTTGGTGGATTTGCCCTGGCTTGCAGTCGAGACCGTAGAACTGCTCAAAGCACAGGGCTACAAGTTCATCGAAATTGATGCCTCCGAGCGCGACACTCTCGCGTGCAACGTACTCTCGCTGGGAAACAATCGCTTGCTTGCCCTGGAAGAAAATCCCAAGACCAACGCCAAGCTGCACGCCGCCGGATTCGACGTCCGCACCTTTCCCGGCTCGGAGTTGTGCATTAATGGCGGTGGCGGGCCGACATGCCTGACGAGGCCGCTGCTCAGGGGATAAGCACAGCTTGCGTGGGGACAGCCGCCCTCGGCTGTCCCGCCGAGCGTAGCTCGGCCGCCTTTCAACCCTGCTAAAATCAAAGGACGATGGTTCTCCCCTTCGTCCGCGATCTGTTCGCGGACGTAGAAAAGTTGCCAGCCTTCCAGCGTGTTGCCTCCCACCTCCGCGAGGGCACGGGACGGCTTGGTGTCTCTGGACTGACTCCCACCGCCAAAGCTCTGCATCTGGTGCTGTGGCAACGAGCTGCCGGACGGCCAATCATTGTCGTGGTCCCGGACAATCGCATCGCCGAAGACCTGGTACCGGTATTGCAAGCCTTCCACGAACTCACCGGAGGCAACGATCCCGACTCCATCGTCTCCCTGCCCACGCGCGACGTTCTGCCCTTTCAGAATCTTTCGCCACATCCCGAGATTCAGGAGGAACGTGCAGTCGCGCTGTGGAAGATTGCCTCCGGAGCCGTTTCGATCCTCCTCGCGCCGATTGCTGCCGCTGCGCTTCGCCTGCGCTCCGCCGAATACTATGCTGATTTGGCGCGAGTGGTTCGCCGCAGCGAGACCTTGGACATCGAACCTCTGCTGGCCCATCTCAATACCGTCGGCTACAGCGCCACCGACGTGGTCGAAATGCCCGGCGAATACGCCTCACGCGGCGGCATTCTCGACGTGTACTCGCCCGAGGCTGACCGCCCCCTACGCATCGAATTCTTCGGCGATGAAGTAGAATCCATCCGCAAGTTTGATCCCGCCACCCAGCGTTCTTCCACGCCCGTCGACGAAGCTTTGCTGCTCCCGCTGACCGAGACTCCGGTCAGCGAAGAACTGCTGGGCGCGATCCACGCCCGCCTCTCGGGCCGGCGCATCACCGGCGCGGAAGAGGTTGTTGAGCAAGCCGTACGCTCCGGCGGAGTCACGGTATTCCCCGGCTGGGAGTTCTATGCCCCCGTCGCCGGCGCCGATCGCACCGTATTCGATCTGATGCCCCGCGCCGCCGTACTGGCTGACGAACCCGACAGCCTGCGCACCGAATTCGATCAAGTCTGGGCCCGCATCGAAGAAGCCCACGAGCGCAGCGGGGTCGGCAAGCTGGTAACACCGGCTGACCTTTACCTTCCGCCAGAAAGTTGGTGGGAAAAACTATCTGAGCTACCCGGCGCTGAGGTCGAGCATCTCGAAGTCGCCCGCCCCGATCGCGCCGAATCGGTCAGCTTTCATTCTCAGCCCGCGCAGCGTTTCCACGGCTCGGTGAACGCCATGCTGGAAGACGCCAAGAAGCAAGTCGCGGAACAAAACCGCGTACTGATCGCGGTCCCCAACATCGGCGAGGTCGAGCGCCTGGCCGACGTTTTCAGCGAGAACGCCGTTTCTTTCCGGCTGGGCAGCCGCACTCGCGGCGGCGAGAGCTACGCCGACGAAACCGCCTATTTCGCCGGCGAAATCTTTACCTCAACCCTGGCGAAGGCATATATCCCAGACGGAGTTGTCCTTCCCGACGCTCATCTCGCCATCTTCGGCTCCCGCGATCTGTTTGACGAATCCGACGCCGTCACTTTCCGTCCGCAGCGTTCGAAGTCCAAGACTTCGGCATTTCTCTCGGACTTCCGCGATCTTCAAGTCGGAGACTACGTGGTCCACGTCGAGCATGGCATCGGCCAATACCAGGGCTTGAAGGAAATCAATCAGGGCGACGGCAATGCCGAATTCATGCTGCTCGAATACGCGGAAGGCGCGCGCCTCTACGTGCCGCTTACGCGCCTCGACCTGATCCAGAAATACCGGTCGTCTGAAGGGGCTAAGCCTGCTTTGAATCACCTCGGCACCGCCGCCTGGGCCAAGACCAAAGCCCGCGTGAAAAAGGCCATGAAAGACATGGCCGACGAGTTGCTCAAGCTTTACGCTGAAAGAAGCGCCGCCAAGGGCCACGCGTTCTCCGCCGACAGCCAGTTCATGCGCGAGTTCGAGGACTCCTTCGAATTCAGCGAAACCGAAGATCAGGACATGGCCATCGTTGACGTAAAGCGCGACATGGAATCCTCGCAACCCATGGATCGGCTCTTGTGCGGCGACGTCGGCTACGGCAAGACGGAAATTTCCATGCGCGCGGCGTTCAAAGCGGTCGCCGACAACAAACAGGTAGCCGTCCTCGCGCCCACCACCGTCCTCGCCTTCCAGCATTTCGAAACTTTCAAGCAGCGCTTCGCCGCGTTTCCCGTCACCATCGAAATGATCAGCCGCTTCCGCACCACCAAACAACAGAAAGACATTTTGCAGAGAGTCGAATCCGGCAAAATCGACATTCTCATCGGCACCCACCGCCTGCTCTCGAAAGACATAAAGTTCCCCGACCTCGGATTGCTGGTAGTGGACGAAGAACAACGCTTTGGTGTCCGTCACAAAGAGCGCCTGAAGCAGATGCGCAAAGAAGTGGACGTGCTCACCATGTCGGCCACGCCCATTCCGCGCACGCTGCACATGTCGCTGGTCGGTCTGCGCGATATGAGCGTGATTGAAACCCCGCCCAAGGACCGCATCGCCATCCAAACCGTAGTCGCCAGTTGGGACGAGAAGCTGATCCAGTCCTCCCTTGAGCAGGAACTCGCCCGCGGCGGCCAGGTTTATTTTGTCCACAATCGCGTGGAAAGCATCTGGGAAATCGCCACCAAACTGCAAGCCCTGGTCCCGAGAGCCCGCATTATTGTTGGGCACGGCCAGATGTCGGAAGGCGAGCTGGAAAAAGTAATGCTGAAGTTCATGCATCACGAGGCTGACATTCTGGTGGCGACGACCATCATCGAGAACGGCCTCGACATTCCGCTCTGCAACACCATCATCATCAACCGCGCCGACCGCTTTGGGCTTTCCGAGCTCTATCAGCTGCGCGGACGCGTGGGCCGCTCCAATCGCCGCGCCTATGCTTACTTACTGATTCCGGCGGATATCGAACTGACTCCAATCGCCCGCCGTCGTTTAGCGGCGCTGAAGGAATTCTCCGACCTGGGCGCGGGCTTCAAAATCGCCGCCCTCGATCTCGAACTCCGCGGCGCCGGCAACCTGCTGGGCGGCGAGCAGAGCGGACACATCGAAGCCATCGGATTCGAGCTTTACACCCAGATGCTCGACCGCGCCGTACGCGAAATGAAAGGCGAGTCCGCCGTGGAGGAAGCCGCCACCCAACTCAATCTCGGTCTCAACATCCGTATTCCCTTCGAATACATTCCGGAAGAAAACCAGCGCCTGCGGATGTACAAACGTGTCGCCGGCGTGGAGACAGAATCGCAGTTGGCAGATGTCGGCTCTGAGCTTGAAGACCGTTACGGAGAGCCGCCGGCCGCCGTGCGCAATCTGCTGGATTACGCTTCACTCAAATTACTGGCGGTTCGGGTGGGGGTAACGGCAATCGACCGCAAGCGTGAACTCATGACCATCAAGTTCCGCGAAAACGCAGGCATTGACCCTGGGAAGCTGGCGCAGTTCGTTTCTTCGCAACGCGGCGCCCAGTTCGCTCCCGACGGCACGCTGAAGTTTACGTTGAAAGCTGCTGCTGCAGCCGATGTTCTCTCCTTGCTGCGCAAGCTCCTCGAGGACCTGGCCGCCGAAATCCCGGCAACCGCATCGGCCACCGGAACTGTGTCGTAGTCCCTTAAATTGCCTGCACGTTCGCGTGTTAATCTCACTACTTCGCACATGGCCCTGCCCTCGCAATTTCTGCCTGCCGGTTTCAGTCTGGCTGCGGTTTTCGTCTGGGGAACCAGTGACTTTCTCGGCGGATACGCCTCCCGCCGCTCCAATGCATTCGTTTTTACCACCATCGTTCACCTCAGCGGCCTACTCTTAATGTTCGGGGTCGCGCTCGCCGGTCATTCCCCGTTTCCCGCTCGCGCCGGCGTATTGTGGGCCTTAGCTGCGGGGGCATCAGGCGGCGCTGGTCTCGCCATCTTCTACCGCGCCCTCGCCTCCGGAAGAATGGGCCTGACCGCCCCGGTTGCCGCAGTGCTCAGCGCGGCCATTCCTACGGTATTCGGCATGTTCACTGAGGGCGCTCCGCGCCCGCTGCAGATTGCCGGCTTTATCCTCGCCGCCAGCGGGATCTGGCTGATTTCTCGTCCCGAAGACGGCAGCCGCCCCCAGGGAATCGGCACTGCGGTTTTCGCCGGTATCTGCTTCGCCGGTTACTACCTGTTCATCAAACAGGCCGGAAACGAATCTGCCGTCTGGCTGTCGGCTATTTCCCGTATCGCTTCCTTTGTGCTCACCGGAACGATTGTTATTCTGGGACGCAATTACCAGGTCACCCGCCAGGGTGTCGGCATCGCGGTCGTGGCCGGCGTTCTCGACATCTCCGGCAGCGTGATGTTCGTCCGGGCCGCTCAGACCGGACGCCTCGACGCAGCCGTCGTCATCAGCTCGCTCTATCCTGCGATCACAGTATTGCTGGCCCGACTGTTTCTCAAAGAGCACTTCACTCATTGGAAGGGTGTCGGCATGTTCGCCGCCCTGCTGGCCGTGCCGTTGATTGCGATGTGATAGAATATTCTTCATTCCTGAATATAGAATATATATTATTTACAATAGTATACCTCTACTTGATTGGTTGACGTTCTCAATTCAAGAATATAGAATGCAGAAGTGAATCTCCGTCCTCAAGACGTCGTCGTTGCCTTGAAACTGCTGGCTAGCGGGACGCGCGTGTGGACCTACGCCGACCTCGGAGAGTCGTTGGGCATGAGCGCGTCCCACGTGCTGATGTCGGTGGTCCGCGCCGATGCTTCCCGCCTGCTCGATGCCGCAGCGACCCAGCCCCCCCGAGGTCGAAGGGGTCGGGCACTCTTTCCCGAGCCCAACCGCGCAAATCTGAAAGAGTTCTTGATTCATGGTGTAAAGTACGCATTCCCAGTAGAACGTGGTGGCCCAACTCGCGGTGTTCCTACAGCCGAGTCCGCTTTGCCTCTCAACCGGCACTTTCCCGAGCCTTTCCCGCTGCCCTCAGTTTGGCCGCATGCGGAGGGATCGACTCGTGGAATTGCGTTTTCACCGTTGTATAAGAATGTGCCCAGTGCCGCATTGCGTGACCCGAAGCTCCACGAGCTCCTGGCTCTGGTGGATGCGATTCGCGAAGGACGAGCTCGAGAACGCGAGATAGCTATCCGGGAACTGATTGCGAGGATCGACTCTGTTGAGACCGGGTCCCAATGAACATTCGTCCAGAAAACCCGAATCTCGGGCAACTTCTCGCTGCCGTAACGAAGTTGGAACCGCTGTTGGCACGCATTGTGTTTGTCGGTGGCTGCGCCACCGGATTGCTGCTCACCGATCCAGCGGCTGCTCCAGTACGCGCGACGCTCGATGTGGACGTGGTTGTGGAACTCGCCTCCTATGCAGAGTACATTGCTCTAGAAGAGCAGTTACGACGCTTGGGCTTTCAGGAATGCCAGGACGAGGGTGCGCCGATCTGCCGTTGGGTGAGCGACGATATAGTTCTGGACGTCATGCCAACCGACTCCTCCCTACTGGGCTTCAGCAACCGTTGGTATCGCGCCGCCTTCGAGAATGCCCAAAAAGTTTCTGTTGCAGGTCATGAGATCGGCCTCATAACCGCTCCTTATTTCCTGGCGACGAAATTGGAAGCCTTTCACGGTCGCGGAAAAGAGGATTATCGCGGAAGCCGCGACCTAGAGGACGTCATAACCGTACTCGATGGCCGCCCTGAAATCGAGGATGAAGTCGCTCTCGCGCCACCGGATTTTCAACAATATCTCAGTGACGAGTTCCGAGCCTTAACATTGAACCGCGATTTTCTGGATGCGCTACCGGAGCACTTGCTGCCCGACCCCGCAAGCCAGCAGCGCATAGGCATCGTGCTCGAACGGATGAAAAACCTGATTTGGGGAGTCTAGCCCATGCCCCTGCTCGAAATCCGCAGCCTGACCAAAGTCTTCCCGCTGGGCGAATCCGTTTTCAGCGGACGCGCCAAGGGCGAAGTCCGTGCCGTCGACGGCGTTTCCTTCGACATCGAATCTGGCGAAACCCTTGGCTTGGTCGGCGAATCGGGATCTGGCAAGAGCACTCTCGGCCGTTTGATCCTCCGCCTCATCGAGCCCACCTCGGGCAATGTAGTGTTCGATGGTCGCGACCTGCTTGTTGCCAACGCCTCCGAAATGCGTCGCCTCCGCCGCCATATGCAGATTATCTTTCAAGATCCTTTCGGATCGCTTGATCCCCGCATGCGAGTGGAAGAGGTGATTGCCGAGCCGCTGATCATCCACGAATCGATAACCGCGCAAGCTCGTCGCCTGCGAGTAGCGGAGCTGCTGCGCGTGGTCGGGCTCGACGAATCCGCCACACGCCGCTTTCCCCACGAATTCAGCGGTGGACAGCGGCAGAGAATCGGCATCGCCCGCGCTCTGGCCTTACGTCCAAAATTCATCGTCGCGGACGAGCCCGTCTCCGCTCTCGATGTCAGCGTCGGCGCCCAAATCGTAAACTTGATGGCCCACTTACAGCGCGAGTTCGGTTTGACCTACCTGTTTATTTCGCACTCTATGCCGGTGGTTCGCTATCTGGCCACGCGCATGGCCGTAATGTATCGCGGCAACATCGTGGAAATCGGGACGACTCAACAGATCACCCTGGAGCCGCAGCACTCCTACACGCGAAGCCTGCTGGATGCCACTCCCGAAGTCCTTGCTTAAGGACAGCCGTCAGGCCCCTTCGTCACTGGCCGATCATTTTCGCCATCCGCCGATCCCGGCTTGCTCGGAGTCTATGCTGCAAATACAATCCCATCGATGTTCAACTGAGGAGGTGTTTTATGGCCGCCGCACCCAACTTTTCTAACCCCGGTCCCGTTGCTGCTACTGAGCCCGCGCCGCTTTCTGAAGGCGCACGCCTCGTCGACACTTTCATCGCCCCGAGCAAAACCTTCACCGACCTTCGTCGTAGCGCTAGCTGGTGGGCGCCGTTTCTGCTGTTGTCGATCGTTTCGGTGGCTTTCTTTTATGTGGTGGACCAGAAGATCGGCTTTCGCAAGGTGGTCGACAACCAAATCCAGGCATCTCCAAAAGCTACGCGGCAAATGGAACAGCTTCCACCCGATCAGCGCAGCCAGGCCATCGCGCGGCAAGCCCTGGGCGTCCGTTATTTTTGCTACGGCTATCCCGGCGTCATCCTGCTGTGGAATCTGATCATCGCCGCCATTTTATTGGCATCCTTCAAGTTCGGCGCCAGCGCCGCGGTGAAGTTCAAGACCTCATATGCCATCGTGATGTACGCCAGCCTGCCGCTTCTGCTCAAGACCATTCTCGCGACGGTTTCAATCATGGCCGGCGCTGATCCCGATTCCTTCAACTTACAGAATCCGGCCGCCACCAACCCGGGGTATTTCCTCTCCCCGGGCAATTCGCCTTTTCTCTATAGCGTGGCCACCGCGCTCGACATTTTCATGATTTGGACGTTGATCCTCACCGCCATCGGCTTCGCCTGCGTAAGCAAAGTGAAGCGCTCCACGGCAATGACGACCGTGTTCGGCTGGTATATCTTCTTTACCATTGGAGCTGCGGGACTCGGCGAGTTGCTCGCCTAGAACGCCGCTGTCTGAACGCGTAGCTTGGGATCGACATCCTTGCCGCCCTGGGCCGGTAAGCGGATAATTCGCATCGCAGGAGATATTCATGAGCACCCGACTCGCCGTCATGCTTCTCTTCTTGCGGGCCCAACAGTCCACAGCTTCTCAAATGTATTGATTGCCACAGCAAGGTTACGCCCAACACTGACCCACTACCTGCCGACGGGCTGGCTGGCGGAACCCCCACACCCGGGAGTATTCTTGGAGCGCACTGGAGGCCTAATGAAACCAACGCTCGTCTGTTGCTTATTCTTCGTGTGGACTGGGACGATGTTTGCCCAGACCAAGAACCCTGTCACCGACGTAGTAAAAAACACGCTGGCCGGTGGGCAGAAGAACATCACCGCAGCCATCGAAGAGATGCCAGCCGACAAGTTCGGGTTCAAGCCCACACCCGAACAAGAAACCTTCGGCCACCTCACCCTGCACATCATCGAGTCGAACAACTATTTTTGTTCAACCGCTGCTGGCATCCCGGAACCCAAGGTGGAATTAAAGGACACAGACAGCAAAGACAAGCTGCTGGCTGCCGTCAAGGATTCCTTCGCCTTCTGTGGGACCGCCCTAGACAAGGTGGACGATTCGAAGCTGGCCGAACCCATCAAAGATTACGCTGGCCACGACCAACCGCGAGCGTGGGCGCTGATCCATTTAGCCAGTTCCTGCGCCGACCACTATGGAGCGGCCGCCATGTATCTGCGACTGAACGGCCTGTTGCCGCCGACCGCGAAGAAGAAATAGTCAGCTACTCGATCTGCACCAGCTCGGCGGCCACCTTCCCAGCATGCTGTGGAGCCCGCCACGAGTCGAAAATCGACACCTGATGCACGCACGACACGGTGCAGTGCGGCGCACAGGATTTCTCCGTCACATACTCGCGGAGCAAATCCTGCGCCGTGTACTTCTCCAGCGGAATCGCCGGGTAGCCGCGCTGCTGTGAGCAGTAGTGCACCAGCCCGTCCTCACAAATGTACAAGTAGCGCGACCCCGCCCGGCAGCGCCACTGGTTCGGTCGCCCCTGCGCAATGTTGTCCTGAAATGCATTGATGCGGGTGAAGCTGCTCTTTTCGAGCGACTTCATCTCGTGATACACCCGCCGCTCCTCTTCGCCCAAAGGCTGCAACTGGCCAGTGCCATCGTGAATTATTCCCACCGTCGAACTGAATCCCAGCTCCAGCGCGCGTTTTCCGATGGTCAGCGCGTCCTGCGGATTGCACACTCCGCCGCCCACGACAGAATTAATGTTCACGTGAAAATCGGCATGCTCGGCAAGATTTTCGAGCTTCTTGTCCAGAACCTTGAGGCTTTTCTTGGAAACGTCATCAGGCGTGACGTTATCAATCGAAATTTGTAGCCACTCCAGTCCCGCCCGGTTCAGCCGCTGAATGCGCTCGGGAACCAGGAAATATCCATTGGTGATCAGCCCGGCAATCATTCCATTCTTGCGGATGCGGCGGATGATGTCATCCAGCTCGGGATGCAACAGCGGCTCACCCCCACTGATAGTAATCACTGCCGTGCCCAGTTCGCCCAGTTTGTCCACCCGGCGGAACATTTCTTCGGTGGCCACCGGCTTCGAAAAATCGTCGAACTCATTGCAATAAGTGCAGGAAAGGTTGCAGCGGCGAACCGGAATGATGTGCGCCAGCAGCGGATGCTCGGTCGAGGCCAGCGCCTTGGCCATCATCTTCGCTCCCCGGACGTTCCGGTAGAGCGCCTTCACGCGGCGGCGCAGAATTGTGCTGGTTGAGGGCATGAGGATACTGTCATCATTAGAGCACACACGACCAGTAAGTGCATCATTCTGAACAGCGTTTGGCAGGTTTGGCAGGGTGAACAGTCCCTTGCGCTGGTCGCTCCATAAGCACTCGTGCTTTGCGTGCAGCGGGTTCGCCGCACCGTAGGATTAGCACCATCGTAAGGTCGCTCAGGGCTCCGTGGAGTTGCACAATGCTTCCATGGGCTTGGGTCACGATTTACTCGCTTTTCTTCAACTCATCGCAGTTGGGGCGGGTTCGGTACTGGCTTTGCTCTTGATCACCAGGCTCGGAATTCGCCGCCGCCCATCGCTTCTCAGTCGACGAACCACCCAGTAAGAAAGGCCGTCATCGCTGTGGGTTCCCGCAAGGCCTTTCCTTTGACTGCGCTCCCACCACCTCAACCCAATTTACGCGTTTTGAACGGTTGGGTGATGAAGTCCTCCGCGATGAAGAGTGCCGGCCGATCATCAAACATGACGAACCGGGTGAGCGCTACAGGCATCCCATCATCCCCTGTGCTCCATTTGACCGGACTCGATCCCGCGTGAGATAGTGACCTGTTTTTGATCGCCCCAACTGACTGTAAACACAAACACTCTTGGAGTCTGTTTCTCTCGAAATGGTTCGCCTTATTCCCAAGGACACCAGCTTCTTCCGCATGTTTTCGGCGATGTCCGACAACCTCATCGCCGGGGCGCGCGCCTTGATGGATTTATTCGCGGACTACCAGGATGTCGAAAACAAAATCGAGGAGATTCACAGAATTGAACGTGAGGGCGATGAACTCACCCATGCCATCCTAACTAAACTGAACCAGACCTTCATCACCCCCTTTGACCGCGAAGACATTCACCAACTGGCCTCGAAGCTGGATGATGTTCTCGATTTCATCAATGCCGCCAGCTCTCGCCTGGCAATGTACCGCATCACCACTCCGCCGCCTGCCGCCGCAGAACTGGCTGCGATTATCTTGATGCAAAGCCAGGAATTGCAGAAGGCTGTATCTCTCATGCAGAAGAACGGTAACATCCTCGCTCATTGCGTCGAAATCAACCGCCTGGAGAACGAAGCCGATACGGTATCGCAACAGGCCATTGCCAGGTTGTTCGAATGCGAGAATGACCCGATCAATCTCATCAAAATCAAGGAGTTGCTTGAATTCCTCGAGCGTGCGACCGACAAGGCCGAAGACGTCGCCAATGTGCTGGAAACGGTCGTACTGAAGAACACTTGAAGCCTCAATCATTCGGCCAAACAGGGAAACCGTGAAGCCTGACCTGCTGCTGCTGATCATCACCATACTGGTCGCACTAACTTTCGATTTCCTCAACGGATTTCACGACGCCGCCAACAGCATCGCGACCGTGGTGTCGACCCGGGTCTTGTCCCCTAAGCTGGCAGTCGCGTGGGCCGCATTTTTCAACTTTGTGGCCGCCTTTCTGCTGGGCACGGCCGTGGCCAAGATGATCGGCGCGGGAATGGTTCGGGTCGACTACGTAACTCAGTATGTGGTGATCACCGGGCTGTTCGGCGCCATCGTCTGGGACCTGCTGACCTGGTGGTGGGGGCTGCCAACCTCTTCCTCCCACGCCTTGATCGGTGGCTACGCCGGAGCCGCGGTCATGCGATCGGGATGGCAGGTGATTATCGCCAGCGGCTGGTACAAGACCCTGATCTTCATCGTGGTCGCGCCGGTGATGGGACTCATTCTGGCGTTCACCTTCATGGTGGCTGTCTTCTGGCTTCTGCAACATCAAGCTCCACGCCGAATCGACGCCTGGTTTCGCAAGTTGCAACTCCTCTCCGCGGCGGCTTACAGCCTCGGCCATGGGGGCAATGATGCCCAAAAGACCATGGGCATCGTGGCCAGCGCTCTGTACGGGGCGCACTATTTGAGCTCCACGGAACTGGCGGGAAACTGGGGTAAATTTCACTGGCCCATCATCCTGGCGGCACACGCCTCCATCGCCCTGGGAACCTATTTCGGGGGTTGGCGGATTGTTCACACCATGGGCTCGCGCATCACCAAGCTAAAGCCAGTGGGAGGTTTCTGCGCTGAGGCCGCGGGTGCGATCACCCTGTTTTCCACCGCACTGGCGGGAATTCCCGTCAGTACGACCCACACCATCACCGGGGCCATCGTTGGTGTAGGCGCGATTCATCGCCTCTCGGCCGTGCGCTGGGGAGTGGCGAGGCGCATCGTTTGGGCATGGATTTTAACCATCCCCGCGGCCGCGGCGGTCGCCGCAATGGCGTTCTGGCTGGTGCGATTGATTCACCCGGGAGCATAGACGACGATTTGTCTAGCCAACTGACCCCCGATTCCGCCTCGCAGAAGGCACACGCCCCCACGCGCCCCAAAGGACACCTGCTGCGCATTCTCGGCGTCGGCTTTGGCATTGCCGTGATCGTCGGCGGCACCATCGGTACCGGCATCCTGCGCACGCCGGGTGAAGTTGCAGCCGGACTGCACAGCTCCGGGCTGGTGATGACAGTCTGGGTCCTCGGAGGCATTTACGCTTTCTTCTGCACGCTGGCGGTCACCGAGCTTGGCACCATGCTTCCACGAGCCGGCGGATGGTACGTCTATTCCCGCCGCGCATTTGGTCCCTATGGGGGATTTCTGGTGGGTTGCAGCGACTGGATCATGCAGTCGACCGCCGTGGCCTATCTGGCAGTTGCCTTCGGCGAATTCGTTACTGAGTTCCATCCGGCATTCCGGGGAAACGTCAAGGTCATCGCCGTCGCCGCCCTGGCCGTTCTGACTCTTTTGAACTGGCTCGGTCTGCGCTCCGGCAGCCGGACGCAAGAGCTCACCAGCCTTGTCAAAGTGCTCGCGCTCCTCGGGTTCGTGGTCGCCTGTTTCGCCATCTCACCGAATAACCTGCCCAGGGTCGAGCAAATTCCTGCCAATGTCCTTCCGCGCACTGGAATTCTGCTCGCCCTGGTCGGCGCCTTGCAGGCCGTCATCATCACTTACGACGGATGGTACAGCGCCATTTACTTCATGGAGGAGGATCAGGACCCGGCGCGCAACCTGCCGCGCTCATCCATCGCTGGAATCGTCGCCTGCATTGCCGTCTTTTTGCTGGTCAACGCGGCCTTACTTCACGTTCTGCCCATCCCCCAATTGGCAGCTTCAAAGATGCCCGCCGCCGATGCGGCCATGGCAATCTTCGGCAGCCGTGGCAAACAACTCATTTTGATCGTATCGATGGTGGCTGCCGTCAGCACCATCAATGCCTTGATCATGATTACCCCACGAATTCTTTTCGCCATGAGCCGTGACGGGCTTCTCCCGCGCCAGGTCACGACCGTGAATGCAGGTGGCACTCCCAGCACCGCTCTCTTCCTGGGTTCGGCGGTGGCCATCGCGCTTGCGTTGAGCGGCAGTTTTGAAACCCTCATCGCCATCGCCTCGTTCTTGTTCGTGGCCGTTTATCTGTCAGGGTTTTCCGCTCTGTTCGTGCTGCGGGTGCGCGAGCCCAATCTTCCCCGGCCCTTCAAGCTCTGGGGTTATCCGTGGACGAATTTGGCCGTCCTGCTGGCCTCGGCTGCATTCCTCGTGGCATCCGTTCTAGGCGACCTCAAAAACGCACTTGTTGCTCTGATCCTGATTGCTTTGAGCTATCCCATTTACCGGGTCTTGGCCCTGGGGAAACGGCTTCCGGCAGGCGCCAACCATGCCAGCGCCGCTCACCTCGAGTGACGACGGCCGTTCCCAGGCAGACTATAATTGCCCTCAAACGATGGCCCTTACTTCTGGCACCAAACTCGGCCCTTATGAAATCCACTCGCCCCTCGGCGCCGGCGGTATGGGCGAAGTCTATCGCGCCCGTGACACTCGGCTCGACCGCACCGTTGCCATCAAGGTTCTGCCCACCCATCTTTCCACGGACCCCGAATTGAAGCAGCGCTTCGAGCGTGAAGCCAAAGCGATTTCGGCGCTGCAACATCCCAACATCTGCACTCTGCACGACGTCGGCTCACAGGGCGGTGTGGACTTCCTGGTCATGGAGTATCTGGAAGGCCAGACCCTGGCCGACCGGCTGGTGAAAGGCGCGTTGCCGCTGGACCAGGCTCTGAAGATCGGAGTGGAAATCGCCGAGGCACTCGAAAAAGCCCACCGGCAGGGGATTGTCCATCGTGACCTGAAACCGGGCAACATCATGCTGACCAAGTCCGGCGCCAAGTTGATGGACTTCGGCTTGGCCAAACCCGAACTGGCAATCGCAAGCAGTGCAAAAGGGCAGTTAACCCCATCCACGCCGACCATGAACTTGGCTTCGCTTACCTCGGCTGAATCGCCGCTCACGCAAAAAGGCTCCATCGTCGGAACTTTCCAGTACCTGTCGCCAGAGGTGTTGCAAGGCTCTGAAGCCGATGCTCGCAGCGACATTTTCAGCTTCGGCTGCGTCCTCTACGAGATGGTGGCCGGGCGGCGCGCTTTCGAAGGCAAATCGCAACTCGGTGTGCTCACCGCGATCCTCGAGAAAGAACCCGAGCCCATCACGGCCAGCCAACCCCCGGCGCTGGATCGGGTCATCCGAGCCTGTCTCGCGAAAGACCCAGTGGACCGCTTCCAGTCCGCGCACGATTTAGCCATGGATCTCCGCTGGCTGGCGGATTCCACCGGAGCCTCAAGCGAAACCAGCGCTGGGAAGTTCAAGAAATCCTGGGCGGTCGTAGCTGCCGCGGTTTTCCTGGTGTGCATCGCGCTGGCAAGCTTAGCCGGTTACCGGTGGTCGAAACAAAGTGAGAACACCGAGGCAATTCACGCGGAAATACCGCCCCCGGACAAGTTCCCGTTCGATGCGACCGGCGACAACGCTGGCATGCCGGTGCTGTCGCCCCAGGGCGATCAGCTGGCCTTCGTCGCTCATTCCGCGAACGCTCAGTTCCTTTGGGTGCGATCGCTGAAGAATGACGCAGCCCAGCAGCTCGAAGGCACGCAAGGTGCAATGCATCCGTTCTGGTCGCCGGACGGACGCTTTGTGGCGTTCTTTGCCAATGGAAAGTTGAACAAGATCGCCGCGTCCGGAGGCCCAATTTCCGTTCTGGCTGATGCTCCGACTTCGCGGGGTGGAACCTGGGGCGTCAGTGACGTGATCGTATTCAGTCCAACCTTTCAAAGCTCGCTGTTGAGGGTCAGTGCGCAGGGCGGAACCCCGACCGATGCGACCGTAATGGACAAACAGAAGCACACCACCCATCGCTGGCCATGGTTCCTTCCTGATGGCAAACACTTTCTTTTTCTCGCGACCAGTCACAACGGGGGAGATACCAAAACCAGTGGCATCTACTTTGGGTCGATAGACAGCCTGGAAGCTCACCTGGTGGTGGCGACGGATTCGGCGGCGCAGTACGCGTCCGGCTACCTGCTTTATCGCGCCAACACCGCGCTGGTAGCGCAGCCCTTCGACCCGGAATCGGGCAAGCTGTCGGGGTCGCCGCTTCCACTGGTCAACAACATCCGCTACGACGCGGGGGTATGGCGCAGCATTTTTGCCGTGTCGCAAAACGGGCTCATCGTTTATCAGGCCAGCACCGCCGCCACCGGAGGAACACGCCTGGTATGGCTCGACCGCTCAGGAAAGCAACTCGGTGCCATCAGTGAGCCCGAGAACATGGCGACTGACGTACGCCTCTCACCAGATGGCAAGCGGGTGGCATTCATGCAGCTGGGCGCAGCGTCGGGTGTGTGGACGCTCGACCTGGAGCGCAAAATCAAAACTCGCATCACCTTCGACCAGCAGACAGTTGGCTATCCTTCCTGGTCCCCGGACGGCAAGACGTTGATGTTCACAGCCGACCTGGCAAATCGCGGAGGAACTGTCGAAATTCGCTCCAAGGCTGCCGATGGTAGTGGGACGGAGAAGACTTTGATCGCCGAGCAGAATAACTATCATTCTCCGGAATGGTCGCCCGACGGAAAGTACTTAACCTACCTCTGGGGCGACGGCGAGAAGATGGTCTCGCTCTGGGCCGTTCCGGTCACCGGCGATGCCAAACCTTTTACCGTGGTACAGCCGCCATCGCCGCAATCGAACATTTACGTGTATCGGGTTTCGCCCGATGCTCGCTGGGTGGCGTACGTTTCTGATGAGTCCGGGGCGGATGAGATCTACGTCACCAGCTTCCCCGAAGGCAAGGGAAAATGGCGAGTGTCAAACAGCGGGGGATCCAACCCGGTTTGGAGCGCGAACATGAAGGAACTGTTCTACCGCGACCTGACGGATCAGTTCTTTGTCTGCCGCCTCACCCTCAAAGGCCCGGAACCCGAAGTCGGCACACCGCAGCGGCTGTTCCACGCCAGCGTTCCCGGGGTCGGAATACCGTACGACGTTTCCGCAGACGGGCTGCGCCTGTTGGTGGACCTGGCGGAGGAGCAAGATTCATCGCCGCTCTTTATCGCAGTCAATTGGCCCGCGGAACTGAAGAAATGAGGGGTCTTTCCCATATTTTAAGACCCTGTGTTTTTCAGCCCACTTCAAGAAAAGGTCTGTTTTTCTACATCTGTAAGCCATTGATATGCAGGGAGCGGAAATTGGCTATTTGCACATCCTGAAAATAATACCCTTTTGAGAGCCACCCCGAACCCCGGTAAGTCCGCAATTCTCGATGAGTGCTAACGCTGTTTTCGACAGTTGACTTACGCTTTGCTCGTCGTCCGGGCCGCATGCGGCTTCTCTTAGCGGTACAGCGGTGTAAATCTGGACTACTCAAGGGACAAAAGTCCATGCAGCTCGAAATCGACAAATTGGTCTGCCAGCGTATGCAAATCGGTCTTCTTTGCTTTCTCTAAGCAGTTGGTCGCGATTTCATCAAACATCCCCAGCAGGAAATGAGCCGCCACGTCGGGGGAGATCCTGCGGTGGTATAGTCCGGATTTCTGTCTGTTGAGAATCATTCTCGCGAGAGCAGTCCTTACTGAGCAGCGGAGATCTTCTCGTTTCCGAGCAGACGCGGGGTCAATCATGTTCGCGTCCTGAACAACGATTCTCGCGGCATCCAAGTTCCGATGATAGAACTCCAGCCAGCTGCGGATTCCGATGCGAACCTGTTTCTGGAAGTCATCCCTGTGTGGCGATGCTGACAGCTGATCGAGTTGCTGAACAAGGAGTTTCTCCTCTTCTCGGAACTGGTCAACGATGGCTACGAAGATTTGCTGTTTACTCTGAAAGTAACGGTAGAACGATCCGCGAGCCACACCCGCAGCCTCGATGATGTCGCTGATGGATGCCGTCCAATAGCCTTTGCTCGCAAAAACGGTCGTGGCAGCATGCAGCAATTCCTTACGTCGCTTTTCACGGGCAAGCCTAGCGCGCTCACTCTGTGGATTTCGCAAAGCTCCCTCCCGTATGTTGAGATTTATCGCACAGGGCGGCCAATCGACGTTGTGCGATGATCGCCGCTGCTGCGAAAACAGCCCCAACTGCCAGATTCAGCCAGAAGGTTGCGTCAGGACGAGATTGCCATAGAAGTGGGTGCGGAGCAGTGGGTCTACTCCGCCATACCAGCCAGAATCGCACTGCATCCACCCCGGAATGTAACAGGATGCCCGGCACGATGGAGTTCGTCGTATAGGCGAGAATGCCCAGAATGGCGCCAAACATCGTGTATGGCAACAGCCAAGCAATTTCTTGACGACCGTTTGCGATGTGGGCGAGACCGAAAAGAACTGCAGTAACGACGACTGCGACCCCAGGCTTAAACTGCTCCTCCAGAGACTCCTGCATGTAGCCGCGAAACGCTGCTTCCTCGACAATTCCTGCCTCGGCGGCTGCCCCGATCAAAATACATATCGCTGTTAGGAATGAATAGCGAGTAATGCTGGAAGCCGACCACGGTGGAAGTCGAACGAACCATCCCCAGACGTTGATGATGCAGACAAAGCTCACAATGGCAAGGACGCCGGTAATGAGCGCCCAAGACCATGCTCGACCGGGCAGGCGATGAGCGCGAAGGCGCCGCCCTCGCAGGTCTGCGGTGCTTTGTGGCAGCCACGCGCCGCCGAGATAACGCCAATATCCCCAAAGGAAGCAACCGCCTGCCAAGAGCGCAAGCGGACCGCCAGCCCATGGGACCGACCGCACCAACTGAAGGCTGCCCAAGGTTAACGCCGACCATCCTAGTGCCCCAAGAATCAGGATGAAGAGGCCCGTGAGGATCCCCCGGATGACTATCGGTATCGGTTGCCAAACCCGTGAGAAAAATCTCATGATCGGCTCCTCGAAAAGCACACTCGGCTGCGTGCATTGACCGCCGTCGGAAGTACGTAACACGCCTCCCGACCCCCATAATAATAGACTGACACGTCAGTCTAGTCAACTCAACTATTCGCTAAGACAGACGGCGGGTTGGCATTAACTTGGGTCCTGGTCGGAATGCTCGGCCACTCGGAAATTCGCGAAGCGACTGGTCAACTGACGTAACGTCGCCACATCACTCATTGACCTGGGTCGTGACTGCGGCATAGCCAGACTCTACGACCGCGCCGCCACCGAGTCGAACAAATTCAGAAACTGCAATTTCTTCTCTGCCGGCAAAAAAGACGCCTCAAACGAATTCCGCGCCAGCTCCCGCAAATGCTCGTCAGTAAAGCCGAAGGCATCCTGCGCCAGTTGATATTCCCCCGCCAGGGTCGTCCCAAACATCGCGGGATCATCGCTGTTCAGCGTCACCATAATTCCCTGATCAAAATAGCGGCGCACCGGGTGCTCCGCCATCGTCGAACACACTCCCGTGCGCAGATTGCTGGTAATGCAGATTTCCACTGGAATCTGCCGCCTCGATAATTCCTCCACCAGCTCAGGATCATGCCATGCCGTGAGCCCGTGGCCGATGCGTTCTGCCCGAAGGTTGAGCGCCCCCCAAACCGAGTCCGGCCCTGCCGACTCCCCCGCGTGAGCGGTCAGCCGCAGACCATTCTCCGAGGCATAAGCATAGACTTCACGAAACAACTCTGGCCCCGCCCTGGCTTCGTCGCCGCCGATGCCGAATCCCACCACGCTTCGCCCTTTGTATCGAACCGCCAGTTCGGCCACGCTCTGCGCCTTTTCCGGCCCAAAATGACGGACGGCATCAAAAATCCATAGCAGGGAAACTCCAAAGTCGCGTTCGCCTCGCTCCCGGCCCCGTTCCAGCCCTTCAAAAATCGCCGTGAAATTCTGTTTGCGCCAAAGGTTCACGCCCACCGACACGTAAACCTCGGCGTGCAACACATTTTCCGCTTTGAGCTTTTCCATCAGGCGATAGGTAATCAGCTCGTAGTCTGCGGCAGTTTGCAGATCTTCAGTGATCCCCTTGAATGCCATCAGAAAACTGGCGAAGTCTTTGTATTGATATAAGCATTCGACTTCCGCCAGCGTGCTTTCTTTGCCGTGCTGTTTTCGCAGCTCCAGCAAAGTTGCCGGATCAATCGTTCCCTCAAGATGCAGATGCAACTCAGCCTTGGGCAGTGAAAAAATGAAAGCACTCGGACGCGGAGATTCGAGAGGCAGCACGGCTAACTCTTCCCAGCAAACTCGCTGTGGTGACGGCTGTAGAGGTAGTAGATGGTCAGGCCAATGATCAGCCAGGCGAAAAAGCGCAGCCACGTAAGTATGGGCAAGCCGGACATCAGCAGAACGCAAAACGTTACACTCAGCACCGGGGCCGCAATCCCGCCGGGGGCGCGGAACCCGCGATGCCGGCCGGGATCACGGTAACGCAGAATGATCACGCCGATCGACACCAGCACAAATGCAAAAAGCGTTCCGATGTTGGAGAGATCAGAGAGCGTACCGATGTCCAGAAAACCCGCCGGTATGCCCACTAGAAATCCGGCAATCCAGGTTGCAGTCGCCGGCGTGCGAAAACGCGGATGCACCCGCCCAAACAACTTGGGCAGCAAGCCATCCCGCGACATCGAGAACCATACCCGCGCCTGCCCCAGCTGAAACACCAGCAGAGACGAAATCATTCCCATCATGGCGCCAAAAAGAACGCCCAACTCAATCCAGTTCAGGGTATGGGAGCCGGTTGTACTGGCCAGCATTTTCATGCTGTTTACCACCGGCGCGGCGTCATCGCGCACTGCCTGCCAAGGCACCAGTCCGGTGAGCACCACGGCCACGCCGATATATAGCAGCGTGCAGACCACCAGGGTGGCAATGATTCCAATGGGAAGGTCGCGCTGCGGGTTGCGCGCTTCCTCAGCCGCAGTGGAAACCGAATCGAACCCGATATAGGTAAAGAAAATAATTGAGCCCCCGGTCAGGATGCCCGACCAGCCCTCGGGTGCGAACGGATGCCAGAGTGCCGGATGAATGTACTGCGCGCCCACAATGACGAAAGCTAAAATCGCAGCAATCTTCAGAATCACCATCACGTTATTAGCTTCCGCGGATTCGCGGATGCCGCGCACCAGCACAACTGTCAGGAGCATCACGATCAGGAAGGCAGGAATATTGAAGCCGAAGTGCAAACCTGGGGTGTACAGCACGTCGCCTTTAAGATTGGTGAGCCCTCCGGGAAGATACGCTGGCGAAATCCAGCGCAAGGCAGGGTGCCAGCCAAACCAGTCAAACATGCCCACCAGGTGGGCGGCGAACCCCACACTCACCGCCATGTTGCTGACTGCGTATTCCAGAATCAGGTCCCAGCCAATGATCCATGCCACCAACTCGCCCATGGTGGCGTAGGTGTAGGTGTAGGCGCTGCCCGCAATCGGGATCATCGAGGCCAGTTCGGCGTAGCACAGGCCGGTAAACGCACAGACAATCGCGACAAGGACGAGCGAAAGCGCCAGCGCAGGACCCGCTCCGGGCCTTCCCTGAGTGGCGTGATGCTTGATCAGAAAATCGAGCAGGGGCGCGTTCAGAATGGAAGACGTATCAAACTTCTGCCCGCCGATGGCCGTCCCAATGACGGTAAAAATGCCGGAGCCAATCACCGCCCCGATGCCCAGAGCCGTAAGCGAGACCGGCCCCAAAGTCTTCTTCAACCGGCGCTCGGGCTCTTCCGAGTCCGAGATCAGCTTGTCGATCGACTTGCAGCAAAAAAGCTGCACCTCTGACGTGCGGATGATCACGGTGGTTCGGACGCTGGTCGGTGGTTCTGCCAAAGGGCCTCGTTGTTCTGTTCAGGCACAAGCACCTGGCATCGCCCAGATCGCCAACTGGCTGAATGCCAAGTGCTAAGTACTAATTGCCGCCGTTACCGCTTCGCCTGACCGCGCACCAGCTTCTTCACTTTGCGCTTCTTGGAGCCGCGTGCGTACTCCCGCGGCTTCAACGGCTTTTCCGCCTTGTGCTTCTTGCGCGAGGCCCGTTTGGCTTTCTTGCGTTCTTCTTTGCTGAGTTTTGCTGTATTGGCCATGAGTCCTTTTCTGAATTGCGTAATTTGGTAATTGCGTAATTGACGAATTTAAAGCCGCGCCGTTCGCGGTCAAATTGCTCAATTACCCAATTACAAAATTACTCAATCCGCCTCAGCCCCGTTCCAACTGCGCGTACTTCTCCACCAGCTTCTTCAAGCCGAACCTCGGGAATTGTACCGTAATTTTAGCTTCCTCACCTTCTCCTTCGCGCTGATACACCGTGCCTTCCCCATATTTCGGATGCCGCACTCTCTGTCCCGGCCGGAAGCCTTTCCTTCCCTTGGGCTCTTCGACCGGCAGCTTGGCCACGCTGAACTTCTTCCCACGCGACGCGAAAAACTCCGCGATGTTCTCAATGGAATTGTAGCTGCGTCCGGAATATGCAGCCGGAGCGGCTTTCCGCTGGCCGCCCGCAGCCCAGTTCGCGCTCTGGTCCTCATCTTCGTAAGCATAGTGCGCCTGCTCGTGTGGCGCGGGCGCCCCCGCCCGCGAAGTTGTCCTCCTCGAAGTCCCCAACTCCTCCACCAATTGTGGCGGAATTTCCTCCAAGAACCGCGAAGGCACACTGGCTTCGGGCAAATCTGTCCCATAGCGCCGCCGATAGACCGCCCGGCTCAAAATCAGAGTGTCCATCGCCCGCGTCATGCCGACGTAACACAGCCGCCGTTCTTCCTCAATGTCGTCCGGCTGTAGAAAAGTCCGCGAGTGCGGAAACAATCCTTCTTCGAGACCACACAGAAACACCAACGGAAACTCCAGCCCCTTGGCCGCATGCAGAGTCATCAGCGTAATCTGCGCCCGTTCGTCGTAAGCGTCGGCATCGCTCACCAACGCCGCATGATCAAGAAACTGGTCCAGCGTTTCGCCGCGGTCCCGCGAGTCCATGGCCGCATTCACCAGTTCGCGCAGGTTCTCAATCCGCGAATACGCCTCCGGAGTATCTTCTTCCTCAAGCTGCTTGATGTAGCCTGTCCGATCAATTAAGAATTTCAGAATCTCGGCCGTATTGGCGCCGCTGGTCAGTGTGGCGCGGGCGCCCTCGCCCGCGTCAACGCCGACTTCATCAACGGCCCCAACCGGAACGTCAGAATCGGCGCTTCCAAAATCGAATGAGATGTTGTCGTCCTCATCCCGATCGAAAGTGGTATCTTCCTCCGCTTGCGCAGCCTTAGGACGCCCGATCCCGTTTGCCTCCCCCTGCGCGGGCGAGGGCGCCCGCGCCACACCCGCCAGCATCGCCCGCCCATCTTCAATCAGACTTCGGAAGCTCTTCAAAGCCGCCAGCGCCCGCTGCGGCAATAGCTGCCGCCGGATGACCTCCCCAATCGCACCCCACAAAGAAACGCCACTCTCAAGCGCAATCTGCTCGACCGTTTCCATCGTGGTCCGGCCAATCCCGCGCACCGGCGTATTAATCACGCGCAGCAGCGCAATCGAATCGTCCACATTGTGGATGACCTTCAAATACGAAATCGTGTCCTTGATTTCGGCCCGCTCATAAAACGAAAATCCGCCCACCACGTGATACTTCAACTGGTAGCGCCGCATGGCCTCTTCAAACAGCCGCGACTGTGAGTTGGTGCGATACAGCACCGCCGCCCGCCCGTTTTCGCCCCGCTCGACGGTTTCGCGAAGATATTTAGCCACATAGTCGGCCGCAAACAGCGCTTCGTTCTCGCCATCTGGCGCCTCGTAGTAGCCGATCTTGGTCCCGCCCTGTCGTGAAGTCCACAGGTTCTTGCCCTTGCGCTTGATGTTGTTAGCCACCACCGCCGAAGCCGCCTGCAAAATGTTCTGCGTCGAGCGGTAGTTTTCTTCCAAACGCACAATCTTGGCTTCAGGAAAATCCGCCTCAAACTCCAGAATGTTGCGAATGTCCGCGCCCCGCCAGGAATAGATCGACTGATCCTCATCGCCCACCGCGCACACGTTGTGCCGGTCCCCGGCCAGCAGGCGCATCAACTCGTACTGCGGACGGTTCGTGTCCTGATATTCATCCACCAGAATGTATTGAAATCGCCGGTTGTAATATTCGCGAACCGACGGCACAGCCTTCAACAGCCGCACCGCCTCGAGCAGCAGGTCATCGAAGTCGAGGGCGTTAGCCTTAGCCAGATCTTTCTTGTACTCAGCGTAAATATGCGCCACGCGCTCGGTCTTAGGATCCGCCGATTGCAGGTAAGCCTCCTGCGGATCCAGCATGTGGTTCTTTGCCCAGGAAATATGGCCGAGCGCCGAGCGCGGTGTGGTCTGCTTATCGTCGATGCCCAGGCGCTTCATGATCGACTTGACCAGTTGCTGCTGGTCGCTCTCGTCGTAAATCACGAAGCTCTTGGTTAGCCCGATCGGGGGAGCGCCGGGAGTCGAGGAGGGAATCCGCAGCGCCTCAATGTCCCGCCGCAACAACCGCACGCAAAAAGAATGAAAAGTAGAAATAACCGGCTTGGCAATCGACAATCCACCGACCAGTTTGTCCACGCGCTCCACCATCTCGGACGCGGCTTTGTTGGTGAAGGTCATCGCCAGAATCGACTCCGGCATCGCCCCCCGATTCTCGATCAGATAGGCAATGCGGTAGGTGATGACCCGCGTCTTGCCGCTTCCCGCGCCCGCCAGAATGAGCACCGGCCCCTCGGTGGTTTCCACCGCTTCGCGTTGCTGCGGGTTGAGTTGGGAGAGAAAAGACAAGTTAAAAACGACGCCTCGATTGTGACCGATTCACACAGTATGGCACACAGCACGCCTAGCATTTTCCATCTCGGGAGGCGAACCCGCTCGTTGTGACGGGTGAACATGACGCAAGCTCAATAGCACAATTACTCTCCTCAGCGGGCCCGTGGTGTAATGGCAACACAGCACCCTGCGACGGTAGCAGATGCGGGTTCGAATCCCGTCGGGTCCACGCTCAGGCCTTGAGCGCAGGTTCTGTGGGGAGCGAAAGCAGGGATAGCTTCCTACAAAAGTAACTTGACTCACAAAACTCGCAGCCTATACTGAAAGTGTCGCAGGGTGCTGTATTGCCCGGAATTCTTCGGCCCCGAGAAATCGGGGCCATAGTGTTTACCCAGCCTTCACCGCCGCCCTCGCCCCCTTGCACTCCTCGCACGGGCACCAATCCCGCAAAAACTGCCAGGAATAAATCCCTAGCTCATGACCGTCGTTCCAGTGAAACTTGATGGCGTACTTGCCCACGGCCTCTGCTGACTCTGGTTTGGCGGCAGCCTTGAACATGGGCAGCGCTCCGGGCGCGGTTTTCGGAGGCTCTCCCGGTTCGCGCCGGACCTTGCCCCGTTCCTCGTCACAAAGGGCACAAGGGCAGGCATCGCGCAAGAAAGGGAACGCATAGTGCGACCGATGGCCATCCTTCCACTCAATGTCCACACCGGTGCCCGTGGTCAGGTTTACTTTCACCGATTTGGGGTCAGCGGGAGGCACGACTCAAGTATCGCACGGAAGAATACGAACCTTCCCAACGTCGCCCTCGCCCCCGCCGTACCCAACTTGTAACCCTGGTCACCCCTCGCGCCGTGGTATTAACCCAGAAGCCCCCCGCCTAAGTCATAATTGCTTAATGTCCACTTCTGCCGACATCGCAGAGATGCCGCCCCAGGTTCGCTCGACCGACGACGCCTATCGTCTGGGCGATCCCATCGCCGACCAGCACGGCACGCTCACTTCTGCCGACGGGACCGGCCTTTTCTACCGCTACTGGCCGGCCGAGGCGTGGAATGGTCGAGTGGTGATTGTCCTGCACGGCATTGGCTATCACAGCGGGCCTTACAAAGTCATTGCCGACGCGCTGAATCCGCGTGGCATCACCGTCTACGGCCTCGATGCCCGGGGCCACGGTCTCTCCTGCGGGCCACGCGGCTACACCGGCAGCATCGCCGAGGTGGCGCAGGATGTGGCCGCGATTGTCGACTTCGTCAAGCGGCAGCAGCCGCACGCCAAAGTGTTTTTGCTGGGTGACAGCATGGGCTGCAACTACGCGCTGAACTTCGCCAAACAAAGCAGCGCCCAACTCGCCGGCCTGATTCTGCTGGCCCCGGCCTTCTGGCTGGATACCAGCCAACTCTTCGACATTGACGCCGCGCTGCTCATGCCGTACTTCCTGTTCGGACATCGCAAGCCGGTCATCGACTTGGTAGGGAGACGGCTCGACGAAAGCTCTCGCGATCCCAAGTGGATCGCCGCCCGCCGCGCCGATCCCCTCGCCTACAAGAAAGCCAACTTCGGATACCTGCTCGACATTCAGCGGCTCATTTTCGGCTGGAGACGCAAGATCGCCCCGCGGGTGCGCGTGCCCATTCTGATGATGAAGGGCGGAAAAGACCGCGTGGTAAGCCACAGAGATTGCGAAACTTTTCAGCGAATCTCCGCGTCGCCTGACAAGCGCTTCGAAGTCTTCCCCAACGTGCCCCACACCACGCTCTGGGACGCGCAAACCCCGGAGATTCTGCGAGTGGTTGGAGAATGGACGCTGGCGCAATAAGTTCTCACCAAAGAGGGCACAGGGGAACACAGGGTAACGCTTTCCCCTGTGAAACTCTGTGCCCCCTGTGGTTTGGTTTTGCTGGGTTGCCGAAACCACCCCAACTCCGGTAAAATCTATACTTTGCACTCGGATTTCTGATCCTACCTGGAGCAGTCATGGCACAAGTTTGCGATATTTGCGGCAAGAAGCCGCTGTTTGGAAATACCATCAGCCACGCCCATAACGTGTCCCGCAGGCGCTGGAACGTCAACCTGCGCCCCGTACACGCCAAAGTAAAGGGCGTCACTAAGCGCATTCGCGCCTGCACCTCCTGCATTCGCAGCGGCAAAGTGGTCAAGGCTTAAGACAAACCACAGAGGGCACAGAGTTCCACGGAGGAATTGGTGTTTCCCTGTGTTCCTCCGTGCCCTCTGTGGTTAAGCTCTTACTCCAAGCCCAGCAATTCAATATCGAAGATCAGCGTCGCGTTCGGCGGAATGCTCGGGCGTCCCTGCGGCCCATAAGCAAGATCCGGAGAAATCCGTAATTGCCGCTTCCCCCCAACCTTCATTCCCGGAACCCCTTCGCCCCATCCTTTGATGACCTGGTCCAGCCCGAAAGAAGTCGGCTCCCCGCGGTCCACCGAGCTGTCGAACTTCTTGCCATCGGTCAGCCAGCCGGTGTAGTGGACTTTCACCGTCTGGTGAGGCTGCGCCGTCGCGCCAGTGCCGACTTTGATGTCCCAATACTGCAGGCCGTCGGGCAGCTTGGTACCGTTGCCTTTAACCTTGGTGGGCGCGCTAGTATCCGGCTTCTTGGAACTGCTCTGCCCCCATACGGCAGCGGCGCTCAGCGTAAGAATTGCCATAAGAAATGTGAGTTTCAGCATCAATCGTTCTCCCAATTTTCGATTGCATCCCCAATTTGCGAATTGATTCTAAATTGCCAGCGGGAAATCGCCAATGGCCGCTTCCTACACCAGCGCGATCACGTCAATTTCCACCAGCACATCTTTCGGCAGGCGTGCCACTTCCACGGTCGATCGCGCCGGCGGAGCCGCAGGAATATATCGCCCGTACACTTCGTTCATCGCCGCAAAATCCCCCATGTTCTTCAGGAACACCGTCGAGCGGACGACTTTCTCGAGCCCCGTCCCGGCAGCTTTCAGAATTGCAGTCAAGTTCTTGAATACCCGGTCAGTCTGGGCCGCGGCGTCGCCACTGATCACTTGCTGGGTCGCCGGATCAATCGCCACCTGCCCCGACACAAACACAAATCCATTCGCCCGAATCGCCTGCGAGTAAGGTCCAATCGCCTGGGGAGCATCTTTCGTCGAAATCACATCACGCATGAAGCCTCCAAACCTTATCGCCGCTGGTCAACGCAGATGAACGCTGATTTCTTTGGTTTTGGCCGACGACCAACAGCCTGCCCTGAGCCGAATGGCGAAGGGACGGACGACCAACGGCTAGACCTTCTGCAGCCTCTGCACATCGTGCACGCCCGGAATCTTCCTCACGCCGGTAATGATGTTCTCCAGGTGCTTAAGGTCGATGATGTCGAGAATAACATCGATGTTCCCTTGCCCGTTGGAGGTGCGCGCTTCCACATTGCGGATATTGGTTTTGGTGTCGCTGATGACCGCCGTGATCTGCTTCAACATGCCGAAACGGTCGTCACAAAAGACCGTGATCTTCACCGGATACGAACCCGCCGCCGTGTCATCTCCCGCCCACTCCACATCGATTCTGCGTTCCGGCTCATACATCAAGTTGACGACGTTCGGGCAGCTTTGAGCGTGTACGGCGACGCCCTTGCCGCGAGTCACATAGCCCACGATAGCTTCGCCCCGGATTGGGTTACAACATCGCGCCCGATACACCAGCAGGTCGCCTTGGCCCTTCACGCGGATGGCGTTGTTGTTGCTGTCGCCTCCGAAGACTCGCCGCACCACGCTGGCCAAGCCGCTCGACTGGTCGCCGTCGCCGGCCTCGACTGGCCCGGTCGCCGAGGGGGCCAGACGCGCCAACACCTGCCGCGCCGAGTACTTTCCATACCCGATTCCCGCCATCAGATCATCGGGTTGCCCCAGCCCGTAATCGGAGGCAATCTTCTGCAGTTCCTCGTCTTTGATCTCCTTCAGCGCCACCCGATACTTGCGCGCTTCTTTCTCAATCAGCTTGCGCCCGATCTCCACCGCGCGCTCCCGCTGATGAATATTCAGCCAGTGCTTGATTTTGTTGCGCGCCCGCGACGACTTGACCACCCCCAGCCAGTCCCGGCTGGGTTTGTGCCCGGGCGCGGTGAGAATCTCCACGATGTCCCCGCTGTGCAGCCGGTGCCGCAACGGCACCATGCGCCCGTTCACCTTCGCCCCCACGCAACTGTGTCCCACTTCGGTGTGGATCGAATAGGCGAAATCGATGGGCGTCGATTCCCGCGGCAGCACCACGACCTTACCCTTGGGCGTGAACGTGTACACCTCTTCGGGATACAGGTCGATCTTCAGCGTCGACAGAAATTCCGTCGGATCCGACACGTCCCGCTGCCACTCCACCACCTGCCGCAGCCATGCCAGGCGCTGCTCATCCTGCGCCGACACCGGGCCGTCTTTGTATTTCCAGTGCGCGGCGATGCCTTCCTCCGCCATGTGATGCATCTCATCGGTGCGAATCTGCAACTCAAACGGAGTTCCGTCCTCGGTGATCACCGAAGTGTGCAGCGACTGGTAGAAATTCGGCCGGGGCATGGCGATGAAGTCCTTGATGCGCCCCGGCACTGGCCGCCACACGTTGTGCACAATGCCCAGCACCGCGTAGCAATCCTGCACCGATTGCGTGATCACCCGCATGGCGTACAGGTCATAGACCTGTTCCACGTTGATCTTCTGCCGCACCAGTTTCTTGTGAATGCTGAATAAACGCTTGATGCGGCTCTCCACCTGGGCGGTGATGCCCGCTTCTTTCAGCTTGTCGCGCAGCACTTGTCCCACCCGCACCAGGAACTGCTCGCCCTTTTTGCGGCGCGCTTCTACCGCGTCGTGTACCTGCTGGTAAGTGATGGGATCCGTGTAGCGAAATCCCAGGTCCTCGAGTTCGCCGCGAATCTTGCCCATGCCCAGCCGGTGGGCGATAGGGCCGTAAATTTCCAGCGTCTCTTTGGCAATCTTCTGCTGTCGCTCCGTATCCAGATGCTCCAGCGTGCGCATGTTGTGCAGGCGATCCGCCAGCTTGATGAGCACCACGCGAATGTCGTCCACCATGGCCAGCATCATCTTGCGAAGATTCTCCGCCTGCTGCTCCTCGCGCGTCGCAAAGTCAATCTGGCTGATCTTGGTGACGCCCTCGACGATGTGTGCCACCTGTTCGCCGAACTCCTTGCGAAGATCAACAATGGTGACCGAGGTATCTTCCACCGAATCGTGCAGCAGACCGGCCGAAACCGCCACCGGGTCCAACTTCATTTCCGCCAGCACCAACGCCACTCCGAGAGGATGCACCAGGTAAGGCTCTCCCGAGGCCCGCGTCTGTCCGGCATGGTGTTTCTGCGAATATTCGTAGGCTTTCTTCACCAGTTCCAGATCGTCGTTGGGGCGATTGGCGCGCATGGTGCGCATCAGCTCGCGGAACTTGGTCACCGTGAGCGTGGTAGTCGCGATCTGTTCGCGCAAAGTCGGCATGGCGCTTCAATTACACATGTAGTTCTTGCGGGATAAAGTGTCGTCGCACCTTGATCTTGCTTTCTTCCTTCCGGGCCACGGCGAGATCATAGGCAAGTTGCATCCGCAACCATGTTTCAGGAGTGCTGCCGAACGCCTTGGTTAGCCGAATTGCCATCTGCGGGCTGATGCCAGACTTGCCGTTGATGACGTTATTGAGCGTTTGCCGGGTGACACCGAGCGCCCTTGCCCCATCGGTTACGGATAATCCTAAAGGCTCAAGGCACGCGGTCCTGATGCTGCGTCCGGGATGCGGCGGGTTTTTCATTGGCACTGCGTCCTCTCCTTACTCGACCGTAAAGTGCATCTTGTCACTTGTCAAGCGCGTGGTTTTGCAATCGGCCAGACCGCGCGGGCCCTGTATGAACGACCAATCTGATACAAAAGAGGCAGGTCGATCCAGGATTCATATGCCTCTCAAAGTTCTAATCACCGGCTCTTCTGGCTTGGTCGGAGGCGCCCTTGTCTCGGCCTTGCGTGCCAGCGGCCACGACGTAAAACGCCTAGTTCGCGGCAAAGTCACCGCGCCGGATCAGATTTCGTGGAATCCTGCGGAGCCACTGGCGCCGGAATCAGTCTCTGGCTTCGATGCTGTCATTCACCTCGCTGGAGAATCCATCGCCGCCCGCTGGACCGAAGCCAAGAAGCGCCGCATCGTCGAGAGCCGCGTCCCCGCCACACGTCATCTAGCCACCGCTCTGTCGAAGGCCCAACCGCGCCCACGCCTCTTCATCTGCGCCTCAGCCATCGGATACTACGGCAATCGCGGCGACGAAATCCTCAGCGAGGACAGCGCGTCCGGCCAAGGATTCGCCGCCGAACTCTGCCGCCAATGGGAAGCGGCTGCGCAATCGGTGGCAACCGCCGGAATCCGCGTCGTGCAGATCCGCACCGGCATCGTCCTCAGCGCCGCCGGCGGCGCCTTAGCAAAAATGCTGCCTCCGTTTCGCATGGGTGTTGGCGGAAACGTCGGAAACGGCCGCCAATGGATGTCGTGGATCGACTTGCGGGACGTAGTAGGCGCAATTCAGCACTTGCTCAAGACTGATTCCGTTAGCGGTCCGGTAAACATGGTTTCGCCCCATCCCGTCCGCAACGCGGAATTCACCAAGACTTTGGCTTCTGCGCTGCACCGTCCGGCAATCTTCCCCATGCCGGCGTTTGCCGCCCGCCTCGCCTTCGGTCAAATGGCGGACGAACTCCTGCTGGCCAGCCAGAGAGTACAACCCGCCAATCTCCTCGCAAGCGGTTATGTCTTTCAGTGGCCGGATCTGGGTCCATCTCTGCGGGACATCTTGCAGAAATAACCATTTCGCCCCGGTGTAACCCGTGTGATCCAAATCACAGACGGGGCTTTCATAGAGTGAGACGTTGAAGTCATCATGAAGAAAATAATGCTACTCATCCTGGCCCTGACAGTTGCTTCGTGGGCACAAACTACAAGCCAAACCACCAGCCCGGCCTCCTCACCCAACACCGCGACCTCGTCGGACGCGAAGGCGCAGTGTCCCTGTTGCCAGAAGGCAGCAGACGGCAAGGCCAAGATGGCGTGCTGCGACCATTCGGCGAAGACCGCGGCCAGCGAGAAAGCTGCAATGTCCTGCTGCGAGGGGAAAGACGCCGCCATGGCTTGCATGAAAGATAAGCCGGGCGAGTCAACCAGCGCTGCTTCCGGAAAATGCTGCAAAGGCGACCAAAAGGACTGCTGCGGTAAACCCGACAAAGCTGAGCAAGTTGCAATGACTTGCTGCAACGGTGCAGGCGGACATTGCGGTATGGATCATCAACACAATCAAGGCGGGATGAACAAGTAGTCTCGCGCTCAATACAACCCCGGCCGGTGAACCGGGATCGCCTATCTTCAGTGCGCAGCGGTCGTCTGCACTTTAGTTCAGCACTGCGGTAGGTCGCGGTTCATTTCCTCCTGCAGCTTCGCCAGCAGCTCGGCCCGCTGTTCGGTGGTGAGTTCGCGTTTCAGCTCCTCCAGCGCCAGTGCCACAATGTGGTAGTGGTGCGCCCCGGCGTATTTGGGATCGGTCGTGATCTCGCGCCACAGACTGTGCATCAGTTCCAGGTCCTGCGGACGCATTCGCGGGGCATGAGGCCCCAGCAAGTACTCGTGGATTTTCCCATTCGGCTCACGAACTTCCACCGTGAGGCGTGGCCGCGGTTCCGGCAGCCGTTCCCACGCATCCCCGGTCAGCTTGGCCTGCTCATCGCTGGTCAACTTGTTGGAGAGTCCGCAAACCAGGCGGCTTGAATCCAGCCGCTGTGCAGTCAGCACAGTTGCTTCGAAGACATCGGTCGCCGGCACCACCAGCAGGGAAACCGGCTTGCCTTCTTTTTCCGCGACCGCCACGACCGCGGTGAACAGCTCCTGCTCGTAATGATCGAAGACTCGGGCCGCTTCCACCACCGCGCTCCCGCTGAAAGTGTGTTCACGATGGTACAGGCGCGCCGTCATCACCACTACATCCTGTCGGACCGTATCGGTGCTGCGGAGAATATCGTGCAGGTAGTAGAGATTCCGCGGATCGCGGACCGCCACCAGGATGTTCCCCGGACGAACTCCCAGCGCCCCGCTGCCCAGTTCCTGGTTACCGTACACCCGGAACTGATCCAGATTCTCTGGCTTGCCGTGCCGGGCTTTGGTCACCGCATGTTCCGAATAGGCAAAAATGGCGAAGAACACTACGCTGAATGTGACTCCGGCAATGGTAGCCTCCATCTTCGTCAGTAGGTTCACGAACGCTGTGGTGAGCAACACCGCGGAGATTACGATCAATCCCGCCGGCACCTCTTTGCCAAATAAGTGGAAGTTCCCCGGCACCTTCCATTGCCGGTTCAGCGGCTCGGTGTAGCGCAACACCAGAACCGCCAACGATTTCAGCGCGAAGCTCCAGATCACGCCGAAGGCATACAAACCCGCCAGCACGTAAACATTGCCTTTGCTCAAGATGATCGTCAGCAGTTGCAAGCCGACGATCAGATTGATGATGCGATAGCTGGTGCCATACCTGGGTTGCGGTTTCTGAAACCAATCAGTAAGCACGCCGTCTTCCGCCACCCGGTTCAACACCCCGTTAGCGCCGACAATGGAGGTATTCTGCGCGCCGGCCAGAATCAGAACTCCTACCACCACCACAAATCCATGAAACAACAGTTTCAGCACGGTTGGACCCGCCAGGTACATCGCAATCCCGCCGATGAGGTTGGCGAAATAGTCAGGCCTGACCTTGTCCGGAATCATCATCACCGCGAAAAAAGAAACCAGCGATGTGAACAGCAGGCTGTAGACGAAAATCACTAGCCCGGTCTTCTCCAGATTCTTCAGCTTGGGATGCTCGATCTCCCGGTTTACTTGCGCCAGCGTTTCCTCGCCGCTCATGGCCAGAACGGAATGCCCGAAGCCCACGAATAGAATGATCCAGGTCAAGTGGCTGATCCAGGTGCCGTGCAACCAGCCCATCGATTCCCGCGTAATCGGGACCACCCCGGGGTGCAGCGGATTCGGCGGCAGCTGGATGGGACCGCGGAGTATCGTGATGGTGCACCACACAATCAGGATCACCACCATGACCGTGGTGATGATCATGATTTGCAGCGCCTTCTCGCTCGATTCGTGGATGCCCTGAGTATTCTTCCACCAGAAGTAGCAGACCACGATGCACGCGAAGACGGCTGCGAAGCTATTTTCAGGAAACGACTGCAGGGGATGACCAATATAGCGGGCGATGTCTTCAATAAAACCCGCCAGATACTGCCCCGCAGAAACCGCGCTGATGGGACCGGTCAGCACGTAGTCGAAGAGCAGCGCGGAAACCGAAATCTTGGCCAACGTCCCGCCCATGGCTTCTTTGACCACGCGGTACACCCCGCCGCGCACAAACATGCTGCTGGATTCGATATACAACGCCCGCACCGCATAGCTGAACAGCATGACCGCAAGGATGAACCAGGGTGCGCTCTTGCCGATGACTTTCTCGGCATCGCCGCCGGCGTAATAGGCGGAGGAAGCCAGGTCGGCCAGCACGATCGCCGACGCCCGCCAGAAGGAGATGAATGTCAACATCACCGTGGTGGCGACGAAGACTTTGACCGCCGGACGGCCTACGTTTTGTATGGGAGATGACATGCCCAGGAGGCTGGAGCCAACGCAAACTTAAAAATCTAACACATCGGGATGGAGCTTATCCGTGAGAAGTAGCCGAGGAAACGGATTTCCCCGCCTTCGGCGCCATGTAAGTATGCGTGATCCGGTCGTGCCAACAGAGTTCATCCTCATCCATGAAGCACCAAAGGTATCCCAGGCCCAGCGACAACCCGGACAGAACCGACGCCAGCACCCGCCAGCGGCGAAGCCTGCGGGGAACGGGGCGACCATCGAACCCGCTCAATTCCAGCCTGGCCAATTTCAGTCCCGGCGTGCTTCCGGCGTGGACCAGCAGAAGATACTGGTAGGCTGACCAGAATGCCGCCAGCAGCGCAGCCCCAACGCTCAGCCCTTGCCGGAGTGCTGGGACGGTCGCCGTGATCCGGAAGAATATGTACCCGAACCCCGCGCCTGCGGCGGTTACCACCAGCCCGTCCGCCATCCCCGCCAGAATCCGTCGCGACAGCGGAGCCGACTTCAGCGGCAACTCAAAACCTGGTCTGCGTTCGTCCTTCAGCTCTTCCGTTGACTCGATCGAAATGCCGCCCAGCGCGGGAGGCGGAGGCAGGACTTCCGGCACTTCCAGGATGCGCGGGCGGTCGAACACCGGCTCCGCCAGTTCATCCACAACCACCGCAGGCGTGAACGGAGAACGGGGGAACTCCAGAATCTTGGCCGCGCCATCGGGCGCCGCAGTGATTGAAGCCTGCGGCTGCGCGGCTGGCGCTTCCATGAACTCAGCCGCTTCGACGTCCATGGTAATCGCCAGTTGTCCGCAAGTGGAGACTGGCATCTCCGGTCTGGCGCCGGGCGGCGGTTCCGTCGTCAACGACTCAGCCGATTCGAACTTCAACTGTAACGAAGGATAGTGCGGCGCTCGCGGCCGCCTGCCCCGGTAGTGGCTTACTTTGGCGGCCACTTCGCGGCGCCACGAATCAGGATCGGGAGGCGGACAAACCGCCGGCTCCACAGTCACGGCCTCCGTAGTTTCGCCGTTCGAACCCGCCGCCTCTTCCGCCGCCCCATCACCGGCCAGCGCAGTGCTTGCCGTCGGTTCGGCATCGTCCGCCACAAATCGCTCCTGCGGTTCGACAGGTTTTTCTTCCAGGCTGGCGGCAAACTGCTGCTCACTGACATCGAACCCTTCAGGATCAATCAGCGTCGCGGTTGGCGGTGGCGTGGAGTCCACATCGAATTGGAAGCGAGATTTCATGGCAGGAGCGAAATCGGCAGTATCCGGGCCGCAGCCCAGCACGTTTTCGGGATTGGGACTGCCTTCCAACTTTGCTTGTCAGGCCGTTGCCGTGCTAACGTCACCGTACCCCCGAGTGGAGTTGGCACAGGGGAAGTTCGTGCGCTTCCGATGAGTTCCCGCACACGATTACTTATCACGGCGACGTTCGTCTGTCACCTGATACTCGCTCTTCCGCTAGTTACCAGCCAGTTGCTTGCTCCATCCGCCGCCGCCCAGGATCTCCCCCACACCTCCTCCCCGCTCCGCGAACAGGACGTTACCATCACCGCACTCCAGCAGGAGAAGCAGGGCACGATCTACCAACTGCACGGAAACGCCGAAATTCATTACGGGACCTACATTCTGCGCGCTGACGAAGTCTCTTACAACTCTGAAACCGGCGACTCAAAGGCGGCGGGTCACGTAGTTCTCGAAGGCGGCCCCAATGATGAGCATATTCAAGCCAGCCGTGGAACCTACAACCTGCGCTCCGAGATCGGAAGATTCGAACATGTGACCGGAAGCGTCGGTGGGCACCTCCGCGGCCGCCGCCTCATGCTCACTTCTCCCAATCCTTTCGTTTTCACTGGCGCCGCCGTCGAAAAAAATGGGCCGGATCACTACAAGGTTTACGACGGCATCGTGACCACTTGTGACTTGCCCCGCCCCAAGTGGGACTTCTATGCCCACAAGGTGGTGGTCGAAGTCGGTGGCACCGCGAAGATCTACCACAGCACCTTTTCTATCGAAGGCATCCCAGTCCTGTATTTCCCTTTTGCCACGCTGCCCGCCCAGACTCTGCCCCGCCAAACCGGCTTTCTCATCCCCAACCTCGGGTTTTCCTCCACCAAGGGCACCATTTTCGGGGAGTCGGTGTTCTGGGCGATCAATCGCAGCATGGACGCCCACATCGGGGCCGAATACTTCTCCAAGCGAGGTTGGGCGCCGCAAGGCGAGTTTCGTGCTCGCCCCAGCGCTACTTCGTTCGTGGATCTGAATTATTTCAGCGTGTTGGACCGCGGCTATGGCGATCCCCACGTGAATCAAGGCGGCGAGGAAGCCCGTCTGACCGCAGAAGGCGACTTTGGTCACAATTTCCGGGGCGTCGCCGACGTCGACTATCTCAGTTCGTTCGTCTTTCGCCTCGCCTTCAGCGAGACCTTCACCCAGGCCGTCGACTCTGAAGTCAAGTCCGATGCCTTTCTTTCCAACGCCACCCGCGGTTTTTTCTACAATTTCTCCGTGCATCGCTATCAGGATTTCGAAAGCTCGACTCCTGGCGACGTCATCACTATCCTCCACGCCCCCGGCGTGGAGTTGTCGAGTGTGGATCAACCGCTGGGCCGCTCACCTTTCTACTGGTCGTACGACGCCGCCCTCGAAGGCCTTTCGCGCAGCGAGCCCACCTTCAGCACCGCTCCCTTGATCGGAAGGTTCGACCTCAGTCCCACTTTGTCTTTGCCGTTGCAGCTGGGCGGGTGGTCGTTCCGGCCCGAGCTCTCCGTCCGGGACACCGCCTACACTCAGAATCTTGAGGTTCTTCCGGGCGGAGAAAGACAGGCCATCTCCGATACCATCAACCGCAAATCTTTGGATGCTTCGCTAGAAGTGCGCCCCCCGGCCCTGAGCCGGGTCTTTGATCATGAATTCCTGGGGCGCAAGTGGAAACATGTGGTCGAGCCGCGCGTGGTTTACACCTATGTCACCGGGGTCAGTAACTTCCCCAACATTCTTCGCTTCGATCAGCGCGACATTCTCAGCAATGCCAATGAAGTGGAATACGGCGTTATCCACCGTCTTTACGCGAAGCGGACGTCAACCCAGCCGTCCTCCTGCGGCGAGCCGGGGATGCCAGCCCTGTTCCTCGGGGGCGCAGCCCCCCACAGCCCCGTGCCGTGGGAACGGCAGCAGCAGCCCGCCGAGGCGCCTTGCGAGGACGGAACTCAGGTGCGGGAAGTTGTCACCTGGGAGCTGGCACAAAAATACTTTCTCGATCCCACCTTCGGTGGTGCGTTGTTCCCAGGCCGAAGCAATGTCCTGACCAGCACCGTTGACCTTACGGGCATCGCCTTCCTGAGCTCTGCCCGCCGTCTTTCGCCCTTGATCTCGCGCCTGCGCGTTCAGACCAGCTCAAAGACTGACATCGAGTGGGACCTGGATTACGACTTCAAACTCAGCCACCTGACGGCCAGCACTGTCCTGGTCAACTACCGCCTGGGGCCATTCACGCTCGGCGGAGGCGATGCCTTCCTGCAAGTGCCACCCGAAATTGCCAATACCAGCACGTCAACCACCAACGCCGGCACGCCGCCTCCGCCGCAACAGTTCAATCAGTTTCGGCTCCTGCTAGGCTATGGCCACACCGGCAAACAGGGATTTAGCGCCGCTACCAATATCGGCTTCGATGCGGATCTCAATTTCGTACAGTACGCCGCCGTACAAACCACCTACAACTGGGACTGTTGCGGATTCAACGTTGAATTTCGCCGCTTCGCTCTGGGCTCGGTGCGCAACGAGAATCAGTATCGCTTCACCTTCGCGTTGGCCAATCTTGGATCGCTGGGCAATTTGAGGCGGGCGGAAAGGTTATTTTGAGGCCTCTCCCGTATTAAGATACCCACATGCCCCTATCCCCCGATCTCATCGCCAAGCGCGCCACGCTCGAGCAGCGTCTTTGCGCTCTCGGCAGCACTCTAGTTGCCTATTCCGGCGGCGTCGATTCCGCGTTCCTCGCATGGTCGGCTCATCAAGTGCTGGGCAGGGACATGCTTGCCGCTATTGCCGATTCCCCCAGCCTTGCCCGTGCCCAACTCGCCGATGCCATCGCCTTTGCCCGTGAACAGGAAATTCCGCTCGAAATCATTGCCACGTCTGAGTTCGACCGTCCCGAATATGTCCGCAACGATGGGGCGCGTTGCTTCCATTGCAAGGACGAGTTGTTTACGGTGATGCAGGATCTTTGCCAACGGCGTGGGTTTGAATCCATTGCCTATGGTGTCAATCAGGACGATCAGGGCGATTTCCGCCCCGGCCAGATCGCTGCCGAACGTCATCAAGTGGCCGCGCCGCTGCTCGACGCCGGTTTGACCAAGCAGGAGATTCGCGATTTGGCCCGCGATGCCGGTCTGCGTATTTGGGACAAGCCCGCTTCCGCCTGCTTGTCCTCGCGCATCGAATATGGCCGTCCCGTAACCCGCGCGGTTCTTAGCGTGGTCGAGCAGGGCGAGGATGCCCTCCGTGCGCTCGGATTCCGTCAGTTCCGCGTGCGTCATCACGGGGATATCGTTCGCATCGAGATTGCCGCCGACGAGATGCCCCGCGCTCTGGCGGCCGAAATGGCAACAGAGTTCACCCGCATCTTTAAGTCCCTGGGCTTCAAGTTCGTGACTCTTGATCTCGAAGGTTTTCGCTCGGGATCAATGAATTTGTTGCTTCCCGTCAGCCAAGTTTTTCGGTAGTGGGTCAGTTTGGTTTGCAATGCTTCGCGGGCTTTGTGAATCCTTGGCGGCCTTTGCGGTTAACCGCTTTCTTACCGCCAAGATCGCAAACAACTGCCGCTAAGGGCGCAAGGTCTGAGTAGCCCTCAACCGTGAAACTGACCCACTACCCGTTTTTCCCAAGCATTGATCGGCAGCACGCTTCGTGTGAGATAATCATGCTTTACACCCAATGTATAGGCGGTTTCTAGCGATGTTTGTGCGGCGGTCGATTTTTGTCCTCATGCTGGTTTGCCTGGGTTGCTCCGCGCAATCAGTGCCTCCCGATCAGGTGATGCGCATCGAGCGTCAGGTGCGTGCCTACTATTCTGTGCCGGCCGGAGTGAAGATCACCGTGGGGCCGCTTCGCCCCAGCGACTTCCCTAATTATGACGCCCTCACCGTCAACATGGACGGCCAGGGAAAGAAAGCCGACTACGAATTCCTACTGTCCAAAGACGGCAAGACTCTGCTGCGGATGACCAAACTGGACCTCACCAAGGACCCGTATGCGGAGAATGCCAAGAAGATCAGCATCGGCGATCGGCCGGTTCGCGGCAAAGCCAATGCCAAGGTTGTGGTCGTGAATTACGATGACTTCGAGTGTCCGTTCTGCTCCCGCATGCACCAGACCCTCTTTCCCGAGCTGCTGAAAGAATACGGGGACCGGGTGGAATTTGTGTACAAGGATTATCCTCTGGCGGAGATCCATCCCTGGGCCACTCACGCCGCTGTCGATGCCAACTGTTTGGCGGCGCAGAACGGCGACGCCTACTGGGATTTGGCCGACTATCTCCATGCCAATCAGCGCGCGATCAGCGCGGCGGGGCAGACGCGTGACCTTCAATTCGCGACGCTGGATCGCTTGACCACACTCCAGGGTCAACAACACAACCTGGACCAAACCAAGCTGCAATCCTGCATCAAGGCGCAAAACGACGATGCCATCAAAGCCTCCATGCATGAGGGCGATACTCTGGGGGTGAGCGCGACTCCCACGGTTTTCGTCAACGGGCAGGAAATCGATGGCGTGGTGTCGGCCTCAGAATTCCGTAGCGTGCTGGATGCAGCCTTGCAGCAAGCCGGCGTCCCGGTGCCCGTTCATTCCGCTCAGGCAGCGTCCAGCGGGCCGCAAACCTCCAGCAAGTAGCCGGGCAGAAAAGCCATGCTTTGGGTGTAGAAAGAAGCGGGTAAAAGAGTGCGGAGAAAAATCGAGTGAACTTGCCATCTAGTCACAAGTTGACCACGGCCGTAATTGCGTTGCTGCTCGCTGCCGGCATTGGCTGCGGGAGCAAGCAGGTAGGCGACGACGTCGCTGCCTCCGTCGACGGTCGCAAAATCTACCGCACCGACGTGGAAAAGTACTACCAGAACCAGACCGCCGGCTCGCAACAGCAGCCGCTCGGTGAGCAAGCCACCAGTTTGCGTCTCAGCATTCTGCGCGAGCTGATTGACAACGAGATCCTCATGCGCCGCGCCGAGAAGCTCGGACTGCTCGCCACCGACGATGAAGTGGACCGCAAACTCAACGAAATCAAGTCGCCCTACACCAAAGAGGAATTCGACGCCCGGCTCGTCGAAAAGAAAATTACCCTGGACGACTTCAAGCGCGATCTCCGCCGTTCCCTCACCGTCGACAAGGTGCTCAACAAAGAAGTGACTTCCAAAATCAACATCTCCGATCAGGACGTCACCGGCTACTACAACGCTCACAAATCGGAATTTAACCTGATTGAGCCGCAATACCACCTGGCCCACATTTTTGTGACCATCGCTCCCAATCCCCAGGTACACAACCTCAAGAATGACAAAGCGCAGAATGAAGCCGACGCCCACAAGAAAATTCAGATGATCCTTAACCGGCTCGACAGTGGCGATGACTTTGCCACTCTCGCCATGAATTTTTCCGAGGACCCGGAGACTTCAGGCAATGGTGGCGATCTGGGTTTCGCTCCCGAATCTTCCTTGAAGAGCACCGACCCCACCACTCGTGACATGGTCATGAAACTCAAACCCGGCCAGTACAGCCCGGTGATCACGGTGATGAACCCCATGGCCAAACAACTGGTCGGCTTCCGGATCGTGAAGCTGATCGCCAAGGAACCGGCCGGACAACGCGAACTGGCCGATCCCCGGGTGCAGGAGGCGGTTCGCTCCCAACTTCGCGACCGCCGCGAACAGCTCTTGAAATCGGCGTACTACGAAGTCCTGCGCGATCAAGCCAAGGTGGAGAATTATTACGCCGAAAGGATCCTGCAGGGCAACGGCGCGCAGTAGCCTCGGGATTTTCTCCCTGCCCCTCTGTGCTCCCTGTGGTGAAAGGGGTTACTCCACAATCGCCAGCACGTCGCCGGCGTTCACGTTTGCGCCCTCAGCCGCCAGGATCCTCTGAATCGTGCCTTTCCGCGGCGACTTGATCTCATTCTGCATTTTCATGGCCTCCATCACCAGGATGCCCTGCCCAGGCTCGACTTTCGCCTTTTCCTGAAGCAGAATGCGGATCACCTTGCCCGGCATGGGCGCGATCAGTTTCCTCGGACCGGTGTCATCCCCGGCCCCGCCTTTGCGGCTGCGCAAAGAACGGGGATCACGCATCTCCGCCGCGTAGCGTACGCCTCCCACCCACAAGTGTAAGTCGGTCGCCGTACGTTCGCGTTTGATCTCGTACGCTTTCCCCTCGATCAGCACCGAAAGCACATCGGGCCGCGCCAGCATCGCGTCCACCGGGACTTCGCGGCCATCCAGCCGGCATCGCCAGCCTGCGCCCGCTCGTTCCAGCTCCAGGCGATACTTCTTGCCGTCGATCATGACGTCGTAAAGCATAAGCACTCGCTAAGCTTGATGAAGCATCGATTCCCAATCACGTATTGCGCGCAGCTTCTGTCCTCGCTGCCCGCTTCCACCCGGACACTCCTGACCCATTTCCATTGCTTGTCGCGGTCGAACTTTCAGCTGGCTCCAACACCTCGAACACCCCTGCGGCAATTGCGGCAACGCCGGCGTCGCCGTGCTGCGCCGCTGGAACCCCCGACTTCAGCAGCCGGTCGAGATAGCCGGTGTCGATTTTCCCCGCCACAAATTCCGCATCGCGCAAAATGCGCTGGAACAATGAAATGTTGGTCTTGATCCCGCCCACAAAATACTCGTGCATGGCGCGCACCAGCCGCGAAATCGCCTGGGTGCGGTCGCTCCCATAGCCGATCAGCTTGGCCAGCAGCGGGTCGTATTCGATGGGCACGATATAACCTTCGTACATGCCGCTATCCCGGCGGATCCCCGGTCCCGCGGGCGCCTGTAATAGCGTAATCTTCCCCGGGCTGGGAAAATAATTGTTGTCAGGATCTTCGGCATAGATGCGGCACTCGATGGCGTGGCCGCGCACTGCAATCTCCTCCTGCCGGAACGGCAGACTTTCCCCCGCCGCGATGCGAATCTGCAGATGGACCAGGTCCAGCCCCGTCGTCAGTTCGGTCACCGGATGTTCCACTTGCAGCCGCGTGTTCATCTCGAGAAAGTAGAAATTCTTCTGTTGGTCGACAAGAAACTCGACCGTTCCAGCATTGCTGTAGCCCGCGGCTTCCGCCACTCGGACCGCAACTTCACCCATGCGGCGTCGCATATCCGCATTCACAATCGGGGAAGGAGATTCCTCCAGCACCTTCTGATGCCGCCGTTGGATGGAGCACTCACGCTCCCCCAGATAGACGGTGTGCCCATGCTCGTCGGCAAGGATCTGCATTTCGATGTGGCGGGGATTGACAATGGCTTTCTCAATGTAGATCTCCCCGTCGCCAAACGCCCGCTGGGCTTCGCTTTTGGCGGACTCCAGCGCAGCCTCCAGCTCCCCCGCCTTATGCACCAGACGCATTCCTTTCCCACCCCCCCCGGCGGCCGCCTTCAGCATGATGGGGTAGCCGATCTTCTCTGCCACTTGTCGCGCCTGCTCCACCGAATCCAACCCGCGCGAAGTCCCCGGCACGAACGGAACTCCCGCGATTTCCATGTGCTGGCGAGCCCGCGTTTTTGACCCCATCAGCTCCATCGCTGCGGCCGTGGGGCCAATGAACTTCACGCCCGCGTCAGTACAGTCCTGGGCAAACTTCGCATTTTCGGAGAGAAAGCCGTATCCGGGATGGATGGCGTCCGCTCCGCTACGCTTCGCAACTTCCAAAATCTTGTGGGAGTTTAAGTAGGATTCCGCCGCGGCCGCCGGCCCGATGTGGTACGCCTCGTCCGCCTTTAGCACATGCAGAGAAGCGCGATCCGCGTCAGAGAACACTGCGACTGACGGGATGCCCATCTCCCGGCAGGCGCGCATCACCCGCACTGCAATTTCCCCGCGATTGGCGATCAGGATCTTCTTGAACATGAGTGCAGTTGGCTATGCGCCTTTCAAGGTGTGTGCAACTTTCGCCTGCACAAAACAAAACCCCTCCCAGGCTGGAAGGGGCCGTTATCCACCAGGAACAGACTACTTTGGCTGGTCCATAGTGATGCCCTGCTGTCCCGGCTGCTTTTCGGCCTTGGCCTTCTTGGTGGCCATGGTCTTGTCGACCCATTCATCGGCCGACTTCAGGTCGGCGGCACGGGCCGCCGGATCGTCACATTCCACATCCGCCTTCTCGCGGTACATCAGGTTCATGTATGCCATGGCATCGTCGTAGTCCGGACGCAACTGCAGTGCCTTGTTTAGCTCGTCGATTCCGTCCAGCACGCTCGCCCAGTTCTTGTCTTTAAGTTCCGCGCAAACCTTCTTGTCTTTTAGCGGCTCTTCCGGCTTGAGCCCAAGCTTGGCGCGCTCTTCCATTCGCGGCACATAGGTCTGCGTCCAGTCAATCACGCCGATCGAGTAATACGCTTCCGGGTCGTTGGGATCCAATTCTGCGACCTTGTGGTTGTACTCCTTCGCCTGATCCAGCTTTTTCATGTTGAAATAGAGCGAGGCAATGCCCTTGAGGCTGGTGATCTTCTGGTCATGGCCGGGATTGGTCTCCAGCACCGCTTTAAACACGTCCACCGCTTGCTGGCCGGTACGGTTGTTATCGTCCGTGTCCACGCCCGGAATGTATTGATTGGCCAGCGCGGTCCCCAGGTAAAGACGCGCATTCAGCAGCTTGGGATCCAGGGTTACCGCTTGCTGAAAGTGGTCAATGGCCTCTTCATAGCGTGCGTTCTTGTAGGAGTTCACACCCTTGTTCAATTGGTCACGGGCCTTCAGTTTGTCGCAGCCCGTCCCAGAGAACAACACCGACGCAACCGCCGCGAGCGCCAGCACTCGTATGCAGTTTTTCATTGCCTTATAAGTCTCCCTTGCCAGGAATCCTGAAGCACCGCCAGACGGCGGCTGCCCTGCCCGAGCAACGCTCAACCAAATAGCAGGCGATCGATGGGAAGCCAGGCTCCCGGGTCTAAAACTAGCCTCCCGCCTCAATCTTGGCGGTAATCAACCCCACCTTGTCGACTCCCGCAGCATGGGCGATGTCAATCACATTGGCCACGTCGGCAAAGGGCACATTGTCGTCGCCTTTGACGAACATCACCTTTTCCGCGCGGGTCTTAAAGATGTCGGTGAGGCGCGCCTGCAAACCATCCCAGGTGGTATCTTCGTTGTTAATCTTCACCCCGGGCTCCTGCCCTGCGCCACGATCAATCAACTGCACCACGATGGTGCGGTCCGGAGTGTTGTTCTTGGGCGCGTTCGGTGGTGGCGGCTGCGGCACCAGGGCTTCCAGCCCTTTTGGCGTCAGCGGCGTGATCACCATGAAGATGATCAGCAACACCAGCAGTACGTCGATCAGGGGGGTTACGTTGATATTTGCGCTTTGGCCCCCGCCCGCGCTAACTCCCATGCTCATAAAATCTCCTCTATTGCCCGCCCGCCGCTGGTGGCGCCGGGGCTCCGGTCTGCTTCTTTTGGTCGGTCAACAAACCCAACTCGTCGACCCCTGCGGCACGCACGTTATCCACTACCGCTACCACCGATCCGAACTTCGCTCGGGCATCGGCGCGCACGAACACGCGCTTATCCAGCCGGTTGGCCAGGCGGTCCTTCACCTTCTGCGTGAGTTGATCGGGCGGTGTCTGGTCGTTGCCGAAAAACACTTTCCCATCTCGCATGATCGCCACAATCAGGGCATCTTCCTTGTCGGCGTCCGGCATTTGCTCCGGATTATTCACCTTCGCCAGGTCCACGCTCACGCCCTTCTGCAACATCGGCGTAATCACCATGAAGATGATCAGCAGCACCAGCATCACGTCCACCATGGGGGTGACGTTGATATCGGAGTTGACCTTGGCGCCTTCATTCCTCTTGTTCATTGACATAAGGCTGTTCCTCTGCCACCCACGCTCAATTTCGCTCGCGGTCGGCTCTCCCGCTTTTGCCGAGCCCGGCGCCGGAGGCATCCTCCAGCGCCCAGTTGCAACTCAAGATCGAAAGCCCGCTGCCGCCGCCAAAATTTACGACCGCCGCATACCCCGCCGCTTCAGAAAGTAGTCGATCAGTTCGCTCGAGGAGTTGTCCATCTCCACGTCGAACGCTTCCACGCGGCCCGTCAGGTAGTTGAACATCATGACCGCCGGGATGGCCACAAACAGACCCACCGCCGTAGTCACCAACGCTTCGGCGATTCCGCCTGCGACTGCGCCCAGACCGGTGGCCTTCTGCTCCGAGATGCCCTTAAAGGCATTCAGAATGCCCATCACCGTGCCAAACAGCCCCACGAACGGAGCGGTGGAACCGATGGTGGCCAGACCCCCTAACCCACGTTTCAACTCGGCGTGGACGATGGCCTCAGTGCGCTCCAAGGCCCGCTTGGAGGCTTCGATGGTCTCCCCGGGGATGTCTGCACTGTCCTGGTGGGCGCGGAACTCCATCAGGCCGGCAGTCACTACCTTGGCCAGGTGGCTTTTCTTGTTGCGTTCCGCCACTTTGATGGCCTCGTCGATCTTGCCATCGCGCAGCGCCCCGGCCACCGCCGGAGCAAACGCCCGCGATTGCTTGCGGGCCGCGCTGAACGCCATCCAGCGGTCAATCATGACGCCGATCGACCAACCGGACATGACGAATAGAATCACGACCACGGTCCTCGCGATGAATCCCATCTGTTTCCATAGCGAGATCGGGTCCCAAGCCACGGGTTGATCCTGTAAAAGCCAGGTTGCCATGGTGGACATGTTGCTCAGAGTATGGGTTGCTAAGTTGGCTACGAACATGAGTTGCTTTTCCTCCTGGAACTTGGTCAAAATCCGGCTGCCGGATTACCCTCCCGACAGCGTGAAATTAAACGTAATCGTAGTTTCCACTTCCACCGGCTCGCCATTCAAAATGTAAGGCTTGTACTTCCACTGCTTGATGGCCTCAATCGCCGCCGGCGCCAGCATGGGATGCCCGCTGATCAACCGCAGGTTCTGAATCGACCCATCTTTGCCGATCTCGGCTTGCAGTACCACTGGTCCTTGGATGCGCGCTTGCCGGGCCAGGGGTGGATACGCCGGCTGCACCCGGCGAATAATCATTCCCTGAGTCACGCCCTGGGAGACGCGGATACGCTGCGGCGTGGCCACCTTGGGTACGGCCACCGGGGTGGAGTTGATAATTCCCCCGATTACGCCCCCCATCTGCCCGCCCGGCACACCGCCCGGGACGCCGCCCACTACCCCGCTGGCCGACATCACCGGCGGCGGCGCTTCATCTTCCTTAATCATCTGGACTTTCTCGGGAATCTTGGTCGGGGTCCGCAATTGTCCGTTTACGATGTCGGTTTGGATCTGCTTCACCACCTTTACTGGGGCAGCGGCCGGTGGCGGCGGTGGCGGCGGTGGCGGGGGCGGGGCAACCAGGAACGTCATCAACTGCGTCTTAGGCAGGGCTTCAGTAAACAACAGCGGAATCAGCACCAGAACGCCCACCAGCACCATCTGAAAAACAAACGAAATCGTGGTGGTCATTCCCCGCTTGGTTGTCAGCCTTCCGCCCGATTCGATGAGGCTGTCTTCAAACATAAATGTCCCTCCTGCCCCTAACTATTCCTTAGACACCGACTGCCTCCTCTTTGCTCCCAGACCCACTTTACAAAGCTTGAATTGAAGGCCGCAGAATACTACCTCAAATGCCCGTCAATCACAAACTTGTGGACTTCTCACCCGCCCGCGCCTGCCTCAAGCCTTGGCTTTTACCTTTTCTCCACGGGTACTTTCCTTGCGCAGGGCTGCTTCCATGGGCGATTTCCCGCGATTACTGCGCCAATCCTGGTAGGCCACCAGGATCGGGGCCGCAATCGCAATCGAGGAATAGGTGCCGATCAGGATCCCGATCACCAGCGCAAACGAGAACCCGTGCAACACCTCGCCCCCGAACACAAATAACGCCAGCACGGTGAGGAAGGTCAGCCCTGCCGTCAGGATGGTCCGGCTCAGGGTCTGGTTGATACTGCGGTGCACGATGTCAGAAAGCTTCTCGCGCCGCATCAGCTTCAGGTTTTCGCGGATGCGGTCGAACACCACGATCGTATCGTTGTTCGAATAACCGATCAGCGTCAGGATGGCCGCGATCACGGTCAATGAGATTTCTTTGTTCATCAGTGAGAACGCACCCACCGTGATCAGCGTGTCGTGGAAAACCGTTACCACCGCGGCCACGCCGTAGATCCACTCAAAGCGCACCGCCAAATAGATCAGCATGCCCGCCAGGGAGTAGACCGTAGCCAGCAGAGCTTGCCGCCGCAACTGTCCGCCCACCTGCGGTCCTACGATTTCCACGTTGCGCACCGCGAAACCGGAAAGAAAAAAGCCCTCCGGCAGGGAAGCCACCACCGCCGGGTCGGCGGCAGCTTTCAACTCATCCAGCGAATTCAGCACGCCGCCTTTGCTCTTGTCCCGATAATCCACAATCGCCTGGGCCTGTGCGGCGTAACGCTGCTCCGCGTCCGTTCCCGCGCGTAGCGGATCCTTCTGCAAGAGATAGCTTTTGAGTGCCAAGACGCTGGCGTTGTTCAGGTCTTGCTTGTCCGCGGGAGCATTGGTTTCGAGCGCGTTGATAATCAGCAGCTTGCTGCGGTCTAGCGCCTGTTCGCTGGTCTGCTGCTCGGAAACGTCGATCAGGACTTCATTGCCGCTCGCCTGCCCGTAGCGCTGGATGCGTGCATTATGCAGTCCGGCGCGGTCCATGGAGGCCCGGATGGCGTTGTCATCCGGCGACTGGGCGAACTTTACATACACCAGGGTTCCGCCGCGGAAGTCTACGCCATACGGAATGCCATGCCAGAACAGCATGGAGAACAAGCCGGCCAGGCTGAACACCAGCGAAAACGCGAGAAAGTACCACTTCTTCCCCAGAAAATCGATGTCTGCGTTGCGAAAAAATTCCACCGAACAGAACCCCGTTTCTTGACGATTACGATTTCAGGCAACGGCCTCGAGCCATGCTCGAACTACCCGATGCTCAATGCTTCGCCGCGCTGCTTTCGGCTGAGGATCCAGTCAAAGATCACGCGTGACACAAACACCGCCGTGAACAAGTTCGCAAACAAGCCGAAGCTGAGGGTCACCGCAAATCCGCGCACCGGACCCGTACCAAAGATAAATAGAATGATGGCCGACACAATCGTGGTTACGTGGGTATCCACAATGGTGATCCAGGCATGGCTGAATCCCTGCTCCACCGCCGAGGGCGGTGTTTTGCCGCTCCTCAGTTCTTCGCGGATGCGCTCAAAGATCAGTACATTCGAGTCTACGCCCATGCCGACCGTCAGAATCACGCCCGCAATCCCCGGCAGCGTAAGCGTCGCCCCGCTGAACCCCAGGAATCCCAGCAGAATGATCAAGTTCAGAATCAAGGCCACGTCCGCATTGATGCCGGCCGCATGATAGTAAACCAGCATAAAGATCAGCACCGCGAGCATGCCGATTACCGCTGCCGTCACTCCCGCGCGGATCGAATCCGTGCCCAGCGACGGCCCCACCGTGCGCTCTTCCAGGTACTTGATCCCGGCTGGCAATGCGCCTGACCTCAGAACCATGGCTAGGTCTTTCGCTTCCTGCTCGGTAAAGCGTCCGTTAATAACCCCGGTGTCGTGGATCTGCTCCTTGATGACTGCAACCTCTTGGACTTTATTGTCCAGCACTACCGCCAGATTGTCCCCGACGTGGGATCCCGTGAAGGCGCCAAATCGCCTCCCGCCCTCACCCGTTAAATTGAACTGCACCGAAGGCTGGCCATTCTCGTCTCGGGAAGGCTCGGCAGCCCGCAAGTCACGGCCGGTGACCGCCGAGGCTCGCGAAATCAAGTACCAGACCTGACCACCCTCGGCCGGGGTTGCGCCCACACTGCGTCCCGGCATCAACATCGTATCCGGCGGCAATACGCCATTGTTCTGCTGCAACGCCGCTTGTTCGCTGGGATAGGGGCCACCCATAGATTGGCGAATCTCCAGCATCGCGGTGGACTGCATGATGTCCTTGACCCGGCCGGGATCGTCCACACCGGGGAGTTGTACCAGAATCTGATACTGCCCCAGTCCGTGCTCTTCGATGATGGGTTCGCTGACTCCCAACTGATCAATTCGGTTTCGAATCGTCTCAATCGCTTGGGTGACTGCACGGTTCTTCAGATCCGCCAGGTTTTGCGCCTTCATGGCAACCGTCCAGGTGTTATCCGCACCTGAGGTCAGGCTGTATTCTGGAAGGCGGTCCTGCACGATAGAAAGCAGATCCGACCTTGATTCCGGGGGCACTCCCTTGAGCACGATCCTTTCCGGCGCGTTGACCGGATCGGGTTTTGTGATCTCTGCATAAGTGATCTTGCGAGCCCGCAAATCCGTTTTCAGACGCTCAATGGCATTGTCTGAATCCACCGTCACCGCATCGTTCACTTGTACCTGCAGGATCAGGTGCGTGCCGCCTTTGAGGTCCAGCCCCAGGTTAACCCGGTGCCCCATCGCTGCCAGCAGCCCCTTGCCCGACCAACTATCCGGTATGCCGATGATCCCAAACAAGAAGACCACCAGCGTCGCCCCGATCACACCCATCTTCCAGCCCAAATTCTTATTCATAATGATGCATTCACTAATAGATTTTGATGCGTCCCCAACCCTCGCTGCCTACGCCTTATCGCCTGACTTTCCGGCGTCCTCGGCGGTGGTCACTGACGAGACCGAGGCCCGGCTCACCTCAATCTTCAAATTGTCCGGCGGAACCCGCAGGTGGATATAGTCGTCCCTCAGGGCAATGATAGTCCCTCGCAACCCGCCGCTGGTCACCACTTTATCCCCCGTCTTCAGTTCGCTGAGCATGTGCTGCCATTTCTTCTGCCGCCGCTGCTGCGGCATGATCAGCAAGAAGTAGAAGATCGCGAAAATGAAGATCAGCGGCGCGAATCCCAGCAGCCCCGCCGACCCGCCGCCAAACTGTATCGCGAATAAGTGCTGTATGTTCATCAAGATTAGAGTCCCATCGCCTGCCGGGACTGGAAGTCAAGCCCCACCGGGCACACTGGCTTTGCAATTTACCGCTGGAGCTCTCGCGTACCTGGGCGGAGATTCCTCAAGCTTCGGACATCAAATAGGGGATGCCGGCTATGGTTTAGGCCGAGACCAGACGTCAGAGAAAACGGGCCCCTCTCCCAAGTGCAATAGAATGACGCACCGCGCGCATCGTGTCAAGGTAGAAGCTCAGGTTGTGGACGGTGTTCAAAACCTGGGCCAACACCTCGTTCGAAGCATACAAATGCCGCAGGTAGGCCCGAGAATACCGGGAACACACCCGGCAGCCGCATTTCGGATCGAGCGGACCTTCATCGTCGGCATACCGCGCCTGCTTAATCGAGATTTTCCCCTCCGCGGTGAACAGCAAACCATGCCGCGCCGCCCGCGTCGGCAGTACGCAATCCATCATGTCGATGCCCAGGCCGGCGTATTCCACGATCTCCTCGGGAGTTCCCACCCCCATCAGATAACGAGGCCTGTCCGCGGGCAAATGCTGCACCACCGCCTCAACCATTTCTCGAGTCAAGCCTCGCGGCTCGCCCACGCTAAGTCCTCCAATGGCGTAACCCGGAAACCCAATCTCAATCGTCCGCTCGGCAGACTCTTTTCGAAGCGCCAAATCCATTCCACCCTGAACAATGCCGAAGAGCGCCTGATAACTGGGAACTGAGAACCGAGAACCGAGAACTGGTGTTTCTCTTCCCGGGTGATGGGCGCCGGTGTTGGTCGTCTGAATGCCGACGGCTGAAGGCTGATGGCCCCACGGCACCTCTTCCTTATGCTCTTCAAAATACTTCTTGCTCCGCTCCGCCCAGCGCAGCGTCAGCTCCATCGACTCGCGCACCCGCCCCGAAGCCGCCGGATACTCCGTGCACTCATCGAACGCCATAATAATGTCCGCGCCCAGCCCGATCTGTGCCTCCATCGCACCCTCCGGACTGAAAAAATGCGAAGACCCATCCAGATGCGAACGAAACCTCACTCCTTCTTCCGTGACCTTGCGCAGTTCGTTGAGGCTGAACACCTGGAAGCCGCCCGAGTCCGTCAGAATCGCCCGCGGCCAGGCCATGAAGCGATGCAGCCCGCCCAGCTTTCTGACCCGCTCGACTCCCGGCCGCAAATAAAGATGATAAGTATTGCCCAGCAGGATCTGCACGCCCAGTTCTTCGAGAACATCCTGGGGAACGCCTTTGACCGTGGCCAGCGTCCCCACCGGCATAAACACCGGAGTTTCAACTTCGCCGTGAGGCGTAGTCAATCGCCCAGAGCGCGCATCGCCGTGAGTGGCTTCAATCTGGAATGCAATCGACACTGCGAAATTGTAACGGAGGATGACGGCGGAGGGATTTCCTTTGTGAACCTTGGTGTCCTTTGTGGTTAGCGCTTTTCCTCGAGCAACACCACCGCATGCGCGATGGCGGCATTATCGGTACCCATACCTTCTGGAGTCTTAGCCTTAAGCCCAACGCAATCTACTGGAATACCAAGAAGCTTCGCGACGCTCTCACGAATCGCCACCGCGTGTGGCCCAATCTTAGGCGCCGCAAGAATCAAAGTTGAATCGACATTGACGATGGAGTAGCCAGCCGCGCCCACGCGCTTCAACGCTTCCCGCAAAAACACGGCTGAGTCCGCGCCCTTCCACCTTGCATCCGAAGGCGGAAACAAAGTGCCAATGTCGGGACCGGCTACCGCGCCCAGCAACGCATCCGTTAACGCATGCAAAAGCACGTCGCCATCCGAATGTCCGCCCAGGCCGTGGGAGTGCGGCAAAGTCACGCCGCCAATCTTCAACGGAATGCCAGCCGTGAACTCATGCGAATCCCACCCATAGCCAATTCTCATGCAGAAACCCCGGCCACGGATTTACACGGGTTCTCACGGATTTTCTTTCTTTCATTGTCAAACAGCAATCTGCGAAATTGCGGACGGACGCCGAAATTTAGTAACAGCCCAATCTCTACTTCCGTGCTTTTTAAATAATGCAGCAATTGCGCCTCATGAGATGGTTCTAGCATTCGCACGCTCGTCAGTTCCAGCATGACCGCGTTTTCCACCAGTACGTCGGCCCTGAACTCACCAACTTTGTGCTGCCGAAACCAAACCGGCACGGGAACTTGGCTTTGTACTTCTAACCCTGACTCTCGGAGAGCGATCATTAGTGATTCTTCGTAAACAGATTCCAGGAATCCGTACCCGAGTTCGTTGTATACATCATAAAAAATACCGATGACCTTCTCCGTCGATTCGGCATGCTTCAAGCCGGGCCATTCCATCACCAAAGCCTAGCTCAAAGACTTGGCTCTGATCCGTGAAAATCCGTGGCGTTCTTGTTTTCACTTCCCCAAATAGAACTCCGCCAACTCCAGATCGGCCGGCGTGGTGATCTTTATATTTCGCGCCGATCCCATCACCACCGCCACTTCGTGCCCCGACCGTTCCACCAGGGAAGCTTCATCGGTTCCCATGAATCCATCCGTCGTCGCTTCATCGAACGCCTTCTTCAGCACATCGTAACGGAAGCCTTGCGGCGTTTGCGCCATTACCACGCACTCTCGCGGAATCGTCGCCGTGATCACCGCACCCTCTGCCGTTCGCTTCACTTCCTTGATCGTGTCCACCGCAGGCACTCCGGCAATCGCAGCCCCATACTTCTGCGCCGCCTGAATCACATCATGAATGATCTCCGTCGTGACGAAAGGCCGCACCGCATCATGGACCAGAACAATATCCTCCGGTGCCGCCGAAATCGCCGCCATAGCATGAGCCACCGACTGCTGCCGGTGCTCGCCGCCTTCGACGAACTGAATTCTCTTCTTCACAACGTCCTTGGCTTCTTTTTCCAAACGCACGCCGAAGCCCTCAATTTCATTCGCTCGCAGCGCGATGCAAATCTCTGTCACCTCCGCGCTGGCCGCAACCTTACGCAGGGTGTGAATCAGAATCGGCGTACCCGCGAGTTCCGTGAATTGTTTGGAAGCGGCAGGCTTCTTGCCCTTGACGCTCGCAGCCGAAGCCATACGCGTGCCCAGACCCGCAGCCGGAATAATGACGACGACCTTCATCGGGGCTGCAAGTATACGAGGGTCGAAGGCAGGGTTTCAAATCATCGGCCTGACTTCCCTCGCGATCTTTTGCGATCACCTTTGCGCCCTTCGCGGTTAAGATCTTCTAACCGGAAGGCATTTTGCGCCGCATCGCGCAGTTCTTACCCGGCAAGCCCGCAATCTTCATGTCGCCTTGCCCCACCCATGCCCTCGCAAGACTAAGACCGCCCATGACTTACCCCGCGGTCCTTGGCGGTGGCAACGTGGCCCTCCATTTGCGCAACCAAGCAAGGCCACGGCATCCGGTTCCAGATAAGCCTGGCCCTCGGAGGAAGCGTGAACCCGAATCGTTCCTGGTTTTCGTTACTGACCTTTTGTGCCGGCGCGTCGCTGGCCGCAGCGCTTGCTCTCGCGGCGGTGTTCACCGGCGCTTCGGCGGTTCTGGCTGCCGCTGCTCCCGCAACTGCCGCGGCAGAGGAACCCAACAGCGCGGCCCCGCAGCCGACCTTCTCGGGTGTCATTACCGACAGTCGGTGTGGCGCCCGTCATCCCGAAAGTTCGGGAAAGAGTCCCGCGGAATGTACTCTCGCTTGCGTACGCAACGGCGCAAAGTACTCGTTGGTCAATGGAGATAAGAAATACACACTGGATGGAAATGCCGATGAACTCAGCCAATGGGCCGGTCAAAGAGCAACCATTGCCGGCACTCGTTCGCGAGGCACCGTCAAAGTGGTCTCGGTTGGCAGCCCGCGTTAAAGCCGTGCTGGACTACTCCGCCGGCCGGTCCACCATCACCGGCTTCTTGGCTTCGCCGCTGGGTACGGAAGCCACCGTCGTAGTGACCACCACCGCCGGCCGCGATTCACTGCGCGATCCCGCCCGTTCATCCCACTTCCCGAAGATCATCTTCCCCGCCGTGGTTTGCAGCACTGAGGTCACGGAAATATCGATGGTCTTGCCAATCATCTTGCGCGCATTGTCCACCACCACCATCGTCCCGTCGTCCAAATAAGCCACGCCCTGGTTGTATTCCTTGCCTTCCTTCAGCACGAACACTTTCATGATCTCGCCCGGCAGCACGATCGGTTTGAGCGAGTTGGCCAGTTCGTTGATGTTCAGCACATCCACGCCTTGCAGTTGCGCCACCTTGTTGAGGTTGAAATCGTTGGTGATGATCTTGCCTTCATACAGCTTGGCCAGTTCGATCAGCTTCAGATCCACCTCGCGCACCCCCGGGAAATCGTCTTCCACAATCTGAATCTGCACCGAAGCCACTTTCTGCAGACGCTGCAGGATGTCCAGCCCGCGCCGCCCGCGGTTGCGCTTCAGGGAGTCTGCCGAATCCGCTACCAGTTGCAACTCCCGCAACACGAACTGCGGGATCACAATGGTGCCATCAAGAAAGCCGGTTTCGGCAATGTCGGAGATGCGTCCGTCAATGATGACGCTGGTGTCGAGAATCTTGTAACTCCTCTTCGACTGTTTCTCCCCGCCAAAAATTCCACCTAGCGCGGCCAGGTTGAGCAGATCGCCCTTGTTGGCGCCCACCACCAGGCCAACGTAGGCCATCAGCAACATCACCATGATTTGCAGGAAGCTCTGAGTGTGTCCCGCAGGAACGCTGCTGCGAATTACCAGGGCGAAGAGGTAGGCTCCGAAAATCCCCAGGATGCTGCCAATCGCGGCCCCGATCAGCCGCTTCAAACTCACCAGCCGCAGCCGCCACTCGAAGATCACTATCGCGACGCCCAGCGCAGTTCCGACTCCCGCGTCCTTCCAGGCATCCAAGCCGAACGGCTGCAGCAGAAAGCAAGTAACCGCAACGAAAATAACAAATAAAAGACGAACCAATATTAAGTCCATGCGACTTCCTCCCGGGACCGTAAAACTATAAGTGGACCGGTCCCGCACCGGTCGCCACTACCGAAAGCCATCGGCGAACCAGTGATCTATTTCCGGAGCATATGAGAAATCCTGCTATGAAACCGCGCTCCGCTCCCGCCCATACATCCAACGAAAAACTAACATTATTCCCCTGAAGTATATACCCGGAGCAAAGCGGTCACGATTACGCTGGTCACAAATGCCTGTGATCCACTGCCGCCCCCCAATCCGGGGGCTGCGTGCTGTTAGACTTTCCCCATGAAGGCGATCGTCATCACCCGCCTGGGCGGCCCGGAAGTGCTGGAGATTCGCGACCTGCCCGAGCCGGTAGCCAATGCCGGCCAAGCCTTGGTTCAAGTCGAAGCTGGTGGCCTGAATTTTGCCGATGTCATGACCGCCAGCGGCGGCTACCCGGGCACTCCAAAACCACCACTGATTGCCGGACGTGAATTCTGCGGCACCAGACCAAGCGACGGCCAGCGACTCATGGGCTATACCCAATGGGCGGCTTTCGCCGAACGCGTCGCCGCTCCGGTGCAGTTGCTATGGCCGGTGCCCGAGGGATGGAGCGCGGAAGAAGGCGCCGCTTTTCCGGTTAACTACTTCACGGCATACCTCGCGTACTGGAAGGCCGGCCTGCTGGCTCCGGCAAAGAAGCCGTCGCGCGTGCTGATTCACGCCGTCGCCGGCGGTGTCGGCACGGCCGCCGTGCAGATCGGCAAACTGCTGGGTGCCGAAATGTACGGGACTTCATCTTCCGATGACAAGCTCGCGCGCGTCGCCGAACTGGGCCTACAGCACGGCATCAATTACAAACAGCGCGATTACGAAGAAGCCATCCGCGATCTCACCCATGGTGAAGGCGTGGACGCGGTGTTTGAAATGCTGGGCGGCGAGCACACCAACAAAAGCGCGCGTTGCTTGCGCGATTTCGGTCGCGTGATCGTCTATGGCAGCGCCACGGGGGAGAAGTCGTTGCTCGATACCCGCCTGCTGTACGCCAAAGGCGCCAGCGTCCACGGACTGTGGCTCACCTATCTCTCCGCCAATCGCGAGTTGATGCGCGAAGCCTGGAAGCAGCTTTCGGCGTGGACCTCGCAAGGACATTTGCATCCCGTGATCGGGCACGTGTTTCCTATGGAGCAAGCCGCCAACGCGTACCGGTTACTCGGCGAGGGAAAGAGCTTCGGCAAGGTGGTTTTGAGAATCCCATAATCGTAGCCTCGGCCACTGTCCGCTTGCGAACGCCACATTTCGCCAGCGGTCACACCTGTGCCTCCATAAGCTTTGTTGTCTCGCAAGGAATCAACAAAAGCGCGTTCCATACTCTACTCTTGGTATCTCGCGTGCATTCGCACTCTCGTGTTAAAGAAATGTGAAATCTTGTCACGATTTGTCGCGATTGCAATTTGTTGAAATAGACTAAACAAGCGGCTGCTGTATGCCATCGCAAAATTGCTAACGCTGCGCGCGGCAGGCCGTCCAACTGACTAATGCGATTTGGATCGGGAAGGAACTTTTGAACATCTAGAAGCGTATTAACTCAAGATGGAAGCCGGCGAGACCAACCAGCCCGTCCGGCTCAAGAAAAATTTCAGGGGTTGAGGGACTGGCTCACACTCGGTTTGGCGGCCCAGGTGAGCGCAATCCCTGTAGCAGAGAGCAGCAGGTCCTTGCGGCCCGGTTGCTTTCTCCTTAACCCCGCCGCTGCATTTTAGGCCTTTGGCCGAGAAACGCAAGTTTTTTCGCAGAAGGCAAGTCCAAGCCGCCCAGAACCGGTTCCCGACGTTCGGGAAAAAGGAGAATTGCATGAAGTTCGCAAATGTTTCCAAGGGCTTGCTGCTGGGCTTGAGTTTGCTGCTGGCAACCAGCCTATTCGCAGCCAACATTCACAACAACAAGGGATCGCTCCAACTTCCGGATTCCGTCACCGTGAGCGGAAAAACCGTTCCCGCCGGCGACTACTCGGTGAAGTGGCAAGGCACCGGCTCCAACGTGCAGTTGAACATTCTCAGGGGCGGCACCGTGGTCGCTTCCACTTCGGCGCGCATCGTAGACCTGGACCAGTCCAGCGGTTCAAACTCCGCGGTGCTCAAGAGCAACGGGGACGGCAGCAAATCGCTCGCCGAAATCCGTTTTGATGGCAAGAAGTTCGCACTCGCCATCGACGAAGGTTCGTCCAGCGCGGAAATGAGCGGCAGCTCAAAGTAACCAGACTACCGGCAAAAAAGAGGGGAGCGCAAGCTCCCCATTTCTATTTCTTTCTCCGCTCGCCTCAGTTCGCCGAGGCCAGCACGTCATCGTAGTAGTTCACCAGTAAGCGGTGCGGCTTGTCCTTCAGTCCTTTCAACGGGATCTTCTGCTCCAGGCTGGTGTTCCCGGTCAAACGCGCCCGGCCCAGGAAACGCACGCTGCCATCCGCCAGTTCGATGTAGAGCGGTACCAGCATGCGGAAATTCTCATTCACGTTGCTCTGCGTCAACTTGAAGCTGAACTCCATGTCGCCTGCGGCGTTGTTATCGATCGAGCTTTGCATGTTATAGCTCGGCAGTTGGGTGCCATAGACATACTCGTCGAAGAACCAATCCATCTTTCCCCCGCCGAACCCCGCCATCTCCGGCGTCATGTGTTTCTCCACCATGGCCTTGAAATCTTCCGTAGTCGCCGAGCGCCCGGCATAGGTTTTGACGAAGTCCTGCATGGTGGCCTTAAAATTCTGATCGCCGCTCTGCTTGTCCCACATCATCATGCGCACCATGTGCAGGATGTAGGCCCCCTTGGGATAAATCAGGTCGCGGGTAAGATTCATTCCGGCGCGCGAATTACTTAGGCGGTATCCCAGCGTGACCGGGCCGGCGTCGATGGCGCGATAGCCTTCCCGGTCCTTCATGGTCAGTAGTTCGCGCTCATCATTCCAGAAATCAATAAACCTTTTCGGATTCTTGTCCACCGCTTGCAGGAACAGCGAGGCCGACATGTCGGCGAAGCCTTCGCTCATCCATTGATCGCGATAGGAATTGAATCCCACCGTGTGCCCCCACCACTGGTGAGCCACTTCGTGGGGAGCGACAGTTTTCCAGTATCCGCGATCGCCAAGATCCAGTCCCAGTTGATGCCGGATGGTGTTGTCATAAAATGCGCAAATGGGCAGCCACACCAGCGTCGGCCAGGATTGTCCGAAGGTGCACGCGGTTTGCTGGGTCATGGCCAACCGCTTGAACGCAATCGGACCGAAATAATCGGTGTAGAGCTCCATGGAGATTTCCCCGTCCGCCAGGGCCTTCTTCTGCATGGGAATGGTACTCATGTTTCCCAACGTCACGTCGGCGTGTCCCCCGATATAATCGTGCTGCGTTTCGAGGTTGTCCTCGCCGTTGGCCGCCCGCTGCATATTCTTCACCCAGATTGGCGGTTCCTTGTTGGCATAAGACTGCACCACGTAATCGGGTTTTGTGATCTTCGCCTCTTGCACGTTGAAGTTGCCGAAGTTGAAGCCGGCCACGGTCTGCGGCACTTCGCTCTTCCAAACCGTAATATTCCGATCGCCTTCGGTGGTCTCGCTTACCAAAGTTCCGGTCGCCGTGATCTTCATCCCCTTCGGAATTCGGAAGGTCAAGTCATAATTGCTGAAACCGCCGAACGCCTCGCCGGTGCTGTTGGGATACCAATTGGTTCGCGCCATCGGAAAGTAGTTGCCATTGCCTTCGTTCGAAACCGCGTCCTTCCCGCTGTACGTGGTTACGACAGTGAGCTTTTCGCCTGCCGCCAGCGGCTTGGGCAAAATCACCGAGAAAAATTCGGCGTCTTCATCCTTGCCCTGTTGAATAAACGACAGCGGCTGGCCGCTCTCGTTAGTTACACTCTGTACCCGCAATGTCGGGAAAAGGTCAAAGGACGCCACTCTCAATCCATTCACGGGAAACCAACGTCGTGGTCGCTTTGCCAATCAGGTTGCCATTCTTTTCGATGGTAGTGTCGAGTTGCTGGTGCTCGATGTGAGTGAGCCCATTGTTCTGCGAGCCCGAGGCCGTACCTTGCTTATATTCGCTGGCAAAATGAAAAGCCGCCCACACTCCCATCTTGCTATCGTCATAGGTGAGGAGTTCCACTTCTTCCGGCGCCACATTGAACAAAAACGGAGGCGCGCCGTGAGGATCAATCGCGAACACTTCCTTATCGTTGTAGCGCTGGCCGCGGATAAAGGCCACAAACAGGCCGCCCGGCTCGGAAGCGCCCACGTCCTGAAGGATACGTGCTTCCAAATTGAAGTGCATTACGCGGTTGTGGTGAAGCGCGTTCTGGCTGTCGCGCAACAGCCCGGGATCGCAGGAGCCAGTGGCCGCGCCGCCAGTTTTCTTGATTTCGTCATAAGTGTTGTCGGTGAAGCGCATCACCAGTTGGCTGAACTTCTCGCTGAATTCATTTTCCTTGGTCAGAAGTTTCAGTGTGCCACGCTCGATGCCCAAGGACGGATCCAGAACCATGTTCCCGTCACCAACAAACACCGCTCCCGTGACCTTGCCTTGCACCGCAGAAACGAAACAAACGTTGCCCGAGTGCAGGTGAAACGTTGCGGCATCGCGTTTAAGCGTGAACTCTGTTACGGACACTACTTCACCGCTCAGTCCGACATTCCGCAGCAGTTGATAGGTGGGATCAGAGTTGGGTGCCGAGGGTGTAGCGTCTTGCGCAAATAAAGAGGCGGCGAAAAGTAATACCGCCGAGAGGCAAAAGTACAAACCGCGAGACGAGGATGGCATGGAGCCTCCTGGCTAAGTTTTGTGGAGCCCCGGGGAAGAAGAACGTGTCATTATCCACGCCCAGCAGGAAAAAACAAGGACTTTTGTCACATCATCAGGTGTCTCAAGTCAGTTTGCAGGCAATGCAATCTGAGAACTGAGAACCGGGAACTGACAACTGGTTGCAAGGTACGCGAATGCTTGATGGGGCGCAAGAAAATCGAGAACCGCACCCGGCCCGCAACTTCTGGTTTCATCCGTGCGAATCCGTGAAAATCCGTGGCTAGGTTTAGCTAGTACTTCGGCATCTTCGGATCGATCCGGTCAGCCCAGGCCAATATCCCGCCCGCCAGGTTGTGCACTTTCTTGAACCCCGCCTGCTGGAGGAAATCCACCGCCTTCGCGCTGCGCACTCCCGAGCGGCAATGCGCCACAATCTCCCGGCTGGTATCCAGTTCGTGCACGCGCTTCGCCAGATCGCCCAGCGGAATCAGATGTCCTCCGATATTGCAGATCTGATATTCGTGGGGTTCGCGCACGTCGAGCACAAACAAATCTTCTTTCGCGTCCAGTCGCCGCTTCAATTCTTCGACCTGGATTTCAGAAATTCCACCGGCCACAGGCTTCTCCTTGCTTTCTTCTTGACCCCGAATTCCACAAAACTCATCGTAGTCTATCAGTTTTGTGATGGTGCGATGGCTCCCGCAAGCCGGGCAGTCGGGGTTCTTGCGAAGTTTGAGTTCGCGGAATTTCATCCCCAGCGCGTCCACCAACAGCAGCCGCCCGATCAGCGAATCGCCTTTCCCGAGGATCAGCTTGATAACTTCCGTGGCCTGAATCATACCCACTAATCCCGGCAGAATCCCCAGCACACCGCCTTCAGCGCAGGAGGGAACCAGTCCCGGCGGTGGCGGCTCGGGATACAGGCAGCGGTAGCACGGCCCCGCTTCCGTCGCAAAAACGCTGGCCTGGCCTTCAAAGCGGAAAATCGATCCATACACGTTGGGCTTGCCGGTGAGCACACACGCGTCGTTTACCAGATAGCGCGTCGGGAAGTTGTCAGTGCCATCGGCAACCATGTCGAACTCACGAAACAGCTCGAGCGCGTTCGCGCTGCTCAGCCGAGTCTCAAACGTCCGCACCTTCACAAACGGATTAATCGCCTTCAACTTCTCCGCCGCCGAATCCAGTTTCTTGCGGCCCACGTCCGCGGTGGTATGAATGATCTGCCGTTGCAGGTTGGTGTAGTCCACAACATCGAAGTCCACAATCCCCAGCGTCCCCACCCCCGCCGCTGTCAGGTACAACGCCAGCGGCGATCCTAGCCCTCCGGCCCCAACGCACAACACCCGCGCCGCTTTGAGCTTCTGCTGCCCCTCCATGCCAACTTCCGGCATGATCAGGTGACGCGAATAGCGCAGAATCTCGTCGTTATTCAAAACCGCCGCTTCGGGTTTAATTTCAGGAGTGATGGTAGCCATAATAACCTCTGTTTTTTGGAGATTGTCGGGATTGTGAACTGCCGGGACTATCGACAACAGCAACAACAGCGGCGGATTTGACAGGTGGCGTTCATGGAAATGCGGTCCATCTAGCTACCGCCTCCAGCGATCGAAGGCACGATCGAAATACTATCACCGTCTTTGACGGCGGTTGCTTCCTTCTGCAAGTAACGCACGTCTTCGTCGTTGAGGTAAACATTCACAAACGATCGCAGTTTACCCTCCTCAGTGTACAAATGCCGGCGCAACTCTGGGTGTTGCGAGGTCAGCCCCGACAAGGCCTCCGCGACCGTCCCGGCCTTCACCTCCACCGTTGGCAGCTTGCCGGTATATTGCCGCAGCGGCGTAGGAATATGGATCTTAGTCATGCCCTTAATTGATGCTCGCGCCAGCCATTGGATTCAGGCATTGCCCATGTGGGGCGGACGCCCTCGTCCGCCAAAGCCGACATCGGCAACACCCAGGTAGCGACAGCCGCCCAAGCCTGCCCCGAGCGAAGTCGAAGGGGCTGTCCCGAGGAGCGAAGCTTCCGCTACACTGCTAGACGCATCCAATCCCAACTGCGCAGAATGCAATCCGAAATCAGGAGCTTCCCCAAAATGGCCAATGAACTAAGCGGCAAAGTCGCAATCGTCACCGGCGGAACGTCTGGCATCGGACGCGACACATCAATATTGTTCGCCAAAGCCGGAGCCAAAGTTGTGGTCGCTGGACGCAGGGAATCGGAAGGCAAACAAACACTCGAAATGGTCCGCGCTGCCGGCGGCGAGGGCCTGTTTGTGAAAACCGATGTCTCCCAGGCCGCGCAGGTCGAGGCGCTGGTCGAGCACACCGTGCAGAAGTTCGGCCGCCTCGACGTCGCCTTCAACAATGCCGGCATCGAGGGCGCCATCGCATCCATTGCTGAGCAACCAGAGGCCGAATGGGACCGCACCATCGCCATCAATCTGAAAGGCGTGTGGCTCTGCCTGAAATATCAGATCCAGCAGATGCTCAAGCAGGGCAGCGGCGGAGCCATCGTCAACATGGCCTCCGTCGCCGGACTCATGGGTGCTGCCGGATTCGCCACCTACTGCGCAAGCAAGCACGGTGTGATCGGTCTTACCAAATCGGCGGCGCTTGAAAATGTCCAACATGGCATTCGCGTCAACGTGGTTTGCCCGTCGGTCATCGAAACTCCAATGGGAGAGCGGCTGTTCGGCGAAGCCGAAGTGCGTACCCACATGAACAGCCAGCATCCCATGGGTCGCTACGGCGAACCGGGAGAAGTCTCCTCTGCCGTGTTGTGGATGTGCTCCGACGGAGCCTCCTATATGACCGGGCAATCGCTGGTCATCGACGGCGGTTTCCTCGCCGGGCCCAAGGCGGCAGAGCTTTTAATTCCATAACGCGGTGCAGAGCAAAGCCCCATCCCGACTCAATCCACGGAGATCGGCTCATCCTTCAGGGCCTTATCATTCTCCTCGCTACCAACCAGCTCAAACGAATTCGTCACCGCAGCCTTGCCCTTCTCCACGCCAGTAATCACATACGAGCACCCGAACCAGTGCGCCTCAGCCAAATCGGTCGCCGACCACCGCGCCGGATGGTCCGGATGCGAATGATAGAACCCCACAATATCCTCGCCCCGCTCCCGCCCTTCCCGCTGAATGCGGACCAGCTCACGGGGATCAATGTGGTACCGGTTCTCCGGCGAATCCTTTCGGGTATTTCCACAACGCGCCACCGAAGTGACCACCCGAGCGTCCCCCTCTATCTGCCCCAGCAGCACTCCGCAACACTCGTGCGGATAAGTCTCTTCTCCATGCCGCCGTAGGGAGTCGTAAAGTGATCGATCAATCTTGAGCATTGAAATAGGCGCCGTCGATTTTCCAATCACCCGATGACCCGATGATTCAATGGCCCGATGACTCACTCTTCCCAAAATCTCTCGCTCAAATACTTGTCCCCCGAATCTGGCAAAATGGCGACCATCACCGCCGGCGCTTCTTTCTTGAGCTGCCGCGCCACCTGCAAGCAGCCCACGATCGCCGCAGCCGAAGAAACTCCTACCAGCCAGCCTTCTTCGCGCGCCAGACGCCGCGCCATGGCGTAGGCGTCCTCAGTCGAGATCTCCAAGTCCTCATCCGCCAGCGCCGGATCATAAATCTTGGGCACAATCGCACTGGCCATGTGTTTGGCCCCTTCAATCCCATGGAACGCGGAATCGGGCTGCAACGAGATGCAGCGTACTCGTGGGTTCAGCTCTTTCAACCGGCGTGTCGTGCCCATGAACGTCCCGCTGGTTCCGAGCATCGACACAAAATGCGTGATACGTCCTTCGGTTTGTTGCCAGATTTCATTGGCCGTGCCATGGTAGTGTGCCTGCCAGTTGGCGTCGTTGGAATACTGGTCGGCGTAAAAATACAAATCGGGATGCCCAGCCGCCAGCTCGCGGGCTTTACGGATGGCGCCATCGGAGCCATCGCCCGGGTCGGTATAAATAATGTTGGCGCCGTAGGCTTGCAGAATGCGTTTGCGCTCCACCGAGACGTTTTCCGGCATGCACAAGGTCACCGGAAAACCCTGTGCCGCGCCCATCATGGCATACGCAATCCCGGTATTTCCGCTGGTCGAATCCAGCAGAATTTTACCGGATGTTAACTTGCCAGCTGCGCGGGCTTGGGACACGATGTTGGCGGCGGCACGGTCTTTGACCGAGCCACCGGGATTCAGCCACTCCGCCTTGCCCAGAATTTCGACAGCCGGCAAAGCCTGGCCAATGTTCGCCAGCCGCAACAGGGGGGTGTTCCCGATCCGTTCCAAACTGGTGTGACCGAGAGCCGCAAGCTCACATGAAACCGGGACTTGTGCCAACTTGGATTGCGCTTTTTGCATAGAAATCCAAACTTTGCCTTCGTGACCTACGTAACCTCGCTTAGGCGCGAAACCACGCACCAAGACTGCTCAATTAGATTATAAGGAAGGTGGGTTGGTTCCACAGAAGAAAGGGCGCTGGCTCCCTTTAGACAGAATCCGCATCTAACCAGGAAGAACAAAGGAAGAAATGGCAACCAAAACAGAACCCCGCACCTATGATGAAGCCTTGAACTGGCTGCGCGAGCACGGCTTTGACCTGATCGAAGCTCCCGGCACCCAGGGCCGCGTATTCCTGAAGAAGTACAACGTTTCCGCCGCCATCCAAAAAGACGGCGTCGACGGCGTAAAAATTTTCGCCTACCCCGGCTACATGATTGGCAGCGAAATCTCCAAGCTCGTCAACCGCGGCTACCAGCAGTTTCTGAAAACCTCGAAAACCGAAATCGCTGCTACGGCCGACCATTTGAAAGCTCTCCAGCAATTCACCGAAGAACTCAAGGAAGGCCTGGGCCTGCCTGTCCTGTACAACGAATCCCTGGGTACGGTCAGCGAGTCCTACCATTACGACCGCATCGAGAACCGCGACAAGCCCGCTCCCGAGCGCCCCAAACGCCCCTGGGAAAAGGCTGGAGTACCACTCGCGGCCGCGGCCAAGAAAAGCCCGGCCTAGCTGATCGAGTACTTGGAACGCAAACTTCCCCCGGAAACAGTTCGCCCCTTCCGCGATTCGCCCCTAGGCCTTATTCTTAAAACGGAGGCCGTAGCTATCTAGCGGCGGTTCCTTCCGCAAGTCATGAATCCATTTCGTCTCTATGTAATGGCGGTGGGAGGCTGCGCAGCGTTATTCGCTGCCTACTTCCTTCTGCGCCGCAAGCCCCCGCGCCCGGAGGATATAGAAAGGCAGCGCCGCGAGTGGCTCGACCGCGTCGGTCGCATCACCGATGGAACTGTCATCGACGTCCAGGAACTCCCGCGCGAGGAACACAAACAATCGGTTCTATTGATCTTCCAGTATGACGTTGCGGGCGTTTCTTACGAGGCCTCGCAGGACGTCACCTACCTGCGCCAGTTCATCAACCTGCATTCCTGCCGCCTCGGCCTGCCCACCTCCGTCCGCTACGACCCCCAAAATCCCGGCAACTCGATTGTGGTGTCAGAACGCTGGATGGGGTTGCGACAGTAGGTCGTCGGTCCTTGGTCGTTCGTCGTTGGCAAAAACAGTTCCTAGAAGGTGCAGTCGGGGGAAGTGCTTCGATGGCCAACGACCAAAGACGAACGACCAACGACGGTTTCTCTAGCTTCCCGCCGCAAACCCGCCGCTATGCGCGAAGGTCATTCGAAGATACTTGTGGGGATTAACAGGAGTGTCGTTGATGCGGACTTCGTAATGCAAATGTGGTCCCGTGCTGCGGCCGCTAAGGCCAACGTAGCCGATGGTATCGCCGCGGTGCACGTACTGCCCAATGGCCACCGCGAAATTGGCCAGGTGTCCGTAGCGGGTGGTGATCCCGTGGCCGTGGTCCAGCGCAATCGCCCGTCCGTAGCCGCCCAGGAAATCCGCAAACAGCACCAGACCGTCGGCGGGCGCGATTACCGGCTGCCCGTAGGACGCCGAAATATCCACCCCGCTGTGGAACGCTCCTTCACCGTTGAACGGATCCGTGCGCTCGCCAAACGATCCCGTCACCGGCCCTTCCACCGGCCACAGACTGGGCGCCGAGTTGGCCCGCTGCCAGTCCGCCGTGGTGGCGTCACGCGTCAGTCCGAGAGAGATCCCCGTAGCCGCCGCGCCGCTTAAAGCCGTATCTTTCAGGGTGTACAGGCGGTCCAGGGATGTACTCACCTGCGCGTCCTGCAGCGTGTCGGTCGTTGGGGTAAGAATCGGATCGGTCTTCAAACCGTAAAGCGAAGAAACCTCGTTGGCCAGCGATCCCAGCGACGCCACCTGGATGTCGCGTTCCTTGGCCACCTGTTCCAGCCGGGTATAGCGGTTCTTCAATTCGTCTTTTTGGGCCCGCAATTCATTGAAGTGGGAAACCTTCAACAGCATTCGCAAGTAGGAACTGGCAATCCCCGTCAGACTCAGACCGCCAATCGCCGCCCCTACCACCAGCACGTATAGGTAGTGAACCGGGATGGGGATCTTGCGCAACTGCCCATCTTCACCGCGAGCTACGAAAAGAATGTAAAAACGCTTGCGCAATATACTCCTTTGTTATCTTCAGGGCCGGCAAATTCCCGGCGTTTCAGGTGGTTGAAAATCCCTGCGTCCTGATTCCGGCACGCTTCCCTCAACGGGAGCAAGCTCATCGACTGCTTTTCTCTACCAGAACCAGTCTCAGGTCCGAAAACGCTGTACGCTGCAATCAAGTGTCCATGCAGCGCTAAGGCTCGGCCAAAGGTCTTTTTGGGAACTGCATGGTCACGGTAACAAAGCAGGTCCATGTCTGTCAATGACATAGCGCACAATCCATGGGTTACGGAAGGGCGGGTAACGATGATCGTCCCGCGGGGGGTAACCTTTCTCGCCTACCGCCGGGTTACTCAGCGCGCTTTTGGCTCCTCTATTGAGACTGGTTTCCCGGTCTGGTCAGCTCGCAAAACGCTGCTCTCTTATATATTGAATTTGCTTGCCTCTCCCAGAAAAGTCGATTATCGAGCGCGTCCGTTCCCGGGCGAAACGCCGCCGGGCCGCGGTTCGCGTCGGCATTGGTGACGACTGCGCGGTACTGCGAATCCCGGCCGGACACCAAGCCCTCGTGACCACCGATTTCAGCCTTGAAGGCATCCACTTTCGGCGCGACTGGCACACCCCCGAGGTGGTCGGCCATCGCTGCCTAACCCGCGGGCTCAGCGACATTGCTGCCATGGGAGGCCGGCCCATCGCTGCCTTTCTGTCGCTGGCCTTACCGCGAAATCTGCTGCAGAACTGGGTCGACCGCTTTCTCGCGAGCCTGCTCCGGCTGGCCGATGCATTTCAGATCACCCTCGCCGGCGGCGACGTTGCCCAGTCGCCCGCCGGAATTCTGGCCGATATCGTGGTCGTCGGCTCCGCCCCAAAGGGCAAAGCCATCCGGCGCTCGGGTGCGAAACCCGGCGACCGCATTTACGTGACTGGCGAACTCGGCGGTTCCGCCGCCGCTTTGCGCTTGCTCTTCGCCAAGCGCAAACTTCGCCCCGCCCAGTTCCCCCAGCACTTTCACCCCCAGCCCCGAGTCGCCGTCGGAGAGTTCCTGCGCCAAAAGCACCTGGCTTCCGCCATGATCGACCTCAGCGACGGCCTCTCCACCGACCTCGGCCACATCTGCGAAGAAAGCGGTGTGGGCGCTGAAATTCGCTCTGACGCCATCCCCCTCGCCCACATCGGAAAACCTCGCCGCGAAGTTGACCTTCAATCCGCCCTGCACGGCGGCGACGACTACGAACTGCTCTTCACTGCTCCCCGCAGCAGGCGAGTGCCGGCCCACGTCGCTGGCGTCCAGATTACGCAACTCGGCCACATCACTCGGGGGAAACGCATTATTCTGATAAACCAGCATGGCGTGGGGCTCAAGCTCCGTCCTCAGGGTTGGGAGCATTTCAGGTCGTGAGCACCGCGGGCCGCCCGTCTTGGGAAGGGCACGACTTTCAGTCGTGCCGAAAGCGTTGCTGAAAGGCGGACGGCTTTAGCCGCTGGGGGTGGCTGCGGCGTGCACCACGAATTGGCCGGCGATCCGGGAAACTGTTCTACACCCCCTTCAGGTCGCGGTGACTTTAGTGCTGTATCGCCCCACCGCCGCTAGGTCTAGATTAGAGACATGTCATTCCCTCGATTTGCTTTCGTACTTCTCGCAGCCAGCATGTGCCCCGGCGCCCCGGCGCAAGCCCAACAGACCCCCGCACCCACCATAGACAATGCCTTTGTCGAGCAGCAGTTTGGTTCGAATTGCAAGCTCGTCGGCATGCCTTCGCTGCGCGGAGACCTCGACGGTGATGGTGTGGAAGACATCGTCATCCCCGCGCACTGTACCAGTCCTTTAATGGACCAGGCCGAGAACAACTACGTCGTCATCGATCCTTACGACTCCTTCTTCGGCTACGGCAATCCCAAGGTGACCACCGCGTTCGTGGCCGACGATCCGCAGCGCCGTGGCTTCTCATTGCTCGTGATCCACGGCTCCGGCCCTGACGCTTGGCATGCGGCCGTCCCGAAAGCGAAGTTTCTGCTGGTGAACATTCCTTTCCGCGACATCATGATCAGAAAGATGCTGGTGAAAAAGAAACCCCGCATGGCCATCTACGTGGAAGAGACCGGCGGCGACTCCATGACCTCGATGGTTTACTGGGACGGCAAGAGGTACCGCTACGATCCCATGGGCTCCAGCATGGAGTAGATTCAGGCCAGGCGAAGCTCAGCAGGTTTTCCTTTGCGTACCTTTGTGTCCTTTGTGGTTGACGAATTAGGACGCTTCCCAGCGCGCTGATCCATGCTCTCCGCGCCCCGCCACCCGCTATAATCACCTCGCCATGAATCGCGAACAAAAGCTGGCGGAACTCCAGAAACGCAATCACCTTGCCGAAGACGGCGGCGGCCTCGAGCGCCGCGAACGCCAACACAAAGAAGGCAAAATGTCCGCCCGCGAGCGCATCGAGTTCCTGCTCGATGAAGGCAGCTTCGAAGAGACCGACAAGCTGGTCACCCACCGCTCCACCGACTTCGGCATGGCTGAGCAAAAGGTCTACGGCGACGGCTTCATCACCGGCCACGGCCGCATCGAAGGCCGCGTGGTCTTTGTCTTCGCCCAGGACTTCACCGTCTTCGGCGGATCGCTCTCTGAAGCCAATGCCGGCAAGATCGTCAAAATCATGGACCTGGCCGCCAAAATGGGCGCGCCCCTGATCGGCCTCAACGATTCCGGCGGCGCCCGCATCCAGGAAGGCGTAATGTCGCTCGCCGGCTACGCCGACATCTTCCTGAGAAACACGCTTTACAGCGGAGTCATCCCTCAGATCTCCGCCATCATGGGCCCCTGCGCCGGCGGCGCCGTCTACTCGCCCGCCATCACCGACTTCATCCTCATGGTCGACAAAACTTCCTACATGTTCATCACCGGCCCCGACGTAATCAAAACCGTGACTCATGAGGAAGTCACCAAAGACCAGCTCGGCGGCGCCAGCACCCACAACGAAATTTCCGGCGTAGCCCATTTCATGGCCCACGACGACGCCGAGTGCCTCTCCATGATCCGCGAGCTGCTCAGCTTCATCCCCTCGAACAATATCGACGACCCCCCGCGCAAGCCCTCGACCGATCCCATCGACCGCGCCGACACCGCACTCGACACCCTCGTCCCCGACCAGTCGAACCTGCCGTACGACATCAAAGACGTAATCCACGCCGTGGTCGACGACGGCTACTTCTTCGAAGTCCAGGAGCACTACGCCAAAAACATCGTAGTAGGATTCGCCCGCCTCAACGGCCGCCCGGTAGGCATCGTAGCCAACCAGCCGGCATTTCTAGCCGGCACGCTCGATATCAATGCCTCCATCAAAGGCGCACGCTTTGTCCGCTTCTGCGACTGTTTCAACATTCCGCTGGTCACCTTCGAGGATGTCCCCGGGTTCCTCCCCGGTACGAACCAGGAGTACGGCGGCATCATCAAGCACGGCGCCAAACTGCTGTTCGCCTTCGCCGAAGCCACGGTGCCGAAAGTGACGGTCATCACCCGCAAAGCTTACGGCGGAGCTTACTGCGTGATGGCCTCGAAGCACATCCGCACTGACGTAAACTACGCCTGGCCGACGGCTGAAATCGCGGTAATGGGCCCCGAGGGCGCAGTGGACATCGTCTACAAAAGGGAACTAGACCGCGCCGAAAATCGCGCCGAGACCCGCCAGAAAAAAATCGAGGAGTTCACCGACCGCTTCGCCAACCCCTACGTAGCCGCCGAGCGCGGCTACGTGGACGCCGTCATCCAACCGCGAGACACCCGCAAGAAGCTAATTCAAGCTTTAGAAATGCTAGAAACCAAGCGCGACAAAAACCCTCCGAAGAAGCATGGCAACATACCGCTGTAAGCCCGTGTGGCGCGGGCGCCCTCGCCCGCGAATACTCATTCGTCACGCGCAAGCGGAAGCATCGATCCGTGACGAACATGCAGTACGTAAACCGATTGGCCGAGCACAACGAAGAGAAATCGATATGTGCCCCGGTTCCCCGAGCCGAAAAGCAACTGCCGGATGGGTTTGCCAAATGAAAGACTCTCCGGAGCCAATGGACAACGTTCTGGATGGTGGTCCAGACTATTCACCGCTCGCTCGGCGCGGTCCAGCCAATCATCGGCAGCGTGCGGTGCATGCTTATAGATGTACTTATGAATTGTTCTGAGATCGTGCTTTGCTCTGGGAGTCAGGACGACGAGGTAGCTCATTTCCTCGATCGCGTCTCACGCCTTATCTCGGCGAAAACCTCTTTGGCGGATTGACCAAGGCCCTGCTCGGCCTCCAGCAGTCCCTGACGGATGCTTGCAATCGCGTCGAGATGATCGGCCACGTGCTGGTACTCCTTGGCGTCAAGAAGCACGGCCTCGGCCTTGCCATTCACAGTAAGCACCAGCGGCCGCCCGGTTTTCTTCATGCGCTTCATTAGTCCAGAAGAGTTGCGTTTGAACGTGGTCAGAGAATGAATGTCTTGCGTCACATCAATCATGATGCGATTATAGCATCATGTAAGCATCTTATTAGATGCTTAACGGAGGACTGCGCTCGCAGCCCTGGAAATGCTCGAAACCAAGCGCGACAAAAACTCGCCGAAGAAGCACGGGAATTCACCGCTGTAGTGGACTCCGGAAAATGGGAGCCTTCGCCTGCCATATATCGCGGACACGCCGTCTAGTACACTCATAGGCAGGCGAGGTTGGGTCCCCGATCGATTGCGCTGTGTTTCTGCGATGGTGGACAACCAGGTTTTCGACGAGTCACGCGAGCAGTCGCAGATCAAGGCTCGGATTGTTGAGAAGTATCTTTGGGCTTGGGCAAAAGTCATAATTCCCACCGCCAAGCGCCGCGAGAATCGGATTCTCTACATTGACCTCTTCGCTGGACCTGGACGCTATGACGATGGAACGCTGTCAACGCCGTTACTCGTCCTAAAGAAGGCTATCGCGGATCCCGATATGCGCAGTATGCTCGTCACCTTCTTCAATGACAAGGATGCCGACAACGCGGGCAAGTTGGAGGCGGCAATCCAGGCGCTTCCAGACGTCGGAAAACTGAAGTACAAGCCACTCGTTTCCAATGAAATTGTCGGGGAACAAATCGAGAAGAAGCTTGCGGGTCTAAGGCTTATCCCGACTTTCTTTTTTGTAGATCCGTGGGGGTACAAAGGGCTTTCGCTGGGCTTGATCAACTCGGTTCTGCAGAATTGGGGATCCGATTGTGTGTTCTTTTTCAACTACAATCGCGTCAACATGGGGCTAAACAACGATGCCGTTCGGCAGCATATGGACGCGCTGTTTGGACGCGAGCGTGCCGATGATCTCCGCGGGAGGTTGGCAGGCCTGGGCCCCGAGAATCGGGAGAACCTCATCGTGGAGGAGTTGTGTGCCGCGTTGAAGGAGATGGGCGGCTCCTATGTACTGCCGTTTGCCTTTAAGAACGAATTGGGGACGCGAACGAGCCATCACCTGATATTCGTGACGAAACATTTCAAGGGATATGAAATTATGAAGGGAATAATGGCGAGAGAAAGCTCCGAGCGCCATCAAGGTGTGGCCTCCTTTGAATATTCCCCGACATCCGAAAGGTTCCCGATTCTGTTTGGGCTGTCGCGACCGTTAGACGAGCTCCAAGAAGCGCTGCTCAACTGCTTCGCCGGCGAAACGCTCACAATGAAGGAGATCTACTTGCGGCATTGCGTTGGCACGCCTTATATCGACAGCAACTATAAGCGGGCGCTCGTCAGCCTAGAGGCAGAAAATAAGATCCGAGTCGAGCCGCCGGCAAGTGAGCGACCCAAGAAGAAGGGCGAGGCTACCTTCGCCGATCACGTACGCGTCACCTTCCCGAGGAAGCCAAAATGAGTGTGCATTCCGAAATCGAATGGACCGACGCCACCTGGAACCCGGTCCGTGGCTGCACCAAAATCAGCCCCGGGTGCAAGCATTGCTATGCCGAGACCTTTGCCGAACGCTTTCGTGGCGTAAAAGGCCATCCTTACGAGCAAGGCTTCGACCTGCGGCTGGTCCCAGAAAAACTCAAAGAGCCATTCACCTGGCGCTCGCCCAAGTTGGTTTTCGTCAACTCCATGAGCGACCTGTTCCAACCGGGCGTTCCCGACGATTACGTCAACGCCGTTGCACGAGTCATGACCACTGCCAACTGGCACACCTATCAAGTCCTCACCAAGCGTTCAGAAAGACTGCGCGACATGCTCAAGCGCAAGCTACGCTTTGCAGCGGAGCAAGAAAACATCTGGTGGGGCGTCAGCGTCGAAGATCGCAAATATGGCCTGCCGAGAATCGATCATCTCCGCGACGCTCCCGCCCGAGTCCGCTTCCTGTCCATCGAACCGCTGCTTGAAGACCTCGGCGACATCAACCTGTCGAGCATCACCTGGGTAATCGTCGGCGGCGAGAGCGGGCCCGGCGCCCGTCCCATGCGAAAAGAATGGGTGATCTCGATTCGAAATCAATGCCGGGAGCAGCGAGTACCTTTCTTCTTCAAGCAATGGGGAGGCGTCCGCAAAGCTAAGGCTGGCAGATCGCTCGACGGCCGCACCTACAACGAATATCCCAGCCGAACAGTCATGCCCGTCCCAGAAAGAGCAACGTGCATGGCCTTTGCCGAGGAGTTCGCAAGAGGGCAAGATACCGGCTTCAGCCAAATCTCTTGACCCGAGCCTGTTTTGCTCAGTCTGCCCTAACTCCTCACCCGCCAAACTTCCGTAACCTAGCCTTCCCCTTTCTCCTTATGTGACCCTAAGTCTGCCCGCACTCACTAAGTGAGGAAATGATGTTGCCGTCGCATCAATATGTTAACGGGACGATCCTGGTCGCGGACGATCAAGCCGCGAACCGCGAATTGCTTGACGAACTCCTTAGCTCGGAGGGGTTCAATGTCCTCACCGCTGCCGACGGAGCCTCCGCCCTTGAGCACTTGAACCTGGTCAATATCGACTTGGTGCTGCTCGACGTGATGATGCCAGAACTCAATGGCTTCGAAGTCTGCACCAGAATCAAAGCCAACCCCGATACCTACCTGATTCCAGTGGTCTTGGTGACTGCGCTCTCCGACAAGCAGGACCGCATTGAAGGCATCCGCGTGGGTGCCGACGACTTTCTCAGCCGTCCCGTCGACCGTACTGAATTGCTCGCCCGCGTCCGCTCGCTGATCAAGCTCAAGCACCGCACCGACGAATTGGAGCGCGCCGAGTCCGTTCTCTTTAGTCTCGCCCGCAGCATCGAAGGCAAGGATCCCTACACCCACGGACACTGCGAACGCCTGATGAACTACTCCGTGAGCCTGGGCGAGCATCTCGGGCTGCCGGAAGAACAGATTGTCGCCCTGCGCCGAGCCGGCATCGTCCACGATATCGGCAAAATCGCCGTCCCCGATGCCATCCTTCTGAAGCCCGGCAAGCTTACTCCAGAAGAATGGAAGCTGATCCAGGAGCATCCCGCGGTCGGCGAACGCATCTGCTCTCCGCTCAAGTCGTTTCGCGCCGTGCTGCCCATCATCCGCCATCACCACGAAAAGTTTGACGGCTCGGGATACCCTGATGGGCTGCGTGGAGAAGCCATCCCAGTCACCGCCAGAATCCTGCAAATTGTGGACGTCTATGACGCCCTCACCACCGAGCGGCCCTACAAACAGGCTTTTTCCATCACCGATGCCCTGCAAACCATGAAACAGGAAGTGGCCAAGGGATGGTGGGACCCGCAAATCTTCGGCGAATTTGAGCAGCTCGTCAGAGGCGGCACTGCCGACTTCCTGGCAAAGGGCGCTGGGGCAGGCCTCTGAGTGAGTGCTTCTTCAGAAACTATTCCATGAAACCCCGAGCCATGATTGGACACTGGGTGTCGAAGGGACGATGGCGGATTCACCTCCTGCTCGTTCTTTTGATGCTGCTTCCCATCGCAGTTTTCGCCTTCTCCGTCGGCCGGTTGTTACGCCATCAAGCCGAGGCCCATGCCATCAACGAGAGCGCTCAGATCGCCCATGTCTCCGCCGCGCTCGTGGAGGAACACTTCCGGCAAAGCACGGCGTTTCTGGAGTCGATAGCCAGCCGTCCGTCATTCAGCAAGGCCTGGGCGGAGGGGGATCAGGCCATGGTGGAGCGCAATCTGACGGAAGCCTCTGCCTTACGCCCTGACTTCAATTTTATCGGCCTGTTTGACCTGGATGGCACCATGCGCGCCATCTCTCCACCCCAACCCGCTTTGCTCAATCGCAATTTCGCTTACCGTGACTGGTACAAGGGCGTATCGCAGCAATGGAATCCGTACATCTCTGAGGTATACCAAACCGCCGTCCCGCCGCATCAACTGGTGGTAGCGATCGTGGTTCCCATAAAAGACAGCACAGGCAAGCCGGTCGCTATTCTCATGGCTCCCTGTTCAATCGACACCATGAGCCGCCAGTTGGTAGAAACCAAACTCGAAAACGGCTGGACCATCTCTCTCGTAGACCAACACGGCCACCTCTCTGCCCGCCCCAATATTGACTCCTATGCCGCCGCCGTTGACCTGAGCGCTTATGAACCCGTTAAGCGCCTGCAAGCCGGCCGCTCAGGCTATGGCCTGTTTCCCCGTGACGGCGACACGCTTGCCTCCCGTTACGAACCCGTGTCGCAACATGGCTGGGGTGTGCTGGTGGAGCAGCCCGCATCTGCCCTGCACCGTGGCGCAGCTTTGGTCGAACGCCGTGTGTGGTTGTTGGCGTTCGCGTTCCTCGTTGTCGGCCTGGCGGTCAGTGCCTTCATGGGGTCGCTCTACTACCAGATGGAAACCGGCAATCGTTTCATGAACCTGTCCATTGACATGTTCTGCACTGCCGGATTCGATGGCTACTTCAAAAGCCTGAACCCCAGTTGGGAGAATGCCCTGGGCTTTACCACCGACCAGCTCATGGCCAGGCCCTACCTGGAGTTCATTCATCCCGAGGACCGTCCCGCTACCGTGGCGGAGGACAGCCGGCTGCAAAGCCGCGAAGTTACCTTCGCCTTTGAGAACCGCTATCGCTGCAAAGACGGCTCTTATAAATGGTTCTTATGGAACGCGATTTCCGTGCCCGAGCAACGATTGATCTATGCCGTCGCCCGCGATATCACCGAGCGCAAACGGGCAGAACAGGCCCTGCAAGAGAGCGAAGCCAGACATCGTAAGCTGTTTGATAACAACCCACTCGCCACCTGGGTCTATGACCAGCAAAGCCTGCGATTTCTCGCCGTCAATGCTGCCGCCATCCGCAACTACGGATACTCCAGCCGTGAATTTTCGGAGATGACCATCAAGAACATTCGTCCTGCGGAGGACGTTCCCGCCCTTCTCAAGAGCGTCGAAAGCGTCAGCGGCGAAAACGAGGAAACCGGAACCTGGCGGCACCTCCGCAAGGACGGCTCCATCATCGATGTCGAGATCACATCCTACCCGCTCAATTTCGCCGGCCGTGCTGCCAAGGTGGTGGTCGCGCTGGACGTGACTCAGCGAAAACGAGACGAAGCGGAAAAAAGAAAAATCATGGACCGCTTGGCCGTGACCAATCAGGAACTCGAACTTCGCAATCGTGAAGTCGAACGCGCCACCAAGCTGAAAAGCAAATTCCTGGCCAGCATGAGCCACGAGTTGCGCACTCCGCTCAATGCCATCGTCGGGTTTTCAGAACTTCTGGCCGAGGAAACCGCCGGCGTACTTAACCCCAAGCAAAAGCGTTTCGTCGACCACATCAAGCAAGGCTCAGCTCATCTGCTGCAACTCATCAACGACATTCTCGACCTTTCCAAAATCGAGGCTGGGCAATTGGAACTTCGGAGCGAGGAATTCCGGGTCAGCGATGCCTTGCCGGAAGTCTTATCCACCATCCGCCCGCTGGCCATGGCAAAAAATATCCAGGTTGAGCAAACTCTGCCCACCCAGGCATCCGTCCATGCGGATCGCGTTCGTTTCAAGCAGATTCTTTACAATCTGCTCAGCAACGCAGTGAAATTCACCCCCAAAGGGGGCAAAATCTCGATTGAATGCTCCGAGGCTGGGCACGAAGTCAGTTTCTCGGTCACCGACACCGGCATCGGAATCCGCCCTCAGGACCAGCAGCTTATCTTTGAGGAATTTCGCCAGGTCGAAGGCAGCGGCTCAGAAGCCGCCCAACAAGGCACCGGCCTCGGCCTCGCCATTACCAAGCGGCTGGTCGAGCAACAAGGCGGCAAAATCTCTGTCCACAGCGAACCCGGCCAGGGCAGCCGTTTCACCTTCACTCTTCCCGCAGCAAGCACCGCCGCTGTTCCTTCACCTCACCCACCCCTCCGGCCCGTGGCTGCAACCACCTTCGGAAAACCCTTGATCCTGGTCGTGGATGACGAGGTTTCCGCTCGTGAACTGATTTCCAGTTACCTCGATTCGGAATATCGCACCGTCGTCGCTGCAACCGGCGCCGAGGCGATTAAGAAGGCCCAGGAACTCCGTCCCGATGCGATTACCCTGGATGTCCTCATGTCAGAGGGAAACGGCTTCGAGACCTTGGTGGCACTGCGAAAGAATCCAGAAACCGTCAACATCCCCATCATCATCGTCTCCATCGTGGACCAGAAGCAGGTCGGATTTGCCTTGGGTGCGGCGGATTACCTTGTCAAACCCATTCGTAAACCGCTGCTTCTCGAAACCATCCACAAACACGTGGCGGCCCGTGCCGACGATGACGCCTCCATTCTGCTGGTGGACGATGACCCTGCCACTTTGGAGTTGCTCCAGGAAACCCTGCGCTCCGCAGGATATGAGACCCAAAGTGTCCGCAGCGGCGCACGCGCTCTCGAGGTGCTGTCTTCCAAAATGGTGGGAGCCGTCATGCTCGACCTCCTCATGCCGGGCATGAACGGCTTCGAGGTCATTCGCCACATTCGGCAGGAACCCAACTTGAAGGAACTGCCGGTTTTCGTCATGACCGCCAAGGCCCTGACCCCGGAGGAGTGCGCGCTTCTCAGCGGTGAAACCCAGGCCCTGTTTCAGAAGAGCGGTTCCTGGCACCAGCAACTCCTGGTCGAAATTGACCGGTTAGTTCGCAAACGCGAGCGCGGAATGGCCGCCGGACAGTCATGAACAAAATTCTGATTGCCGAAGATAATCCCGTCAATCGGGAACTGCTCCGCGAGTTGCTGGAATCCCGCGGATACTCTGTGACCGAGGCCAGCAATGGCCAGGAGGCCCTGAGGTCGATCGAGCAATCGCGCCCCGACGTCCTGCTATTGGATCTCAACATGCCCGTCCTCGACGGTTTCGGCGCGGTCCGCAAAATCCGCGAAAACCCGAGTCTGGCTTCGCTGCCCGTCGTTGCCGTGACCGCCTACGCCATGCAGGGCGACCGCGAGAAAGTTCTCACCTCCGGCTTTGACGGCTATCTGTCAAAGCCCATCCAGTCGCGCTTGCTGTTTGAGGAGTTGGACAGATTCCTGGGCAAGACCGCCAACCACGCCGCTGCCGGAAATAACTAGGATTCACCGAGAACCGAGAACTGAGAACTGAGAACTGAAACTAGCAACTAGAAACTAGAAACTAATAAGAGTCCCGAGGTAATGTCAAACTCATTCGTCTCGGCCAGTAGCTCGCTTTAGACCCTCGCCAACCTGCGTTTCATCGTTTCACCTTGCGGCTACTTCGATACTGCGATTGTTGCTCGGGCTCCGGGCTAACCGCCAACCGGATAAACCAGTTCAACGCCTCGGGACTCTATCTTGCCTTTGACGTGATGTTCCTGTTCGCCTCGACCGGCGCCTAGCTATAAGACCCTCGCTCACCCTCTCCGCTTTTCATCTTGCGATGCCGCAGAGTGACTTCGCTTGAGCCCCGGACGCCGCACCAACCGGGTAAACTCTGGAACGTGTCAAAGAACGATTGCCTTTTTACGCTTTCTATTTTCAGAGTCAACGAAAAATCGCCTCTCGTAAACGCTGTGAATGCAGGCGAATGCAGCCACTCCACAAGCTGGTGACCGGATTTGGTGCAGGTTGCTTTTGTGTCGTCGTTGCGATACCGAAAGTTAGCCCAATTTGTTCAGCCCATTCATCCGCAAGCCTCTCGATGAAGACCCAGCCACCAATGTGGAAATCGTCCGCAAAACCGCGCCAGAGCTGCATTTTCACGACACAACTCGCCGCCAGTTGAGCTACAATGTTGCCCGCTTGGGCTGGCGACAGGACCGGTCTGCACAGCGGAGGGATCTGTGCAGAAACAGCAAAGCCAAGTTTCGAAAATGCGGTCACTCGCGGCAGTCGTACCGATCATCCTTCTGTTCATCTCCGCCACTTCCGCCCACGCCCAGACTTTCACCGTGCTTTACACCTTCACCAACACAGCTCAAGGATGGCAGCCCGACGCCGCTCCCATTCTTGATGCCGCGGGTAATCTCTACGGCACCACCCAATATGGCGGCACCGCGGGCGGCTTTGGCACCGTGTATACGCTGCCCGCCAATGGCCAGGAACAGGTGCTATACAGCTTCGCCGGCGAACCCGACGGAGAGGATCCCGAGGGCAGTTTGGTGTTCGACCGCGCCGGCAATTTATATGGCACCACGCTTTATGGCGGCACGGCCGGCGGCTACGGAACCGTGTTCAAGCTCGCTCACACCGGCAAGCTGACTCTGCCACACAGCTTCGCTTCCAACCCCGACGGCGCCGATCCGCACGGAAGTTTAGTCGGCGACCCGCAGGGCAACGGCTATGGCACCACGCAATACGGCGGCACGGCCGGCGGCTACGGCACCGTCTTCAAGGTTGACGCCGCAGGAAATGAACGCCTTCTGCACAGTTTTGCCGGGACCCCGGACGGCGAAGATCCGCAAGCCGGCCTGTACCGGGACAACGCCGGCAATCTCTACGGCACCACGCAATACGGAGGCACCGCCGGCGGCTATGGCACCGTCTTCAAACTCGCTCTCAACGGCGACATCACTCTACTGCACAGTTTCTCCGGCACGCCCGATGGCGAGAATCCCTACGCCGCGCTCACCGCCGATTCCCACGGCAACGGCTACGGCACCACCAAGTACGGCGGCACGGCCGGCGGCTACGGCACCGTGTTCAAGATCGACCGGACCGGCCATTTCAGCCTGCTGCACAGCTTCGCGGGAAATCCTGATGGCGTGAACCCAGTTTCGTCCGTGGTGGTCGATCCTGCTGGCAACGTCTACGGAACCACGTTCTATGGCGGAGAGTCGGGCTACGGCACGGTCTTCGAAATCGACACCACCGGCAAGCTCACCATCTTCCACAGCTTCACCGGCACGTCCGACGGTGCCAATCCCATGGCTGGCCTGACCCTCGACGCCCTCGGCAACCTCTACGGAGCCACCACCGAAGGCGGCGACCTCAGCTGTGGCTTCTCCGGCTGCGGCGTCATTTTCAAGGTCACGCCATAAACTGCCGCGTGTCCCTCGTTTCGCGGTCTTTCGAAACGCCGGATTCCACGGACGCGTGCCATCACCTCTCGCCCATAAGTTTTACTTGACTCCCGAACCGGTTCCAGGCTCCATACTGAAACCGTGAGTGCCGTGAAGACCAATCTCCGTTCAGGCGAACTGGCTCGCATCACCGGAGTGAGCGTGGACACCATCCGCCACTACGAGCGGCTCGGCGTTCTCCCGAAAGCCCAGCGGACGCCTTCCGGCTATCGCCTGTACGCCCCCGACGCTGTCGAGCGGGTGCAACTCGCAAGGCGCGCCATTCAGCTCGGTTTCTCGCTAACGGAACTCGCGGAAATACTCCACACGCGCGACAACGGTGGCGCACCCTGTCATCGAGTGCTCGCTCTCGCCGAAGGCAAACTGCGCTCGCTCGGAAAGCAAATCGACGAACTCCGGCGAACCCAAACCTACATGCAGGGGCTCGTTCGCGACTGGCGTCGAAAGCTGAAGCACACCCCGCACGGCAACAAGGCAATGCTTCTCCACTCCCTCGCGGATAGGCCGAAGACCACATCCGGATCCAACAATCTGAAAAGGAGATCACGATGAACCGTTTCGTAATCGCACTTGCATTGCTGCTCGCGTCGCCAGTTCTTGCGCAAGAGCCAAAGCCTGACGACTCCATGAAGGACTGCCCCATGCACGATCAGCACGCCGCTCACCATGCCGTAGTCGAGAGTCACGGCGATCAGGCGATGGGTTTCCCGCACGACAAGACCACTCACCATTTCCGCCTGCTGTCAGACGGCGGTGCGATCGAGGTCGCGGCAAACGATCCCAACGATGAAGCAAACATTGCCGCGATCCGCTCGCACCTGGCGCATATTGCCACGATGTTCGCCGATGGCGACTTCTCCACTCCAATGTTCGTGCATGACGGCGTGCCTCCAGGAGTGACGACGATGAAGCTGCTGAAGTCCGCGGTCCACTATACGTACGGAGAAATGCCATCCGGCGGGACAGTGCGGATCAAGTCCGACGATCCGGTCGCGCTCGCCGCCATCCACGACTTCATTCGCTTCCAGATCACCGATCACCAGACCGGCGACAGTCTTGAAGTGGCGAAGAAATAGCAACGCTTAGAACGTCGACACGGTTATAGAGGGTGCCCCACGTTTCGCGCTTTTCGAAACGTGGGATTCCACGAACGCATGAATCTTAAATCCGCGAACTTACAACCGCACCAACCACCCAATCACCGCCGCCCCGCCAACAATCCAGGCCGAATTAATGCGAAACCGCAACAGCAATCCCGTGCTCACCACCAGGATCGCCAGCGTGATCCAGTCCACAATGGCCGCTCGTCCCAGTTGCCAAGCCACCACCGCCATCAAAGCCAAAGACCCGACCACCACTCCATCCAATATCGCCGCTGCCAGCGGCGAGCGCCGGATCTGCGGAAGCATCCGCCCGCTCAACGCCACGAATAGGAATCCCGGCACGAACACTCCCACGGTTGCGGCCACCGCACCAGGAATCCCCGCAACCAGGTAGCCGATGAAAGTAGCCGTCGTGAACACCGGCCCGGGAGTAAATTGTCCCACCGCCACTGCATCAATGAGTTGCTTCTCGGTAAGCCAACCCAGATGATTCACAAACTCCGCCCTCAGAAACGCCAGCAGCACGTATCCGCTGCCGAACACCACCGACCCGATTTTCAAAAACGAAAGAAATAACCGCAGCAGGCTGACCGGAGCCGCCGCGACGGCGGCCATCCCCGCAAGCAATGCCAATTTCCCAGAGAACCCAACCGCCGATGGCGCGACTCCGGGCTTCTTGACCCAAAACGCCGCACCCGACGCCGCTCCGGCAATCGCAATCACGATGAGCGGAGCCACTCCGATCGCGCTAAGAACAATCGCTACCACTCCAATAAACGCCAGCAGCTTGGTCTTCGTCGCCGTGCGCCCAAGACTCCACAATGCCTGCACAATCACCCCAATTACCGCAGCTTTTATCGCGTAAAGAATCCCCGCAACTTGCGGCAGCGATCCGTAGCGAACATACACCGCAGCAATCAGCGTGACCATAACAGCCGCCGGAATAATGAAGCAGCACCCGGCCACCACAAGCCCCGCCCAGCCACGCTTCGCATGACCAATAAAAATCGCGACCTCAGTAGAGCTAGGTCCGGGAATCAAATTCGCCGCGCCCAGCCGGTCCAGAAAATCCGCTTGCGTGATCCATTGCCGCTTGCGCACGAACTCGTCCTGCATCATCGCGATGTGCGCAGCCGGCCCGCCAAAAGCAATCGTGCCCAGCTTCAAAAACACAAACCCAAGTTCAGCCAGCGAAGGTTGGCTGTGCGGAATTTGACTATCCGAGGGGACGGTCTGGTTAGCGGGATCTCCGTGCATCGAGAGACAGAGTACCGGAACCGGCGATCAGGAGGAATATCAGGCCGAGCAACATGCAATAGTCGGTGCGAGCTTCGTGCATCATCGCCCAAAACCCGGCTTTCGCGAGCATCGAAATCTTCGTCGTCGCAATGGCGACCAGAATGTCGATCAGAAGCGGTATCGAAGCTAGCCGCGTGAGCAGTCCCAGGATCAGCAACGTTCCGCAGACGATTTCCACGACACCGACAAACGGCCCAAAGAACTGCGGTGCCGGGATGCCGATCTTCGCGAATCGTCCGGCTCCAAGCGCCGCCGGAAACAGGAATTTCTGGATGCCTTCAGAAAGAAACACCCAGCCGACCATGAGCCGGACAAGAACCACCGCGCCTGCGGCGCTACTGCTCGGCATTCGAGAGGCAGGCATCGCGGTCTAAACCGTCTTCTTCCGAGATCCCATGCCACTACTTGCGACTGGCTTTCCTCGCCATTTTCTTAGGTGGGATGGGGTACTCGCCATCGTCGTCGTAGTACTTCCGCGGGCCCTTGTCGCCCTTCACTCCCGGGATCGGCTTGTCGCCCTCCGAACTGTAGGTGGGCTCATCAGCTGCGGCCAGCAGCGGCGTCGTGGTGGTGTACATCGCTTGATTAAACTTTCCACCCGACAGTGTCTTGGCCACAGCAAACACGCCAAACGGCTGGCTATTCGCATACGCCACGCTAAGATAATCCGCCACCATGTATCCCGAGAAAGTGTTCGGCAACCAACTAAGGCTCATCGGTCCGGCCAGGACTTTCCCAGCCGTCCAGGTCTTGCCTCCGTTTTGAGAGGTCGTGAACCCCACATAAAGCTGGCAGCTCGAAAAGCTGCAATTGGTGTTGGAGTAAGCGTAAGTCGTGACGGTCAGGTGCGCCGACGCCCCGGCCGTGGTGGGATCTATGCCCAACCCAGGAATAAATAAGTCCACCGCGCTGCTCACCGGTACCACGGGCAGGCGGGCTGGCGCCGTCCACGTAGTCCCGTTGCTGGAGGTGCTCAGCACCAGGTCATTGGCCTTGCAGTTGGCGCGGAAACGGCAGTCCGACCAGATCACGTAAATGTTGCCCGCGCCGTCGACTTGCGCCGCCGGCAAACCCGCGCTCCGCAGTCCGCCCGCTTCTCCGTGTTCGTCAACCTCGGAAATATTCACCGAGCTACTCCAACTGGCCCCGCCGTTGCTCGAACCAAAGGCCGACATGCCGCCCGTGTTCAAGTTCACAATCGGAACCACCACGTTGCCGTTGGGTTGCACCAGGGGCTGGCCCCCGATCCCGAAAAGGGTGTCGGCCGTGTTCTTGGCAGCGCCCCATGTCTGTCCGCCGTCCGTCGACGTGCTCATGAACACCAGATCGCCGTCCGCCGGACTGTCAAACTCCACGTAGCAGTGTCCATAGAACTTGCTGCTACTGGTGTTGTCACACAACAATCCAGTTCTTGTCGGCATCGATCGTGTCGGTCACCAGGATGGGCGTGCCCCAATGGATTCCATCCGTGGAGCGGCTGACCGCCACATAATCATCGTTTCCTATGGGAAGCGTGCAGATCAGCCACTCGCCGTGGGCCGCGTCATACGCCACGGCAGCATCACTGGCCGCGGAAAAGCTCCCGCCTTGATAATTGACCGTCAGGCCCGGCAAAGAGCCGCTGGTCCAGGTCTTCCCGCCGTCGGTCGAGGTGGAAAAACCAATGTCGGAACCCCCGCCGCTATAAATTCGACCCACCTGAAATGCGCTCACGATCGTGGAGCCCCACGCAAACGTGCCCGGCTCAACTTCCGTCGCGTGCTGGGCGTCGGGGTCCGTGAAGTTGTCGGTGCTGATCTGCGTCAACTTGAATTGCGCGCTGGCGGGAATCGCCATCGCCACAAAAACTGTCAGGACTAGCAACCAACTCAGGAAGAAAAAGCTATTTCTGGGAGTCAAGAATCCCAAGGGCCGTCGAGTCATTAGGAATGTGTCCTTACACTGGGAGTAACGCCCCCGAGCCGTTGCGGGCCGAATGGGGAGGGCATTCGCGGTGCAACGATGCGCGGTAGTAGCAAGCGCGAAGCGAAGATATAACGCTCTCCCTCGCGTGTCAATGTGCATTTTTTGCGGCTTAATGCAGCCGGAATCTGGCCACCACAACCGCTCCCGTAGTGTCCCCGCCAAGTCACTTCGCAGAACAAATTCCCCTTACCACACTGTCCTCGGGGCTGCACCCATGGGAACTTTCAACGCCGGCGGAAGAATCATCAACGTCAATCCCAACCCGTTTCTACGCCTCATCGCCCTGGCCGTGGCCGCGTTTTTGCTGATCATTGTTCTCTTTGCCTCGGTCACTCGCGTCGAATCCGGCCACGTCGGCGTACTCACATTGTTTGGCCGCGTGACCGGCGAGGTCCTGCCCGAGGGCATGCACCTCATCAATCCCTTCAAGACCAACAACGAGATGTCCATCCGTACGCAGGAAATCAAGGAATCCGCCAGCGTCCCCTCCAGCGAAGGCCTGGTCATGAATCTCGACACTTCGTTGATCTATCACCTCGATCCCGAAAAAGCCTCCGACGTTTTCCAAAAAATCGGCCCCAGCTATGAGACCGTCCTGATCGAGCCCAACCTGCGTGCCGCCATTCGCGAAGCCACTGCCTCCCACACCGCCAACGCGCTCTACACCGGCGAGCGTGAAATGCCAAGCAAATCCACGATCAGATGGCGAGCATTCTGGGAAGTCGAGGAGTCCTGGTGGAAAGCATTCTGCTGCGCGATATTCAGTTACCGCTGACTTTGAAGTCCTCGATCGAGGCCAAGCAGCAAGCCGAGCAGGACGCCCTCGCCATGAACTTCAAACTGCAAAAAGAAACTCAGGAAGCCCAGCGCAAACGCATCGAAGCCCAGGGCATCCGCGACTTCCAACAGATTGTTGCCCAGGGCATCAGTCCACAACTTCTGGAGTGGAAAGGCATCGAGGCCACCGAGAATCTTGCCAAGAGTCCGAACAGCAAAGTGGTCGTGATCGGCAACAGCAAAAACGGCCTTCCCCTGATCCTCGGGCAATAGCGTGTGGCGCGGGCGCCCTCGCCCGCGTCAACCCGCGCTGATACCATGAACCCGTGCCGCCTTTGCTCGAAGTCCGCAACCTCACCGTCTCCTTCCCCAACCGCCTCGTCGCCGTCCGCGACCTCAGCTTCACCCTCGCTCCCCGCGAAGTCCTCGGCCTGGTCGGCGAATCCGGCTCCGGCAAGTCTCTCACCGCTCTCGCCCTGATGCGCCTGCTCCCGCCGCAAGCCACTGCCACTGGCAGCATCATTTTCGAGGGCAACGACCTCCACCAATTTCCCGACGACGACATGCGCGCTCTCCGCGGCTCCCACATCGCCATGATCTTCCAGGAACCCATGACCGCCCTCAATCCGGTCATGCGTGTCGGCGATCAGATCGCCGAAGCCGTCCGCGCCCATACTCCGGTCACAAAAAACGCCGCATGGACCCGCGCGGTCGAGGCCATGAATGATGTCGCCATCCCCGACGCTGCCCGCCGCGCCCGCGATTATCCCCATCAACTCTCCGGCGGCATGCGCCAGCGCATCATGATCGCCATGGCCATCGTCAATCGCCCGCAACTGCTGATCGCTGACGAGCCTACCACCGCTCTCGACGTCACCATCCAGGCGCAAATCCTCGAACTACTGGCCGAGCTACGCCAAAAATTCGGCCTGGCCATGCTTTTCATCTCGCACGATCTCGCCGTCGTCTCCCAGGTCGCCGACCGCGTGGCGGTCATGTACGTTGGCAGCCTGATCGAGCTCGGTTCCAAGCCGGACATCTTCCGCGCCGCTGCCCACCCCTACACGCGTGGCTTGCTCAACGCCGTGCCCACGCTGAAAACCGACCGCACTCAGCCATTGCGAACCATCGACGGTGCAGTTCCACCCAGGCATGCAATCCCCGCCGGATGCCCTTTCGATCCCCGCTGCGACTTTCGTGTTTCCGAATGTGCCCGCGCTCTGCCCCCGCTTCAAGAGGTCGCTCCCGGCCACTGGGCGCGGTGCCCAGTGCTGAACGGAGTTTGACCCGGGCTTGGTATTGTCCTAAACTTAGCATTTCAGGTATGCCCCACCGAGCGTTAATCTTCTACGCAGGTATGTTCGGGTTCGGTTCGCTGATTGGATTCGCCGTCTCAGCCCAAAAGAATCAACCCTGGTATTTCCGCTATGCCGCGTTCTCGATTGGAGCGATGGCGTTAGCTCTTGGAATCCTCATTCCCTTGCGATTTTGGTAGGAACGCAGCTTTAGGACAGACCCCGGGTCCTCCCCTGCTGTGCAAAATCCCCCAGAGGTCTATAATCGCCAATTCGCCCGGTAACAATGCGCATCCTTCTAATAAGCGATATTCATAGCAATCTGGAAGCGTTAGAAGCCTGTCTCGCGGCCGCTCCTGCCCACGACCTCGTGGTGAATCTCGGCGACGTCGTCGGCTACTGCGCCAGCCCTAACGAAGTCATCGACCGTTCCCGCGCATTGGGAAAGACCTTCGTTCGTGGCAACCACGATAAAGCCGTCTGCGGCCTCATGGATCTCAAGGACTTCAACCCCGTAGCTGCCCTCGCGGCGGAGTGGACCCATGACGCCCTCACTCCCGACAATCTCGCCTGGCTGCGCGCCCTGCCCCATGGCCCCGTCGAGGTCGACGGCGTTCCCGGCGTCCAGTTCGTGCATGGCTCACCCATCGACGAAGACGACTACGTGGTCACCGTCCGCGACGCCGTTGAACCTCTGCTGGTCACTGGCGCTCAGCTGACTTTCTTCGGACACACCCATCTGCAGGGGCTATTCGAAACCAATAACCTCCAACTCGAGGCTTTCCGTCCCAGCTACAAGACAGTGGGACAAACCGAGATCAGTGAATTTCCTCTAAAGAGGGAATTGCGCTATCTGGTGAATCCCGGATCCGTCGGACAGCCGCGCGATGGCGATTGGCGCGCCGGGTTCGCGGTCTTCGATACCGACGCCAGCATTTTGACCTTTTGCCGGGTTCCTTACAACCTTCAGTCGGCGCAGGAACGCATTCTCGCCGCCAACCTGCCGCCGCGCCTGGCTACTCGCCTGGCCATGGGAAGATGAAGATCGCGCTTTCGAGAACGCACTAATGTTCAAACGCTTTCATTCATGCCTGCTGACCATTCTCATCCTCGTCGGCTTCGTCCACGCCGCCACGCCCATCCACACTTTCCAGGAGGTCGCAATCTCGCCTGACGCCACCCGTGTCGCTTGGGTCGCTCCGGCAGAGAATGCCGCCGGCGACTCGATTGGAGGTTCAGCAATCTACGTCGGTGACCCGAACTCCCCTAACTCCAAACCCACCCGTATTTCTGCGACAGCCGGAGCAAATGCCGCGGCTACCGAAGACCAAGTGGCCTGGTCGCCAGACAGCAAACAGTTGGTCTTTATCTCTGACGTGGGGGCCGACGCCCAAGCCCAACTGTATGTGGCCCAGGTAAACAACGGTGTCGCCCGCAAACTCACCAACATCACCGGTGCTCTTGCCGATCCCGCCTGGTCGCCGGATGGAAAATCGATCGCCTTTCTGTTCACCGAAAATGCTCCGGGCAAATCTGATCCGCTGCTGCCCATGCTTCCCGAGACCGGCGTCATCGACGCCAAAATTTACGAGCAGCGTCTCGCCATACTTGATGTGGCTTCCGGCAAGGTCACCCAGCTCTCACCCGCAGACATGTACGTCTACGAATTCGACTGGTCGCCCGACAGCAAGAGTTTTGCGCTTCTCGCCGCCCATGGCGCCGGCGACGCCAACTGGTACGTCGCCCAGCTCTACACTCTGGCCGTAGCCGCTCCCGAACTGAAGCCGATCTATCAGCCGCGCTTCCAGATCGCCTGCCCGCGCTGGTCCCCCGACGGCAAAAATATCGCCTTCATCTCCGGCCTCATGAGCGATGAGGGATTCATTGGTGGCGACATCTTCGTCGCCTCCTCGAGCGGCGGCCCGGCCCGCAATGTCACGCCAGGAATTGCTGCCTCTCCCGCGAGCCTCCACTGGCGCACACCCGGCGAGATTCTATTCGCCGAACACCTTGACGGCGAGGCCGGAATCTCCACTCTCGACCTCGGCAGCGGCAAAGTTTCTATTCTGTGGACCTGGACCGGAATCATTACCACCGACGAATTTCGCAGCCCGATTTCCTTTTCTCTTGCCTCCGATTCCCGTACTTCAGCCGTGATTCGCCACTCCTGGACTCAGCCCCCGGAAATTTGGGCCGGCCCGGTCGGTCAATGGAAGCAGGTGACGCACAACAATCCCTCCATCACTTCCCCCTGGGGCGAAATCAAAAGCCTGCACTGGTCGAGCGACGGCATGAATATTCAAGGTTGGCTGGTCTATCCCAAGGATTACAACCCCAGCCGTCGCTATCCCATGATTGTGGTCGGCCATGGCGGCCCCGCCGGTACGGTCAACACCGGTTGGCCTGAGAATTTCTTCAATACCCTGGAGCTTTCCGCCCACGGCTACTTTGTCCTCAACCCCAATCCTCGCGGCAGCTTTGGACAAGGCGAGAAGTTCACCGAAGCCAACATCAAAGACTTCGGCTACGGCGATTTCCGCGACATCCTCGCCGGCGTCGACGAAGTCGTGAAGACCCTCCCCGTGGACAACGATCGCATCGGCATCACCGGCTGGAGCTATGGCGGATACATCACCATGTGGGCGGTCACACAAACCAATCGCTTTCGTGCCGCAGTTTCCGGCGCCGGCCTCGCCGACTGGCTGAGCTATTACGGCCAAAACGACATCGACGAATGGATGATTCCCTATTTCGGAGCGTCCGTATACGACGATCCCGCCGTCTACGCCCGCAGCGCGCCCATCACCTTTATCAAGAACGCCAAAACCCCCACTCTGCTCCTGGTCGGTGAGCGCGACGGCGAATGTCCCGCTCCCCAATCCCGCGAATTCTGGCACGCGCTGAAAACTCTCGGCGTCCCGACTGAACTCGTGATCTATCCCGGCGAAGGCCATGCCTTCCTTCAACTCGAACACCAGCAGGACGTGAGGGAGCGAGTACTCGCATGGTTCGACCACTACCTGAAACCGAGAACCGAGAACTGAGAACCGAGAACCGAGAACTGAGAACCGAGAACTGGGTTTTATTTCCCTGTGAACCTCTGTGCCCCCTGTGGTTAAGGTTTTGGTTCTTGTCGCGATGTAAACTCCCTCCATGCCCTCACCCGGAACCAGCAACCTGTTCCCTCCCCGCGGAGGCGGTCCGCCCGATCACCACCTGATCGCCTACAGCGACGGCGGCGCCCGCGGCAATCCCGGCCCATCCGGTTATGGGGTTGTGATTCAAGATCAAGCCGGGAAGAAAATTGCCGCTCTAAGTGAGTACCTCGGCCACCAAACCAACAACTTCGCCGAATATCAGGGCCTGATCGCAGCTCTAGAATATGCCGTCAAACACGGCCACAAAGCGCTCAAAGTAGTCAGCGACTCCGAACTGCTGGTCCGCCAGATCAAAGGCATCTACAAAGTGAAGAACGCGGCGCTGAAAGACCTGCACGCCCGCGCCAAAGAATTGATCGCCCAACTCGACTGGTTTTCCATCGGCCACGTCCTCCGCGGCCACAATCAGCAAGCCGACGAACTCGCCAACGCCGCCATGGACAAAGGCATGGGCCGCGCAGGCAAGAGTGTGGGCGCCGGCGACCGTGTGGGCGCGGGCGACCCCGCCCGCGCAACTCCCGCCCTCGAAAAGCAGGAATTTAAAGGCATAGTCTGCGCAGGCAAAATCGAACTACTCGACGGCCAACTCCCCGAAGGCACCCAAGTGCAAGTCCGCATCAAAAAGTAATCCTCTGTGATCCCCTGTGCCCCCTGTGGTTAAGAACGGTACCATCCTAGGGCACAGCCTCGCTCGTCTCACCCGCCCGCGCGCTCTCATTCCCCCGCACATCCACCGCAGACACGGAATAAAAATAAGTATGGCTCGTCACCACATTCGAATCGCGATACGCCGCGGCCGTCACCACCGCAGAATTAATCCTCCGCGCCTCCCCACTCCCCTCCCGCCGATAAACGTTGTACCCCGCCAAATCCGCGTCCGTATCCGGCGCCCAAATCAAATCGATAAACGGCTGCTGACCCACTCCCGAAAACACCGCCTGCACCCCCGAAGGCACCGCCGGCGGAAACACATCGTGCGCAAACACCTTCACCGCTGGCGTGTCCGCGCCCTCGAACTGACTGTCCGGCTTTCCTTCCATCGAAATAACCGTAACCACCGTAGCTCGATAGAAATACGTCTTCTCCCACTCAAAATTGTGATCGACCAGTTGATCGCTTCCCCACGGCGCCTCGCCTGCCACCACGTCTAGGGACGTTCCCTCAGCCCGCCGATAAATTCGATAAAGTCGCCTTATCCCCGCTGGTTGCGCCTCTTTCCAGCTCACCACCACGCCATCCCCCGTGACCTGCACCTGAAAATCAGAAGGCGGTTTCGGCGCCACCACCGCCGGCGCCGCAACCACATTCGACAGCCCTGCGCTGCGCCCGTTTTCATTCAGCACCGAAACGGCGTAGAAGACTTCTGCGGAGGGACTGTCACTGAGTAGCGTCGCCGGCAGCGCATCGCCATAACTCTGCTTTGGTGCTGCTCCACCGTTCTTCGGGGCTTCCGGCGCAGCCACTTCTCCCACTGCCGTTCCGCATTCGAGCATCGCCGCATTCGCGCTGCGGCAAACTCGCGTCAAGCCAAGATGACGAACCGCCAGCGAATCTGTGGTTCTGGTTGGAACCGTCCAGGAAAGATAGACCCGGTCGCCCTTGCGCACCGCCCGCAAATCGGAAACCGGCTGCGGCAGATTCAGCGACGGCGGCTTGGGAATGCCAGGAACGCCGCAAGAAGTGAGGCCCACGACAGCAATGATGCACAGCCAGCCGGAATGGCGCGCCAGTCTCACTGCTTGATCTAGTGTCAGATGGGAAGTCTACAGGATATATCTCGACAAATCCTGGTCTTTCACAATGTCGGCCAACATGTGCCGCACATAATCCGCGTCGATCTTCACCTGCTCACCCTTCTTATCCGGTGCGTCAAAGCTGATCTGGTCCAGCACCCTTTCCATGATCGTGTGCAGCCGCCGTGCCCCGATGTTCTCCGTGCCTTCATTCACCCGGAAAGCAAAGCGCGCAATCTCTTCCAGCGAATCCGCAGTGAATTCCAGCTTCACGCCTTCCGTCTCAAGCAGCGCCGTGTACTGCTTCACCAGAGACGACTTCGGCTCCGTCAAAATCCGAATAAAGTCAGCCATGGTCAGCGACTGCAACTCCACTCGAATCGGAAACCGGCCTTGCAGTTCCGGAATCAGATCGCTCGGCTTCGAAACATGGAACGCGCCTGCCGCCACAAACAAAATATGGTCGGTGCGTACCATGCCGTAGCGGGTGTTGACCGTCGTTCCTTCCACGATCGGCAGAATGTCGCGCTGCACCCCTTCCCGTGAAACGTCCGGCCCATGGCCGCTTTCCCGGCCCGCAATCTTGTCGATTTCATCCAGAAAAATAATGCCCGCGTCTTCCACCCGGTCAATCGCCGTCCGCGTAACCTGATCCATATCAATCAGCCGCTGCTCTTCTTCCTGGATCAGATAATCGAACGCCTCACTCACCTTCATCTTCCGCTTCTTGGTGCGCTGGCCGAAAATGTTGGGCAACATGTCCTTGATGTTGACGTCCATCTCTTCCACGCCCTGGTTGGAAATAATCTCGAACGAAGGAAAGTTTCGTTCGCGAACATCAATCTCCACCATCCGCTCATCCAGTTTGCCTTCACGCAATTGTTGCCGCAATTTCTCCCGCGTACGCGACTGCGAATCTCCCCCGGAAGTCGTCCCTTCCAGCACAAATCCCGCCGGCGAAGTTTCCTGCCGCGGAGCCGCAACCGGCGGCAGCAGAATATCCAGCAGCCGCTCCTCCGCGTTCAGTTCGGCCTTGTCAGTGACATCCTCCAGTTTCTCCTCGCGCACCATCTCGATCGCAATCTCCACCAGATCGCGGATCATCGACTCCACATCGCGTCCCACATACCCCACTTCAGTAAATTTCGAAGCTTCCACCTTCAGGAACGGCGAATTCGCCAGCTTCGCCAGCCGCCGGGCGATTTCCGTCTTGCCCACCCCGGTCGGGCCAATCATGATGATGTTCTTGGGAATGACTTCTTCCGACAATTCCGGCGTCAGTTTCTGCCGCCGCATGCGATTGCGCAGCGCGATGGCCACCGCCCGCTTGGCATCTTTCTGCCCGATGACATGCTTGTCCAACTCAGCCACGATCTCGCGCGGCGTAAGTTCATCCAGCGAAACCTGCTCTTCTTCGACAGTTCCTGGTAAGTAGATAGCCATACTTAGCTGTCAGCTTTCAGCCCTCAGCTCTCAGCCAAACCGCCTTTGCCGACGGCTGAAAGCTGATGGCTAGAGTTCCTCGATCGTCACCTTATCATTAGTATAGATGCACATCTTGCCGGCAATCTTCATAGCTTCTTCAGCAATTTGCCGCGCCGAAAGCTGAGTCTGATCGGCCAACGCCTGCGCCGCCGCCTGCGCATAAGGACCGCCGCTGCCAATCGCCGCAATCCCCCCGTCCGGTTCGATTACGTCGCCCTGGCCACTCAGCAGAAAAGTCTGCTCCTTGTCTGCCACCAGCAGCAACGCTTCCAGATGCCGCAGGAACTTGTCGGTGCGCCAGTCCTTGGCCAGTTCCACCGCCGCCCGGCCCACATTTCCGTGATACTGCTCCAGCTTCGCCTCAAACCGGCTGAACAGCGTAAACGCATCCGCCGTCGAACCGGCAAATCCCGCCAGGATCTTATCCTGATACAGCCGCCGGATCTTCTTCGCCGTATGCTTGATCACCGCTTCGCCCAAAGTCACCTGCCCGTCCCCGGCCAGCACCACACTGCCGTTCCGGCGGACGCACAGCACCGTAGTCGAGCGGATCAGTCGCTTGCTTTTCATAAGCGCAATTCTTGATTATAGCAGCGGAAACCCTGTGTTCCTCTGTGTCCTCTGTGGTAATGACTTTAGGAAGCAAAACAAATTTCTCAGGAGGCAAAATGGCAGAAGTAACTCTCTACAAGCCCGACGCAACCGTCCGCTACCCCAACGCCACCAATACGCAGGTACAAAACGGCGTGCTCACCTTCTCACTGGAAAAAGACTCCATCCATCCCAATCCCCAGAAGATCCAGACCAATGTGCCGTTTCTGGTGGTGGAGGATCAAGGAGGCTAGGCGGTAGGCTCTGTAGCGCCGGCACTCAGCTCACCACAATATCCGCAATCCGCATCGCATCCGCGCAAGCTCGCACGTCGTGCGTGCGAATGATGTGCGCGCCTTTCAACACCAGCGCCGTTTCTGCGGCAATCGTCCCCAGCAGCCGGTCTTCGAGCGCCGCGTCTTTCCCGTCCCGCGCCAGCGCCCGCCCAATAAACGACTTTCGCGATACCCCCGCCAGCAGCGGATAGCGCAACCCATGCAACTCATCGAAACGCTTGAGCAACGGATAATTCTGCTCCATGCTCTTGCCGAATCCAAACCCCGGATCCAGCACAATCGTCTCCCGCTTCACTCCTTTGGTCACCGCAAAATCCACCCACTCCCGCAACTCCCGTTTCACCAGCATCACCATGTCCGAAACCGCCGGCAAGTTGTGCCACTCCTCCGGTCGTCCCCGCATGTGCATCATCACCGCACCGCACTTCAGCTCTGCCAGCGTTTTTACCATTCTCGGATCCCAGCGGAATCCGCTAACGTCATTCACAATCTCGGCCCCAGCTTCCACCCCCGCCCGCGCCACCGCTGCCTTGTACGTGTCGATTGAAATCACAGCCCTTGGACTTCTCCGCTTCAACCCCGTGATCACAGGAATCACCCGCTCCAACTCTTCTTTTTCGCTGATCGGCTGCTTCTCGGCGGATCCGCCCGTAGATGCAGCATCCGCCGCGATTCGCACCGCCGCCCCGGGCCGCGTGGATTCGCCGCCCACATCAATGATGTCGGCGCCCTCATCCCATAGTCGCAGCCCATGTTCCACTGCCCGGTCGCAATCGAAGTACAACCCCCCATCGGAAAATGAATCGGGTGTCACGTTGACCACGCCCATGATCAACGTGCGCTTGCCCAACTGGAGTGACCGGCTGCCGATGTTCCACTCGAAGACCGGACGCATGCCGCCGATTCTAAACCTTGGCCGGGTTTCAGGTGGGTCTGTCTTGCAATCGGGTGGGAACGGTTTCGCTCGGGGCTGAGACTTCAAAGCACAAAACGCCCAGCATCATTCACGAGAGAGAGCTGGAATCGGGAAGGGCACCGGTTCCACTCGTGCCGGAAACCGCTCAAAATGACTTGGGCTTCAGCCCCTGAGGGACCGAACCCTACCCCCGCGGCATCCTCTTGGCCTGCCGCACACTCGCCGTCCGCGCCCCAGCCGGGCCCGTCCCCGTAGGCGGTTTCCGCATCCCGTCCAACAAGTCTTTCAAGACGACCGCATTGTTGCGCTCAGCGTTCCGTGATGCAAACAACAGAGTCAGTCTCTTCCGGCCCCGCGCCAGCCGGTAAAGCTCCGTCAACGCTTCCAACGCCCCCGGCTCCGCCAACTCCTTGATGTACTTCCGGCGAAAAACCACCCAAGCTCCCGGGCTGGCATGGAACCACTTACGCAGAGCATCCGAGGGCGCCAAGTCGCGCAACCACGCGTCCAGTGCCGCCCGGCACTTGCTCAAGCCTCGCGGCCACAAACGATCCACCAGCACCCGCTTGCCATCCGCAAGCGCCGCCTTCTCGTAAACTCGTTTGACCACAACCGGCATGTTTTTCTCTGCGTACTCTGCGGCCTTTCTCAGCGACCTCTGCGTTTCGAGGTTTTGCTCTAATATTGTACTTCCGCGCCATGGGTCATTGCTTTTGAACATGGCATGCCGAGGGGTCACATTCTGAATTCTGCAATCTGCAATCTGAAATCGGCTGTGCTCTTGATCGCCATCATCACAGCCCTCACCGCCTGCGATATCCAACGCCGCAAGAGTGACGCCGAACTCGGCCTCAACCCGCAACAAGCCGCAGGCCGCCGTATCTACGACAACTACTGCGACCGCTGCCACGCCCCCTACTCTTCCCGCGGACGCCAGGGCCCCAGCATGAAAGGTGTTTTCCAACGGAAATACCTGCCCATGAGCGGCATGCCCGCCAACGACGACCGCGTCACCGATGTGATCCGCCTCGGCCGCGACAAAATGCCCTCTTACGGCCAGGTGCTTGACCAGCGGCAAATCAACGACCTCCTGGCCTATCTGCACACCCTTTAGCTCGCCTCCGCGCTCTCCGCCTCCACTCTGCGCTCTCTGCGTTTCAAGGCTTTGCCGTCCCTCGCTACTCCCGGTGTCCCCCGTGGTGAAAAAAATTCTTCCGCCGCAACGCTACAATACCCTCGTGTCCACCGCCACAACTCCCGCTCCGCAAGCGGCCCCGACTCCGCCTCGGCCATTTACCCTCTGGCAACGGTTTCTGTTGTGGCTGATCACCTGGGCCGGCTTTCTGGTGATCCGCCTCATCGGGCCAACCTTGCGTCTGGCCGTCTCAATCGAGCCGGGCGGCCCCGCATCGCTCGACACCCGCCCCATGGTGCTTTCCTTCTGGCACGACTGCATATTCCCAGCAACCTACGTCTGGCGCAACCTCGAGATCAGGGTCCTGAGCAGTGACAGCTTTGACGGCGAATACACCGGCCGGATCATTCGCAAGTTCGGTTTCGTCAAAGTACGCGGCTCCAGCAGCCGCGGAGCCGTGCGGGCGTTGCTGGGCATGCGTCGCGAAATCGAGCAGGGCGCGACTGTCGCCTTCACCATTGACGGCCCCAAGGGTCCACGCCACGTAGCCAAGCCCGGCCCGGTCCTGCTCGCCGGCTCAACCGGCGCCCCCATGGTCGCCTTCCACATCGCCGTGCAGCACGGTTGGACGCTGAATACCTGGGACCGTTCCGTGATCCCGAAACCGTTTTCCCGCGCGCTCCTGCGGATCAGCAAGCAAGTCAAAGTCCCGTCCCACAGCGGCGAAGCCCAGCGGGAGGCTCATCTCGGAGAACTCCAAGCCTCGCTCGAACGCGTGCGCGCCTTCGCCGAAGCCAACGTACAAAAAGCCGGCAGCGCTGAATTCCCTTTTGATAAGAACTAACCCTGTGATCTCTGTGCTCCCTGTGGTCCCGTTCTTCTCTGCGTCGCCTTTCCTCCCGTATCGGCAGCCACTCGCTCCCTCATATACAATTTTCGTGTCCCATGCCCGCCACCCTTCTCGACGGCAATAAAATCGCCGCTGAAATTCGTGCCGAAGCCGCCGCTGAAGTGAAGGCGATGACGGCCGCCGGCGTCCGCCCCGGCCTCGCAGTCGTTCTCGTCGGACACAATCCGGCCTCGGAAATCTATGTCCGCGGCAAAGTCAAAGCCTCCGAAGAAGTCGGCATCTACAGCGAACAACACACGCCCTCGGACGCCGTTTCCACCCCGCAACTCCTCAACCTGATCGCCGATCTAAACCGCCGTGATGAAATCGACGGCATCCTGGTGCAGCTTCCACTGCCTTCCCAGGTCGATTCCAAGAAAATTCTGATGGCCGTCGATCCCGCCAAAGACGTAGACGGTTTTCATCCCATGAACGTCGGCTTTCTCTCCACCCAGCGGCCCGGTCTGGTACCGTGTACCCCCGCCGGCATCATCGAAATCCTGAAGCGCAGCCACATTCCGATTGCCGGCCGCGAAGCCGTCGTCGTCGGACGCAGTGACATCGTCGGCAAACCCGTGGCCATGCTGCTGATCAACGCCAACGCCACCGTCACCGTTTGCCACTCCAAAACCCGCGACCTCCCCGCCGTCTGCCGCCGCGCCGACATTCTGATCGCCGCCATCGGCCGCGCCGGAATGATCACCCGCGATTTTGTGAAACCGGGCGCCACCGTCATCGACGTCGGCGTAAACAAAGTGACCGACCGCGCCCAGTTCGAGCGCCTTTTCGCCGGCAATGCCAAACGCGAAGACACTTTTCGTGCCAAAGGCGCAGTACTGGTCGGAGATGTCCATCCCCAAGTCGTTGAAGTTGCCGGAGCCATCACCCCCGTACCCGGCGGCGTCGGCCCGCTGACCATCGCCATGCTCATGGCCAACACTTTGCGCGCAGCCAAGCTACGGCGAGGAGTGCCAGAGCCATCGCCCGCACGTTAACCTTTGTGTACCTTCGTGTCCTTTGTGGTTACTTGCTTTTCTCTGCGACCTCCGCGCATTCTCTGCGTACTCTGCGTTGTAAGATTTTGCGTTGCGGGAGCCCAAATGCTGCCGAACCGGGAGCATAGCCGTGGAGTCCTCCGTGTAACTCTGTGTCCCCTGTGGTTGAAGAAGTTGCTTTTCTCTGCGACCTCCGGCATTCTCTGCGTACTCTGCGTTGTAAGATTTTGCGTTGCCGGAGCCCAAATGCTGAAACTAGGCCTAACCGGTGGCATAGCCGCCGGCAAATCGGTGGTTGGCGAGATGCTGGTAGCGCAAGGCGCTCACCTGATCCAAGCCGACGCCATCTCGCACCAGCTAATGCAACCGAGCGAACCCGTCTATAAAGAAGTCGTCCGCGTCTTTGGCCCCCGAATCCTCAACCCCGACGGCACCGTCAATCGCGCCCGCCTGGCCGAAGCTGCCTTCGGCGGCCCAACCCAGTCCTCCCGCATTCAGGAGTTGAACAAAATCGTCCACCCCGCCGTAGTCAAAAAGCAGGACGAATGGATGGCATCCATAGGCCGCCGCCATCCCCAAGCCATCGCCATCGTAGAAGCCGCCTTGATTCTCGAGGCCGGCGTCGCCAAGCATTTCGACCGTCTGCTGGTGGTGACTTGCCATCCCGAACAGCGCGTCGAGCGTTGGGCAACCCGCACAAAAGTAAGCCTGGAAACCGCCCGCCGCGAAGTAACCCGCAGAATGGCCGCCCAACTCCCCGATGAAGAAAAAATCAAAGCCGCCGATTACGTAATCGACAACTCCGGCTCGCTCGACGAAACCAAAGCCAAAGTCACTGAGCTATTCCCAAAACTTAAAGCCCAAGCAGCCCAATGACGGATCGTTTTTTTCTTTGTGTTCTTCGCGAGTCCTTTGCGTACTTTGCGTCTTAAGATGTTTTTCGCCGGCGAGATTCGGTCGAGGCCGCCAATTCAGCGGTTTTTAAGCTTCTCGAAGATTTAGAATCAATGAAGATCCGTGCAAATCTCTGGCTAAAGGTTTTTCTAACTTTATGAGGCTCCTCCGCCCAGTCATTTTCGCCCTATTTTTCGCTGGTGCGTTCTTCTACTTCACCACCTATCGCCCCACCGGCGGAGGCCCGTTCAGTTGGCTCAGCCGCCCCTCCAAAGTCGAAATCACCGAAGCCGCCGGCAATAACGACAGTCCGCTCGACGCCGAAGAGCAGAACAACATCGAGGTCTATCGCAAGAACATCGCCTCGGTCGTAAACGTGAAGTCCCGCGCCGTGACTTTCGACTTTTTCTACGGCCTGGTTCCCGAAGAAGGCCAGGGCTCCGGCTTCATCATCGACAAAGCTGGCCACGTGCTCACCAACTATCACGTGATCGCCGAAGCCCGGCAAGTTGAAGTCGTCCTCCACAACCGCAAATCGTACAAAGCCACCATCGTGGGCACCGACCGTTCCCACGATCTCGCCGTTCTCCTGATCAAGGCCCCGGATTTGCAACCCATGACCCTCGGCGATTCCACCCACTTGCAAGTCGGCCAGAAAGTCTACGCCATCGGCAATCCCTTCGGCCTCGCTGGCACTCTGACTCGCGGAATCGTCAGCTCCATCCGCTCGGTGCAGGAACCCGACGGCACCGCCATCGACGAAGCCATCCAGACCGACGCCGCCATCAATCCCGGCAACTCCGGTGGCCCGCTTCTGAACTGGCACGGCGAAGTCATTGGCATCAACACCTTGATCGCCTCCAGCGTCGGACAAAGCGCCGGGATCGGCTTCGCCATCCCCATCAACACCGCCAAGGCCGTGCTGAACGACCTCGTTACCCTCGGCCGGGTGCGCCGTCCGGCGCTAGGCGTGCGCACCATCCCCATCAACTCCGATCTCGCCGATCAAATGAGTCTCGCCGCCGACTACGGCTTATTGATCGTCCAGGTAGTCGCTGGAGGCTCCGCCGATCGCGCCGGTCTGCACGGAGGCACCGAACGCGCCTACCTGGGCAACGTCCCCATCATGGTGGGCGGCGATCTCATCATCGCCATCGACGGAGAGAAAATCGAAGACCAGCAAGACCTAGCCCAGATGATGAACAAACATCGCGCCGGCGACGCAGTTCGCATCACCATTTTCCGCGGCAAGAAAAAGATGGAAGTCGAAGTAACCCTGGGCGAAGCCAAGGAACAGGTGTAGAAAAACTACTTCACCTCCGAGGTCGCCGGGACATGCCTCTGTGCTCCTCTGTGCCCCCTGTGGTTAAGCCTTTGAAATCGATCCGTGTAAATCCGCGCTAATCCGTGGCGCTTCTTTTCTCTGCGCACTCCGCCCTTGTTCTCTGCGATCTCTGCGATAAGCTTTTGACTTTCCCCCGCCGCCACGATAACTTTGAACTGCTGCCTATGACTGCCGTTCGCTAGTCCATTCGTCCTGTTTTCATAACCCGGCGCCGAAGTGTGCGCCACCGTTCCCACTCAAAACCAAAATCTAAAGAGGACATTCCCATGGACTTCGTGGACCAAGCACTAGCCCGCCGGCTGGAATCAGCCGAAGAAATGCCGCAAGTGCACTATGCCAACTTGTATAAGAAACGTAAACCCGAAATCGGCGCCGCCGTCGAACCCATCTGCGGCGGTCACATGATCTTCGCCGGCCTCAATTCCCCCATCGGACGCACCGTAGGCATGGGTTTCGACGGCTCCGCCACCGCCGCCGATCTCGACCGCATGGAGCAGTTCTACCGCTCCCACAACGCCCCGTCGCAAATCGACGTCTGCCCGCTCACCGACCCGCCGCTATCCGAGATGCTCAAGCAGCGCGCCTACGTGATGGCCGAGCTAAACAACGTTCTGTTCCGGCGGCTGGAGAAAGAAGATCAACCCACAGCCCCTGCCGGAGCGACCATCCGCCAGGGCCACGCCGAGGAAGCCGAAGCCTTCGCTGCTATCGTCGTCCGCAGCTTCTTCCCCGACGGCGGCGAACCCGAAGGCTTCGCAGAAATGATCGCCCCGATTTACCAGGCGGAGGGAGCAATTCTCTTCGTCGCCGAAATCGGTAGCCAGACAGTCGCCTGTGCCGCCGGCCTGATCATCCCCGAACGCCGCATCGTGGCCCTGTTCGGGGCGGGCACTCTGCCCGAGTTCCGTCGTCGCGGCCTGCAAACCGCGCTGCTACGTCGCCGCATGCAGGCTGCTCAAACGGCCGGCTGCGAGTACGCCGTCATCGTCACTCAGGGAGGCACAACCTCCATGCGCAACGCCCAACGCCTCGGCTTCCAGGTCGCTTACAGCAAAGCCACGCTCATCAAGAATTTGGAGGTGACCGGCTAACTCATAAATCGGCGGAAAGAGCCTCGAAAGGGCGCGGCTTGAAGCTGTGCCTTTGGCCTTCCCGATGTACATAATCATTGCTATTATGTACATTAAATGCTAAGATAACCCAGTAAGGATGAGCCTGCCATGACACCCGCCAGGAACCGCTCGCACAAGCATTTTCAACTGGATTCCATAAAGATCAAGCGCGCTCAAAAAGCTTTGCGAACTCGCACCGAGACGGAAACCATTGAGCGGGCGCTGGATCTCGCCATCACCGAGCACGAAAGCAACCGCTTGACCGTCGCTGCCACTGAACGCTTCCTCAAAAGTGGCGTCGAGATCAAAGATGTCTACGGCTCACTGGGCAAGTAAATGCAGCCGGTTCTGTTCGATTCGTCAATCTACATTACCGCCCTGCGACGCGGCCACGATGCGGTCCTGTCATTACGCCGCTTCAATGACGACGCCCCTCTGTGGCTCAGCGCCGTAGTCCTGGAAGAACTCTATGCGGGCGCCAGCGACCGCGACCGCCGCGTCGTGGAACGCCTGGAGACGGATTTTGACCGCGCCAAACGAATCCTGGTTCCCAATCTCAACGACTGGACTCAAGCTGGCACTGTACTCTCTCGCCTGGCCGAGAGGTACCAGTACGAAAAGATCGGCCGCGGACGGCTGACTAACGACGCATTAATCGCCATGAGCGCAGGAAGGCTGGGCATCCGAGTACTCACCGCCAGTGAACGAGACTTCGCCAAACTAGCCGAGTTCAGTCCCTTCCAGTGGCAGACGACTACCGTCTAACAAAGCTGACGCTACCCCTGTGATCCCCTGTGATCCTCTGTGCCCCCTGTTGTTAAGCCTTTCGCTTTTCCCCGCGTGTTCAGCGGTGAAACGTTCGACCTCAAGCCGCGCTTTCCTCAAACCACTCCTCAATCTCATTCACTTCCTTATCACTCAACCGCAACTCTCCCGCCCGCATGACTCCCTCAGCCTGGCGGGCATTTCGCGCCCCCACAATGGCTCCGGTCACCGCCGGATTCCGCAGCGTCCACGCAATCGCCACTTCTCCCGGCAACCGCCCATGCCTCTTCGCAATCTCCTTCAACCGCTCCACCAGCGCCAGATTGCGCGACAACCTCGGCTCGTTGAACTCCGCATCGCTCTTGCGCCAGTCATCCTTCGGCAATTTGGCCGCCCGTTCTGCCGTCATCGCCCCGGTCAAAAGCCCCGAAGCCATCGGAGAATACACGATCACTCCAATGCCTTCCCGCAGGCAGTAAGGCAGAATGTCCTCCTCCACCCCGCGATGGACCAGCGAATAAGGCGGCTGTAGCGAAGTCACCGGCGCAATCGCCTTGGCCCGCCGCAATTGTTTGACGTCAAAATTCGACACTCCAATCCAGCGCACCTTGCCTTCACGCTTCAAATCAGCCAGCGTTGACCACCCCTCCTCCAGCTTCGCCGAATCCGGATCCGGCGGCCAATGGATCTGGTACAGATCAATCACCTCCACTCCCAACCGCCGCAAACTCCCTTCCATCTCCCGCCGGATGGAAGCCGCATCCAGATTCTTTGTCACATTTCCCTGTGCATCCCCGATCAACCCGCATTTCGTGAACACATAAGGCTTCGCCCCCGGCCAGCTTTTCAACGCCCGGCCAACCACCTCTTCCGAATGGCCCACGCCGTAGATGGCCGCAGTGTCAATCCAGTTCACGCCCATCGCCAGCGCCCGATGAATCGCCGCAATCGAATCCTCGTCATTCCGCGCTCCCCAGGCGAACTGCCATCCCGAGCCGCCGATCGCCCATGCCCCATAGCCGACTGCCGTAATCTGCAGATCAGAGTTGCCAAGCTGCTTGGTTTGCATTTCAAATCTCCTCGTGAGGTTGGATTCTCACCCCCCTCACATCGGTTTCTATGAATATCGAATCGCTCCGCAAGTATTGTCTCTCTTTTCCCCAGGCCACGGAGAACCTGCAATGGGGCGAAGATCTATGCTTCAAGGTCAATAAGAAGATATTCACGGTCGTGAGCCTGCGCGCGGTGCCACAAGGCCTGTGTTTCAAGTGCACGCCCGACAAGTTTGCCGAACTGTGTGAGCAGGAAGGCATTCGCCCCGCCCCCTACGTGGGACGCTACAAGTGGGTATACCTCGATCATCTGAACGTCCTGCCCGACGCCGAACTGCGAGATCTGATCCGCCAGTCCCACGCAATGGTAGCCAGCAAAGCCAAACCAAAATCCAAGCCCAGCCGGAAAAAGAAATAACCCCTGTGAACCTCTGTGCCCCCTGTGGTAAAGCCGTTGACTCTCTAGGCGAACTCAACGGCGAAAATCACTTAACCAACGCCGCCAGCGCCATCGCCAACTCCTCAGGTTTAAACCCAAACGGCCCCGGCCGGCTCTTGAAAACCACGCGTCCCCGAGAATCGATCAAATAAATGCGATCCGGCCATCCGGTATAAGCGCGTTCGGTACTGTTGCCGAATTCATCGAGCACCGCCGGAAACTTGATCCCCAGCTTCCTCACGCAAGCTCCCGCCACCGTCGCCCGCTCCACTTCATCTTTAGGACTAGCCAGCACCACCTGGTCCCGAATGTTCGATTCCATCTGCCAAACGTCGCTGGGATGAGCTTCCAGAATGTAAACCACCAGAAATGCCACCCGGCCCTGATACTGCTCGTAAAGACGATTGAGCGCGGGAACCTCCCGCCGGAAGGGCGGTCAAGTGTAGCTGCCAAAGACCAGCACCACCGGCTGTTTCGCGGTCAGCGTCGAGAGTTGTACCCGCTCGCTCTTGTCGAGCTTCATCAGCGCAAAGTCGGGAGCGGAATCCCCGGGATGCAAATCGCCGGCCCGCGCCTGCGTCCACATGGTTTCGAACGGCGCAAGCACAAACGCCGCCGGTGTGGACATCCGGGACATCACCCGGCCGAACGTCTCCGGCGGCTGGTGCATAGCCCACCAGATCAGGCCCACAAACCCGATGTACACCACGAGGAGCACACCCAAGGCCCGTAGCAAGATTGATCGAGACCGTGTCATGACCAGCGAGTCCTAGCGTAGCAGACGCGAAAGCTGAGGTTGTGTGTAAGCGCACGGCCGTGTAGGAACCTAATTTGAAAATTGTCCATCGCAAGCCGCAAAACCTAACGCCCCACTATCCTCAATAATTCGTGGGGCGCTAGATCACAACAGCCTTTCTCCCCCGGGAAAAAGCTGTGCGCAAAAGTTTTAGATATTGGGTCACGTTATGTCAGTGAGGGCTATCACCGATCTCAGTGACCTGCAGTTATCACACCACTCGTAAAGGCGCATTGCGGCAAATTAGGACAGTACATGCGGCCGAGCAGGCAGGTCTCATCCCACATAATTGTTATCCAGTGACGCCTGCTACCATTGGATTGGCACCCAGAGAGGAGCAACTATGCGCTGGTACCACTATGTATCGTACTTTTTCGCGGGCATGTTCCTCGCCAACGCCCTGCCCCACCTCGGAAATGGCATCTCCGGCCACGCCTTCCAGAGTCCGTTCGCACACCCGCCGGGGGAAGGATTGTCCTCGGCGATCGTCAATGTTTTATGGGGCTTCTTCAACCTCGCGGTCGGCTACTTACTGGTCTGCCGCGTCGGCAGCTTCAATCTGCGCAAGACTCCCCACGTGCTCGTGCTCGGAGCCGGCATCCTCAGCATGTCGCTCATGCTCGCCCACCACTTCGCCCCGCTGCATGGAGGACAGTGAGAGTTGGTTTATCCGTGGCGATCCGTGCAAATCTGTGGCCCAAGGTTTTGACCTTACATCTCATAAATTCCCTCTATACATCCCATTACCTTTTTTGATTGGCAGGCGTATGGTGTACACGGTACCCTTATTGTTCCTGTTCAGTCCCCCAAAGAAGATCGTGTAACGAACTTCATGCGGACCTAAGGAGAGCCATGTTAAGCGAACTGCGAGACTTCCTCACTATTCCCTACGACCAGCTGGAAGAGATGAATCTGGGCGCGAAAGAGCAACGCAAGAATCGCGCCTCCGCAAGCAAGGTGCGAGACGAGCGGCTCGACTACCTGGAGCGCGAGAAGCGCATCAAGGCCGTCACCGTCCTGTTCAGCGACCTCGAAGGCCGCCTGCACATGCTCGACTACGACAAGAAGTTTTTGGTCAATAGCTGGGACAATCTCACCTTCGACGGTTCCTCCATCCGCGGTTTTACCGCGCAACGCGAGAGCGACCTCCGCCTTGGCATCGACTGGCCCGCATTTTACTGGGGCCCGGCCGATGCCTTCGGCCCCGGCAAAGTGCTGGTATTCGGCAATGTCATCGACAAAGACGGCCAGCCCTACGCCGCCGACATCCGCGGCATTTTGAAAGGATACGCCGAGGACCTTTACAAGAAAAAAGGCTACACCCTGAACGCCGCCAACGAAATTGAAGGCTTCCTGTTTCAAGGCGCCGACGCCGAGCGCCGCTATCATGAGACCCTCAAATTCGACTACGTCAACACCGGCGGCTATTACCATTCGCTGCCCGGCGACCCGCTACGCGCCTTCATCGATACCACCGCCGAAGTGCAGCGCGCCATGGGATTCCAAAATGAAAAAGATCACCCTGAAGTCGCGCCTTCGCAATTCGAAATCAACTACGGCTACGGCGAAGTCGTCCAGGCCGCCGATCAGATCCAGCTCTACAAGCTGATCTGCCGCCAGGTCGCCAACAAGATGGGCTGCAGCGTTTCCTTCCTGCCCAAGCCGGTAGTGGGCGTGAACGGCAGCGGCATGCATACCAACGTTTCCATCAGCAAAGGTGGCAAGAACTTGTTCTGGGATCCCAAGGGCGAAGAGATGTTGAGCAAGTTGGGCTGGGAATTCATCGACCGGATTCTGACCCACGGCAACGATCTCTGTCTGCTTCTGAACGCCAGCGTGAACGCCTACCGCCGCCTCGATCCCCACTTTGAAGCGCCGAACCAAATTAAAGCATCGGCCACCGATCGCGGTTCCATGATCCGTATCCCCATCGGCAACGAGCGCAGCATGCGTGTCGAAGTACGCTCGGTTTCTCCCGACGCCAACCCCTACCTGGTCATGCTCTCCATCTTCAAAACCGGCCTCGATGGCGAGACCGCAAAGATCAAGAACCTGCGCCAGGCGCAACGCTACTTGCCCGACAACATCTACGACGCGCTGGCCAATTTCCGCAAAGCCGATTGGACCACGAAACTGCTGGGCGCAGACGTAAAGGCCCGCTACGCGGACTTGAAACAAGCTTCCGCCGACCGCTGTCCGCGCCTCCTGGGCACATTTGTGAAGGCCCCGGAAGTCCAGTACCACCACGACGTATACAATCAGTTCCTCTGGAATCTGTTTTAGTCAGGGGCGAACTGCTGCAGAATCGCAAAGAGAATTCCAGCGTGGACAAATGGACCTCGGGCGCGGCTTACGAGGTCTGGATGGGCCGCTGGAGCCGTCTGCTCGCCCACGAGTTCCTGAAATGGCTGAGCGTTCCCGCGCATGCGCGCTGGCTCGATGTCTGCTGCGGAAGCGGCATCGTGAGCCAGGCGATTGCCGAAACATGCTCGCCCACGGGCATTGTCGGCGTGGACGCATCGCCGGGACAAGTCGCGTTTGCTCGTGAGCAGAACACCCAGACCGAACTCACCTTCACCATTGCCGACGCCTTAGCGCTTCCCTCAGAGGACGAGCGCTTCGACGTTGCCGTCTGCTGCCTGGGATTGAACTACATCCCGCAACCCGACCAGGCGTTACGCGAAATGCGGCGAGTCACCCGCCGCGGTGGCACGGTTGCCGCTTACGTCTGGGACTATGCCCAAGGAGCGCGTTTCCTCCGCGAGTTCTGGGATGCTGCCACCGCCGTCGATCCCGAGGCCGCAACCTTCGATCAGGCCCGGCGCTTCCCACTGTGCGGGCCGGGTCCGCTACAAAAGATTTTCGAGACGGTGAAACTGGAGCAGGTCGCACTCACCAGCCTTGACGTAGTAACTCGTTTCACCAGCTTCGACGATTACTGGCAGCCATTCTCCAGCGGCCAGGGTTCAGCCCCCAATTACCTCGCCACTCGAGATGACCATACCCGCAGCGCAATTCGAGAACGATTGCGAACCTCGCTGCCGGCCGACACCGACGGTACGATTTCACTGCCTGCGCGCGCCTGGGCGGTTCGCGGCCAACGTCCCTATTCCTGAGGCGACAATTGTGAGATAATCAATTCGAGACAGGCCGGATCAATCGATCCGGCCTATTTCTTTTGTGACAAAATCAGGCCCATGCCTCCGGCGCGGGCCATTTTCTTTTTGGAGGAGAAGAGCCATGACCAACTTTCAAGCCCAACGGGTAACTCACCAATTCACCCAAACCAACCTTGCCCCACCCGAAACCGTGTTCCCCTTACTCTGTCCCGTCCGCGAGGCCGACTGGGTCCCGGGCTGGCAGTATCGCCTCATCTATTCGAAATCCGGCGTGGCCGAAGCCGGCTGCGTTTTCATCACCGAAGAAAACGGACGCGAGACCACCTGGATCGTCACCGAATATGATCCCGCCGCTTTCCGCATCGCCTTCGTCTGGGTCGACCCCGGCATGGTGGCTGCTCAGATCAGAATCCGCCTCGAACCAAGCGGCCACGCCACCACCGCCCACATCCAATACACCTACACCGCCCTGTCTCCCGAGGGCAATCGCGAAGTCGAACGCTTCACCGAAGATTGGTTTCGCCAAAAAATGCAAGGCTGGGAGTCCGCCATCAATCATTATTTGCGAACCGGGAAACCCATCGCTGCCCCAACCTGGGAATAACGCCCGTCGCCGGTGTGACCACAGTCACAGGAAATCTGACTGTGTTGCTGTCATAATCTAATCTCGACGGAGCGTGCTTCCTGTCCGCAACCTCACTCATAACCAATTTGCCCGAGCGCTGGCTGCCCAAGTCCGTGCTGTGTCTGCGGGACTACAATCTCAACAAATTCCTGCATGACGTGGTCGCAGGCATCACCGTCGGTCTGGTGGCGCTGCCGCTGGCGATGGCGTTTTCCATCGCCTCCGGGCTGACTCCGCAAGCCGGAATCTATTGCGCAGTAGTGACCGGCTTCCTGATCTCCCTCCTGGGGGGCTCGAAGACCCAGATCGGTGGCCCCACCGGCGCGTTCGTAGTGGTGATCGCCGGCATCGTTGCTATGCACGGTGTGGACGGCCTGTTCATGTGCACCGTCATGGCCGGCGTCATCCTCATCATTCTTGGAGTCACGGGTATGGGCACGGCCGTCAAATATATTCCCCGGCCCATCGTCATTGGCTTTACCAACGGCATCGCGGTCTTGATCGCCAGCACCCAAATCAAAGACTTCTTCGGATTGAGCCTCGACAAAGTTCCCGGCGTTTTCTGGCTCCGCATGGAAGCCCTCGCCGCCAACTTCCACAGTCTCTCGTACGCGGCCACGGCCCTCGCTGCGGGAACCGTCGCAACCATGCTCGTCTGCCGCGCCGCCTCGAATCGTATCCCCGGCCCCATCGTAGCCATGCTCGGAGCCACCGCGGCAGCGTTTGTCTTCAAGCTGCCGGTGGAAACCATTGGCACCCGCTTCGGCGGTATCCCCAGCGGCCTGCCGCATCTTGCCATCCCGCACTTCCGGGCCGATCTGATCCACGGCTTACTCGGTCCCGCGTTCACCGTCGCCATGCTCGGAGCCATCGAATCCCTGATGTCCGCAGTCGTCGCCGACCGCATGAGCAACGACCACCACAATCCAAACGTCGAACTGGTCGCGCAAGGCGTGGCCAATGTGGTCTCGCCCATGTTCGGGGGCCTGCCCGCCACCGGCGCCATCGCCCGCACCGCCACCAACATCCGCTCCGGCGCCAAGTCTCCAGTCGCAGGCATAATTCACGCCCTCACCCTGCTTTGTGTGTTGCTCTTCGCAGCCCCGCTCGCCAGCTACATTCCCATGGCCGCCCTCGCCGGCATTCTGATGGTCGTGGCCTACAACATGGGCGAGTGGCGCGAGATTCCGCAGCTGCTCAAGCTGACCAAAACCGATATCAGCATCTGGCTGGTCACCTTCGCGCTCACCGTCTTCGCCGACCTGACCGTCGCCGTCGAAGCCGGCATGATTCTCGCCGCGCTTCTATTCATCGGCCGCGTCGCCGACACCACCACCGTCTCTCAAGTCACCGACGACTACGTCGAAGACGGTCGTGTCCACATTTTGCAAGATAAAGACATTCCCTACTACGCAACTATCTTCCGCATCCACGGACCGTTCTTGTTCGGCGCTACCGACAAGCTGGCCGTGGTCACCGAAGACATCCACACTCTTCCTCCGGTCGTGATTCTGCGCCTGCGCAACATGACCGCGCTCGATGCCACCGGTCTATTCGCGCTGGAGGAAGTCGCGCGCCAACTGCACGCCAGTAAGCGCGTCCTCATCTTGTGCGGAGCCCGCGAGCAGCCCGCCAAACTCATTCGCCAGGCCGAATTCGAGGAAGTCATTGGCCACGAAAACATCTGTGACAACGTCCAGGAAGCCCTGCGCCGCGCCGAAGAAGTTTTCGAACACCTCGAACGCCAGCCCACCAGCGCCAAGTAGGACCCCATTTGCCCCCTCGCCCTCGCCGCCGTATAGTCTCTGGAAGGTCCCCCATGCGAATGCTTCTCCACTGGATCATCACCGCCCTCGCCGTCTGGATCACCTCCCGCGTAGTCTCCGGCTTCTATGTGGACGGCCCCTTCGCCGCGCTCATCGCCGCCGTCGTCATCGGCCTGGTCAACGCAACCCTGGGCCTGTTCCTGAAAATCATCACCTTCCCGCTGACCATCCTGTCGCTAGGCCTGTTCTGGTTTGTCATCAACGCCATCATGCTGGAGCTGGCTTCGATGTTCGTTCCCGGTTTCCACATCCGCAATTTCGGCGCCGCCTTTGTCGGCAGCATCGTCCTCACCATCGTCAACATGCTGCTCAAGTGGCTGGTCCTGCCCCCGCGCCGCGAAGCATAACTGAGAACCGAGAACCGAGATCTGAGAACTGGTTCTAACCAGAACCAACCCGCCCACATCTCAAAGCGAGCCTCTCTTTGCGATCTTGGCGAGCTCTTTGCGCACTTTGCGGTATAGCCCCCCACCCCTCACTTGCCTCCCCGCTCTCGCCTGCTTATACTCTGAAATCTGCTGCCCAATTCCGGGGGAATCGTTCAGCCGCACCCCAGAACGCGCGCATCGGAGACGCCATGACCGCCACCACCCCAGATACTGCCGCCCTCGAACGTGAATTTAATCCGATGGAGGCGCAGGCAGCCCGCTTCGATCTCGCCGCGCAGAAGCTCAATCTCGACGAAGGCATCTGGAAAGTCCTGCGCTATCCCAATCGTGAGCTCATCGTGCACATCCCCGTCGCCATGGATAGCGGCCGCTTGGAAGTGTTCACCGGATTCCGCGTCCAGCACTCCATCGCCCGCGGCCCCGCCAAAGGCGGCGTCCGCTATGCCCCCGACGTCACCCTCGACGAGGTCCGCGCCCTCGCCAGTTGGATGACCTGGAAGTGCGCCGTCGTCAACATTCCCTTCGGCGGCGCCAAAGGCGGCATCATCTGCGATCCCCACAAAATGTCGATGTCCGAACTGGAGCGCATGACCCGCCGCTACACCGCCGAATTGTTCGAATTCATCGGCCCGGAAAAAGACGTTCCCGCGCCCGACGTCAACACCAACGAACAAACCATGGCCTGGATGATGGACACCTACTCCATGCACATGCGGCAGACGGTGACGGCCGTGGTCACCGGTAAGCCCGTCAACATGGGCGGATCACGCGGCCGCCGCGAAGCCACCGGCCGCGGCATCATGATCGCCTGCGATGAAGCCATCAAAAAATTGAGACTTAAGAAAGAAACCACACGCGTCATCGTGCAGGGTTTCGGCAACGTCGGCTCCAACGCCGCGCTGCTCATGGCCGAAGCCGGCTACAAGATTATCGGCATTCTCGAAGTCGACGGCGGCCTCTTCAACAAGAATGGAATCGATGTGAAGGCGCTCGGCGAACATCGCCAGAAAAACCGCACCATCACCGGATTTGCCGGCGCCGAGAAAGTCGATCCCGCGGAACTTCTCGTCAGCGAATGTGACATCCTGATTCCCGCCGCCACCGAAAATCAGATCACCAGCCGCAACGCCGAGCGCGTGAAATGCAAAATCCTCGCCGAAGGCGCTAACGGCCCCACCACCGCGTCCGCCGACGAAGTCCTCGCCGACAAGGGAATCTTCGTCATCCCCGACATTTTGTGCAATGCCGGCGGCGTCACCACTTCCTACTTCGAATGGGTGCAGGACCGCCAGGGCTATTTCTGGAAAGAATCTTTCGTCAACGAACAGCTCGAAACCATCATGGTCGAGGCCTTCAACGACGTCGTCCGCTTCGCCGAGACCCACCACGTCAACAACCGCATCGCCGCCTACATGCTGGCCATTGACCGCGTAGCCGTCACCATTCGCCAGCGCGGAATTTACGCGTAAGCGGAGTTTGTCTTTGATTTCCTCTGCGCTCTTGGCGGCCCTTCTTTGCGCCCTTTGCGCTCTAAGATTCTTTGGCTTTCCCCTGTGAACCTCCGTGTCCCCTGGGTAAAAGCTCCTCTCAGCGTCCTCCGTGAGACCTCTGCGCCTTCTGCGTTTCAAGATTCACTGACTTCCCCTGTGGACCCCCGTGCCCCCTGTGGTAACGCGTTCCTCGCGCTTTCCCAACCCGGCACTATTCACCCCGATTTTCTTCCGGCACCGAGCCGTATCCATGAGCAAGGTTGTAATCTGAATGTATGAAACGCGCACTTCTTCTGCTGACCCTTATTTTCGCCATCACCGTTGCCGCCCAGGACAATCCCCCGAACACTCCATCCCCTAAAGCGGCAAAGTCCGCTGCATCGCAAACCTACTCCGCCGCCGACATCGCCGCCGCCAAAGCCAGCCACAAAGTCTGGGTCAACCTCGACACCGGCATCTATCACAAAGGCGGCCGCTGGTACGGCAAAACCAAAAACGGCAAATTCATGACCCCCGACGACGCCAAGAAAGCCGGCTACAAACCCGCCAAACGGGATTAGTCGTGACATAGCCCTGAAATATCTCGACCGTTTCTTCAACTATGCAGATGCCGGCCGACGAGTCTTCAAAACGAACGTGCCTGCACTGTGGCATCCACTTGTTGCCGATGGGCTAGAAAATTCTGCTGGCACTGGATGCCAGCTTGGCAGTTGCGCAAAGCCATCAAAGGGAATTACTGTTCCTATCCCGCCATGGACAAAGATCCGCTGTTCGATCCCATTCGGCAGCGTCCCGATTTCGCCGAACTAACGAGCTGGACTGTGGCCAACCTCGGCGGGGGCCAAGCCGATTACTACGCAGATATCACCGGCTTTGCCATCGGCAATTTGCAGCATGTCTTCTACTTCGATACCAACAACTGACGCCGCCGGGAAAGATTGGAGAACATTAGTTCTACAGCATTCGCGGCATTTAGCACCGCTTGGGCATACGTGGTCCCCTCGGGGCCGGTATGCCCTTCGTGCTTTTTCCTGCATTGCTTTCACTCTTCCCACTGGAGGATAATCTAGACGCAGTAGCTCGGCGTCCCGGTGAATCTTCCCAATTCCATCACGCTCACCCGCATTGTCAGCATCCCGCTGCTGATCTGGATTCTTTCCACCAGCCACTTTCAAAGCACGGGAGGCCAAAAAGAACTGTTGGCGTCAGCCCTGTTCATCGCAGCCTCACTCACCGACGGCATTGACGGCTATCTCGCCCGCAAGCGCGGACAGATCACCACCATGGGAATGTTGCTCGATCCCTTGGCCGACAAACTCCTGATCGCGGCTGCTTTCGTCACCCTTGTTCAATTCAATCCCAGCCTGGTTCCCGCCTGGATCGCCGTCATCATCATTGGCCGGGAATTTCTGGTGAGTGGCCTGCGCTCCATCGCCGCCTCCGAAGGCTTTACCATTGAAGCCAGCGATCTCGGCAAGTTCAAAATGCTGGTGCAAAGCATTTCCGTGGTGGCCGTAATCCTTGACCACCGCTGGAAAGAATGGCCGGTCTACGGCCCCTACATTTTTCCCGTCCACTGGATCGCGCGGCTGGCCATCTGGTTCATGGTGCTGCTCTCGCTGCTCTCCGCCGGTGATTACTTCATCGCCTTCTGGTCGAAGATCGACCGCCAGGTGGTGAAGAGCCGCCGCCGCGCTTTCGTTCTCAGCCGACGAAGGAAGCGCGATGTCGCCCCCACCTGATGAATTCACGCTGGAAGAACGCCGCATTCTCTTGAAACTGGCGCATGCCTCCATCGAGGCAGCCCTCGAAAGCCGCGAAATCCCGCTCGACCCTCCTTCGCCGCACCTCGCTGAGCCGCGCGGAGCTTTCACCACCATTTATTTCCGCGGCCAGTTGCACGGCTGCGTAGGATTCGTTCTCCCCGTAGCCTCTCTCTATCGCACCGTTGCAGAAACCGCGCGGGCCGCCGCCTTTGAGGACACACGCTTCCTGCCCGTCACCCCCGAGGAAGCTCCCGAGCTGACAGTGTCGCTCAGCATCCTCTCCCCCCTGCAACCGATCCGCGCCGAAGAATTAGAAATCGGCCGCCACGGCCTGCTCATCGGCCGGCACGGTCACCGCGGCCTGCTGCTTCCTCAAGTCCCAGTCGAGCACGCCTGGGACCGCGTAACCTTCCTCGAACAAACCTGCCGCAAAGCCGGCCTGCCGCCCGATGCCTGGCAGCAAGGCGCAACCCTCGAAGCCTTCACCGCCGAAGTCTTCTCCGACCCCTGATCGTGGGGCGCGGGCGCCCTCGCCCGTGTAAATTGAGATGACGCTTGCGCAGCGTCATGCGAAGTCGAGGAACCTGCTCTTCCTTGCGAACTTTGCGTGCCCGTCTTCGCGTCCTTTGCGGTCTAAGATTTCTCATCCCAAAAACAAAGGGAGAAGCTTTTCAGCTCCTCCCCATTCTCGTCTTGCAGCGGGTTGAAGAAAAAACAAACTCTACGGTTGCGGATCCAACTCCACGCCATCTCCCAGGTGCATGTCTTCCATGGCGAATACGATCATGCCGGTCGAGGTCGTCGGCGTGGTTTCCAGTACCAGGATTTCGCCCACCGCGCGCCGCGGGAAAGCCGCCACCCGAATGTTGGGACCGCTGCTGCGGTTGAACGTCGACTGCTCGATGGAAGGCGGCCGGGCTTGCGTGTCCTCCGCCGTGGATGCCTTGAACGACAGTGAATCCACCGGATTATGCAGATCGGCTTCGTAGCCGCGGACGGCGCGGAAATAGTCGCCGACCTTCACTCCCTGGTTGGTCCCCAGATTCATGTAGACCTTCCTCCCAGTCCCCAGTTCGGCGTCGAAGTCTTTCGCCATAACAATGCGGCCGCTGGCCTTGCCATTGGGCGGGGCAAAGCGGTCAAAACGTATGGCAGGATGAAGGGGCAGCGCAGGCCTGTCCACAAACGCGGTTACCAGGTCACCCGGAACCACCGGCGCGCAACTGAACTCGATGTGCGCAATGGCCGACTTGCTGCGCGTGTCCACCACCCGCACCACCGCCAGTTCGGCGTAGGGCTGTCCCATCGCCCTGAGCATGCTGGCCTGACCATCGAACTCCTCGAAGCGATTCGGGTCGTGCAGCTCGCGGACAATACGGTAGACCTTGCCCAACTCATAGCTGTTGCCGCTCAAAAAGATGAGATTGCCTCCCGCGTACTGCGCCGTGTTCGGCGTGTCCAACCCGCCGGCTACATAGCTGGCATTCGGCAACTTCTGCTTTTCCACGAAACCCGCGCATTGCAGGTCTGAATAGGTCGGATGCACAATGCTCTCGACCGGAAAGCTCACGTTGGTCGCTACCGTGCCGTCGGGCGTCGGTTGACTCGCAGCTGCGTCGCTCGCTTGCGCAACTGCCGTTCCCATCGCCAGCGACAAGACCAGCAACATTCCTGTTTTCTTCATGTTACCTCCGAAGCCGGAACCGCCTCACCCCCGGCCTCATCTCCCTTAAGTTGCAGAAAAATAAAAGACTTCCAAGGCGGACAGTAACAACTAGCCTAACCACGGTCAAGGTTACGCTGGTGTCAGACCACTAGGTTAAGCCGCACCTCCCCGAAAAAACCTCAATCCCCTGTTGCATCTGCAATTACGCGCCTGTAATATCGCGCCACTCTATAAAACAGATGATGGCAGCCCCCAACCAGTTCGTAGCTCGCCTTCGACCCTTACGCTTGCCCCGGGTTTGCGTCGCGGTCATCGGGTCCGACCCGGTCGAACTGGTCGAAAAAGCCGAGGCCTTGGTTCGGGACAACACCTTTCTGGAGTTCAGGTTAGACTACCTCGCCCGCCCCGTCCTCGCGCTCGCCCGCATCAAGCAATTCACCGAATACCATCCCCATGTGGCCACCATAGCCACTTGCCGGCGCGTGGCCAACGGAGGCAAGTTCCGGGGATCGATCGCCTCCCAGTTGGACATTCTCACCAAGGCCGCCGCGGCCGGCTGTCAGTTGGTGGACTTGGAACTGCAAAGCGCCGTCCGCTGCAAACGGGCGCAGCTCGAACGTCTCCGCACCCGGGCCGCGCTCATCCTCTCCTACCACGACTTTCGCGGCACCAAGAAGCTCGAGGAAACCCTCGAAAAGATGGTGGCCCTCCCCGCCGACTTCTACAAAATTGTCACCACCGCCACCACCCTGCATGACAACGTGCTGATGATGAAGTTCCTGGAGAAAAACAGCGACCGGCATTCCCTGATCGGCTTGTGCATGGGTGAACAGGGAATCATCAGCCGCGTCCTCGGCGTGCGCGCCGGCAGCGCCTTCACCTTCGCGGCCGTCAGCGAAGACGAGAAAACCGCGCCCGGCCAGGTGACCGCGCAGGAGTTGCGCAGCACCTATCGTATCGAACAGGTCGACCCCGCCACTCGCGTCTACGCCGTGGCCGGCGATCCCGTGGCCCATTCGCTTTCGCCCGCAATCATGAACGCCGCCCTGCGCCGCGAGACCGTAAACGGCGTTTACCTCGCCCTGCACGCCAAAACCTTAAAAGACCTGCTGGGCTGCGTCAAAGAAATCCCCATCCACGGCCTCTCCATCACCATGCCCTACAAGGAAGCCATCGTCTCCCACCTCGACAACACCGACGCGCATACAACGAAGATCGGCGCCTGCAACACCGTCGTGCGTGCCCAGGACGGCAAGCTCTACGGCTTCAATACCGACGCCGCCGGAGTAGTCCGTCCCTTGCAGCAGAGAATTTCGCTCGAGGCAGCCAAAATTTTGGTCCTCGGCGCCGGCGGCGCAGCCCGCGCCGCCGTCTACGGACTCAAAGAACGTGGCGCCGAAGTGTACATTCTGAATCGCACCCTCGGTCCCGCCCAGAAACTTGCACGCTCCGCCCGGGCCCGCTTGCTCAAGCGCGCCGATCTGAAGAAGCTCACCTTCGACGTCATCATCAACGCCACTTCCGTGGGCATGGGCAACACCAAAGAGTCGCCACTCAACGAAAACGAAATCAAGGCGCGTTATGTTTTCGACATGATCTACGATCCCCCCGAAACCCGTCTCATGAAGATGGCCAAAGCCGCCGGAGCGGAAGTCATTCCCGGCATCGAAATGTTCGTGCAGCAGGCCGCCCGCCAGTTCGAGATCTGGACCGGCAAGCCCGCCCCACTGGACGAGATGCTGTTCGTCGTAAACCGCGCCATCGAAGAACGCGCCGCCGCCAGGAACGCCCCGAACGATTCCAAGAAGAATAAAAATTCGTCTGCTCTGTAGGCGCGGCCGTCCTGCCCGTGCCCGAGTTTGGCGTTCCCCTGTGCGTTCCCCTATGCCCTCCGTGGTCAAGGTTTTGGAGTTTGGCGTTCCCCTGTGCTTCCCCTGACCTGCCCCCAATTTTCGTTCATGTAAGAATACGACAACTTCTGCTGTGAACCGCTCCCATTCTCTGTCACAAACGAAGCTAGAGGTTTCGGGCAGTGTAAGTCCTTTCTTCCGCTGTTGACGCGGGTTTCGCGCACTCCAGAGACTCTATCAAGACGCTCTGGAGTGCGCGCCCCAGCGATGTACTAGCTTTTTCCCTGTGCAACGCTGCGAACGCCGCGGGCGTCCGATCTGCCAACGAACTGTGCGGTCGCTGCTGATTGTAATGCTCGCGAAACTTCGCCAGCTTCTGCCGCGCATCTTCCAGCGTCGAGAACCACTCTACGTTCAAACACTCGTCCCGCAGCCGGCCATTGAAACTCTCGATGAATCCGTTCTCCACCGGACGCCCTGGGCGAATGAAGCACAACCTCACCTCGTTGGCCATGGCCCAGGATTCCAGCGCGCGACTGCAGAACTCGCTGCCGTTGTCCACGGTGATGCTCTCGGGCAAGTGGCCCCGCTCGTGCCGTGCGTGTTCTAGCGCCTGTGCCACTTTGAACCCTGTCATCGAACGATCGGCTTCCAACCCAACACACTCTCGCGTGAACTGGTCCACCACGGTCAGAATGCGGAATGAACGTCCATCCGCCAACTTGTCGCTCACAAAGTCCATGCTCCAACACTGATTGGGCCGCGTGGCGACGCCACTCGGGACGGGCCGTCGTCGCGCCATCTTCCGTCGTTGCTTCGTGCGCACAATCAACTCTTCCTCCCGATACAGCCGGTAGATCCGTTTGGCATTCACCTGCCAGCCTTCGCGTCGCAGCAGCACCGTCAACCGACGATACCCGTAGCGCACGTGGGTTCCTGCCAAATCCCGCAAACGATGCCGCAGCACTTCATCGAACACCTTCCGGCTCTGGTAGCGCAGCGTCCCGATCGCCAGTTTCACCACTCTCGCTGCGTGCCGCTCGCTGATCCGATAGGCCTCCTGCGCCCAGCGCGCCAACTTCCGACGCGCACGAGGCCTTACAGCTTTTTTGATACGATCTCCTGCAGGATCTGCCGGTCCAGGCTCAAGTCCGCCACCAGCCGTTTCAGTCGTCCGACCTCATCCCGCAACTGCCGCAACTCACGCAACTCGCTCACCCCTACCCCGGAATATTTCCGTTTCCAGAGATAGTAAGTGGCTTGGCTGATCCCCACCTTGCGGCAAATGTCGTCTACCCGCGCTCCCGCTTCCACCTGCCGCAACACTGCCACGATCTGCTCTTCCGTGTGACCACTCTTGGGCATCGTCCTCGTCTCCTCTCCCGGACTTCTGCCCCAGCTTACCTCTAATCTCCTCTGTGCCAGTTTTTGGGTTTTGGGTCACCCCTGTGCCCGCTGTGGTCAAGGTTTTCGCCCGTAAACGCCGACTGAAAGCTGAGTGCTGAAAGCTGACTGCTACTCCAGCTTCCCATACTCAGCTTTCGCTTCTTTCAGGATGGGAATATCGCGGTCGGCGTCTTTCCAGAGAGTGAGGAAATCTTTGTAAGCAGCGAGAGCGCGGACGCGGGCCGCATCGGCATCTGCTCCCTGTGAAGTTTTCGCTTGCAACGCATTCGCCCGCGCCACGCCCAGATGCGCCAAAGCTCCCGTCCAGCAGTTCCAGACGATGCCGCTGTGATCGATGATCTTCTGGAACTCGGCGGCAGCAGCGTTACCTTGTCCGGCTGCCAAGTATGCTCCTCCACGCACATACACCGGGTAAAGGCAGGAAAGATTGGCGACGAACTGAATTAGCCCCAACTCGGTGGCTGACGCAGCTTGCAGGGTATTCAGGGCGGCAGCCGGGTTCTTTTTGTCCAGTGCCAATTGCGATTGAATCGCAGGCAGCCAAAGCGATTGCATCTGCGTGTCCAGCGGGTAGCGTTTCCCTAAGTCTTGAGCCAAAGACTCGGCTCGCGCCGTATCGCCCGCCATGGCAAACGCCAGCGCGGCTTCGACCTCGACGCCCTGACTCGCGGGAACCAGCTTCAACGCCTCTGCCGCCGTCCGCCCCGAGAAAGGCAAGAGCATAGAGAGCATTGTGGAGTACGGGATTATCCTGCTTTCGCACCTGCGCCTCATGGAGGCTCTGCCGCGCCTCGTCGAACCGCTGCAAGGCAAGAGCGTAGTTGGCGAGATTGGGGTGCAAATTTGTATCAAGTTCAAGGCGCACGGCTTGCTTGGTGGCCTCCACAGCTTTCTCATACTGCCCCTGTGCGCCGTACACGAAACCCAAATTGCTATACGCTGCGCCTCCCCGTGGGTAGCTCTCTATCTCCTCCTGACACGTCTGGACCGCTTTATCCAGTTCACCGGTTACATTCGAATAATAGTCGGCGGCGATGCTCAGCTTTTCCCGCTCGCTGGCACGCTCCCGCAACTGGAATGCCTTGGTGTAGTACTCGCTGGCCCGCCCTAGCTCACCAAGACTGGCGTAGTCGGCGCCCACTTCCGAGTAGCCCAAGGCAAAATTTGGGTCGAGTTCGATGGCGCGTTCATCGTAGGGCAGGGCTTCGGCGAAGCCTTTCTCTTCAGCTGCCTTTACGCCAAGGCTCAACGCTTGCAGAGCTTCCAGCGAGGACGTGGTAGCCTGAACCAGCGGAACATCCAGCTTCTGTACCGTCGCCAGCGACTCGCCGAGCTCGCCGCGCAGTTTCGATGCCGCCTCGCCCAGAGTATCCAGCACTTTTTCTTTGGCCGGAGCGGTAACCTGCTCCTGTGCAATGGTGTCCCCGCTCTGGCAATTCACCGCCTTCAATCCCAGCACGTACTGCCTGCCCAGGCTGGCAATCGACCCGGCAATGTACGCCTTGCTGCCGGCCCGCTGGCAAAGTTCGCGGGCCACTCCGGGCGTGAGCTTGGTGTCAGCCGGGCGAGTCATCAACTTCAAATTCTTCGTTACTTCGCCGTCGGAGAGCACATTCAGGAAAGGCGATTGCCGCAGAGATACGTTGAGCGCCGTCTTGAGCGTGTCGTCGAAAACCGCATCACCCGTACTGTTCGCGAAGTCGGCAAGAACGATGGTGTCTTTGTCCGTGAGCGGCTTGGCGCCATGAGAACGATAATAGAGGCCACCGGCAATCAACACGATGGCAACCACCGCAGCCACGAGCAGAGACCATGTGGGGACAGCCGCCCTCGGCTGCCTGCCCTGAGCGGAGTCGAAGGGTCCGCTCGAGCGCAGCTCGACTCGCTCCTCGCTCCCTGCCGCCGGAGCTGCCGTGGAAGCGCGGGCCTTCAGGCCCGCGTCACCCGTCGCCGAAGCCGAGGGCTTTAGCCCCTGTGCCTCGAATCCGGATTCCTCCCTACTCACACTCGAGATCCGCCCCGACTCCGTGTCCCGCTTCAGCCTTTGCAACTCCGAACGCATTTCGGAAGCGTGCTGATACCGCAGATTGCGATCTTTCTCCAGCGCCCGGTTGATAATCCGCTCCAGTTCCGCGGATACCTCCGGATTCAGCCGCACCGCCGGAACCGGATTGTGATCCAGAATTTCACGAAAAATGACCGCCGTGCTCTCCCCACGGAAGGGCAACTGCCCGGTCGCCATCTCATAGAGCACCGCTCCAAACGAGAACAGATCGCTGCGCGCATCCAGCTCTCTTGCCCGCGCCTGCTCCGGCGACATATACGCGATGGTGCCCAGGGTAGAGCCGGGACTGGTCAGGTGTTCCTCACTGGGTACGGTCTCCAGGGCGGTTGCTCCCGACGGGTCTCGTTTGCTGACCGGGCCCAGCTTCGCCAGCCCGAAGTCCAGAACCTTGGCATGCCCGCGCTTGGTCACAAAGATATTCGCCGGCTTGATGTCGCGGTGGACGATTCCTTCCACATGGGCGGCGTCGAGTGCATCCGCAATCTCGATGGCCAGCGACAGAATTAGTTCGCTTTCCAGAGGTCGACCCGCAATGCGATGCTTCAGCGTCAGCCCGTCCAGAAACTCCATCACGATGAAAGGCTGGCCGTTCTCCTGCCCGATCTCGTAGATCGTGCAGATATTGGGATGGTTCAGCGCTGAGGCGGCCTGAGCCTCACGCTGAAAACGAGCCAGGGCTTGAGGGTCGTTAGCGACATCATCCGGCAGGAACTTCAGGGCGACAAAGCGGTGCAGGGTCACATCTTCGGCCTTGTAGACCACACCCATTCCGCCGCCGCCCAACTTCTCGACGATGCGGTAGTGCGAGATGGTCTGGCCGATCAAATCTCGAAGCTCGCGCTGGACGCGACCATACTAGGACCCAACCTGAGCCAAGTCAACGCATTGCCGAGGGTTTAGCTAGCAGCCAGAAGCTAGAAGCTAGAATGCTGAGAGCTGACAGCTGACAGCTACCTCCGCATCCTCCCCACCACATACATCAACCCCGACAAAACCAGGCTGATCACAATCGACGTCCCCAGCGGAAAATAAACCGTCGTGTTCTTTCCCCGATACACAAAATCCCCCGGCAGCCGTCCCAGCGGAAAGTTGGCCCGCCCCGCCAACACCAACCCTAGTCCCACCAAAACGATCATTGCGCCCAGAAATATCAGCAATTTCCCCAGGTCATTCATGAAGAAGATCCGTCACCCCCTGATTCTATCTCGCCCCGTAGCGCCGGCGCCCCGCAGGGATGGTCATTTGACTTTGCATTATAAAGTACTTGACAATAATCAATCGAAAATGCACTATGTGCAAGAGTAATGCCCATGCCCGCACACCAAATCAATCGCATCAGCGGCAACCTGCTGATCATCTTGTCCCTCACCGCGCTGCTGGCCGTGCTGACCGGCTACGCCCAGCCGCCGCAACCAGACGAAGGCATCGCGGCCCATATCTTTCAGCTATCCATCGTGGCGCTGCTGCCGGCCGTCTTACTTTTTCTCGCTACCGTGGATTGCAAGCGGCCTCTGCGAAGCACGCGGCCCGTGGCCTTTGCCGCTGCCCCATTGGTGGTCGCCTTTGCGGCCCTGTATTACCTTGAACACTACCGGTAAACTCCACATGTTCGAGCGCCAACATCGCGTCCGCCGCCCACGCTCTCATTCTCCCGCGCCCGCCCGTGCCCTTGAGGATCTCCGCTTCATTCGCGAAACCCTCGAACGCTCCTCCGCTTTCACTGCTATTCCGGGATGGGGCCAGGTCGCCATGGGCGCAACCGCGCTGCCCGCCGCGTGGCTCGCCTCCCGGCAGGTTTCGCCCGCCATGTGGCTCGCCGTCTGGATCGCCGAGGCTGTCCTCGCCTCTTCCCTCGGAATTGCCGCCACTCAGAACAAAGCCCAGCGCGCCGGCGTTCCGCTGACCAGCGGGCCCGGCCGAAAATTTGCCCTCAGTTTTCTGCCTCCGGCCGCGGCCGCTGCCGTTCTCACCGTTGTCCTTTTTCAGTCCGGCTTGCTTCGCTACCTGCCCGGAGTCTGGCTTCTGCTCTTCGGTGTGGGCGTGGTCTCAGCTGGCGCGCTCTCCGTCGCCATCATCCCCGCCATGGGTACTTGCTTCATGCTGCTGGGCGTTGCTGCCCTCACCTTTCCGGCTTGGGGTAATCTCTGGATGGCGCTCGGCTTCGGCGGTCTGCACCTCGGTTTCGGACTCAGCATCGCCCGGAGGTATGGTGGCTAGAACTCTGCGCTCAACCTCAGCCCATGCCGCGCGAAAGGTTTCTGCCGCCGGCGCGCCTCGCTCTCCGCGCCAGCTGCCCGAACTCGATCGCCTGATTCACGAGCGCCTGCGTCTCGGCATCGTCAGTGCGCTCGCCGTCAACCATTCGCTGAGTTTCAACGATCTCAAGCGCGTGCTGAAAACTTCCGACGGCAACCTCAGCGTGCACGCGCAGAAGCTCGAAGCCGCCGGCTATCTCCGCTGCAGCAAGTTTTTTCAGGGGCGCATTCCCCGCACCGAATACCGCCTTACCCCTGCGGGCCGCAAGGCGCTGGAAGTGTATCTCGAGCAGATGGAGCAATTCATCGCTCAAACCCGCGAGCCAACCTGATATTTTTTTGACCTCGCGCTTTGTAATGCAAAGTACATTACGAGGAGGCGAAAACATGTAGTACGGCATCCAGAGCAATATGAATTTCCCCGCGTCCCTCGCTGCCCTGGGCTTTCTCGCCGCCTGCTGCGGCACACTGCTCTCCTTGTGCGCGCTCGCCATGGCGGCATTCGCTCGCAAGTGTCAGGTCGCGCAGTTGACGCTGCTCATCCTCGCCTGCGGGGCCTGCGTGTATTTCGGCCTGCTCTTCGGATTCTCCCTCGGCAGCCGTGACCACCTGCTCTCCCACGGCCCGGAAAAATATTTCTGCGAGATTGACTGCCATCTCGCCTACTCTGTCACCGCGGTCAAGGCCGAACCCGCCAGCCTCTTCACCCGCTACCTTATTACTCTGCGCACCCGCTTCGACGAAACCACCATTTCGTCGCTTCGCCCTAAAGACGCGCCTCTCAGCCCCTCGCCCCGCACCGTCCAACTGATTGACTCCCGCGGCGCCGTCTTCCCCCTCGAGTCCGCCTCCGGACCTTCCCTGGCCACGCCTCTGATTCCCGGCCAGTCCTACACCACCCAACTCTCTTTTCGCATTCCTTCCGGCGCCCGGGACTTGCGTCTGCTCGTCATCACCACTCCCCAATGGCCCGACCATGTTGTCATCGGCGACGAAAACAGCTGGCTGCACAAAAAAACCTATTTTGCGCTCTAGCCCCGGCCACCAAGTGCTGAATGCCAAATGCCAAGTGCCAAGTGCTGAATCCTCCATCTCATCCCTGCTAGAATTCGTTAATGAAATCCCTGTCTGCCCTTTGCACCGCGCTCCTGATCGCCGCAGCTCTCTCGGCTCAGACCGCGGAAGTCGAGATCACTGCCGAGCCTTCCCATCATCTCGCTCTACAGAATGTATATGTCCGCGTCTTCCAGGTAGAGGTCGCTCCCCACGCCGCTACCTTGCTGCACCGCCATCGCCACGACTACGTCTTCGTCATTCTCGGCGCCTCCGAAATCTCCAACCAAGTCGCCGGCAAGCCCGCCGTCACCCTCAAACTGCAAGACGGCGAAGTCCGCTCCTCTGACGGCGGCTTCGCTCACGTCGCCCGCAACCTCGCCCCCACACCCTTCCGCACCGTCGCCGTCGAGCTGCTCCAGGACGACCAAGCCCACGCTACTCCTCCCCCCAAATGGGACGACGATCGCAGCCTGCAAATCCTCCACGGTGGCACCCAGGAAATCCTCTTCGTCAAAGACGGCGTCCGCGTCTCCGAAACCGAACTCCAGGTCGCCGGCTCCGTGCCCAAACACCACCACACCCACCCTCACCTCGTGATCGCCGTCACCGACCTGCTCCTCCGCAACGATGTCGTCGGCAAAGGCGCATCCAACGTCGAGATGAAATCCGGCGACATCAAATGGATCGACGCCGGCGTCACCCACTCCATCACCAATGTCGGCACCAGCGAAGCTAAATTCGTGACCTTGGAATTTCAGTGATTCGTCGCTCCGCCCCCATCGCTAAGATTTTCGTCACCCTCATTCTTTCTCTGCCGCTCTACGCCGCCGATCCCTCCACCGCCGCCCTCCTCGACGCCAGCCATTACAAACGTGCCCAGCCCCTGCTTGCCGAGCGTCTCAAGGCCAATCCCAACGACGCGCAAAGCTGGTACGAAATGTCCAAAGTCTCCGCCGCCTTCCAGCGCTGGGACGACGCCATCCAGCAAGCCGAAAAAGCCGTCGCTCTCAATCCCAAAAACGCCGAATTCCACGCCGCTCTCGCCGACGCCATCGCCTCCCAACTGGCCACCTCCCAGGCCGGAATGTTCACCAAAATCTCCCTCGCCCGCCGCTTCCGCAATGAAGTTGATCTCGCCCTCCAACTCGATCCCAACAACCTCGACGCCAACAGCGACCTGCTCGAGTTCTACCTTCAGGCCCCCGGCATGGTCGGTGGCTCGGTGAAGAAAGCCGTCGAAGTTTCCGACCACATGCTCCGCGTCACTCCCGCCCGCGGCTGCCTTTTCAAACTGGAAATCGCCACCTACGAAAAGCAGCCTGCCAATGAACTCGAAACTCTTGCCCAGCAGGCCATCGCCGCCGATCCCAAGCTCTACTACGCTCGTACGCAAGCCGCCAACTTCTACATCGCTCAAGGAAGCGCCGCTCTCGCCCATGCCGCTCTCGCGCATGCCGAAGAGCAAGCCCGCGAAGCCATTCGCCTCGACCCCGCTCGCATCGCCGCCTACACCGCTCTCGCCACCGTCTACGCTCAGCAAGGCCGCTGGAAAGAACTCGACGCCACCCTGGCCGACGCCCAACGCGAAGTCCCCGACGATCTCGCGCCCCACTATCAGGCCGCCAAGGCAATTTTGCTGAATAATCAGAATCCAGACCTCGCCCGCGCGGAAAAATACCTGCGCACTTATCTAGGTCAGCCCGCCGAAGGCAACGAGCCCAGTCTCGCCGCAGCCCATTGGCGTCTCGCCCTGGTGCTAGAAAAACAAGGCCACAAAGACCAGGCCAAACAAGAGC